>CBFHND010000001.1:0-384996 GCA_965657085.1 uncultured Paracoccaceae bacterium
GGCAGCAGGCCTGCACGTGGCGGCCTTCGGCATTGATCCGCTGCGGTCCAAGGGCATGGAAGGCATCGACACCTTCCAACAGGACCGCGTGGCCCGCGTCGTGGACGAGGCCGAGAAATACCTGACCCAGATGTCCGATGCCATGCTCCGCGCCGGAGATCGCAAGATGGAAAGCAAGCTGGAGCGGTTCCAGAGCACGGCCCGCGACCTCATTCGCACGGTTGAGGAAGACCCCCGCGACCTGACGGCCGCGCGCAAGTATCTGGGCGTTTACCTGATGGGTGCGCGGGACGCGACGGTGAAATTTGCCGATGTCTACGCGCGCACCCGCGACGCCAAGGCGCGCGAGGATTATGCCACGCTGCTGGACGATCTGAACAAGGGCTTTGATGCCCGCACCCGCAAGCTACTGCTGGATGACCGCAGCGATCTGAATATTGAAATCGATGTGCTGCGCGACCGCTTGCAGCGCGAGGGCGTCCGGCTGGACCCCGACAACCAAATGTAACAGTGAGGGAAATCACCCATGTCTGACGAAGTGCGCAAAAAGGCCGAAGCCGCCCTGGCCCAGGTCGAAGAGCTGAATGCAGTGATCCTGCCGGAACCCGCCGAGGCCACCGCAATTGTGCCCTTGGCCGAGGCGGACGCCCCCGTGGGCGCCGAGATCCGCAAGCGCATGGACGAGATCGACATGACGGACACCCAGTCGATCGTATCTTTCGGGTCGGCCGCACAAGCCGAGCTGCAAACGATCAGCCAAGCCATGCTGAATGACGTGCGCAACAAGGACGTCGGCCCCGCAGGTGACAGCCTGCGCAGCATCGTCACCACCATCCGCGGCTTTTCGGTGTCAGAGCTGGATGTGCGCCGCAAACGGAGCTGGTGGGAAAAACTTCTGGGCCGTGCCGCACCTTTTGCCAAGTTCACCGCCAAGTTCGAAACCGTTCAGGGCCAGATCGACAAGATCACCGACAACCTGCTGGCGCACGAGCACACGCTGCTCAAGGACATCAAGTCGCTGGACGTACTCTATGAAAAGACGTTGGATTTCTATGACGAACTGGCGCTCTACATCGCGGCGGGCGAGGAAAAGCTGGCCGAACTGGATGGCACGATCATTCCGGCCAAGGAAGCGGACGTAAAGGCCGCTGCCGAAAAGGATCAGGTCATGGTGGCGCAGGAACTGCGTGATCTGCGCGCCGCGCGCGATGATCTGGAGCGCCGGGTACATGACCTGAAACTGACACGGCAAGTGACCATGCAGTCGCTGCCCTCGATCCGCTTGGTGCAGGAAAACGATAAGAGCCTTGTGACCAAGATCAACTCGACCCTCGTCAACACAGTGCCCCTGTGGGAAACCCAATTGGCGCAGGCCGTCACCATCCAGCGCTCGGCCGAGGCCGCAGCCGCGGTGCGCGATGCCAACGACCTGACCAACGAGTTGCTGACCGCCAATGCCGCCAATCTTCGGGAAAGCAACAAGATGATCCGCGAGGAAATGGAGCGCGGCGTCTTTGACATCGAAGCGGTGAAACAGGCCAACGCGGACCTGATCGGCACCATCGAGGAATCGCTGCAAATCGCCGACGAAGGCAAGGCGCGCCGCGCCGCCGCCGAAGAGGAACTGAAGAAGATGGAAGCCGAATTGCGCGACACGCTGGCATCAGCCAAGGCGCGGGGCGACGGTGTGGGCGACAATGCCGGCACCGCCGTGCCGGGTTAACGGTCCACGGTGCTGGGGGCGGGATCAACGCGTACAAGAGCATGGGCCGGGGCAATTCTCCTTGGCCTGTCTCTGGCTGCCTGCGATCTGCTGAACCCGGTCGAGCCGGTGTTGACGCCCAAGGCGCGGCCCGACCGACTTGCGCGCCCTGCCCCCGTCACGGTGGCCCAACCCACATCTGAACGCAGTGCTGCGATGCGTGCCTATCTGGCCTCGGTGCAATCCACACAACTGACCCAAGGGTTGTTGCGCCGTGATGGGGGCGGGCCTGACACGCCTTTTACCGCCGACATGCTGGCCCGCAATTTCCAGCGCATTGCCTTTTTCAACGAATACAGCACGGCAGGATCGGCCAGCGGTGTCTCTGGCCGGTTGCGCCGATGGGATGGACCTGTGCGATTTGGGGTCGAATTCGGGCCTTCGGTGCCGGGATCGCAACAAGCCCGCGACCGGGCCGACGTCATGGGCTATGTCCGCAGGCTGGCCCGCACCACCGGGCATCCGATCTCAACCGGGGCCAACCCGAACTTCATGGTGTTCTTCGTCTCGGAAGATGACCGCGCCGATACCATCGCGGCACTGGCCACCCGCATCCCCGGCATCACCCGCACCAATCTGGCGCCCATCCTGAACCTCAGCGACGACATCTATTGCGCGGTGGCGGCCTATGCCACGGGTCCCGACAAATACACCTATACTGCCGCCGTTGCCGTCATTCGCGCGGAAAACCCCGACCTGTTGCGGCTGTCGTGCATTCACGAGGAACTGGCGCAGGGGCTTGGGCTGGCCAACGACAGCCCCGCGGCGCGGCCTTCGATCTTCAACGACGATGACGAATTCGCCCTGCTGACCAACCACGACGAGATGCTGCTGGGCATGCTCTATGATGACCGGCTGAAGACGGGCATGACCTTGCCTGAAGCCGACCCTGTCGTGCGCCTTCTGGCCCGCGAAACCCTGCAGGGACCTCTCTGAAATTAACGGATGGTTTGCTTTCGGGGCCTAGTTTGCAGCGGTCAGACAGAAAGCACCCGATGCCCCAATGCCTCGCTGCAGATCATATTCGCAACACTCTGGACCGCCTTGAGGGGCCGGCGATTGAATTGATCGAGTGTTTCTATGACGTGATGTTCGAATTCGCACCGGACACCAAAGCATTGTTTACAAACGATATGCGCGCGCAATCCTCGAAGTTCTTGAAACTTCTGGCGCAGGCGGTGGACGTGGCCGATCAGCTTGATGATCAAGCCGACCACTTGCGGCAGCTTGGGGCAAGCCACGCACGCTACGGGGTGAAAAGCGCGCATTACGACATTCTGCCCTTGGCCTTGTTGTACAGTCTGTCGATCAAGGTGCGTGATTGGACACCGGCGGATCACGCCGCCTGGATGCACATGCTCGACCGGATCCTCGCCCATATGCGCGCAGGAGCCGAAGAGATGGAAAACGAGACCCGCGCCCGCGCCTGACGGCGCTTTGCCGATGGTCAGCTTTTTCGTGGCGCTTGCCCTGCGCCTGTGACACTGTGTTCGCGTTACATTTTCGCACGAGGACCACCATGGGCATTTTCGATTTTCTTTCCGGTGAATTCATCGACGTCATTCACTGGACGGACGATACCCGTGACACGATGGTCTGGCGGTTCGAGCGTGAAGACCATGAGATTAAATACGGCGCCAAGCTGACCGTGCGCGAAGGTCAGGCGGCCGTGTTCGTGCACGAAGGGCAATTGGCCGACGTGTTTTCGCCCGGTCTTTATATGCTTGAAACAAACAACATGCCGATCCTGACCACGCTTCAGCACTGGGATCACGGCTTCAAAAGCCCGTTCAAGTCCGAGGTCTATTACGTCAACACCACCCGCTTCAACGACCTCAAATGGGGCACCAAGAACCCGATCATCTGCCGCGATCCCGAATTCGGCCCTGTGCGCCTGCGCGCCTTCGGCACCTATTCGGTAAAAGTGTCCGACCCGGCGAAATTCCTTGTCGAAATCGTGGGCACAGACGGTGAGTTCACCATGGACGAGATCAGCTACCAGATCCGCAACATCATCGTGCAGGAATTTTCCCGCACCTTGGCCCGCGCGGGCATTCCGGTTCTGGATATGGCGGCGAACACCCGCGAGCTGGGCAAGCTGGTGGCGGGCGAGATCGCACCGCAACTGGCCGAATACGGGCTGTCACTGCCCGAGCTTTACATCGAGAACATCTCGCTCCCGCCTGCGGTCGAAGAGGTCATGGACAAACGCTCGTCGATGGGTGTGATCGGAAATCTGAACGAATACATGCAGTTCCAGGCCGCAGAGGCCCTTGGCCGCGATGGGGCCGGAGCCGCGGCCATTCAGGCGGGCATGGGCGCGGGACTGGGCATGCAGATTGGCCAGCAGGTTGCAGCCGGGCCATGGGGCGCGCGCACGGCCGCCCCTGCACAGGTTCAGGCGGCCCCCGCCGCAATCGCGCCGCCCCCACCCCCTGTCGAACACGTCTGGCACATTGCCGAAGGTGGCGAAACAAAGGGGCCATTTTCCAAGGCCGCCCTTGGCCGTATGGCCGCCGACGGCAGTCTGGGCAGGGACACATTCGTCTGGACCGCCGGTCAGGACGGATGGATGCGGGCCGAAGACGTGGTGGAACTGGCACAGCTGTTCACCATCCTGCCGCCGCCACCACCCGCAGGGTAACCCCCCAGTCGGAGAATGCGAATGACCCGCCGCCGCGCCACGATCATCTTGCACTGGTCGAACCTGATCCTGTTGATGCTCCTGCTTGCCGGTGGTCTGACGCCTGTGCTGATGTGGGGATTTGCCGTTTCTGGTCTGGCCATGGGCGCGCTGGCGCTGCTGCGCGGATTGATGAACGGGCCGGGACCCAAGCTGGAAGGGATAATGCGCGCCGTACATCCTTGGTCCGGCCGCGTGATGTACCTGTTTCTGGCCTATGTCTCCGGTGCCACCTTGCTGGCCTTGCTGGATCGTCCGTTGGGCGGCCCTACGCTTGCCTGGCTCTACCAGGTGCTGTTTTCGGTCTCGTTGTTGCACGGGATCTTTCACATGTGGCGGCACACGGCGCTTGGGGACGGCGCGCTGCGACGCATGTCGCCAACTGCGTTTCACAAGGTGCTGTAAGTGGTCGATTTTACCGATCCTGTGGCACCCGTAGCCGAACATCGCTTTCCCTGCGATCAATGTGGTGCAGACCTGCGGTTTGACCCTGTGTCTGATGCACTGGTCTGTGATCACTGCGGCAACACGCGGTCCGTTACCGAGGCCACGTCACACGCCCCCGCCATCGCAGAGCTGGATTTCCGCGATGCCATCAACGCGGTATTGCCGGAGGCCGAAATCGAGGAAACCCGCGTCTCCACCTGCCCCAACTGCGCGGCTCAGGTGGAATTCGATGCCGATCTTCATGCCACCGAATGCCCGTTCTGTGCCACGCCCGTGGTCACCGACACTGGCACGCACAGGCACATAAAACCGCGCGGCGTACTGCCCTTTGCCATGCCCGAAACGGACGCGCGCAAGGCCATGACCGATTGGCTGGGCCGATTGTGGTTCGCGCCAAATGGATTGCAGGACTATGCCCGCAAGGGCCGCGCGATGCAGGGGATTTACGTACCCTACTGGACCTTTGACGCCGACACGCGCACCGCCTACCGGGGTGAACGCGGCACCGTCTATTACGTGACCCGCACCGTGATGCGCAGCGGCAAGCAGGTGCAGGTGCGCGAACCGCGCGTACGCTGGAACCCCGCCTCGGGCCGCGTTGCGCGGTTTTTCGATGATGTGCTGGTGCTGGCCTCCAAGAGCCTGCCCAAGAAATACACCGATGCGCTGGAACCCTGGGACCTTGCCGCGATGGAGCCTTATCGCCCCGAGTTCCTGGCCGGTTTCCGCGCCGAAGGCTACCAGATCGAATTGCAGGACGGGTTTGAAGCCGCGCGCCACCACATGGACCGGGTGATCGAACGGGATGTCAAATTCGATATCGGTGGCGATCGCCAGCGCATCCATGCGCTCGACACCAAGATCAAGAATGTAACGTTCAAGCATGTGCTGCTGCCGGTGTGGCTGGCCGCCTACAAGTACCGGGGCAAAACCTACCGTTTCGTGGTCAATGGTCGCACAGGGAGGGTTCAGGGCGAACGGCCCTATTCAGCGATCAAGATCACCATCGCGGTCATTATCGGATTGATAGTCGCGGCGGGCATCGGTTTTGTCGCAGCTCAGAACCAATAGCGCCCGCCGCTCTCACGCCCTTACGCACAAAGGGTAACGCACACGTCAGTGGCGCGAGATCTCGATCTTGCGGGCCTTTTCGGTCTCCGCAGGAGTTGTCTTGGCCACACGGACCGTCAGAACACCGTCTTTCATCTGTGCGCTCACGCCTTCGGGGTCAGCATCCACTGGCAGGCGAAAAGATCGGCGAAAAGCACCGTACTGGCGTTCGCTGAAATACCAGGTGTCGCCCTTTTTCTCTTCTTCGGTCTTTTTCTCGCCGCGCACGGTCACGACGCCGTCTTCGACCGACAGGTCAATGTCGTCCTCGGACACACCGGGCAATTCCATGCTGATCACATAGGCGTCATCCCCGCCCGAGGCTTCGGTTGCGGGGGTCAGCCAATCGGCCAACCGGGTGCCAAATCCGCGAAAGGGTTCGTAAAGGGACGGCCAGAATGCAGAAGTTTCAGATTTCTCTACCATGTCATGTTCCTCCTGTTTGGCTTGGATGTTGGAACTATTCTGACGGGCTTGCGGGGGGTTGTCTTTGACGCATATCAAATGGCGCTTGCAGAGGGCGGGGCCTCCGGCCAATCTGCGCGCATGACCCAGATCGATACGCTGAACGCCATTCTCGACGCCCGTTATTCCTGCAGGGGCTACCGACCGGACCCGGTGCCGGACGATACAATCTCGGCAATCGTCGCCGCCGCGCAAAAAGTACCCAGTTGGTGCAATGCGCAGCCGTGGCAGTTGACCATTACGCGCGGCGGCGCCACCGACACCTTTCGCGATGCGCTTTTTGCCCACGCGATGACGTCACCGCCCCAGCCTGATCTGGAATGGCCCACAGGCTATTCCGGCATCTATGCAGACCGCCGCCGCGCCTGCGGGTTTCAGCTTTACGATGCGGTGGGTATCGAAAAAGGTGACCGCGCTGCCTCGGCCCGGCAGATGATGGAAAACTACCGTCTTTTCGATGCGCCGCATGTGGCCATCGTCAGCTCTCCGACCGAGTTGGGGCCTTACGGTGCGATGGATTGCGGCGGGTTCGTCACCGCCTTTACGCTGGCGGCAGCGGCCCAAGGGGTGGCGAGCATCGCCCAAGCCGCTATCGCCGCGCACGCCCCAATGGTGCGCACCCATTTCGGTTTGCCCGAGGATCGCCTGATCCTCTGCGCCATGTCCTTCGGCTATGCCGATCCCGACCACCCCGCCAACGGCTTTCGCACCGACCGGGCGACGCCGGGTGATGTGATCGACTGGCGCGCCTGATGCGGGCGCTGTTGCAGCGGGTTACGGGCGCGGAGGTCCATGTGGACGGCGATTTGGTCGGGGGATGCGGCGCCGGCCTTTTGATCCTTGTCTGCGCCATGCCGGGCGACGATCTGGACACGGTGCGCGGCCTCGCGGCCAAAGTGTCCAAGCTCCGCATCTTCAAGGACGACGCGGGCAAGATGAACCATTCGATCCTGCAGGCAGGCGGCAGCGCGCTGGTGGTCAGCCAGTTCACCCTTGCCGCAGATACGTCACGGGGCAACAGGCCCGGATTTTCCGGGGCGGCAAAGCCTGATGAGGCCGAAACGCTGTACCTTCAATTTGCCCACGCGCTGAAAGACTTGGGCGTGCCGGTTCAAACGGGCCGTTTCGGCGCCGATATGGCGGTCAGCCTCACCAATGATGGCCCCGTGACCCTCTGGCTCGACACCGCCAGCTAGGCGGTGCGCGTCAGATTTGCCAGTCGCGCCGCGACAGGATCACGCGCCGCAGCGATGTCCGGCTTTTGGGCGGGCAAGGCGCAGAGCGCGCTCACCTCCGCCACCGTCAATCCGGTTGCCTTGCGCAGCGTCGTCTGCGCGGCCTTGTCCATGTGCAACAGCGGTTGATCCAGCGGCTCACCATGTTCTGAGAATTCCGGGGCCAGATCGGCACAGGCCGCCAGTGCCCGAACGGCAAAATCCGCATCCTTGGGCGCGCGCGCATTGGCTTGCCGCTGCACTTCGGCCTTAAAAGCGCTGAGGCTGGGATTGCGGGTGCCGATGCGCGGCACCTGTGGCAGACCCATTTCGGTCTCGAAGTGCTCCATCACGTCCGGCACCTCGTCAAAGCAATAATACCGCACCGCACCGTCCAAGGCCGCGTTCATCTTCTGTGCCAGAGCGGTATAGTCCCAGCGGTCCGGCTCCCCCTCGATATACCGTGCAAAGGGGTGTTTGTTGTGCCAGTTTTGCGTCCATTCGCGGTAGTGGCTGCGTGCATAGGCATAGCGGTTACGTAGATACAGAACGCCCTCAGGCTCCAGTCCGCGCGCCCGTGCCTGATCCAACAGGCGCAGCAGACCCGGATGCGCGGTATCGCGGCACCAGGTTTCACACGACAGGATCACGTGATCGCAGCCCGCGTTGTCGATTTCCTCGAAAAGGCGGGCAAACACCTTGGCCTGCCGTTCACTGCCGTCGGGGGCCTGCGACACGCCCCGGTGCCGTTGGTAGGCCTTGCCGCGATGCTTGCGCCCAGCGCGCGGGTACAATACACCCTGCCCGCGCAATAGATCGCGCGCCCTATCCAGCGTGTCCTGAATGGTGGTTGTGCCCGTCTTGTGCGTGCCCATGTGCAGGGTCAGTCGCATGTCACGCCGCCCTCCTAGGGTTCGTGGAACGCCTCGCGCGACTTATACAGCGGCTTGAGCAGATATTGCAAAATGGTCTTGGACCCGGTGTGCAATTCCACCTCGGCCAACATACCGGGGCGGATGCGCACCGACCGCTGGCGCTTTGTCAGGTTCTCGGTATCCACACGCAGCGTCACCTTGTAGTGCGGTTCGGCCTCGGGGCCGCGGGCGCGTTCGTCCTTGAAGGTGTCCGCCGACACCAGCTTCACAATGCCCTTGAGGGTGCCGAAAATAGTGTAGTCATAAGCGCTGAGCTTGACCGTCGCCTCTTGGCCGGGGCGCACGCCCGCGATGTCTTCGGGGGCCACACGCGCCTCAACGAACAGCTCTTCGCCCATTGGTATGATCTGCAGGATTTCCTCGCCCGGACGCACAACGCCGCCGATGGTCGTGACGCTGAGGTTGTTGACGATCCCCTTCATCGGGCTGCGCAGAATGGTGCGGTTCAACTGGTCTTCGCTGGCTTTGAGGGTCTGGCGCAGGGTGCCAAGTTCCTTGAGCGTGTCGGAATAGGCCTGTGCGCGGTCCAGTTCGGTCTGGGTCACGATCTCGTCCAGCCGGATGCGCGCATCGGCGTGGGCCTTGCGGGCGCGAGTCACTTCGATCAACGCCACGATATTGCGGTCCAGCAAGTCTTCCAGCAGCGCCCTTTCCTTGGCCGCCTGATCCAGAACCCGTTGTGCGCCTTCGCGGCGGCTGACGTAATCGGATTGGCGCGCCTGCAACAGTGCGCGTTCCGAGGCGACAATGCCGGGCATCCGCGCAGCCAGAACAAAGGGTACTTTCACATCAAATTGCCCGGCCAGCTCGGCCTCGAGCCGCAAACGGCGGATATCCATGGCCGCAATCTGATCTTCCAGATCATCCACGGCAGATTTGAATTGCGTGCCATGCAAGCGGGCCAGCACATCGCCTGCCTCGACCACATCACCTTCGGCCACGGCCAGTTCGGCCAGAATACCACCTTCGAGGTTCTGAATGATCTGTGGACGCGAGGAGGAAATCATCGAGCCCTGTGCGCGCACAATCTCATCGACCCACGCAAAGGCCGCCCAAAGGATGAAGACTACTACAGCGCCAGCAGACAGCCAGATCACCGCGCTGGGGCCGCGCATCTGCGTGCCGAGTTGCGCGCCGAGGTTGGTTTGCGACGCGGCGGTCATGCGATGGCCCCTTTCAGCGGCACGGGGCTGGCCGCGTTGCCGATATGGGCCAACACTTGATCACGCGGTCCGTCGATCATCATGCGGCCCGATTGCAGCACCAGTGACCGGTTGGTCAGCGACAGGATCGGAACACGGTGCGTGGCAATGATGGCGGTGCGCCCTTCGATCCACTTTTCCAGCCGTTCAACAAGCGCCGTTTCAAGTTTTTGGTCCAAGGCCGCCGTCGGTTCATCCAAGAGGCAAATTGCAGGGTCCTGCAGCCACAGCCGCGCCCAGCCGATGGACTGACGCTGCCCGATGCTCAGGCCCGCGCCACCGTCCAGAATATCCAAATCCAGGCCCTTGTGGTGGGTGCGCACGAACTGGCCCAGCCCCGCGAAATCCAGTGCCGCCATCAGCCGGTCATCATCGCGTTCCAGCATGGTCAGGTTCAGGTTGTCGCGCAGCGTACCGTTGAAGAGGCGCACATCCTGACCCAGGTAGCCCACCAATCGCCTCAGATCGCGCGGTTCGATCTGTGCCATATCCGTGCCGTCGATCAGAACCCGGCCGGATGTCGGCGCATAAAGCCCGCTCAGCAATTTCAGCAAGGATGATTTGCCAGACCCGTTTGCCCCCAGCACTGCAACGCGCTGTCCCGGCAGGATCGCAACGCCCGGAATGTCGAGGATCGGCGCACCGTCATCCTCATACCGGAACTGTACCTCGCGCAGCTCGAAATGGCCCTTCAGCTCTTCGCGGCGCAGATAGGTGCGCCCGTCTGCGGCGTCCTGTTCGGCGTGGGCGATCGCGTCCAGCCCATCAAGCGCCGCCTTGACGTTGCCCCAACGCGCCAGCGTGCCTGCCAGCTGCGTGAGCGGCCCCAGCGTGCGACCCGTCAGAATGCCCACGGCAATGATTGATCCCACCGTAAATTGCCCGGCGAATACGAGGTACGTGCCCACGATCACGGCGGCGACATAGGTCGCCTGCTGCATCCCCTGGCTCCAGAACGTCAGGACCGAGGCCAGCTTGCGTTGTTCGGAGGACTTCATCGCGCTGAGGGTTGTCAGTTCCGACCACAGGCGCATCACCCGGTCTTCGCCGCGCTGCGTCTTGACCGTGTCGCGTTCAAAGATCGCCTCGTGCAGCAGGCGCGAGGATTTGGCCGCGGCCCCTTGGGTTTCCTGCGTCAGGGCCATCATCTTCTTTTGCAAAAAGAACCCCGGCACGACCATCAGGATACCCCCTGCGATCAGAACCCACACGACGTTGCCCGCGATCGAGGCCACAAGCAGAAGGAACACGAAGATAAAGGGAATGTCGGCAATGGTTCCGATTGTCGAGGCCGTGAAAAATTCGCGTACCGACCCGAATTCGCGCATCGCCGAAAAGGTCATGGAGGGCGATTGCCCCTTGAGGTCACTGCGCATGCCCAGAACCCGACCCATCAGGATATCGAGCACGGTCAGTTCGATCTGTCGGCCGGCACCATCCATCAGACGGGCGCGCGCGATCTTGAGGAACCCTTCCATCAACAGCGCAAGACCGGCCCCTGCGGCCAACACCCAAAGCGTCGCTTCGGATTGGTGCGGGATCACCCGGTCATAGACTTGCAGGGAAAACAGCGCCACGGCCACGGCCAGAAGGTTGGCCACGAAAGACCCCAGCGCGATCTCGGCCAACTGACGGCGAAAGCGGTGAAATTCGCCCCAGAACCAATGGGCAGGTGCTGCTTCGGCCTTGTGGGTCTTGGCCACGGTCTGCAAGGGCGCTTCGGCGCGTACGGTCAGACCGGCAAAGAAGGGCTCAAATTCAGAAATCGGCACCTGCGCGCGGTTGTCGGTGCAGGTCTTGTCATAGATGATCAGATCGCCGCGGGACTGACCCAGCACGAGGATCACCTGACCGCTGGTCATATAAGCCAGCGCGGGCCATTGGTCGGCTGTGAAATGCTGCAAGGTGCTGACCTCGGTCAGGCACCCGGCAGCCTCCAGCCCGCGGGCGATTGCTGCGGCTTCGACGCGGTCGGAAGCGCCCTGATCGGTGGCAAGGCTCATCGCCTCGAACACATCCGATTTCAACGCTTCGATCCCCAGAAGCCCCGCATAGACGGTGGCCAGCTCTGCGCGGGCGCGCAACCGATCTTCGAACCGGTTGGAATTGTCGGCCTTGGGTGGTGCCACCGGAGCGGCCTGCATCTTGGCGCGGCCGTTGCTGATGGTCAGGGTGAAGGGACGTTTGGTGGTCAAATCTGATCCCCGTCTGCAAGCACACCCAGAAGCCGCGCCATTTCAAGACGCAAACGGCGGGTGTCGTATTTCAGCGTGACTTCGGCCTGCTGGCGGGCAGCAAAGGTCTCGTAAACGCCGACCACGTCCATCACCTGACGTTGCCCGGCGGCATATTGTTCCTGAAACAGGTCAAGGTTGGCCTTGGCCTGCGCGGTCAGCCCACGCGCTTCGGCGACCTGACGATCCTTGGCCGCGATCTGGGTTTCCAACTTGCGTAGGGCGCGGTTTGCGTCCTCGTTGGCCTGGGCGACCTGACGGCCTGCGGCGACCTTGGCCTCTTCAATGGCACGCAGGCGGGCACCGGTGCCAAAGCCGATTTGCGCGCCACCGGCCTTGAGGGCCACGTTGCTGCCTTCGCCCACGGTCCCACCGATGCTCACACCCGGCAATTGACCCGCACGGTCAATGGTGGCGGCGGCAATGCTGCGGGTCTTTTCCGCCTCGGCCAGCGCCACGGGCAAGGGCTGGGCCGTGGCGGCGGTCACCGGCAGGGGCGGCAGGCCGCGCACATTGTCCAAGGGGCGAATGGCCATGGCGTTGAGTTCGGCAATCGCGGTGCCTGCGGCCTCCTGATTGGCGGCAAGGGCTGCACGGATCTCGCCCAGTTTCTGGCGGATGATGTTGAGGTCGGACATGTCGGATACGCCGCCGCGCACACGCTCGGACATGATGTACTCGAAATGCGCCATGTCCTTGAGTGTGACCTGATCGAGGGCGGCTTTCTCGCGGGCTTCGGCGGCGCTCAGGTAGAGATCAAGCCCCGTGGCCGCGCGGTCGTTGGTGTCCTGGGCCAGCGTGACAGCGGCCACTTCCACGTCCGCCTTGGCAAAGGCGCGTTCGCCCTTCTTGCGCCCGTTGTCAAAGATGACCTGATCGATGACGATATTGGCCACCACCTCAGAGAGGCTGGTCAGGCTGATCTGGGGACCAAGCGTGGGCAGCCAGTTCTTCGACGCCGCCTCGGCCCGAAGGCGCGCGCTGCGCAATTCGGACTCCGCGGCGCGGGCGTTGGCGGCCAGAACGGCACTTGCCACCTGATCATAGGCGCTGCCGCCGGGCAGCACAGAGCGCCGGGCGGCAAGGCTTTGAATGACCGTGCTGTCCGCGCTCAGCTTGTGGTCATAGTCGGTGTTGGTTCCGGCAAATGCCGCCTTCTTCGGCGCATCGGCGGGGGCAGCCACATCGGTTGCCCTGGGCGTCGCCAGCTTCGAGACGAACCCGCCTTCGGCCAGATTGCCCATGTCCTGCAAGCAGCCTGAAAGACTGATCGCTGCTGCTGCGATGACCGCAGCCCGTGTTACACCATGCCCCATATCCTACCCTTAACGTGCAGGTTTTATTATATGTTTCCAGTGGCGGGGGCGGTTAGGCACGCTGACCATCCGCCCCTCGATCCCTGCCGGAAACCTTATCCAATCACCGTGTTCACGGTGATATCGTCGTCGATGATCAATGTGCCATCGTTGCCCACTGTGTAGACATCGTAGGTTTGCCCATCGACCGTTGTTTGCCCGGTGCGCGTGGCCCCGGTAATCGTGACCGTATCGTCCGCACCGCCGTGCACCGTCAGCGTGTCCGTGTCGCCCGAGAGGGCCACCAGTTCCGCTTCGGTGATCGACAAGTTGGCTTCTTCGGCGAACTGCAGGTCGATCTGGTCGATCGAATAGTTGCCAAGATTGCTATTGGACAGATCGACCGACGAATTTGCGCTTTCGTCGTCCAGAACCACATAGGTGCCGCTGGTGTTGCCCGCATCATCGGTGGCTGTCACCACGAGGTGCGATCCATCCGGCACGTCCGAGTTGAACTGGAAGTTCGTCTCGTCCAGTGCCGCGATGTCCACCTGGGTGGCGTTCACTTCGGTGATCGAACCGTCGGCGTTGACCTGCGAAACAGTCAGATCATAGGCGCTCATCTCGGTCGAGATACCGCGAATCCCGTCGCCGTCGCGGGTGTAGCTGGCGATGACAGGGCCTTCGGGCGCGTCAGTGTCGATGCGCAGCGTGTCGGTGATCGTATCGACGTTGCCGACCGCATCCGTGGCCGTGACCGAGATATTCGCGTCATAGCTGCCGGGGGTGATTGCAGTGGCGGGGATATCGATGCTCCAGTTGCCTGAAGCGTCCACCACGGCATTCATCACCTGCCCGTGGAAGTTCACGACCACGCCTGAGCCTATCTCGACCTGGCCACCGAGGCTGATGCCATCGCTGGCTTCGGCCGCGTTGACCACATTGTCGCCTTCAACCGGTGTGTTCTGGGTCAGGCGGTTGACCAAAGTATCCACGTCGACAGTATCGGTGACGGAGGCCACGTTGCCCGCAAGATCGGTGGCTGTAACGGTGACATCCGTCGTATATTCACCCTCTGGCACCTAGCCGGGCGTGAAATTGGCGACCCAATTGCCGTGGGCATCCACAATGGCCTGCACGGTGGCTGTGCCAAGGGTGACCATTACGGTTGACCCAGCCTCGGTAGTGCCGGTCAACTGCACACCATCAGCACGTTCCGCACCGCTGATCATGTTGTCGCCTTCGATTACATCGGCGCTGACGGACAGGTTGTCCACGCGCGTGTCCACGTTGACACTGTCGGTCGCGGTCAGGGTGTTGCCTGCGCTGTCCGTGGTGGTGGCTGTGATGTCGGCGGCATAGGTGCCTTCGGGCACTTCGGCGGCGGAATAATACGCCTGCCAGACACCGCCGGCGTTGGCGACCACCGTATGCGTGACCGTGCCAAGCGTGACCTGCACGACCGCGCCGGGATCGGCGGTACCGGACAGGACGACGCCGTCGCTGGCCTCGGCTTGGTTTATCACGTCGTCGCCTTCGATGGGTGCGGGGCTGATCGTCAGAACGCCTGCGTCCGTGTCCACGCGCACCGATTGAGTGATCGTGTCGACGTTGCCTGCTGCATCCGTCGCCGTGGCGGTCATGGTTGCGGTGTAGTCACCGGGCGCAATCTGGTCGCTGCTGAAAGTTGCGGTCCAGCTGCCATCGGCGGCCACTGTCGCGGCGCGCGTCACGCCACCAAGTTCGACCATGACGGTCGATCCCGGTTCGGCGTTGCCTGTCACAACCAGACCAGCCTGCGCTTCGGTGGCGTTGATTACGCCATCGGAACCGCCTGTGGTCGACGTGTAGTTCAGGGTGTTCACAAAAGTGTCCACCTGAACCGTGCCGCTGGTGGTTGTCGAGTTGCCCGCGGCGTCCGTGGCGACCGCCGTTACCGTCGCATCATATTCACCTGTCGGGATGTCGCTGGCTGCGAAATCGACGGTCCAGTTGCCGCTGGTATCGACGCTTGCGGTGCGCGTCACGGTGCCGAATGTCACCTCCACGCTTGCGCCGGGCTGTGCCGTGCCGGTCAGGGTCACGCCATCGGCCTGCTCTGCGCCGTTGATCACGCCATCGCCTTCAACCGTGCTGGTTGCGATCGTGACGTCCGTGACAGTATCGACCACCAAAGTGTCTGTAATCGTTGATGTATTTCCAACCGCATCGCTGGAAACGATAGTAATGTCGCTGGTGTATTCGCCACCGTCCAGCACGCCGGCCTGATAGGTGACTGACCATGTGCCGTCTTCGCCCACGGTCGTAGTGCGGGTGACGCCCTGCACTGTCACTTCGATCGATGCGCCCGCTTCACCCGTGCCAGTGATAACAACGCCGCTGTCCATGACCACGCTGTTGACCAGATCGCCGGTGCTGCCGGTGCCTTCGGTCACGCCGATGTCGGGTGGCGTGGTATCTATCAGGAAGCCGGGCCCATCCAGATCGGCAACCAGTTCGTCGCCGCGTGTGACCTTGACCGTAGTTTCAAAGTCACCATCGCTGGGGAAATCATCGCCCTCGAAGGTGACCATCCATGTGCCATCTTCGTCGATGGTGGTGTCGCGCACCTTGTCGCCCGCGGTCACTTCGACGGTATCGCCGGGTTCGCCTGTCCCGGTGATCGTGATGGTGTGGGTGGTTGTATCGTCACCACCCACGGTGCTGTGGCTGTCGGGTTCATCCACCGTCGGATCGGCAGGGCCTGTGGGAATGACAGGCGGCGTGCGATCATCTTCATCCACACGTTCGCCCGTGCCATCATCTTCGTTCAGAAGCGTCGCGCCAACAATCGCAGTGCCAGCACCAACACCCAGAAGGCCGGAACCACCAAGCAGGGCCGCGCCCAGCATCGAGACTTCGCCTTCGGCGGCCGCAGCAGACCCAAGATCGGCAATTTCCGTGCGCCCGAGATAGATCAGATCATCCGAGGGGCTCCACTTGCCCCACTGTTCGGTCGGGCCGAACTGGGCATAAAGTTCACCATCCGTGGTCTCGACAAAGGCCACCTCGTTCAGGTAGCCGTCCGCACTGACGAACAGGCGGTTCGATGCGCCCGCGTCGTTGAAATAGTTCTCGATCACGATCGTGCGCCCATCGGCCAATACGATTGTCAGATCGTCCCCTTGCCGGCTGTACCCCTGCAGGTCCACCTGACGCAGATTGAATGAAATTTCCTGTCCCGCAGTCGCCTTAAGCACAAAACCGTTATTATCGGCCGCCACGACTCCACGCTGCAATGCGCCCGCGCCATTGCGGACGACGAAATCAATCGCCTTCATAACACCACCACTCTACCTCGAAACACCGTTCTTTGCGGTGTTTCATAATTTTGCTTTTACCCGGCGCGGCCCATTTTTGTGGCTCTGCGCGAACGTCTTACTGACACAAGATGTAACGGATATGCGAATCAAGGGCTAGAGTCTTTTTGAGGGGAAAACACAATTTCGGCCCTCACAATGGAAATATTGTGGCACGAAAGACTCAATATATGGGGGGTCGCAGCGCCTTGATCCGCAAGGCAATTCCATGTTCAACCTTTGGCATGATCCAACGAGACGACCTTTTGCAGCTTTGGCAATGCGGTGTTGCTGCCGTTGCCGGCGATACCAGCGTCGCCTCCAACCTGCGTGACCACCCTATACCCGCGCCCGACACCATCGTTGCCGTGGGCAAGGCCGCATCGGCGATGGCGCGTGCCGCAGCGGACATGTTCGGCCCGGTCGAAATGCTGGTGGTAACCAAGGACGGGCATGGCGTCGATGCCCCCCCCCACGCGCGACTGATCGAGGCCGCCCACCCGGTTCCGAATGCCGCCAGCCTCAGTGCCGGGGCGGCGCTGGTCGAGGCGGTCGCCGCCTGCGGGCCGGGCGACCACCTTTTGATGCTGGTGTCGGGCGGGGCGTCATCGCTGGCCGAACATCTTGAAGATGGGTTGACCTTGCAGGACCTGACCGCGAAGACCTCGGAAAAGCTGGCCTCGGGTGCCGACATCGCCGAGATCAACGCCATGCGCCGCACGCTCAGCCGCATCAAGGGCGGCAAATTGCTGTCGCGCTTTGGCGGCACGCGGGTCACGACGTTGGCGATATCGGATGTTGAGGGCAACAGCCTTGGCGTGATTGGATCCGGCGTCGGGGATGCACCACCGGAGGCCGCGTTCGACTTCGAAGCACGCATCGTGGCCTCGAACGCGATTGCCCGACATGCGGTCGCGGATGCAGCCAAAGGGTCGGTACTCAGCAATTCCGAAAACCTCTACGAAGATGTCTCGACCCTTGCCCCGCGCATTGCGTCAACGCTGATCATGGGCGGTACTGGCCTGCATATCATGGGCGGAGAGCCGACCGTTGTTCTTCCGGCGAACCCTGGATTGGGCGGGCGCAACATGATGCTGGCCTTGATGATCGCGCGCGAAATCGCGGGCCATCCCAGCCTTCAGGTACTGGTCGCAGGCACCGACGGCAGCGACGGGCCAACCGATGCCGCAGGCGCGATTGTCGACGGCCGCACTTGGGAAGACAGCGGCCATGCCGCCATTGCGGGGGCGGCCCCTTATGACTGGCTGGAGGCGCGGCAGGCGCTGCTGAAACCCGGACCCACGGGCACCAACGTCATGGATCTTCTGCTCGCGCAACACGGCTAAGACACCGGGCCGCTTGACAGAATCGGTGCGCGCGGAAACCGTCGCGCCATGACACACACGCTCAACGCCCTGCGCGACATCACCGAAGAGCCGGATTATGGCATCACCCTGTCCGATGGCACCCGCCTGAGCGCGCGCGTCTGGAAACCCGTGGATGCGGGCGACGATCCGGTGCCGGTGATCCTCGAATACCTGCCCTACCGCAAACGCGATGGCACCTGCGCGCGCGATGCGCTGACCCACCCGTGGTTTGCCGCGCGCGGCTATGCCTGTGTGCGCGTGGACATGCGCGGCAATGGCGACAGCGAAGGGGTCATGGAGGACGAATACACCCAACAGGAACTGGACGACGCGGTCGACGTGATCGCGCAACTGGCCGCGCAGGATTGGTGCAATGGCAACGTGGGGATGATGGGCATCAGTTGGGGCGGTTTCAACGGGCTGCAAGTGGCGGCCATGACCCCGCCCGCGCTGAAGGCCGTGATCACCTTGTGTTCGACCGTGGACCGCTTTGCCGATGACATCCACTACAAGGGCGGATGCCTGTTGAACGAGAACCTCGGGTGGGGCGCGACCATGTGGTCCTATTCCAGCCGCGCACCGGACCCGGCCTTGTGCGCGGACTGGCGCGAGATGTGGCTGGAGCGGCTGGAGGCCGAACCGTTCCTGCCTTCGGTCTGGCTGCGCCACCAGACGCGCGATGCCTATTGGCGGCATGGGTCGGTGATTGAAAGCTATGACACCATCAAGGCCAAGGTGCTGGCCGTGGGCGGCTGGGGCGATGCCTACAAGAACGCGGTGCCGCAGCTGGTGCAAAACGTGCCGGGGGCCAAAGGGATCGTGGGGCCTTGGGTACACAAGTACCCGCATTTCGCCGTGCCGGAGCCGCGCATCGGCTTTCTGCAGGAGGCGTTACGCTGGTGGGACCGGTGGCTGAAGGATACCGCCAACGGGGCCGAGGATGACCCGGACTATACCGTCTACCTGATGGACAGCGCGCGCCCGGCCACGTGGTACACCGAACGGGCGGGCCACTGGATCAATGCTGATGCTGCTGGTCCGGCAACCCGAACGCTGCACTTGCAGGGCCAAGGGGCCTTGGGCGTGGACGCACCCGTCGCGCCGCTTGATGCGCTTGTCGCCTCGCCTGCGGACACGGGCACACAGGCCGGCGAATACTGCGCGATCTGGCTTGGCCCCGAGATGCCCGGCGATCAGCGCGCGGATGACGCAAAGTCGGTCTGCTGGGACACGGCCCCATTCACGGACGCAGAAGACATTGTCGGCGCGCCGCAACTGCGCCTGACACTGCGCTCCGACATGGCGCAGGGGCAAGTTGCCGTGCGGCTGTGTGATGTGCATCCCGACGGGGCCAGCACGCGGATCACCTATGGCGTGCTGAACCTCAGCCACCGCGCCGACCCATCGGCACCGCAGCCGCTGCCCGTGGGCGAAGATGTGGACATCATGGTCAAGCTGGACACAATCGCCTATCGCATCCCGCCCGGACATCGGTTGCGCGTGGCCGTGTCCAATGCCTATTGGCCGCTGATCTGGCCCGCCCCGGAAGCTGCACAATTGCAGATCAGTCACGGCGCGCTTGACCTGCCGCTGCGCGCTCTGGCGCAAGGCGATGAACGCGCCTTTCCACCCCCCGATGCCGCCCCCGCGTGGCAAACCGAGGAACTGCGCCCCGAAAACCACGTGCGGCGGCAAGAGACGGATATGACAACGGGCATCGTGTCACTGGTGATCGAGGATGATTTCGGCAAGCTGCGCGACCGCGATCACGGGTTGATCTCGGGGTCCATCGCGCGCGAGCTTTGGTCCATCCACCCAGATGACCCGTTAAGCGCGCGTGGAACCTGCCACTGGACCGACGAGATGCAGCGCGACGACATCATCCTGCGCACCGAGGCCACCTGCGAAATGTGGTCGGATGCAACTACGTTCTACCTCCGCGCGAGAATCGAAGCCTACGAGAACGGCAGGCTGATTTTCGACAAGGATGTGGCCGACAGCGTGCCGCGCAATGGTATCTGACAGGACTTTACCGCCATATCGGCATTAACCCTTGCGAGGGCGCGGCAAATGCGCAAACCTTGACTCGTCAATCAACAAAAATGCGCGCGGAACAAGCGTGAGATCACCAACCGGGAGACCAAAATGTCAAAAGAACTCGAATTTCTGTCCACGAAAGTGACGGCCGGAACAATGTCCCGCCGCGAATTCATGGGCAAAGCTGCTGCACTGGGCATCACCGCCGCCGTGGCCAACACGATGCTGGCCGATGCTGCGCGTGCGGCGACGCCCGTCAAGGGCGGCACCTTCAGAATGGGTGTGCAAGGTGGCGAATCCACCAACAGCCAAGACCCCGCCACATGGGCCTCCGATGTGCCGATCGCCGGTGGCTTCTGCTGGGGCGAAATGCTGGTCTATCCCGGCCCCAATGGCCTTGAGCCGATGGTCGCCGAAAGCTGGGAAGGCTCGGCTGACGCGAAGACATGGCGCTTCAAGGTCCGTCAGGGCATCCAGTTCTCGAACGGTCAGGCCGTCACCGCAGAAGACGTTCTTGCAACGATGCAGCGCCATTCGAACGAAGAGTCGAAATCGGGTGCGCTTGGCATCATGCAGGGCATTGAATCGATGCGCGCCGATGGCGATGTGTTCGAGCTGACCCTGGGTATTGGCAACGCCGACCTGCCCTTCCTGATGGGGGATTACCACCTGATCATTCAGCCCAATGGCGGCATGGACGATCCCCGCGCGGCAATCGGCACCGGCGTCTACACGCTGGAAACCGATGAGCCCGGCGTACGCATGACGTTCAAGAAGAACCCCAACCACTGGGATGCGGACAACCGTGGCCACTATGACGCCATTGAAATCATCGTGCTCAACGATGCCACGGCGCGGACGGCTGCGCTGCAATCGGGTCAGGTCGACACAATCAACCGCGTTGAACCCAAGATCGCCAAACTGCTGGACCGTGCGCCCACCGTGGCGGTCGAGACCACATCAGGCCGTGGCCACTATGTGTTCATCATGCATGTGGATACCGCGCCCTTTGACAAAAACGAACTGCGCCTCGCGTTGAAATACGCGCTGAACCGTCAGGAAATGGTCGACAAGATCCTGCAGGGCTATGGCTCGATCGGGAACGATATGCCGATCAACGCGTCCTACCCGCTGTTTGACGAAACGATCCCGCAGCGTGAATTCGACCTCGAGAAGGCGGCTGAGCACTACAGCAAATCGGGCCACGATGGGTCGCCCATCATCCTGCGCACCGCCGACGGGGCCTTCCCCGGTGCCGTGGATGCCGCAGCCCTGTTCCAGCAGTCCTGCCAGGCGGCGGGCATCCCTCTGGAAATCAAGCGTGAACCCAACGATGGCTATTGGTCCGAAGTGTGGAACGTTCAACCCTTCAGCTGTTCCTATTGGGGTGGCCGCCCGGTTCAGGACCAGATGTATTCCACGGCCTACCTGTCGTCCGCAGACTGGAACGACACGCGTTGGAAACGTCCCGAATTCGACGCGATGCTGCTGGCAGCGCGCGCCGAACTGGACGAAGGCAAGCGCAAGGAAATCTACTCCAAGATGGGCCGCATGTTGAACGAAGAAGGCGGCGTCATGGTGCCGATGTTCAACGACTTCGTCGATGCGATTTCGACCAAGGTCCAGGGTTGGGAAACCAATGCAAGCGGTCCGCAGATGTATTGGTATGCCTTTGCCAGAACGTGGAAAGCGTAAGGGCGCCACGGAATGCACCCTGTTGTAAAACTTGTTGCCCAGCGTTTAGCGCTGGGCATCATTCTCCTCTTTGCCGCCTCCGCGCTGATCTTCGGCCTGACCGAAGTTCTGCCCGGCGACGCCGCCCAAGCCATCCTTGGGCAAGCCGCAACCCCCGAAAGCCTTGCCAACCTGCGCCGGGAAATGGGCCTCGATCAGCCCGCGCTTAGCCGCTATTTCAGTTGGCTCGGCGGCATCTTGACCGGTGATCTGGGCGTGGCTTTGACCAACAAGCTCGATATCGGCACGCAAGTCGCCAGCCGGATGGCGAACACGCTGTTTCTGGCGTTCTGGGCCGCGATCATTTCGGTGCCGCTGGCGATCCTCTTGGGCCTGATTGCCGTGCGCTTTCAGAACCGCTGGCCGGACAAGCTGATCTCGGGTGTGACACTCGCCTCGATCTCCCTGCCCGAGTTCATGATCGCCTACATCCTGATCTTCTTCTTCGCGGTCAAACTCTTTTGGGCACCGTCCTTTGCATCGATCTCCTCGACCATGAGCCTGGGTGAGCAGCTGCATTCGATTTCGCTGCCCGTGGCGGTTCTGACCATGGTGGTGCTGGCACATATGATGCGCATGACCCGCGCCGCCATCCTGAACGTGATGCAATCGGCCTATATCGAAACCGCCGAACTCAAGGGGCTGACCACCTTTGCGGTGATCTACCGCCATGCCTTTCCAAATGCCATCGCCCCCATCGTCAACGTGGTGATGATCAACCTGGCCTACCTCGTGGTGGGTGTTGTGGTGGTCGAGGTCGTCTTTGCCTATCCGGGCATGGGGCAATACCTTGTGGATGCGGTGGTGAAACGCGATGTGCCGGTTGTGCTGGCCTGCGGCGTGATCTTTGCCGCGGTTTATATCGTGCTGAACATGGTGGCCGATGTCGTATCGATCCTTGCCAACCCACGGCTGAGGCATCCAAAATAATGTTCAAGAATCTTCCTCTCTCCGCCGCCATAGGCCTCATTCTCACGGGCACCTATTTCCTCGCGGCCATATTTGCGGGGGTCATCTCTCCCTACGGCATGGCCGAAACCGTGGGCGAGGTGTGGGAGCCTGCGCGCCTTGGCTATATTCTGGGCCTCACGCCCGAAGGTGTCCCTGAACCAAAGTTCTGGCTGGGCACCGATCAGATTGGCCGCGATCTGCTGACGCGCATGATCTATGGCGGGCAAACCACGATCTTCATCGCAACCGCCGCCACCATCCTCAGCTTTACCACCGGTTCCGTTCTGGGTTTTCTG
The DNA here is from genome assembly GCA_965657085.1 of uncultured Paracoccaceae bacterium. Classification (GTDB taxonomy): domain Bacteria; phylum Pseudomonadota; class Alphaproteobacteria; order Rhodobacterales; family Rhodobacteraceae; genus CBFHND01. The sequence goes on from CBFHND010000001.1 coordinate 23,071, forward strand.
GCGGCTGTGTCCGGTGGCTGGGTTGATCAGGTCATGTCGCGGATGGTCGATCTGTTCATGGCCATTCCGTCACTGATCCTCGCGCTTGTGATTCTCAGCTCGATCGACGCTACGGTGACGACCCTGATCGTGCTGATGGGGTTGTTGGACAGCACCCGTGTCTTCCGTCTCGCCCGTGCCGTCGCGGTGGACATCTCGGTCATGGATTATGTCGAGGCCGCGCGCCTTCGGGGTGAAAAACTGGGTTGGATCATCTTTCGGGAAATCCTGCCAAATGCCCTGTCGCCGCTGGTCGCCGAAATGGGTTTGCGGTTCATCTTCATGGTGCTCTTCATCTCGACGCTGTCGTTCCTTGGCATCGGCGTGCAACCCCCCTTGGCCGACTGGGGCGGGATCGTGAAAGAGAACAAGGAAGGCATCAACTTCGGCATTGGTGCGGCTCTTTATCCGGCTGTGGCCATTGCCACTCTGGCCATCTCGGTCAACCTCGTGGCCGATTGGGTGCTCAACCGCACCACATCTCTCAAGGGAGGGCGCGGCTGATGACTGATCCGCTCGTGAAGGTGCGCGGCCTCAAGATCGGGGCGACGGTCTATCCCCCGGGCGAAAAGCCGCATGATATCGAGATCGTGCATGGCGTGGATTTCGATCTGGAACAGGGCAAGGTCCTGGGCCTGATCGGCGAATCCGGGGCGGGCAAATCCACCATCGGGCTGGCCACCATGGCGTATGGACGCGGCGGCGTGGAGCTGACTGGCGGCGAGGTCTGGGTCAATGGCCGCGACATCCTGCAATCGGGCACCCGCGATATCCGGCGGCTGCGCGGCGCCGAGGTGACCTATGTCAGCCAATCGGCGGCAGCATCGTTCAACCCGGCCAAGCAGATCATGGAGCAGGTAACCGAGGCCGCCATCGGCCAAGGCAAGTTTTCCAGGAAAGACGCCGAGGCCCGTGCGGTTGAGCTTTTCCGCAAGCTGGGTCTGCCGGACCCCGAAAACATCGGCAGCCGGTATCCCCACCAGGTTTCGGGCGGGCAATTGCAACGCTGCATGATAGCGCTTGCCCTTTGCCCCGAACCCGATCTTGTCGTCTTTGACGAACCCACCACAGCGCTGGACGTCACCACCCAGATCGACGTCTTGAAGGCGATCAAGGACGCGATCCGCGACACGGGCGTGGCCGCCCTTTATATCACTCACGATCTGGCCGTGGTGGCCCAGGTGAGCGATCACATCATGGTGCTGCGCCACGGCGACATGGTGGAATACGGCACCACCGATCAAATCATCAACGCCCCGCAAGAAGATTACACCAAGGCGCTGGTGTCCGTACGATCCATCGATCACGAAGAGAAACAGCCCACCGATACACCCGTTCTGAAAGTCGAAAACATCACCGCGCGCTACAAAGGCACCAATTTCGACGTGCTGCACGATGTGAATGTCGAATTGCATCCGGGTCAGACACTGGCTGTGGTGGGCGAATCCGGGTCGGGCAAGTCGACGCTCGCGCGGGTGATCACCGGGCTTCTGCCACCCTCTGCGGGCAACATCCATTTCGCGGGCCGCGACCTGACGCCCGACCTGCCCTCGCGCCCCATCGAAGACCTGCGCGAACTGCAGATGATCTACCAGATGGCGGACACGGCGATGAATCCGCGCCAGACGGTCGGAACGATCATCGGGCGACCGCTGGAGTTCTATTTCGGCCTCAAGGGCGAGGCCAAGCAAAAGCGCATTCAGGAATTGCTGGACGAGATCGAGCTTGGCACCGGGTTTCAGGATCGCTATCCGGCAGAGCTGTCCGGTGGTCAGAAACAGCGCGTGTGCATCGCCCGTGCGCTTGCGGCCAAGCCCAAGCTGATCATCTGTGACGAGGTGACCTCGGCGCTTGATCCACTGGTGGCCGATGGCATTCTCAAGCTGCTGCTGGACCTGCAAAAGATCGAGGACGTGGCCTATCTGTTCATCACCCACGATCTGGCCACGGTCAAAGCCATCGCTGACAGCATCGCAGTGATGTATCAGGGCAAGGTCGTGCGCTACGGTTCGAAGTCCGAAGTGCTGGCACCGCCGTTTGATGATTATACCGATCTGCTGCTCAGTTCCGTTCCGGAAATGAAACTCGGCTGGCTCGAAGAGGTCATTGCGCATCGCAAGATGGAAAGCGCCGGGAACTGATATATCGGGCGTCAGTCACTCAAACACCCTTCCCCCAAAGTAGCCCCCCCTGCAAACAGATCCGCAATATGCTAAAAAGACCTGCATGACGGAGGATGCTTCGACAATGCAGGCCGTGGTCTTCCATAGTTACGGTGGACCGGACCGCCTGACCCTGCGCCGCGTCCCATTGCCCATCCCGGGCAAGGGCGAGGTGCGTGTGCGCATCCGCACCACCACCGTCACCCGCACCGATACATGCACCTTGCGGGCGCATCCCTTCTTTGCCCGGGCCATGACCGGATGGCTGACTCCCAAGATACGGACCTTGGGAATGGACTTTGCAGGCGACATCGAAGCCCTGGGCAAGGACGTCACGGAATTTCAGATAGGCGACCGGGTCTTTGGCCTCGTTCCGGACCAGTACGGCGCGCATGCGGAATACCTGTGCCTGCCGGCTCAAGGGGCCATTGCCCATATTCCCGAAACACTCTTCTATGACGATGCCGTGGTCGGTGAAGGCGCGTGGTACGCCAGCGCGACAACACAGGTCTTGGAGGCGGGGCAAACCTGCCTGATCTATGGCGCATCCGGCGCGATCGGTACGGCGGCGGTTCAACTTGCCAAGGTGCGCGGTGCCCATGTCACCGCGGTGGTCGGGACCCGTCATCTGGAACTGGCCAACAAACTGGGGGCGGACCGGGTTGTCGATTACCAGACCGAGGATTTCACGCAGATTGGGGAGCGCTTTGATCTTGTCCTTGATGCGGTGGGCAAGACCTCGTGGTTTGCCTGCCGTCCGCTGCTTGGCCCAAGGGCCATATTTGCCGCCACCGATCTGGGGCCATTCTGGTCGAATATCGTTTTGAGCGGATGGCACAGCCTGACCCGTCGCTCGCGCGTGCGCGTTCCCTATCCTGAAGACGCGCCCGGATTTGTCCGGCACCTTGCCTCCCTGATGGCCCAAGGTCGGTTCACAGGCGTCTTTGACCGCAGGTTCTCTCTCGATCAGATTGCGGAGGCGTTCCGCTATGTCGAAACCGGGCAAAAGACCGGTATTGTTCGGGTTCAGGTGCGCTCGCCCGAAGCCGCCGACAACAAGTAGTCGCATTGCATTTCAAACGCGGCACCGAACCTGATTTCAGGTTGCGCGCCCAACGGGTTCATGTCCACATGATCTGAAACGACAACGGGGGCCTGCAATGGACGGCAAACTTCTTCTTATCATCCTTGACGGTGTGCCCTATCGCAATTGGCGGCGGTTGTTCGGCAACCTCGAAGGGTGGGTGGACGCGGGCGATGCGCGCGTGTGGAAAATCCGTTCGGTGCTGCCGTCGATTTCGGCCTCCTGTTATGCGTCGATCCATACCGGGGTGGCCCCTGCCGAACACGGCTGCACCGGCAACGGCAATGTCTTTCGGCTGACCCATCCGGACGTGTTTTCGCAGACACGCAAGGCGGGGGGCGTCACGGGCGCGGTCGCACACAGCTTCTGGTCGCAGTTCTTCAACCGGCATCCTTTCGATTTCGTGCGGGATATCGAATATGACGAGGCCGACAGCGACACGATCAACCACGGGCGGTTTCACACCATGACGGGTTATGGTGCGGCCAACCAGATGACGCCGTCGGACGTGGACCTGTTCGGCACGCTGACCAACCTGTGTCTGCGCTTTGGTCTCAATTACGGGATGCTGCACACCTGCACGCTCGACAGCATGGGCCATCGTTTTCAACACGAAAGCCACGAGATGGACCACGCCTGCTTCGTGATGGACGAAATGCTGGCCCCCTTCATCCCACAGTGGCGGGCCATGGGCTATGAGGTCATCGTGACCGCAGACCATGGGCAGGATGACCGCGGCCACCACGGCGGGCGCGGTGCCCTGCAACAAGAGGCGGCCCTGTACTATTTCGGAGAGGCCGAAGGCCCCGACCCCGAGACCGTGATCGACCAACTGCAACTGGCCCCCACGATCCTCAGCCGGTTGGGGGCTGACGTGCCGGATACGATGAAGGCCAAAACGTTCTTGCGGTGACGCCGTAAGGTGGCGTTCACGCCGCCCGCGCTCTCGTCAAAACTCGGGCAGATGACCTGCCTGCAACGCGGCAAGCGTTGCCGTCATACGCGCAAAGCTGTCCCGCGCCCGTGCGGACATGTGCCGCGCGCGCAAATATGCATGGACCAGCCCCGCCTCCTCGATCCAGATGGCCTGCCCGCCCGCCTGCAAAATCGCATCGCGGTAGCTTTCCCCGTCCGACGACAGAGGATCGCACGCGGCGGTGATCACGACAGTGGGCGGCAGGCCTGCAAACTGCGCATCCTGCAAGGGCGCGAACCGTGCATCGCCGGTACGGTCCTGACCAGCCGTGCGCACGGCCGTATAGAAATCCATGTCCTTGGTGCTCAGCCCCGGCGCGTCCGGGTGCATGACATAACTGCCACGTGTTCGGTCACCGCCAAGGCCGGGATAGATCAGCAACTGCCCCGCGATACGCCCGTCCAATCGACCCCGGGCATAATGCGCCACCGCCGCCACGAGATTTCCACCAGCGCTGTCGCCGCACAGGACCACAGGGCCATCGTAGGCGGTGCACATAGCCTGAAAGGCAGCCCAGGCATCATCGAAATCCTGCGGAAAAGGATGTTCCGGCGACAGACCATAGTCGACAGCGACAACGCGCAGGCCGGTCGCATCACAGAACTCGGCACAAATGCTGTCATGGCTGTCGAGCCCACCAACCACAAAGCCCCCGCCGTGACAAAAGAAGATGGTGCCTTGCAAAGGGTCGGTCCGGCTGTAGATGCGGCAGGGCACACCGCCCAGTGTCGCGTCTTCTGCGCTGACCGAGTCGGGGTAACCAACGTCGAAATCGGCGCACATCGCGTCATAGACCCGGCGCTGGTCTTCGATGCTCAGATTTACGGCGTCAGGGGGGTAATGTAATTCGGTCCGCGCCAGAAAGGCGCGGACCTCATCATCAAGCAGTTGGTCGTAGTCGACCATTGGGTTATTCGGCAGCGATGGCTTGATCGGCCATTTCCCAGCCCTGGATGAACCCACCGATGACCGCGTGAACGGCGTCCTGGCTGTCGCCATTGGCTTCCACTTGCGCGGTCAGGCCGCGTTTCTTGTGATCGATCACCGACACCACGCGCGCCGAGAGGCCTGCACCTTCAAGGGTTTCATTGAAGATCCGGGTGATGGCTTCCTTGCGCAGATCAGGCTTGAACACCTTGCCAACGGCCGTCTTGGGCAATTCACCCATGATCGCCACATGCTTGGGCAGGGCCGCACGCTCGTGCACGTGCTTTTGCGCATAGGCCATCAGCTCTTCGTCGGTTGCGTTGCCACCTTCGACCAGTTCGACATAGGCGCAAGGCACTTCGCCCGCATGCTGGTCCGGCTGGCCGATGGCACCGACAAAGGCCACGGCAGGGTGGCCCGACAGCGCCTCTTCGATCTCGGCAGGGTCGATATTGTGACCGCCGCGAATGATCAGGTCCTTGGCCCGGCCTGTGATCCACAGATACCCATCGGGGTCCATCCGACCCAGATCGCCGGTGCGCAGGTGCGAGTCGGCATAGAACAGATCCTTGTTCTTTTCGGCCTCTGTGTAGGTGTGGCCGACGTAGACACCGGGGGTGTTTACACAAATCTCGCCGATCTCGTCCACGTCACACTCGATAGGGCCGTTGTTGGTCTGCTTGACGATCTTGACGTCCGAATAGGGAAACGGAATACCGATGCTGCCCACCTTCTTTTCACCGTCCACCGGGTTGCCGGAGACAAGGCAGGTGGCTTCGGTCATGCCGTAGCCTTCGACGATCGTGACGCCGGTCGCTTCTTCGTACTTCTTGAAAAGCTCAAGCGGCAGCGGGGCAGAGCCCGAAAACGTCGTCTTGACCGAGCTGATGTCGGCATCGATAGGACGCTGCATCATGGCCGACAGCGCCGTGGGGACTGAGACGATAAAGGTGATCTTCCACCGCTCGGTCAGCTTCCAGATGTTGTCGAAAACACCCTCGCCCCGGTATCCTTGCGGCGTCGGGAACACGACATGTGCGCCCGATGCGATGGCCCCCATCAGGATCACATGCACCGCCATGACATGGAACAGCGGCAGCGGACACAACAGGTTGTCTTCGGCATTCAAAAGCAATTCGGCGCCGACCCAGCCGTTGTAGACAATGCCGGAATAGGTGTGCTGTGCGACCTTGGGCATGCCCGTGGTACCACCGGTGTGGAAATAGCAGGCCACCCGGTCTTCCTGTACGTCTTCGAAATCGAGCGTGGTGTTCTGCTTGCGCAGTTCTTTCTCAAAGCTCAGGTAGTCGGCATGTGGGGCCTTTTCCACCTTGGGTCGGATCATCGGGATGATCCACGACTTGGGCGGGGTGACATACCGTACAAGGTCCACTTCCAGAACGGTTTGCACGTTGGGCGCATGTTCCACAGCTTCGGCGACCTTTTCGGCCACGTCCGTCTTGGGGAACGCCCGCAGCGTGACAACCACCTTGGCGCCGGTTTCGCGCAGGATGGCCGACATCTGTTCGGAGTCGAGCAGCGGGTTGATCGGGTTGGAAATCCCTGCCACGGCGCCACCCAGAACGGTCAGGATCGCCTCGTTACAGTTGGGCAGGATATAGGCCACAACGTCCTTGGGACCGATGCCCAGTTTGCGGAACATGTTCGCGGCTTGCGTGACCTTGCCGTGCAACTGTGTCCACGACAGCGTTTCGGCCTTGTCCTTTGGACCCGAAAAAATCTGGTAGCTGACAGCGTCGTGATTTGGAAATTTCGCCGTTGTGTCGCTCAACATGCCGTAAAGCGTCACCGCCTTTGGGCGCTCCTCCCACGACATTGCATTTTCAATTGCTTCACGGTCCGCAATTCCTGCGTAAGCCATAGTATATCCTCCCTGGTACCCGTTTGGCCGGGTATGTATTCCCTTGCGCCATAAGATGCGGCGTATTGCCCCAATGCGCAAGTAAATCAGCACATCAAGCCCCCCGCGAACGCCGCGTCAAATACCCTGACCTTGGGTCAAATGCGAAAGGCGGCCCATATGGAGCCGCCTCAAGTCAAGGAAATCCGTATCCTGGGCCGGAAACAACCCAATGGATGCTGTCCGCCGGATCAGCTCTGCGGAATACGCAGAACCTGCCCGGGATAGATCTTGTCGGGGTGCGACAGCATCGGCTTGTTGGCTTCAAAGATCTCTTCATAGCGCGCGCCGTTGCCCAGCGTCTTGGACGAAATCGCCCAAAGCGTGTCGCCCTTTTCCACGGTGTGGAACACAGGTTCGCCCGCGCTTGGCACATCGTCCTCAACCGCGGCCACGCCTTCGACGTTGCCCACGGCCAGAATAACCTTTTCCTTCATTTCCTGGCTGACCGCTTCACCGGACACTTTCACCGTGTCGCCATCGACGTCGATGGTCAGACCGCTGGCATCAAGGCCCAGATCCTTCAACTCATCTTCCAGAACCGCCCCTTCCAGCTGCGGCTCATCCCCGCCGCCGAACAGTTTCTTGCCGCTGTCTTTTACGAAACTCCAAAGACCCATAACGATCCCTTTCCTTGTTGGTGTTCATCTTCCGCCACAGGGTTTCAGCCCCGGACAGGCGCGGCAAGGGGAAATTATTCGGCCGCCATCCCATCGGTGAATTGCAGCCGTGCCAGTCGCGCATAAAGACCACCCTCGGACACCAGTTGGTCATGCGGCCCGGTGGCCACGATGCGCCCTTGGTCCAGCACCACGATGCGATCGGCCTTTTTCACGGTCGCAAGCCGGTGCGCCACGATCAACGTGGTGCGCCCGGCACTCAGACGGTCAAATGCCTCCTGCACCGCGCGTTCGCTTTCGGCATCCAGCGCGCTTGTGGCCTCGTCCAGAAGAAGCACCGGCGCATCCCGCAGAATGGCACGCGCGATGGCGATACGCTGTTTCTGACCGCCCGACAGCATCACACCACGTTCGCCAAGATAGGCATCGTACCCGTCCGGCAGGGCGCTGATGAACTCATGCGCTGCTGCGGCCCTTGCGGCGTCCTCGATCTCGGCGTCCGTGGCATCGGGGCGTCCAAAGCGGATGTTCTCGCGCGCCGAAGCCGCAAAGATCACAGGATCCTGTGGAACAAGGGCAATATGCTGGCGGAAGGCACTGCGCGCCATCTGCCCCAGATCGACACCATCGAGCGTGATGTGGCCCGATTGCGGATCGTAGAACCGCAATAGCATCTGGATGATCGTCGTCTTGCCGGCACCCGACGGCCCGACAAAGGCCACCGTTTCACCCGGCGCGATGTCCAGCGACACCCCATCCAAAGCGGCAACATCGGGCCGCGACGGGTAGGAAAACCGCACATCCGCAAAGCTGATGCGCCCCTGCACCGGCGCGGGCACGGGCAACGGCGATGCGGCGTCCTTGACGGTGTCGACCGTGGTCAACAACTCGATCAGCCGTTCGGTGGCACCTGCGGCCCGCTGCAACTCGCCCCAGATTTCGGACAAGGCCGCCACCCCGCCTGCCACCATCACCGCGTAGATCACGAACTGGATCAGCGTACCGGACGTCATGTCGCCCGCGCGCACATCGTTGGCCCCGATCCACAGCACACCCACGATGCCCGCAAAGACCAGAAAGATCACGATCACGGTCATCGCCGCCCGCGTGGTGATCCGGCGACGTGCCGCATCAAAGCTCAGCTCTGTCACATCGCTGAACTGTCTGCGGCTGGTCGCTTCGGCGGTAAAGGCCTGCACGGTCTGCACCGCGGTCAACGCCTCGGAGGCATTGCCGCTGGAGGCTGCGATCCAATCCTGGTTCTCGCGGCTGATCTTTCGCAGACGCCGCCCCAGAACGAGGATCGGCACCACCACCGCCGGAACGATCAGCAAAACCAGCCCCGTCAGCTTGGCCGAGGTCAGCATCATCAAGACCAACCCGCCCGAAAAGATCAGCAGATTGCGCAATGCAATCGACACGGACGACCCGATCACGCTGAGGATCAGGGTTGTGTCGGTGGTGATTCGACTCAGCACTTCGCCGGTCATGATGTTCTCGTAAAACGCGGGGCTCATCCCGATCACCCGGTCGAACACTGCCTTGCGGATGTCGGCCACAACCCGTTCGCCGAGACGCGTGACCAGCGCATAACGCAGGCCCGTGCCCAGCGCCAACAGGGCCGCGATGCCCAACGCGGCAAGGAAATACTGATCTAGGATCGCACTGTCTTCGGTGCGGAAGTTGTCGACCACCCGGCGCACGGCCAGCGGCAGGGTCAGCGACACGCAGGCGGTCAGCACCAACGCCGCGACCGCGGCGATCATCAGGGCCCAATAGGGCCGCATATAGGGCCACAAAGCCGCCAGCGCGCCGATCTGTTTCGACTTCTCGCGTTCTTCGTTGGCTCCGTTCAGCGGGGGCACATGTGATGGCTGATCGACCATGTGATCTCTTTCGTTACCTTGGGCCAGACTTGTGGCCGCCCCCGGCCAAAGGGTCAAGGCAGCAAGTGTCGCAACAGGGCCTTGATCGGCACCAAAGCCGCATGTTTCCCATGCTGTCACCGTCTGTGGAAAGGTTTGGAAAGGCGCTGGAGCGGGTAGCGGGAATCGAACCCGCACCTTAAGCTTGGAAGGCTCTTATGATACCATTTCACCATACCCGCTCGGGCAGGTCCGGACTTATGCCAAGCCCCTCAGAGCGTCAAGAGCGCAACACGTCATCGCGCAATTCACGTTTGAGAATCTTGCCGATCGCGCTGCGCGGCAAGGCGTCGCGCAAGATCACCGCGGACAAGCGGTGGCTTTTGCCAAGGCGCAGGTTGGCGCGGGTGCGAATGTCTTCCGCATTGGCTCGTGATCCGGGGCGGCGCACCACCACGCCCACCGGGGTTTCGCCCCAGTCCTCCGATGGCACGGCGATCACGGCCGCATCCGTCACCTCCGTGTCCTCCAGCAACACCAGTTCAAGATCGTTGGCAAAAATGTTCAACCCGCCGGAAATGATCATGTCCTTCTTGCGATCCGACAACACCAGGAACCCGTCCGCGTCAAAGGACCCCATGTCGCCCGACCGGAAATAGACCCGGCCCCGTCCGTCGTGCCACAGCGTGTCGCGGGTCAGGTCATCGCGCCCGAAATAGCCCGCCATCATGGTGGGCGAGCGCCCACAGATTTCACCGACCTCGCCCTGTGCCACCTCGCGGCCCGCGTCGTCTATCAGCCGGATGTCGCAGTTTGGCGCGGGTTTCCCCACGGTGTGCAGTTTGTCAGGGTGTTCGTCCGCGACCAAAACGCTCACTCCGCCCCCTTCGGTTAGCCCGTAGTATTCCAACAACTTGCCGGGCATCCGCGCCAGCACGTCCCGTTTGACGTCCGCCCGCAGCGGTGCGGACGTCGAAAATTTCATGCGCAGTGCGGACAGATCGAAACGGTCGAAATCGGCCACCTCCATGATCCGCTTGTATTGCACCGGCACCAGCATCGTGTGCGTGATCCGCTCTGCCTCGGCCAGTGCCAGCCAACCTGCCGCATCAAACCTGGGCATCAGAACCACGGTTGATCCGCCCACAAGCGTCGGCAGAAAGGCGACGATGGTGGTGTTCGAATAAAGCGGCGTGCTCAGAAGGGTCCGCGCCGCCTTATCGTAGCCATTGGCCGTGACCCGGTCCATCTGGGCCGCGCGCATGCGGTGATCGTGCAGGATACCCTTTGGCGTGCCCGTGGTGCCAGAGGAATAGATCAGGTTGAAGGCGTCCGCCATGTCCACCGCAACCTGCGGATCGGTGTCACTTGCGGCGTTCATGGCTTCGTCAAAACTCTCGAACCCCGGTGCGGCAAAGTCCAGCGCCACCCGGATCACGTCATGGGTCCCAAGGTCCGGCAACAGGTCGCGCAAGGCGCTCGCCAGAAACACGACCCGCGCGCCGCTGTCACGCACCATCCGGTCCAGCGCATCCGCAGGTGCCATGCTGGACAGGGGCACCACGCAGGCTCCGGCGCGCAGGATACCCATGAAAAGAGCCGCATAATCGGCAGAGTTCTGCGACAGGATCGCCACCCTGTCACCGCGTGTCACGCCCCGGTCACGCAGCAGATTGGCGGCCTTGTTTATGCGGGCATCGAATGCGGCCCATGTCAGGCGCGTGTCGCCACACACCAGTGCCATGCGGTCCGGCTTGGAGAGGGCGGCGCGGCGCACCGCCTCGACCACGGTAATGCGCGGGGCGTCGGGGGGCATGGGCGGGTCGATGTCGATCATGTCAGCACCGTTGGCGCTTGGGCCGCTGGTGGCAACCCCAACGCGGCGGCACTTTGCACGGACCCGGGACATGCGCCTTGTGCAAGGCGGCAATGCGCTTGAAGCCATAGTCGATGCTGCATCGCAGCGCTACATGTGAAAGATAGTATAACAGACCGATCCAAGGAAAAGCCCCATGGCCAAGCTCATTCAAAGCCTCAAATCCCGTTTTTCGCCTGACACCATGGCCGCACAAGCCATGACCGTGCACGCCCTTGGCGACGCAGAGCTTGCCGCGCGCGGTATCAAGCGCACCGATATCGCACGCGAAATCATGACAAACGGAACATGGGCTTGACGCATCAGGCCTGATCTACGGGGTCACCACTCACGACCGCAGCAATTGGCCGGGACCTTGAACAGGTACCCCGGCCAGTTGCGCCAGATGCCAGCCCAGACACAGGTTGGACGACAGCACTGGCAGGCCAATTTCGGCCTCCAGCGCGTCAATCACGTTGAATGTGCGCAGGTTCGTGCACGATAAGAACACCCCGTCCACATCCCCTTGCGCACACAGGTCCTTGGCCGCGGCGATGATCGACGGGCCGCCGATGCGCACCACCTTGGGGTCTTCGGCCTCGGCAAAGGTGCCGAACACGGGCGTTTCGACCCCGCCCGCCCGCAGCACATCGCGCAGATGGTCAGATACGGCGGCAATGTAGGGCGACAAAAACGCGATACGTTTGAGGCCCAGCGCCTTGCAAGCGGCCAGCAGGGCCGAGATCGGCTCGCTTACCTTCGGCGTCGGCACACCGTCTCGCACCAGGCGCGCAATGGTGTCCGCACCGATCTGGGCCGTCCCTGAGGTACAGCCATAGCCCACTGCCCCATAGGTCGCCGCCGCGGGCAGCAACCGCGCCGACGCGGTCAGATGGTTGGCCATCTCCCCCAACATCTCGCGGGTGACCTCATCGCCGCTGGGCACCCGGCTGACGAACAGTTGTGTGTCTCCCAACATGGCGCGCAGATCGCCTTCGATGGTTTCATCGGTTTGCAGCACGATCAGGCCAAGCGCGGTGCCAGTGTCCGAAGGCGTATAGGGATAGACGGTCATAGCGGTATCATCTCTTCGTCGCTTGGGATGCTCAGCCATTGTGGGCCGTCATCGGTGATCACGATGTTTTCCTCGTGCACCAGCATCTTGCCCGGCGACACTTCGATCCCCGGCTCAAGGGTCAGGACCATGCCCGGTTCTATGACCGTGTGGTCCGCCGCGATCAACGACGGCCATTCTGTCAACTGCGTGCCAAGCCCGTGGCCCAGCCGCCCGGTGTCTGACCCGCCAGCACCGCCTGTCACGATCTTGTCCATGGCGTGAAAAAGGTCAGCCGCCGTGGCACCGGGCGTTGCGGCGGCGAACCCGGCCTCCGTCGCCTCGATCAGGCGGGCATGTGCCGTGCGCGCGTCCTGCCCCACGTCGCCCACGGCAAAGTTCCGGTCGAAGTCGCAGAAATAGCCATCTTTCACTGCGCCAGTGTCGAGCATCAGGACATCGCCCGCCGTCAGCGGCGTGTCGCTGGCGGGCGAGATCACGTCGCCGTAGCCGCCCTGCCCGGCACCGCCCGCAAGGTACGGCACCCAATCCGCGCCCTCGCTCAGCAGCAGAATCTGGAACCGGCGGAAGGCCTCGGACAAGGGCAAGCCTTCGTGCACCACTTCGGGCACCCGGTCGAAGGCGGCGTTGGCAATCTGGCAGATCACCGCGATCCGGTCGATTTCCGCATCCGATTTGATCAGGCGCAGCCGTTCGACGATGCGGGCATCATCGCGCAGGGTGACCCGCTCTTGCAACGCATTCCATGTGTCCATGGGCATCCGCACGTGGCTTTCGGCAGCACTTGGAACGCCGATGGGGCCGCCCGCGGCCAGTTCGCTCAGCGCGTCGATGAGCAGGCTGACACCGTCATCGCCGGGTTGCGGGCTGCGCCATGTGCGGATGTCGCTGATCCAGGTTTGCCCCATCAACGCCGCCCCGATGGAGGGGATGACCGCAACAGGGTCGCCACTGGCCGGTACAATCAGGAACCAAGGGCGCGCGGGGCTTTCCCAGAACCGGGTGAGAAATCCGGTGAAATAGCGCACATCGGGTTCGGTGGTCAGCAAAAGCGCGGCCAGCCCTTCACGGGCCATGGCGCTTTGCGCTTTCGTCACGCGGGCGCGGTATTCTTCGGGGGCAAAAAGGTTCATGCTTCGGGCCCTTCGCTGAGGATGCACAAAACCCGCGCATCCGACCCAATCCCGAGGTCCGCGCCACAAGCCATCGCGCCCGCCACGCCCGCAGCCCCCGAGGGTGTGCTGGGCAATCCCACGGCAGCACAGGCCTCGGCCCCCGTGGCCCCTTCATCCTCGGAAATCGTGACGAACCAATCCGCATCACGGGCCAAACCCTTCAGCGCGATCAAGGACGGCTCCTTGCAATCCAGCCGCCCCATGTCACTGACCCCACCGGGGGCCACAACCGCGTGTCCCGCCGCAACCGATGCGGCCAGCGCGGGGGCTTCTTCCGGTTCGACCACGACAATTTGCGGTGTCTCCCGCCATGCTTGCCGCGCAAGGGCCGCGCAGGCCCCGGCCAATCCGCCAACCCCTGCCTGCAGGAAAATATGCGTGGGCGCTTGCGGCATCTGGCGAATGGCCTCGTCCATCAGCACCAAGTATCCTTCCATCAACCGATGCGGGCGCTCGTAATATCCCTCCCACGAACTGTCGGACAAAAGCGCCATACCTTCCTCTTCCGCAGCCTTGGCGGCGGCGGCCATGCCATCTTCGTAAACAGCGCCTTCGCGGCGCACTTCGGCCCCTTGGGCGCGCAGGCGTTCAGCAAAGGCTTCGGGCACCGTTTCGGCGATATAGACCACCGCCCGCGCGCCAAAGGCCGCCGCCCCAGCGGCCACGCTCATTCCATGATTGCCGGCACTTGCGGTAACATAGGTACGCCCCTTTGCCTTACCCTCGGCAGCGTCGCAGGCAATGACATAAGCGGCCCCCAACGCCTTGAAACTGCCCAACCCCATGCGGCCCCGTTCATCCTTGATGTGCAGCGCACCGGCTCCGATGCGTGCAGCCAGCGCCGGGGCATCGACAAGCGGCGTTTCCGCGGCCTTCGGACAACGCGCGACATGAGCAACGGCGCGCGCAGCATCGACGCTGGGATAGGGGACGTCGGCAGGTACTTCGACGGGGCGGCGCGGTGTATTGGACAGGGCTTTCATGGCAGCATTGGCGGATACTGCGCGCGGTGGGTCAACCCCGCTTGCGGCGCAAAGACGTCGCAATCCGGCAAGTCGCTTCGCTCAGATACCATTACACAACGTGTATACACTTCATACTGACCCTGCTGCACCAAGGATTCCATGAAAGGGCTCGCCATGACCGCTACTTCCGCTTCTGCGCCCCGCAGCCGTTCGGGCGGCCGTGCGTCACGCCGGGCGCTGCGAAGTGCGGTGGATGTGACCATGCTGCCGGGCTTGCACAACACCCTGCCCTTCACCGAACTGATGAACGGCAGCCAGGTCGAGCGCATCGATGCCGCGTCCATGGACATTCTGGAGAACGTGGGCGTTGTCTTTCGCGACGAGATCGCGCTCGCAGATTGGAAGTCGGCGGGCGCGAAGGTGGTGGGCGAAACGGTTTACCTTGATCGCGGGCTGGTGCGAGACCTGATCGCCACGATCCCCACGACCTTCACCTATCATGCGCGCGACCCGCAAAAGAACGTGGCCCTTGGTGGACGCGACTGCATCTTTGTACCAATGACCGGCGCGCCCTACCTGCGCGATCTGGATGACGTGCGGCGCAACCCAATGCTGGACGATCTGGCGATGTTTCACAAGCTGAGCCATATGCTGCCCAGCCTGCACAGTTCGGCCCACCACATCGTTGAACCCTACGACCATCCCATCAGCCAGCGGCACCTGCGCATCACCTATTCGTCCATGAAACATTCGGACAAGACGTTCATGGGCATGACCACCAGCCCCCGCAACGCCGAGGACGTGATGGACATGTGCGCGATCCTGTTCGGCGCCGAGTTCATGGAAGACCACGCGGTGACCACAGGCAATTGCAACGGCAACTCGCCACTGGTCTGGGACGAAACCATGCTGGGCGCGATGCGCGCCTTTTCACGCCGCAATCAGCCGGTGCTGTGCTCGCCCTTCGTGCTGGGCGGGGCCAACACACCCGCCTCGGTCGCGGCCTCCGTGGCCCAGTTGAACGCTGAAGCGCTGAGCGCGCTGGCCTATACGCAAGTGATCCGGCGTGGCGCGCCCGCGATCTACGGCCATTACCTCAGCACGGTCAGCATGAAATCCGGTGCACCCATGGCCGGCACGCCAGAGATTTCGATGATGAACTTCATGATCGGGCAAATGGCGCGGTATTACGGCGTGCCGTGGCGCACCTCGAACACGTTGGGCGGGGCCAAGACCTTTGATGCGCAGGCGGGTTATGAAAGTGCGACCACCTTGCAGGCCGTGATGCACGCCGGGGCCAACTACATCTGGCATTCGGCGGGCTGGAACGAGGCCGGGATGCACTGCTCCACCGCCAAGTTCATCGTGGACGCCGAACAATGCGCGATGGCGCATCGCATGGCGTCGGGCGTAAACTGGGACGACTTCGATGAAGCGCTGGCCGCGGTCTCGGATATCGGCCCCGGTGGTCACTACCTGGGCCATCCGCACACGCAGGACAACTTTCAAACCGCGTTCTTCATGCCCGAGATGTTCGACAACAACTCCATCGAACAGTGGCAGGCCGAAGGCGGGATCGAGATCACCGAACGCGCGCTGAACCACGCGCGCCACCTGTTGCGGGAGTATCAGGAACCGCACTTGCCACAGGACAAGAACGAGCAACTGCTGGCCTATATCGCGCGCCGCGAAGTGGAGATTCCGGCCGCCGACGAATTGAACCAGTCGTATTGAGAACGCCATGACACATGACTTTGCGGACAAATCCGTCCTGATCACCGGCGCCGCAGGTGGTATTGGTCGGGCCCTGTGCGCGGCCTTTGGTGCCGCAGGCGCACGCGTTGCCGTTGCGGACCGTGATACCAGGGACCTCGAGGCTGATGCGCACCTGCCCGGAGACCTGACCGACGCCGTCTATGCCGATGGCTTGCCGGGCGCGGCCCATGACGCGCTCGGAGGTCTCGACATCATCTGCAACAACGCAGGTGTGATCACCCGCGGCCCGGTTACAGAGACGTCAGACGCGGATTGGGCGATCAGCCTTGGCGTCAATGTCGAAGCCCCCTTTCGCATTTGCCGCGCGGCCATTCCGACAATGGCGCAGGGTGGTGGTGGTGCAATCATCAACACCGCCTCCTGTTGGGGGTTGAGACCCGGACCGGATCACGCGCTGTATTGCATGACAAAGGCGGCAATCGCGTCGCTGACCCAATGCATGGGGCGCGATCACGCCCATCAGGGCATTCGCATCAATGCGGTCTGCCCCAACGAAGTGGACACACCGATGCTGCGCGGAGGATTGGCGAAACGGGGCTTTGATCCGGTCAGCGCGATTGCCAACCTCGACGCATCTGTGCCACTGGGCCGCATCGCCCAGCCGGGTGACATCACGGATGTCGTTCTGTTTCTGGCCTCTGATGCCGCCCGTTACATGTGCGGGGCCTTGGTGGAAGTGAATGGCGGGAAGCCTGTGGCATGAGTGACGAGACCGGAAAACTGCATGGCAAATGTGCATTGGTCACGGGTGGGCGATCGGGGATTGGTGCTGCCATTGCTGCCCGTCTGGCAGAGGACGGCGCAAAGGTTGTCACGGCACAGCGTGGTGTAGACCCCGTATTCGACAGCATCGGCGCAGACTTCACCGACCTCGCCGCACCTGAGCATGTGATCACCGAAGCGGTGGACCGCATGGGGCGGCTGGACATCCTCATCAACAACGCAGGCATCATGCAAGAAGAGTGGGCCGAGGACATGTCGCTTGAAGATTGGAACCGCACGCTGATGGTCAACCTGACAGCACCGTTTCTGACAATCCGCGCGGCTCTGCCCCATCTCAAAGCCACCTCAGGCACCATTGTAAACATCGGATCGGTTGAGGGGCTGGCCAACAATCCGATGCACGCGGCCTATGGTGCGTCCAAGGCAGGGCTGCACGGTCTGACCCGCGCCATTGCTGTGGATCATGGTCCTGACGGGGTACGGTGCAACGCCGTGGCCCCCGGTTGGATCGACACCGACCTGAACGAGGATTTCATCAACAGCGCGCCGGACCCCGCTGCCTTTCGGTCGGGTCTGGCACATATTCACCCGGTCGGCCGCACCGGCCAGCCCGAAGATGTCGCCGCACTTGTGGCCTTTTTGGCTGGCCCAGATGCGGGGTTTATCACCGGGCAGGTCTATACCGTGGATGGCGGGCGGACGGGCAAGCTGTCGTTGCCATAAACGGGGCTATTCGGCCCCGGCGCGCCATTCCTTCCAGCGCAGGTATGCGTTTGCGCCCCAAGTGGCAAAGGGCTGCGGCGGCAGCCTTTTCGGGGCATCTTCGCCAAGGAAATGCGCGGTGATGGCCGAGGTGTGGCCACAGGCCATTTCCGCCGCTGCCATGCCGGTCAGCGTGCCGCGCGCGGTGCCAAGACCGTTTTGCACACAGGCACTGAACACGCCATCCGCGACGGGACCGCATTTTGCCACGCCATTGAGGCTGAGACACAGGTGGCCCGCCCATTGGTGTTCCTGCTGCACACTCCGAAGGTCGGGGAAGCGCTCTGCGAATTTGGCCCGGTGCACGGCAGCGGCCCGCGCAAGGTCTGCATCAGTCGCCTGCATACCGGGGCGGAGCGTGGCGCAGGTGCGGGTGATCACGCGGTTGCCGCCCTGTGCTGTGTCGATCCGGCGCATGGTGGTGCCCATGGGATCGGACGGCGTGATGCCCCAGCACGCGGCCCCCGGTGCGGCATCGCCCAGATCCTCGGTCATCGAGGCGAAAAGGAAAAGCTGCATCAACCGCCCCTTGGCGATGCCGAAGCTTTCCAGATGCCCGTTCACGCCAAGGATTACGCGTGGCGCGGTCACCGTTCCTTTGCTTGTGCGCACCGTCCAGTCGGCCCCCACGCGCGCAAAGCTTAGAACCGCCGACCCTTCAAACATATGCACGTGTCGGGCCACCCCGGCGGCCAGCCCGCGGATGTAGCCCGCAGGCTGCAACATCACGGTGCCAGGGGTGAAAAGCCCCGAACGGTAGTGGCGGGACCCCGTCAGGTCCGCCATGTCCTGCGCATCCAGCCAGTTCCACGCCTCGCCCAAGGTATCGAGATGCGCGGCATAGCTGCGGTTGTGGGTGTCCCCCGCTGCGGTGGCCGCCCCGTTGACCTTGCCCGCCGGGTCGAAGAACGCCGGGTCGATATCATACTCCTCGACCGCGCCTCGGGCGAAGGCGATGGCCTGCCGGTTCAGTGCCGTCAGCGACGCATCGTCGCCCGCCCCGGCGTAGTCCTCGGAAGCCAAGTCATGTGGCAGGTCGATCATGAAACCCGAGTTGCGCCCCGCCGCCCCTTCCGCGATGCGCCCTGCCTCAAGCACGACCACGCGCGCGGTGGGGTCCAATTGGTGCACACGGCGCGCCGCAGACAGCCCCGCAAAGCCCGCACCCACGATCACCACATCGGCGGTTATGTTCGCATCAAGCGCCGGATAGGACGGCCCCGGCCCCAGAATGTCGGCCCAGGCCGCAGGGCCGGTGTGCACAGGCACCCGCGCGGCGGTGAATGTCACTCCACCGCCTCGTCTGCATCATCGCTGAGGTCCAGCCAGATGGTTTTCAGCTGCGTGTACTGGTCGTGGGCGTGCACCCCGTTGTCACGCCCGCCAAATCCCGATTGCTTCCAGCCGCCGAAGGGCGTGCTGATATCGCCCTCGCCATAGCTGTTCACGGTTACGGTGCCGGCCTTCAACATGCGCGCGCCACGCAGGGCGCGTTTTGCATTGGCGGTGAACAGTGAAGCGCAAAGGCCGTAAGGCGTGTCGTTGGCCACGCTGATCGCCTCGTCAAAGGACGCAACCGTGATCACGCCCAGCACGGGGCCAAAGATTTCGGTCTGCGCCAAGGGATGATCATTGCCCGAAAGGTCCACCACCGTGGCATCGACAAAGTTGCCTTCCGCCTTGCCGCCGACCAGCACGGTATCCGCCTGCTCCAGACAGGATGTAACCTTGGCCGCATGGCCGTCGCTGACCAACGCGCCCAGCCGGGTTTCAGGGTCCAGCGGATCGCCCAGCGGCCAGTGGCGCATATGGTCGGTGATGCGCGCCAGCAGGTCATCGCGCACGGCCTTGTGCACGATCAACCGCGACGTGGCCGAACAGTTTTCGCCCATGTTCCAAAAGGCCCCGTTGACAATGTGCTGCGCCACCCGGTCGAGGTTTTCGGCATCCTCCATGACCACTGCAGGGTTCTTGCCACCCATTTCCAGCACCACTTCCTTGGCGTTGCTGTCAGCGGCATAGCGCAGGAACCGTTTGCCGGTCTCGGTCGAGCCCGTGAAGCTGATCATGTCGATGTCCATGTGGCGGCCCATGGGTTCGCCCACGTCCGTACCCATCCCCGGCACCACGTTCAGAACGCCGCGCGGCACGCCCGCCTCCATCGCCAGCTCGGCCACGCGCAGAGCCGTCAGCGATGTTTCCTCGGCCGGTTTGAGCACCACCGAACAGCCCGCCGCCAGCGCCGGACCGATCTTCCACGCCAGCATCAGCAGCGGGAAGTTCCATGGCAGGACCAGACCCACAACGCCCACAGGTTCGCGCACCACCATGGCGATGTGATCGTCCGAGGCCGGGGCCACCTGATCATAGATCTTGTCGATGGCTTCGGCATGCCACTTGATGCAATGGATGGTTTCGGGCACGTCCACGGTTTCGCAATCAAAGATCGTCTTGCCGCTGTCGATGCTTTCCAGCACCGCAAGTTCGCGCGCATTGCGGGTCATCAGCTTGGCCAGCCGGATCAGAACATCCTTGCGTGCGGACGGATGCAGGCGCGACCAACGGCCATCGTCGAAGGCCTCGCGCGCCTTGTTCACGGCCACATCCACGTCCTGCGCGTCGCAGGCCGCAACCTGTGCAATCACCTGCCCCGTTGCCGGGTTGATGCTGTCAAAGGTCTTGCCCGATGTGGCGGGGCGAAAGCCGCCGTCGATAAAGGCATTTGTGGCCGGGTCCAGATCAGCCGCGATGGCGCGGTATTCTTCGAGTGTCAACAAATCCATGGCTCAGCCCTCTTTCCCGATGTCGGCGATCGTCTTTTTCAGCACGCGGATCACCTGTTCGAGCGCGCGCTTGTCGTCCTTGTTCAACGCCTTTAACGGCGGGCGGATGGCGCCGGTGTCAATGCCCTGGTGGGTCACGCCGTATTTGATGGACTGGACGAATTTGCCGCCCTGCTCCAGCACCCGCATCAACGGCATCATCGCCGACATGATGCGCCGCCCCTTGTCGAAATCGCCCTCGATGGCGCAGGCGCGATAGAGCGCGATGTGTTCTTCGGGCAAGAAGTTCGACCCGCCACAAACCCAGCTGCGCGCACCCCATGCAAAGAACTCCAGCGCCTGATCGTCCATGCCGCAGGACATCTGGATATGCGGGTAATCGCGGGCCAGCAGGTGCACCCGGTTGATGTCGCCCGAGCTTTCCTTGATGGCGCAGAAGTTGCGGCTGCGGCCAACACGGTCAAGGAACTCCTCGCCCATGTTGACGCCCATACGGCCGGGGTAATTGTACAACATGATCGGCAGGTTCGCGGCCTTGTCGATGGCCAGCGCATTCAGCGCATTCTCGCGTTCGGTGGGCACCGAATAGGGCGGCGTGCCCAGCAGGATCGCATCCGCACCCATCTCGCGCGCCGCAGTCGCCAGTGCGATGGAATCGGCAGGCAGCATCGCACCGGTCCCGATGATCACCGGCACGCGGCCCTTGGCCTGTTGATGGGTAAAGCGGGCCACTTCGATCCGCTCCGCCACCGTTTGGGCATAGTTTTCACCCGTCGAGCCGCCCGAAATCAGGCCATTCACACCCGCCCCGATCAATCGTTCGATCACTGCAGAAAGCGCATCAAAATCAACGCTGTAATCAGCATTGAAGGGCGTAACGACGGGCGTGTAGATGCCTTCGAACTGGAATATCGGGGTCATGGGATCCTCAGGCAGTGGAGCGCGGGGCGTCGCCCAGCGGCAGATCAAGCCCACCGGGCATGACGAACATTTCAATCTGATCGCGGCTGAGTTGCCAGTGATCGATGGCCAGTTGGCCTGCGGCGGCCGCGTCCTGCGCTGCGATGGCGTCGATGATGGCCTCATGCTGCGCACTGGCGCGGGCCACGTTCGCGGCCATGTCCGCGTCACGGGGGCGGTAAAAGGTCATGGAAATGCGCGCATGGTCGATCAGCAGGCGGTTGAAACTGGGCAAGAGATAGACATTGCCCGCCATTTCGCCGGTAACCGCATGAAAGCGGGTGTTGGCCAAGGCCCGGTCAGCAGCAGACCCACTGGCAAGCGCCGCGCGAAAATCGACCTGTGCCGCGCGCAGCGTGTCCAGTTGCGCGGTCAGCCGGTTGGTCGCGGCCAGTTGCAGGATAGCACCATAGATCATCGGGGCAGCCACAAAGAAGTCGCGCAGCGAGGTGTGGCTCATTTCCGAGACACGCGCACCCCGGTTCTCGCGCAATTCGACATAGCCCTCGCCTGCAAGCTGCCGCAGCACCTCACGCAAGGGCGTACGCGACAGGTCGTATTTTGCGCTCAGCCCCGCCTCGTCCAGATCGGCACCGGGACGCAGATCAAGCGTGAGGATGGCGCGTGTCAGCGCATCATAAGCAGCGGATTTGCGGTCCGGGCGTGCAGGCATAGGTGGCGATTCCCTGTCAGGTCACGCCATGTATACAAATTGTGCACAAAACCGCCAAGGGCTTTGAAGGCAAGATCACAGCGCGGCACAAGGGCATGCCGCGCCGTGGAACAGGATCAGACAAAATCGATGAACTTGTTCATCGGCATTTCGCGGATGCGCTGGCCAGTGGCCGCGAAAATCGCATTGGACAGGGCCGCCGCCGCAGGCGGCACCATCGGCTCGCCGACACCGCGCACGTGGTCGCCATTCTCAAGACCCCGCACCATGATGTTCGGCGCTTGCGCCATGCGCATGCCTTCGTAGGAATAGTAGTTGTCCTGCTCCACCATCCCGTCCGAGAACGTGATTTCAGCGTTCATCGCATGGCCCAGTGCCCAGACGACACCGCCCTGCACCATGTTTTCAAAGTTCACAGGGTCCACGACCTTGCCCACTTCGGCGGCCACCCAGACATTGTCGATGCGGATGCCGTCTGAGGTGTTGGTGACCTCGATCACCTCGGCGGTCGCCACGCCAAACGAAATGCAGAAGGCCACGCCACGCCCCTTGCCTGCACCCAGGGGCGCGCCCCAGTTCGACATCTCGGCCACTGCTTCAAGCGTCTTGCGCGACGGGTCGTGCCAACACAGGCGGATGCGCTCCTCCATCGGGTCCGCCCCGGCCGCAACGATCAACTCGTCCAGAAACACATCATGGAAGAACCCATTGGTCGACGCGCCCACCGATCTCCACGAGCTGATTGGGGCCAGTTCAGGCGCGCGGTAGCCGGTGACGCGGTAGTTGGGAATGGCAAGCGGCTGTTCCCATGCGCCCGCGACGATCTGTGTGTCCGGCCCCGGCACCGAGATACCTTGGCGGCCCATTTGCGAGGCGATGACCGACGGCATGGCAATACCAAGGTCGTACCCGTGCACCTGACCATCCTTGACCGTGCCGCGCGCGCGCGCCATGGCGATCTGGCGCGCGTCATTGTGGGTCATGTCCTCTTCGCGGCTGTAAGTCAGCTTGACCGGGGTGCCTTTCACTTGCACCGCGATCTCGGCGGCTTCCTGCACGACGCGGGCCTCCAACCGGTGGCCAAAACTGCCGCCCATCATCAGCATGTGGATGTGGACATTGTCCCCGTCCAACCCGGTGATTTCAGCCACGTTGCGGCGCAGGAAGCTGGGGATTTGCGTGCCGGTCCAGACATCTGCGCGCTCATCCGTGACCAGCACCGTGGCCGCCAGCGGTTCCAGTGGCGCGTGCGCGAGGTAGGGTGCACGGTACTCGGCCTCGATCACCTCACCGCCGCTCAGCGCCGCTTCGACATCGCCGTCGTCGCGCATCTGGCTGTCCTGCCGGTCAGCGGTAAAGCTGTCGGACAAGGTCTGCCAATGCGCGTCCATTTCAGGCGGATAAGGCGCGTCGCCCCAATCGATTTCAATAGCATTGGCCGCCTGAAATGCGCGCCATGTGTTGTCGGCGATCACGGCGACACCGCCGGTGATTGGCACCACCTTCTGCACACCGCGCATGGCCTCGGCCGCACTTGCGTCATATCCCAGCATCTCGCCCCCGCGGCGCGGATTGGTGCGCACGGTGGCATGCACCATGCCGGGCGTTTCAAAGTCGATCCCATAGCGTTGGATACCAGTGGATTTGGCCAGGATATCCACCCGCTGCATCGGCTTACCCATCAAACGCCAGGTGCTTGGGTCGCGCAGCTGAACCTTTTCGACCAGATCAACGGTGGCAGCGACGGGTGCCAGTTCTTCGTAGGTCAGGGACGTGCCATCCGGCAACTGCACCTTGCCTGCCGCGGTGGTCATGTCGGCCACGGCAACGCCGGTTTGTTTGGCCGCGGCGGCCTTCAACGTCTCACGCGCAACGGCCCCTGCGATGCGCAGCTTTTCATAGCCGTCCGGCACGGTGGTCGAGCCGCCGGTGACATCCATCGACATGAACTTCATCATTGCGTCCATCACACCGCGCACCGTGTTGGCGGTCATGCTGTCGTCGGTCGGCGCAAAGGGCGCGCTATCGGCCCCAAGGGCCGTGTTGTAATAGGCCTGTGCCGGAACTCCGGGGTCGACACGGATCTGGTCAAGCTCGACATCCAGTTCTTCGGCAATCATCGCCGCCTGCACCGAATAGGCCCCCTGCCCGCTGTCCACGCGCGGGGTGATCAGGGTAATTCCCGATTGATCGATCTTCACATAGGGCGTGAGCGCCGCCTCGCCTTCCGCCAGATCATCCAGCAGCGGGTTCGCCGCAGGACGCTTGTACATGTAATACCCGAACGCAACGCCCCCCACGACGGCGGCGGATCCGATCAGAAAGGTACGACGGGCGATTTTTCCAATTCTGCTCATGGCCTTACACTCCGCTCAGCTTGGCCGAGGCGGTTTTGACCGCAGCCCGGATACGAGGATAGGTGCCACAGCGGCACAGGTTGCCGTTCATCGCATCGTCGATGTCCTGATCGGTGGGTCGGGGCGTGTCCTGCAACAGGGACG
Organism: uncultured Paracoccaceae bacterium; assembly: GCA_965657085.1. Taxonomy (GTDB): domain Bacteria; phylum Pseudomonadota; class Alphaproteobacteria; order Rhodobacterales; family Rhodobacteraceae; genus CBFHND01. Next base: position 47,913 of record CBFHND010000001.1, read on the forward strand.
CGGCCTGCATCATCTGGCCCGCCTGACAATAGCCGCATTGCGCCACCTGATGTTCCAGCCATGCTTCCTGCACCGCGTGCAGGGCGTCAGGTGTGCCAAGCCCCTCGATGGTTGTCACAGGGCCGTCGACATCCGACGCCGCAACCTGACATGAGCGCACGGCCACGCCATCCATATGAACGGTGCAGGCACCGCACTGGGCCACGCCGCACCCGTATTTGACGTCCTTGATGTCCAGTTCGTCACGCAGGACCCACAGCAGGGGCATGTCGTCCTCAACATCGATATCGTGGGTGGTTCCGTTCACGGTGAGTTTCATCGCAGCCTCCGGGTGGCGAAAGATTTAAAATGAAACATAGAGTGGATTGGCCGCGGCATCACCTGCAGATCGCGCCAATCGTCGTGCAAATGATGCCTTGGGCCATTTTCCGCTGCGTCAACGGACGATCCGTTGGGTGGATGAGGGACGGGCCGCACAACGCATTGCGGCCCGACACAAGAATTAGAACTCCACGACCGCGCGGATGCTTTCGCCCTTGTGCATCAGATCGAAGCCTTCGTTGATCTGGTCCAGCGTCAGCTTGTGGGTGATCATCGGGTCGATCTCGATCTTGCCGTCCATGTACCAGTCCACGATCTTGGGCACATCCGTGCGCCCTTTCGCCCCGCCAAAGGCCGTGCCGCGCCAGACGCGGCCCGTAACCAGCTGGAACGGCCGGGTCGAGATTTCGGCACCCGCAGGGGCCACGCCGATGATGATGCTTTCGCCCCAGCCCTTGTGCGCGGCCTCGAGGGCGGTGCGCATCACCTGCACGTTGCCCGTGGCGTCAAAGGTATAGTCAGCACCGCCACCGGTCAGTTCGACAAGATGGGCCACCATGTCGCCCTCGACCTTTGATGGGTTCACGAAATCGGTCATGCCAAAGTGTTTGCCCATCGTGGCCTTGTCGTCGTTGAGGTCCACGCCGACGATCTGATCGGCTCCGGCCAGTTTCAGACCCTGAATGACGTTCAGGCCGATACCGCCCAAACCGAAGACAATCGCGCGGCTGCCGATTTCGACCTTGGCGGTGTTGATCACAGCACCAATGCCCGTGGTGACGCCGCAACCGATGTAGCAAATCTTGTCAAAGGGCGCGTCCTTGCGGACCTTGGCCAGTGCGATTTCGGGGACCACCGTATGGTTGGCAAAGGTCGAACAGCCCATGTAGTGGTGAATGGGCGTGCCATCCATCATGGAAAAGCGGGTGGAGCCATCGGGCAAAAGGCCCTGCCCTTGGGTCGCACGAACCTTCTGACAGAGGTTGGTTTTGGGGTTCAGACAATATTCGCATTCGCGGCATTCGGGCGTGTAGAGCGGGATCACGTGATCGCCCACTTCAAGCGTCGTGACGCCTTCGCCCACTTCGACCACCACGCCCGCGCCTTCGTGGCCGAGGATGGCGGGAAAGATGCCTTCGGGGTCGTCGCCCGAGCGGGTAAATTCATCGGTATGGCACAGGCCGGTGGCCTTGATTTCCACAAGAACCTCGCCTGCGCGCGGCCCTTCAAGGTTCACGTCCATGATTTCAAGGGGCTTGCCAGCGGCAACGGCGACAGCGGCGCGGGTTTTGATCATTTGCTTCATCCCTGATGTGGTCTTTGGGGTCTTTGCCCCGGATCAGGATGTATCAAGCCCGCTGGTCGCGCACCTTGTCAAGAACTGTCAGACATTTAAAAACGCAAGCGGCAGGCCCTGTCACGCTGCCCGCAGGCCCAGTATGTCGCGCGCTTGTGCCGGTGTGGCGATGGGACGTTCAAACTTTTCCGCGATCTTGACCGTACGTTCGACCAGTGCGGCGTTCGAGGGGGCCAGGGTATTGCGGTCAAGGCGTATGTTGTCCTCAAGCCCCGTGCGCGCATGACCACCTGCGGCGATGGACCATTCATTGATGGCGATCTGGCCTGCACCCACACCCGCCGCGCACCAGGCGGCACCCGGCAAAAGACGGTTCACGGTTTCGACGTAGAAATCGAACACCGCCCGATCCACGGGCATGGCGTTCTTCACGCCCATCACGAACTGGATATAGGGGGTGTCCTTGATCTTGCCCTGCTGGTGCAGCTTGACCGCCTGAAAGATATGGCTGAGATCAAAGGCTTCGATCTCGGGCTTGACGTCATACTTGATCATCTCGCTTGCCAGCCAATCCACGAGGTCCGGCGGGTTTTCATAGACGCGTGTGGGAAAGTTGTTGGACCCCACCGACAGCGACGCCATGTCGGGTCGCAGGGGCAACATGCCGCCACGGGTCTGGCCCGCGCCCGACCGTCCGCCCGTGGACATCTGCATGATCATGCCGGGGCAATGCCTCGCGATGCCCTCTTGCAGGGCGGCAAACCTGTCAGGATCGGAGGATGGTGTTTCATCATCGTTGCGCACATGGGCGTGGCAGATGCTGGCACCTGCCTCAAAAGCCGCCTGCGTGCTTTCGATCTGTTCGGCCACCGTGGTGGGCACCGCAGGGTTGTCCGCCTTGGTCGGCACCGACCCGGTGATGGCAACGCAGATGATAAGGGGATCGTGGGGCATGGAATGCTGTCCTGATGGTCACGTCAGCGGCGACCTTAGTGCGCGCGCGCAGGCAGTGAAAGCCCTTGGCGTCACTTGCGGCGGATGCATTCATCCCAATAATCGTAGGCGGCCATCAACATCACCACGATGGCGATGATCATAAACGGCAACCCGCCCGAAAAGCCCGCGAACCCGGTCGAGATCGAATGCGACAGGCCGATGATGAAGGTGCAGAACAGCGCCAGACCCAACAGGCCCATGATGACTTTTACGCGGTAGGACATGAACGTTCCTTTCTAGGCTGCGGCATGGGCCGCAATGTGGGTTTGCAGCCAATGCGCGGTGCGCATCAGCCGGTCATCTTCAAAGCGCGCCCCGATCAGTTGCACGCCGATGGGCAGGTCGGTCTCGCCCACCAGCAGGGGCAGTGTAACACATGGCAGGCCCGCCAGTGTCCAGAGCGTGCAGAAAACCGGATCACCCGTGGCAGGGCCAAAGGGCGGTGCCTCTCCTGCGGCGGCGGGTGCGATGATCGCGTCAAAATCAAGGAAAAACTCGGCAAAGAACCCTTCGGCAGAGGCCTTGACCGCCAGCGCGTCTTGGTATTGCGCCGTTGATATCTTGCGGCCGCGTTCCAGCACCGGTTTGATCGTGTCGCTCAGCGCGTCCCAATGGGCATCGAAGGTTTCAGCCTGATGTTGGCAGATCTCATATTCATGGATGGTCGCCTGCACAGCCACCAGATCGGCCAGTTGCGCCGCCGGATCGTGGCGCGCCAGCTTGTCACCCAGCGTGTCCATCACCGCCTCGAGCCCGTCGCGCGCGGCGTCGGACAGCCGGTCGTTGAAGGGCAGATCGAACCACGCGAAATCCGGGTCAACCGGCGCATCTGCCTGCGCGCCCGCAAAGGCCTGCGCGCGTGGGATCGCATAACTCAGAGGGTCGGCCTGGTCATAGCCCTGGATCACGTCCGACAGCAGTGCCGCGTCGCCCAGCGTGCGGCCAAATGTGCCGATCTGATCGAGCGAAACGGAGGTTTGCAGCAAACCACGGCGCGAGATCGCACCGCGTGTGGGTTTGAACCCGAACGTGCCACAGAAGGATGCGGGCCGGATCACCGATCCGTTGGTCTGGGTGCCCACGGCCAGCGGCACCTGAAAGGCTGCCACCGCTGCCGCAGAGCCCGAGGATGATCCCCCCGGCGTGCGGTCAGGGTTGTGCGGGTTGCGGGTGACGCCGCCATGCATGAATGCCATTTCCGTGGTCACAGTCTTTCCCAGGATCACGGCACCCGCCTCTGCCAGACGCTGCACGATGGCCGCGTCTGCGTCGGGTTGTCGCCCTGCAAAGATGGGCGTGCCGCGCGCGGTGGGCATGGTGCGGGTGTCGATGATATCCTTCAGACCCACCGGCACGCCGTGCAGCGCACCCGAGGGCCGCCCGTTCTGGCGCAAGGCGTCCATCTCGGCGGCACGGGCCAGCGCACCTTCGGCATCGATGTGTGCCCACGCCTGTATCTGCCCGTCCGTCGCATCGATCCGGGCAAGGCAATCCTTGACCAGATCGACCGACTTCAGACGCCCCTCGCGAATGGATGCGGCGGCGTCCACCGCAGAGAGTGTGTGTGGTGCCACCTTCATTACGGGATGTACGGCCCAAAGAGGTAGTCAGGGAACCACAGCGCAATGCCGGGGAACTGGTACATCAACACCATCGTCAGGATCACGATGCCCAGGTAGGGCATGATGCCCTTGAAGATTTCCACCAACTCGATCTGCTTTTTCAGCACCCCTTTTAGGTAGTAGGCAGACATGGCCATGGGCGGTGTCAGGAAAGAGGTTTGCAGGTTCAGCGCCACGAGCATCGCGAAGAAGTAGGGATTGACCCCGAACACTTCGAGAAGTGGCAGGAAGATCGGTACGAAGATGATCAGAATCTCGGACCATTCCAGCGGCCAGCCCAGAACGAAGATGATCAGCTGTGCCAGCACGAGGAACTGCCATGGCTCGAGGTTCATGCCGATGACCCACTCCGAGATCAGGTGTTCACCGCCGAGGTAGGAAAACACCGACGCAAAGGTCCATGAGCCCACAAACAACCAGCAGACCATGGCGGTCGCCTTGGCCGTCAGGAACACGCTTTCCTTCAGCTTGGTCCATGTCAGCGACCGGTAGATCACGGCCAGAACGATCCCGCCCAGCGCGCCCATCGCAGCGGCTTCGGCCGGGGTGGCCAAACCGCCAAGGATCGAGCCGAGCACCAGCGCGATCAACACTGTCAGAGGCACGAAAGACACCAGCAGATCGAGGTAGATCTTCGACGGTGGCGGTGCGTCTTCCATGTTGGGTTTCGGCGCGAGCTTGGGGTTGATCCAGACGCGCACGATCACATAGACGATATAGAGACCCGCCAGCAGCAGGCCCGGAAACACCGCCGCCGCATAAAGGCGCAAGGGCGACAGGTTGCCGATGGCCGCATAAACGATCAGCATGATCGACGGCGGGATCAGGATGCCAAGCGTTCCGCCCGCACAGATCACGCCCGAGGCGAAGGATTTGTTGTAGTTGGCGTTGGCCATGGCCGGATAGGCCAAAAGGCCCATAAGTGTCACAACCGCCCCGACGATGCCCGACGCAGTGGAGAACACCGCACAGGTCAGCAACGCGGCAATCGCCAGCGAACCGGGCAGGTTGCGCGCGGCCATGTAGAGCGAAAAGAACAGCCGATCCACGATGTTGGCGCGTTCCACCACGTAGCCCATGAACAAGAACAAAGGGATGGCAACGAGCGTATCGTTCTCCATCACCGAATAGGTGTTCTGGTTCAGCAGGTAGAAGATGTTGTTGTTGAAGATGTCAGAGATGCTTTCGGGCGCACCCTGATAATAGGCGTAATAGCCGAAACCGACGCCCATCGCGATAAGTGTGAAGGCAATCGGAAAGCCAAGCAGCACCAGCACGATGAACAGGCACAGCATCAGAATGGCGACTTCGGGGTTTGTCATCTTTTCGGTCTTTCAAGAAGTGCTGTGCGGGATCAGGTCTTGGGACCGACGCCGGGAATTGAGCTTGCATCGACATGCATCAGCATATCTTCGGTTTCACGGACATCATCGAGGCGGTCCATCCAGACGCCCGTGCGCATCGCCTTCCAGCAGCGCAACAGCTCGGCCACGCCCTGCAGCATCAGCAGGGCCCCGGCCAGCGGGATCAACGTCTTGAAGAAATAGATCTGGATGCGCGCGGGGCTGTTCCAACTGACTTCCTTGTACCGCCAGCTGTCAGACGCGATTTCCCAGCCGTACCAGAACAGGGCCAGCATGCCGGGGAAGAAGAACAGCAGGTAAAGCGTGAAATCCACGCGCGCCTGCCAGCGCACCGAGAAGAGGCGGTAGAACACATCGCCGCGCACGTGGCTGTCCTGGGCCAGCGCATAGGGTCCGGCCATCAGGAACAACGCGCCATACATCTGCACCATCATGTCGAAGGCCCAGACCGTCGGCGCGTTCATCACGTAGCGCATGAAAACTTCGTAGCTGACAGACAGCGTCAGAATCAGGATGCACCATCCAAAGGCGCGCCCCACCCAGAGGCTCAGCCCTTCGATGGCATGAACGATTTTCGTCATTTCAGTGTCCTTTTGCCCCATGGCACCCGTCGTGCCGAAGGGGCCCCTTGATCAGGGGCCCCTGGTCTTGATCAGCTTGCGATCAGCCGAAGTAGTGGTTGTAGGCCAGCTTGTAGTCAGGCTGGTTCAGGTTGAGGTAGTTCATCACCGTCTTGGCATAGGCCTTCTGGCTGTCGATCACCTTGGCAAAGAACGCGTCTTCGCCCGCGATGCGGTCGACGACGACGTCCCACGCCTTGAGCTGTTCTGCCATAACGCTGTCAGGCGTGCGGTGGACGTTCACGCCCTGCTCTTCCTGCAGTGTGACGAGGTCATCGGCATAGCGCTTGGTGTTGTTCCAGTAGAAGTTGGAATTCTCCGCCTCGGACGCATACTTCAGGATCGCCTGATGCTCTTCGGGCAGCGCTTCGAACTTGCGCTTGTTGAAGGTCACCTCGAAGAATTCCTGAGACTGGTGGAACGACGCCAGGTGGTAGTGCTTGGACACGTCCTGCATGCCGAAATCGCGGTCCGATGTGGGGTTGTTGAATTCCGCCGCATCGATCAGGCCCGACTTCATCGCAGGCTGGATTTCGCCGCCCGGAAGCTGCACGACGGACATGCCCATTTCCAGCAGAACGTCAGCTGCCAGACCAACGGTCCGGTACTTGAGGCCGCTCATCTGGCTGGCGTCCTTGATCTCTTCCTTGAACCAACCCAGAGGCTGTGCGGGCATGGGCGAATTGAAGAACGAAACGACGTTTAGACCCAGCGATGCCATCAGTTCGTCAAAGAGTTCCTGACCGCCGCCATAGTTGACCCAACCCAGCACTTCCTGGCTGGACCAGCCAAAGCAGGGGCCGGTGCCAAAGAGCGAGGCCGCCTTGGACTTGGAATACCAGTACGCAGGCACATAGTGGGCCGCGTCCAGAACACCGCGGTGCACCGCATCTTGCATCTGGCTGGTCTTCACGACCGAGTTGACGGCCAGCAGGTCGATCTTGAGATCTTTGCCCGCCATGGCGTGCACGCGGTCCACGTAAGACTGCGCGTTTTCAAGAAAGATGCCGCCGCCCCAGGCTGCTTGCATCTTCAATGTGGTCGCGTGGCCGTCGGCGATTGCCGGTGCGGCCAGTGTCGCTGCGCCAACGGCGGCGCTGCCGCGCAGGAAGTTTCTGCGGTTCACGGATTTTGTCATGTTTTCCTCCCATGAGCAGGCCGAATCCAGGTTCGACCGTCTGTATTGTGGCTTGCGCCCCGCACGCTGTGCGGGCTGCGTTCTCCTTAGGGTGCAGCACCAGTATATTAGTTCACAGGTCAACTTGGTAAACTAAAATTACCAATATCGGCGTTATAGCGCATGATTGTTATGCGCTAACAGCCGGCCGTGGCGTCACAGAGCTGTTACAAAACACCAGTGACCTCAATGGCTTGCAACGCCCTTCCCGCTTTCCGTGTGGTCGCGAAGATTTTTTTGAGCGCGCTCAAGCAGTATCTTCAGCACAAACGGAGTCTCAGCGCGGCGCGCGGCAGGTCTGGCGGCGGGTGAGCGCGATGTCGCAGCGGGTGCGCATGCGGGCCGGCGTGCCGCTAATGACAGACGCCGCCAGTTGTTCACCCGCCAGTTGCCCGATGCGTCGCGCGGGCAAGGCGACGGTGGTCAGACCCGGTTCCATGTCGCGCGATCCCTTGAAATCCCCGATGCCGATCACCGACACATCACCCGGAACATCCAAACCACAGGCCAGGGCGCCATAGATCGCCCCTTGGGCCAACACATCATTGCCGCACAAAAGCGCGGTTGGCCGTGGGCCGTCGCCAAGCGCAGGGATCACCGCCCCCTTGGCCTCGGAAATGGAATAGGGCGCTGTGATCGCACTCGGTGTGACGCCCGCCTGTGCGAGAACCTCTTGCGCGCCCGCCAAACGGTCGCGGGCGCGGTCATTGTCGAGCGTGGGGGCAAAGACAGTTGCAATATTACGGTGGCCCAGTTTCAGGAGGTGACGCGCGGCGATGCGCCCCGCCTCGCGGTTGTCGGCCCCCACGCAAGGCAAGCGCGAGGCATCGTCATAGTTCCACATCGAAATCGCCGGGATGCCCTGCGTTTCAATCAGGTCGTAGGTTGCATCCGCATGATCGATCCCGATCAGAGCCACCGCATCAACGCGATGTTCAAGAAATTTGCGCAGCACGGCGTATTCACGTTCAAGGTCATACCCGTGGCTGGCCAGCAGCATGGTAAAGCCCTGCGCATCCACCGCATCGGAAAAGGCCTGCATCACTTCTGCAAAGATCGTGTGGTCGATCGTTGGCACAACCAGCCCGATGGTGCCCGAGCGGATTCCATGCATCGTCTGGGCCGCGCGGTTGCGGATATAGCCCAGTGTACGCACTGCAGTGTCGATCCGTTTGCGAGTCGCGGGATTGACCAGCGCGGGGTGATTGAAGCTGCGCGAGACGGTCGAGATGGAGACCTTTGCAGCCTTTGCCACAGCCACGATATCAGCCTTTTTCCCTGTCTTTTCCGACATCTGGTCGCCGCCTGATCCAAATTTATGAAAACATTTGCAATACTATTTTCATCCCCTAACGTAATTTGTCAACGAGATCGGACCGGGTGGGGAGGCCCATAAGATCACGCATGGAATTCCTGTTTTACTTCGGGGACGTGTTCACGCCCGTCAATTTCGCCCTGCTGGTTCTGGGCACCATCGGGGGGCTGATCCTAGGGGCGACGCCGGGGCTTTCTCCGACGATGGCGGTGGCGCTGCTGATCCCGTTTACCTTCAAGCTGGAGGCGGCGCAGGGCCTTATCCTGCTGGGTGCAGCCTATACATCCACGGTGGCGGGCGGTGCCGTTTCGGCCATCCTGCTCAAGATCCCCGGTGCGCCGGCGAACATAGCCACCACCCTTGATGGACACACCATGGCGCAAAAGGGTCAGGGCGCACGCGCCTTGCAACTGTCGTTCCTGGCCTCGGCGGTGGGTGGCATCTTTGGCGTGATGCTGTTGATCTTTCTCACCCCCGTTCTGGCGCAGTGGGCGCTGGCCTTTGGTCCGTCCGAGCTGTTCTGGCTGGCGATCCTCGGCGTCACGGTCATTGGGTCGCTGGACAGCAAGTCGGTGGTCAAGGGGCTGCTCTCTGGCTGTATCGGCATGTGGCTGGCAACCATCGGCTTTGATGACATCATGGGCGCGCAGCGGTTCATCTTTCACCCTGCCTTGGGCGGTGGCATCAACATCATTGCGGCCCTCATTGGCCTCTTCGCCATTCCGCAGGTCATCACCATGTTCGCCAAAGGCCGCCGCGATGCAGGCGCCGAGGTAATCGCGGTTGAAAAGCATTCCATCTTGGACGCAGTGCGCGAGCTGTTGCGCAACACGCGCGCCATGGGCATCGGCACCGCCACGGGGTCGATCATCGGCCTGATCCCCGGCGTCGGGGGCCAGATCGCGGGCCTTGTGGCCTATGACCAATCCCGGAAATTCAGCCCCGAGCGTGACAAGTTCGGCACCGGCCACCCCGAAGGCGTGATCGCCGCCGAAAGCGCCAACAACGCGATGGTGGGGCCAAGCCTTGTGCCGTTGCTGACGCTGTCGATCCCCGGGTCGCCAACGGCGGCGGTCCTGTTGGGTGGCTTGCTGATCCACGGCATTTTTCCGGGCACGGACCTGTTTGACAACCACCCCGACGTGGCGTGGACCTTTATCAATTCAATGCTGATCGGGCAGGTTCTGATGTGTCTTTTCGGCCTCTACGTCGCCGGACTGGCCGCGCGGGTCGCACAGGTGCCGCAATCGGTGATGGCAGCGGTGGTGCTGGGGCTGGCCGTCTTTGGCAGCTATTCGGTGCAGTCGAGCATGGGCGACGTCTATGTGATGATGGCGTTGGGCGTGATGATGTATTTCCTCGAACGCTTTGGGTTCAGCGCGGCCCCTCTGGTTCTGGGCCTGATCCTTGGCCCCATCGCCGAGGCGAACTTCATCCAGGGCAGCATGATCGCGAACGCCACGGGCGGCATGGCCCCCTATTTCCTCGGCGGCACGCTGAACATTTTCCTGATCGGCATCGTCGTGGCCTCGATCGCCTATTCGACGGTGATGGAATTGCGCGGGCGGCGCATGACCAACAAAGAGGAGATCATGGCATGAGCGATATGTCCCTGCCCCGTCTTCAACATGTGATCGCCTCGGGCGTTGTGGCCGCAGTGGGCGCATGGGTCGCGTGGATCAGCTATACCGCGCAACCGGCCGAAGCGTTCCTGTTTCCCCGCCTCATCGCCACTGTGTTTCTGGTGCTCGCGCTGTGGACCTTTGGCAAGGCCTGCCTTGGCCTGACCAAGGTTGGCGGCGGGCTCAGCGGCGCGCAGTTCGCGCGGATGCTGCCGGGGCTGGTGATCGCACTGGTCTATGTCTTCTGGGCGGCCAAGGGGCTGGGGTTCTACACCGCCACCGCCATCGCCTTCTTCATCCTGCTGTCCCTCTACGATCCGGCCCCGCACGGGTCGGTGCGCACATGGGGCAAGCGCGTCATCATCACGGCCTGTTTCATGGCCGTCATGTACGGTCTCTTTGCAAAACTTCTGAACGTGTACACACCGCGAGAGATCCTGTTCTGAACCACAAAGCGGCGGAACATTCAAACCCTAGGGAGGAAAGACAATGAAACATATGATTGCAGGGGCCGCGATGGCACTGATGGGTCTGACGGGGGCCGCCGCCGCCGACGGGCACGCGAACTACCCCGACCGGCCCATCATGATGATGGTCAGCTATGGCGCAGGCGGGGCAACCGATTTCCAGGCGCGCATCGTGACGATGACCGCGGGCAACGAAGACGCGCTTGGCATGCCCATCGCCATCATCAACAAGCCCGGCGCGGGCGGCCGTGTCGGCTGGAACTGGTTCGCCACACAGGCCGAAAACGATGGCTACACGCTGGCCGCTTACAACATCCCGCACTTCGTCGCCCAGTCGATCAAGGGTGGGGTTGAGTATTCCACCGACAGCTTTGAGCCCATCGCCAACTGGGGCGCGGACCCCGCCGTGTTCGTGGTGGCCGCCGACAGCCCGATGAATTCAATGCAGGACGTGGTGGATTTCGCCAAGGAAAACCCCGGCAAGCTGACGTTCTCGGGCGCGGGCCTCTTTGTGGGTCACCACATCGCAGCCTTGCAGCTGGAGAAAGCGGCAGGCGTCAAGATGGCCTATATCCCCACCAAGGGCGGCGGTGCCGCGGCGATGAAGGCCGTGATCGCCGGTGACGTCATGGGCGGGGTCAACAACCTCTCTGATGCGTTCCGGGCGCGGGAAGCGGGCAATGTCAAGGTGCTGGGTGTCTTCGATCTGGAACGCAACGCCTTCATGGAAGACGTGCCGACGCTGATGGAACAGGGCTTTGACGTCGACAATGCAAGTGTGAACTTCCGAGGGGTGATGGTGCCCAAGGGCACGCCACAGGGCATCATCGACAAGCTGGCCGAAACCGTGCCCGCCATGTTCGAGAACAAGCGCGTGGCAGGCAAGATGAAGGCTGGCGGCAGCCCCATGCACATCATGACCCGCGACGAGGTCAAAGCAATGTGGGCCGCACGTCAGGAGACACTGGCCGAGCTTCTGAAGGGTCTGTAAAAGACCCGATCCAAACCTTGGCAGGGCGGTCGCGCCCTGCCCTTTTGACAAGGATTTTTCCATGACCGCCCCGGACATTCACGACGATCTTGCACAGGTTGACGCCATCGTGGCGCGCGCCCGCACCGCGCAGGCCGCTTACGAGGCCAACGGGTCTCAGGACCGCTATGATCGCGCGGCCAAGGCCGCCGCATGGGCCATCATGGACCCCGCCCGCAACCGGCACCTTGCCGAGCTGGCCGTGGAGACGACGGGCCTTGGCAACGTGCCCGACAAGATCACCAAGAACCATCGCAAGACACTGGGCCTGATGCGTGACATCGCGGAGGTGAAAACCTTTGGCGTGATCTCCGACGATCCGGCCACCGGCATCACCGAAATCGCCCGTCCCATCGGGGTGATTGGCGCGGTCGTGCCTTCCACGAACCCCGCCGCGACGCCCGCCAACAACACCATCAACGCGCTGAAATGCGGCAACGCCATTGTGCTGTCACCCTCGCCCAAGGGCGTGGCCGCCTGCGAGGTTCTGCTGGGCTATATCCATACCGAATTCGCCAAGATCGGCGAAAACCCGGACTTGGTGCAGATGATCCCCGCACCCGGCTCCAAGGACAAGACCCAGCGCCTTTTGGAAATCACCGACACCATCGTGGTGACCGGCAGCCAGAACAACGTGCGTCGCGCCTATACAAGCGGCACGCCCGCGCTGGCCGTGGGGGCGGGCAACGTCACCGTCATCGTGGACGAAACCGCCGATCTTGAGGATGCCGCGGCAAAGATCACCGCCTCCAAAACCTTCGACAATGCGACCTCGTGCAGTTCGGAAAACGCGCTGGTGGTCGTTGATGCGATCTATGACGACTTTGTTGCCGCCCTTGCGCGCGCAGGCGGGCAAGTGGTGAAAGACGAAGCAATGGTGGTGGAAAAGCTGTGGCCAAACGGACACCTGAACCCAGCGATCATGGCGCAGGACGCGGACAAGATGCTGGACGCCTTCGGGCTGACCGATCTGCCGGAAAACACCGAATTTATCGCCGTTGAGACCACGGGCATCGGCCCCGGCCATCCGCTCAGCGGGGAAAAGCTGAGCCGGGTCGCGGCCCTTTACCGGGCGTCGGATTTCGACCACGCGGTTGCGATCACCTCAGAGGTACAGGCGCATCTGGGTGCGGGTCATTCCGTCGGCCTGCATTCCACGCGTGATGATCGGGCGCTGGTGCTGGGGCGCGCGGTGCCCACCAGCCGCGTCATCGTCAACCAGGCGCATTGCTTTGCAACCGGCGGGTCCTTTGACAACGGGATGCCCTTTTCGCTGTCCATGGGATGCGGGTCGTGGGGTGGCAATTCGATCGACGACAATGTGCATTGGAAACACTTTCTGCAGACGACCAAGATCGTGCGCGTGATCCCGGCGCGCGAACCGGCGGTCGAGGATATCTTTGCCGACTACTGGGCGACCGCGGGAAAATGACACATGCGACCACCCCTCCTGAAGGAACGGTGCGCGACTGGCTGGACAGGCGGGCGGGCAACGATGCCGCCTTTGTCTTTGTCGAGGACGGCAGCCGCCTGACATGGCAGGATTTGCGCGATGCGGCCAGGGGATTGGCGGGCGCGCTGGTGGCCGCAGGTGTGTCCAAGGGCGAAAGCGTGGCCATCGTGATGCCCAACGGGCGCGACGGGGTCGTAGCACTCTGCGCCGCGCTCTATGGCGGGTTCCGTGCCACGATGATCAACCTTGCGGCAGGTCGGGATGCCATTGCCTATGCGTTGGATCATTCCGAGGCGCGCGTGGCCTTTGTCGATGACAGCGCCGCGGCCCTCTTTGCAAGTGCCGCCCCGGGCAGCATTGCGCGCATGTCCATCGCGGCCCGCTCAAAGGCCCCGCTGCCCGACGTGGCACCCGGCGATCACGCACTGCTGATGTACACCTCTGGCACCACCGGGCGTCCCAAGGGTGTGGTACACACCCATGCCAGCCTGTTGGCGGGGGGCTGGACCACCGCAGTGGCTCATGATCTGGGGCCGGGCGATCGCGGGTTTTGCGTCTTGCCGATTTACCACATCAACGGGCTTTGCGTGACCATCATGGGCGCGCTGGTGTCGGGTGGATCGCTGGCCATGGTGTCGAAATTCTCGGCGAGCGCGTTTTGGGATCAGGTGGAGCGAGGTGCCGCCACATGGTTCTCCGTCGTGCCCACCATCATCAGCCACTTGCTGCACGGGGGGAACGATCCGACGCCGCAGGCCCGCGCGCGCCTGCGCTTTGGCCGGTCCGCCTCCAGCGCACTGGCCCCGGACGTGCAACGCGGGTTCGAGGACCGCTTTGACGTGCCAATCATCGAAACCATGGGCCTGACCGAAACAGCGGCGCAAATCCTGAGCAATCCGTTGCCCCCCGGCGTGCGCAAGATCGGGTCGCCCGGACTGGCCTATGGCAACGCGGTCGAGATACTGGATGCCGAAATGCGCCCCTGCGCACCCGGCGTGGAAGGCGAGATTGCGGTACGCGGCCCAAACGTGATGCTGGAATACCTCAAGAATCCCGAGGCCACCGCCGCGACCTTCACGGGCGACTGGCTCCGCACCGGTGATCTGGGCCGCAAGGATGCTGACGGTTACGTCTTCGTGACCGGACGCCTGAAGGAATTGATCATCAAGGGCGGCGAAAACATCGCCCCGCGTGAGATCGATGAGGCGCTTTATTCCCATGGCGACGTGATCGAGGCGGCGGCCTTTGCCCGGCCCTGCGACGCCTATGGTGAGCGGGTCGAAGCAGCAGTACGTGTCAGCCCCGGCTCCGCTCTCACCGAAGCGGCCCTGATCGACATCTGCCGCGAAAGGCTGGGCGCGTTCAAGACCCCGGATGCCGTGCACTTTCTGGATGAGCTGCCCAAGGGCCCGTCAGGCAAGATTCAGCGCCTCAAGCTTGGCGAGATGACCGAGGCCGCAAAGGCGGCTGAATAGATTTTGTCTTTTTCTTCCGTATCGAAGTAAAATTTTTCACCTTCGCGCTCAGAACCATCATCTCTGATCATTAAATCCGGAAATTCCGAATAGACTGGCAGTGCCCTGACAGGACATGCCATGACCCATCACACGCCCAACCTTTCGCTCTATCGCCTCGAAGACCGCTATGCGCAAACCAATGGTCGTGTGTATTTGACAGGCACGCAAGCGCTGGTGCGCATCATGCTGGATCAGGCCGCCCGTGACCGCGCCGCCGGGCGGTCAACGGCTGGGTTCGTGTCAGGCTATCGCGGCAGCCCGCTTGGCGGCGTCGATCTTGAGATGTGGCGCAGTGCCGATGCGCTGGAACAGGCAGGCATCGATTTCATGCCCGCCGTCAACGAAGACCTTGGCGCCACGGCGGTTCTGGGCGCGCAGCAGGCGACGCTGGACCCCGCGTGCCGCGTCGAAGGCGTGTTTTCAATGTGGTACGGCAGGGGGCCGGGGGTGGACCGGTCCGGCGATGCGATGCGCTGCGCCACGGCAACGCCTATGGCAGCCACCCCAAGGGCGGCGTTCTGGTCGTCGCAGGCGACGATCATGGCTGTGTTTCCTCGTCGATGCCGCATCAATCGGACGTGGCCTTCATGTCGTGGTTCATGCCCACATTGAACCCCGCATCGGTCGCCGAGTTTCTGGAGTACGGAGAATACGGATTTGCCCTGTCGCGGTTTTCCGGCACATGGGTGGGGTTCAAGGCGATCTCGGAAACCGTGGAATCCGGTGCGTCGATTGATCTGAAACCGCCCCGCGCATTTGTACAACCCGACTTCACCGCACCACAGGGCGGGCTGCACGTGCGCCCCTCTGACCTGCCCAGCCCCGATATCGAAACGCGGATGGAGGCCAAGCTGGCGGCGGTCGAAGCCTTCGTTCACGCCAACCCGATTGACAGGCGCATCCATGACCTGCCGAATGCGCGCTTTGGCATCGTGACCACCGGCAAGGGGCATCTGGACCTGATGGAGGCGCTGCGCCTTCTGGGGTTGGACGAAGCCGCCTGCCGACGCCTCGGCATCGACATCTACAAGGTCGGCATGGTATGGCCGCTGGCGCCCAGTGCTGTCGGTTCCGGGGGCCACACGCACGCCCTATTTCTGTTCGGGCTGTTCGCACAACACGTCGACCAAAGTGCCGGAGGGGTCCGAGGCCGCCTCTGGCATCGGCTGTCATGTCATGGCCAGCTGGATGGACCGTGACACCGGCGGCTATGCGCAAATGGGCGGCGAAAGTGTGCCATGGGTCGCCGCCGCACGGTGGTCCGACAGACCCCAGATATTTCAGAACCTGGGCGAAGGCACGTGGTATCACTCCGGCTCTCTGGCCATTCGGCAGGCCGTGGCCGCAGGCACCAACATCACCTACAAGATCCTGTTCAACGACGCGGTGGCCATGACCGGGGGCCAACCTGTCGATGGGCCGGTCAGTGTTCCGGGCATCGCGATGACCTGCCGCGCCGAAGGGGTGCAGCGCATGGCCGTGGTGTCGGATGATATCACGCAGTTCGATCAAGGCGCCTTCCCCGCTGGCGCCAGCTTTGACGATCGGGCCGATCTGGATGCGGTCCAGCGTGAACTGCGCGAAGTGCCGGGGGTGTCCGTTCTGATCTATGCCCAAGCCTGCGCCACCGAATTGCGACGCAAGCGCTAGCGGGGCAAGGCCGTGGACCCCGCGCGCTTTGTCTGGATCAACGATCTGGTCTGCGAAGGCTGCGGCGATTGTTCGGTGCAAAGCAATTGCCTGAGCGTGGAGCCGTGCGAAACTCCGTTGGGGCGCAAGCGCAAGATCAACCTGTCGAGTTGCAACAAGGATTTTTCCTGCCTCACAGGCTTCTGCCCCAGCTTTGTTACCGTCGAGGGCGATGTAACTCGACGCAAAGGTCACGGTACGGCGGTCGACGTGGACCGGCTGCTGGCCGATGTGCCCCGGCCCGTTCTGCCGGACCTTGCGGACCCCTTTGACCTACTGGTCGCGGGCGTAGGCGGTACAGGGGTCGTGACGGTGGGTGCGCTCATTACCATGGCCGCGCGTCTGGGAGGCAAAGGGGCCAGCGTGCTGGACTTCACCGGATTTGCCCAGAAATTCGGCACCGTCATCGGACACGTGCGGCTGGCGCGCAGGCCCGAGGCCCTGCATCAGGTCAGGATCGAGACGGGCAGCGCCGATGCGGTGATTGCCTGCGACGCGGTTGTCGCCGCCTCGTCCAAGGCAAGCGTGCATTGTCAGCGTGGCACGCAGGTGGTGTTGAACCGCGCCGAGATGCCCAAGGGCGATCTGGTGTTGCGCCGGGATGCCGAGTTGCAGATCGACACCCGAGAGACGCTTGTGCGGGACACGGTCGGGGCGGATCACGTCACGGTCTTTGACGCAGCGCGGATTGCCGAAGAGGTCATGGGCGATGCTGTCTTTGCAAACACGCTGCTTCTGGGGGCTGCATGGCAACGCGGGATGGTTCCCGTCAGCGACATGGCGGTCAAACAGCGATGGCGCTCAACGGCGTGGCGGTGGATCAGAACATGGGCGCCTTTGATCTGGGGCATCTTTTGGACCATGACCCGGAGGCCCTTTCCCGCCAGAAGGACCTCGCTGCACAAACGCCGACGCAAATGATCGCAGACCGCGCGGCCTTTCTGGGCAACTGTCAAAACAGCGCGTATGCAGACCGGTATGCGCAGCGCATCACGCAGTTCGCCCAGCGGGTCAAAGCCCCCAAGGCGGTGGAATTGGCGGCCAAGGGGCTGTTCCGCATGATGGCCTACAAGGACGAACACGAGGTCGCCCGGCTATAAACCCTACCCGTGTTCGAGGACGAGGTGCGCTGCTATGGCCCGGTACGGGCAGATGCGGCGCGGGACGCGATGGGCCGTGCGCAGGCGATGACGACAGGGTGACTTTCCACCGCGCGCGCGGCGTGACAGGGTAAGCCAGCCAAGACGCAAGAGGCCGCGCATATGCACCTGAAATTCGAACATCTTGAAACCTTCATGATGGTGGTGCGCTATGGTGGTGTGCGTCGCGCATCCGAACGTATCCACCTGAGCCAACCTGCCGTGACCGCGCGCATTCAGGCGCTCGAAGCGGCCCTTGGCGTGACGCTCTTTGATCGGCAATCCAAGGGGATGCGCCTGACCAAACGGGGGGAAACCCTGTTGCGCTATGCCCAGCAGCACAGCGAATTGCGCAACATGATCGCGCTGAACGTGGCCGATCCCACCTCGGTCGACCTGCATCTGCGGTTGGGCGTGTCCGAAACCATCGTGCAGTCGTGGCTGCCTGAATTCGTCAGCGCCTTTCGCGCCGCCTATCCGCGCGCAACGGTCGACATCACGGTCGATATCTCCACCAACCTGCGGCAAGGGTTGCTGGACCGGTCTTTGGACCTTGCCTTGCTGATGGGGCCGGTGTCGGAGGTGTCGGTCCAGAACGTGGCGCTGCCCGCCTTTGCGCTTGGGTGGTACGCCGCGCAGGACGCCGAATTGCCCGATGATCCACAAGCACTTTTCACCGCGAACCCGGTGGTAACCTATGCGCGCCATACGCGGCCTTACCGCGACATTCGCACCCAGCTGTTTCAGCGCTACGGGCCGCAAGTCGCGCTTTTCCCATCCTCCTCCCTCTCCGCGATCCTGCGCATGGTGTCGTCGGGGTTGGGGGTGTCCGCCCTGCCCCGCGCACTGGCGCATCAGGAACTGGCAGCGGGACGCTTGCGCGGATTTGATCCCGGCTGGCTGCCCGAAGCGCTCAGCTTTACCGCGTCCTATCTGCGCGACGCCGACAGCGCCGTGGCCGCCAGCGCCGCCGAAATGGCGCGCACCGTGGCGGAGCACTTTGATAGCGATCAGAAAATCTGATCACTATTGAGCAGAACATACGATTTGAACCGATAGCGGATTCGCGCCGAAGGTAAGCGCCAACAGTTCTTGCCGGAATCATCCATGTCTGCCGATCCCAATGCCCAGTTCACGGCCCTGCGCCAGATGGCCCTGCCCGCCTTGCGGCAGATCATTCGCGCAGACGACTATACCGGCCACACCGCCGGGCTGGCGCCGGGGCACTTGCAGGTGAACCTTGCCATCCTGCCGGAGGAACATGCGCTGGATTTCATGCGTTTTTGCCAGCGCAACCCCAAGCCCTGCCCGCTGGTGGGTGCCAGCGACACGGGCCGCGCGATCATCGATACGTTGGGCGCGGATCTGGATGTGCGTACGGATGCGCCCGGCTATACCGTCTACCGCGATGGCGTGCTGACGGAAACGCGCGACAACATCACCGACCTGTGGCGTGATGATCTGGTGGCCTTTGCGCTGGGGTGTTCGTTTACCTTTGAAACCGCGCTGACGCAGGCCGGGTTCGAGATGTGGCACATCGCCCACAACACCACCGTGCCCATGTTCCGCACCAGCATCGAGACCCGCGCCGCCGGCCCTTTTGGCGGTGGCATGGTCGTGTCGATGCGCGCCATTCCCGACAACCGCATCGCCGAAGCCAGCGCGATTTCCGCGCGCTTTCCCCATGCCCATGGCGCACCGGTGCATGTGGGTGATCCGGCGGCCATCGGCATCGACGACATCGCGGCCCCGCATTGGGGCGATCCCGCGCCCGTGCCGCCCGGGCATACGCCCGTTTTCTGGGCCTGCGGGGTTACACCCCAGGCCGCCATCCTGCGTGCCAAGCTGCCGCTGTGCATCGCACACCAGCCGGGCAAGATGCTGATCGCAGACGTCAGCGACAGCGCCGAATTCCCGATCCTAGACCACACATAACCAATCAACAGGAGAGTATGATGAAACCTTGGACAACACTTGCAGGCGCCGCCTGCCTTGCCGTTGGGGCGTCCGCCGCCGTGGCCGATGACCCGATCACCATCCGTGCGGTGGGCACATGGGGCAACCTGACCAACTATACCAAGCACGAAGGCCCATTCTGGAACGAACGCATCAGCGCGGCGTCGGATGGTCAGATCATCGGTGAGATCAAGCCGCAGACGGAACTTGGCCTGAAAGGCTTTGAAATCATGCGGCTGGTCAAGAACGGCGTCTTTGATTTCGCCTTTGGCCTGCCCGGTTACGTCGCCGCCGAGAACGCGATCTTCGAAGGCGCGGACCTTGCATCGTTGACGCAGGATATCGACACCGAACGCCAAGTGGCCGATGCCTATTTCCCGACGCTGGAGAAGTCGTTCGAGGACATCTACAACGCCAAGCTCTTGATGCTGTACCCCTTCCCCAGCCAGACGCTGTGGTGCAACGGCGAAGTGAACGGCATCGCAGACCTCGAAGGCAAGAAAATCCGCGTCTATTCCACCACCTTGGGTGATTTCGTCGAAGGCGTGGGCGGCACCTCCGTCACCGTGTCCTTTGCCGAGGTGATCCCCGCACTGGAAAAAGGTGTGGTCGATTGCGCCATCACCGGCACAATGTCCGCCTACAAGGCCAACTGGCAACAGGTCGCAACCCACGCCTATACCCTGCGCGTGGGCTGGGGTCTGGCGTTTGGTGCGATGAACCTCGACAAGTGGAACCGCATGACCGCTGAGCAACAGGCGCTTCTGACCTCCGAGATCGACGCACTGACCGACCGGATGTGGGCAGAAACCGCAACCGAGGATGACGTGGCCATCAGCTGCATCACCGGCGGGGCCTGCGAGATTGGCGAAAAGGGGGCCATGACGCTGGTTGAGCCATCGGCCGAGGACCTTGCCCTGCGCGACAAGATCGCCACGGACGTGATCCTTGCCCGTTGGGCCGAGCGTTGCGGCGCCGATTGTGCGGCCAACTGGAATGAAACCGTGGGCCCGATCCTGGGTCTGACGGCGAAAACCGAGTAACCCAACCTTTGGGCGCGGGCCACGTGGCTGGGTCGCGCCCTTATTGCATCTGACGGGATCAAGGCGATGTTCGACAAAACCCTCAAAAGCGCGGAACGGGTCAGCCGCTGGCTGGTCTGGATCGGAGGCACCCTGATCCTCGGGTCGGCCATACTGGTCACGATCGAAGTGTTCCTGCGCAAGTTCCTGAACGTGTCGCTGGGCGGGGCCGATGAAATCTCGGGCTATGCATTCGGGGTCGCCACATCGCTGGGCTTTGCCTATGCGCTCTTTGAACGCGCGCACATCCGGGTCGATGCGCTTTATGTCTTTTTGCCCCGCACCTTGCGGCGGTTGGCCGACCTGGTGGGGCTGGCGTTGCTGATTGGGTTCGCAGGTGTCATCGCATGGATGGCCTGGGGGCTGGTGGCCGACACGCTCGACAACGGGTCGCGGTCGATCACGCCAATGCGCACGCCGCTGGCGATCCCACAGATCCCCTGGCTGATCGGGTGGCTCTTTTTCGTGGGCTGCGGGGTGCTGATGTTCGTAGCGGCTGTGGTCAACCATCTCACGGGTCAAAGCGACAAGGCCGATCGCAGCATCGGCATGAAGACCCTGTCCGAACAAATTGAAGACGAGACTGTCTGATGCTGAGCAAGACACTTTTCATCCTGTTGGGCCTGATCGCCATCGCCGTGCCCATCGCGGCCAGCCTGGGCTGGCTGGGCCTGATCCTGCAATGGGACGCGGGCATCCCGCTTTGGCGCGCATTGGGTGACACCGCGTGGCAGAACGGCACCGATTTCCTGCTGGTGGCGATCCCCATGTTCATCATGCTGGGCGAAATCCTGCTGCGGGCGGGCATCACCGAGCGGATGTATGACGGCATCGTCAAATGGCTGGGCTGGTTGCCCGGCGGGTTGATGCATTCCAACATCGGGTCCAGCGCCTTGTTTGCCGCCACCTCGGGCAGTTCGGTGGCCACCGCCGCCACCATCGGCACGGTGGCGGTGCCGCAGATCGACAAGCGCGGCTACAACGAGCCGCTGTTTCTGGGCACCATCGCGGCGGGCGGCACGCTGGGCATCCTGATCCCGCCGTCGATCAACCTGATCCTTTACGGGCTGCTGACGGATACATCGGTGCCCGAGCTGTACCTTGCCGGGTTCCTGCCCGGTTTCCTGCTGGCGGCGTTGTTCATGGCGACGGTCGTCGCGCTGTGCCTGATGCGCCCCGGCTGGGGCGGTGAGGCCATTCGCGCCACATGGGCCGAGCGGATGCGCGCGCTGCCGTCGCTGATCCCGCCCATTGGTATCTTCGTGGTTGTGGTCGGGTCGATCTATGCCGGTTGGGCCACGCCGACCGAGGCCGCCTCGCTGGGCGTGGTCGCCGCGCTGGTGCTGGCCGCCTTCAACGGCAAGCTGACCATCGACATGCTGCGCGCCGCCATCGAAGGCACCATGCGCACCACCTCGATGATCATGCTGATCATCCTGGCCGCGATTTTCCTGAACTTCGTGCTGTCGGTGATCGGTCTGACCACCGCACTTGCGGATTTCGTGGCGGGGCTGGGCCTGACACCTCTGCAAACCATGCTGATGCTGATCGCGGTGTTGATCGTTCTGGGCTGCTTCATGGAAACCCTGTCGATGCTGCTGACCACCGCGCCGCTGATCACGCCGATCGTGGTCGCCCTTGGGTATGATCCGGTGTGGTTCGGTATCCTGCTTATGGTTTTGCTGGAAACCGCCCTGATCACCCCGCCCATCGGCATCAACCTCTATGTGGTGCAAGGCATACGAACCCGCGGGGCCATCGTGGACGTGATGAAAGGGGCGGCACCCTTTGTCGTCACCATGTTCGCGATGATCGCGCTCTTGCTGGCCTTCCCTGCGCTGGCACTATGGTTGCCGGGGCTGTTCTACGGCTGAGAAATACCGCTTTCGTTTTTGACAAACACGCGGGACAAAGAGCCTGCGACCAGAGGAGATGTGCGCAATGTGGCAATTTTGGGTGGACCGCGGCGGGACCTTTACCGACATCGTGGCCAAAGCCCCCGAAGGCACGTTCCAGACGCTCAAACTATTGAGCGAAAACCCCGGCCAGTACCGCGATGCCGCCGTCGAAGGCGTGCGCCGGATCATGGGTGTTGCATCGGGCGCCGCCTTGCCCCGCGGTCAGATCGCAGCGGTCAAAATGGGAACCACTGTCGCCACCAATGCGCTCTTGGAGCGCAAGGGCGAACCGACGTTGCTGGTGATCACCCAAGGCCTGGGCGACTTGCTGCGCATCGGCTACCAGAACCGCCCGCGCCTTTTCGATCTGCACATTCAGTTGCCGGAACTCCTCTACACCCGCGCGGTCGAAGTGACCGAACGGCTGGATGCCACGGGTGCGGTGCTGCAACCCTTGGACGAAGGGGCTGCACGGGTGGCCTTGCAGGAGGCCTTTGACCAAGGTTTGCGGTCTGTCGCCATTGCCTTCATGCACGCCTATCTGAACCCCGCACACGAAGAGGCGGTGGCCAGGATCGCCCACGAGATCGGTTTTGAACAGGTGTCGACCTCGGCGCAGGTATCGCGGCTGATCAAGCTCGTGGGGCGCGGCGATACCACGGTGGTTGACGCCTATCTGTCGCCGATCCTCGGGCGTTACGTGCGGCAGGTCAGCGATGCACTGGACGTGGCCGAAGGCGGCTGCGAGCGGTTGTTCTTCATGCAGTCCAATGGCGGGTTGACCGACGCACGCACCTTTCAGGGCAAGGACGCGATCCTGTCCGGGCCTGCCGGTGGCGTGGTGGGTATGACCCGCACGGCGGCGGCCGCAGGGTTTGACCGTCTGATCGGCTTCGACATGGGCGGCACCTCGACGGATGTGTGCCACTATGCGGGCGACTATGAGCGCAGTTTCGAGACCGAGGTCGCGGGCGTGCGGATGCGCGCGCCAATGATGAACATTCACACCGTGGCTGCGGGTGGCGGGTCGATCCTGAGCTTTGCAAGCGGGCGCTATCAGGTCGGCCCGGAAAGTGCGGGCGCGCACCCGGGGCCTGCGTGTTACCGCAACGGCGGGCCGCTCACGGTGACCGATTGCAACGTAATGCTGGGCAAACTGCGCCCCGATCACTTTCCCCATGTCTTCGGCCCCAACGCCGATCAACCGCTGGATGCCAAGGTGGTGCGGGAAAAGTTCGCGGCCTTGGCCGACGAAATCGCAACGGCAACAGGCGGGCCAGCGCTCAGCCCAGAGGAAACCGCCGCTGGGTTTCTGCGCATCGCGGTCGAGAACATGGCCAACGCCATCAAGAAGATCAGCGTGCAGCGCGGGTATGACGTGGTGCGCTACACGCTCAACTGTTTTGGCGGTGCGGGTGGGCAACATGCCTGCCTTGTGGCGGATGCGCTTGGAATGACGCGGGTGTTCCTGCATCCATACGCAGGCGTATTATCTGCCTTCGGCATGGGGCTGGCCGACATCCGCGCCCTGCGCGAGCAACAGCTTGACCGCCCGGTGACCGACACCGCCGCCGCGCAGTCACTGCGTGAGGTTCTTGCACAAACAGCCTGGGACGAAGTTGCAGCACAAGGCATCGCCCCGGAACAAATCCACATCGAGGTGCAGGCGCATCTGCGCTATGCGGGATCGCATCAATCGCTGGCCGTGCCTTTCGGTGCGCCCCAGGACATGCGCGCCGACTTCGACACTGCTCATGTAGCGCGCTTTGGCTTTTCCGCCCCCTCGCGTGACCTGATCATTGAAATGCTGTCGGTCGAGGCCATTGGCGACACAGGCGAAGCGGCGGACCTCTCTGGCACCCTGCCAAAAGGCAACACAACCCCGGTGGCGCAAGGCCGCATCTTCGCCGAAGGCACATGGCACGACGCCCCGCTCTATGATCGGCTCACCGTTCCTGCGAGACAAGTGATCAAGGGGCCTGCGGTCATTTCCGAACCAACTGGCACGAATGTCATCGAACCGGGCTGGGCTGCGGAACACGACGCCCAAGGCAACCTGATCCTGACCCGCATCGCGGCGCGCGAAAACGAGGCGGCGCTTGGCACCGATGCCGATCCGATCATGCTGGAAGTGTTCAACAACCTGTTCATGTCCATCGCCGAACAGATGGGCGCGACGCTGGCAAACACCGCTTATTCGGTGAACATCAAGGAACGGTTCGACTTTTCCTGCGCGCTTTTCGATGGCAACGGCGATCTGGTGGCAAACGCACCGCACGTGCCGGTGCACCTTGGGTCGATGTCGGAAAGCGTGCGCACCATCGCGCGGCTCAACGCGGGCAATATCGCGCCCGGTGACGCCTTCATGCTGAACGCGCCGTTCAACGGCGGCACGCATTTGCCGGATGTGACGGTGATCACCCCGGTCTTTGACGCGGCAGGTACCGAAATCCTATTCTATGTCGGATCGCGCGGACACCATGCAGACATCGGAGGGCGCACCCCCGGGTCCGCCCCGCCGGATTCGGTGCACATCGAGGAAGAAGGCGTTGTCATCGACAACTTCAAACTGGTCGCGGGCGGCGTCCTGCGCGAGGCGGAAACCCGCGCTCTTCTGGCTTCGGGAAAATATCCGTGTCGCAACATCGATGACAACATGGCCGATCTGGAGGCACAGGTGGCGGCCAATGCCACGGGCATCCGCGAAGTGACCAAGATGATCGACAGCTTTGGCCGCGACGTGGTGCTGGCCTATATGCGCCATGTGCAGGCCAATGCCGAAGCCTCGGTAAGGCAGGTGATCGGACGTTTGAAGAACAGCACCTTCACCTATCCGATGGACAGTGGCGCGCAAATCAAGGTGGCCATTCGCGTTGACCGTACGAACGGGTCAGCCGAAATCGATTTCACCGGCACCTCACCCCAAGGGGCCAACAACTACAACGCGCCCTTCTCGATCTGTCAGGCGGTGGTTCTATATGTCTTCCGCACCCTTGTGGGGCAGGACATTCCGATGAACGAAGGCTGTCTTGCGCCGCTGAAAATCATCGCGCCCGATGGGTCCATGATCAACCCGGCCTATCCGGCCGCGGTGATCGCGGGCAACACCGAGGTCAGTCAATCCATAGCCGATTGCCTTTATGGTGCACTGGGGGTGATCGCAGGGTCGCAAGGCACCATGAACAATTTCGTCTGGGGCAACGACCGCTTTCAGAACTACGAGACCATCGCGGGCGGCACCGGGGCGGGGCCGGACTTTGACGGCGCAGACGCAGTCCACAGCCATATGACCAACACACTCATGACGGACCCCGAAGTGCTTGAGGTCAGGTTCCCTGTGCGGGTCGAGGCCTTTGCCATCCGGCAAGGATCAGGCGGGGCAGGCGCGCACCGGGGCGGCGAAGGTGTGTTTCGCGCCATCCGGTTCCTTGAGGATGTGACGGTGACCACGCTGACCTCGCACCGGGTGGTACCACCCCATGGGGCGCAGGGCGGCGCACCGGGCGGTGTGGGGATCAACGCGGTGGTCCGGGCGGATGGCACGCGGCAACAGGTGGCGGGCAATTCCGAGACGCAGTTGACCGCGGGCGATGTGTTCGAGATGTCGACGCCGGGCGGCGGAGGCTTCGGCGCGCCCTAGTCGCGCAACACCAGCACCGAGCGGTTGGAGTGACGTACCATCCGCGCGGCGTTGGACCCCAAAAGGTAGTCGCGCAATTCGGGGCGATGCGCTCCGATCACGATCAGGTCCACATCAAGGTCCTTGGCCATCGTGATCACCTGATCATAGATCGTACCGGATGAGACATGCAGGTCTGCGTCCACCCCGGCCTCAGTCACCAGATCGCGCAATTCGTTCATCGCGTTTTGCGCGCTTTCCTCTTCGAAGCCGTCCTTGAAATAGCTGCCCACGATGGACATGCCCATATCGGGCACCACGTTGACCGCATGCAGCTTCCCACCAAGCGTCGCCGCCGCTTTGAGCTGTTTGACCGCCTCCTTGGGGGTGGTGACATCGACGGGTACCAGGATGGTGTTGAACATCACGAAGGCTCCTCAAAAGGCCGGTTGCGTGGCGCGGGGGCGTTGGACTGCCACGATCAGCAACAACAGCAGGAAGGCAGGGATAAAGAACAGCTCTTTCGCCGGACGATCCGCGTCGATGGCGACCATCGCGATCTGGGCCGGCTCGTCCCCGTAGAAATCGTAGTCGTTGGCCAGCTGGTCGAAATAGGGCGTGCCGGGGAACGGCTCATCAAGGCGCAGCAATTCGCCTTCTTCCATCACCGTCAGCCCTGCGGCCTGCAACCGTTCAAGACCCGAACCATCTGCCTCAGGCGTAAAGAGCACGGTGATATCGCCCACGATGCCGGTGTCGAAGTCCGGCGCGGAAATCTGCAACCGCGCGCTCTGGCCTGTCGGAAGATTACTCAACGCGGCAAGCGCCTCGGGTCCGGTGTGGTTGACATAGGGATCTTTCCACTGGTCAAGAAACAGCCCCGGACGGAACAGCATCAGCACGATTACAAGCATCACGCCGGTTTCCCATTTGCGGGACTTGGCGATGAAGTATCCTTGGGTCGCGGCGGCAAAGACGAGCATCGCAACCAGTGAGACGGCAAAGACGAACACCGCCTTTCCCAGTCCCACATTGATCAACAGAAGATCGGTGTTGAAGATGAACATGAAGGGCAAAAGCGCCGTGCGGATGTCATAGGCAAAGCCCTGCACACCCGTCTTGATCGGATCGCCCCGCGAAATGGCCGCCGCCGCGTAGGCGGCAAGGCCCACGGGCGGCGTGTCATCCGCCAGAATGCCGAAGTAGAACACGAACATATGCACCGCGATCAGCGGTACAATCAGCCCCTGCTGCGCGCCCACAGACACAATGACCGGAGCCATCAGCGACGACACGACGATATAGTTGGCCGTGGTGGGCAGGCCCATGCCGAGGATCAGCGACAGCACTGCCACGAGGATCAGCAGGAACATCAGGCTGTCACCCGCAATGGCCTCGATCACCTGTCCGATGATCTGGTGCGCACCGGTCAGGGAAATCGTGCCCACGATGATGCCCGCGGCCCCGGTCGCCACGCCGATGCCGATCATGTTGCGCGCGCCGCTTTCCAGACCGGCGATGAAGTCGCGCCAGCCCGAAGCCAGCCGCGCGCCAAATGCGCTTTCGCCGCGGAACATCGCCTTGAGCGGCTTGTGCGTCAGCGCCACGATGATCATGGCGATGGTCGCCCAGAATGCCGACAGCGCAGGCGACAGACGGTCAAGGTGTTCCGTGCGCACCATCAGGTTCCAAACCAGCACGAAAATAGGGAGGGCGAAATAGGCACCACCCAGAAAGGTGGGCGTCAACCGGGGTGCTTCGACCACCTTGGATTTGGGATCGTCTACCGCCACATCCGGGAACCGCGCGGCCAACCACACGAGCAAAAGGTAGGCCGCCGCCAGCAGAACAAGCGCGGGATAGATCGTGGCGCCGGGCATCAAGGGCTCCAGCATCGCGCGGAAGGCCACCACCACGAAGGTGATCGCAGCCATGCCCAGAAACCCGGTCAGGAACAGGATCATGATCATGATGACACCAATGTGGCGGCCGGGCTTTTTGAGGCCTTCGAGGCGCAGCTTGAGGCTTTCCAGATGCACGATGTAGAGCAGTGCGATGTAGGAAATCACGGCGGGCAGGAAGGCGTGTTTGACGACTTCGATGTAGGGAATGTTGACATATTCCACCATCAGGAAGGCCGCGGCCCCCATCACGGGCGGCGTCAACTGTCCATTGGTGGAGGACGCGACCTCGACCGCGCCCGCCTTTTCGGGGCTAAAGCCGATCCGCTTCATCAAGGGGATGGTAAAGGTACCCGTGGTCACCGTGTTGGCGATGGACGAGCCAGAAATCATACCAGTCATCATCGACGACAGCACCGCCGCCTTGGCCGGCCCACCGCGCAGCGCGCCCAGCAGGGCAATCGCCACCTTGATGAACCAGTTGCCGCCACCCGCCTTTTCCAGAAGCGCACCGAAGAGCACAAAGAGGAAGATCATCGAGGTCGAAACGCCCAGCGCCACGCCAAAGACGCCTTCGGTCTGCATCCAGTAGTGGCCCATCGCCTTGGAGAAGGACGCGCCGCCATAGTTTGTGACGCTGCCCACCCATTCGGAATAGCCGCCGAAGAATGCAAGGCAGAGAAACAATGACGCGATGATCAGCAGGGGCAGGCCCAAGGACCGGAACACGGCGATCAGCAGCACGGTCATGCCGATGCCGGACATCACGATGTCGGTTGTGGTCCAAAGACCGGGACGGTCCGCGATCTCGAAACGGAAGATCACAAGATAAAGGCAGGCAGCGACCCCG
Organism: uncultured Paracoccaceae bacterium; assembly: GCA_965657085.1. Lineage (GTDB taxonomy): Bacteria > Pseudomonadota > Alphaproteobacteria > Rhodobacterales > Rhodobacteraceae > CBFHND01. Next base: position 76,848 of record CBFHND010000001.1, read on the forward strand.
AGGATCACCAGCGCCCAGTCATAGACCGGGATGCGGTTGCGATGGCCAAACATCGGAAAGGCCAGCGTGGCCAGCGCAAGGGCGAAGGCCAGGTGCACATAGCGGGCCTGGGCCACGATGTTGGCGAAATCGCTGATGCCCGTGGCCTGGGCCAGAACGCCCGGCACCTTGGAGGCGATGTATAGCTGAAAGATCGACCAGGCGATGCACAGGCCAAAGATCAATTGGGTGGCAAAGGGGCCTGCGTTGCGGGCGCCGGTGTCGGCTTCGGCGACCATGTCCTCGGCGCTGCGGTTCACGGCTTGTGTCATAATCTGGCCCCCGGTCGATGGAATTGTTTTTTGGTTCTTATCAAATGGACCAGCGCGCCCGGACGAGCGCGCTGGCGGTTTTCATGGTCGGGCGCAAGCCCGGATCAGTCCATCAGGCCCAGTTCCTTGTAGGCACGTTCCGCACCGGGGTGCAGCGGCGCCGACAGGCCGTCCTTGATCATCTGGGCGGCGTCCAGATTGGCGAAGGCAGGGTGCAGGCCGCGGAAGTCATCGAGGTTCGACAGGACCGCCTTGGCCACCACGTAGGCCACGTCGTCCGACACATCCGCAGAAGTCACGAAGGTCGCGCCCACACCGAAGGTTGTCGTGTCGGCGTCATTGCCGCTGTACATGCCACCGGGGATGGTGGCGACACGGTAGTAGGGGTTGTCCGCGACCAGCTTTTCGATGGGTGCACCGGTGACAGAGACCAGTTTCACATCGCACGTTGTGGTCGCTTCCTTGATCGCCGCCGCTGGGTGACCGATGGTGTAGATCATCGCGTCGATGTTATCGTCACAGATCTGCTTGGCCATTTCGGACCCTTTGTATTCGGTCGCAAGGGCGAAATCATCCATGCCCATGCCAAAGGCGTCCATGACGACTTCCATCGTGGCGCGCTGACCGGAACCGGGGTTGCCCACGTTCACGCGCTTGCCCTTGAGGCCCTCGAACGAGGTGATGCCGCTGTCGCCGCGCACCAGAAGGGTGAAGGGTTCGGGGTGCACCGAGAACATCGCGCGCACGCCGGGGAACGGGTTGTCGGCAAATTTTGATGTTCCGTTGTAAGCGTGGTGTTGCCAGTCAGACTGGGCCACGCCGAATTCCAGCTCGCCCGCCTTGATGGTGTTGATGTTGTACACCGAACCGCCAGTGGATTCGACGGCGCAGCGAATGCCGTGTTCCTTGCGGTCGCGGTTCACCAGTCGGCAGATCGCGCCGCCGGTGGGATAATACACTCCCGTCACGCCGCCCGTGCCGATGGAAATGAACTGCTGTTCGGCGGCAATGGATGCGCTGCCAAAGGCCATGGCTGCCGCTGTGACCGCGCCACCAATCAAGGTTTGAATTTTCATGAGACTCTCCCGTTTTTCAATGCGCTGAGGCTGTTGCTCGCGCGTATGTATCCGCGAGCCTTGCCAAAGAGCCGGGCATTGTCACCAAAAAACTAATGTTTTTTCTGAGCGATCCAGAAGGCGTTGTTCTCGCGGCGCAGAGTTTCATAGGACTTGATTCGTGCCCTGGCCGTGTCCTGTCCGCGGTGGACCAGCAACGCAATCAGGGTCTCGATCATTGCCATCATCCCCGAGAAACAGGCGAAATCATGGGTGCTGAGCACGCTGGCCACCAATGTGTGTTCGGGATCAAGCCGGGGCGATACCACTTCTGAATCGGTTATAAGAACCAGTTTCACGCCTTTCTTCTTGGCAAATTCGCAGGCGCGCATGGTTTCGCGGGAATAAGGCGTGATGGTAATGGCGATCATTACGTCACCGGGGCCTGCGTCGTTCAGATCGTCAATGGCGCTGTTCATGTGACGGGGGATCAATTCGAGGCTGGGCAGGGCCATGCGGCCCACGTAATGCAGGTAATAGGCCATGGAAAAGCTGGACCGGACAGCGGTCAGGTACACGGTGCGTGCTCCGGTCAATGTGTCGATCACCGCCTCGAAGGCTTCGAGGTTCTGCCGTTCCAGCGTGTGTGCCACGATGGTTTGCGCGTTCTTGGCGGCATCGGCAATGACAACGCCCTGCGGCCCGGCCGCACGCATATCGGCCTCCCATGCGGTGTCTGCGGTGGTTTGGGTGGTCGCGATCAGCGCGTGGCGAAATGGCTCACGCAGGGCCTCGAAACTATCAAACCCGAATCTTTTTGCCATGTTTACAAGAGTATAGGTGCTAACCCCTGCTTTGCGCGCTGTGTCACGAATGGGGTCCAGCCCAAAGGCACCTTGGTGATCCACAACATATTTCGCCGCTTGCCGAAGCTGCGGCGACAGGTGCCCGATCTCGGATTTGATGGCCGCGATGGTGCGGGATTTCAGGGTGGGGTCCATTTCGAATCGTGCCCGTTGATCGTTACCGTGGAGATAACATACGTTATTTCGCTGCGCGATTGACAGAAATTGTAATTGCCCGTTTAGGCTGAAGCCAACCAGACATTGCGCGTTTCATACCAACAAAGGTTCAGCGATATGGCCCACGTGTTTCCCCGCAGCATGAAAACCCAACCACCCGTCGCCGTGGCGGCGCAGGGCTGTTACATCACCGACGCGCGTGGCAAACAGTATTTCGACGGGTCGGGTGGGGCTGCGGTTTCTTGTCTGGGGCATGGCGACGCCGACGTGATCAAGGCGGTGCAGGATCAGGTGTCGTCGATGGCCTTTGCGCACACGGGCTTTTTCACCTCAGAACCTGCCGAGGCGCTGGCCGATCTGTTGGTCGCCCATGCGCCCGAGGGGTTGGAACGTGTCTACTTCGTCTCAGGCGGGTCCGAGGCGACCGAGGCCGCGCTGAAACTCGCGCGTCAGTATTACGTGGAAACCGGTCAGCCCCAGCGCCGCCATGTGATCGCCCGCAGGCAAAGCTACCATGGCAACACGCTGGGCGCCTTGGCCGCCGGTGGCAACCAATGGCGCCGCGCCCCGTTCGAGCCGATCCTGATCGACGTCCGCCACATCGCGCCGTGTTATGAATACGCCGAAAAGCCTGAGGGCCAGAGCAGTTGGGACTATGGCCAGGCCGCCGCGCAAGAGCTTGAGGACGAAATCCTGCGGCTTGGCCCGGATACCGTCATGGCCTTCATGGCCGAACCGGTGGTCGGTGCGACGCTGGGGGCCGTTCCGGCGGTCGAAGGGTACTTCAAACGCATCCGCGAGATTTGCGATCAATACGGCGTCCTGCTGATCCTTGACGAGGTGATGTGCGGCATGGGGCGGACGGGCCATCTTTTCGCTTGCGACGCCGACGGCATATCCCCCGACATCCTGTGCATCGCCAAGGGGCTTGGCGCGGGTTACCAACCCATCGGGGCGATGCTGTGTTCGGGCCGGATTTATGAGGCCATCGCAGGCGGCAGCGGCATGTTCCAGCATGGGCACACATACATAGGCCATCCGGTGGCCTGTGCGGCGGGGCTGGCCGTGGTCACGGCCATGCTGGAGCGTCAGTTGATCCCGCGCGTGCAAGATTTGGGCACCGCATTGCAAGCAGGGCTTGAGGCCGAATTGGGCCAACATGCCCATGTGGGCGACATCCGCGGCCGCGGGCTTTTCCGAGGGATCGAACTGGTGCAGGACCGCGACACCAAAACGCCCTTTGACCCTGCACAGAAGGTTGCCGCGCGCATCAAGGCCGCCGCCTTCGACGAAGGCTTGATCTGTTACCCGATGGCCGGAACACGCGACGGGCAGCGGGGCGACCATGTGCTTTTGGCGCCGCCGTTCATCATGGAGACCGCCCACGTGGACGAGATCGTCGGCAAACTTGGCCGTGCCATTGCACAAGTGGTCTGACCGACAAGGCAGTCCGCCACCCTTTTTCATTGCAATCACGCTCCTGCGCGCCATTCTGCACGCAGGAGGAAGCCATGAGCCTTTTGCACCCCGACCGGTTGTTTCCGGCCGACGCGGCGACGCGCACTTTGGCGCGCAGCCTCTATCAGACCGTGGCGGACCTGCCGATCGTATCCCCGCATGGGCACACCGATCCTGCGTGGTGGGGCGAGAACCCGGCATTTGACAACGCCGCCCAGCTGTTCGTGATCCCCGATCACTACGTGGTGCGCATGTTGATCAGCCAGGGGCTCAGCTTTGCCGAACTGGGCATTGGTCCGGGCGCGGAACCCGATGCGCGTACGATCTGGCGCAGGTTCGCGGCGCACTACCATCTGTTTCAGGGCACGCCGTCCCGCCTTTGGGTCGATCACGCGCTGTCCGAAGTCTTTGGCCTTCCGGGCCGGCTTGGCCCTGCAACGGCGGATGACAGCTTTGACGCCATCGGCGCGGCATTGGCCACCGGCGCCTTCCGACCGCGCGCCTTGTACGAGCGGTTCAATATCGAGGTGATCGCGACGACCGACAGCCCGCTTGATAATCTGGCGCATCATAAAGCGGCCCGCGACACGTGGTCGGGCCGCGTGGTGCCAACCTACCGGCCCGATGCAGTTGTGGACCCTGAGTTCGAAGGCTTCGCCGACAACGTCGCGCTGTTGGGCGACCTGACGGGATGCGACACCGGCACCTATTCGGGGTACCTTGAGGCGCACCGCATCCGGCGGGCCGCGTTTCAAGCACTGGGGGCCACGGCGACCGATCACGGCCACCCCACTGCGGCCACCGCCGATTTGAGCGCCAGCGATGCCGACGCCCTTTATGCCCGCGTGTTGAAAGCGGACGTCAGCGCTCAGGATGCGGAGGTTTTCCGTGCACAGATGCTGACCGAAATGGCGCGCATGTCCTGCGAGGACGGGTTGGTGATGCAGTTGCATGCCGGGTCCCACCGCAATCATCACCGGGACGTTTATGACCAAGTGGGCCGGGATCGCGGCTTTGACCTGCCTGTGCGCACCGATTTCGTGACTGCGTTGAAGCCCTTGCTGAACGCCGTGGGGATGGACCAGCGGCTGCGCCTGATCCTGTTCACGCTGGACGAAAGCACCTATGCGCGCGAACTTGCCCCTCTGGCCGGTGTTTACCCATCGCTCCGGCTGGGGCCGCCATGGTGGTTTCACGACAGCTTTGAAGGGATGCGCCGGTTTCGCCAGATGGCGACGGAAACCGCGGGCTTCTATAACACCGCCGGGTTCAACGATGACACGCGCGCGCTCTGTTCGATCCCTGCGCGGCATGATGTGGCGCGGCGCTGTGACTGTGCAGCACTGGCGGAATTGGTGGTCACCCATCGGCTGGATGAGGCCGAGGCCTTCGCGCTGGCACCGAAGCTCGCGGTCGATCTGGCGCGCGACGCCTACAACCTGTGAAGGACGGCTAGGATGCGGCAAACGTGGCGGTGGTTCGGCCCGGATGACGGTGTATCTCTGGGCGATATTCGGCAAGCCGAAGCGGCGGGCATTGTCACTGCCCTTTACGATATCGCGCCCGGCGCGATCTGGCCCCGCGCGGCCATCGCCGCCCGCAAGGCCGAGATCGCGGCGGCAGGCCTGACATGGGACGTGGTCGAAAGCCTGCCGGTCAGCGAAGCGATCCGCACCGGTGCCCCGGATGCCCCCGGACACATCGACGCCTATATCCAATCGCTGGAACATCTGGCGGCTGAAGGCATCGCTGTGGTGTGCTACAACTTCATGCCCGTGCTGGACTGGACGCGCACCGATCTTGCGGCCCCCATGCCCTCGGGTGCCACGGCCTTGCGCTTTGATCTGGTGGACTTCGCGGGGTTCGACATCGCGGTTCTGAACAGGGCAGATGCGCGCGACGACTACGCACCGGAGGTGGTCGCCGCAGCCGAAGACCGCGCCGCGGGATGGGATGACCATGCGCGCGAGGCGTTGACCGGCACCATCTTGGCCGGACTGCCCGGCGCGGTCGAACACTGGACCCCAGAGAGTTTTCGCGAACGATTGCAGGCCTATGCGGACATCGACGCGAATGCCCTACGCAGCAACCTGCACGCCTTTCTAGGCGCGGTAGTGCCGCAAGCGGAACGGCTTGGCCTGCGGCTGTGCTGTCACCCCGATGATCCGCCTTGGCCGCTGTTCGGCCTGCCCCGGATCATGTCGACCGAGGCCGATTACCAATGGCTGGTCGACGCCGTACCGTCGCCCGCCAACGGCATCACCTTTTGCACAGGGTCACTGGGCGCGCGGGCCGACAACGATCTGCCGGGCATGATGACCCGGCTGGGTCCTCACGTGCACTTCCTGCATCTGCGCAACGTCGTGCGCGCAGGCGCCGACGTGCCGACATCCTTTCACGAGGCATCCCATCTGGACGGGTCCACCGACATGGTGGCGGTGCTCAAGACCGTGGTCGCCGAAGAACGGCGTCGCCGCAAAGAAGGCCGCGCAGACGCGGACATCCCCATGCGGCCCGATCATGGGCAATGCTTGCTGGATGATCACCACCGGCGCAGCGCGCCCGGCTACCCGGCCATTGGGCGGCTGAAGGGGCTGGCAGAGCTGCGCGGTGTGATCGCGGCACTGGAACATGGGTCATGAACCGCATCCTGCATCTGGGCCTCGGCGCTTTCTTTCGCGCCCATCAGGCGGATTTCACGCAGGACGCAGGTGCGGGCTGGGAGATCGAAGCGGTGGCCATGCGCAACCCGGCGCTGGCGGATGTGTTGAACGCGCAGAGCGGGCAGTTTTCATTGATCGTGCAACATCCCGGTGGTCCGGAGGTCAAACAGATCAACGTGCTTGGCCCCTGCCATGCCTTGCCGCGTGACCCGGCCACAGTCATTGCCCGCATGGCGGACCCCGATGTGCACGTGGTGACCATCACGGTGACGGAAAAAGGCTATGCTCTTGATCCGGTCACCGGTGCGCCACGCATGGAAGACGCCGGTCTTGTGCGTGACTTGCAGGCGCGGGATGCGCCGCGCACGCTGCTGGGTGTTCTCGTCGCCGGATTGGCTGCGCGTCACACGGCAGGTGGGTCGGGGCTCAGCATCATTTCATGCGACAACCTGCCGGGAAACGGCGCGCTGCTGGCCAAGGCCGTCACCGCCTTGTGTGAGCGCCATGACCCGGCGCTTGCCGCGTGGGTCCGCGCAACTTGTACCTTTCCGTCAACGATGGTCGACCGCATCACCCCGGCGGCCCGAGACGAAACCTTTGCGACGGCCCAAGCCGCGCTTGGCAGGCCCGACCCGGCGGCCATCGAAACCGAACCCTTTCGCCAATGGGTGATCGAGGATGCCTTTGCCGGGCCACGCCCGGACTGGGCGGCAGCCGGCGCCCTGATCGTACCGGATGTACGCCCCTTCGAAGAGATGAAGCTGCGGCTGTTGAACGGATCACATTCGATGATCGCCTATGCCGGTGCGTTGTTGAGCCTGCCTGCGGTGCGCGATGTGATGGCGCGTACCGATTTGCGTGCGATGGTGCGGTGGCACATGGCCTCTGTCATTCCCAGTCTCGGGCCTTTGCCCGGGCTGGATGTCGCGGCCTATTGCGACGATCTGATCGCCCGCTTTGAGAACCCGGCGATCGACCACAGGTGCCTGCAGATCGCAATGGACGGATCACAGAAGCTGCCGCAACGCATTCTGGCCCCCGCGCAGGACCTTTGGGCAGAGGGGTCCGACACGCTGTCATGTGCGCTGACCGTGGCCTTGTGGTTGCGGTTCGTCGAAGGCCGGGCAGAGGATGGCACGCCCCTGCCCCTCGACGATCCGCTGGCCGACCGGTTGCGCGCCCTGCCCGCGACACCCGCTGCGCGGATTGATGGGGCCGCCGCTATCTTCCCGGCAGGTCAGGCAACCGTGATGTCCGGCTCTGGATTTCACCAAGCCGTGTCAGGCGTTTTGCAGCAGATGGATGCCATTGGCATCGCCGCGACCATAACCGAGACGGTGCCGCGCCCCTGATCCGGTTTCCACGGGGTGGAATCGATCCACAGTTGCCCCCAATCGGCATCACTGTGGGCACTGTCTTCTGGGAGGGGCAACAGGCGCCTGACAGAACGGCGGCAAGGACGCTGGCCCAGCCGCCGGGCGTTTCATGACGCCGTTGTTGCTGACTTTCAGCGAAAACGGCGAGATCGAAGTCTATTTGCTTTGGCCCGCCCTTTTGATGCCGGGCATATGGATGCGCGACGGCGCCGAACGTGTACGCCGCTACCTCACCGGGTAAAAAATTTGCCCTCACAATAACCAACCGGTTAGTTTTTCAGGAGGCACCGAATGAACATGATGGTCAAGACACTGACATTCGATATCAAAATGCTTGAGACCGAACAGGTCACGCGCATTAAAACAAGCGCCACTGCGCATGGCCGGATCGCTCGACTTTGCTGCATCACAGGAAGATCTGTTTCCACGCATTTCCGAACCGCACATCATGGCGACATGGTTTCCGCTGCTTAAAGGCGGTGTGCTGGATCATGGAACGTCGCAAGATATGCGCGGCGTGGCAGGTTCGAGACTTCGACACCTGCCGCGCCCTGAGAGGCCGCCCGGCCCGAAGTCACCGCCCAATGGCTCGGCCGACTGCAACACATCGCCCAAATGCCACTGCCAACTGGGATACAGGTGCCCCGGTTCACTTGGCGCGACCTGATTTTGAAGCTGCGCGAGCCGCCTTGGTTCGCCTCAACTCAAATCCAGCCGGATTGGCCGAGTGCACGCAGGCCTCTGAACTCTGATCTGAATTTAGGTCACAGCTGCGCGAGCAGGGTTGTTTGTTTGGCGGCCCGTATCATCTCCCCATTAGTACTCATTTGGCAAAAGGCGATAAGTCATGAAGAAGATTTCCTTGATCTGCACCCTTGCACTGACACTATCCGGCGGGGCTGCTCTCGCACAATCTGGCGGTGGGGCAAGCGTGCGCGTCGAACCGGGCCACTTCTGCGCGCAGAACAAATGCGTCCGGTTTTCCAGCGATCTGCGGTCTGTATCGGTGCAGGGCCGCCGCGCGGTCTCTGTTGCGTCCTACGACCTGCAAAACAACCCCGTCGTCTCCGGCGCGGATTTCCGTGCGATTTACCTTTTGGCACTGCGTCAAACGGGTGTGAACGGCAATCGCTAGGACTTCGACGTCAGGCACGGTGACAACGCAAACACTGCTCCTCGGCTTTCAAAGGTCTGACGCTTGACCGCCCTCAGCAAGGGCATCGACAATCCGGGCCTTGGATGACACGGTTACGCTCTTTCCTGCAGGCGGAGGCCGGGGCGCATTGTGCTGATTTCGATCCAAACACATCTGGTCTATGCCGCCCGGCAGCCATGCGATCTGCTGTTGCAGATCGAAGCGGCACAAGACCCGTCACAGACCATTGTGGAAAGTCGCCTCGATATAACGCCAGATGGCACATCGCATATCGTGAGCGGTGAAGAGGGGATCGGCACCCGCCGTTGGCTGCGGGTCCATGACCAGTTTACCTGCCACTACGCGGTCAAGGTGCGCGTCGACCGGCAGGCCATCGATCCGAGATCAGTCAACGCAAAACCCCTGACTGCTTTGCCGTGCGACGTGACAAAGTTCCTGATGCCCTCGCGCTATTGCCACCCCGAGGATTTTCTGGACTTCACCGCGGCAAACTTCGGCGCTCTTCAGGGCGGCCCGCTTGTCGCGGCCATGTCGGACTGGATCCGAGACAATTTTTCCTACGACAACGGTGCCAGCACGGCATCAACCACCGCAACCCAAAGCCTTGCGGCCCGCGCAGGTGTGTGCCGGGATTATGCACACACACTGATTGCGATGGCCCGTGCGGTAGGGATACCCGCACGGATCGTCAGCGCCTATGCACCCGGCGTGACGCCGCAGGATTTTCATGCCGTGGTCGAGGTTTATCTTGATACCGGCTGGCACCTGATCGATCCCACCGGCATGGCCCAACCGGACCAGATCGCACGTATCGGCGTGGGACGCGACGCCGCCGACGTATCCTTCATGACGTCCTACGGCTGGATGGAGCTTATCAAACAGTCGGTTGATGTCTTGCCGCTTGAATAAACGGCACAATCTGCCCTGCAACGTTGCAAGTCCCTGTTCTTGCGTTACCATCGCGTCATGGATGCAAAACCTGAACCCTTCGACGAGATGCTTTTGGGCACGGACGGGGTGCGCGCGCCCTATTCGGAATATGAAAAATGGTTTTCGCAGGAAGACCCCGCGCGCCTGACCAAGAAGTCCAAGGAGGCCGAGGCGTTCTTTCGGCGCATCGGCATCACGTTCAATGTCTATGGTCAGGCCGCGGCGCAGGAACGGCTGATCCCTTTCGACCTTATCCCGCGCATCATCTCGAACCGGGAATGGACCAAACTGTCAAAGGGCATCGAACAGCGGGTGCGGGCGATCAACGCCTTTCTTTTCGACATCTATCACCGTCAGGAAATCCTGCGTGCGGGCATCATCCCTGTCGACCTGATTGCGCGCAACGCGGCCTTCCTGCCGCAGATGATCGGCGTGTCGCCCCCCGGCAAGGTTTATACGCACATCGTGGGCACCGATATCGTGCGCACGGGCGAGGATGATTTTTTCGTGCTCGAAGACAATGCGCGCACACCTTCGGGGGTCTCCTATATGCTGGAGAACCGCGAAACCATGTTGCAGATGTTTCCCGAGCTTTTCAGCCAGATCAAGGTGCAGCCGGTCAGCGATTACCCCAAGAACCTGAGGCGGTCACTCGCGGCCTCGGCCCCGGCAAGCTGTTCGGGCAAACCGACCGTGGCGATCCTGACGCCCGGCATTCACAACTCTGCCTATTTCGAACACTCGTTCCTGGCCGACCAGATGGGCGTCGAACTGGTCGAAGGCCATGACCTGCGCGTGGTGGATGGCCATATCGCGATGCGCACCACCCAAGGGTACAAGGTGATCGACGTGCTGTATCGCCGTGTCGATGACGACTACCTTGATCCGCTGAACTTCAATCCCGAGTCGATGCTTGGCGTGCCGGGGATCATGGATGTCTACCGCGCGGGCAACATCACCATCGCCAATGCGCCCGGGACCGGGATCGCGGATGACAAGGCCATCTATTCCTACATTCCCGAGATCGTCGAGTTTTATACCGGCGAAAAGGCCATCCTGAAAAACGTCCCCACATGGCGGTGTTCGGAGCCGGATGCGCTGGCCCATGTGCTTGATCATCTGGACGAGCTGGTTGTGAAAGAGGTGCACGGATCAGGCGGCTACGGCATGTTGGTCGGCCCTGCGGCCAGCAAGAAGGAACTGGCCAGCTTTGCCGCGAAACTGCGCCGCAATCCGTCAAACTATATCGCACAGCCCACGCTGGCCCTGTCGACAGTTCCAATCTTCGCCAAGAAGGGGCTGGCCCCGCGCCATGTCGATCTGCGCCCCTTCGTGCTGGTGTCGCCAACGGGCATGAACATCACACCCGGCGGTTTGACCCGCGTGGCGCTCAAGGCGGGGTCGCTGGTGGTCAATTCCAGTCAGGGCGGCGGCACCAAGGACACTTGGGTGTTGGAGGACTAGGGCGATGTTGGGGAAAACCGCAGGCGGCCTTTACTGGATGTTCCGCTTTCTGGAACGCTCGGAAAACACCGCGCGTCTGGTCGAGGCGGGGTTCCGGATCGCCCTGACCCGGTCAAGCGATCCGGCCTCGGAATGGAAATCCGTTGTCACCACCGCGGCCGTTCTGGATGCCTATACCGCGCGCCACGGCGACAGCTATACCGCCGAAACGGTGGTGGATTTCCTGCTGCGCGATCCGTCGAACCCTTCAAGCGTGATCTCGTGCATCGAGAACGCGCGCACCAATGCGCGGATGGTGCGTATCGCCCTGACGACCGAAGTTTGGGAGGCCGTGAACGAGGCTTGGATGTCTCTCAAACAGGCGCTGAAATCGCCAGTTAAACTGGCCGAGTTGCCCGGTATTCTGGGCGAAATTCGCCGGCACAGCGCACTTGTGCGCGGCGCCATGCGCGGCACGATGCTGCGCAATGACATCTTTGATTTCACCCAGATCGGCATGGCGCTGGAACGCGCAGACAACACGGCCCGCATCATGGATGTGAAGTATTACACGCTTCTGCCCTCGGCCAGTTTCGTGGGGTCGACCCTCGACAATGTACAGTGGGAAACGATCCTGCGCTCGGTGTCGGCGCACCGCTCTTACCGGTGGCTGAATGACGACGACATGACCCCTTCCAGCATCGCCGATTTCCTGATCCTCGACAGCCGGTTCCCCCGGTCCCTGTCTTTTTGCAGCCGTATTCTGGGCGAAAACCTTGGATATCTGGCCAAGGACTATGGCACCCGCCACGACTGTCACGACATGATCGACGCCCAGCGCGACCGCCTGCGGCAGCAGTCGATTACAACGATCTTCGACTACGGGTTGCACCAGTTCATTACGGACTTCATCCGTGAAAACAATGCCTTGGGTATGCAGATCGAACATGATTTCAGGTTTGTCGGATAGGTGCCATGAAACTGAAAATCACACATACAACCACCTACTCCTACGATGCGCCTGTCACCTACGGGCTGCAACAGGTGCGCCTGACACCGTCGAATTCCACCCATCAAAAGGTTCTGGATTGGGCCGTGGACATCAGCGGCGGCAGCCAACAGCTGTCTTTCGAAGACCAGCACCAGAACACCACCCTGCTCGTGCAGGCCGATCCCGGCGTGACCGAATTGGTCGTGACCGTGTCGGGGACGGTCGAAACGCTGACCTCGGACGGTGTCTTTGGCAAAACCTATGGCAAGGCGCCGCTGTGGCACTTTTCCCAACACACTGCGCGCACCACGCCCGGCAAAGGTGTGCGCAAACTGGCGAAAACGCTGGCAGGCAAGGGCGACACGCTGTCCAACCTGCATGATCTCTCCAAGGCCATCCTTGCCGCCGTGCCCTATTCCACCTCTGGCACCTTTGCAGGCACCAGCGCCGAAGAGGCGGTGAGCGCAGGCGGCGGCGTGTGTCAGGATCATGCGCAGATCTTCATTGCCGCAGCTAGATCGGCAGGCATTCCCGCGCGCTATGTCAGCGGCTACCTGATGATGAACGACCGCATCGATCAGGATGCCAGCCATGCCTGGGCCGAGGCGCATATCGATGCGCTTGGTTGGGTGGGTTTTGACGTCTCGAACGGCATATGCCCTGATGAGCGTTATGTCCGGATCGCCACCGGACTGGATTCGCGCGATGCCGCCCCAATCACGGGTATCCGGACCGGTGCTGCGGGTGAATCCCTGATTGTGTCGCTTCAGGTTCAGCAATAGAAAGCACGACGACACACACCGACACCGGACTGCACACCATGACCTATTGCGTCGGACTTCGCCTGAATTCGGGCCTTGTCTTCATGTCAGACACGCGCACCAACGCGGGCATCGACAACTTTTCGATCACGAAAAAAATGTTTACCTGGGACGTGCCGGGCGAGCGTGTGATCACCCTGTTGACTGCCGGAAACCTTGCCACCACGCAGGCACTTGTCAGCCTGCTGGATGAACGGTCCAAGGTGGTGGCCGAACGCAACCCGACGATCCTGGAACTGCCCACGATGTTTCAGGTGGCGCGGCTGGTGGGGGCAACATTGGCCGAAGTGATCGAGGACAGCGTGCCGGAGGGGCAGGAATCGTCCTCGAAATTCCGCGCTTCCGTGATCCTTGGCGGGCAAATCAAGGGCGGCGCGCCGACGCTGTTCCTGATCTATCCCGAAGGCAACTTCATCGAGATCACCGAGGACAGCCCGTTTTTCCAGATTGGTGAGGCCAAGTACGGCAAGCCCATCCTCGTGCGCGCCTACGACCCCGACATGAGCTTTGACGATGCGATCAAGCTTTTGATGGTGTCCTTCGATTCCACGATCAAGGCGAACCTTTCTGTGGGCCTGCCACTGGATCTGCAAACCTATGTGCGCGACAGTCTCGAAGTAGGCCACAAGAACCGGATCACTTCCGACGACCCGTACTATCAGGCGGTATCCTCGGGCTGGGGGGATGCATTGCGCAATGCGCTCACGCAGCTGCCAACATACAAAGGTGAGTCCGATTGAGTTTGCCGTTCCAGTCGGGGATTTGGGCCGTTTTGCACCAGCTTTCAATGCTGGTTCGCGCGCCGCTCTGGATTTCCGACTGATTTACACAGGTTTAGAGGCTGCCCGCCCTTGACTCCGGCCCCCCGGACACAATTTATAAAACAGTCCTGAGGTGTCCGGCGAAAGGGTGCGCTTTTTTTTGCGCCCGACCCCGCGCGCTGATAGACCTGCCCCAAGCTACGTCACGTCAAGGAGTACGCGTGTCCCTCTTTATCATCGTCGCCTTGCCGTTCTTTGGTGCGCTTTTGCCGGGGCTTATGTACACTGCGGGCCGCGCGGCTTGTGCAGGGGTCACTTTCACCGTCACGCTTGCGGCCTTTCTGGGCCTGTTGACCAACCTGCCATCTGTTCTGGCCGGAGAGGTCGTGATGGCGCGGTTAAACTGGATGCCCGAGTTGGGGCTGAACTTTACCCTGATGCTGGATGGGCTGGGCTTTTTCTTTGCGCTGTTGATCCTTGGCATTGGCCTGTTGATCATCGCCTATGCGCGCCACTACCTCAGCCGCGACGACCATATGGGCGAATTTTTCACCTATCTGCTGCTGTTTCAGGGCGCGATGGTCGGGATCGTCCTGTCAGATAACATCCTGCTTTTGCTTGTTTTCTGGGAACTGACGTCGCTGTCTTCTTTCCTTTTGATCGGGTTTTGGAAACACCTGCCCGAAGGCCGCCAAGGCGCGCGTATGGCGCTGGCGGTGACGGGCATGGGCGGGCTTGCCATGATCGGTGGCATGTTGATCCTTGGCCATATCGCGGGCAGCTATGATCTCAGCGTCATCCTCGAAAACCGCGAGGCCATTCAGGCCAGCCCGCTCTACCTGCCTGCGCTGATCCTGATCCTGCTGGGATGCTTTACCAAATCGGCGCAATTCCCGTTTCATTTCTGGTTGCCACACGCCATGGCCGCGCCCACACCGGTGTCGGCTTACCTGCACTCTGCCACGATGGTCAAAGCGGGTATTTTCCTGATGGCGCGCATGTGGCCCGTTCTGGCGGGTACGCCCGAGTGGGTGGCCATCGTGACCACCGCCGGGCTTATCACAATGGTGCTCGGGGCTTTCATCGCGTTTTTCAAACATGATCTGAAAGCGCTTCTGGCCTTTTCTACCGTCAGCCAACTGGGTTTGATCACCATGCTTCTGGGCACGGGCACGGCCTTTGGCGCCATGGCCGCTGTGTTCCATATCCTCAACCATGCGACGTTCAAGGCGGCGCTTTTCATGTCCGTGGGCATCATCGATCACGAGGCCCACACAAGGGACATTCGCCATCTGGGCGGGCTGCGCAAGCTGATGCCCGTCACCTTTGTGATCGCCACTTTGGCCGCCTTGTCGTTGGCGGGCATCCCGCTTTTGAATGGCTTCCTATCCAAGGAAATGATGCTCGAAGAGGCTACGCGCACGACACTCTTCGGCATGCCCACCCTTGTACCCGTTCTGGCCACGGTCGGGTCGCTGTTTTCGGCGGCATACTGCTTGCGTCTGATCGGGCATGTGTTCCTGGGGCCGGTGCGTGACGACTATCAAGCCACACCGCACGATCCGCCCAGCGGCCTGTGGTTGCCCCCTGCCTTGTTGATCGTGCCGGTGGTGGTGATCGGTGTCGCCCCATTTGTGGCTGAACCCTTTGTCAAACTCGTCACGGCATCCGTGCTGGGCGAAGCGGCCGAGGTGCCAAAGGCGTATTTCAAGATCTGGCACGGGCTGGTCCCTGCCCTGTTCCTGTCGACCATCGCGGTTGTTGGCGGTTTGGTCATGCTGATGCTGTTCCCTCCCCTGCTGCGTGCATGGGACGCCGCCCCACGCCCCGAGGCGAAGGTCATTTTCGAAGGTCTGCTGGACCGTACAGCGGCCGTTGCCCGCTGGGCCGTCCTTGGCCTGCACAACGGGGCCTTTTCGCGCTATGCCGTGATCTGCGTCGCCACGATCATCGTGGTCGGTGGATATGCATGGTTCACCGGAACAATCGCGCCGCCAACCCGGACGCTGCAATACGCGGGGCCTGTCCATATCGCCACGGCCATGATGCTGGTCACGGCGGTCGCGGGTCTGGTGATCCTGCACCGCAACCGGCTGTTGTCCCTGATCCTGATCGGCATCGTGGGTCTGATGGTGTCCATCGGCTTTGTGCTGCTCAGCGCGCCAGATCTGGCGATGACCCAGTTCACCGTCGAAGTCGTGACGATTATCCTGCTGCTGCTTGCATTGAATTTCCTGCCCAAACGCACCCCCGCTGAAAGCTCACTTCTGCGGCGCGTGCGGGATGGCGGCGTGGCCATTGCGGGCGGCATTGCAGCCTTCGCGATGGCCTATCACTACATGCTGCGCGACGCGGTCCTGACGCCGATTTCAGAGTTTCATCTGGCCAATTCCTACAAGGGCGGCGGCGGGACGAACGTGGTCAACGTGATCCTTGTCGATTTCCGGGGGTTCGACACCTATGGCGAAATCATCGTTCTGGGGATCGCGGCGCTGCTGATCTATGCGCTGACCGAAACGCTGTTGGACGGCCCTGTACGCCGGCGGTTGCTGAACCGTGAACTGGATCAGGCGCGGGCAGGCGATGTGCACCCGATGATGATGGTAGTTCTGACGCGGGTTCTGTTGCCCGTGGTCCTGCTGGTCGGGTTCTATATCTTTCTGCGGGGGCACAACGAACCGGGCGGCGGGTTCATCTCGGGCCTTGTCGTGTCGATCGCCGTGGTCATGCAATACATGGCCAGCGGCTTTGTCTGGACCTCGGCGCGGTTGCGCTATCCCTATCACGGGGTGATTGGTGCGGGCGTCCTGATCGCGGGTCTCACTGGCATCGGGTCGTGGTTTGTCAGCAAACCTTTCCTGACCTCTGATTTCACCTATGTCCGCATCCCGCCATTCGAAAAGTTCGAATTGGCCACGGCTGCCCTGTTTGATCTGGGCGTGTTCCTCGCAGTTGTGGGCGCCGTGATGCTGTCGCTTGAAAGCTTCTCGCGACTGGCGCGGCGCACCCACTTTGACGAAAGCGAACACCCGATGGATATCGACCCCTCGCGCGAGGACCCGGTCACCGCCGCCCCCGAGACAAGGGAGGTGAACTGATGGAGTTGCTCGTGGCCGGTGTGATCGGTGTCATGACCGCTGGCGGTATCTATCTGCTGCTGCGGCTGCGCACCTTTCCGGTGATCCTTGGCATTTCGCTGCTGACCTATGCGGTCAACGTGTTCCTGTTTACCTCCGGCCGTCTGGTGATGGGCGCGCCCCCGGTGCTGCGCGACGGGATGCAGGTCTATGCCGATCCGCTGCCGCAGGCGCTGGTTCTGACGGCCATCGTGATTTCCTTCGGAATGACGGCGGTGGTGGTGATGGTTGGTCTGGGCGCCTTCCTTGGGTCGGACGACGATCACGTCGATGATATGCCCCATGAACACGACAGCATCCCGGCGGAGGATCAGCCATGACCCATTGGCTGATCGCCCCGATCATCCTGCCTGCTCTGCTCGCGCCGTTCATCGTGCTGGCCGCGCGGTATCACATCACCATCCAACGTGCCTTTTCGCTGGCCGGTGTGGTGGCGCAGATTGTCATTGCTGCGGCTCTGGCCTGGCAAGTGTCGGACGGGACTGTTCTGCTCTATCAACTCGGGGATTGGGCGGCACCCTTCGGGATCGTGCTGGTCGGGGATCAGCTGTCGACGATGATGGTGCTTCTGACCACGGTGCTGGCGTTTTTCGTCCTGCTTTATGCCATCGGGTCGAATTGCGACGAGATGGGCAAGCATTTCCACCCCCTGTTCCAGTTCCAACTGATGGGCATCGTCGGCGCGTTTCTGACCGGAGACCTTTTCAACCTCTTCGTCTTCTTCGAGGTGCTGTTGATCGCTTCCTATGGCCTGATGATCCATTCGGGTGGCAATGCGCGGCTGCAAGCGGGCGTGCAATATGTGCTGTTCAACCTGATCGGATCGACGCTGTTTCTCTTTGCCCTCGGCGCGATCTATGCCGAAACCGGCACCCTGAACATGGCCGACCTTGCCCAGCGCGTGACCCAGATCAGCCCCGATGCGACCGTGGGCATCCGCATCGCTGCGGTGCTGTTGTTGCTGGTCTTTGCTATCAAGGCCGCTGTCGTGCCACTGCACTTCTGGCTCCCCTCCAGCTATGCTGAGGCGCCCGGCCCTGTGGCCGCACTTTTTGCGATCATGACGAAAATCGGCGCCTATGCGATCATCCGCGTCTGCACGTTGATCTTCCCGCCCGAGCTTGAGGCGACGGCCGGTCTGCACGGTCAATGGTTGCTGCCCGCAGCGCTGGTGTCGCTGGCAATCGGGATGGTGGGCGTTCTGGCCGCGCGCCGGTTTGACCGGCTGGTGGCTTATTCGGTGATCGGGTCCATGGGTATGGTGATGGTTGCGATCTCGCTCTTTACGCCCGCGGGAATCGCGGCGGCGCTTTACTACATCATCCATTCGACGCTGGCCGCGGCGCTGTTGTTCCTGATCGCCGATATGGTGCGCAATGCACGCGGCTCTGACGAGTTGGCGCTGCACCCCCCCATGGCTGGTGCGGCGCTGATTTCCGGGATGTTCTTTGTCGGAGCCATCGCCATGGCAGGCTTGCCACCCTTGTCGGGCTTTCTGGGCAAGCTTCTGGTTCTCGACGCAGGGTTCGAGACCGATCAGGTTGTGTGGATTTGGGCCGTGGTTCTGATTTCAAGCCTGATCAGCATTCTGGGATTTGCCCGCGCAGGCAGCATCGTCTTCTGGAAAGCACATCAGGTCGAGGCCCCCCAGGATGCCCCGCAAGTGGCGCGTCCCGCCACGTTGTCCTTTGTCGCGGCTGGCGGTCTGGCAGCGCTGTTGGTGGCGCACACGGTCTTCGCAGGTCAGGTCCATGGTTATACAACGCGCATGGCCGCGGCGCTCTTTGCGCCAGACGCCTATATTGCCACCGTGATCGGTACGCCCGGAAAACTCAGCTATGCGACGGAGGACAAGTGACATGACACGTTTCTTTCACCGCCTGTTTCCGCATCCCCTGCTGACCCTGCTGCTGGCCGTGGTCTGGGTGATCCTGCAAAATCAGGTCACCGCAGGCATGGCCGTCTTTGGCCTGATCCTCGGCATCATCATCCCCTTACTGACCGCCGTGTGGTGGCCAGATAGGCCAACGGGTATCCGCCTGAGCAAAGTGTTTGGCTATGGCATGATCGTCATCTGGGACATCATCGTGGCCAATATACAGGTGGCCTGGATCGTCCTGACCATGCCCAATGCCAAGCTCAAACCTGCATGGATCATCGTGCCGCTGGAACTGACCCAACCCGAAGCGATCACGGTTCTGGCTGGAACCATCACCCTGACGCCGGGCACAGTGTCGGCAGATCTGTCCACCAAAGGACATAGCCTTTTGGTGCATGTGCTGCACACCGAGGACCCCGATGCCGTACGTGACGAGATCAAGGCCCGCTATGAGGCCCGATTGATGGAGATTTTCACATGAGCTCTGCTGCCGGACTTCTGGACATCGCAATCGCCGTAACCTTTGTCGCCCTTGTGCTGGGGCAGATCCTGTCGATGATCCGGTTGATGATCGGGCCAACCGTGGGTGACCGCATTCTGGCGCTCGACACCATGGTCATCAACGCCATCGGCCTTGTGGTGCTGCTGGGCATCCTGCAAGGCGTGACCATCTATTTCGAGGTGTCGCTGCTGATCGCGATGCTGGGGTTTGTATCCACCGTCGCGCTGGCGCGCTTCGTGTTGCGGGGGGACATCATCGAATGACCGGGACTGAATTCGCAGATATCGCGACCGCCCTGAGCCTTTTGATCGGGTCGATTTTCATCACCGTGGGGGCCATCGGTCTGGTCAAGTTCAACGATTCCATGACCCGCCTGCATGCGCCCACCAAAGTTGGCACCGTGGGCATCGGCATGCTGCTTCTGGCCTCGATCATCCATTCCGGCACGTTGGGGCAAACCTCGATCCACGAGACATTGATCATGGCGTTCCTGTTCGTAACAGCGCCGATCTCCGCACATTTCGTGGCCAAGGTGAACATCCACCGCCGCGCCTGCGACACACCACCCACGCCACCGCGTGACGAAACCTGGGCCACGCTGAACACGCCGGAAACAGCGCCGCCAGCTTCTGACAACGCGGATGTATCTTCCGAGAAAGCGTAACGCAAAGAGGCATCGCGCCAGCGCACATTTGCGCCTGTCTGTCCCGTTTTTTGAGTACCCGGCTTGAGACCGGAACCCAGCAAAACCGGGGGCCGGTCGATACGTAACACGATCATTTCCTTTTCAGACCGTCGTAAACGCTTTTCTGGAAAGTGTAGTGCCGGGGGACTGAGTGAAGTGGCAAGAAGACCGCAAAGTTGATTGGCACTACATCGCACCGGGCAAGCCAATGCAGAACGGGTTCGTCGAGAGCGTCAATGGCAGGATGCGGGATGAGTGTTTGAACGAGCACCTGTTCGACAGCCTGCGTCACGCCCACGATCTGATCGCTACGTGGCGGGCCGACTTCAACCACCACCGCCCCCACACAAGCCTCGCTGGCCTGACGCCAGTGGAATATGCTAACCGGTCAAAGGAAGACCAAAACCTGAACAGTGCTACCCAAAATTAGCGGACTCAATGGGGAGCAGGTCAGCGCCAATGCCGCGGCGCTGCTTATTCCTTGGGCCGTTTGCCCCGAACACAAAACGGCGGCCCCGCGCGGGACCGCCGTTTCCGTTTGCCAAAAGGCGTCAGGCTTAGGCCAGTTCGACCTCGGCGCCAGCTGCTTCCAGCTTGCCTTTGATCTCTTCGGCTTCGGCTTGGTCGACGCCTTCCTTGATCTTGCCACCGGCTTCGACGAGGTCCTTGGCTTCTTTCAGGCCCAGGCCCGTGATGCCGCGGACTTCCTTGATGACGTTGATTTTCGAAGCGCCGGCGTTCTTCAGAACGACGTCGAATTCGGTTTTCTCTTCGGCGGCTGCGCCACCGGCGTCAGCAGGACCAGCCATCATCACAGCGCCGCCAGCGGCGGGCTCGATGCCGTACTCGTCTTTCAGGATGGTTTTCAGTTCTTGTGCTTCAAGCAGGGTCAGACCAACGATGTCTTCTGCCAGTTTCTTCAGATCAGCCATGTTCAGCTCTTTCCGTTACGATATGTGTGTTCCAACGTGTGCAATCTTCCACACGCCGATAAGACGTTGCTTTACGCGGCCGCCTTGTCCTCAACAGTGGACAAGATGGACGCGATGTTGCTTGCAGGTGCGCCAATGGCCCCGGCGATGTTCGATGCAGGTGCGCCAAGCATGCCCGCGATGGTGCTGATAAGCTCCTCGCGCGAAGGCATTTTCGACACAGCTGTAACGCCAGCCCGGTCCAACGCGTTCTCGCCCATTGCGCCACCGAGGATCACGAACTTGTCGTTGCCCTTGGCGAACTCCTCGGACACCTTGGCGGCTGCCACGGGGTCTTCGGAATAGGTGAGAACGGTCATGCCCGTGAGGTATTCACCAATGCTTTCGCATGGCTTCCCCTCAAGGGCGATCTTGGCGAGCCTGTTCTTGGCAACACGCACTGCGCTTCCGGCCTCAGAGGCACGGGCGCGCAGATCTTGCATTTCAGCAACTGTCAGACCGGCGTAGTGGGCAACCACAACGACGCCAGAGCTTTCGAAGATCTGGCCGAGTTCCTCGACCACTTTCTCTTTCTGGGCTCTATCCACAGTTTCACTCCAATTTTGGGGAGGTACCTCCCCGGCTCAGTTTGCACCGGATCACTCCGGCGGTTTGGTCCTCGAAATACACGGGCCAAGACCGCCAGAGGCTCGACAGAGCATCTGGAAAGAGGTCTGTTCCCGCCTCGGGCAGGGATTATGAGCTATGGCTCACCCACCGTCTCGGACGAAAGCGCTCGCAAGCTATGCTTACGGGCTGGGTTTGCGTAAGAGCGTTGCAACTTGCTGTCAAGACAGTATCTGCGCATCCCAACCTTCACAAAATCAAAAAAATATTTGCAGATGCTCGATTTATGAAGAAAATATCTGCAAGATAAAAAAAATAACACGGTCGCCGCATGTTTATCGCAGAATCAGATAACGCACCCATCGCGCTCTTTCGCAACAGAGCATTGCCACAGCCATCAACGCTGGCTGGGTACGCATATCTGGTGAACGTCTTCGCGTTACAGACAGTCCTACCATATCAGTTACACGCCGCATCCACCACACAAAGCGAAGTGCGCACCCTCGATTGGATTATTCATCCCCTGAGACGCAGGCCACGGGACACTCTTCTTAGACATTTAATCTTTGCATTGAAGTACGAAGGGGTGAACCTGCTGCTTCTGAAACAAATCTTCTCAAAGATGGGGCAGAACCCCCTGCTTTCGGGGATCAACGACAGACCCAACAGCACTTACATCCGCCGATTGTGCTTCTTTTACGAATGGTTGCTGGACGAAGATTTAGACATCACTGCAACCATCGGCGGCAGCTATGTGGACGCGGTGGACACAAAACTACAGTACGCCACGACCGAAAGCGAAAACGAACCCAAGTGGCGCGTTCGAGATAACCTTCCAGGTTCAAGTGGCTTTTGTCCACTTGTCGCTCGAACCAAGAAATTGGACGCTCACATGGCGTCGGACTTCCCCTCTTTGGCCGAGCAGGCGATCCGCGATGTGCCAGAAACATTGCTCAACCGCGCCGCATCGTTTCTCCTACTGAACGACTCAAAAGCATCTTTCGAGATCGAACGCGAACGCCCCTCTAAGGATCGTGCCGCGCGTTGGGCTTCAGTTATTGCGCGTGCAGGCGAAGTCTCACTGTCGACGCAAGGCCTTGAAGATTTGCAGAAAAGCCTCATTGAGGATGACCGCTTCGTCCAAATGGGCTTACGCGACGATGCCGGATTTGTTGGCGAGCATTCTCCGCTCGGAGAACCGCGCCCGGATCACATCAGCGCCAATGCACATGATCTACCAGACCTCGTCGAAAGCCTCGTGAAAGCGGAAAGAGTGAATGAGAATTATGCATATGACGCAGTACTTAGCGCGACAGCGATATCATTCGGCTTTGTCTACATCCACCCGTTCGAGGATGGCAACGGACGACTTCATCGCTACCTCATTCATAATGTTTTATCCGCGCGAGGCTATTTCCCAGATCTTGTAATTCTCCCAATTTCAGTCGCGATCCTTGCCGATCTAGTTTCTTATCGGCAAACGCTGGAGACGCTCTCGCGCCCACTTCTTACGGTGGTGGATTGGCAGCCAACTGACCGTGGGAATGTCCGGGTACAAAACGAAACAGGGGATTATTATCGCTATTTTGACGCTACGCCGCACGCAGAATTTCTTTTTGATTGTATCGCGCGTACGATTCAGAAGGAGTTACCAGATGAATTGAGGTTTCTGTCAGCCCGCGACATATTCCATCGTCAAGTGACTCAGATCGTGGATATGCCTGAACGATTGCTGGACGTGCTTTTTCAGATGTTGCGTCAGAATGATGGCACGTTCAGTCGGCGCATGCGCACCCGCGAGTTTGAGGCAATGACCAATCAAGAGGCGGCAGAAATCGAAGCAATCTTTGCCGCCTCCACAAATTGAACTTGGAAGCAACAGTATATGTGATCACAGCGTGGCTCAGCAATCGTAGCAAAGTCCGGAATCAAGCCGAAGGCGCCGGACATCGCCAGACCGGCCCAGCGGGCTGGCGATACCTCTCCGCTTGCGCCCCGCTCAAACGCACGATGACCTGATAACCATAAAGTCCCCTGCACGACCCCAAGATCGCCATCCGCCGGTCCAGCGATGTCCGTCTTGCCACCCTCTCCAGACGAAAAAGGGCGCCCTCTCAGGGGCGCCCTTGTAACTTCGTATCCGCCTGCGATCACTCGGAGGCGGCGTTGTCCACGTCGATGGAGACGCCGGGGCCCATTGTCGAGCTGACGGCGATTTTCTTCATGTAGGTGCCTTTGGCGCCTGCGGGCTTGGCTTTGGCCACCGCACCCACGAAGGCGCGGATGTTTTCGACCAGCTTGGCCTCGTCAAAGGACGCCTTGCCAACGCCTGCGTGCACCACACCGGCCTTTTCGGCCTTGAACTGCACTTCACCGCCCTTGGCCGCTTTGACAGCGTCGGCCACGTCCATGGTGACCGTGCCCACCTTGGGGTTCGGCATCAGGTTGCGGGGGCCAAGCACTTTGCCCAGACGGCCAACAACCGGCATCATGTCGGGTGTGGCGATGCAGCGATCAAAGTCGATCTTGCCGCCTTGCACGATTTCCATCAGGTCCTCTGCGCCAACGATGTCGGCACCGGCGGCTTGCGCCTCTTCGGCCTTGGGGCCACGCGCAAACACGGCGACGCGCACGTCTTTGCCTGTGCCGTTGGGCAGGCCCACAACGCCGCGCACCATTTGGTCCGCGTGGCGGGGATCGATGCCGAGGTTCATGGAAATCTCGACGGTTTCATCGAATTTGGCGTTGGCATTGCCTTTGACCAGAGCAACGGCGTCTTCAACGCTCAGGTTGCTTTTGCCAGCGAAGGCCTCGCGCGCGGCGCGGGTACGTTTTCCGAGCTTTGCCATCTTACTTCACCTCGATGCCCATGGACCGGGCAGAGCCCAGGATGATCTGCATGGCGCCTTCGATGTCGTTGGCGTTGAGATCTTTCATTTTCGCTTCGGCGATTTCGCGCACCTGCTTGGAGGTCACGGTGCCAACGGTTTCACGGCTGGGCGTTTTCGCACCAGATTTGATCTTGGCCGCCTTTTTCAGGAAGTAGGACGCCGGCGGCGTCTTGATGTCCATCGAGAAGGACTTGTCCTGATAATACGTGATCACGGTCGGGCACGGCGCACCGGGCTCCAGGTCTGCGGTCTTGGCGTTGAACGCCTTGCAGAATTCCATGATGTTGATGCCGCGCTGACCCAGCGCCGGACCGACCGGCGGGGATGGGTTTGCTTGACCGGCTGGCACCTGCAACTTCATGGTGCCTGCGAGCTTCTTGGCCATGGGCCTTCTCCTTTACCAACCCCGTTGGAACGCGTTCCTCAGGGTTTATGTTGTCGTGGTCCGGTTCGGGTGCCGCGGCGCCCTTGCCTCCCACGGGAATCTGTCACGCAAAATGACAGAAGCGCCTGTTACAGCGCTTCTGGGTTCGGTTCAAGGGTCAATCGGCCACTGTTGTCCTGTGTTTCAAGGGTGCAACGCGCCTGCGCCCCTAGCCTTCTTCGAGGATCAGATCGAAGTTCACCCGGCTGCCGGGCAGGCCCATCTGATCGGCGATGCCCATGGGGCGCGACGGGGCGGCAATGATGATCTGATCGGCGGACACACCGCGACCCACCAGCATGGCCATCAACGCCTTGGCCCGCAAAAGCCCGGTCTTCACCGATTCCCGCGCCTGAATGTCAGCCGTGTGATGGCCGATGACGCGCAGGCGGGCATGGGGACATGCCATGGCAAGATTGGCCAGCGTCATCGCTGTCTCAAGGTCCTGCCCGCTGAGCGACACCGAGCGCGGCGCATAAAAGAGCGCGGTGGCATCCACTGCGGTCTGCAATTCGGTCACGCAGCTGGCCCCGGCCCAGGGCTGCACCTGCGCGGGCGCGCGCAGAGAGGCCTGAACCACCTCTTCGACCACGGTAAATTCGACCCGGCGGTCATAATAGGCGCGGCTTTCGGGACCGGACGTGTTGGAGGGGCGGCGATCGCCCATGCCCGCGGCTTCGAACATGCTGGTGTCGACCCCGGCGGCCCCGATGCGTTTGATCACCGCTTCGGCGCGTTGTTGGCTGAGGCGCAGGTTGGCTGCGGGATCGCCCGAAGGGTCCGAATGACCCTCGACCCGGATGCGCACATCGGGGCAGTTCTGGGCGACCAGCCCGATGAGGCGGCCCTGTTCAATTCCAGCCGCATCGGCGGTCAGGCCGCCGCTTGGGAAATAGACGCGGGCCTGATTGGCGAGGTTCTTGAGGTCATCCATGCACTGCGCCCGCGCTTCGGCGGCGAACTGGCTGGTGTTGAAGAAACTGGTGGCTGGCTGTGTTGTCGTCAGCGCGGCGGTGCGTTGCTCTGTGGTCTGAACCTCGGGCTGTGGCGTGGGCGTGACCGTGAGCGTTTGCGCCGTGGGTTGCGCTGTGCCCTGTGGCGTCGCCAGCGCGGCGACGGGCGTCAGAAGGGATACCCCCTCGGCCTGCCGGGTCACGGCCTGATCGGTCACCGGTGTCGCGGGCGCTGCGGCCTGCTCGGCCGGCGCGGCGTCGTCGCCCATTCCATCGAAATACGCCAGTCCGGCAAATATGACCGCTGCGGACGCGACCATCCACGGGAGACCGTCCCGCACATACTTCAAAGCCATAATATCCCCCCAGATAACTGCTCGGCCCTATGTTTCACACCTATATGGTGTGGTCATACGCCGCATTTGGGGACAATGCGCAACTCACGTCAACCGCGAATAAGAAAAATGATTCGCTGATTCACAGCCTGATTCGAAATTGTCACACCCCCGCATGAAAAAGCGCCGCTCCGGGCAGGGAACGGCGCCAAAATCATGTCGGTGCAGAGCCCTGCGAGGGATCAGCCTTGTTTGGTGACCTGGGTGTATTCCAGTTCGACGGGCGTCTCGCGGCCGAAGATCGAAACCGTGACCTTGAGGCGCTGGTTGTCGTCGTCGACCTCTTCGACCATTCCGTCGAAATCCTCGAACGGGCCGTCGTTGACCTTGACCTTTTCGCCCACTTCGAAGTGGATCAGCGTGCGTGGCGCATCTTCGCCTTCCTGCACGCGGTTGAGGATCTGGTTCACCTCGGCATCGCGCATGGGCATGGGGCGGCCTTGTGGACCCAGAAATCCGGTGACGCGGTTGATCGAGTTGATCAGGTGATAGCCACGGTCGGACATTTCCATGTGGACCAGCACGTAACCGGGCATGAAGCGACGTTCAGTCGTGACCTTCTTGCCGCGGCGCACTTCGATCACCTCTTCGGTGGGCACCAGAACCTCGTCGATCTCACCTTCGAGCTGATGCTCGGCCACGGAGGTGCGAATCTGTTCGGCAATCTTTTTCTCGAAGTTCGAAAGAACGCTGACCGAGTACCACCGTTTCGCCATCTGCCGTCTGCCTTTTCATGTCTGGGCGGCGCTGCGCCGAAATTCACATCATTTGCAGCCCGTGCCGCAACCTTAACCACAAAGAGGCGTGCAACGAATAAAGCGCACGCCATCTGTTCAGGTCAGGGGTGCCGTTTACGCCGCACAGCGGAAAGTTTCAAGAGGTCGCGCATCAAATGGCGCGGTGCGGGGTACCGGCGCCGGTGCGCGTCAGCCAAAGCTGCTGAGGACGGCCTGCAACCCGCCGCGAATGGCCAGATCGATCAGGGCGAAAAACACGGCTGTCAGGGCAGCCATGATGAACACCATAACCGTGGTCAACATCACTTCGCGGCGTGTCGGCCAAACGACCTTGGACACTTCGGCGCGAACCTGCTGGATGAACTGAAGCGGATTAGTGGTGGCCATTTGCGGCTCCTGAAAGGTGTAGCTAAAAGCCATGTAACGAGGCTTCGCGGCAAATTCAAGGCGTGCTTGGCGGTGGGTTTCAGCCGTGTTGCGACATCCGGTCAAAGCGGGCGTTCAGCGCGTCGTCGTGCAATTTGTCCGCTTCGAGCAGGGCGCGCACGTCGGGCAGGTAGAGGCCATCCACCCAACCGTCGGGAAACCGGTCAAGAATGCCGTCCCAGCGGTCGGCAAAGCGGTCGATGCGGGCGGTGAGCCGCGTGCCGCGTTCCGGCGCGCGCTGGATGTACCACGACAGGGCGCGGACGACGCCGCCCCAGACCCGGTCGCCGCCGAAACACAGGAAGACGCCAAGCACGACGATCAGGTTCAGAACGGCAAAGAAGATGACCCATGCGGGCCAGATCAGCACCACGAGGATCAGCGCCGCCGCGATGATCTGGCGGCGGGTGGGGCGGAACCCTTTGATGTGTGCGATTGCGGTCCCGATCAGCGTACGGACCAACGAGGGTGCGGGGGCTGGCAGGGGGGCAGCGTCCGGTTCGGCCATGACGTGTTCGATGGGCCGGATGCGCGCCGAGGCGCGGGGTGATGTGGCGATGTCGTCCTGCACGGCGGCCACCGGGTCGGGCTGCGACGCGGCGCGCGTGGCCTGACGGGGGGACGCGGGCGTTGGTGGATGCTCCGTGATCATATCACGGATCAGGGACATGGTTTCCGGCGCAAGACCGGCATCGGCAGAATTGGACATGACGCACCTGAATGAGGTTGGTGGGGCAGGTTGAAACAGATGCGGCAAGGATAGGCCCGCGGTTGGGCAACATCAGGGCAAGGACGTGGCAAAAATGTGGCGCGGGTCTTGGCCCCCTGCCCCACGGCACGCATACCCCGGACGGGTGGTGCGTTTGCGATTGTGCAGGAAATGGCAGGGGCAGCAGGGTTCGAACCCGCGACCTACGGTTTTGGAGACCGTCGCTCTACCAGCTGAGCTATACCCCTAGGACCGGGCCGGGGTACGCCAGCCCCGTCCGGGAATCAAGTCCCTTTTGCGGATCAGGCGGCGCGTTTGTGCGCGGCAAGCGTGGGCAGGACATCCTGCATCCAGCGCGCGGCGAATTCGGGGCACTTGTGACCGGCATCCTTGTTGGGGATCGCATCTTCGCGTGCGTACTGCGCCTGGGTCAAAAGCCCCTTGGTCACGGTGTCTTCGGGCTGGGCCATGAGGGTCACGCCATCGGCGCCCGCCGCGTCCTGCAAGGCGCGCCAGAGCCGCGCGCGATCCTCGGCCGTGGCGGTCGTTGCCGCCGGGTAGCCGCCCAGAAAGCGATCGGGCTTTGTCAGGTCGGTCACGCCGTCCGTGGCAAAGGGCGCAGGGCAAAACACCGCGCGCGTCCCGGCCGCGGAAAAGGCGCAGGCATCGCGGTAGGCGCGCGTGCAGCTGAGAAAGAACCGCGCCGCCGCGACCATCGCCGCGTGGCTGGGCCATCCGCCGGACTGGCTGCGCCATTCGAGGTAGGACCCGAAGAAATCCGACACGCGCAGGCGTGCGCCGTAGAACAGGGCCACGTCAAAGTCCTTGGCCGCGATGAAGGTGCGCCCGTTGGCATTGATCCGCTTGACCATATCCTGTGCCTCGCCCTTGGCGCGCAAGGCGCCGCGCGACCATGTAATCTGGCGAAAGAGCGGCCCCGCCGCCCCCCAGAATTCAACATCCGCCCCGTCGGGCCATGCAATCAGCCCGGCCTCGTGGGCCAGTTTGAGCGAGCCCATGTGGCTGTCGCCAACGATGATGATGCGGGTTGGATCAGGCGACAAAGGCATCAAGCAACTCCTCTTCGCAGCGCACGTCCTCTTCGACCACCACGGGCGCGTCCGACTGTCCGGTGCCCGCAACCATTTTGGGTTTGCCGAAGGTGCGCGCCTGATCGGCAAAGAAATGCTTCATCACTGTCTCAACGCCTTCGGGGCGCACGGATCGCAGGTTGTCTTCGAAGAAGCGGCCCTGAAAGACCGGATGGGTGATGATTTCATAGCTGGGGAAATAATCGACCATCGCAAATTCATCAGAGGCGAGCCCGGCGGCGGCGCGCAGGACCGATTTGGAATAGGAGGTGGCGGTGAGCACATGCTTGTCCGAAGCTGTTGCCGTCAGCGGCACGGGCGACACGGTCAGCAGAACCTTGAGCTTGGGATTGCGCCGTTTGAGCAGGCGCAGCACCGTGCCCAGCGTGCGGGACACCCCGCGCAGGTTGCGGTTGAGGAACGTGTGTTGATCGGCGTCAAAAGTGCCGGCGGCGGTGCCGGGGCACATGGCGTATTCCAGCCCCGTATCCGCGTTCAGCCAGCTTTCGGTCAGCCCCAGCGTAAAGACAAACACCCGCGCGTCGCTCACCGCCCGGCGCAGGGCGTGGCAGGTGGCGGCGCGGGCCTCGAAAAGTTCATCGCGCGAGGCGAAACCGCCCGGTTCGATCGCAGGGCGCAGCGGGTCGAACCAACGGTCGTCCTGACACCAGACTTCGGCCTTTTTCACATCGCCGCCAAAGGCCATGCGCAACCACTGCAACAGCATGTTGGGGGTGTAGATGTTGCCGGTGCGGAAGCTGAAGACGCCGTAGCCGTGATCGCGGGCGGTTTCGCCCAGAAGGAAGGGCGGGGCCGGTTCGCAATCCATCCAGTTGTAGCCGCGTCCGGCCAGCGCCTTGCCGATATGCTGGGCGAAGCATGATCCGGCGGTCACAATGGGTGCGTCGCCTTCGATCTTGAACTTGGGCTGCCACAAGCCTGTCAGACCCTCGGCACCCGGCTGGGCAACGGCGGTTTTCCAATAGGCGTGGGGCCCCAGATTTTCATAGGGGTGCGTCATCGCTCTGTCTGCCTCGAATTTTTTTATTCGTTTTGACAGAAGGTTAACGGCGCGGTTGCGATGCTGCAATGTTTAAGATTTGCGGGCGTGCGTGCTGTTGCCAATGTGCTGCAAGGGGCGCGGAGGGGCTGTGCCGCCGCGCCCCTTGGCCGGACCATCACCGGGGGACGTATCCGACGTCAGGCCGCGGGACGGGCGGCGCTGTAGGCGGGGCTTTCAACCACGCCCTGGTCGAATAGCTGGGCGATTTCGGTGTCGGGCAGGCCCACGACGTCACCAAGGATTTCCTCGGTGTGCAGACCGAGCGCCGGGGCGGGGTCCGCAGCAACGCGGGGGTGGTCCGAGAATTGCACCGGGCTGGAGGGCACGGGGAAGGTGCCAAGCCCTGCTTGCGTGACCGGTTTGAACATCGGGTTGTCTGGGCCAAGGTCCGGGTCTTCGGCCAGCGCCTGCCGGGTGGTGCGGAATTCCGACCAAGTGAGGCCTGCGGCGTTGAAGTCTTCGGCAAAGTCCGACACCGCGCGGGACGCGAACCACGGGCGCAGGATGTCAGTGATCGCGTGGCGCAGGCGCCAGCGGGTGCCTTCGTCCATCAGGTTGGCCTGTTCGCGGGCGGCAAGCGCATCCATCTGGAGCGCGGTGCCCGTGGCCTTGACCAGCCCACGCCACTGGCGGTCGGTCAGACCAATGACCATGACCCGCCGCCCGTCGGCGCATTCGAAATCCTGACCGTAAGCGCCGTAAAGCGCATTGCCCGCCTTGGCGCGTTCCTGTGGATTGACCGCCGCGTCGCCGATCATGCCGAGATGACCGAGGGCAGCGGCGGCCACGTCCTTGAGCGCCAGTTCAACGTCTTGCCCCCTGCCCTTGCGCAACCGATGCCGTTCGGCAGCCAACAGCGCCGAGACACACAGGTTGCCCGCGATCAGGTCCCATGCGGGCAAGGCCGAGGCCACGGGATCATCGGAGCCTTCTGGCCCCGTGATATGGGGGATGCCGAGCGCAGGGTTCACGGTGTAATCGACCTGTGGGCGGCCATGACGGTCGCCCGTGAGCGTGACCATGATCAGGTCCTTGCGGTGCTGCGACAGGGTTTCGTAGTCCATCCAGCCGCGCACCCGCAGGTTCGTCAGGAAGAGGCCCGCGTCCTCGCCCGGGGCGGTGATCACCTGGGTGATCAACTCGCGGCCACGGGGGTTTTTCATGTCCACGGCCAGCGATTTCTTGCCCTTGTTCATGCCCGCCCAAAAGAGGCTTTGGCCCGAGGGCGCAAGCGGCCAGCGGCCCGCGTCCAGTCCGCCGCCGATGCGGTCGAAGCGGATAACCTCGGCGCCCATCTGGGCAAGTGTCATGCCAGCAAGGGGGACAGCCACAAAGGCCGACCCTTCGACCACGCGCATGCCTGACAGCACGCCGGTCAAACCGTGTCCTCCCAGATGGCGCTGGCTTGCATGCCCTGATGGGTGTCGGTGCCGGAGTAGAGCAGAAGCCCTGCGTCGTCCTCGACCGTGGCAATGGTCATGGGGGTGCCGGCAAAGAGCGGATGCACGCCGCGGAAGTGGAAGTGATCGGGCGCGCGGCCACGCGCGGCGCAGGCGGCCTGCATCAGCAGGGTTGCTTGCAGGGGGCCGTGCACGACGAGGCCGGGGTAGTGTTCGACCTCTTGCGCATAGGGCAGGTCGTAGTGGATGCGGTGCGCATTGAATGTGAGCGCGGAGTAGCGAAAGAGCAGCGTGTTGGGCATGTCCATGGTGTTGGACGTGTGGGGCCGCTGGGGCATGGGCAAGGCGCGCGGCGGGCGGTAGCTGTCGGGGATTTGCAGGTAGACGATGTTCTGCTCTTCGGTGATGGCGAGGCCCTTACTGCCGTAGATCGCATGGTCGAGGGTGACAAAGACCATGGGGCCTGCAGTGCCATCTTTTTCGGTGACCGAGCGGATGCTGGTGCGACGTTCGAGCGGCTCACCGACGCGCAGGGGGGCGCCGAAGCGCAACGCGCCCCCGGCCCACATACGGCGTTGCAGGCGCACGGGTGGCAGGAAATCCCCCACCGCCGGGTGCCCATCGCGGCCCAGTTCGGACATGGGCGTGTCGGGGGGGAAGGCGCACCAGTGGGCAAGCGGCGGCAACAGGTCCCCGGCGCGGGGCGGTGCGCTGCGCGGATCGCCGAGGGTGGCATGGAACATCGCGGCCATCTCGGCAGAGACCCCGCCCGTTTGCGTGGCGGCGCGCCCTTCCCAAGCGGTGAAGTTGATCTGATCCATGGCGTACCTCCCTGATGGCGATACCTTTAAAATGCGGGAGGAAAGAAAATAAACAAGTGTTTTTAACGACTTAGCGGAATACCGTGGTATACTGAAGACGGGCTTTGCAGATGCAGCATTGCGCGGGTGTGTTGTTTTTCAACAGCTTTGGCGCGGGGGCTTTGCAGGTGCAGCACCCTTGACCGGCGCGCGGTTTTTTGCCCGCGGAGCGCGAAAACCATGGGTGCGACCGTCAGTGCGCGCCCCGAGGTCCGGTGCGGGTGGAGCGTTTGATTCTGTGTTGAGGGGGGCATGACGCCCCTAAAGCCGCCCGCGCTGCCGTTGCCGCGTTTGCCGTAGGGTTTCCACGAACATCGCGGTCAGCAGGCCAAAGATCAAAAGCCCATTCGCCGCGGCCATGCCCCCCAGCAAACGCCAGTCCTGCGGCAACAGGATGTCACCGAACCCAAGGGTGGTGAAGGCCACGAGCGAGAAATAGACCGACTCTTCGAGGGTCACGAAGATCTTGAGCGACCACAGGGCGAGGGCCCAGATGCTGACCGAAGCAGTCATCATCATGAGCGTCCAGAGCATGGCGATAGAGAGCACCACGGTGAGTTTCGGCCCGTGCGGCGGGCGCACGACCCATGCGTGGGTGCGGTGCAGGATCACTTCGAGGCCCCACCATGACAGGGCAGAGACCAGTGAGGTGATGACGATGATGGCGCTGCCCAGAGCGATTTGGATCAACATGGTATTGGCCTCTTGGTGCAACATCTTGTACCGCGATTGCCGCGATTTGAAAGGGGGCGAAGGCACTGGCTCCCGGGGGGCGGCATCAGAAAGGGTGTTTGCGTCCAAAGTGATAACCTGCACAGAAGCAGATTTGACCCTTGTGGGGAAACATGTAGCGTGCACGGAACACGCTTTGGGATGGCTTGACATGCTTACCGGACCCACAGAAATCTATCAGCCACGCATGATATCTGTTCGCGGTGTTTGGACTGTGGGAGACATTCGGTTCAAGATTTACGACCTGCTTGCTGAAGGCAAAACCGTTACAAAAGAAATGATTGGAATCGCTGAGTGCTTCTTGTCGGAAGAGGTCAAGAGCGACGTCGAGGATATGGGTGACAGCAACGGGTTGGGGTTCGTCATCATTCATCCGGGCGACCTTGGAATAACTATTGCGGCTCAATGGTGGGCTCAGGGATCGGTCCTTTGCCAACGCATCTATCGTCGCCAGTATGATAGCGAATTGCCCATGGACACGATCAATCGTCCGGCCGTTGCATGTGTTTGGGAATTGGCGATTATCGGCGCAGAGCAACAGATTTGGCGGGAGACAATGATGTCATCCCACCCGAAAACAACTTCATACCTCGATACATTCGCCGCCTAGGCAGCAAAAGCAGCTTCGTCCTGCATCGCGGGTATTTCTGATGGGTTTCCTGCTGCGAGCGGGCAGTTTCGATCCGTGCCACGCAGAAGGGCCGCAGCGTTTGTGCTGCGGCCCTTCTCTTACCTCGACCGGGTGCTGCGTCTCTGCTCTCATCGTTCCTTTGGAACGACTGCCGCAGGTGACGCCCACGCGGTGTTGTTTGAAGATTACTCAGTAATCTTCGACACAACACCGGCACCCACAGTCCGGCCGCCTTCGCGGATCGCGAAGCGCAGGCCCTGTTCCATGGCGATCGGGGCGATCAGTTCGACACCGAACGACACGTTGTCGCCCGGCATGACCATCTCGGTGCCTTCGGCCAGCTGAACCGTGCCCGTCACGTCCGTCGTACGGAAGTAGAACTGCGGGCGGTAGTTGGCGAAGAACGGCGTGTGACGGCCACCCTCTTCCTTGGTCAGGATGTAGGCTTCGGCTTCGAACTTGGTGTGCGGGTTCACAGAACCGGGCTTGCACAGCACCTGGCCACGCTCAACGCCTTCACGGTCGATACCGCGCAGCAGCGCGCCGATGTTGTCGCCCGCTTCACCGCGGTCCAGCAGCTTGCGGAACATTTCAACGCCCGTGCAGGTCGTCTTCTGGGTGTCGCGGATGCCGACGATTTCGATCTCGTCGCCCACGTTGATCACGCCACGCTCAACACGGCCCGTCACAACGGTACCACGACCCGAGATCGAGAACACGTCTTCCACGGGCATCAGGAACGGCTGGTCCACCGCGCGCTCGGGCGTGGGGATGTATTCGTCAACAGCCGCCATCAGTTCGCGGATCTTGTTCTCGCCGATCTCGGGGTTGTTGCCTTCCATCGCCGCCAGGGCCGAGCCCGCGATGATCGGAATGTCGTCGCCGGGATACTCATACGAGCTCAGAAGCTCGCGGATTTCCATCTCGACAAGCTCCAGAAGCTCTTCGTCGTCAACCTGGTCAACCTTGTTCATGAACACGACCATGTAGGGGATGCCAACCTGGCGGCCCAGCAGGATGTGCTCGCGCGTTTGCGGCATGGGGCCGTCCGCGGCGTTCACAACCAGGATCGCGCCGTCCATCTGGGCGGCACCGGTGATCATGTTCTTGACGTAGTCCGCGTGGCCGGGGCAGTCCACGTGCGCGTAGTGGCGCGTGTCTGTCTCGTATTCCACGTGCGCGGTCGAAATCGTGATCCCGCGCGCTTTCTCTTCGGGCGCGCCGTCAATCTGGTCATACGCCTGAAAATCGCCAAAATACTTCGTGATCGCAGCCGTCAGCGTCGTCTTGCCGTGGTCAACGTGACCAATCGTGCCGATGTTCACGTGCGGTTTCGTGCGTTCAAACTTTTCCTTAGCCATGATGGCCTCCTTGTATCATTGGGTGGCGGGGTGTCCCCGCCCTACGGGTGGTGGGTAGGGCGGGGTTTTCCCCGCCATCCCGGTTATGCAAATTTCGCCTGAATCTCGTCGCTGATGTTCTGAGGCACGGCTTCGTAGTGATCGAACTGCATAGTGAAGTTCGCACGACCCGAGCTCATCGAACGCAGCGTGTTGATGTAGCCGAACATGTTGGCCAGAGGCACGAAGGCGTCGATCGCGATGGCGTTGCCGCGCGTATCCTGACCCTGCACCTGACCGCGACGCGATGTCAGATCGCCGATGATGCCGCCGGTGTATTCTTCCGGTGTCACAACTTCGACTTTCATGATCGGTTCGAGCAGTTTCGCACCGGCTTTGCGCATGCCTTCACGCATACACATCCGCGCCGCGATTTCGAACGCCAGAACGCTCGAGTCCACGTCGTGGAATTTACCGTCGATCAGCGCAACCTTGAAGTCGATCACGGGGAAGCCCGCGAGGGGGCCGCTGTCCATGACCGAGTTGATGCCCTTTTCGACGCCCGGAATGTATTCCTTGGGCACCGAACCACCAACGATGCGGCTTTCAAACGAATAGCCTTCGCCCGGAACTGTCGGCGAGATGATCATTTTCACTTCGCCAAACTGACCCGAACCACCCGACTGTTTCTTGTGAGTGTAGGTGTGCTCAACTTCGTGACCGATGGTCTCGCGGTAGGCCACTTGTGGTGCACCGATGTTCGCTTCAACCTTGAATTCACGCTTCAGGCGATCAACCAGAATGTCGAGGTGAAGTTCGCCCATGCCCTTCATGATGGTCTGACCGCTTTCGAGGTCGGTTTCCACACGGAAGGAAGGGTCTTCGGCGGCCAGACGGGCCAGACCTGTCGACATCTTTTCCTGGTCGGCTTTGGTCTTGGGTTCAACGGCAATCTCGATCACGGGATCGGGGAATGTCATTGTTTCCAGAACCACAGGATCGTTGACCGCGCACAGCGTGTCCCCGGTTGTGGTGTCTTTCAGACCGGCAAGCGCGATGATGTCGCCTGCGAACGCTTCGGTGATTTCCTCGCGGTCGTTGGAGTGCATCATCATCATCCGGCCAACGCGCTCTTTGCGCTGCTTGGTCGAGTTCAGAAGCGTGTCACCCTTGTTCAGCACGCCCGAGTAGATGCGTGTGAACGTCAGCGTGCCGACGAAGGGGTCGTTCATGATTTTGAACGCCAGCGCCGAGAAGGCCATGTCGTCGTCCGCACGGCGGGCGATGTCACGGGTTTCGGTTTCGTCACCGGGTTTGAAGCCCATGTAGTCGACAACGTCCAGCGGGCTGGGCAGATAGTCGATCACAGCGTTCAGCAGCGGCTGGACACCTTTGTTCTTGAAAGCCGAGCCACACAGAACGGGGATGAATTTGATCTCCAGAGTGCCGGCGCGGATCAGGCGACGCAGGGTTGGTACATCGGGCTCTTCGCCTTCGAGGTACGCTTCCATGACGTCATCGTCCATTTCGACAGCGACTTCGATCATTTTGCCGCGCCATTCGTCGGCAAGCTCTTTCAGCTCGTCGCGGATGGGGCGTTTTTCCCAAGAGGCGCCAAGGTCTTCACCGGCCCAAACCCATTCTTCCATGGTGACCAGATCGATCATGCCTTCCAGCTCGGTCTCGGCCCCGATTGGGATCTGGATCGGGCACGGCGTGGCGCCTGTGCGGTCCTGAATCATGTGAACGCAGTTGAAGAAGTCCGCGCCGATCTTGTCCATCTTGTTGACGAACACGATGCGCGGAACCTTGTAGCGGTCAGCCTGACGCCACACGGTTTCTGTCTGCGGCTCGACACCGGCGTTGGCGTCGAGAACGGCAACCGCACCGTCGAGAACCGCCAGCGAACGTTCGACTTCGATGGTGAAGTCCACGTGGCCGGGGGTGTCGATGATGTTCATGCGGTGCTTTTCAGTTTCCGCGGTCGAACCATCTTCGGTGCGTTCCCAGAATGTGGTTGTCGCAGCCGACGTGATGGTGATCCCACGTTCCTGTTCCTGCTCCATCCAGTCCATGGTGGCCGCACCATCGTGCACCTCACCGATGTTGTGGGATTTGCCCGTGTAATACAGGATGCGTTCGGAACATGTGGTCTTGCCCGCATCGATGTGGGCCATGATGCCGAAGTTGCGATAGCGGTCGAGTGGATATTCGCGTGCCATATCGGTGCGCTCCTCTTACCAGCGGTAGTGGCTGAAGGCTTTGTTCGCCTCGGCCATCTTGTGAGTGTCTTCGCGCTTTTTCACGGCGGTGCCACGCGACTGAACTGCATCGAGCAGCTCGCCTGCAAGGCGCTCTTCCATGGTGTTTTCGTTGCGCGAACGGCTTGCCTTGATCAACCAGCGGATGGCCAGCGCTTCGCGACGCTCGGGGCGCACTTCGACAGGCACCTGATAGGTGGCACCACCCACACGGCGCGAACGAACTTCGACCGAGGGTTTGATGTTGTCGAGCGCTTCATGGAAGACTTCGACGGGGGCGCGTTTGATCTTGCCCTCGACGCGGTCCAGCGCGTTGTAGACGATGCGTTCGGCGGTCGATTTCTTACCATCGAGCATCAGGTTGTTCATGAATTTTGTCAGAACCTTATCGCCATATTTGGCGTCCGGTAGAACTTCGCGTTTTTCAGCGGCGTGACGGCGTGACATATCGGTGTCTTCCTCTTGGCGGGTGGCGGGGTGTACCCCGCCTTACGTAACGATCGGTAAGGTGGGGGTGTCCCCCACCTACGGCAATTCTTACTTGGGACGCTTGGCACCGTACTTGGAGCGGCGCTGCTTCCGGTCTTTGACGCCCTGGGTATCCAGAACACCACGCAGAATGTGGTAACGGACACCGGGAAGGTCTTTGACACGGCCGCCACGGATCAGAACCACGGAGTGTTCCTGAAGGTTGTGGCTTTCGCCCGGAATGTAGCTGATGACCTCGAAGCCGTTGGTCAGGCGCACCTTGGCAACCTTACGCATGGCCGAGTTCGGTTTCTTCGGCGTCGTTGTATAGACCCGTGTGCACACGCCACGCTTTTGCGGGCATTGCTCAAGGTGCTGCGACTTCGATGTTTTACGTTTTGGCTGGCGCGGCTTGCGGATCAGCTGTTGGATCGTTGGCATTGGCGGTTCTTTCCCGTCGTTACACATGTGTTGCGGGCAAGCCCGCGGTTTGAATTCGATCGCCAGCGCGTCCGCGGACAATCAGTTGCGCCTCGGGCGCAAAGCGAAAAACCCGCAATGTTCCCATTCCGAGGTGAACAAGGCGGTGGGCTTACAGAGGATCGGACCAGCAATAGGTCGGATCGTGACCACGTCGATTATGATTTCGGCCCAAGGGGGCTGCCCCTTTGCCGAGATAGCGCGCGTATAGG
Organism: uncultured Paracoccaceae bacterium; assembly: GCA_965657085.1. Lineage (GTDB taxonomy): Bacteria > Pseudomonadota > Alphaproteobacteria > Rhodobacterales > Rhodobacteraceae > CBFHND01. Next base: position 115,649 of record CBFHND010000001.1, read on the forward strand.
GGGAGTCGGGAGAGGTGTCAACAGCCGCGCCGGGCTTGCAAGGGCGCAGGCGCACTGCGATGTTGGCCCCGTCGCCGTGACAAGATGGTAGTGAGGCCCGCAGAATGCAAGTGATCGGATTGTGCCGGTTTTCCTATCCCGCGATCGGCGGGTTTCAGGTCGATCATCCCACGCTCGAAGAACGCATAGCCTACCTCTATTCCCCTGAACGGATGGAAGAACGGTTTCGCACCTTCGAGGCGATCACCCTGCCCCCACTGCGTGCGCAGACCGATGACGATTTCACCTTCCTCGTGGTCGTGGGCGACAGCCTGCCCGCCCCCTACCGCCAACGGCTCGAAGCATTGCTGGAGGACATCCCGCAAGCCGTGATTGCCGCCTACCCACCCAAGCGGCACCGCAAGATCATGCAGGACGCGATCAACGAGGTCCGGGCCTTTGACGGTGAACATTGCCTGCAATTCCGAATGGATGACGATGATGCGGTGGGCGTGCGTTATGTCCAGCGCCTGCGCGAGGTTGCGCGCGACGTGCGTGCGCTGGCCGCCAAGCACCGGTTTATGGCCATCGACTTCAACCAGGGCTATATCGTGCGCGCCGATCAGGACGGCATCGCCGCCACGCCGACCAAGAACGCCTATACCACCGCCGGTCTGGGCATCATGCTGAAACCCAAGGTGGTGATGAGCGTGATGAACTTTGCCCACATGAAAGTGGCTCAGAACATGCCCACAGTGACCATCACCCACGAGGACATGATCCTGCGTGGGCATAACGATTTCAACGACAGCCGCCAGAAACCCAATGTGAAACCGGTGGAGTTGACCCCGCTGGACGCCGCGGGCGAGGATCACTTTCGCGATGTCTTCAACATCGACTGCAATGACGTGCGGCGGGTGTTCTCAACCGCGTAGCAACTGCCGTTCGCGGTAGAGCGTGAACACCCCAGTGGCCACCACGATGCCCGCCCCCAGAAGGGTCAGCCGCGTGGGCCAGTCGCCAAAGACCAGCCAGCCCAGCACCAGCGCCCAGATCAGACCGGTGTAGCGGAAGGGCGCAATGAACGAAATTTCGCCCGTGCGCATCACCTGCACGCTGAAATAGTAGCCCCCGAAGATGAACACCGACGCCCCCGCAATCAGCACCCACAGGCGCGGCGTGATCGGTTGCCAGTCGGTGCCGACGCTGCTCAGGCCAAAGAACACCAGCACCGCCAATGATGCACACAGCGTCACGGTCATGCCCGGCACTTCGGGCGACAAGCGCCGCGTTGCCAGATCGCGCACCGTCACCGACAGAACGGCCATCAATCCGTACAGTGACCACAGGCTGAACCCCTCCGGCCCCGGCCGAACGATCAGCAACATACCGATGAACCCGATGCCAATGGCCAATGCCCGGCGCCAGCCCACGGCCTCGCGGAAAATCAGCGCACTGCCAAGCGTCACGGTCAGCGGCAGCACCTGAAGGATGGCGGTGACATTGGCCAGGGGCATGTTCAGAAGCGCGGTGATAAAGAAATAGGCCGCCGAGATTTCGGCCGCCGAGCGCAGGGCGATCAACCCCCAATCGCGCCGCCCGATGTTCCAGTGCATGGACCCCAGCCAGCGTGCCAGCACAAAGATCAACGCGGTGCTGAACACGCCGCGCACCAGCAACAGCTGGCCCAGCGGCAGCGTCCCGCCCGTCATCTTGATCAACGTGTCATTCAACGTAAACGACGCCATTGACGCCATCATCAACAGCGCCCCGGCGAGGTTCGGCGACAAATCAAAGCGCATCCAGGTCTTCGATCTCAAGCCCGAAACCTTCGCGCAGATGGCGCATGATCCGCTTGGGACCCATGGTGCCCTTGCGCCCCGTGGCCTGCGCGCCGCTGTCGTTGTCGGGATGCACAGATCGGATGAACATCGGCGCTGCGACCTCGGTATAGGTGTCATAGAACTGCGCGATGGACCGGTGATTGCGCCGGAACGCATTGGCCGGGTCCCCTACCCGCGCCACCACGGCCAGCCCCACGCCCAGCGGCGTTTTTTCGTACATTTCCTGCACCGGCTCATCAGAGGCGGAATCAAGGTAAAAACCCCGGTTGAAGGCGATGGCAAAGGGCATGTTGGCATTGCGGATCGGCATCACCTGTGCGGCAATGGTGCGAATGCGCGACACCGTGTCGAGGTGCATCGCGTCATCATCATCCAGCCGGAAGGTGGCGGTGTGCGTGGCCTTGGGATCGCTTGGCAATTCGGCAAAGGCTTCGACCGTGGCCTTGATGTGGATCATCGGGGGCCGCACGATCAGGTGCACGTTGGACATGTCGGCAATCATGTCTTCAAGCCGCGCGCGGGGCTTGTCGGGGAAATCTTCGCCGATCAGCACACCGGCGGTGAAACTCTGGTCGCGCTGCTGGCGCAGGCAATGCAGGCTGAGTGTTTCAAACAGACGAAAGCGCCGGTCCAGCCGTTCAGGCGCATAGAGCGTTTCGCGCACCGCCTTCATCCCGGCCTTCGACATGGCAAAGCCGTTCTCCGAAAGATAGGAGAACCGCACCAACCCTTTCACATCCAGCTTGAAACCCTTCGCCATGCCGTGACGCTATCCGCCCCGAGGCACGGACAAAAGCCCTTTGATGTCATTGGCTTCAGGATTTTCGCGTGGCCGGGTGCAACGAATTGGCAAAGATATGGTCAGAAGCATGCACCACCGCTTCGGCCTGATGCATGATCAGGGGGTCAGGGGGCTGAACAACGGACAGGTCCTTGTCAGGGTAATCGATGCTGTTCAGGAAATGCCGCATGCAATTGAGACGCGCGCGCTTCTTGTCGTTGGATCGGATGACCGTCCACGGCGCATCGGCGGTGTCGGTGTAGAAGAACATCGCCTCCTTGGCCTCGGTGTAGTCGTCCCACTTGTCGAGGCTGGCCCGGTCGATGGGCGACAGTTTCCACCGTTTGAGCGGGTCGGTTTCGCGCGACGCAAAGCGGTTGCGCTGTTCGTCCCGGGTGACGGAAAACCAGTACTTGAAAAGCCGGATGCCCGACCGGGTCAGCATGCGTTCGAACTCGGGCGTCTGGCGCATGAATTCGAGGTATTCGTTGGGCGCGCAGAAATTCATCACCCTCTCAACCCCCGCACGGTTGTACCACGACCGGTCATACAGAACGATTTCCCCCGCGGTGGGCAGGTGTTTGACATAGCGCTGGAAAAACCATTGGCCGCGTTCATCATCGGTGGGTTTGTTCAACGCCACGACCCGTGCGGACCGGGGGTTGAGATGTTCGGTGAACCGCTTGATCGTACCGCCCTTGCCCGCCGCATCACGACCCTCGAAAATCAGCACGATTTTCTGCCCTTGCTCCTGCACCCAGTGCTGAACCTTGAGCAACTCGACCTGAAGGGCGGCCTTCTCGGCCTCGTACTCCTTACGGCAAAGCCGGGTGGCATAGGGGTATTCACCCTGCTCAAACCCGATGATCTGATCCGAGCAGGGATTGGGCGGCGTTTCGGTCTGGGTATTGGTCATGCGGCACCTCCGGTGTTTTGGCCGGAGTCTACATGACGCCGGGCCACCCTGCGTTGACCTGCATCAACATCGGCGCGGCATTGCCTCGCGCGTGGCATTATGGTGCTGTGCGCCCATGTCAGATGAAACACGCCAGAGCGCGGGGGCGTCCCGCACCAGCCATCGTCCCGTGGACATCCGTCTCGCCGTGGAGAGCGATGTGCGCGGGATTGTGCAGTTGCTGTGGGACGATGCGCAGGGGCGGTTGCGCGAAAGCACGGCCCCGGATCAGGCGCAGGTCTATGTGTCGGCCTTTCGCCAGATCCAGCAAGACCCCAACAGCACCCTTTTTGCCGCCGTGTGCGATGACGCAGTTGTCGGGTGCCTGCAACTGACCACCATTCCCGGCCTGTCCTACAAGGGTTTGCGGCGCGCGTTGATCGAGGACGTGCGCGTGGCGACCGGGTGCCGGGGGCAAGGGATCGGGGCAAGGATGCTGGCCCATGCGGAAGCCGAAGCACGGCGGCGGGGGTGCGGGTTGATCGAACTTTTTGCACATTCCGACCGCGACGACGCGCACCGGTTTTACGCGCACGCGGGCTACGCAGCCACGCACAGAGGTTTCAGGAAACTGCTGGATTAGCAGGCCAACGAAAAAGGCCCCCGGAAACCGAGGGCCTTTTCAATGTCAGATCAGCGTGGCGATCAATCGCGGCTGTCTTCGTCCGGTGTGATGACCGTGTCGAAGACATCTCCGCCCACCACGTCGTCCGCAGACGGTGCAGCAAGCGCAGCAGCGGCTTCGGCTTCTTCGCGGCGCGCTTCGATGACCACGTTGTCGCGATCCTGCGCGATCTTGCGCATCTGCTGCGTGGCACCACCGGTACCGGCGGGGATCAGGCGACCAACGATCACGTTCTCTTTCAGGCCGACAAGGCGGTCTTTCTTGCCTTGCACCGACGCCTCGGTCAGAACGCGCGTGGTTTCCTGGAACGACGCCGCCGAGATAAAGCTGCGGGTTTGCAAGCTTGCCTTGGTGATGCCCAAGAGGATCGGTTCGCCCTGAGCGGGGCGGCCGCCTTTCGACAGGGCCTTTTCATTGGCCGCGTCGAATTCCTGCTTGTCCACGTGTTCGCCTTTGAGCAGCGTGGTGTCGCCGCTGTCCTGGATTTCCCACTTCTGCAGCATCTGGCGCACGATGACCTCGATGTGCTTGTCGTTGATCTTCACACCTTGCAGGCGATAGACCTCTTGCACCTCGTTGATCATGTAATCGGCCAGCGCCTCGACACCCATGATCGACAGGATGTCATGCGGCGCGGGGTTGCCGTCCATGATGTAATCCCCCTTCTGCACGAAGTCGCCTTCGGCAACGGGGATGTGTTTCCCCTTGGGCACCATGTACTCGACCTTGTGATCGGCATCTTCGGAGGACTCGATCGCGATGCGACGCTTGTTCTTGTAGTCCTTGCCAAAGCGCACGTAGCCATCGATTTCCGCGATGATCGCGTGATCCTTGGGACGACGTGCTTCGAACAGTTCGGCCACACGCGGCAGACCACCGGTGATGTCCTTGGTCTTGGCACCTTCACGCGGGATACGCGCAACCACGTCACCGGCCTGAACCTCCTGCCCGTCTTCGATGGACAGGACGGCGTCAACCGACATCGGATAGGTCACAGGGTTGCCCGCATCGTTGCGCACAGGCTCGCCATCTGCATCCGAGAGGATGATTTCAGGCTTGAGCTCGTTGCCCTTGGGTGCGGCACGCCAGTCGATCACGATCTTCTGGGTCATGCCTGTCGCATCATCGGTTTCATCGCGCACGGCGATGCCCGATACGAGGTCGACATATTTCGCCGTCCCCGATTTCTCGGCGATGATGGGCAGCGTGTAGGGATCCCACTCAAACAGCTTGTCGCCGCGGTCGATGTCCTGACCGTCCTGCACAAACAGCTTGGAGCCATAACCGACCTTGTGGCTGGCACGCTCTTCACCGTTTTCATCCACCACGGCCAGTTTCATGTTCCGGCCCATCACCATGGTTTCGCCTGTGGCGTTCTCAAGGGTCTGCGCGTTGGAGAACACGACCTTACCGGCGTGGCTGCTTTCGAGGAAGGACTGTTGGCCACCCTGGGCCACGCCACCGATGTGGAAGGTCCGCATCGTCAGCTGTGTGCCCGGCTCACCGATCGACTGCGCCGCGATGATGCCCACGGCTTCGCCGGTGTTCACCTTTGTACCGCGTGCAAGGTCACGACCGTAGCACATGGCGCAAACGCCTTCTTCGGCTTCGCAGGTCAGCGGGCTGCGGATGCGGGCGGATGCAACACCGGCCTCGTCCACGGCGTCCGACATGCGTTCGTCGATCAGGGCGCCATCGGCGATCAGAACTTCGTCTGTGCCGGGGCGCATGATGTCCTCGGCAGCGACACGGCCCAGCACACGTTCGGCCAGCGACGACACGACTTCACCATCGTTCACCGCTGCTTCGGCGGTGATGGCGTTGTCGGTGCCACAGTCGTTCATGCGCACGATGCAGTCCTGTGCGACGTCCACCAGACGACGGGTCAGGTAACCGGAGTTCGCCGTTTTCAGGGCGGTGTCCGACAGACCCTTCCGCGCACCGTGCGTGGAGTTGAAGTATTCAAGAACGGTCAGACCTTCCTTGAAGTTCGAGATGATCGGCGTTTCGATGATGTCGCCGTTCGGCTTGGCCATCAGGCCGCGCATGCCGCCCAGCTGTTTCATCTGCGTGACCGAGCCACGCGCACCGGAGTGGGCCATCATGTAGACCGAGTTCGGTTCCATTTCCGTGCCGTTCTCGTCGGTTTGCGCCGCCGAGATCGAGCCCATCATGGCATCCGTGACCTTGTCGTTACACTTCGACCAGGCATCGACCACCTTGTTGTACTTTTCGCCCTGAGTGATCAGGCCGTCCATGTACTGCTGTTCAAAGTCCTTCACCTGCTCGCGGGTTTCATCAACGATGCCCCACTTGCTGTCAGGGATCAGCATGTCGTCTTTGCCAAAGGAAATGCCCGCCTTGAACGCTTCGCGGAAGCCCATGGTCATGATCTGGTCACAGAAAATGACGGACTCTTTCTGACCGCAATACCGATACACGGTGTCGATGACCTGCTGCACTTCTTTCTTGCGCAGAAGACGGTTGACCAATTCGAACGGTGCCTTGGCATTGAGCGGCAGAAGCGCGCCCAGACGGACACGGCCCGGCGTGGTTTCGAACCGCATCATGACCTCTTGGCCATCCGCATCGATCTGCGGCACACGGGCCGTGATCTTGGCGTGCAGGTGCACTTCGCCCGCGTCGAGGGCGTGTTGCACTTCCTCGATGGAGCCGAAGACCATGCCTTCGCCTTTCATGCCCGCACGCTCCAGGGTCGTGTAGTAGAGACCCAGGATCATGTCCTGCGATGGCACGATGATCGGCGCGCCGTTGGCAGGCGACAGAACGTTGTTCGTGGACATCATCAGAACGCGCGCTTCCAACTGGGCCTCAAGGCTCAGCGGCACGTGCACGGCCATCTGGTCACCGTCGAAGTCGGCGTTGAAGGCCGAACACACGAGCGGGTGCAGCTGGATGGCCTTGCCTTCGATCAGGACGGGTTCGAACGCCTGAATGCCCAAACGGTGCAGCGTGGGCGCACGGTTCAGCATGACGGGGTGTTCGCGGATCACCTCATCAAGGATATCCCAGACCTCGGGGCGTTCTTTTTCCACCAGCTTCTTGGCTTGCTTGACGGTGGAAGACAGACCCTTGGCCTCAAGACGCGAGTAGATGAACGGCTTGAACAGTTCGAGCGCCATCTTCTTGGGCAGACCACACTGATGCAGTTTGAGTTCCGGCCCGGTCACGATGACCGAACGACCCGAGAAGTCGACGCGTTTGCCCAAAAGGTTCTGACGGAAACGACCCTGTTTGCCCTTCAGCATGTCGCTGAGCGATTTCAGCGGACGCTTGTTGGCACCCGTGATCACGCGGCCACGGCGGCCGTTGTCGAACAATGCGTCAACGGATTCCTGCAACATCCGCTTTTCGTTGCGGACGATGATGTCGGGCGCGCGCAGTTCAATCAGACGCTTCAGACGGTTGTTCCGGTTGATCACACGACGATAGAGGTCGTTGAGGTCGGAGGTCGCAAAGCGGCCACCATCCAGCGGCACCAGCGGACGCAGTTCCGGCGGGATCACGGGGATCACGGTCAGAACCATCCACTCGGGCCGGTTGCCGGATTCGAGGAAGGATTCCACCACCTTCAGACGCTTGATGATCTTCTTGGGCTTCAGCTCGCCTGTCGCCTCTTTCAGATCGGCGCGCAGTTGGTCGGCTTCGGCTTCCAGATCAATCTGGGACAGCATTTCGCGGATCGCTTCGGCACCGATGTTCGCGGTGAACGCGTCCATGCCATAGGCGTCCTGGGCGTCCATGAACTCTTCTTCGGTCAGCATCTGACCGTAGGTGAGGTCCGTCAGACCGGGTTCGATCACCACGTAGTTTTCAAAATACAGAACCCGCTCAAGATCGCGCAGGGTCATGTCCAGCATCAGGCCGATGCGGGACGGCAGCGACTTGAGGAACCAGATGTGCGCGACGGGTGCCGCCAGTTCGATGTGGCCCATGCGCTCGCGGCGGACCTTCTGCAGAGTGACTTCGACGCCGCATTTCTCGCAGACGACGCCGCGATACTTCATGCGCTTGTATTTGCCGCACAGGCATTCGTAGTCCTTGATCGGGCCGAAGATACGCGCGCAGAACAGGCCATCACGCTCGGGCTTGAAGGTCCGGTAGTTGATGGTTTCGGGTTTCTTGATCTCACCGAACGACCACGACAGGATCCGCTCGGGCGATGCCAGCGAGACCTTGATTTCATCAAACACCTTGGGGGGTGTGAGCGGGTTGAACGGGTTGTTTGTCAGTTCCTGGTTCATTTTCAAATCCTTGAAAGGGGAGCAAAGGGAGAAACGGGGTAAGGTGGGGTCAACCCCACCTTACGTGGGCCCGTTATTCGTCTTCCTCTGCGTCCAGGAGTTCCATGTTCAGGCCGAGGCCCCGGACTTCTTTGACCAGAACGTTGAACGATTCCGGCACGCCGGCTTCGAAATTGTCCTCGCCCTTGACGATGCTTTCATAGACTTTCGTCCGTCCGGCCACGTCGTCCGATTTCACGGTCAGCATTTCCTGCAGGGTGTAGGCGGCGCCGTAGGCTTCCAGAGCCCAGACTTCCATCTCACCAAAGCGCTGGCCACCGAACTGCGCCTTACCGCCCAGCGGCTGCTGGGTGACGAGGCTGTATGGCCCGGTCGAACGCGCGTGGATCTTGTCGTCCACAAGGTGGTGCAGTTTCAGCAGGTACTTGATGCCCACGGTCACGGGACGGCTGAACTGTTCGCCGGTGCGCCCGTCGAACAGGATCGACTGACCCGAGGTCGAGAAGCCCGCGCGTTCCAGCGCGTTGTTCACGTCTGCCTCTTTGGCACCGTCGAAAACCGGCGTGGCAATCGGCACACCGCGCGACACGTTGCCCGCCGCTTCGACCAGCGTGTCCTCGTCCATGCCCGAGATGCCCTCGTCATAAACGTCATCGCCGTAAGCCAGGTGCATCGCCTCGCGCACAGGTGTCAGATCACCCGAGCGGCGGTATTCCTGCAGCGCCTCGTCCACGTTCAGGCCCAGACCACGTGCGGCCCAACCCATGTGCGTCTCAAGGATTTGCCCGACGTTCATACGCGATGGCACGCCCAGCGGGTTCAGACAGAAGTCGACCGGTGTACCGTCCGAAAGGAACGGCATGTCTTCCATCGGCACAACCTTGGAAATCACACCCTTGTTGCCGTGACGGCCGGCCATCTTGTCGCCCGGTTGCAGCTTGCGCTTCACCGCCACGAACACCTTGACCATTTTCATCACGCCCGGGGGCAGATCGTCGCCACGGCGCACTTTCTCGACCTTGTCCTCGAAACGGGCATCCAAGGCACGTTTTTGCGCCTCGTACTGCTCGTTCAGGGCTTCGACCACCTGTGCGTCAGCTTCGTCTTTCAGCGCCAGCTGCCACCACTGACCACGGGTGAGAACCTCGTCGAGGATCTCTTCGGTGATCTCGGCGTTCGCCTTGACCCCCTTGGGACCTTTCACGGCGGTCTTGCCAAGGATCATGCCGCGCAGACGCGCATAGATGTTCCGATCGAGGATCGCGAGTTCGTCGTCCCGGTCACGGGCCAGACGCTCGACCTCTTCCCGCTCGATCTGCAGGGCGCGTTCGTCTTTTTCCACACCGTGGCGGTTGAACACGCGCACTTCGACGACCGTACCGAAGTCACCCGGTTTGACGCGCAGGGACGTGTCGCGCACGTCGCTGGCTTTCTCGCCGAAGATGGCGCGCAGAAGCTTTTCTTCCGGCGTCATCGGGCTTTCGCCCTTGGGTGTGATCTTGCCCACGAGGATATCGCCCGGCTCAACGTCCGCACCGATGTACACGATGCCCGCCTCGTCGAGGTTGCGCAGCGCTTCTTCACCGACGTTGGGGATGTCGCGGGTGATCTCTTCCGGCCCAAGCTTGGTGTCACGGGCGGCGACTTCGAATTCCTCGATGTGGATCGAGGTAAAGACGTCATCGCGCGCGATCCGCTCGGAAATCAGGATCGAGTCTTCGTAGTTGTAGCCATTCCACGGCATGAACGCGACGACCACGTTCTTGCCCAGCGCCAGTTCACCCATGTCCGTGGACGGACCATCGGCAATCACCTGCCCCTTGGAAACCACATCACCCACTTTCACCAGCGGACGCTGGTTGATGCAGGTGTTCTGGTTCGACCGCTGGAACTTGCGCATGCGGTAGATGTCCACGCCTGCGTCGCCCAGTTCGAGGTCTTCGGTCGCACGCACAACGATGCGTGTGGCATCGACCTGGTCGATGATGCCGGCGCGTTTCGCCATGTAGGCCGCACCGGAATCGCGGGCCACAACCTCTTCGATGCCGGTGCCGACCAGCGGCGCCTCGGCTTGCAGAAGCGGAACCGCCTGACGTTGCATGTTCGACCCCATCAGGGCGCGGTTGGCGTCGTCGTTTTCCAGGAAAGGGATCAGCGAGGCGGCAACCGAAACCAACTGTTTCGGGCTTACGTCGATCAGGTCCACGTTGTCGACAGGCGCCAGCGTGTATTCGCCCGACTGGCGGGTGTTCACGAACTCGTTGGTGAACTTGCCGCCCGCGTCAATCGACGCGTTGGCCTGCGCCACGGTGTGACGCTGTTCTTCGGTGGCGGACATGTATTGCACTTCGTCCGTCACCTTGCCGCCTTCAACCTTGCGGTAGGGCGTTTCGATGAAGCCGTATTTGTTCACGCGGGCAAATGTCGCCAACGAGTTGATCAGGCCGATGTTCGGGCCTTCCGGCGTTTCAATCGGGCACATCCGGCCATAGTGCGTGGCGTGCACGTCGCGCACCTCGAAGCCTGCGCGTTCACGCGTCAGACCGCCCGGCCCAAGCGCCGACAGGCGGCGTTTGTGCGTCACTTCGGACAGCGGGTTCGTCTGGTCCATGAACTGCGACAGCTGCGAGGAGCCGAAGAATTCACGCACGGCAGCAGCAGCAGGTTTCGCGTTGATCAGGTCCTGCGGCATGACGGTGTCGATCTCGACGGAACTCATGCGCTCCTTGATCGCACGCTCCATCCGGAGCAGGCCTACGCGGTACTGATTTTCCATCAGCTCGCCCACGGACCGCACGCGACGGTTGCCGAGGTGGTCGATGTCGTCCACGTCGCCCTTGCCATCGCGCAGTTCCACCAGCGCCTTGATGCAGGCAACGATGTCTTCGCGGCGCAGGGTGCGCTGGGTGTCTTCGGCATCAAGTGCCAGACGCATGTTCATTTTCACGCGACCAACAGCAGACAGGTCATAGCGTTCGCTGTCGAAGAACAGCGTGTCAAAGAGCGACGAGGCCGCTTCGACGGTGGGGGGCTCGCCCGGACGCATGACGCGGTAGATGTCCATGAGCGCGGTTTCGCGGTTCATGTTCTTGTCCTGCGCCAGCGTGTTGCGCATGTACGGGCCGACGTTGACGTTGTCGATGTCCAGTACGGGGATCTCGGTCACACCGGCATCGATCAGGTCCTTGACCGAGCCGCCGATCAGATCGCCGTCCTTGTCATATTCCAGCGTCAGCTCATCACCGGCCTCGACATAGATCGCGCCGTTTTCTTCGTTGATGATGTCCTTGGCCACGAACTTGCCCACGATGTGCTCGAACGGGACCAGCAGGTCCTTGACGTTGCCTTCGTCGATCAGCTTCTTCACAGCGCGGGGGGTGACCTTCTTGCCGGCTTCGGCAATGACTTCACCCGATTTGGCGTCGACCAGATCATAGGTCGGACGGGTGCCGCGTACACGCTCGGGGAAGAACGGTGTGACCCAGCCCTTGTTCTTTTTCAACTTGAAGCTGACAGTCTCGTAATAGGCGTCCATGATCGCCTCTTGGTCGAGGCCAAGCGAGTAGAGCAGCGTTGTCACGGGCAGTTTGCGGCGACGGTCGATGCGCGCAAAGACGATGTCCTTGGCGTCGAATTCAAAGTCCAGCCACGAGCCACGGTAAGGAATGATGCGGCAGGCAAAGAGCAGCTTGCCCGAGCTGTGCGTCTTGCCCTTGTCGTGATCGAAGAACACGCCGGGGGAGCGGTGCATCTGGCTGACGATCACACGCTCGGTGCCGTTCACGATGAACGTACCGTTGGGTGTCATCAAGGGCATGTCGCCCATGAACACGTCTTGTTCCTTGATATCCTTGACGGATTTGGCGCCGGTGTCTTCGTCGACATCAAATACGATCAGGCGCAGCGTCACCTTCAGGGGCGCGCTGTAGGTCATGTCGCGTTGCTGACATTCCTCGACGTCGTACTTGGGTTTTTCCAGCTCGTACTTGACGTATTCCAGCACGGACGTCTCGTTGAAGTCCTTGATTGGAAAGACAGATTGGAACACGCCCTGGATGCCATCCCCATCGGTGGGGACTTCGGCGTCGCCGGAGTTGAGGAACAGGTCGTAGGATGATTTCTGAACCTCGATGAGGTTCGGCATGTCGAGGACTTCGCGGATTTTACCGTAATACTTACGGAGACGTTTCTGACCGAGGAAACTTTGCGCCATGTGTCTGGACACCTTTCAATTCTCACCGGCGCACGGGCAGTTGGGCGACTGCACGGGCGACCATACGAGACGGCGTTGAAGGAAAGTCCATTCTTGCCCCACGTCCCAATGTGCGGCCCCCGACTTCCCTCCTGCCTTGGAAAACTCCTGTTTTACAGGAACTTACCAAGCCAGGCCTCGCACAACATCTTGCCCTTCCCCGCGGTGACGTTTGAATGTCAGGGGGATGTTTCAGGCTCCATGCTGCACGACAGAAAAAGCGGCTTCGAATCAATCGAACCCGCGTGAACGCTTCAAATAGGACGTGAAGACACGAAAGGCAAGGCCCCCAAGGCCCTGTCCTCAAGCAAAGGCGCGCACATGCGCCGCACCGCCCGATATTCCGCAAAACCGCGCCTTCGGTCAAGGGGCGGGGCGTATGGGGCCGGTATGGACGCAGTATGGGTCCGGTATGGTTTCGATCCGGTTACCCCCGCGTCCGACCGGGTTTGGCCACCTTAACCCTCTGAGGGCACAGTGCTTTCGCCGGATTTGAGGAGAGATGGAATGCGCGAAGCCGACCCCAAGCAGATGACCCGCACCGACCGCAAGCACTGGGGCTTTGGCGTGGATGCGATGCGGATGATCGAACACGACCTGATGGGATACCTGCACGAATTCCGCGCCCTGCCCCGCGACTGGGACCAGATCTGGGAGGAGCAGGACAAACGCGACCCCAAGCGGGTGAAAATCACGATCTCGCTGGATGACGACGTGGTGCGGTTCTTCAAGGGGCTGGGACCGGGGTATCAGCCGCGCATGAACCGGGTGCTGCGGGCGTTCATGCACTTCCGGCTGGCCAAACTGATCGAGGGGCCGGACACGATGGATTACATCCTCAAGCCCGAAGAGGTGCTGGCCAAAGCCCGCGCCCGCCCGGAATGGGGCGACACGGATATCCACATGGGCGAGCTGGACGCGCCGAGAATGCAGCGGGGTCCGCGCAAGCAGGTGTTGAAGGGGACGGAACGGGGGTGGGTGGAGGAGTGAGAGCGGGGGGCGTGTCGCGCGACACGTTCTACCGTTACAAATCGGCGGTTGAGGATGGCGGTGCAGAAGCCTTTTTTGAGCGCACCCGGCGCAAGCCCAACCTGGCGAACCGGGTCCTGCGTCACCGCATGTGGGCGGATGGCACGGAGTTCCGTTCAGAGAAGGTGGAGGCTACGGCATGATCTGAGCGCCCAACACCAATCTGAACGGGGCCGTGCTCACCGGACGAGGTTCGTGGATGAATCCGAAAATGCCTGCTGCGCCACCAAGCGCGTCTCAAAGCAAGGCTCTCCACAACCAATCCGACACATGCACGCAGCGATGCCCCACGTGGCATCAACCAGACTGCGAAGAGAAGCTTGACCCAAACGCCCAATTAGAGAAGCTGGCCTTTGGCCACACTGAGTTTCAATTCATGGGTCTACGGACATTAACTGTCCTTTACCTTTTCCTTCGATACGAGCCGTGTATCGCCAGACTGCGGAATGGCGGCCAGACGGTTCTTCGGTGCGCTTTTTGGCCGCCAAGCACATTTCCTCTGGGAAAGGCGCGCCTTCGTTAGCCAAATCGCCAGCCCGATGGGGCGGTCTGGCCCCTCTCTGCAGGTTTTGCCCTGCAAAACCGCCTGCCGGGCAATGGATGCACGGCGGCCTGCGGCCTTGATCCCGTGCGGCGCGCCTCAGGGCAAGGTGTGCATTAGCCCCGAACCGGCCATTACAACACCGCCAACCGGACAGCGCCAGACGGCTCAACCCTCGTTCTTCGGCGGATACATCAACGCCATCAACGCAGCAGGGCGCGCATCACGGTCGATCGCGCCTTCGGTCCAGCCATCACCGAAGAGCGCGCGCATGTCCTTGTCCTTGTACTTCTCGGCAAACAGGCGACCCGTCTTTTCCAACAGGTCCGCCACCGCAGCATTGAACGCCGCCTCGCCGCCAGCCACACGGTTGAGATAATGGAGACGTGCCGCCAGATGTCGGCAAATCAGCCGCAGGTCTTCCGGCGATTGGAAATCCAGCGACAGGTCCGGCTTGTCCATCACACCGTCCGGTCGACCATCATCTTCTTGATGTTGGCGATGGCCTCTGCGGGGTTCAAACCCTTGGGGCATGTCTTGGCGCAGTTCATGATCGTGTGGCAGCGGTACAGCTTGAAGGGGTCCTCAAGGTCGTCCAGCCGTTCGCCGGTCGCCTCGTCGCGGCTGTCGATGATCCAGCGGTAGGCGTGCAGCAACGCGGCTGGCCCAAGGTAGCGGTCGCCGTTCCACCAATAGCTGGGGCAGGATGTCGAGCAGGACGCGCACATCACGCATTCATAAAGGCCATCGAGCTTCTTGCGGTCCTCGATGGATTGCTTCCACTCTTTCGCGGGGCGGTTCGTCTTGGTCTCAAGCCAGGGCATAATCGACGCGTGCTGCGCGTAGAAGTGCGTGAGGTCCGGGATCAGATCCTTGACCACCGGCATGTGCGGCAGGGGATAGATTTTCACGTCGCCTTTCACCTCGTCCATGCCGTAGATGCAGGCGAGCGTGTTGATGCCGTCGATGTTCATCGCACAGGACCCGCAGATGCCCTCGCGGCAGGACCGGCGGAAGGTCAGCGTGGGGTCGATCTCGTTCTTGATCTTGATCAGCGCGTCCAGGATCATCGGGCCGCAGCTGTCCATATCCACCCAATAGGTGTCGACCTGCGGGTTTTTGCCGTCATCGGGGTTCCAGCGGTAGATCTGGAACTTGCGCAGGTTGGTCGCCCCTTCGGGCTTGGGCCATGTCTTGCCCGTCTGGATGCGGCTGTTCTTGGGAAGCGTCAGTTGAACCATCTGGGGTCTCCTTTCACGCGGCCAGGACGGCGAGGCCGGCCTTGGCAATGCACTGTTGGGTCTCGGGGCGGGCAAGGACACTGGTCACAAGCGTCGCCGTTGTCTCGTCAACACCGATCACGGCGTCCTTTGCGAATTCGCCGATTTCGCGCGCGGTCGCGTTGTCGATCACGCAATCGGTAAAGGGGGTCACCGCGGCCTGCGGGACGGCGGGAAAGCGGGTGACAAGGGTTTCGGCCACCGCGGCCTTGGCCGATTGGCGGGCCACACCGTCCACGGCTTCGGTTGCTTGTTCGCAGGCGGCCAGCGCCAGCACGGATATCAGGGCCAGCGCGCGCATCATGCCGCCCACCGCGTGAACATCACGTCCATGTGCCGGGGCTGTGCACGTTTGCCCGGCCCATCGGCCACGGCCAGCACGTCGCGCAGCTCAAGCCCCGCATCGGCCAGCATCGCAATCGCCTGCGACGGGGGCGCGGTGCCCGTGAACCGTTCGGTCACGCTCAGTTCCAGCACCACGAAATCACAGCGTTTCAATGTCTCGGGCCCACCTTCCAGAACATCGACCTCGAACCCTTCGGTGTCGATCTTCAACCCGATGCGCCCGTCATAGCCCGCGGCCAGATCATCCAGCCGTTTGACCGGCACTTCAAGGGTCTCGACCTTGGTGAAGGTCTTGGTCAGAGTGTCGGTGCGGCTTTTAAGCGATGCCATGGCGCCGCCCTTGCCCGGCTCGGTTTCCGGCACGTTCAGCGTCGCGGTGCCGTCTTCCGCACCCAGCGCCACGGCATGGAAATCGAAATCCTCCAGCCGTCCCGCCGCGCGCACCGCATCGCCGCATCCGGGCTGCGGATCGACCAGCACGAACCGCGCATTGGGAAAACTCTTGTAAAGCCACGGCGTGCCATCATGCACGCCTACATCCATCACCACATCCGGCGCAAACCCGTAGCCCTTAAGGTAGAACGCACGCGTCTTGATGGGATGGACATCCATCCCTTCGGACCGAAGCGTACGCCGAATCTCACCAAGCATCGATCAGAACGTCCGCTGCTTCGGCGCGATCTTCTTGGGGTCGATGCCGCCGTCGTTGTGGCTGGTCAGGGGCTGTTCGTGCACCCCGCGATAGCCCAGCGTTGCGGCGTTGCCCTTGAACCAGATCAGCGAATGCTTGCGCCAGTTCTTGTCGTCGCGTTCGGGGAAATCCTCGTGCGCGTGTGCGCCCCGGCTTTCCTTGCGCGCCTCGGCCCCGGTGATCGTCGCCACCGCGTTGGGAATGAGGTTGGCCAGTTCCAGCGTTTCCATCAGGTCGCTGTTCCACACAAGGCTGCGGTCGGTCACGCCCACATCGGTGTATTTGCCCGCAACCTCGTCCATCGCCACCTTGCCCGCAGCCAGCGTGTCGTTGGCGCGGAAGACCGCCGCGTCCTTCTGCATGGTCTGCTGCATTTCCAGACGCAGTTCGGCGGTGGGCGTGTGGCCCTTGGCGTAGCGCGTATTGTCGAAGCGGTCCAAAGCCGCCTGAACACTGGCCGGGTTGGGCGTGGGCACCGCGGTATCGGGGTCCACGATCTTGCCCGCGCGAATGGCCGCGGCCCGGCCAAACACCACCAGGTCGATCAGCGAGTTCGACCCAAGGCGGTTCGCCCCGTGCACCGAAGCACAGCCCGCCTCGCCCACGGCCATCAGGCCGGGCGACACGCGGTCAGGGTCATCCTTGGTCGGGGCCAGAACCTCGCCCCAGTAGTTCGTGGGAATCCCACCCATGTTGTAGTGCACAGTGGGCAGAACCGGGATCGGTTCCTTGTTCAGGTTCACACCCGCAAACACCCGCGCGCTTTCGGAAATGCCCGGCAGGCGCAGCGCCAGCGTTTCAGGCGGCAGATGCGACAGGTTCAGGTGGATGTGGTCGCCATTGGCCCCCACGCCCCGGCCCTCGCGGATTTCCATGGTCATGCAGCGGCTGACATAGTCGCGCGGGGCCAGATCCTTGTACTGCGGCGCATAGCGCTCCATGAACCGCTCGCCTTCTGAGTTGGTGAGGTACCCGCCCTCGCCCCGTGCCCCTTCGGTGATCAGGCAGCCCGCGCCATAGATGCCGGTGGGGTGGAACTGCACGAACTCCATATCCTGCAAGGGCAGGCCCGCGCGCGCGGTCATGCCGCCGCCATCACCGGTGCAGGTGTGCGCCGAAGTGGCCGAGAAATAGGCCCGGCCATAGCCGCCCGTCGCAAGCACCACCATCTTGGCACTGAACAGGTGCATGGTGCCGTCATCGAGTTTCCAGCACAGCACACCCTGACACACACCATCTTCGGACATGATCAGGTCGATGGCGAAGTATTCGATGTAGAATTCCGCGTTGTTCTTCAGGCTCTGACCATAGAGCGTGTGCAGGATCGCGTGGCCCGTCCGGTCGGCGGCGGCACAGGTGCGTTGCACCGCGGGGCCTTCGCCGAACTCGGTGGTGTGCCCGCCAAAGGGACGCTGATAGATCTTGCCCTCTTCGGTGCGCGAAAACGGCACGCCGTAATGTTCCAGCTCGTACACCGCCTTGGGCGCTTCGCGGGCGAGATATTCCATCGCGTCGGTGTCACCCAACCAATCCGAGCCCTTGACCGTGTCATACATATGCCACTGCCAGTTGTCGGGCCCCATGTTGCTGAGGCTGGCGGCGATGCCACCCTGTGCGGCCACCGTGTGCGACCGGGTCGGGAACACCTTGGTCACGCAGGCGGTGCGCAGCCCCTGTTCGGCCATGCCCAGCGTGGCGCGCAAACCCGCGCCGCCCGCGCCCACAACCACAACATCGTATTCATGTGTCTCGTATTCATATGCAGCCATTCCGAGGTCTCCTCTGGCTTAAATCAAAGCGCGATGCGCGCGATTGCGAACAGCCCGGTCGCGGCAGCCGCGTAGCTCAGGCAGATCATCGCAACGATCAGTATTTTCTGTGCCAACCCGTGCACATAGTCCTCGATCAGGACCTGAACACCGTCTTTGAAGTGCTTGAAGGTCACAATGATCGTGAGCGCCGCGACAATCGCCGGGAAAGGGCGCGCGAAATAGGCGACCACATCAGCGTGCGGCTCACCCAGCATCGGGCCGAAGGTAAAGACAAAGAGCGGGATCAGCAGCAGCAAAGCCGCCGAACTGACCTTCATCGCCCAGAAATGTTCAGTGCCGGATTTGGCCGATCCCATGCCAACGGCGCGCTTGCGGTCTGTCAGGTAACGCATGATGGCCTCCGTTATATCACGATAAGGGTCAGGATGGTCAGGACGACCGAACCACCGATCACACCCCAACCGAGCTTTTCGGCGGTGGGCAGATCAAGGCCAACGGCATTGTCCCAGATCAGGTGCCGTACTCCGGCCAGCGTGTGATACCACAGCCCCCACAGCGACAGGACCATCACCAATGTGCCGAACCAGCTGGTCAGCAGGCCATCGGCCACCGCGAAGTATTCAGGTGACGAAGACGCCGCCAGAAACCACCAGACGACCAAGAGCGCACTGATCAAAAGCGCATTGCCCGTGATCCGCGTCAGGATGGATGTCATCGACGTCAACTGCGGACGATAGATGGACAAATGCGGAGAAAGCGGGCGATTGCCCCGGTTCACGTCGGCCATGACGACTCCTTTTTCGGTTCCCTGCCCTCT
Organism: uncultured Paracoccaceae bacterium; assembly: GCA_965657085.1. Classification (GTDB taxonomy): domain Bacteria; phylum Pseudomonadota; class Alphaproteobacteria; order Rhodobacterales; family Rhodobacteraceae; genus CBFHND01. Next base: position 134,825 of record CBFHND010000001.1, read on the forward strand.
TACTAACGGTTTTTCGGCGGCTGTCACCTGCGCGCGCGGGGGTCAGGGCGTGGTTTTTTGGCGCGGCGGCATGGATTTGCACAATTTGTGATCACAGTTTGGTGTGCCGTGATCACAGTCAGGGTTTTGGCAATATTTCGTTAAGATTGCTGATCTGTTTCGTGGTCTCGCGCTGCAACTTGCGCTTGATCTGTTCGGGGTAGTCGTCAAAGCCATTGGCCGTTACCACAAAGGCCCCTTCGCCCACGATCAGGTTCTCGAAGAAATAGGCCGTCAGGTCGGTCTGATCGGTCTCGATGGCCAGCGCATTCACCGTGATGCCCGCCGCGCGCAGGGCACTGCGCTGACCGGCGGGGGCGATGCCTTCGTTGGACACACCATCGCCCGACACGTCGATCACCTTGCGGCGACAGTGCGGCACCGCACCGAAGGCTGCGCGCGACACCGCCAGCGCCTCGCCGATGGCGGTGGAATAGTTGCGCCAGATACGCGGGTCTTGCGCGATCCTGTCCGCCAATGCCGCCACATCCGCCGCCGACGCGATGGGCGTCCAGCCGATGGTTTGCTGCTGACGCGATGATCCGGTCCACTGTACCAGCGTCACATGTGCGCGCTGGTCAATCAGCGCATCCACCACGATCCCGTCGCGCAGTCCGGCGGCCAGCCCATCCATCTGGACACGGTATTCCTGCGGATCGACCGACCCCGAGACATCCACCGCCAGCACCAGCGCCAGATCGCAGGCGTGGCTGGCAACCGGAAAGAAGGTCGCAAGGATCAACTGGCGCAAGAGTTGCATGCCCTGACCCTAGCCTGCGCAATCACGGCCTGCACATCACAAAATTCGAATCACTCCAACGCGCTGTAAAGCCTGCGCAAATGCGCTTCGAATTCCGAGCACATGATGATGTGCCGCGCACCGGGGTCATAGAAGGCATTGGCCTCGCCACACACCTCGACCCGCACCAACAACGGCACCGGCAGTTCGAAATCATCGTTCAGCGCCGCAACCTCCGCGCCGATCGCCTGCGCGGTCAAACTGTCGTGACCTGCGCTGTCAAAGCTGATCGTGGCACCCTGCCCCGCGATATCGTCAAACGCGGGGCCCCAGCTGTCCAGGGCAAGCTGAAATTCCTCCGGGCAGCTGTCCGCGCGTTCTTCGGGCAGGCCAACATCGGCGGCATCTTCCTCCTGGCCAAAGACCGGCAGGCCAAGGATGTCGATCAGGGCATGACCCAGTTCGTGATAGAAAATGCCCAGAAGGTTCGCCTCGACAAAGGCCTCGCGCCGCGCATCTGCATGGGACGCGGCAGGCAGCAACAACAGGGCAACAGGCATCGCAGCATTCTCGCCTCTCGCACCGTGTGGGATGGCGGGTGGGGCGTCGTCGTCAGACGCGCGTCACCCTGCCAGCCTCATACCGGCATCAAGGCCCAGTAATCGAGATCGAGCAAGACCTCGGGCAGGTATTTGCCGTCTTCTCCACGCAGCTCGAACGGCGCGCCGCCCTTGGTCGCCACCAGCCGCAGCCGGATCGCACCCACCCCCGGCGCGTCGGTTTCCGCCTTGTCCAGAACTTCGGTCCATGCGCGGATCGTGTCGCCCGCAAGGCACGGGTTGGCATGCGCCCCCCCGTTCAGCCCCACGACCATCTGCGCATTGGCCAGCCCGTTGAACGACAGCGCCCGCGCCATCGAAATCACGTGACCGCCATAGATCAACCGCCGCCCGTCCGGCCGCGCCGATGTGTCGAAATGCACCTTGGCCGTGTTCTGCCACAGGCGCGTGGCCATCATGTGTTCGGCCTCTTCCACCGTCACACCATCCACGTGGTCGATGGTCTCGCCCACCGCATAGTCGCCCCAGCGGTGCGGCTCTCCGGCCAGCGCGAAATCGTAAGTGCTGAAGTCCAACCCCTTGGGGATCACCAGGTCCTTGGGATCCACCACCTTCGGCAGGTCCGGCACCACCGTGTCGGGCGCGGGCGCATCCACATCGCCTTTGCGCACCATGACCCAACGCACGTATTCCATGACCCTCTCGTCATGCTGGTTCAGGCCCGTGGTCCGCACATAGACAACACCCGTCTTGCCGTTGGAATTCTGTTTCAGACCAATGACTTCGGACTGTGACCGCAGCGTATCGCCGGGCCAGACGGGTGCCAGCCAACGGCCTTGGGCATAGCCAAGGTTCGCCACCGCGTTCAGCGAAACGTCGGGCACGGTTTTTCCGAACACCACGTGAAAGGCGATCATGTCGTCAAGCGGGCTGAACGGCAGGCCACAGCCCTGCGCGAACTGGTCCGACGAATAAAGCGCGTGCCGTGCCGGATAAAGCGCATGGTAAAGCGCCCGTTCCCCCATCTTGACCGTCCGCGGCACCGCATGGTGCAGCACCTGGCCCACGGAATAATCCTCGAAAAAGTTGCCTGCGTTGGTCTTCATCACTGCTCTCCGAGCTTGGTGTCTGGGGTGTAGGTGCCCGGCGCGTCCTTGGTCACCGCCTGCCCGCAGCGCATGACCCCCGCCTTGGCGTCCCATGTCTGCGTGGGCGAACCGTAAAGTTCCCAGCCCTTGTTCAATGCGTCCGTGACCTTGTGACAAAAGGCCGACGTGTCCTCTTCGGAGAGGAAGCGATAGAGTTTCATGTCCTCTGTCCTCAGGTGGGGAAGGGCCAGACGCCCAGCCAGATGTGGATGGCCGCAACCACCGCAAAGCCGACGATGGAGCTGAGCACAAGGATCACATCCTTGCGCGCCTCACCCGGCGCGGGACGTTGCCAATCGGGTTCCGCCCGGTTGATCAGGATCACCGACCCCACAGCCCAGGCCAGCAAACCGCCAAACAGGAGGATCGACGCCAGATCGCCGTTGACCAGCAAGTGCGCCGTCGCCCAGATCTTGACCGACACCAGCATCGGATGCCGCATCTTGCCCCGCAGCCGCCCCTTGGTCGCGGAAATGCCGTAAACGAAAAAGGCCACCAGCATCAGCAGGTTGTTGATGTGCACCATGAAGGCAGGCGGCGACCACACGGGGATGAAATCGGCCCAGCGATAGCCAAAGATCATCGCCAAAAGACCCAAGCCGATGCCCAGCGCCACCAATCCCTTGCCCGGCTCTCCAAGGCGCGCGCGCGCCTCCGGTGCGAACCGTTTGAAGTAATGTGCGCCAACCCAAAGGGCCAGCCCGAGGATCAAAAGGGCCATGTGACTACTCCGCTGTCATCGCTGCAATTGCTTCGGCTTGTGCCAGAAGCCCCCGCGCCGTGTCCACATGCAGGTTTTCCACGATCTTGCCATCCACGACCGCAACGCCCTGCCCGGACGCTTCGACCGCATCAAAGGCCTCGATCTGGCGGCGGGCAAGGTCAATCTCCGCCTCCGAGGGCGAATAGGCGGTGTTGGTCACAGCCACCTGCGCCGGGTGGATCAGCGTCTTGCCGTCAAAGCCCATGTCGCGGCCCTGTTCGCACTCCACGGCCAGCCCTTCGTCGTCCTTGAACGCGTTGTAAACCCCATCGATGATCGCCAGCCCATGCGCCTTGGCCGCCAGCAGGCACAGGCCCAAACCCGCCTGCAAGGGCAACCGGTCCGCGCGAAAGCGGGTGTTCAGCTCCTTGGCCAGATCATTGGTGCCCATGACCATGCCCTGCAGCTTGGGATGGGCGGCAATGGCGGCCGCGTTCAACATGCCCACAGGCGTTTCCATCATCGCCCAGAGCGGCACGTCGCCCGTGATCGCCATCAACGCATCCAGATCGCCGGGCCCGCCGACCTTGGGCAACAGGATCGCATCAGGGGCCATTGCGGCGGCGGCCTTGGCATCCTCGGTCCCCCACTGCGTGTCCAGCCCGTTGATGCGGATGATCTTCATCCGCGCGCCATAGCCATCCTGTGCCAGCGCCTCGGCCAAAGTGCCGCGGGCCGTCTCTTTTTCTTCGGCCGTCACTGCATCTTCGAGGTCAAAGATGATCGCATCGACGGGCAACCCGCGCGCCTTGTCCAGCGCGCGCGGCTTTGATGCAGGAATATAGAGAACTGAACGCAAGGGACGATCAAGGGCCATGAGAGCGACTCCGATTGGGTAATATTGTTGCGCGCAAAGGGCCATTTTTTGAACAAAGGTTCAAGCAGATATTCGCCGCAATGCAGCAAAATTCGAATTTTCCGAACCCGCGTACGGGCCGTTAACCATTATTTCAGGGGTCGTGGGCCAAGTTTTACGGGTTCGACAACACCGGGAGGGCCGTTTCGGCAGGGCCGCCGATCCTTTGCGGAAGGGTTGTCAGGGACACTGATATGAACCGGGCCGCCCGGTCATCGCCGGGAAACCGGATGGGCCAGATGACAGCGGGTGACGCCTTTTGAAAAAAGGCTGAACGACATGACACGCACACGCAAACTGCTGCACCTTGGCGCCTTGACCGCCGCTGCTGCCCTCTACATCGCCTCCACCACGGATGCCGCCGCGCAAAATGCGCGCAATTGCGGCCCCCGCGCAGTGGTCGTGGACCGTCTGGCGGATGGCTATGGCGAAAGCCGCCAGTCAATGGGCCTTGGGGCCAACAATTCGGTGATCGAGGTCTTCGCCTCGGCCGAGACCGGAACATGGACGATCACGGTGACAACGCCCAATGGCGTGACCTGCCTCGTGGCCTCCGGTCAGGCGTTCGAAGAACTGGCCGAGGCGCTGCCGGCACCGGGCAACGACGCCTGATCTTGCAGGCAGGGCGGCGCAAGGCACCGCCTTACACATCTCCACCTTGACAGGCGGTCCAATCGCGGGCCGCCTTTTTCATGCGCCCCAATTCCCTGACCCCGTAAGGCGGTGCCGCGCGCCGCCACCCCGCTCAGGTCAACCCGTCCCAGATCAGCTTGCCGCCCGTGACCGTCAACAAGACATAGGTGATGCCAAAGAACACGCACTCCGGCACCAGCCTGTGCGCCTTCACCCCCAACCACGCCCCCAGCAGCGCAAAAGGTGCCAGCACCAGGTTGGCCAAGGCCGTTTGCAGGGTGAACATGCCCAGGTACGCATAAGGCACGAACTTCACGATGTTGATCGCCCAGAACAACAGCACCGAACTGGCCTGATACTCGGTCTTGGTCATGCGCCGCGACAGCATGTACACCGCCGCCGGCGGCCCGCCCGCGTGGCTGACAAAACTGGTAAACCCCGCGACCATGCCCGCAAAAGCGCCAGCGGACGCGGGCAAAGGCCGTTCCGCCACCGGAATCCAGCCCCGCGCACGTCCCACCTGCCACAGCACGAAGGCCAGCGATATCCCCCCGATCAGCAACCGGAACAGATCGGCATCCGCCACCCGGAACAATGCCGCCCCCAGTGCCACCCCCGGCACACCCCCAAGGATCAACAGCCGCGTCTCGGCCCAGCGCCATTTGCGCCAATAGGGCCGCAGGGTCGCCACATCGATCAGCATCAAAAGCGGCAACATCACCCCCAGCGCCATGCCCGGTTCCACCACCAACGCCAGAATCGACGCCGACGCAAAGGCCGCCCCCGACCCGAATCCGCCCTTTGAAATGCCCGCGAAAACCACCGCAGGTGCGGCAATCGCAAAGAACATCCAATCCAGCACCAACATGACTTAACCCATCCCGACGTCAGAAAATGCGCCCACACCACCGGCTTAGCGCCAATTATTCCGGGTCACCACCCGGCCCGCAGCGCTTCGCCGCGTCGCAGCACACTTGCGCCACCGGGCATTTGGGACTAGGCAAACGCGCAAATCCAACCCAACCGGAGAACATCAAAATGGCCAGACCCAAGATTGCGCTGATCGGCGCAGGTCAAATCGGCGGCACGCTTGCGCATCTCGCAGCCATCAAGGAACTGGGCGACGTCGTCCTCTTTGACATCGCCGAAGGCACCCCCGAAGGCAAAGCCCTCGACATTGCCGAATCCGGCCCCTCCGAAGGGTTCGACGCCAAGATGAGCGGCACCCAGTCCTACGAGGACATCGCCGGTGCGGACGTCTGCATCGTGACCGCCGGTGTGCCCCGCAAACCGGGGATGAGCCGCGATGACCTTCTGGGCATCAACCTCAAGGTGATGAAATCCGTGGGCGAAGGCATCCGCGATCACGCGCCCAATGCTTTCGTGATCTGCATCACCAACCCGCTTGATGCGATGGTCTGGGCCCTGCGTGAATTTTCGGGCCTGCCCCACGAAAAAGTCTGCGGCATGGCCGGTGTGCTGGACAGCGCGCGCTTCCGTCACTTCCTTGCCGAAGAGTTCAACGTCTCCATGCGCGATGTGACGGCCTTTGTGCTGGGCGGCCACGGCGACACGATGGTGCCACTGACACGCTATTCCACCGTCGCCGGCATCCCCCTGCCCGACATGGTGAAAATGGGTTGGACCACGCAGGAAAAACTGGACGCCATCGTTCAGCGCACCCGCGACGGCGGTGCCGAAATCGTTGGCCTGCTGAAAACCGGCTCGGCCTTCTATGCGCCCGCCACCTCCGCCATCGAAATGGCCGAATCCTATCTCAAGGATCAAAAGCGCGTGCTGCCCTGTGCGGCCTATGTGGATGGCGCGCTTGGCCTCAACGGCATGTACGTGGGCGTGCCCACGGTGATCGGCGCGGGCGGCATCGAAAAAGTCATCAACATCAAGATGACCAAGGACGAACAGGCCATGTTCGACAGCTCGGTTGCAGCCGTCAAAGGTCTGGTTGATGCCTGCAAGGGTATCGACAGTTCGCTGGGCTAAGCTTCCGCAACACAAGAATTTCAAAGGGCCGGGTGCAGCGCTGCATCCGGCCCTTTCCTTTTTTGGGATCACCCCTCGGGCGGCGCCTCGGGCAGGATGGCGGCAATGCCCTTCGGCCCCACGACCAGATCCGCGCCGTCCTCCAGCTCGCGGCCCATGGCCAGCGAAATCATGTCCAATGCACCATTCAACCCGCCCTGCCAACTGGGCGCATGGATCGCGGTCAGATGGTGCTCCAGCACCGACAGGCTCAGCAGGTACAGCCGATGCGTGGTCTCGTGCCACTGCGCGACCTCGTCTTTCGGCATCCCCCGCGGCGCATGGACCTGGCTCAGCCGATAGAGCGTCTGGCTGATGTGCGGCAGGTGGTCGGCGCTATGGCCCCGATGTTTCACCAGATCCTCGATCGCGGTGCAGAACAGATCGACGTCCACGAAATAAAGCGGCTCTTCCGCCATCTCCAGCGCCGAAAGATAGACCAGCGCGTATCCCGCCATGCCCATCGTGTCGCTGGACCATGCGGCGACCTTGCGGGCGCTGATCTCGATGTCCTCATAGTCCCCGAACCAGCGCGGCAACATGAAATTCCCGATGATCGACGCGGGTTCCCCGTCGCCCGGGTCCGCCTTCACCGCCACCTCCAGCCAGTCAGGGATCATGCTTTCGGGATCACCCAGAAACGGCAGACAGGACAGCCGTAAGGTGGCCAACATCCCCGATCCGCGCGTGTCTACGCCCGCAGCCTCCAGCAGCGACATCGCCTTGTCGATCATCCGGTCCATGCGCATGTAATGGCTGTCTGGCACCATGTCCGCCGTGTCCTGCCCCCGCAGGTCCCAGCATTGATGCACCAGAACAGTTGCCGCCAATGCCGCCATCCCATGTGAGCGGGGCGACGCCATGGCAAGGCTCAACAGCTCAAGGCCCGTGTTCTCGGGGATGCGCGTCTGCGCCATGGGGCTGCAATCATAGGGGTCGCGCGCGCCACCGGCCAGCGCCCGTGTCACCGCGTAAAGCGCCACGTGGGTCAGCCGCCGATTGCTGGCACAGGCCGCGCGCGGGTCGTCCCATTCCTCCAACAGTTCCGCCAGCGATTGCCAATCGCGATCCTCGGCCAGTTCACAGGCCAGCGCCTCGACCTCTGCCTGACGGCGCAGGCTCGGCGTGGTTTCAACCTCCTCGAAGGTGATGCGATGGCGGTGCTCGGGCGCGGTCAGCCAGATGCGCTGCCCATCACGCCAGCCCGACACGATGAACGCCTTCAGCCGCCCCAACCGCCACGGCTGCACGATCACCCGCGCGGTCACTGCGACAAGGCCCAGCGCCATGAGCCCCGCGTATCCCAGCGCGCCAACGTTCTTGCCGTTCACTTCATATGCCATTGGCCTGTCCATTGTCCGTTTGCCCTTGCATATGCCCGGCACAGAACGAAAAAATGGAATCATCAAGGCATGAATGTGAGGTGATACCTGAGCCATCACCAGAATTTGTGATCACACCCCAGAAAACTGTGATCACAAATGTACGAAAACCTGTTTCTCCCTCTATTTTACGGTTCGTTCACGTGTTTGCATGTGTTTAGACAGAAGCAAACCAATCGAACCCAAGGGAACGTCCATGAACATCCATGAATACCAGGCCAAGTCTTTGCTGCGCTCATACGGCGCTCCCGTGTCTGATGGCCGCGTCGTGCTGCGCGCGGAAGAGGCGAAATCGGCCGCAGGCGAACTCGATGGCCCGCTCTGGGTGGTCAAGGCGCAAATCCACGCAGGTGGCCGCGGCAAGGGTTCGTTCAAGGAAGCGGACGCAGGCGAAAAAGGCGGCGTGCGCCTGACCAAATCGGTCGAGGAAGCCGCCGAAGAAGCCAAGAAGATGCTGGGCCGCACCCTCGTCACCCACCAGACCGGCCCGGCAGGCAAACAGGTCAACCGCATCTACATCGAGGACGGCTCGGGCATCGAAACCGAACTCTACCTCGCGCTTCTGGTGGACCGCCAAACCAGCCGCATCAGCTTCGTCTGCTCGACCGAAGGCGGCATGGACATCGAAGAGGTCGCCGCCGAAACACCTGAAAAGATCCTGTCGTTCAGCGTCGATCCCGCCACCGGATACCAAGCGTTCCACGGCCGCCGCATCGCCTTCGCACTGGGACTGACCGGCAAACAGGTCAAGCAATGCGTGGGCCTGATGGGGCTGCTCTACAAGGCGTTCCTTGAAAAAGACATGGAGATGCTGGAGATCAACCCGCTGATCGTCACCGACAGCGGCGATCTCAAGGTGCTCGACGCCAAGGTCAGCTTTGACGGCAACGCCATCTACCGCCACGCCGACATCGCCGAGCTGCGCGACACCACCGAGGAAGACTCGAAAGAACTCGAAGCCTCCAAATACGACCTCAACTATATCGCACTGGATGGTGAGATCGGCTGCATGGTCAACGGCGCGGGCCTGGCCATGGCGACGATGGACATCATCAAGCTCTATGGCGCCGAACCTGCAAACTTCCTCGACGTGGGCGGCGGTGCAACCAAGGAAAAGGTGACCGAAGCGTTCAAGATCATCACGTCCGATCCCAACGTCAAAGGCATCCTCGTGAACATCTTTGGTGGCATCATGCGCTGTGACGTCATCGCCGAAGGCGTCGTCGCCGCGGTGAAAGAGGTGGGCCTTCAGGTGCCACTGGTCGTACGCCTTGAAGGGACAAACGTGCAGCAGGGCAAGGACATCATCAACAACTCCGACGTGGACGTGATCGCCGCGGATGATTTGAAGGACGGCGCCCAGAAGATCGTCAAAGCGGTCAAGGGCTAAAGCGGGATGCTTCTGGGGGCGCCTATGCGGTATCAAAGTCCGTTCAGCCTATGCGTCGCAACGACATTGCGGCGATGCATGCTTCTGTTGTCCCTTGCATTGATCGCAGGCTGCATCGAAGTGACAGGCCCAGACGGGACGACCGATGCTGGGCCGCCCCGCGACAGCAACGGAAAAACGGCCCAGGAACGCGAAGCACAAGTGGCGGAATTTCTGGCCGGTCCTGTCGAAGCCCCTGAACGCTCTCTTCCTGTTGTGCGGTCGCAGGCGTCCTACCAAAAGTACCTCAACCTCTTCCGGGATGTTTGCTTGCGCCGGGTCCCGTCCTTTTCCGGGTCGCGCGAGGCCCTGTTGGCCGCAGGGTTCAGACAGGTGCCTACAAATACGCTAGAACCGGATATTTTGGGCGATACTCGTACATCATCTGAAGCTTTCAAAGGAATGCATCCGGAGTATCAAAAAGCCGCCCTCAAGTTGCGCAACGCGGACGGTTCCGTTCCATACATCAGAGGCTTTTACAGAACGGGAAGCAGCCTGACCAACAAGTACACCAATGGCATCATCGTTGCGACCGTCTCCACCGAGCGCCGGGCACAAAACAATGTTTGCGCCATTTCGATCAAAGCACCTGACGACAGCCCGCTGCTGCGTGAACTGGGTCGCGTGGCAAACGAAACAGGTTTGGCCAGCGGCCCGCCAACCGACACCGGTTTTCTTGGCGCCGGGTATATGGTTCCGAAGTCTCCGGCGAACGGTGGCAAGCCGCTGGTCATTCTGCTGGGCAGAAGCTCTCGTTCCGAACAGGCCCATACGTACATCCATGTGGGCGCATCGCGCAAATAGCCATGAAACACCGCCCCGCCATCCATAAAGCAAATCGCCCCCACCGGCACAGCGCATTCGCTGCCCTGACGCACGCCACCTGCGCTGTTGCGATCCTTACCGGGGCAAGCCACGCGCAGGCCCAGACCACGCCCGACGCTGTGATGAAAGCCTTTGCCGATCACTGCTTTTCACCCTTTCTGACTGCGGCCAAGGCAAATGCCGTCTTTGTGAAAGCTGGCGCGCGGGTCGATTTCTACGACCTTGATCCGTACTCCAACGTGGCACCCACGCCAGCGCGCAACAGGGCGCCGACCCCCGGCAGCAATCGCCGCTGTGAAGTCATATTTGACGGAGATCACGCGGCAACCGCAGTTGATACCGTGCTAATGGCCCTGCACCGAGAAGGCATCGACGACACCGCCGACGTGCCGCCAACCTACCAATCCACGCCCGAAACTGCTCTGCTGGCCGCGCGCTATCCCAACCCCACGCGCATCGCCGTGGTCGAGGTTGGCACCGGCCGCGGCCCGGACGGACCGGAAACCTTCATGCGGGTGGAACGCCTGCCAGCGGAGGGCTCGCAATGACCACCCTGCGCCCCTGCCCCTCCTGTGATGAAACAACCGCTACCACGTGGCCCAGCTACAGTCCCGACAGTTGGGACATCGCCCGCTGCACCGGCTGCGATCTGACCTACCTGCGCAACCCCGTGGCCTACGAGGCCCTCGAGGAGGACTTCGCTTGGGAAAAGACCCACGTGGAAAAGCGCGCAAAGGGCGGCTCGACCCGCCTTTCAGGTGCAGTGCGCAAATTGCGGGCCGCCACTGTGGGCTTGCACCGCGACAAGCAGGCGGCCTTTCGCAAGTGGTTCAATGACGGCCATGTGCTGGACATCGGCTGCGGCACCGGCGACCGCATCGGCGCGCCCATGACCCCCTATGGCATCGAACTCAGCCGGGGTTTGCACGCACGCGCCGACGCGGTGATGCGCGCGCACGGCGGGTTCTGCCAGCATGGCGCGGGGGCCGAGGCGATCTGGGATTTTGACGCCGCGATGTTCGACGGCATCGTGATGTTTTCCTACCTCGAACACGAGACCGAAGTGCTCAAGGTGCTGCGCGGCGCGCACCGCGCGCTCAAGGACACGGGCGCCGTCTTCGTGCGCGTCCCGAATTTCGCCAGCCTCGGCCGCAAGCTGATCGGCAAATCGTGGTGCGGCTTCCGCTACCCCGATCACGTCAACTACTTCACCCTGAAAACCCTGCGCGCCACCGCCGCGCGGGCGGGCTTTACCACCCAGCTGGTCAACACCATCACCCTGCCCGTGGATGACAACATCTCGGTCCTCCTGCGCAAGGAGGCCTCGGCATGATCCTCAGCGACAGCCGCAATTTCATCTTTGTGCACATCCCCAAGACCGGCGGCACCAGCATGCACGCCATGCTGAAACCCGCCCTCGACACCGCGCGCGATCTTGATGTCATGACCAGCGACCGCGCCGACGGCCCCCGCGACGCCTGCGGCATCGACCCCGATGCACCGCTGATGAAACACTCCAGCGCCCGGCGCATGGTCAAACTGCTGGGCCCCGAAAAATTCGCCTCCATGTTCAGCTTTGCAGTGGTGCGCAATCCCTTTGCACGCGCCTATTCCGCGTTTTCCTACGCCCGCTGGCGCGCCCGGTATCACGAGGACGCGCAGGAAAGGGAACGGCGCAAGAACTACCTCGATCTGTCGTTCGAGGACGTGGCCGCCGATCTGCCTGCCTATGCCAACAGCATGAAAAGCCTCAAATCCATGACCCGCTGGCTGCACCGCCCCGACGCGGTCAGCTATGTGGCGCGGCTGGAAACGCTGGCCGCCGATTGGGCGCTCATCCGCGCGGTGCTGAACATCGAAGACGTGACCGATGCGATCCCCGCCCGCGAAAACGTCAGCACCGACACGCCGGAATGGCAGAACATGTCGCCCGCGGCCGCCCGGCATGTAGCCGAATATTACGCCGACGACTTCAAGGCCTTCGGCTACGACCCGCACCTGCCATCCACTGCCAGCGGGGTGAAATGATGGTCCTCGTCTCGCACAGCCACCGCTTCATCTACCTCAAGACCTTCAAGACAGGGTCGACCTCCACCGAGGCGGCGCTCGAACACTACTGCCTGCCGCCGGGCACCCCTTCGGGCGCGTTGGCCCAGGCCGAAACCGTCAGTGACGCAGGCATCGTCGGCCACCGGGGGCCACGCACCGGGCTGACCGCCAAACCCCTGTGGCACGGACACAAACCCGCCGCCGAAGTGCGCGCGGCCCTGACCGCCGACCAGTGGGACAGCTATTTCAAGTTCACGACCCTGCGAAACCCCTATGAACGCCTGGTGTCCAACTTCGCCATGCGCAATCCCGAACACTTCGTGGACCGCAACCCGCAGGACGCGCGCATCGCCGCCTTCGAAGACTGGCTCAAGACCAGCCATCAGGCCACGCAAGACCTCGACATCTACGGCATCGACGGCACCCCGGTGATCGACGATGCCATCCAGTTCGAGGCCATGGACAACGACCGCGCCCGCATCTGCACCCGTCTGGGCCTGAGCGCCCAATGGCCCCACCTGCGCCACAACCCCGAACGCTGGGACAAGGTCGGCGACTGGCGCGCGCTTTACACCGACACCGCAAAGGCCCGCGTGGCCGCGCTTTATCACTGGGAAATCGACCGCTTCGGATACAGCTTCGACGCCCCTTCCACACTGAACACGACACACCCGACACAAGGAATACAACATGGCCGTTCTTATTGATGAAAACACCAAGGTGATCTGTCAGGGCCTCACCGGCTCGCAGGGCACGTTCCACACCGAACAGGCCATCGCCTATGGCACCAAGATGGTCGGCGGTGTGACCCCCGGCAAGGGCGGCCAGACGCACCTCGAACTGCCGGTCTTCAACTCCGTGCACGAGGCGATGCATGTGACCGAGGCCAATGCATCGGTGATCTACGTGCCGCCCCCCTTCGCCGCCGATTCCATCCTCGAGGCGATCGACGCCGAAATGCCCCTGATCGTCTGCATCACCGAAGGCATTCCGGTTCTCGACATGATGAAAGTGCAGCGCGCGCTGGAAGGCTCCAAATCGCGGCTGATCGGGCCCAACTGCCCCGGTGTCATCACGCCGGACGCCTGCAAGATCGGCATCATGCCCGGCCACATCCACAAACGCGGCACCTGCGGCGTGGTCTCGCGTTCGGGCACGCTGACCTACGAGGCGGTCAAACAAACCACCGATCTGGGCTATGGCCAATCCTCTGCCGTGGGCATCGGCGGCGACCCGATCAAGGGCACCGAACACATCGACGTGCTGGAAATGTTCCTGGCTGATGACGAAACCCAATCGATCATCATGATCGGCGAAATCGGCGGCTCCGCCGAAGAAGAAGCGGCACAGTTCCTGGCCGACGAAAAGAAAAAAGGCCGCTGGAAACCCACGGCCGGTTTCATCGCGGGCCGCACGGCCCCTCCCGGCCGCCGCATGGGCCACGCCGGTGCGATCGTCGCGGGCGGCAAGGGCGGTGCCGAAGACAAGATCGAAGCCATGCGGTCCGCTGGCATCGTGGTCGCCGACAGCCCCGCAACGCTGGGTGAGGCCGTGAAAGAGGCCATCGAAGGCTAGAATGCTGAACCGACTGGCATCAAAACTGAGGGCATCCCCCGGCCGCGGGTGGGGGAGTATCCCCCGCCCGGGGGGGCGGTCGGGGGATGCCCGGCTGTGCCGCCGGGCGCTCATTTGGATCAGTTACTTTGCCATGTCCGGCGCTGGCTTTGCTGAGAACCATGCCGATCACTTCGCCGAGATCCCACCGGGATTGAAGATTCTTCATCTTTCTCTTCACGAAGACCCGCAAGTCGTGACCTACAACCCCAACACACAGTCCGTTGGTGGGCTTTCCGTTGGTGGGCTTTCGGACTTCGCCAGGGGCCTGTGCGGAACTGTCCAAGCACGGGTTGAGCCTGTCCCCGAGAGACTTTTCCAATGGTTTCAGAGCCTTAAACGCGCCCACATTTTTTGCACGGGAGTCTATCAATGACCGACCAATCCCCCAACGACCAGTTCCATGCCTCCAGCTTCATGCAGGGGCACAATGCCGAATACCTCGAACAGATGTATGCGCGTTATGCCGCCGACCCCGGCGCAGTGGACGAAGCATGGCAAGCCTTCTTCAAGGCGATGGGCGATGACGAGGTCAGCGTCAAACGCGAGGCCGAAGGGCCAAGCTGGGCGCGTGCCGATTGGCCACCGCAACCGGGCGATGACCTGACGCAGGCCCTGACCGGCGAATGGGCCGCCCCGGCCGAGGTCAAGGGTGCCGGTGACAAGATCAAGGCCAAAGCCGCCGAAAAGGGCGTCGAGGTCAGCGACGAGCAGATCAAGCGCGCCGTGCTCGACAGCATCCGCGCCCTGATGATCATCCGCGCCTACCGCATCCGCGGGCATCTGGTGGCTGATCTTGATCCGCTGGGCATGCGCGACAACACCCCGCACCCCGAACTTGATCCCAAATCCTACGGCTTCACCGAGGCCGACATGGACCGGCCCATTTTCATCGACAACGTGCTGGGCCTGCAAATCGCGTCCATGCGCCAGATCATCGACATCGTGAACCGCACCTACTGTGGCACCTTCGCGCTGCAATACATGCACATCTCGAACCCGGACGAGGCCACGTGGCTCAAGGAACGGATCGAGGGCATGGGCAAGGAAGTCCAGTTCACCCGCGAAGGCCGCAAGGCGATCCTGAACAAGATGGTCGAGGCCGAAGGCTTCGAGAAATTCCTGCACGTCAAATACATGGGCACCAAACGCTTTGGCCTTGATGGCGGCGAAAGCCTGATCCCCGCGATGGAGCAGATCATCAAGCGCGGTGGCGCACTTGGGGTCAAGGAAATCGTCGTGGGCATGCCCCACCGGGGGCGCCTGTCGGTGCTGGCCAACGTGATGGCCAAACCTTACCGCGCGATCTTCAACGAATTTCAGGGCGGCAGCTTCAAACCCGAAGACGTCGATGGCTCGGGCGATGTGAAATACCACCTCGGCGCGTCGTCCGACCGCGAATTCGATGGCAACTCCGTGCACCTCAGCCTGACCGCGAACCCCTCGCACCTCGAGGCGGTGAACCCCGTTGTTCTGGGCAAGGTCCGCGCCAAGCAGGACCAGATGAACAACACCGACCGCTCGGCGGTCATGCCCATCCTGCTGCACGGCGATGCGGCCTTTGCAGGGCAAGGCGTCGTGGCCGAATGCTTTGCGCTCTCGGGCCTGCGCGGGCACCGCACAGGCGGCACCATGCACATCGTGGTGAACAACCAGATCGGCTTTACCACGGCCCCCCACTTCTCGCGGTCCTCGCCCTATCCCACTGACAATGCGCTGGTGGTCGAGGCACCGATTTTCCACGTCAACGGCGACGACCCCGAGGCCGTGGTGCACGCGGCCAAGGTGGCCACCGAATTCCGCCAGAAGTTCCACAAGGACGTGGTGATCGACATCTTCTGCTACCGCCGCTTCGGGCACAACGAGGGCGACGAGCCCATGTTCACCAACCCGGTGATGTACAAGAAGATCAAGAAACAAAAGACCACGCTGACGCTTTATACCGAACGTCTGGTCCGCGACGGCCTGATCCCCGAGGGTGAGATCGAGGACATGAAAGCGGCCTTCCAGGCGCGCATGAACGAAGAGTTCGAGGCGGGCAAGGATTACAAACCCAACAGGGCCGACTGGCTGGATGGCAAGTGGTCGCATCTTGATCGCCACGGAGAGGACTACGTGCGCGGCGAAACGGCGATCAAGCCCGAAACCCTGGCCGAGGTCGGCACCGCCCTGACCACCGTGCCCGAGGGCTTCCCCCTGCACAAAACCGTGGGCCGCCTGCTCGACTCCAAACGCGAGATGTTCGACAGCGGCGCAGGGTTCGACTGGGCCACCGGCGAGGCTCTGGCCTTCGGCTCCCTGCTCAGCGAAGGCTTCCCCGTGCGTCTGGCCGGACAGGACAGCACCCGCGGCACCTTCAGCCAGCGCCATTCCGGGCTGGTCAATCAAGAGACCGAAGAACGCTTCTATCCGCTCAACCACGTGCGCGCCGGACAGGCGCAATACGAGGTCATCGACTCGATGCTGTCGGAATACGCGGTGCTGGGCTTTGAATATGGCTATTCGCTGGCCGAACCCAACGCCCTGACCATGTGGGAGGCCCAGTTTGGCGACTTCGCCAACGGCGCGCAGATCATGTTCGACCAGTTCGTCAGCTCGGGTGAAAGCAAATGGCTGCGCATGTCGGGCCTTGTGTGCCTCCTGCCCCACGGCTTCGAGGGCCAGGGGCCCGAACACTCCTCGGCGCGGCTCGAACGGTTCCTGCAGATGTGCGGACAGGACAACTGGATCGTGGCCAACTGCACCACACCCGCCAATTACTTCCACATCCTGCGCCGCCAGATCCACCGCGACTTCCGCAAGCCGCTGATCCTGATGACGCCGAAATCGCTGCTGCGCCACAAACTCGCGGTGTCAAAGGCCGAAGAGTTCACCACCGGATCGTCCTTCCACCGCGTCCTCTGGGACGACGCCCAGCACGGCAACTCCGACACCAAGCTGGTCAAGGACGACAAGATCAAGCGCGTGGTCATGTGCTCGGGCAAGGTCTACTACGACCTGCTCGAAGAACGCGACGCCCGCGGCATCAACGACGTGTACCTGTTGCGCTTCGAACAATTCTACCCCTTCCCCGCGCACTCCGCCGTGGACGAACTCAGCCGCTTCAAGAACGCTGAAATGGTCTGGTGTCAGGAAGAACCCAAGAACCAGGGCGCCTGGACCTTCATCGAACCCAATATCGAATGGGTCCTCAGCCGCATCAAAGCCAAACACAGCCGCCCCACCTACGTGGGCCGCGCCACCTCCGCCTCGCCCGCAACGGGTCTGGCCAGCCAACACAAAGCCCAACAAGCCGCCCTCGTGAACGAGGCGCTGACCATCGAAGGAACCGCGAAATGACCACCGAAGTGCGTGTGCCCACCCTGGGCGAATCCGTGACCGAAGCCACCGTTGCCACATGGTTCAAGAAACCCGGCGACGCCGTGGCCGTCGATGAAATGCTCTGCGAGTTGGAAACCGACAAGGTCACCGTCGAAGTGCCCAGCCCCGTCGCAGGCACCATGGGCGATATCGTGGCCGCCGAAGGCGAAACCGTGGGCGTCGATGCCCTGCTGGCCACCATCTCCGAAGGCGGTGCCGCCAGCGCCGATGCCCCCAAGAAAGCCAAGGCCGAAGCGGCCCCTGCCGCCGCCGCCCCCTCGGGCGACAGCGTCGATGTCATGGTGCCCACCTTGGGCGAAAGCGTGACCGAGGCCACCGTCAGCACGTGGTTCAAGGCCGTGGGCGACACCGTCGCGCAGGATGAAATGCTCTGCGAACTGGAAACCGACAAGGTCAGCGTCGAAGTGCCCAGCCCCACCTCCGGCGTTCTGTCCGAAATCACCGCCCCCGAAGGCACCACCGTCGATGCCTCGGCCAAACTCGCCGTGATCTCGGGCGCTGGTGCCGTGGCAGCCCCCGCAGCCGCCCCGGCCCCCGCAGCAGCAGCCCCCGCCGCCAGCGGCGGCAAGGACGTCGAAGACGCGCCTTCTGCCAAAAAGGCCATGGCAGAGGCCGGCATGTCCCGCGATCAGGTCACCGGCACAGGCCGCGATGGCCGCGTGATGAAAGACGACGTGGCCCGCGCCGTGGCCGCCGCCGCCAGCACCCCGGCCCCGACGCCCGCCGCATCGATCCCCCGCGCCCCCGTGGCCGCCGACGATGCCGCGCGCGAAGAACGGGTGAAAATGACAAGGCTCAGGCAGACCATCGCCAAGCGCCTCAAGGACAGCCAGAACACCGCCGCCATGCTGACAACCTACAACGAGGTCGACATGACCGAGGTCATGGCCCTGCGCAATGAATACAAGGACCTGTTCCTGAAAAAACACGGCGTGAAACTGGGCTTTATGTCCTTCTTCACCAAGGCGTGCTGCCACGCCCTGAAAGAGGTCCCCGAGGTCAACGCCGAAATCGACGGCACCGACATCGTCTACAAGAACTTCGTTCACATGGGCGTCGCTGCGGGCACGCCCACGGGCCTCGTCGTTCCGGTCATCCGCGACGCCGACGCCATGAGCTTTGCGGACATCGAAAAGGCGATTGCCGAAAAGGGCGCGCGCGCCCGTGACGGAAAGCTGTCGATGGCCGAAATGCAGGGTGGCACCTTCACCCTGTCCAACGGCGGCGTCTACGGCTCGCTGATGTCCTCGCCCATCCTGAACCCACCACAATCGGGCATTTTGGGTATGCACAAGATCCAGGACCGCCCGATGGCCATCGGCGGTCAGGTGGTGATCCGTCCGATGATGTATCTCGCCCTGTCCTACGATCACCGCATCGTGGACGGCAAAGGCGCTGTGACCTTCCTTGTCCGCGTCAAAGAGGCGCTGGAAGACCCGCGCCGGTTGTTGATGGACCTGTGATCCTTCACACCAACATAGGGCCGCGCCCGACCTCGGGCCGGAGGCCGTCTTGCAAAAGGTCCAGTGGACCTTTTGAGGCCGCAGGGGGTGCCAGCCCGAGGGGGCACGCAGTGCGCCCTCCCCGCCGGGGAGGTCGGGCGCGGCCCGAGGCGGGGCCTCGGGCATCAAGCAGCTTGCGATCTTTGCCCTCTTTGATCCAGACTTTCCTTTGAACGCAAAAGAGAGGCTTCAATGACCCCCGAACTCACATACCTCACCTACGCCGCCATCCTGCTCATCGCGCACATGCTGGTGCAGGCCACCGCCTCGGACCTTTCCAAAGGCCTCGGTTGGGCGCTTGGCCCACAGGATGAACAACGCGAGCCCAATGTGCTCGCAGGCCGATTGGAACGCGCGCTTCGGAACTATGTATACAACCTGCCCGCCTTCATCGCTCTGGCCCTCACCCTTGCCGTCACTGGCCTTGGAACAGACGCCACCGCCACCGGGGCCGCGCTGTGGTTCTGGGCGCGGGTTGCCTATGTGCCCGCCTATGCGTCGGGCCTTCCGCTGGTCCGTTCGATCGCGTGGTTCGCCTCCCTCGCCGGTTTGGCGATGATGGTCCTGCCACTGCTGGCGGCCGGGTGACCTGATGGCGATCCCCATTCGCTTTACCCTGACCTGTCCAGCCTGCGGCATATCCGAAGACATCACCGTCGCGGACACGTCCATCGGGCCACAGGGCCGGACCAGCGAAACGCCCGTCTATCAAATGCTCCGCCAAGAGCTGTGGCCGCGAACCAGACGCGACGGCGAAAGCCATGTGTCCTGCGTGCGCCACCTGCGGGTTGCAGGAGTTTGCGACCGTCACCACCTTGGCCAGCAAACGGGGGCGCATCTGAATGGTGCGCGTCCTTCCGATCCGCATGGTCGCTTGCAGCCATACCCGACCCATACCGGAACCATACCCGGCCCATATCGCCAAATTCCTGGAAACCTGAAGGAAATCAATCATGGCCAACTATGACGTCATCATCATCGGCAGCGGCCCCGGCGGCTACGTCTGCGCCATCCGCTGCGCGCAACTGGGCCTCAAGGTCGCCTGCGTCGAAGGCCGCGATACGCTGGGCGGAACCTGCCTGAACATCGGGTGTATTCCATCCAAGGCCCTGCTGCACGCAAGCCACATGCTGCACGAGGCCGAACATAATTTCGCGGCCATGGGCCTCAAGGGCAAAAGCCCCTCGGTCGACTGGAAACAGATGCTGGCCTACAAGGATGATGTGGTCGCTCAGAACACCAAAGGCATCGAATTTCTGTTCAAAAAGAACAAGGTAGACTGGATCAAAGGCTGGGGTTCCGTGCCCGAGGCGGGCAAGGTCAAAGTGGGCGACACGGTGCACGAGGCCAAGGCTGTCATCATCGCATCCGGCTCCGAACCCACCGCCCTGCCGGGGGTCGAGGTCGATGAGAAGGTTGTCGTGACCTCCACCGGCGCGCTGACCCTCGGCAAAGTGCCAAAGTCGATGGTGGTGATCGGCGCAGGCGTCATCGGGCTGGAACTGGGCAGCGTCTATGCCCGTCTGGGTGCTGACGTGACGGTGGTCGAATACCTTGACGCGATCACCCCCGGCATGGACGCAGAAGTGCAAAAGGTCTTCCAAAGAACCCTGAAAAAACAAGGGCTAAGCTTCATCATGGGCGCTGCTGTGCAAAAGACCGAAGCGACCAAGACCAAGGCCAAAGTGCACTACAAACTGCGCAAGGACGACAGCGAACACGTGCTTGATGCCGACGTGGTTCTGGTCGCCACCGGGCGCAAACCCTACGTCGATGGCCTCGGGCTTGATGGCTTGGGGATCGAGATGACCCAACGCGGCCAGATCGCCGTCGATGCCCACTGGCAGACCTCCGTACCGGGCGTCTACGCCATCGGTGACGTGATCGAAGGCCCGATGCTGGCGCACAAGGCCGAAGACGAAGGCATGGCCGTGGCCGAGGTGGTCGCGGGCAAGCATGGGCATGTGAACTACGGCGTCATCCCGGGCGTGATCTACACCCACCCAGAGGTCGCAAACGTGGGCGAGACCGAAGAAACCCTGAAAGATCAAGGGCGTGCCTACAAAGTCGGCAAGTTCAGTTTCATGGGCAACGGTCGCGCCAAGGCCAATTTCGCGGGCGACGGTTTCGTGAAGATCCTGACTGACAAGGACACCGACCGCATCCTTGGATGCCACATTATCGGCCCTGCCGCGGGCGATCTGATCCACGAGGTCTGCGTGGCCATGGAATTTGGTGCGTCCGCCCAAGACCTCGCGATGACCTGCCACGCGCATCCGACCTACTCCGAAGCCGTGCGCGAAGCGGCCCTCGCTTGCGGCGACGGCCCCATTCACAGCTAAGATCTTGCCTCACAAAGAAAAAGGCGCGCCATGGCGCGCCTTTTTTGGAAACTCAATTTTTCAGCTGCTTTAGGTATCAGCGCACAAACCCCGCCTCGTCCAGCAACGCGTTGGACTTGGTTTCGATCTGCTCTTCCAGCGTTGCCATGAACGCATCCCGCTCCATGCCAGGTGCTATGGGTGGCAGGAACTCAACCACCGCCAATCCCGGTTTGCGCATGATCCCCTTGCGCGGCCAGAAGACACCGACATTTGTCGCCACAGGCACGCAAGGTTGGCCCAGTTGTTCATAAAGAACGCCAGTGCCCACCTTGTAGGGTTTGTCCACACCCGGCGCCACGCGGGTGCCCTGGCTGTAAATGATCAACTGGCCGGGGCCCGTGCGCTTGGCCTCGACGTCTGCAACCATCTTTGCGATGGCCGCGCCACGTTTGCCACGTTCGACGGCAACACAGCGGATGCGTTTGGCATACAAGCCAATGATAGGGGTCCACAGGATTTCCCGCTTCATGATGAATTTGCCTGCGGGGATCGCATGAAAAATCATCATGATATCAAGGAACGACTGGTGTTTGGCGGCGATCAGCACTTCGCCCGTCGGCGGGGTCCCACGCACTTCGGTCCGCAGGCCAACCATCCAGCGGGCCGTCCAGAACACCCACTTGCTGTAGGTCTTGCACGCCGCAAAGGCACCCTTGCTGCTGAAGATCGCCCAAGGCGCAAAAGCAAGGCCAATGACGGCCATCGCAAAATACATCTGCAGCACAAAAAACAAAGAACGGAGCCATTGGAACATCAGGTCAAATCCTCAAGGGTGCGGCGCGCGGCCATGCCGGTGGCAAGAAAGGCCACGATGGCCGTCATCACAGGGATCAACAGCGGCACCAGCCACCCGGCCCCCACGAACCCCAAACCGGTCAGAAACCCGGCCTCTTCGCCGGAAGAGGGCAGCAGCAAGACCGCCGCGATACCGATGATCGTGCCCACGGCGGCGCCCGCCAGCGCGCGCAGGGTGAAACGGCGAATGAAGGCCTGTGCGATGTACCTGTCGGTGGCACCCACCAGCCGCAGCACGGCGATAACCTGTGCATTGGCGGCCAGTGCCGCGTTGGCGGCCAGTGTCACCATCGCGGCCACGGCGGCCCCGATCAGGATCGTCACCACCCATCCCAGCACCCGCAACCGGGTCGCGGCCTGTGCCAAAGGTGCCCGCCAGCGGCTGTGATCGTCCAGACGCGCGCCCGGCACTTCGGCGGACAGGCGCAATTGCAGGCCCTGCGCGTCGAACCCCGAGGGCGCTTCGATCACCTCGATCAACCGTGGCACCGGCAACCCGTCCAGAGAGACATTCGGACCGAACCAAGGGGCAAGCAAAGCCGCCTGTTCCTCATCGCTCAATGCCCGCGCGCTGGCCACGCCGGGCGTTGTCTGCAAGATCGCAAGCGTTGCGTCAGTCTGGGCCGCGCGTTGATCCAGCGGGGCCACGATGCGGATCGTGGACGTGCGCGCCAGTTCGTCCCCCCACTGCGTTGCCAGCCGACCCGACGCCATGGACAGGGCCAGTGCAAACACTGCCAGAAAGGCCATGGCGGCAGCCGCGAACAGCGTCAGCTGAGCGGTAAACCCAGATGGTGGCACCACGCGGTCGGCTTGCCCGTCGCCCTTCAGCAAACCCATCACCATTTCGCGGTCAAAGGTCACAGGTCCGCCCCCGCCAACTGGATACGCCGGTTCGAAATGCGCAGCACCCGCGCCTGCACCTGTGCCTTGGCCGCGCGGATCAGGGACAGGTCATGGGTGGCGATCAGGACGGTCTTGCCCATCTTGTTCAGCTCGATCAGCAATTGCAGCAGCCGTTGCGACATGTCCCAGTCGACGTTGCCTGTGGGTTCGTCGGCCAGCACGACATCGGGCGACATGATCACCGCCCTTGCAAGCGCCGCGCGTTGACGTTCGCCGCCTGACAATTCCGGCGGCAGCGCCGCGGCCCGGTCCGTCAAACCGACCCAGGCCATCAATTCGGCCAGATCTGCGCCGCCTGCATCGGCCCCGCGGCCCGAGACCGTCAGCGGCAAGGCGATGTTGTCGGCGGCGGGCAGGTGATCCAGAAACTGCACGTCCTGATGCACCACGCCCACCTTGCGCCGCACCATCGCCACGTCGTCGCGGTCAAGGCCCCGCACATCGGCCCCGAACAGGCGCACGTGCCCTGCGGTGGGCAACAAGGCCCCGTAGCACAGTTTCAACAAAGTGGTTTTCCCCGCACCCGACGGGCCCGTCAGAAAGTGGAACGACCCCGGTGCCAGCTTGACGGAGATATCCGACAGCAGTTCGCCCCCGCCGTAACTGTAGGCCACATTTTCCAGCTCGATCACATCGGCCCCCGTTGATTGAATCTGTTGTGCCTGAGCATCGGTATGGTTTCAATCCGTCCTGTCTGTGGGTTCGGGGCCTGATTGCACTTTTCTGCGACGAAACTACAACATATGGTAGCGACAAGGGGCGAGAACGGGGTTCGAGATGCGGTGGGACGTAGCATGAGGCTGATTTGTCCGAATTGTGATGCGCAATATGAAGTGCCGGATGATGTCATTCCGGTGGAAGGTCGGGATGTGCAGTGTTCCAACTGTGGCCAGACATGGTTTCAGCATCACGCCGATCACATGCCCGAGGATGCCCCGGAACACCCATCCAATCACGATCAGGCAGAGGCGGTCGATGACACGCCCGCCGAAGATGAAGAGCGTGCGCCCGCGCCCGAACCGCAGCGCAAGGAACTGGACCCGTCCGTTGCCGACATTCTGCGCCAGGAGGCGGAACAGGAAGCCCGTGCACGTGCCAGCGAAAGCGCCCCCTTGGAAAGCCAGCCCGATCTGGGCCTTGACGACGCCAGCGACGACGATGAAGCCAGCCGGCGCGCCCGTGAAGCGCGGGAGCGGATGGCGAAAATGCGCGGCGAAGACCCGGCAGATGCTGCCACCGATGCGGCGGCCACGGCGGCGGCTATCGGATCACGGCGTGACCTTCTGCCCGACATCGAAGAGATCAACTCCACCCTGCGTTCCACCGGGGACCGTCAGGTGGCAGGGAATGACACCGCCCCCGACGCGCCTGTGCGCAAACGCAAACGGCGCGGGTTCCGGCGTGGGTTTGTCATGGCGGCGCTGATCGTTGCGGTGATGGCGCTGATCTATGTCTATGCAGGACAGATCAGCGCGGCTGTGCCACAGCTTGCGGCACCGCTTGAGGCCTATGTGGCATGGGTGGATCAGATGCGCGTCTGGCTCGGCAGTCAGGTGACGGGCTGGTTGACCTGGCTCGATACGCAATCAGCTTCCGAGGGCTGATACCCGGCAGTCAGAAGCGGTCGAGCAACCGTTTTAGATACTCCAACTCGACTTCGGGGCGTTCCCCTTCGCCAGAGCGGCGGCGGATTTCATCCAGAAGATCACGCGCCCGGCGATAGACATCATCGCCCTGCAACAACCCTTCGTCCGTGCCGGTGCCGCCATTGGCCCCCGGTGTACGGCCCAGGGGGTCCTGCGCTTCGGCGCGGCGGTCCCCTTCGGATTGGCCCTGCCCCGGCTGGCCTTGTTGTTGCTGTTGCGCCATCGCTTCGCCGAGTGACCGCATACCTTCGCGCAGGGCTTCCATGGCCTGCGCCTGATTGTCGATGGCCCCGGCGTTGTCGCCGTCGCGCAGGGCATCCTCTGCGCCCTGCATGGCGCGGCCCGCACGGTCCAGCGCATCGCGGGCGGCATCACCTTCGGGCGTTCCGGCACCAGGCAGATTGCCCTGCTGGCGGCGCAATTCCTCGCGCAGCGCGCGCTGACGGTCGGCCAGGCTGCCATCGCCCTGTCCCTGACCTTCGGCGCTCTCGCCGGGCTGCGATCCTTCGCTGCCTTCCTGACCTTGGCCCTGCCCTTGTCCTTGGCTGTGCTCCTGACCACGGCCTTGACCGCCATCGCGGCCCTCGTTGCCCTGATTTTCACCGGCCTGCGCATCGGGGTTGAACTGTTCCTGCAGATCGCGGAACGCCTGATCACTCAGCCCTTGCTGTTCGCGCAGGGTTTCGGACAGGCCTTCCATGGCCTGTTCACCCGCACTTTGACCCTGCTGACCCTCGCCTTGAGTCATGCGCATGTTCTCCATGAGTTCCTGAAGCTCTTTGAGGGCCTGTTCGGCCTCCGCCATGCGGCCCTGCTCCATAAGCTCCTGAATGCGGTCCATCATGCGTTGAAGATCGTCCTGCGTCATCTGCATGGAATTCTGGTTCTGACCCTGCTGGCCTGCTTCTTCGTTGTCTTCGGCATCACGCTGTGCCTGACGTGACAACTGTTGCAGGTAGTCTTCGGTGGCGCGGCGCAATTCGTCCATCAGCTCGGCGATCTCGGCATCGGACGCGCCTTCGCGCATGGCTTGGGTGAGCCGTTCCTGCGCGCGGCGCATGCGTTCGAGCGCATCGGCCAGATCGCCTTCTTCGATCTCAAGCGCGAGGTCCCAAAGGCCCTGTGCCAGATCGCCCTGCTGTTCGTCCGACAACCCATAGTGGGCCAGCGTTTCCATCCGCCGGATCATGCCGCGCAGACGCAGGTAAGTCGTCTCAGAGCGGAACACATCATCGGGTTGGAAGCTGACGGCGCGTAGAATTTGCGCGATGCGGCCCGCGTTGTCGCGCGACCACAACAGATCACGGCGCTGTTCGATGATGGCGGCAGCCACCGGATCAAAAAAGCGTCGCCCCGGCAGCACGATGGTGCGGGGCTCGGACTGGCCTTGCTGTTCGGCGGCATCCAGCGCGAAGAGGGTCACAGTCACAGGCAAATGCGCCCAGGGATGTTCCGAGAAATCCTCGATCAGATTTTCCTCGAAATCATCGCGGCTGCCGGTGATGGGCATAGGCAGCGGCACGATCACTGCGGGGCGCGTTTCGGGGGAAATCGCCAATCCGTGGCGACGGTCAACCGACGCAAGGTCCAGTTCGATAACCGCCTCGCCCGCCTCGACCCCGTAGTCGTCCTGCGCGGCGAAGGGCAATGTCATCTCGCCCATGGCCGAAGGTTCAGGCGGGTCCAGCACTGCAACCTGCGGTGTGGTGTCGGGCAGCACGGTAACGTCCCATGTCCGACCGCCGGGGCCGTTGATGGCGATTGTGCCGTCCCGCACCACCGTGAAATCCTGCGCCGCGTCCGAGGCTGGCGGGATATCCCCCAAACGGCCCGATACGGTTTCCGCCACGGTCAGCGCACCCACTTCGCCGTAGAGACGCAGGGTGATCAGGCTTCCTTCGGGCAGGCTGAGCATGCCTGCGTCGATGTCATTGAGGTAGATCGTGGGCCGCCCGGTGTAGCGCGGGCTTTCGGCCCAGCCTTCCCAGACAGGGCCAGAGGCCAGTGCTGTGCCGCCGGGCGTCATTTCCGAGACGGATCCGACCTTCCAGATCGACCCGAACAGCAAAGCGACAGTAAAGGCGATCACCGCCACGAACCGCAGGGCATAAGGA
Organism: uncultured Paracoccaceae bacterium; assembly: GCA_965657085.1. Lineage (GTDB taxonomy): Bacteria > Pseudomonadota > Alphaproteobacteria > Rhodobacterales > Rhodobacteraceae > CBFHND01. Next base: position 161,630 of record CBFHND010000001.1, read on the forward strand.
TCATGCTTTGATATGCGGATCGTCGCGGGTACGGGTTTGGCCGCATTGGCCCGTTCTGCCATACGCGCCTGATGCGCCCGCCAGACAGCAGCCGATGCCGCGTCGGTCTGTCCGATGGCCTGTTCGTCCAGAAGCGCCTGAATAGGTCGGCCCGGCAAGCTTTGATCGAGCCGTGCCAGCGCATCGGCCCGCATGGGCAACCGAAACCGTCGCAACGCATAGATCAGTGCCGCAAGACCGCCCACGCAAGCGATCACTGCGGTAATCCACACCGCTTCGACCGCAACGATGTCCTGCAATCCCAGCATCAGGGCGGCCAGCACCCCGAACACGATGGCAGCCAGCGGCCACAGGGCCAGCGACAGGCGTTCGGCCAGCATTCCGGCCCACGTCAGCCGCAAGGGCCACCGCAAGGCCGTCAGGCCGCGTCGCACGTCATGCCGGGAAAAATTGGCCATGCATACTCATCCTCAAAGCTCCGGGCGCACCATAGCACCTAAAGCCATTCTGGAATGGTATCCCGATTTATCATTTCGTCAAAGGTCGGGCGTCGGCGGATAACCGCGAATTGATCACCTTTCACCAGAACCTCGGGAATCATGGGCCGCGTGTTGTATTCGCTGCTCATGACTGCGCCATAGGCGCCCGCACTGCGGAAGGCCACAAGATCGTCAGCCGCCAATGGCGGCATCATCCGCTGCTTGGCAAAGGTGTCGCCAGATTCGCACACCGGCCCCACGATGTCATAGGGCTGTTGTTCGGTGCCGGGCGCGGGTTCGACCACGGGGACGATATCGTGGTGCGCCTCGTACATCGCGGGACGGATCAGATCGTTCATCGCCCCATCGAGGATCAGGAAATCGCGGTCTTCGCCGGATTTGACGTAGATGACCTTGCTGACCATCAGGCCCGCGTTGCCCGCGATCAGGCGACCCGGTTCGATCTCGATTTCGCAACCAAGGTGCCCCACAGTACGCTTGATCAGCGCGCCATAGTCCACCGGCAAGGGCGGTGCTTCGTTGCTGCGGGCGTAGGGGATGCCAAGCCCGCCGCCGAGGTCCAGTCGCCGGATGTCGTGCCCATCCGCACGCAGGACCTCGGTCAGCTCGGCCACCTTGAGGTAGGCCTGCTCAAACGGGGCAAGCTCGGTCAATTGGCTGCCGATGTGCACGTCGATGCCGATCACCTCAATGCCCGGCAGGCTGGCCGCCAGCGCATAGACTTCGCGCGCACGCGAGATCGGGATGCCGAACTTGTTCTCGGATTTGCCGGTGGCGATCTTGGCGTGCGTTTTCGCATCCACATCGGGGTTAATGCGGATGGTGATGGGCGCGGTCATGCCCAGCTCGGTCGCTACCGCGCTCAGCACGTGCATTTCGGGCTCGGATTCGACGTTGAACTGGCGGATGCCGCCTGTCAGCGCCGTTCGGATTTCATCGGCGGTCTTGCCGACACCGCTGAACACGATGCGCGCGCCCGGAACACCTGCTGCCCGGGCGCGCAGGTATTCACCGCCCGACACCACGTCCATGCCAGCACCTGCATCGCCCAGCGTTTTCAGGATCGCCTGATTGCTGGCGGCCTTCATTGCGTAGCAGACAAGGTGGTCCATGCCCTCAAGCGCCTCGTCGAACAGGCGGTAGTGGCGCAAGAGCGTGGCCGTCGAATAGACGTAAAACGGCGTGCCAACGGCGGCTGCGATTTCAGCCACCGGCACGTCCTCGGCGTACAAGGCACCGTCGCGGTAAAGAAAATGATCCATGAGGTCGCCTTAGATCAGCCGGGCGGCGGGTTCAATCCATCCCGTTCAGGCCACGGGCCGGGTGCGCAGGAAGAGGTAGAGCGGCAAGCCGCAGCTGACGCCGATACCGAACGTGGCCGGAATGGCAACAAGCGCGGTCCAGTTGCGGCGCACCCAGACCTCGGCAATGATCCAGACGGTCAGGGCCACAGCGGCGATTGTCAGGTCCCACACCAGCCCGCTGGCGGCGGCATTGACATGCCAGGCATCGACCATGGCCATCAGGTCATAGCCGTTTTCATTGAACCAGGTGATGAAGTAATACATCGGGTGCACTGCACCCCAGACGGCCAGCGCCAGATAGATCATACGCAATGGGGACATTCAGAATTTCCTAATCACTCCGACCCGCGCATAGCCCGAGACCGTGACGCCGGGTTCGGTGGCCGAGGGTTGCTGACGGTCATGCTCATTGCGCGCGCCAGTGCCGTTTGGTTCACATGCACCAAGCGCAAGCATCGCCAGACCGCAGAGGCCGGCGCGGATCAAAAGATGCTCCCCCCGACGTGGAAGGCCCCCTTGCGCATACCGACGCCGACGCTGGGATGCACCCCGCCCGAACCGACGCTGACACCCGCAGTCAGGGTCGGTTGCACCGGTTCGCCATCCGCACCGCAGGCGGCAAGGGCCAGAACACTTATCACTGCAAACATCTGGATCATAAAACGATTTCCTTCCACCGCTTGACCTGCGCGCGCACCTGCACGGGCGCTGTTCCGCCATAGGATATACGCGAATTCACCGAGTTTTGCACCCCCAGCACCTCCATGACGTCGGCGGTGATCTGCGCGTGCACGCCTTGCATGTCCTCAAGGCTGAGATCAGGCAGGTCACAGCCCTTGCCCTCGGCCAGTGCCACAAGCGCGCCCGTCACGTGGTGTGCATCGCGGAAGGGCATGCCCAGCACCCGCACCAACCAGTCGGCCAGATCGGTGGCTGTGGAAAAGCCGGAGCCCGCCGCCGCCGCAAGGCAGTCGCGGTTGGCGGTCATGTCGCGCACCATCCCCTCCATCGCGGCCAGCGCCAGCATCCAGTTGTCGGCGGCGTCGAACACCTGTTCCTTGTCTTCCTGCATGTCCTTGGAATAGGCCAGTGGCAGCCCTTTCATCACCATCATCAGCGCGGTGTTGGCCCCAAAGATGCGGCCCACCTTGGCACGGATCAGCTCGGCGGCGTCGGGATTTTTCTTTTGTGGCATGATCGAACTGCCCGTACTGAAGCGATCCGACAGCGTGACAAAGCGGAACTGCGCGGAGGACCAGATCACCAGTTCTTCGGCGAAGCGGCTGAGGTGCATGGCGCAGATGCTGGCGGTGCTCAGGAACTCCAGCGCGAAATCCCGGTCGCTGACCGCGTCCAGCGAATTGGCGGCAGGCCGATCAAAGCCAAGGGCGCTGGCCGTCATGTCGCGGTCGATGGGAAAGCTGGTGCCGGCCAGCGCGGCCGCACCCAGCGGGCTTTCGTTCATCCGGGCGCGTGCGTCACGTACCCGGCTGAGGTCACGGCCGAACATTTCCACGTAGGCCATCATGTGGTGGCCCCATGTGACAGGCTGTGCGGTCTGCAGGTGGGTAAACCCGGGCATGACCCAATCCGCGCCGGCCTCGGCCTGTGCCAGAAGCGCACGGATCAGAGCCAGAAGGCCCGCATCGGCGGCGTCCAACTGGTCGCGCACCCAAAGTTTGAAATCGGTGGCCACCTGATCGTTGCGGCTGCGGCCTGTGTGCAGGCGGCCCGCCGGTTCGCCAATCACCTCTTTCAGGCGCGCCTCGACGTTCATGTGGATGTCTTCAAGTGCTGTCGAAAAGGCGAATGTCCCGCCTTCGATTTCTGACAAGACCGTGAGCAGCCCTTCCCGGATCGCCTCGGCGTCGCTATTGCTGATGATGTCCGTCGCAGCCAACATTTGCGCATGGGCGCGCGAGCCTGCAATATCCTGTGCTGCCATACGCTGATCGAACCCGATCGAGGCATTGATTGCCTCCATGATCGCATCCGGACCAGCGGCAAAGCGGCCGCCCCACATGGTGTTTGCAGTCTTGTCTGTCATGGTCTGACCCTTCGGAGGGAAAATGAAGAAACTTGTTGCTGCGCTCATCTATACGGCCCTTGTCGTTGGTGCAAACCCCGCCTTGGCCGATATCGATGCCGCAATCGCCCTGCGTGACGGCGATATGAAGAAACTGGTCTTTCACACCACACCGCAGGCCGCATCGAATGCAGCCTTTCAATTGGCCGACGACGGCGGCACCGCCACGCTCGAAGATTGGCGGGGCAAGTGGGTTTTGCTGAACTTCTGGGCCACGTGGTGCGCCCCCTGCCGCCATGAAATGCCGATGCTTTCAGCCCTGCAAACCGAATTTGGTGGCGATGATTTCGAAGTGCTGACGGTGGCCACGGGTCGCAATTCACCTGCGGGGATCAAGAAATTCTTCAAGGACACCGGCATCGACAACCTGCCGCGGCATCAGGACCCCAAACAGGCGCTTGCCAGCCAAATGGGCATCTTCGGCCTGCCGATCACCGTGATCCTGAACCCCGAAGGCCAGGAGATCGCACGTCTGCGTGGGGATGCCGATTGGTCCAGCGACAGCGCCAAGGCGATCATTGCAGAGTTGATCGGGGCCGAGGGCAAATAATCACCGGCATATGGCAGCAGCCGTTTCTGCTTTGGCGTGATGTCGTCACCCAATGCAGGTTCCATACAGGAATAGCGGTCGGGGAAGCCCGACACCGCGATTCGAATGTGGCTAAGGTGCTGCCTGAACCGGGCGTTCAGCACCTTCTTTGGCGCGCTTCCATGACGGCGACTGTGTCGGCCCACTCCAGTTGTTGGGTCGATAGCTGTTCGTCTGCATCCTTGCCGAGCCGGCCGAAATCAGTCTCGAAACCCGACCACGCGGCGACAGTGTCCGCGGCCGTAGGGCTGCGCATCCGGGCCTTGTCGCAAACAAACAGAACGCGATACATGGGGCGGTCATACTTGCCCGTGCCAGATGACGCGACGCCATTCTTGACCTTTGTCCACAGGGCCAGATGAAATGCGACCATGGGAGGGCGTATCGTGCCATTGCACATTTTGCTCATTTTGGTGATCGGCGGTATCGCGGGCGTGGCGCTGGCGCTGCACCTTTTGGGATTGTCCAAACGTCCGTCCTTTACCAAAGAAACCGCCCGCGCAGCATGGCTGCGCAACAGACCTGACGATTCTGTTCTGAGCGTCGATGTGACCCAAGACGGCCTTGCCGCGCGCGTTCTGACAGACAAAGGGCGCGGTATTCTGTGGCATGTGGGGGTTGACACGTGCGCGCGTCTGCTGAGCGGGCACGAAGAGGCCCATGTGCGCCGCAACACCGTGACACTGCACCTCAACGATTACACAGCTCCCAAAATCCATCTGCGTCTGACTCTGGACGAGCAAGAGGCATGGGCCAACTGGATAACCGACAGATGATGGGCGACCTGACATACCCCGATGTCGTACAACTGGCCGTACCGTTCTTTATCGCGGCCATTGCGATCGAACTGACGTGGATCGTGATCAAGGGGCGCGGCGGACGTTATGAAACCCGTGACGCTGTTACCTCGCTGATCATGGGGGCGGGCAACGTGGCCGCGGGCATCTTGCTGGGCTTCATCGCGTACGGTTTTTTCATATGGCTTTGGGCGATCACGCCTTTTGATCTGGGCACCTCGCTTTGGGTGGTTCTGCTGTGTTTCGTGCTGGATGACCTGCGCTACTACTGGGTGCACCGGTTCGGGCACCGTATACGCTGGGTCTGGGCCAGCCATGTCAATCATCACTCATCCCAGCACTATAACCTGACAACGGCCCTGCGGCAGACATGGACCGGCACGTTCACCTTCATGATGGTGGTGCGCGCGCCGCTGATCCTTTTGGGATTTCATCCCGCGATGGTGCTGTTTGTGGGCGGACTGAACCTGATTTATCAATTCTGGATCCACACCGAAGCGATTGGCCGGATGCCCCGCTGGATCGAGGCGGTGATGAACACGCCCAGCCATCACCGGGTGCATCACGGGCGCAACGCGCGCTATCTGGATGCCAACTATGCGGGGGTGTTCATCATCTGGGACAAAATGTTCGGCACCTTCGTGCCCGAGCTGGAGGAAGAACGCCCCGACTATGGGCTGGTCCAGAACCTTGGCACCTTCAACCCGCTGCGCGTGGCCTTTCACGAATGGGTGGCGATCTTTGGTGATGTGACCCAACGGGGGATCAGCCTGCGTGAACGGGCGCTTTATGCGTTTGGTCCGCCGGGCTACAGCCACGATGGGTCGCGCGACACCTCGGACGGTATCAAGGCCAAGCATTTGCGCCGCAAACCGTCGGACGCGGGCACACCGGGCTTTTCCTGACCCGGCGCCGCCCCTTCAGGCTGCGTGACGCAGAATGGCCGCCTCGGAACCCGAAAGATTGCGCCGTGCAAACGCGCCGTAGCGCTGTGGGTCCAGTTCAAGCGATGGGTGCTGTGCCAGCAGGCGCATCCGGTCTTCGGTATCCAGAGTGCTGAGGGCGGCATTGGCAGGGTGGAAGCTTTCTGTTTCCACACCGTTGGCCCAAATCACCTGATGCGCGGGCAGAAGAAGGTGGATGTAGGTAACCTGCGGCACGCTCAGGTCGACCGTGATCGACCTGCCGTTGATCAGGTCCTTGGCCGCCACCAGCACTTCGGGCGTGTTGAACAGATCGCGGGCAACATCGCCCTTGATCAGCATCCGGTGTTCTGGTGACACCAGAAGGGACTCCTCGGGCCGGTCGAGCCCCAAAGCGCCTGCGCGAATACGGATGGGCCGCAGCTTTGGCATGGCAAAGAGCCGCGCGCCGGTCATCCGCCGTGCACCCACCCATTCGATGGGCTGCGCGCCGCTGTCCTTGGTCTGGACCTGATCACCTTCGCCCAGATCTTCGATCAGGCGGGGGCCATCAGGTGTGCTGATCCATGTGCCAGGGGTAAAGCAAATGACGCCACGGCTTTCGGGCACGGAATGATCGCCCTGCAGCACATTAAGCGTGTGATGCACCACCCACAGATCGCAATTGCGTGGCGGAAGTTCGTCGAGGAACATCAACAAAGGCTGCGCGCCCCTGCCCACCTCGATCACCGTCACGGTGAAACTTTTCGCCCCGTCGGTGACAACAAAGCTGCTGTCGGCCAAGAGTGCTGCGTCGTCATCTTCATCGATGTCGACGCGCACCTTTTCCGGTGGGGTGTAATCCAATGCCGCGCCAACAAGACGCCGCACTTTGCGTGCCGCGCGTTTGCGCAATTTTTCCGAACCGTCTGCCCGATCCAATCGCAAGATATCCGTCGGTCCGTCAACGCGCACGGGATCACCATGCCATGACCACGCCGCACCTACATTGAGGGACTGCATCGGCGCGGCCTCAAGACCGTCAATTTCTGTTTGCGACCAGGAGATGACAAACGTGCCGCGAAAGCCCGTTCCCATTGCCTGTATGCCTGCCTTTGTTTTTTTATTACCGAAACGTTAACAAAAGCGAATCAGTCGGAAAAGACAAAAAATGTTTCAGAATCCAAAGTGTTGCATTCAGAACTTGATGTGCAGCCTGAAGGAGCCTGTCAGCTGGCCTTCGCCCTGGCCTTCGAACTCTTCACCAAGCCACGTCAGCCCATAAAAAGCTCCTGCGCCATTTGCGCCCTGCCATTGCACACCCGCACGCACCCGCGTGCGCGTGTCGGTCAGGGTGAAACCGCGGTCGGAGGGCAGAAAGACGCTGTCTGACACATGGGCCACATCGCCGCCCAGCACCATACTGTAACCGCTGCGATCTCGGGTGATGGTGCGATACCTGTGTCCGGTCACCGGGTCACGGACCAGAAGTTCACCCTGCCCCATCTGGCCAAACGTCAGATCAACTCCGGCCCGCAGTAAAGTTTCCGCCCCGGCCCGCCCTTCAACAAAGGGGCGCAGGCGCGCGTTCTGGCCAAAGGACAGGGTGCGCCCGACCTCGACCACCAGCGTCGGATGCAGCCCATCGCCGATTTGGTTCGCCCGTACCGCGTCAGACGGCGGCGAGATGTTGAGAAGATCGTGCAGGGCGTCCTGAAACCCATCAAGCCCGGTGGATGGCCCCACGGCCACGAGGTCCGCGCCCACGGCCATCTCGTAGCCGCCACTGCGGTAATGGGAATGCAGGCCCAATGCGAAGGACCCAGCATAGGGGCGGTCCCCGACAGCAGGGGTGGTAAGGTTGTCGGGGGAAATGATCTCGGCATTCAGGCGCAGTTCAATCAGCGCGCCGAAGCTGTCGGGCAAGCTGCCCGTCCACTTCGGCCCCCAGACCCAGGACGACGCGACGGACCCGCTGCGCCAGCGGTCTTCGCCGTCACCGATAAAGTCATTGGTCAGAAGACGCCCGTACCCAAGACGGGACCGGTCCGCCGCCTCGGCAGCGGACAAAAGGGGCAAAGCCAGCGCAAGACACGCGGCACAGGCGAAACGGAGCATGAAGCCATCCCATAGTCATCGCCCCCCAGCGATGGCCTTGGTACGACGTGCCGCCCCGTTTGCCTAGTGCGCAGAGGTCACAGGTGCGCGCAAATGTGGATCAACCGCATTTGGAATAGCCGCAGCTGGCACAGGTCATGCAGCCCTCGACCATGCGCATGTCGTATTGACCGCAGCTGGTGCAGGCCTGACCCTTGGGCGCGTCCAGCCCCACGACCTGCGCCTGTGGGTCGGATTTGAGGCCCATGCCCTCGCCCGCGATAAAGCCGGTGGCGATCATGTGCTGTTCGATCACCCCGCCGATGGCCGCAAGGATCGAGGGGATGTATTTGCCCTGCATCCACGCCCCGCCGCGCGGATCGAACACGGCCTTCAGTTCCTCGACCACGAAAGACACATCGCCCCCACGCCGGAACACCGCCGAAATCATGCGGGTCAGGGCCACGGTCCAGGCAAAGTGTTCCATGTTCTTGGAGTTGATGAACACTTCGAACGGCCGACGATGCCCGCCGATCACCAGATCGTTGATGGTGATATAGATCGCGTGTTCACTGTCGGGCCATTTGACCTTGTAGGTATTCCCTTCGAGCTGTTCGGGACGGTCCAGCGGTTCGGCCATGTAGATAACCTCGGCACCACTATCGACTTGCGGCGCGGCCTCTGAGGTTTCGCTGACCGACAGAACACTGCCCGTTACATCATTGGGCCGGTAGGTCGTGCAGCCTTTGCAGCCGGAGTCCCAGGCCTGCATGTAGACGTCCTTGAAATCATCAAAGCTGATGTCCTCGGGGCAGTTGATCGTCTTGGAAATCGACGAATCCACCCACTTCTGTGCGGCCGCCTGCATCTTGACGTGATCGGAGGGGGCCAGCGTCTGGGCATTGACGAAATAGTCGGGCAGTTCGGCATCACCCTTGAGGTCGCGCCACATCTGCACGGCGTAGTCGACGACCTCTTCCTCGGTGCGCGAGCCATCCTTTTGCAGGACCTTGCGGGTGTAGGCATAGGCGAAAACCGGTTCGATCCCGGAACTGACGTTGCCTGCATAAAGCGAGATGGTCCCGGTGGGCGCGATGGAGGTCAGCAATGCGTTGCGAATGCCGTGTTCGCGGATCGCGTCGCGCACATCGTCGTCCATCATCTGCATGGTGCCGGAGGCAAGGTAGGCATCCGCATCAAAGAGCGGGAAGGCCCCCTTTTCCTTGGCCAGATCAACCGACGCCAGATAGGACGCCCGCGCAATCGCTTTCAACCACGCCTCGGTCTGGGCCGCGGCCTCATCGCTGCCATAGCGCAGGCCCACCATCAGCAGCGCATCGGCAAGGCCCGTGACGCCAAGGCCGATCCGGCGCTTTGCCTGTGCCTCGCGTTCCTGTTCCGGCAGTGGGAATTTGGAGGCGTCGACCACGTTGTCCATCATCCGGATGGCGGTGGCGACGAGGTCGGTCAACTGATCCTGATCCAGTTTGGCCGCATCCGTAAACGGATCACTGACCAGCCGGGCAAGGTTGATCGACCCCAGAAGGCACGCACCATAGGGCGGCAGGGGCTGTTCGCCGCAGGGGTTGGTCGCGGCGATGGTTTCGCAATAGCTGAGGTTGTTGGCGGCGTTGATCCTGTCGATGAAGATGACGCCGGGTTCGGCATAATCATAGGTCGCCTGCATGATCTGGTTCCACAGATCGCGCGCCTGCATGGTGTGATAGACCTTGCCATCGAACACCAGCTCCCACGAGCCATCGGCCTTGACCGCCTCCATGAAGGCATCGGTGACCAGAACCGACACGTTGAACATGCGCAGGCGCGCGGCGTCGGATTTTGCGGTGATGAAATCCACGATATCGGGGTGATCGCAGCGCATGGTGGCCATCATGGCCCCCCGGCGTGATCCGGCGGACATGATCGTCCGGCACATCGCGTCCCATACATCCATGAAGGACAGGGGCCCGGAGGCATCCGCCGACACGCCCAGCACGTCCGCGCCCTTGGGGCGGATGGTGCTGAAGTCATAGCCGATGCCGCCGCCTTGCTGCATGGTCAATGCGGCCTCTTTCAGCATGTCGAAAATGCCGCCCATGCTGTCGGGGATCGTACCCATGACAAAGCAGTTGAAGAGCGTCACCTTGCGTGCGGTGCCTGCCCCTGCGGTGATCCGGCCCGCAGGCAGGTATCTGAAATCCTCAAGGGCGGCGTAGAAGGTGTCTTCCCACCTGGCGGGATCTTGTTCGACCTGGGAAAGGTCGCGGGCGATGCGGCGCCATGTGTCTTCGACCGTGAGGTCGCGGGGCGACCCATCCGCATCCTTGAAGCGGTACTTCATGTCCCAGATTTGCTCGGCAATCGGTGCAGCAAAGCGTGTCATTCCATCATCCCCGTGGTGGTCTTTGATTCTATCAAGGCCTTGAAAGCCCTCAAAGCTACCGCAACTGTGTGAGCTAGACTAGGGCGACTCTGAGAATGTATTGCGTATCACAGATTGCCCACAGATGCCATAGATATAGCTGTTGATGATTGACAGATTACTATATGTAGAGGTCGACTGGAGAATCGATGCCAAAGCACGTCCATCTTTTGAAACTGTCTGTCGGCAGCGAAACCGTTGAGGACATTGCCGATTGGCAAGCCACCAAACGTGCCCAGACCGCAGATGGGTTACCACGCCACATCACCCGCATGTGGCCCAAACGCGAGGCTGATATCCTGAACGGCGGTTCAATCTATTGGGTGGTCAAGGGCGTGATCCAGTGCCGCCAACGCATTATTCGGCTGGATGAAGTCATTGGATCGGATGGTATTCGCCGCTGTGCCATCGTGTCGGATCCCGAACTCGTGCGGACCCAAGGCAGTTTGCGCCGCCCGTTTCAGGGATGGCGCTATTTGCAGCCCGACGACGCGCCGCCCGACTTGCCCGAGGGGCGCGAGGCGGAAGAGGCCCTGCCGGTGGAGTTGAACCGGGCGCTGGCCGAGATCGGGGTGCTTTAGGCGCACAGGTCAGGCCAACCGGCGCAACATGTCCTGCAACACGGCGCGATCCGCATCACTGACCTCGGCCAAGCGGCTGCGCCACAGGGTCGCCTGACTTTTCAGGATCAGACCATCGCTCAGGATTTTCAGGTGGTTCGCGCGCAGGGTTTCACCGCTGCTGGTGATGTCGGCGATCGCTTCGGCGGTTTCATTTGCCACCGTGCCTTCGGTCGCGCCCTGGCTGTCGACCAGCGCATAGTCGGCCACGCCTGCATCGCGCAGGAAGTCACGCACCAGCCGATGGTATTTCGTGGCGATCCGCAGGCGGAACCCATGCGCCGCCCGAAAGGCCGCCGCCGCCGCATCCAGATCATCCAGCGTGTCCACATCGACCCAGGCCCGCGGCACGGCGATGATCAGGTCCGCCTCGCCAAATCCAAGCTCTTCGACCGGGTCGACCTGCTGTTCCCACAGGGGCAGCTTTTCCTGCACCAGATCGGTGCCGGTCACACCCAGATGAACGCGCCCCGCGGCCAGTTCACGGGGGATTTCCCCTGCGCTGAGCAACACGAGGCCCACACCGTCGATGCCCTCGACCTGTCCTGCGTATTCGCGGTCGGACCCGCTGCGCGACAGCACGATGCCCCGGTCCGAAAACCAGTCGAACGTGCGTTCCATCAACCGCCCCTTGGAGGGCACGCCAAGCTTGATCATGCGCCCGCCTCCAGATCTGCGATCAGGCCGGGGCGCAGAACCGCACCGACCGCCGGAATTTCCGCACCCTCGCCCAAACGCCGTGTCAGCGCATCATAGCGCCCGCCGGTCGCAACCGCAGGCAGGTCCGCGCGGTGGGTGACATGGAACCCAAAGACGAAGCCGTCGTAATATTCCATCGACGTGCGGCCAAAGCTGGCTTCGAACCCAAGGTTCTCGACATCCACGTTGCGTGCCGACAACGCATCGGCCCGCGCGCGCAGCACTTCGACCGCCCCTGCGATCGAGGGCATGTCCACGGCCAGATCGTGCAGGCGCGACAGGGCGTAAGGCACGGTTTCACGCACATCGAGCAGCATCTCGATCAATTCCATTTCGCCTTCGCTGATGGGGTCAGCGGCGGCGTCTTCGCGCAGGGCGTCGATGCGGGCGTCAATCTCGGAGGCCGTGCGCAGGCCGATCAGCGGCGCATCGCGATCCTCGGACACGTCATCCGCCAGCAAGGCGGCGCGGGTGGGTGGCACCGGGCTGCGGCCCGAAAAACGGTCCAGCAATGCGCGGAACCGGCGCGGGCGCCAGATGTGGCGGCGCAGGGCCGCGCGGCGGCGTTCGGTGGTGCGCAACCCGTCCACGGCGGCCATCAGGATGCCGATGTCGCCCGTGGCGGCGCGCAGATCGAGGTGCGCCACCGCATCTGCCATCAGCGCGAACACCTCTGCATCGGCGGCTGCGGGGTCCGTGCGGTCAAAGACTTCGTAACCGACTTGCAGGTATTCGTTGTCGCGGTCTGGGTCGTCTTCCTGTCGCCGGAACACCTCGCCCGCGTAGGTATAGCGCGCAGGCTCCGCCCCGTGCTTCATGTGCATCTGCACCACGGGTACGGTGAAGTCCGGGCGCAGCATCTGTTCACCGCGCAGCGCATCGCTGGTCACATAGGCGCGCGCGCGGATGTCCTCGCCGTAAAGGTCCAGCAACAGTTCGGCGCTTTGCAGCATGGGCGGTTCCACCGGGGTCGCCCCCAGCGCTTCGAACCGGGCGCGCATCTCGGCGGCCTTGGCACGGGCGGCGGCGGTGATCATCCGGCGTCCCCATCCAGAATGGCGCGCACGCGGGCCACCAGTTCGGCGCGTGGCACTTCGTACTGGCTGGGCCGGTCTTTCCATTCCTCAAGGCTGGCGGTCTCTGCGATCTTGGCGCCCAGCACCAGATCCTTGATCTGGACAACGCCGCGGTCCTTTTCGTCTCCACCTTCGATCACGGCCACGGGGCTGCCGCGTTTGTCGGCGTATTTCAACTGGTTGCCGAAGTTCTTGGGATTGCCAAGGTAGACCTCGGCGCGGATGCCTGCCTCGCGCAGTTCGGCCACCATCGCCTGATAGTCGGCCATGCGGTCGCGGTCCATCACGGTGACGACCACCGGGCCTTCGGCCTCGGCTCCGACACGGCCCTTTGCGGTCAGCGCGGCCAGAAGGCGGTCCACGCCGATGCTGATGCCCGTCGCGGGGACTTCCTGACCGGTGAAGCGCTTGACAAGATCGTCGTAACGCCCGCCGCCCGCGACCGATCCGAACTGACGCTTGCGGCCCTTTTCGTCGTGGATTTCGAAGGTCAATTCGGCCTCGTAGACGGGACCGGTGTAGTAGCCAAGGCCGCGCACCACGGATGGGTCAATCTCGATCCGGTCGGGACCGTAGCCGCCTGCGTTCAAAAGCGCCGCGATTTCTTCCAGTTCGTTAACACCCTGCTGACCATCAGAACTTGACCCAACTGCATACCTCAGATTGCGAAGCGTTTCGTGAGGCGTATCAGCCTTTGATGTCAAAAATGCGAGGATTGGTTCCCGCTCATCCGACGACAGACCCACGCCGTCAATAAACGCTCCAGAAGCATCGAGACGACCTCTACCTAACAATTGGTCCACCCCCTCAAGACCAACCTTGTCAAATTTGTCGATTGCTCTGAGAACATCGTCTCGGATTTCCAACAACTCTGCCGTGCCTACGGTTATTGGTCGCAAATCTTTTTCTTCTTCGGTGATAATACCCGCCTCCTCAAGAACACCGTTCAGCACTTTGCGGTTGTTGACACGGATGATGTAGTCGCCACGGGGGATGCCGACCTCTTCCAGCGTGTCGGCCAGCATTGCGCAGATCTCGGTGTCGGCGGCCATGCTGGCGGTGCCCACTGTATCGGCATCGCATTGATAAAACTGGCGAAACCGCCCCGGCCCCGGCTTTTCATTGCGCCAGACCGGGCCCATGGTGAAGCGGCGGTAAGGGTTGGGCAGGTCGTTGCGGTGCTGGGCATAGACACGCGCCAGCGGCGCCGTCATGTCATAGCGCAGCGCCAGCCAATCGCCGGGCTTTTCGCCTTCGCCGTCTTCCTGCCACGCAAAGACGCCCGCGTTGGGACGGTCCACATCGGGCAGGAACTTGCCCAGAGCCTCGACCGTTTCCACCGCACTGGTTTCCAGCGCATCAAATCCATAGCGATGATAGACCCCGGCAATCGCGCGCAGCATTTCGGCGCGGCGCGTCACGTCGCCTGCGAAATAGTCACGGAACCCCTTGGGCGTTTCGGCCTTGGGGCGCGGGGTTTTCTTGGGCTTGGCCATGTATGGCTCCGGTATGGGTGCGGTATGGGTCTGGTATGGTTCGGCACACGCTCTAACCAATGGGTCCCTTGGGGGCAAGCACTCCGGCCATTGCACAGCCGCCAAGGATGGCCCACATGGGTCAGGAAAAAGGAGTGGCTCATGGAAAAGCTCGAAGAACAGATCGCGCATCTGACCCGCGTCGTGGACGACCTTTCGGATGTGGTGGCCCGGCAGGAGGCCGAGATTGTCACGCTGACGCGCCGGGTGCACATGCTGATGCAGCGCGAAGGGGAACGCGATGCGCAAGGCACGGGCGGGATCGTGGTGGGGGACGAACGCCCGCCGCATTACTGATCCCGCAGGATCAGGGGGATTTCAGCGCCGCTGCGACCACCGCACCATCGTGCAGCAGGATATCGGCCCAGCGCGCATTGTCGCTGAACCGCTCGTAGGTGGAGATGAAGACGGTGGTCTTTTCCAGTTGCGGCAAGGCGCTGCCACAGGGCTTGCGCTTGCCCACCCGGCAGACACGCGATTTGATCTGTTCATAGGCCTTGTCGGTGTCGCTGTAGGGGTATTCGTCACTTGGACGGCCATAGCGCAGGCTTTCGTGCATGGATGGCGCGCCGAAGAGGGCCAGTGCGGCGGTGAACTGGCGCGGGCAGGCATCCTCGAACCCGGCAATATAGAACGTGCGGGGTGCCGTGCTTTCGGGGTCGCTGTCGTAGAGCGTGTAGCCCTTGCCGCGCGCAGGCGCCTTGCCGATCTTGCGGCCCAGCGGTTTCAGCCGGGCGTCACAGACCCGCGCGACCGTCCCATAGGGCAGAATGGTGCCATAAGGCACATCGCGGCCATCTGCGCCGGTGCGTGGTGTGTTCTTGCGTGTGACGCCCAGAAGGCCGCCGCGTTTGCGGGTCCCCGGTTCTTCGCGCACAGCATCGGGTGAGGCGGAGAGATCAGGCGACAAGGATGCAGTTTGCACGGGTGGTGCGTCCTGGGCCGCAGGCTTGGCCGCCGCCCCGGCGCGCAACCGGGCAAGAAAGCCCGTGGGCTTTGGATCGTCTGCGGGGGCGGTCTGTGCCGCAACAGGCTGGGCTGCGTCTGCGTTTGTGGTTTCAACAAGCTGGGTCGCTTCAGCAGGCGTGTCCGTGCCGGGGGTGGTTTCCGTCTCGACGCTTGCCAGTTCTTTGGGCGCTGCTTCGCCCTCGGGTACGGCGTCGGCCTTTGCCTCTGCCGCTGCGGTACGGCGCAACCAGCCGCGCAGGCCACCTGCGGGTTTGGCGGAAGGCTCTGGCGCGGATTCGGTCAAGGCCTCAGTCGGGGAGTCAGTCGGGGCAGCAGGATCCGCCGCAGCCGCATCTTCGGGTGGCACGGCCTCGGACTGCGGTGTGGTGTCTTCCGTCAGTTCAGCGTCCGCCGGGATTTCACCGGTTTGCGCTGCGGCGCTTTCCTCTGGCTGCGACCGCCGCAAAAGACGACTGAACACTCCGCCTTCGGCTTCGTATTCCTCGGCGTCCGGCAGGGCCGTTGCAATGGGTTCTTCGGCGGCAAGGGTCACATCGGAAATGCGTTCGACCTTGTCCAGTGGATCGCCACAGGCCGCCAACAGACCGCAGAGGGTCAAAACAGTCCACCGATGATGCACGTTCCCGCCTCCCTGACGTCTTGCACGCTCTTAGCGCAGAGCGATGGCCCCTGTCCACCGGATGCCCTGATTGCGTAGAGGCGCGCGCGGGGCGTGGCCTAGATTTCCTCGACCTCGAGCACCCCGCCCAGGCTCTTGATGGCGCCTTTGATCTGCGGGTTCACGGGGAAATCTTCGCCCAGATCGACATCGATCTCTCCCTTGAGGTCCGCACCGCTCAGGCACAGCTGGATCGGGCCGCGCCCTGCTCCGCGCACTGCGGTTCCGGCCCCTTCGAGGACAGTGGCGATGGACCCGATGGCACCCGCATCATTGATATAGACGCGCAGGCCCATGCCCCCCACGTCGGCCACCACCGTGTCGATGGGGGCCACGGAGCGCGCCAGCAGTTTCAGTTGTTCGGCCTCCATCGTCGCCTCGGCGGTGACGATCACCTTTTCACCTGTCACCAGATGGTCCTGCGCTTTCTCCAGCGTTTCCGAGAACAAGGTGACCTCGAACGCGCCCGTCGTGTCGCTAAGCTGGGCAAAGGCAAAGCGGTTGCCCTTGGCCGATTTGCGGATTTGACAGCCCGCCACCACGCCTGCCAGCTTGACCACGCAGGCCTGATGTTCGGCCTTGGCCGTCACATCATCCAGCGTCATCACGCCCTTGCGTTTCAGGGCGCCCTGATAATCATCAAGCGGGTGGCCCGAGAGGTAGAACCCCACGGCCTTGAACTCTTCGGCCAGACGTTCGGCCGGCAGCCAATCGGCCACGGGCAACATGCGCGGTTCTGGCAGGTCTTCGCCCGCGTCACCGAACAAGGACACCTGATTGCTGTTCTTCTGATCATGGATCGCGGCGGAGTAGCCCACCAGCGCATCCAGTGCGTCGAACACGCGGCGGCGGTTGTTGTCGAGCTGATCGAAGGCGCCTGAGCGGGCCAGCATTTCCAAGGGGCGTTTGCCCACGCGCTTGAGGTCCACACGGCGCGCCAGATCGAAGAGCGTGGCAAAGGGTTTGTCCACGCCGTCCACCTTGCGGCCTTCGGTCACCAGCCGCATCGCCTCGACGCCCACGTTCTTCAATGCGCCCAGCGCATAGACCAGCGCGCCATCGACCACCTTGAACGTCGCATCGGACCGGTTCACGCAGGGCGGCACCCACGGCAGGTCCAGCGATTTGCGCACTTCCTCGAAGTAGATCGCCAGCTTGTCGGTGAGGTGGATATCGCAGTTCATCACCCCGGCCATGAACTCCACGGGGTGGTTCGCCTTGAGCCACGCGGTCTGGTAGCTGACCACCGCGTAGGCCGCCGCGTGCGATTTGTTGAAGCCGTAGTTGGCGAACTTGTCGAGGAGGTTCCAGACCTCCATCGCCTTGTCCTTGTCCACGCCATTGCCCGCAGCCCCTTCGAGGAACTTTGGGCGTTCGGCGTCCATCGCCTCCTGGATCTTTTTGCCCATGGCGCGGCGCAAGAGGTCCGCGCCGCCAAGGCTATACCCTGCCATGTCCTGCGCGATCTGCATCACCTGTTCCTGGTAGACGATGATGCCTTGGGTCTCGTCGAGGATATGGTCGATGGTCGGGTGCAGGTTTTCGCGTTCACGCAGGCCATTCTTGACCTCGCAATAGGTGGGAATGTTTTCCATGGGGCCGGGGCGGTAAAGCGCCACGAGGGCCACGATGTCCTCGATGCAGGTGGGTTTCATGCGCTTGAGCGCATCCATCATGCCCGAGCTTTCCACCTGGAACACGGCGACCGTTTTGGCGGCGGCGTAGAGGTTGTAGGAGGCCTCGTCATCCAGCGGGATCGCGTTGATGTCGTTAAGGGTGCCGGGGGCAGGTTCATAAAGCTCGGTGCCATCGGCAGCCACGTGCAGATCACGGCCGGAGGCGCGGATCTGTTCCACCGCGTTCTGGATCACGGTCAGGGTTTTCAGGCCCAGAAAGTCGAACTTGACCAGGCCCGCCTGTTCGACCCATTTCATGTTGAACTGGGTGGCGGGCATGTCGGAGCGCGGGTCCTGGTAAAGCGGCACCAGCGCATCAAGCGGGCGGTCGCCGATCACCACGCCGGCGGCGTGGGTCGATGCGTTGCGCAGCAGGCCCTCGACCTGTTGGCCATAATCCAGAAGGCGTTTCACCACCTCTTCGGCGCGGGCCTCTTCCCGCAGGCGCGGTTCATCTTTCAGGGCCTTTTCGATGCTGACGGGTTTGACGCCTTCCACCGGGATCAGCTTGGACAGGCGGTCCACCTGCCCATAAGGCATTTGCAGCACCCGCCCGATGTCGCGCACCGCCGCCTTGGACAAAAGCGCACCAAAGGTGATGATCTGGCCCACCTTGTCGCGGCCATATTTCTCTTGCACGTAGCGGATCACCTCTTCGCGGCGGTCCATGCAGAAGTCGATGTCGAAGTCGGGCATGCTGACCCGTTCGGGGTTCAGGAACCGTTCAAAGAGCAGCGCATAGCGCAGGGGATCAAGGTCGGTGATGGTCAGCGCATAGGCCACGAGGCTGCCCGCACCCGACCCCCGGCCCGGCCCCACCGGAATGCCATTGTCCTTGGCCCATTTGATAAAGTCCGCCACGATCAGGA
Source organism: uncultured Paracoccaceae bacterium (assembly GCA_965657085.1). GTDB lineage: Bacteria > Pseudomonadota > Alphaproteobacteria > Rhodobacterales > Rhodobacteraceae > CBFHND01. Next base: position 180,429 of record CBFHND010000001.1, read on the forward strand.
AGTAGCCGGGGAACCCCATGCCTTCGATGATGCCCAGTTCGAATTCCAGCCGCTTTTCGTACTCTTCCACCTCTGCCGCATGGGGAATGACGGCAAGCCGCGCGCGCAAGCCTTCCTGGGACTGGCGGCGCAGTTCCTCGACCTCGTTCTCGGCAAAACGCGGCAGGATCGGATCGCGGCGATAGGCCTGAAAGGCGCAGCGTTTGGCGATTTCGATGGTGTTGTCGATGGCTTCGGGCAGGTCCGCGAAGAGGGTCACCATTTCGGCGGGGGATTTGAAATAGTGCTGGTTGGTCAGGCGGCGGCGCGGTTCCTGCTGATCGACATAAGCGCCCTCGGCGATGCAGATCAGCGCATCATGCGCCTCGTACATGTCGGGCTTGGGGAAATAGACATCATTGGTCGCCACCAGCGGCAGGTCCATGTCATAGGCCATTTCCACAAGCGGTTGCTCGGTCAGGCGTTCGGCCTCGGGTTGGCCACCCTCGCCGGGGTGGCGTTGCAATTCCACGTAAAGCCGGGTGTCGAACGTGCCCGCAAGCCGTGAAAGCAGCGCCTCCGCGGCCCCCTTCTGTGCGGTTTGCAGCAACATGCCCACGGGGCCATCGGGACCACCGGTCAAACAGATCAGCCCGCCTGAATGCGCCGCAAGCTCGTCCAGCGTCACTTGCGGCAACTGCCCATCGCCCTTGAGATACAGGCAGGAGTTCAGCTTCATCAGGTTTTCGTACCCGGCCTCGTTCTGTGCAAGCAGCACGAGGGGCGCGGGCATACGCGGCTTTTCCCCCGGGCGCGTGTCGACATAGGCCAGATCGACCTGGCAGCCGATGATCGGCTGTATCCCCGCCCCCGCCAGGGTCACGGAATATTCCAGCGCCGCGAACATGTTGTTGGTGTCGGTCAGTGCCAGCGCGGGCATCTGGTGCCTTTGGCACAGATCGGGCAGCTTTTTCAGCCGCAGCGCCCCTTCCAGCAAGGAATACTCGGTGTGGGTGCGCAGGTGAATGAATCGTGGTGTGCTCGGCATATGGGCAGAGTAGGTCAGCCGCGCCGCTACATCCAGCGTCTGCATCACCTTATACACAAGATTTTGGGCCTGATGCCGGGGCCGCCGCGGCATCCCCCTTGCCAAACCCCGCGCGCGCCGCTTAGCTTTCCACTCAAACGGCCCGCGCCGCCTCTACGCCGCATCGAGGCAGCGCCGCGTTCGGGCGTCGGTATCGCGGCAGGCAAACCCATGAACATATCCTTTCTTCTGAATGGAGAGAGCGTGACCGCCCGGGACGTGGCGCCCACCACCACCCTGCTGGACTGGTTGCGCGAAGAACGCGGCCTGACCGGCACCAAGGAAGGCTGCAACGAAGGCGATTGCGGGGCCTGTTCGGTGATCGTGACGGATGCCAGCGGCGCGCAGGCGCTCAATGCTTGCATCCTGTTTCTGCCGCAATTGGCGGGCAAGGCCGTGCGCACCGTGGAAGGCATCGCGGCCCCCGATGGCACATTGCATCCGGTGCAGCAGGCGATGATCGACCACCACGGATCGCAATGCGGGTTCTGCACGCCGGGGTTCATCACCACCATGGCCTGTGCCCATCTGAATGGTGCGACCGACCACGACACGGAACTGGCGGGCAACCTGTGCCGCTGCACCGGCTACGCCCCGATCGTGCGCGCAGCCCATGCCGCCCAGGACGCGCCCGTGCCCGCGCACATGCAAGATGATCTTCTTTGGGTCAAAAATACTTCGGGGGGGCCGCAGGCGGGGGCAGAGCCCCCATCCCACCCCACCGATCTGGATGGGTTTGCAGATTGGTATGCCGATCACCCCGAGGCCACCCTGATTGCCGGGGCCACGGATGTGGGCCTGTGGGTGACGAAGGATTTCCGCGATCTGGGCGAGACGGCATTCCTTGCCCATGTCGACGGTCTGTCGGGTGTCACTGTATCGCCGACAGAGATTCGTATCGGCGCCACAACCACGCTCACCGACTTGCAAAGCGCCATCGCCCCCCATCATCCGGCCTTTGCCGAATTGATCCGGCGCTATGGGTCGGTGCAGGTGCGCAATGCCGCGACCATCGGCGGCAATGTCGCGAATGGTTCGCCCATCGGGGATGGATCGCCTGCGCTGATCGCCTTGGACGCCACGGTGCATCTGCGCCAAGGGTCTGGAACGCGTGCGGTGCCCATCGGTGATTTCTTTATTGATTATGGACAGCAAGACCGCGTGGCGGGCGAATTTGTGACCCACATCACCGTGCCGCGCGCGGCGGATGCCTTGCGCTGTTACAAACTGTCCAAACGGTTTGATCAGGACATTTCCGCCGTCTGTGGTTGTTTCTGGATCAAGGTCGAAGACGGCGTGGTATCGGAGGTGCGGCTGGCCTTTGGCGGCATGGCGGGCACGCCAAAACGTGCAACCCGGGCCGAGGCGGCGCTGATCGGCAAAGGCTGGACGGAGACAAATGTGCGCGCCGCGATGGACGCCTTGGCGCAGGATTTCACGCCCTTGTCCGACATGCGTGCCTCGGCGGAGTACCGGATGCAGGCGGCACAGAACATGATCTGGCGCGCGTGGTGCGAGGATCAGGGTGACACAGCGCAGGTGCTGGAGGTGCGGCCATGAGCGTGTCGAAGCCCCTGCCCCATGACGCCGCCCACCTGCATGTGACCGGACAGGCGCGGTATGTGGACGATATCCCGACACCGCGCGGCACCTTGCATCTGGCGTTCGGCACCAGCCTGGTGGCCGCCGGAACGCTTAAAGCTCTCGACCTGTCGCAAGTGCGCGCGGCACCCGGCGTGCGCGCGGTGCTTGTGGCCGGCGATCTGCCCTTTGCCAATGATGTTTCGCCTTCGGTCCATGATGAACCTTTGCTGGCGGATGGCGCTGTGCATTATGCAGGGCAGCCGATTTTCCTTGTGGTGGCGGACAGCCATTTGGCCGCACGCCACGCCGCGCGGCGGGCCGAGGTGGAGATTGCGGAAACCGATCCGATCCTCAGCATCGAGGCCGCCGGGGCCGCGAACAGCCGGTTCGAGGACGGGCCGCGCATTTACGCGCGGGGTGATCTGGACGCAGGTTTTGCCGCTTGCCCGCACCGCCTTCAGGGCGAGATCACCATGGGCGGTCAGGAACATTTCTATCTGGAAGGGCAAGCGGCGCTGGCCTTGCCGGGGGAGGATGGCGAGATGCTGGTGCACAGTTCCACCCAGCATCCCACGGAGATTCAGCACAAGGTGGCCGAGGCCATTGGCCTTCATATGAACATGGTGCGGGTGGAGACCCGGCGCATGGGTGGCGGGTTTGGCGGCAAGGAAAGTCAGGGCAACGCGCTGGCCGTCGCCTGTGCGGTCGCGGCCCGGCTGACCGGCCTGCCCTGCAAGATGCGCTATGACCGTGATGACGACATGATCATCACGGGCAAGCGGCATGATTTCCGCATCCGCTATGATGTGGGGTTTGATGATGCCGGGCGGATCACGGCGCTGGATGTGCGCCACGACACGCGCTGCGGCTGGGCCATGGATCTGAGCCTGCCGGTGGCGGACCGTGCCATGCTGCATGCCGACAATGCCTACTTCCTGCCTGCCGTGCGCATCGAAAGCCACCGCTGGCGCACCAACATGCAAAGTGCCACGGCCTTTCGGGGCTTTGGCGGGCCGCAGGGCATGTTGGGCATGGAACGTGTGATCGACCATGTGGCCCATGCGACCGGGCTGGACCCGTTGCAGGTGCGGCGGGTGAACTTTTACGCCGGCACGCGCAACACGACGCCGTACGGGCAGGGTGTCGAGGATTTCATCGGCGACCGGATGACGGACGCGCTTGTCGAGACTGCGGGGTACAACGCCCGACGCGCCGCCGTGGAGGATTGGAATGCCAGCAACGACATCATCAAGAAGGGCCTCGCGCTGACGCCGGTGAAATTCGGCATTTCGTTCACGCTGACGCATCTCAATCAGGCGGGCGCGCTTGTACATGTCTATTCCGATGGATCGGTGCATCTGAACCATGGCGGGACCGAGATGGGTCAGGGGTTGTTCCAGAAGGTGGCGCAGGTCGCGGCCAGCCGCTTTGGTCTGCCGCTGGCATCCGTCCGCATAACCGCCACCGACACCGCGAAGGTGCCCAACACATCGGCCACTGCCGCATCTTCGGGCAGTGATCTGAACGGCATGGCGGTCAAGGCCGCCTGTGACACCATACGCGAGCGTATGTCGGCACACCTTGCGCAATTGCATCAATGCAAGCCGCAGGACGTGACCTTTGCGGACGGCCGGGTATCAGCGGGCGATGCTGCCTATAGCTTTGCCGAAGTGGCGACCCTGTGTCATCAGGCCCGCATCAGCCTGTCGTCAACCGGGTTCTACAAGACGCCCGACATCGAATGGGACCGGATCAAGGGCCATGGCCGCCCGTTTTTCTACTTTGCCTACGGTGTGGCGGCGGTAGAGGTCGCGGTGGACACGCTGACCGGGGAAAACCGGATGCTGCAGGCCGATATCCTGCACGATGCGGGCGCTTCGCTGAACCCCGCGCTTGACATTGGACAGGTTGAGGGTGGGTTCGTGCAAGGCGCGGGGTGGCTGACCACCGAAGAGTTGGTGTGGGACGATCAGGGGCGTTTGCGGACCCATGCACCGTCCACCTACAAGATACCGGCCTGCGCCGATCGGCCCGATATCTTCAACGTGGCGCTTTGGGACGGCGAGAACCGCGCCGATACGATTTACAAATCCAAGGCCGTGGGCGAGCCGCCCTTCATGCTGGGGATCGCAACCTTCCTGGCGCTGTCGGACGCGGTCAGCGCCTGTGGTCCCGCCTATCCCGACCTGCAGGCCCCCGCGACCGCCGAAGAAGTGTTGAACGCAATCACAAGGACGCGCCGCGCATGATCGACCTCGAAGCACTGTCGGACGCCATCGAGGCGCAAGGCCGGGTGGTGCGGATCGTACTGGCCGAGGTGCGCGGGTCCGCGCCGCGGGCGGCAGGCACCGAGATGCTGGTCTGGGCGGGCGGAACCCGTGGCACCATCGGGGGTGGACGGCTTGAGTGGGAGGCCGAGGCCGCAGCGCGCGAAATGCTGGCGCAGCACAACCCCGCGCCGGTGCTGCGCAAGCTGGCCCTTGGGCCTGCGTTGAACCAATGCTGTGGCGGGGCGGTGACGGCTATTCTGGAATGGTATGACGCCGCCCGCTACCGGGCGATCTCGTGCCCGTTTCAGGGCATTCATGTACGCCGCGTTTCAGGGGACAACGCCGACATGCCGGGCCCCTTGCGGCGCAAATGCGAGGCGACCCAGCATTCTGACGTTCCTTTGGCCATCACACTGTCCGGTGGCTGGCTGGCCGAATCCGTCTGGCGCAACCGACAACCGGTCGTGATCTATGGGGCAGGTCATGTAGGGCGGGCCTTGGCCGCGATGCTGAACGCTTTGCCGCAGTTCGATGTTCTGGTCAGCGACGTGCGTGCGGCGGAACTGGCGCAACTGCCAGACACGATCCGCCAGACGGACCGTTTGCCCACGGAGGTTCTGGCCGAGGCGGAGGGTGACGCGATCCATCTGATCATGACGCCCGAGCATGATTTCGATCTGGAACTCTGCCACCGGCTTCTGGGACGCGGGTTCGCCTTTGCGGGGCTGATCGGGTCGGCCACGAAATGGGCGCGGTTTCAAAAGCGCCTGGCGTCGCTTGGCCACTCGGGTGATCAGATTGCGCGCATCACATGCCCAATCGGCGCGCCGGACCTGGGAAAACACCCTCAGGCCATTGCCGTGGGGGTCTGTGCGCAGTTACTAAGGCATGCAGGCTCCGAAAGAGGGCCGAAGGGGGACGATTCCACATGACCAAGCCGCTGCTTGATCTTTCCGGCGTGACCAAGGCCTATCCCGGCGTGGTGGCCAACGACGATGTCAGCCTGACCATCGCCCCCGGTGAAATCCATGCGCTTCTGGGTGAGAACGGCGCGGGCAAATCAACGCTGGTCAAGATGATCTATGGGCTGGTCAAACCGGACAGCGGGCAGATGACACTGAATGGCGCGCCCTTTGCCCCGGCAGATCCGCGTGCTGCGCGCGCGGCGGGCATCGGCATGGTGTTTCAGCATTTTTCGCTTTTCGATGCGCTGAGCGTGGCGGAAAACATCGCCCTTGGCATGGAAAACGCCCCGGCGATGAGCGCGCTGGCCGCGCGGATCAAGGACGTGTCGGAGACCTATGGCCTGCCGCTGGCGCCGCACCGTCTGGTGGGCGATCTGTCTGCGGGGGAACGTCAGCGGGTGGAGATCATCCGCTGTCTGTTGCAGGACCCGCGCCTGTTGATCATGGACGAACCCACAAGCGTTCTGACCCCGCAAGAGGTCGAAATCCTGTTTCAGACCCTGCGCAAACTCAGCGCCGAAGGCACGGCGATCCTGTATATCTCGCACAAGCTCGAAGAAATTCGCGCGCTGTGCGATGCCGCGACCATCCTGCGGCTGGGCAAGGTTGTGGGCCACTGCGTGCCGCGCGACACCTCGGCGCGGGAGATGGCGGAAATGATGGTGGGCAGCAGTCTCAAGACACCGCAGCGCACAAGCACGGAGCCCGGCGCGGTTCTGTTGGAATTGAAGAACCTGTCTTTGCCGCCCGCGTCGGCCTTCGGGATGCCATTGCGGGACATTTCCCTGACCGTGCATGCGGGCGAGGTTCTGGGGATCGGTGGCGTGGCGGGCAACGGGCAGGATGAGTTCCTGTCGGCGCTGTCGGGCGAGGCGCGGATCCCGCAGGGCACGGTGGAATTCAAAGGGCAGGACATGGCCCCGCTGGGCCCCAATGCGCGGCGCGCCGTGGGACTGCTGGCCGCGCCAGAGGAACGGCTGGGCCATGCCGCCGCCCCCGATATGTCGCTGACCGAAAACGCCATGCTGACCGGGGCCGCCCGCGAAGGACTGGAGCGGCGCGGCTTGCTGAACTGGACCGCGGCGCGTGGTTTTGCCGACCGCATCATCGCGCAGTTCGACGTGCGCACCCCCGGCCCGGCGAATGCGGCGCGGTCATTGTCCGGGGGCAACCTGCAGAAATTCGTGATTGGCCGCGAGGTGTTGCAGCGCCCCGAGGTTCTGGTGGTCAACCAGCCCACATGGGGCGTGGATGCCGCCGCCGCCGCCGCGATCCGGCAGGCGCTCATTGATCTGGCAACCGGGGGGGCCGCCGTGGTCGTGATCAGTCAGGACCTGGATGAGTTGATGGAAATCTCGGACCGGTTTGCCGCCCTGAACGAAGGCCGCCTCAGCCCACCGCGCGCCACGGCGGGGTTGGACGTGGAGCAGATCGGCCTGATGCTGGGCGGGGCGCACGGAATGGAGGTGGCGCATGTGTGATCGGTTGCGTCTTTTGATTTCGTGCCTCCGGCGGGAGTTTATTTTGCAAGATGAAGGGGTAAGGGCATGATCCGCCTTGAAAAGCGCCCCCAGCCAAGCCACGCGATGTCGCTGGCCACGCCGGTGATGGCGGTGGTTGCCACGATGATCTTTGGCGGGCTGCTGTTTGCGGTGCTGGGCAAGGACCCGGTGCAATCCATTGTCACCATCTTCTGGGAGCCTCTGTTTGGTGAGTTCGCGTCCTACTATCGCCCCCAGCTTCTGGTGAAGGGCGCGCCTTTGGTGCTGATTGCCATTGGTCTGGCGCTGGGGTTCAAGGCGGGCATCTGGAACATCGGGGCCGAGGGGCAGTACATCTTTGGCGCCATTTTCGGGGCGGGTGTGGCGTTGGCGCTGTATCCGCTTGAGGCGTGGTGGATTTTCCCGCTGATGGTGCTGTTTGGCGCCTTGGGCGGTTGGATTTGGGCGATGATCCCAGCGGTGCTGCGGGTCAAGTTCGGGACCAATGAAATCCTTGTCAGCCTGATGCTGGTGTACGTGGCCGAGCAGCTTTTGGCGTCGATGTCGCTGGGGCTGATGAAGAACCCCGACGGCTATGGCTTTCCGGGGTCGCGGAACCTGCAGCAATACCCAAGTGCCTTCAACGAAGAGCTGATCGCGGGGTCAGGCATGCATTGGGGGGTGGTCGCGGCGCTGATCGCGGTGATCTTTGCCTATGTGCTGCTGGCGCGGCACCGGCTTGGCTTTGCCATACGGGTGACGGGTGAGGCCCCGCGCGCCGCGCGGTTCGGCGGTGTGAACGCGTCGCGGTTGATCCTGTTTTGTCTTGGGGTGTCGGGCGCGCTGGCGGGGCTGGCGGGCATGTTCGAAGTGGCGGGGCCCGCGGGCCAGATCACCATTGACTTCAACGTGGGCTATGGGTTCACGGCGATCATCGTCGCGTTCCTTGGCCGGTTGCATCCGGTGGGCATCGTTCTGGCGGGATTGCTGATGGCGCTGACCTATATCGGCGGCGACATCGCCCAAAGCCAGATGGGCCTGCCCGCCGCGGCGATACAGGTGTTCCAGGGGATGCTTTTGTTCTTCCTGTTGGCGCTGGATGTTTTGACCAACTACAGGCTGCGGTTTGGCGCGGCGGAGGTAGCTTGATGCGTCACCTGCTTTCTAGTTCACTGAAATACGCATTTGCGGCTTTTGTCATTTTGGTTGGCCTCGCATTTACGCCACTTTCGTGGATGCCGATAATGCTGTCTTTCGTCTTCCTCGGATGGGAGGGTGCTGTTGTGCTGCTGTTCATTGCGGGCGCTCCGTTCGCCGGTTACCTCTTTGTCGTGCTGTTTTCGCCCAGAGGGACAAGGGTGGAATCTGTTGCGCATTTAACGGGTGTTTGGATCGGCGCATTAAGTGGTTCTTGGGTTGGTTTGAAACTAGCGGGAGACGCGCCGTGGATATGAACGCCCTTCACCCCATCCGCCTGATCACTGCCATGATTGCCGCAGTTGCGTCTGTCCTGCTGGCACTGGATGTGTTGACCAATTACAGGCTGCGGTTCGGCGCGGCGGAGGTGGTGTGATGGACTTGTCTGCAATCAATCCGATCCTGCTGATGGCCGCGTTGATGAGTGCGGCGACCCCCATCCTTCTGGCTGCAACCGGCGAGTTGGTGGTGGAGCGCGCGGGCGTTCTGAACCTTGGGGTCGAAGGCATGATGATCGTGGGCGCGATTTCCGGGTTCACCGTAGCGGTCAACAGCGGGTCGCCCTTGCTGGGCTTTGCCGGGGCTGCGGTTGGCGGAGCCATTCTGTCTTTGCTCTTTGCCTTTCTCACACAGGTGGCGTTGGCCAACCAGGTGGCGTCGGGACTGGCGCTCACGCTCTTTGGCTTGGGCATCTCGGCGCAGATGGGGCAAAGCTATGTGGGCATCAAGCCGCCGCGTATGGGGGATCTGAACTTTGGCCCACTGGCGGACATTCCGGTGATCGGACCGATCGTCTTTTCGCATGACGTGATGGTCTACGTGGGCCTTTTCATTGTCGCCGCCGTCTGGGCCGTTCTGAAGTTTACCCGCGCGGGGCTGGTGCTGCGTGCGGTGGGTGAAAACCATGATGCGGCACATGCACTGGGCTACAAGGTCAAGCGTATCCGCACCCTTGCCATTCTTTTTGGCGGGGCCTGTGCAGGGATGGGCGGGGCCTACATCTGCCTGATCCGGGTGCCGCAGTGGACCGAAGGCATGACCGCCGGTGTGGGATGGATCGCACTCGCGCTGGTTGTCTTTGCCAGCTGGAAACCCTGGCGGGTTTTGCTGGGTGCCTATCTTTTTGGCGGGATCACGCAATTGCAGCTGAACCTGCAAGGCGCGGGCGTTGCCATTCCGGTCGAGTATCTGGCAATGTCGCCCTATATCGTCACCATCATCGTGCTGGTGATCCTGTCTGCTGACAAATCCCGCGCTCCGGGTTCTCTGGGGCGCATTTTCCACGCCTCGCAATGAGGCCCGTAATCAACCAATGCGCCAAAGGGCGCAACAACCGGGGGTAAGAACCGAAATGAAACTGATGAAACTGATGGCCAGTGCTGCGCTGGCGATGGGTCTGGCAGGTGCTGCCGTGGCCGAAGGCAAGACCAAGGTTGGCTTTGTCTATGTTGGCCCGGTGGGCGATGGCGGCTGGACCTATGAGCACGACAAGGGCCGCCAAGCGGTCGAAGCGGAATTCGGCGACAAGGTTGAAACCGTCTACGTTGAAAACGTGGCCGAAGGCCCCGACAGCGAGCGCGTGATGACGGAAATGGCGCTGAACGGCGCATCGCTGATCTTTACCACCTCGTTCGGTTACATGGACCCGACGATCAACGTGGCCAAGAAATTCCCGAACGTGAAGTTCGAGCACGCGACCGGCTACAAGCGGGCCGACAACGTGTCGACCTATTCCGCGCGTTTCTATGAAGGACGCGCCATTCAGGGCCACATCGCGGGCAAGATGACCAAGTCGAACATCATCGGCTACATCGCGTCCTTCCCCATCCCCGAAGTGATCCGGGGCATCAACTCGGCCTTCATTCACGCGCGCAAGGTCAACCCGGACGTCCAGTTCAAGATCATCTGGGCCTACACATGGTTTGACCCCGCGAAAGAGGCCGACGCGGCCAAGGTTCTGATCGAACAGGGCGCGGACGTGGTTCTGCAACACACCGATTCCACCGCACCGCAAGCGGCCGCACAGGAAGCCGGCAACGTGATCACCTTTGGTCAGGCCTCGGATATGGGGCAGTACGCGCCCATGCCGCGCGTGTCCTCGATCATCGACGACTGGGCTCCCTACTATATCGCGCGCACCAAGGCCGTGATGGACGGCACGTGGACATCGACAGATACATGGGACGGCATCGGTGCCGGCATGGTTGGCATCGGTGAGATTTCGGACGCGGTTCCGGCGGACGTGAAAGCCGAAGCACTGGCAATGAAAGACGCGCTGGCCGATGGGTCCTATCACGCGTTCACCGGCCCGCTGAAAAAGCAGGACGGCAGCGACTGGCTGGCCGAGGGCGAGACAGCCGATGACGGCACACTGGCCGGCATGAACTTCTATGTCGAAGGCATCGACGCCGAAATTCCCTGATCGGGACTGTCACATCAATGGAAAGGCCCCGGCAGTGTCCGGGGCCTTTTTCGTTCGTGACATTTCGTCCGCTTGCCCCGCCCTGCAAATCGTCGCACTCTGCATGATGATGGCAACTGCAATGCGCGGACCCTTCTTTATGTCACTCCTTCTTCACGAGATCCTGTAGCGCGATGGCAACGTGGTCCGACCTCGAGGCAGAGCTTGACAGGTGGGCGCATCCGCCGACGTTCTGGTGGCGCGATGATGATACCGTGGCCGAAGGTCCGACGCTTGATCGGTTGCTGCGCCTGTCCGAGGCGCATGACATGCCCATGCATCTGGCCGTGATCCCCGCCCATATCGAGCCCAGCCTGCGGCCCCGGCTGCGGCGTGCCGCCGACACATGGGTCTTTCAACACGGGGTGTCGCACGTCAACAACGAACCCCCCGGCGCGCGTGCGTCCGAAGTTGGCGAACACTTTCCGCTGGACACGCAACGCGCCAACCTTGCCACCGGGATGGCGGCCATGCAGGCGGCGGACCTGCCCAATTTCCTGCCCGTTCTGGTGCCGCCGTGGAACCGTATCGGTGATGCCACGGTCGCAGCCCTGCGCGGGTTCGGGTACAGCGCCGTGTCGGCCTATGGGGCGGCACGTCTGCTGCCCAAGGTGCCCGGTCTGGCGCGGCTGAACGCCCATGTGGATCCGGTCCGGTGGAAAGAGGGCGCGCAGTTTCGCGGGACCGGGAAATCACTGGGTCAACTGGTCGAACACCTTGCCGCGCGGCGCAGCGGGTTGGCCGATCCGGATGAGGCCACGGGCCTTTTGACCCACCATTTGCAGACCGACGAAGCGACGTGGGATTTTCTTGAAGAGTTGACCCAACGGCTGGCCCCCCGCACACGCTGGTTGCGCGCGTCCGACATTTTGGGTCAGGGCGCATGACAGAGCTTGCCTATGCCTATGGCGACGCACAGGCCGAGATCGCGGCGTTCATGGACACCAGTTTTCACCGCGCCAAGTGGGACAGCAGCAGATGGCGTGCACTGCTCGATGGTCGCTGGACAGACCCGGATGCGCCGATTGCCGTCACCGCCCGCGATGCGGGGCGGTTGATCGGGGTGATCGGCATGTTGCCGGTCAGGCGCTCGTCGGGGCATCTGATCAACAACCTGACCTCGTGGTATCTGGATGCCGGCTATCGCGGGCAAAGCCTGGGGCGGCGCATGATGGAGATGTCCTGTTGGGTCGATGAGGCGGCGGTGACCAACCTGTCGTCCGCGCGCGCGGCGATGCCGGTGGCCAAGGCGGCAGGCCTTGAGGTGCTGGACGACACCCGGCTGATCTGGCACCCCCGACCGGATACGCTCGACGCCCGGATCGTGGCGACGCAAGACCTGCGCGAAGTGCGCGACCACGCGGACCTGAACGTGACGCCAGTCACCGTTGAAACCCCCGATGGCCCGGTCACCCTGATCCTGTCGATCAAACAAAAGGACGACACCCGCGTGATGCACGAGGCGTTGTGGATGTCGGACAGGGCTGCCTTTGCCACCCATGCGCCCGCCATCGCCGCCGCCCTTTTGCCCGGCCCCGGCACCGTGCTTGCGGTCGATCAACGGTTTGCCCCAGACGCGACCGCTGACGCGGTCGAGGCGATCGCGATGCCGCGTTTCTGGCGGCCCGGTGACGTGCCACGCGGCGCGGTGGATATGCTGTATTCCGAGATCGTGCTTCTGGATATGAAGCTGTATTGATCGCCGCCCGTCAGAGGTGTTTGTCGAACATTTCCCACACCGGCAACAGGTCCTTCACGCGGCCAACGCTGGCTTTCAAAAGCCCCTGATCGCGCCAGTCCCCCGGCATCGGTGCGCTGAGCGCCAGCGATTTGCGCCGCAACAGATCACCGTGCGGATGGTCCGGGTCGTAGGGTTTTGGCACCTTCCTGAGCGGCTCTGGCCCCCATTCGCTGAGACTGGCGCCCTTGGTCATGGCCCTGTCCATCGCGTCGCGCAGGCCGTCGCCCCAGCTGTCCACAAAAGTGCGGTAGCGGGTCAGGCTTTCGCCCTGAAGGCCCATGATGCCCATGCCCACGATGAAATACGACTGGCCAAGGCCCCAGAACCACGAAGGCGCCAGCGCATCCTTGTCCGCGGGCTGCCACATCAGGTGCAGATGCGTGTTGAGCGGCGTCTTGTCCTTGGAAAAGCGCACGTCGCGGTAGATGCGGAACACCTTGGGCTGATGTGGTTTGCCGGTGATCCGCGCCACGTCTTCGGCCATCAGGTCGGCGAAGAACTCCGCCGGTTTCTTGATCTGCGCGTTCCAGCGCGGTTTTTGCGGCTCGAACCACGCCTTGGTGTTGTTGTGCTCAAGCTCCGCAAAGAAGGCCAGTGCCTCGTCCACCATTGCCTCGAACCCATCTGCCATACGCGTTCTCCCTTTACGTCACGGATGCGCAAGATGGGTTTTCACCCTGCGCTGCGCGTGACAACCTAGGCCCATGATAACACTTCACCACCTGAACCGGTCCCGCTCGCATCGCATCCTTTGGCTTTTGGAAGAACTTGGCGTCGCATACGATGTGCGCCACTACCAACGCGATGCCAAGACCAACCTTGCCCCGCCTGAGCTGATGGCCATTCATCCGCTGGGCAAGTCGCCCATGATCGAAATGGACGGGCGGCTGGTCACCGAAAGTGCGGCGATCGTGGAACTTTTGTGTGCCAAGCACGCGCCACAGATGATCCCCGAGGTGGGCAGTGACGCCTATATCCAGCACCTCGAGTTGATGCATTTCGCCGAAGGCTCAGCCATGACGCCCATCCTGCTGAACCTTTATGTGGGCCGTCTGGGGGACGCCGGTGCGCCCCTGCATCCGCGGATCAAGCAACAGCTCGACAGCCACTATGGATATATGAACGACGTCTTGCGCAGTTCGGGGCATTACGTGCTGGACGAATTGTCGGCGGTCGACATCATGCTGAGCTTTCCGGCGGAAATTGCCATGATGCAGGGCCGCGCGGAAGACTTTCCGCGGCTGGCAGGCTTTGTCGAACGCATACATGCGCGTCCGGCCTACAAGCGGGCCACGGAGGTCGGGGCGGAATAGACGCCACGCGGATGCACCCACCGATTGCGCCATGACGCGCACCGTGGCACAAGTTTTGCATGACCAGATTGATCACCTTGAACGGCGCGGCGATCAGCCGCCTGACCTTTGGCACCATGCAATTCGGCGGTACGGCGGATGCCGGTGAGAGCCGGGCCATGTATGACGCCGCGCGCGGCGCGGGCATCACCCATTTCGACACCGCCTATGTCTATACAGATGGCGCATCGGAAACCCTGTTGGGCGAAATGGTGCGCAGCGAGGAGCGCGCGGACCTCTTCGTGGCGACCAAGGCCGCCTATACCGGGGGGTCAACCCGCAACAATATCCTGACCCATTTCGATGTCTCACGCCAAAGGATGGGACTGGATGTGGTTGACCTGTTGTACCTGCACCGCTTTGACGATGACACACCGCTTGCCGAAACCATCGGCGCGCTGGCGCATTTGCAGGACAAAGGCGCGATCCGCTTTATCGGGGTCAGCAATTTCGCAGCATGGCAGGTGATGAAAGCACAGGCGATTGCTGCCGATCATGGCACCCGCATCGATGTGATCCAGCCGATGTACAACCTTGTCAAACGTCAGGCCGAGGTCGAGATCATCCCCATGTGCGTGGATCAGGGGATCGAGATGGTGCCCTATTCGCCGCTTGGTGGTGGCCTTCTGACGGGCAAATATGTCGGCGGTGGCGGGTCCGGTCGGCTGATCGACGATGAACGCTATGCCGCGCGCTACGGGGTGGACTGGATGCACCGAACCGCCGCAGACCTGTCGGAACTGGCGGCATCTTTGGGTGTTGATGCGGCGACGCTGGCGGTGGCCTGGGTGGCGGCGCATCCGTGTCGTCCGCGCCCGATCATTTCGGCGCGCAATGCGGCGCAGCTGGCTCCGTCGCTGGCGGCGGCGTCTTTCGAGATGTCTGCCGACCTTTATGCCCGCCTGACCGCGCTGTCGCGGACCCCGCCCCCGGCCACGGACCGGATCGAAGAGGCATGAGCGATATCATCGTGATCGGCGGCGGGGTCGCGGGCGTGTCCGCTGCGGCGCGTCTGGCCCCCCATGCCAAGGTCACCTTGCTGGAGGCCGAAAGCGCGCTTGGCTATCATGCGTCGGGTCGATCCGCTGCCCTTTTCGAGCAGAATTACGGTTGCGCCTCTGTGGTTGCACTGAGCAAGGCCAGCGCCGATTACCATCACACTGCCAATGGCGGCTATCTTAGCCCGCGCGGCTTCTTGCTGCTGTGCCGGGCGGGCGAGGACGAGGCCTTTGCCGCCGATACCGTCGATCTGAATTGTCCAGAGATTTCAGTCTCCGAGGCCCGCGCCCTTGTGCCGATCCTGAACGGATCGATCACCCGCGCGGCGTACCACGACAGCGCGCTGGATATCGACACCGACAGGTTGATCCAGGACTTTGCCAAGGCCCTGCGCGCGCTAGGCGGAGAGATCGTGACCGATGCGCGGGTGATAAGCATGGCGCGCGCGGATGGCCAATGGACCGTGGAGACGGGCAAAGGCAGCTACAGCGCGCCGCTTGTCGTCAACGCGGCTGGGGCATGGGCCGACCAGATCGCAGCCCTTGCAGGCGTCGCCCCGATCAGTCTGACCCCGTGCCGCCGGTCCATGGCGCGCATCCCCGCGCCCGGTGGCCATGACGTGTCACGCTGGCCCATCTTCTTTGGCGTGGGCGAAAGTTGGTATGCGAAGCCGGATGCGGGCAAATTGCTGGTCTCACCGGCCGACGAGGACCCCGTCGCACCCCACGACGCATGGGCCGATGACATGGTGCTGGCCGAGGGGCTGGACCGATACGCGCAGCATGTGACCGAGCCGGTGACGCGGGTGGAAACCACTTGGGCGGGCCTGCGCAGCTTTGCCCCGGACCGGACGCTGGTTCTGGGTCGTGACCCTGCGCAGCCCGATTTCATCTGGTGCGCGGCGCAGGGCGGATACGGGTTTCAAACCGCGCCTGCGGCCAGCCAGTTGGTGGCCGACCTGACACTCGGAAACGCGCCGCAGCTGGACGCGGACATCGTGGCCCAACTCAGCCCCGCGCGGTTTTCCGGATAAGGTGGGGCATGCCCCACCTTACGCTTACCCGTCCTTGCGGATCACTTCGTTCCTGGGGTCATAGGGGCTGTCTTCGGTGATCTCGGCATCCCAAAGCTGGTCCAGCATCTTGACCTTCAACCTGGTCCCCGGCACCGCCAGATCGGGCGTCACGTAGCCCATGCCAATGGACTTGCCAAAGGCCACGGAATAGCCCCCCGACGTCAGACGCCCCACGCGGGTGTCACCATGATACAGCGCCTCGCGCCCCCACGGATCGGTATCCGCAGGCCCGTCGATCAACAGTGTCACGCATTTGCTGCGAATGCCCTTGGCCTGCATCTCGGCCTTGCCGTGAAACTCTTTGGACAGGTCTATGAACCGCGGCAGGTCTGCCTCCAGCGGCGTGGCATCGCGGCCCAGTTCGGTGCCGAAGGCGCGATAGGATTTCTCCTGCCGCAGCCAGTTCTGCGCCCGCGCGCCCACAAGCTTCATGTCGTGCTTTTCACCCGCGGCCACCAACTGATCCCACAGGTAATTCTGCATCTCGATCGGGTGGTGCAGTTCCCATCCAAGCTCACCGGTATAGGCCACGCGGATCGCCCGCACCGGGCACATGCCCAGTTCGATGTTGCGCATGGTCAACCAGGGGAACCTTTTGTTCGACAAAACCGTGCCGGGGTCGCCATCCTTGACGATCTCGTTCAGCACATCGCGCGATTTCGGCCCGGCGATGGCGAAAACGCCCCATTGCGTGGTCACGTCATGGCATTCGATATAGCCGAACTCCGGCGCCTTGTCCTCGATCGCCTTGCGCAGGTAGTCGCTGTCGTAAGCGGTCCAGGCCCCTGCGGAGACAAGGTAATATTCGTCCTGCGCGATGCGCACGATGGTGTATTCGGTGCGCGTGGTGCCGTGGCCGGTCAGCGCATAGGTCAGGTTGATGCGCCCCACCGAGGGCAGCTTGTTGCAGGTGAACCAATCCAGAAACGCGGTGGCACCGGGCCCCTTGACCACATGTTTGGTAAAGGCCGTGGCGTCGATCAGGCCCACGCCTTCACGGATCGCCTTGGCCTCTTCCACGGCGTATTGCCACCATGCGCCGCGCCGGAAGGATCGGCTGTCGTGATCAAAGCTTTCGGGTGCATCCAGCGGACCGTAATAGTTGGGCCGTTCCCAGCCATTGACGAAGCCGAACTGCGCGCCCAGCGCCTTTTGCCGGTCATAGGCCGGGGCGGTGCGCAGGGGGCGGCAGGCGGGGCGCTCTTCATCGGGGTGGTGCAGGATATAGACGTGGTCGTAGCATTCCTCGTTCTTGCGCGCCGCGAATTCGGTGGTCATCCAGTCGCCGTAGCGCTTGGGATCGAGCGAGGCCATGTCGATTTCCGCCTCACCCTCGACCATCAGTTGCGCGAGGTAATAGCCGGTGCCGCCCGCTGCGGTGATGCCAAAGCTGAAGCCTTCGGCCAGCCACATATTGCGCATACCCGGTGCCGGGCCGACCAGCGGGTTGCCATCGGGCGTATAGCAGATGGGGCCGTTGAAATCGTCCTTCAGGCCCGATTCCTCGCAAGACGGCACCCGGTGGATCATCGCCATGTACTGCTCTTCGATCCGCTCAAGATCCAGTTGGAACAGATCGGCGCGGAAGCTGTCGGGCACACCGTATTCGAACCGCGCGGGCGCGTTCTTTTCATAGACACCGAGAATCCAGCCGCCGCGTTCCTCTCGCACATAGGACTGTGCATCGGCGTCGCGGATCACCGGGTGTTCGGCGTGGCCTTCGGCGCGGAATTTCACCAGTTCGGGGTCCTGCTCCATGACGATAAACTGATGTTCGACAGGGATCGCGGGCATCTTGATGCCCAGCATCTGCGCGGTGCGCTGCGCGTGGTTGCCCGACGCGGTCACCACATGTTCCGCCGTGATCACCACCTGTTCGTCGGACGGCACGAGGTTGCCGCCCTTTTCCACCATCTTGGTGGCGGTGACCTCCCACGCCTCGCCGTTCCAGTGAAACGCATCGGCCTGCCACTTGCGTTCGATCATCACGCCGCGCTGACGCGCGCCCTTGGCCATCGCCATGGTCACATCGGCGGGGTTAATGTAGCCATCGGTCTCGTGATACAGCGCGCCTTCAAGGTCTTCGGTGCGGATCAGCGGCCACTTGGCCTTGATCTCATCGGGGGTCATGAAGACATAGGGCACACCGCAGGTTTCCGCGGTCGAGGCATAGAGCATGTATTCATCCATACGCTCCTTGCACTGCGCCATACGCAGGTTGCCCACGACGGCAAAGCCCGCGTTCAGCCCGGTTTCTTCTTCAAGTGTCTTGTAGAACTTGATCGAATAGTCGTGGATGTGCGTGGTCGCGTACGACATGTTGAAGTAGGGCAAAAGGCCCGCCGCGTGCCATGTGCTGCCGCTGGTCAGCTCATCGCGTTCCAACAGCATGACATCGTCCCACCCGGCCTTGGCCAGATGATACGCAATCGAGGTGCCAACGGCGCCGCCCCCGACAACCAATGCTTTGACGTTCGTCTTCATCACGCGATTCCCTCACATCCGATTTGCATCCGTTTTAAGCGCCCCATGCCGTGGACGCGTCAGCCACCCGACCGCTCAGAGCAAAAAAGCGACTTCCTTCGCTTCGTCGTGCAATTGCATGGCTTTAACCCCCGCGCCCAGTCGCAGATGCGGCAAACTGGAAATTTTACCCGTTTTGGTGTATGATTTCCCTGCGGGGCAACGCTTTCTTCTGGGGGGAAACGATGGAACTCGAGGATTTATTGAAGCTGTTTGACAAACTGGGCATTTCGAAAGACGACCTTGAAAAGGCCCTGAAAGACATCAAACCCGACGCCAAGCCGGAAGACATCGCCGAGGCGCTTGGCAAGGTTCTGGGCAAGTTCGGCAGCGGCGTGGCGGCCGGGGCAACCGGCCTTGATTCCAGCCTGATCGCAGAGTTGCTGAAGCTCTTTGGACCAGCGGCCAGCGACCTTCTCAAAAAGCTGCTGGACGAAATACTGGGCGAAAAAGAGGGATTCAAAACGCGCAAGCCCGGCGGTCCGTGGCGCCGGGAACGGATCAATCGAAATGGTCCGGGGTTCGAAGAGGATTTCCCACCCGATATCGACATCGACGGGGCGGCCAAGGTTGATTGCGGCGATGATGGCCAGTTGAAGGTGACATTGAAAATGGCGATCCGTCACCGCGAGGAGAAGATCACCAAGCTCAAGCTGACGGGCTACACCAACAAGATGGAGCCCGTCACGCTGGCCAGCAAGCGCAACTATGGCAACAACGCCCTGGTCAAGGCCAACGCCAACGAAGGCGAGTGGGCCGAGTTCGAGGTGTCCTTTTCGATGCCGTGTGAATTGGCGATCATGAACGGCGGCACCGTGATGATGCAGTACACGATCTGGGACGAAGACGGGAATTACACCACAGATTTCGAAGCGATCCTGTGCACGGATGTTCTGATCGATCCGAACAAGAAGTGCTGCAAGAACTTCAAGACCGACGACATTCGTGGTGCGCTTTTGGGTGGCCTGATGGACGCGATCAAAGCGGGCAAGTTTTCGTTGGACGACTTGTTGAAAAAGGTCACGGACCCCGCAGAGGGCGAGGGAGAACGCCCCAAGTCACCCACCAAGACGGAGCCAAAAGCCGAAGACAAGGACGACAAGAAAACCGCCAGCCTGCCGCGCAAGGTGCGCATCGATCTGGACGCGGAGGAATTGGCCAGCCTACGGCGCATCGCGGCCATCGAAGGCATCGAGGTCGGTTGAGGGGTCGCGTGCCTGTGCACAGTCGGGAACGTTTGATTTTTCCGTCAGCGTATTGACTTGCGACATGGACGACCCGCCGGAGCCGAGCTTTGCACAACAGGCGGCGAAAGTCCGGAAAGAGCCCAAACCTACCGAGTTGCTGCACCGAAGCGAATGTCAGGTCGCCGGTGTTTGCGGGTGGCGAATTGACGCCCTCGTGAATGTGGCTTGCACAGCTAATGTCATCAGGCCCCTTGCTCGGAGATACTTATGCCGCCTTCAGAACTGTTGGTCCCTTTCCTCGCTGCTACGGCGATATTCGCATTCACTCCCGGTCCGGGAATGCTCTACATGGCTGTTCAAACAATGGCACACGGCGCGCGTGCGGGATGGCTCAGTTCTTTTGCCTTCCACCTAGCATCCTATGTGCATATCTTCGCCGCCGCGTTGGGCGTAACGGTCCTTCTAAAGACTGCACCATTCCTATTGATGGTGCTTAAGACTGTTGGGGGCTGCTATTTGATTTGGATGGGTATCCGGTTGTGGAAACGCCCAAAACTCGATGCGCAGACAGTTCAATCGTCCAAAGCAAAGCCTTCGCGTCAGGCTTTTCGTGATAGCCTCATCCTCGAAATCTTGAACCCAAAGTCGGCGCTGTTCTATTTTGCGTTCCTTCCCCAATTCACAACTTCGGAAGAAGTTTTTCCGGTCTGGGCTCAAATCCTAGCGCTTGGCTTCATCGCCAATGTTACTTTCAGCCTAACAGACATAGTGTGCATTGTTTTTGCACGCCTAGTGGCTTCGCATGCAGCGGCGTCAGCTCGCCTTGTCGCATGGGGGCGACGGATTGGAGGCACCATTCTTATCTCAATGGGTGCACGGATCGTAGCTGATGCGCGATAGGTCAGCGGATGTTCGGCTAAGCGCTTCGAAGGCCCGGTTTGTCCGCATAGCAGACCTTTGGCCCGGGCAGCGTCCGGTTCGGGGCGCAAACGTTTGAGGTTTGCGCCGATGTGGCGCGGCCCAGGAACAGGAGACGGGAAATCCGCCGCGTCTTATCAAGGGTGTGCGACGGCCCTTATCACAGGATCTTGCCGGGGTTCATGATGTTCTGGGGGTCCAGCGCCTGTTTGATCGCCTGCATGAATTCAGTGGCAGCCCCCAGTTCCTTGACCAGATAGGGGATCTTGCCCTGCCCGATCCCGTGTTCGCCGGTGCATGTGCCTTCCATGGAAATCGCCAGTTCATTCAGCCAGCCGACAAAGAAATTCGCCTTCTCCATTTCCTCTGCGCTGTCCTCGTCCACAAGGATCAGCGAATGGAAATTGCCATCCCCCACGTGGCCCACGATGGGCGCGATGAACCCCAGCTCGTCCAGCTTGGCCTGCGCGGCCCCCACGCAATCGGCCAGGCGCGAGATGGGCACGCAGACATCCGTGGAAATCCCCTTGGCCCCTGGACGCAGTTGCAGCGACGCCCAATAGGCATCGTGGCGCGCCTTCCACAGCTTGTTACGCTCTTCGGTGGAGGTGGTGGCGGTGTAGCCCGAGCCGTCGAATTCTTCGGCGATGCTGCCGAACATGTCGGCCTGTTCCACCACGCCGCCGTCCGATCCGTGGAATTCCAGCAAAAGCAGCGGGGTTTCCGGCAGGTCGAGTTTGGAATAGGCGTTGCAGGCCTTGACCTGAAGCGCGTCCAACAACTCGATCCGGGCCACGGGGATACCGTACTGGATCACGGCCATGACCGCCCGGCATGCCGCATCGACGGTGGGGAAAGAACAGCGCGCGGAACTGATTGCTTCGGGGATGCCTTGCAGCTTCAGCGTGATCTGCGTGATCAGGCCCAGCGTTCCCTCAGAGCCCACCATCAACCGCGTCAGATCATAGCCCGCGCTGGTTTTCTTGGCCCGTTGCGCGGTGCGGATGATGCGCCCGTCGGCCATCACCGCCTCAAGCGCCAGCACATTGTCCTTCATGGTGCCATAGCGCACGGCGTTGGTGCCGGAAGCCCCGGTGGCGGCCATACCGCCCAGAGATGCGTTGGCGCCGGGATCGATGGGAAAGAACAGGCCCTGATCGCGCAAATGGGTGTTGAGATCCTCGCGCGTCACGCCCGGTTCGATCACGCAATCAAGGTCTTCTGCGTGCACGGCCAGAATGCGGTTCATCTGGCTCACATCCACGGAAATGCCGCCTGCCGGCGCGTTCACATGGCCCTCAAGCGATGTGCCGGTGCCGAAGGGAATGACCGGCACCTTGTGGGTGGCGCAGATCTTGACGATCTCGGACACTTCCTGCGTGGAGGTGGGAAAGACCACCGCATCGGGCGATTGGTTTTTGATCCATGTGGTGGTGTGTCCGTGCTGTTCGCGGATCGCCTGACCGGTCTGCAACCGGTCGCCGAACTGCTGTTTCAGCACGCCCAGAACGGTGCTGATCCCATCCTCGTTGCGCGGCAGATCAAGTGCCTGAACCATCTTGTGTCCTCCCCTGTCGCGCGGCTATTCGCCCAGCGCAATCCCTTCGCGGCGCGGATCGGCGCCGCCTTGCAGGCCATCTCCAATCGCGATGACATGCAAGCCCGAATTCAACCCGCGCACCGCGATTTCATATCCGAGGTCGGCCAACGGCTCCGCCAGGTCGGCGGCCGAGGTGCCTTCCTCGACATCGTAAGTGCCAAAGCGGTTGACCGCATGGGGCAAGGCCACGGCCTGTTGCACGTCCAGCCCCCAATCGAGATGCGCGATGATCGTCTTGGCCACGTAGCCGATGATCCGGCTGCCCCCCGGACTGCCAATGGCCAGAACAGGTGAACCGTCTTTCAGCACGATGGTGGGTGCCATCGAAGACCGGGGCCGTTTGCCCGGCTCCAGCCGGTTGGCAATGGGCACACCGTCGCGGTGTGTGCGAAAGCTGAAATCCGTCAGCTCATTGTTCAACAGGAAACCGCGTACCATCAACCGGCTGCCGAATGCGTTTTCGATGGTCGTGGTCATCGACGCCACGTTGCCATAGCTGTCCACGATGGAGACATGCGAGGTCGAGGGCAATTCGATGCTGTCGTCATCTGCCCAAAGCTGTGCGTGATCCCAGTCTGGCGCGCCGGGCGCCACCTCGGGCAGCGCATCGTCCCCAGCCAGAAGCGCGCCGCGTTTCGCCAGATAGGCCGGATCAACCAGCCCCTTGGTCGGCATCGGCACGAAATCGCTGTCGGCCATGTATCGCCCACGGTCGGCAAAGGCGAGCCGCGAGGCGTCGCCGATCAACCGCCAGCTTTGCGGGTTGTCGTGGCCCAGTGTCGCAAGGTCATAGCCTTCGAGCATGCCGAGGATTTGCCCCACCGTCAGCGCCCCCGACGATGGCGGACCCATGCCACAGACATCATGCACCCGGTATTGCACACAGACCGGTTCACGCTCACGCACCTGATACAGGCTCAGGTCAACAGTCGACAGGAACCCGTCGCCATTCATCGCTTCGTTGGCGGTGTCCACGATGTCCTGTGCGATGTCGCCGGTGTAAAACGCCCAGCGGTCCTGCGCCAGGGTGCGCAGCGTTTGCGCATAGTCAGGGTTGCGCAGCGTGTCGCCCGCTTGCAGCGGCACGCCACCGGGCAGGAAATAGGACGCGGTGCTGTCAAAGCGGGCCAGCCGGTCCTGATCCTGCGAGACCAAACCAGCCAGACGGGGCGACACGGCGAAGCCTGCATCGGCGAGATCAATGGCCGGTTGCAGCAACTCGGCCCACGGTCGGTTGCCCCATTTCGCATGGGCGTTGACCATCAATGCAGGTGTGCCCGGCACACCGACGGACAGACCACCCACCACCGCATCGAAGAATTTCAGCGGTTCGCCGGTGTCGTCCTGAAACCGTGTTGGCGTGGCCGACAGAGGGGCCGTTTCGCGGCCATCCAGCGTGGTCAATGCGCCGCTTTCCGCATCGTACCACACGAGGAACGCACCACCGCCAAGGCCCGATGATTGCGGCTCCACCAGACCCAGCATCACCTGCACAGCCACCAGCGCATCCGCCGCCGTGCCGCCCTTGGCCAGAACCTCGGCCCCGGCCTGAACCGCGTGGGGGTTGGCCGCTGCAACCATCCAGTTGTCGGACGTGACCGGCGTTCCTGCCGCCCTCGCCGCAAAGGCCGCATCGATCTGCGGTGACATGGCGGCAAAGCTGCCGCTGGTGGCCGCTTCGGGCTGTACCGTATCGGCGGTCTGTTGTGCCTGAACCGCGGTCGCGGCCAGAAGTGCAAATCCTATCAGTGCCTTACGCATAGTGCTCTCCCGGTTTGGGGTTACAGCATCGATGGAACCACCTGATCAGGCGGGCGGTGCCCATCGTCGAACGTCTTGATGTTGATGATGACCTTTTCGCCCATCTCCAACCGGCTTTCTTCGGTCGCGGAACCCATGTGCGGCAGCAGAACGACATTCTCCAATTCGCGCAGGCGCGGGTTGATGTTGGTGCCATGCTCATAGACGTCGAGGCCCGCACCGGCGATCTCGCGGGCGCGCAGCATCCGGGTCAGGGCGTTTTCGTCGATGACCTCGCCGCGTGACGTGTTCACGATCACCGCGCCCGGTTTCATCAGCTTCAGGCGGCGCGCGTTCATCAGGTGAAAGGTGGACGGCGTCGAGGGGCAATTGACGCTGATCACGTCCATGCGCGCCACCATCTGATCCAGGCTTTCCCACCACGTGGCTTCCAGGTCCGCCTCGATCTCGGGGCGCAGGCGCCGCCGGTTGTGGTAGTGCACCTGCATGCCAAAGGCCGCAGCGCGCCGGGCCACCGCCTGTCCGATCCGGCCCATGCCCAGAATGCCCAGACGCCGCCCCGCGATGCGCCCGCCCAGAAAGGCGGTGGGCGACCATCCATCCCATTGCCCCGATTGCATCGCCGCCAGCCCCTCGGGCAGGCGGCGGGTGACGGCAAGGATCAGGCCCATGGCCATGTCGGCCGTATCATCGGTTTGCACGCCGGGGGTGTTGGACACCAGAATGCCGCGCTGACGCGCCGTGGCCACGTCGATGTTGTCCACCCCGGCGCCGTAGTTCGCGATCAGCCGCAGCCTGTCGCCCGCCTGTCCGATCAGCGCCGCGTCGATCTCATCGGTGATCGTGGGCACAAGGACGTCCGCGGTCTTGAGCGCTTCGGCCAGCTCTTCGCGGGTCATGGGGATGTCGTCGTCGCGCAGCTTGGTGTCGAAAAGCTCGCTCAGCCGTGTCTCCACCGCTTCGGGCAACCGTCGCGTAACGACAACACTCAGACGTTCCTTTGCCATAAGGCCCCCTCCCGGTCTTGGCGCGCTGATGGGCGCTGCGCTATGGTGGCCGATGAGAGCGGAAGGCACAAGAACCTCCGCCCGAATAAGAGGCGAACGATGAAACGGTTCAGGAAATTGAGCGCATTGTTGCGGCTTGTCGTGCTGGTGGTCACCATCGGTGCGCCGGTCGGTGCGCGCGATACGGGGCCGGTGACCAACCTGCCCTTGCCACGGTTCGTGTCGCTGAAGGCGGCCGAAGGCAACGTGCGGCGCGGGCCGTCCCTGACCCACCGGATCGACTGGGTGTTCAAGCGCCGCGACATGCCGCTGCGCATCACCGCGGAACATGGCCATTGGCGCCGGGTGGAAGACCGCGATGGATTGGGCGGCTGGGTTCATTATTCGCTGTTGTCCGGCACCCGCACCGTGATTGTCGAACAGGACATGCTGACCCTGCATGCGCGCCCTGATCCCACCGCCCCTGCTGCCGCGGCGCTCGAGGCCGGTGTGATCGCAAGGCTGGGCAAATGCGGCCCGGAATGGTGCCGCGTCAGCTCCGGCGGCTATCGCGGCTGGGCCCCAAAATCACGCCTTTGGGGCGTTGAGGCGGGTGAAATCAGGGACTAGATATCCGTCGCCGCCCGCTGACCCGTTGGCAACAAAGAGCTAATGGCCCGGGTAAGACATAGCTTTCACAAGAGATGCGCACTGCCGCTAGGCAAGGCGGCTCTTTAACAGATCGCCTGATTTCAGGAGGATTGGATGCCCTACCATCGAGAAAGCAGTGTTGATTTGCTTGAGTGCGCGCAAAGTTTCCTGGTGGATGTTGCTGGTCTCAATACTTTCAGCAAGCCCTTCGCGCAGGCGGCCGATATGGCTGCGCTGCAGCTTCTGCTCGACCTTGCGCACCTTTTCCTTGGCGGCGACCAATTCGCGCGCTTCGGCAGGGTTTTGGTTTAGCATCACATTCAAAGCAAGCTGCACATTGCCCTGAACACGGGCCGTAAAATCCCTGATTTCCTCGCGACCCCTGGGTGAAAATTTCAGTTTTTGTTGGTCAAGACGTTTGGCAAGATCGAGCATGATCCTTGCAATTGCATCGGACGCGGCGTCGAGGTTGGAGGAAATCAAGGCAAGCTCCATTGAGCGTCGGCTCAAATCTTCATTCATTCCCTTTTGCCCAAGGCGGGCAAGATAGAGTTTGATGTCCAGGTGGGTTTTCTTGATGGCCTTGTCCTGATCCACGATCATGCTGGCGGTGGTTGCGTTCCATTGGTCATAGAGCGGTTCGACCGCGATCAACAGCCGTTCGATATTTTGACCCATGGCAAGCAATTCACGCGCTGCACTGTCAATTGCGCGTTGGGGCCTATCCAAAAGGGCGGAGTCCAGTGCACTGATGGTTTGCAGCGCAGCATTTGAGGCAGGTTTTTCGGCCATGACATACGACAGCCCAGATGTGATCGGACCCACCAACGGAAGCGCCAAAACAGCCAGTGCCACATTGAAGGCGAGGTGCAGGTTGATGGCTTGCCGCGCGTGCGTGGCACCAAGTTGGGTCAAGACATCCGGCAACGCCGTGATCAGTACCAGAGTCAGTGCAGCCCCACCGCCTCGCAGGATCAGGTTTGCCATGACCATTCTGCGTGACGAAAGCGGTGCGGAATAGGTCAGAACAAATGCAATGAAGCCCCCGCCCAGATTGGCCCCCAGAACCATCGCGGCGGCGGCGGCGACCGGCAGGATCGACTGTCCGGCCAAGGTGACGAACAGCAATACTGCCGCGACGCTGGAGTGCACGCCCCAAGCGAAGACGGCCCCGATGATGAAAGCGGTCAACAGATCGCGACCCAGATAGGCCATAACGACCTGTGTGCCGGGGTTTGAAATCATGGGTTCTGTTGCGCTACGGATCATGTCAAGCGATACGAAAATCAGGGCAAGCCCGATCATGATGCGACCAATCTGACGTGTGTTGCTGCCTTCGCCGCGCAGAAAGATCGTGATCCCGATGACCAGCAGTAATGGGATCAGAAGCGGTTGGCGCACCATCAACAGCTGCGTCACCACAGCAGATCCGACATCAGCCCCCAGCAAGATTGCCAGCCCCGTCGCGGTCGCTAGCCCGCCCTTTGAAACGAAGTTGGACACCAAAACTGCGACCGCAGTGGAACTTTGCAACAGGACGGCCGCCCCCATGCCCGTCCCCGCCGCAAGTAGACGGTTCTTGGCCGAATGACGCAGCCAGAAACCCATGGGCGCTGCAAACCCGCGTTCAACACCGGTGCGCACCAAACGGACGGCCCAAATCAACAAAGCCGCAGCGCCTGCGATATGGATAAGGATTTGGATGGCGTGCGGTTCACTCACCGGCCTTGCTTTCTGTCAGGTACCACGATCAAAACGGGAAAGGACCCGGTCCGGCGACCGGACCAATCCGGATCGACTGAAAACCGCCATCCCATCGATGCAAGAGGCAGCCGTCTTCCTGGGTGTGAAATCCAATCGGCGCGTCTGTGCGACGGTCATAGGCGAATGTGCTGCAGGGCGACGGCGCTGAAAGCGCGATATGACCCGCAATATCGGTCACCATCATGCAGTGGACGTGGCCGCAGACCATGCGCAATATACCTTTGTAATCGGCAATGATGTCGCGCAGCGCATCGCGGTTGGTCAGCCCGATCTCATCCATGAAGCGGATACCAGACGCAAACGGTGGGTGGTGCAACGCCAGAAGCACTGGCGCGCCTCCCGCGTGCGACAGGGCGGATTTCAGGAAGGATAGGCTGTCTGAGGACAGCGCGCCCGCTCCTTGCCCTGCGACCAAGGTATCCAATCCGATCAAAAGGATGTCGGCGACACGTTGGCTCCAGTCCAAGGGTCCGTTTGCGGGAAGATTTTTGGCAAAGGCGGCCCGCATCGGTCCACGCGCGTCATGGTTTCCAGCAATCACATAAGTTGGAAGTCCCAAGGGCGCGACGAGCGATTTGAAGCGGTCATAGCTTGCAGCCGTACCATCATCGCTCAGGTCGCCCGTGACCAAAAGCGCATCAATCGACCCGATATTTTCCCGAATGCCACTGATCCGTTCAACCAATCGCGCCAGAGCGTCAGCAGTGTCGAGCCGTCCCGATACGAGTGCGCCTTCGGGCACGATATGTGTATCGGAAATTTGCAGGATCGCCGTCATTTGATCCCTGCGCGCAGGAAAGCTTGAACGAATTGACGCTGGAAGATGAGAAAAGCAATCAGCAAGGGCGCGACCGACATGATGGTCGCGGCCGAGATGATGCTGATGTCAACGCCGTTTTCTGGTGCACCAAAGATCGACAGGCCGACGGTCAAAGGCCGCGTATCAGGCGAATTGGTGACAATCAGCGGCCACAGGAAGTTGTTCCAATGGGTCGAGACTGAAACCAGCGCGTAAGCCAAATAGGTCGGTTTCGCGAGCGGCACATAGACCCGCCACAGGATCCCCAGAAGACCGCAACCCTCGATCCGCGCCGCCTCGTGCAGTTCAATCGGGACGCCCTTGAAAGCTTGCCGCATCAGAAATATCCCGAAGGCAGAGGCCATGTAGGGCATGCCCACGCCAAGGATCGTATCGAACAGCCCAAGCCGCGATACCATGACGTAGTTCTCGACAATGAGGACTTCGGGCAGGATGAAAAGCTGCATCAGTATGAGAATAAAAACGAAATCCTTGCCGCGGAAGGTCAGTTGCGCAAAGGCGAAACCCGCCAGTGTGGTCAGCAAGAACTGACCGATCAGGATGACCGTAACCAGCATAAAGGTATTGAGGAAGTACTTGAGCCATGGTGCCCCGGCCCAGGCCACGCGGAAATTCTCGAAGGTCCAGGGCGAGAAAAGGTTCAGGTTGACGGCATCAGATGTTGAATGGGTGGCGGCCCAGAAGGCGAAAAGCAAGGGCGCAATCCAGATGATGGCAAGCAAGATCGCCCCAAAACTGTCCATGAAGTCGGTGAAGCGCTTCATTGGTAGTGCGTCCTTTTATCAAGGTAGCTGAACTTGATGGCCGCGACGATGGCCAGCACCACAATCACCATGACTGTCATTGCCGCTGCACTCGGCGCATCGAAGAAGGCAAACGCCATTTCCCAAATGTAATAGAGCAGCAGTTTGGAGGCGTCCGATGGCCCACCCTTCGTAAGAATGAACAGGTGATCGATCAGCTTGACCGAATTGATCAGCGCATTGACTGCGATGAACAATGTGGTGGGCATCAAAAGCGGCAGGACGATACGACGGGTATAGGTCCAGCGGCTGGCGCCTTCGATATCAGCGGCTTCTTTCATCTCCTCTGGGATCGTTTGCAACGCAGCGAGGTAGAAGATCATGAAAAACCCTGCCTCTTTCCATATGGTCACGATAATGATCGCCCAGAGTGCGGTTTCAGGCTGGCCCAGCCAATTGACAGAAGGCAGCCCGAAGACGCTCCCGATTTGGTCAAGTACCCCCAATCCTGGGGTGTAGAAGAAGAGCCACAGGTTGGCCGCCGCGATCATGGGCAGGACCGTTGGTGTGAAATAAGCGGTCCTCACAAAGCCACGCGCGCGAATTTTTCCGTTCGCCCATAGCGCCATTGCAAGTGCAATGCCCATTGAGACCGGGATCGTGACGCCCGCGTAAATAAGGTTGTTTTTTACCACCAACCAGAAGGTGGGATCGGCAAAGAGATCCGAATAATTTTCAAGTCCGACATATTCGACGGGTTTACGTCGCGTGCCGCGCGAAAACAGGCTGGTCCAGAGCGTTGCAATGCTTGGATAGAAGGCAAAAGCAGAGAGGAGCACCAGCGCCGGTGACAAAAGAAGCCAACCATATATGGCCTGCCTGCGGCGTTCGAGATTGGCATGGGCGGACATGGTGCGTCTCCGGTTGCTGAAAGCAGTCAGGCCGATGCGCATCGCACCGGCCTGGCCAAGAAGTTATTGGTAGTCCTTGAGCAAGCGTTCAGCCGCAGCCTGTGCTTCGGCCAGGGCTTCTGCCGGCTCTTTTGCGCCGGTCAACGCAGATTGGATCGCGTTATTAAGACCGTCGCGAACACGGGCTGTCTCAAAGGTAGAGAACTCGGCCACGGCATTTTCCAGCTGATTGCGTGCCACAAGAGCGGGTGGGAACTCTGCCACATAGGCTTTAAGCGCATCGGTCTCATACGCGGCAGGCGACACGCCCATGTAACCTGTTCCAATTGACCAGGCTGCCGCCTGTTCGGGGGAGGTCATGAACTGCATCAGCTTCAGCCCTGCGGCGCGTTCTTCGTCAGTCGTGTCCTTGAACAGATAAAAGTTGCCGCCACCTGTTGGAGATCCAAGGCGGACATTGCCCGGAAGCTCGGCCACGCCAAAATCAAAGCTGGCATTGTTCTTGACGGCCGTCAGGTTGCCCGTGGAATGCCACATCATCGCCGTTTGACCTTCAAGGAAAGCCTGACGCAATGTGCCCCATTCTATGGTCCCGCTTGGCATGATGCCATGCTCACCTGACAGGGACTTCCAGAATTCCAACGTTTCAATGACAGTTTCATCATCGAAATACGTGGTCAGGCCGTCGTTTGACATCACCTCTTTGCCATTCTGGATCGCAAGCGCCTGGAACATCCAATACGGGTAACCCGTAGATGGGATCATCAGCCCATAGGTGTCGTCATTGGTCAGGGCCTGGCCCATTTCGATCATTTCATCCCACGTTGTCGGCGGGGCTTCAGGATCAAGACCCGCTGCGCGGAACAGATCTTTGTTGTAGTAGGCCACAATCGTGGACCTCTGAAACGGGATTCCCCAGGTCTGCCCCTCGATCTTTCCATTCGCCATCAACGCCGGATAAAAGCTGTCGAGCCAAGCCATGTCAGTATCGGAAGTCGCAACTTCTTCAAACGGTAGGATCAGATCCTGTTCGATCAGGTCGTAGGCGTCGATTGAGAACATCACCGCAAGCTGCGCAGCTTCGCCGGATGCAATCGCGGACAGGGCACGTACACGTGTGTCGTCGTAGTTGCCCGAATAAATCGCGTTCACTTTGATGTCGGGGTTGGCGGCTTCAAAATCGGCAACGATTCCGTCAACCACTTCGGTCAACGCCCCACCAACGGCGATGGGATAATACATTGTCAGTTCTGTTTCCGCTGCTAGCGGCAAGGCAAGGCCGACGGCTGTGACCAGCCCTAACCCGGTTGTCGAAAATAGTTTCATGGTCTTCTCCCTTGGTTTCAGTCCTTGTTTTGCAGCAGGGCCGATTTCACCCGGCCAGCCGCTTGCCTGCATCGTCAAAGACATGCAGATTTTCGTCGTTAAAGTTGATCTCGACCTCATCGCCTTCAGGCATCAGCGACAGTCCAGGCTGCAAAACACACAGTCCCGAGGTGCCATCGTGATCGAGGCCGATCAGGGTCTCCGCACCGAGGAATTCACTCTCATTGACCTTGCATCTCATGCGACCAGTCCCCGCTGGAACGATCTGAATGTTCTCGGCACGGATGCCGATGGTCTTGTCGTCACCAAACCCGTCAAGCGCCGTGGACTCGATCAGCGCCATCGGTGGCGCGCCGACGAACTCCGCGACAAAGGTGTTGTTGGGTCTGCTGTAGAGATCATCGGGCGAACCAACTTGCTGGATGTGCCCATCCTTCATCAAGACGACTGTGTCAGCCATACTCATCGCTTCGGTCTGGTCGTGGGTCACGTAGACAACCGTTATCCCCAGATCGCGTTGCAGTTTCTTGATGTCCTTGCGCACGGCGTTGCGTAGCTTCGCATCAAGGTTGGAGAGCGGTTCGTCCATAAGGCAAAGACGTTGGCCTGCCACGATAGCGCGTGCCAAGGCGACACGCTGGCGCTGGCCCCCTGACAATTCACCCGGCTTGCGGTCCTCGTAGCCGAGAAGGCCTGTAATCTCCAAGGCACGATGCAGTTTCTCCAACCGTTCTTGCTTTGGAACGCGGCGGACTTTCAGGCCGAACACAACATTCTCAGCAACCGACAGATGCGGAAACAGCGCGTATGACTGAAACACCATCGACAAATTACGGTCCGACGCCGCACTTGTAGTCACGTCCTTACCGTCGATGAGAATCTGTCCTTCATCCGGCAATTCCAATCCCGCCAACAGGCGCAGCGTTGTCGATTTTCCGCACCCTGACGGCCCCAACAGGGCGGTGAAACTGCCTTCGGGTATGTCAAGCGTTATGCCTTCGACGCCCAACTGGCCGTTCCATCGTTTTGCAATGCCGTCGAGTTTCACAAAGGGTTGCGTCGTCATGTTGATTGTCCTTCAGCCACGATAAGACGATCGTTAATTTCGGTCAGAAGTGGCGCGAATTGTTCGCCCGGTCGTCGATCGATAATGATCTGGTTCATGTCCGCGATGTTGCCGCCCAATGCGGGGGCATGGCGCCCGAACTTGGACCCGTCGATCACCAAAAGCGATTGTTGGGCGTTCTCGCAAATCTTCTGCGTCGCACGTACTTCGGTTGTATGAAATTCCAGCAGCCCACCATCTTGTGCAATGCCGGCGGCACCGAACACCGCGAAATCAGCGCGGAAGCGTCCGAAAAAATCCAGGACATCGTTGCCTAGAATATCGCGATCCGGCAAACGCACCTCTCCGCCGGGTAGGATGATCCGGTTTGAAACCTCTTCGCTCAGCGCCATGGCAGCGCTCAGATTGTTCGTAATAACGGTCAGCCCTTTGCGGCGTCGCAATGCCCGCGCCACACTAAGGGGGGTCGAGCCGATCGAGATAAACAGTGTCGCACCATTGGGTATCAATTCTGATGCAACTTCACCAATGGCGCGCTTGCCCATCAGGTTTGTGCCCGCGCGTTGATCGAATGGCGTATTCAGGAATTCCCGGCTCATCTCGATGCGCCCATGGACGCGATGAAGCATGTCGCCCTCACAAAGGGCGTCCACGTCACGGCGTATCGTTTGCATAGAGACATCAAACCGCTCGGCCAGTGAACCAACGGTCACCGCGCCCTGTTCAAGCACCAATGCAGAGATCGCCTCACGTCGCCGTCGCTTTTTTGAAGACATGCACACCCCTGGCATTGAATCTGTCTTGACGTTAGTCAGTCAAAAGCAACAAAACAACATTTTTGTTCGGAATATGTGTAACTCCAGTCACGGGAGTCAGGGAAAATCGGCATAATTTCGAACACTACTCCACAAAATGCGATGTTTTATGTTGTTTTGTTGTTTTTCCTTTCGTTGACGGCGTTTTCGCTTAAGGTGTTTCTAAGTATGGACCTGAGACCAGGGTAGAAGCGCATGCAGACAACGCAGTCGATTTTTGATCGCTATCAGGAAGTTCGCGCACGGTTTCCGCAAGTATCACCGCGTTGTGAATCCCTTGAAATCAAATCGTTGCTGGACATCGCCGATCAAATTGATGCTTTCGTCTTTGATGCCTTCGGTGTGTTGAATGTTGGCGAAACGATGATCACCGGCGCGGACAAAAGGCTGGATCAGCTTCGCGAGCGCGGCTGCGAAATTCGCATCCTAACCAATGCCGCCAGCTACGACCGCAGCAGTGCCATTGCAAAGTTCAAGCGGCTTGGCCTGCGTGTGAACGACGAAGAAATCATCACCAGTCGTGAAGCCGCATTGCAACATATGGGTGAGGGGCAATGGGGCGTCATCACTGCCGATATCGATCCGTTGGCCGATCTCCCTGATCATATCACGCGATTAAAAGATAACCCGGGCGACTACGATGATGTCGATCAGTTCCTGTTTCTATCTACAGCGGACTGGACCTTAGAGCGGCAAGACATGCTGATGACGGCAATGAAAAACCGCCCGCGCCCTGTGCTTATTGGAAACGCGGATTTGGCCGCTCCTCGCGACGACGGGTTTTCTGTCGAGCCCGGTCACTTTGGCCATCAGATAGCTGACCTTTTCCCGAACCGTGTACATTTCTTTGGAAAACCGTTCCCCGAAGTTTATGACCTGATCGAAGCAACGCTACCGTTCCAAGACCCAAGCCGCATCGCAATGTGCGGCGATACACTTCATACTGACATTCTTGGGGCTGCAGCGCGCGGTTGGAAAACCGTGCTTGTAACCCGGGATGGCCTTTTTGCCGGACACGACACGCGGCCTTTCTCACAACAGTCTTGTCTGTTCGCGGATTGGCGGCTTGATCGGATCTGAGTGCTTTTGGACAGTACAATGGGTTCAAACCGATCGTTTGCTGCATTGGCGAGGCAAGGGTGATCACCTGACCGGGGCTGGCGATGCGACGCTCGAAGGGTGCACCTTGTGCTGGCCAAGCACGTCCTCCGATCTGAGCGGGCAGCGCTCCGCCTTGCAAATCGCGAGACCGCGGGACGGCCCCCTCTCGGCAGCTTTTCGGTGAAAGGCGCCTGACGGGTCAGAGCAGGCGATCGCCCGGCGCGCGTTGCGCTTGTTCCGGGCGGTATGGCGGGGGCGGTCAAGTTCTGGCATGGGCTAAAAGCCAACGGTCCCCGCGATGCATTCGAAACGCAGCCATACCGAGTGTCTGGAACTCCGGTCAGTTTGTGCCGCGCAGGTCAAACTTATCTGACAATGAAGGAAAAGTGGCTGGGATGGTAGGATTCGAACCTACGGTACACTGTACCAAAAACAGTTGCCTTACCACTTGGCTACATCCCAACGTGCTGCGCTAGATAATCGGGTGAACCGACGCGCGCAAGCCCCTTGATCGCAAAAATACGGGCAAATCCGCTATTCCTTTGGCGCGTCCTGCGTCAGGAGATCGGGCGCATCGGGATCGTTGCGCTCTTCCTCTACCAGCTGATCCAGCGCCGTCTCGGATGTGTCCGAGACATCGACCGCATCCGCAGTTTCGACCGGCACGACGGGGGGCTGTGCCTTATCTACCGTCTTGGGTGGCGTCGCGGGTGTGCCTTGGGCGTCTGGCGATGTCACCACGCCAGGGCCACCGCCCAACATCTGGATTCGGTAAGTGGTGTCAGGCACTTCAACGCCAGCCGCTTCGATCGCGGTCTTGACCATGCGCACGGCCTCGCCCTTGGCCCGGACAAGCGATGTTTCGGACTGGTCGATCCATCCTGTGACAACAAGGATGATCGCACCATCGCCGATACGTTCGATCCACGCCATGGGTGCGGGTTGGTCAAGGGTGAAGGGCATGGCCATCACCGTGTCTTCGGCCAACTGCCGCACGGCCGCCAGATCGGCGTCCGAGGCCACGCCGATCTCGAACATGAAGCGGCGTTCGGGGTGCACGGAATAATTGACGATCCGGCTTTTGAAAACGGTCGAATTGGGGATGCGGATGTGGTTGCCGTCAAAGCTGAGCAGGATGGTGGCGCGGCTGGTCAGGCGGATCACCTTGCCGATGTCGCCTTCGATCTCGATGGTGTCATTGGGGCGAAACGGCTGGCGGATGGACAGCATGATCGAGGCGATGAAATTCTCGACCGTGTCGCGCACGGCAAAGCCGATGGCCAGGCCGACAATCCCCGCCGCACCAAGGATGGTGCTGAGCAAGGCCGTGGCCCCAAGGATGTCGAGCGCGATGACCAGCCCGCCAACCATGAACACAAGCCGCAGGATCTGGCGGTAAATATCCGCGATAAAGGCATTGGGTGCGATCCTGTCCCAAGGGTAACGCATCCGCGCCAATGTCAGCCCCAACAGGACAACGAGCACGAAAACGGTCACGGCCACGGCCCCAAGCGGCAGGAAGGCGACGGCCTGCAACATGCGCGCCTTGAACCGCTCAAGCGCGGGGTTCAGCCGTTCCACCACATCGGTGGTTTCGGTCACTTCGTTCTCGATGGCGACAACGCCTTCGACACGCCCCACGAGGTCGTTCAACCGCGTGGCCGAGGCCGCATCAAGGGTAGTGCCGCGCAGGGTTACAATGCCCGATGACACGGTCACGGTGACGTTCCCAAAGCCGTCAAGCTCGGCGAGGATATCGCGGATACGCACGGCGATGGCCGCGTCCTGCGTGGCGCTGTCTTCCACGGCAATGGCGCCAGTGGGCTGGTCTTCGGTGGCTTGAGCAAAGCCCGGTCCGGCATGGTGCAGGGACACGGGCATAGCCAGTGCCATGATCAGGAAAAGACGCATCACCCCGTTCATTCCGAGACATCCACCAGGATCGCGCCACTGCGACCCCCGTCTTCCACGGCACAATGTGCCGCCGCGCAGTCGTCCATGCCAAAGATGGTATCGACGGGAATATTCAGCGCGCCGGCGGCCAACGCATCGTTCAGGCGCGCGATCGCCTTGCCACGCTGGTCGTCCGGCAGCAGGTAGATCAGGATCGTATCCAGCGTTACGGCCTTGAACATCAACTCCATGAAAGGGAGCGTTGGCGCGGGCTGCTTTGCGGATCCATAAGCTGCGATGATGCCATTGGGGGCGATCACCTTGGCGTCGCACGCGATGTTCAGGCCGAATTCCACCTCGATCACACGGTCCACCGGCGCGCCATCGTTGGCATCCAATATCTGGTCAGAGAGGTCTTCGGTGGAGTAATCCACAACCTCATGCGCCCCGGCGGCGCGGGCTTCATCTGCGCCACGGCCACGCGCCGTTGCAATCACCCGCGCGCCACCCCAGCGCGCCAGTTGCACCGCCAAAAGCCCCACGGTCCCTGCCCCGCCCTGTACGAGGATGGTCTGACCCGACACATCGCCTTGGCCAAAGACCGCGTGACAGGCCGTCAGCCCCGGAATGCCAAGGCAGGCGCCCGTCTGCATTGACGTACCCTCGGTCAGGGCAACGGCCTGTTGCGATGGCACGGCGATCTGCGACGCAGCCGTACCGAAGGGGCGTTGCCACTGCCCGTTCCAGATCCACACCGCCTGCCCGATTCGATCCTTGGAAACACCTGCACCGACGGCGCGAATGACCCCTGCGCCATCACTGTGTGGCACGATCAGCGGGAAAGGTGGCCGTGTCTGTCCGGGCCGCGCCCCGGCGCGTGCCTTCACGTCCGATGGGTTCACCCCCGAATAGACCAGATCGACCACCACCTCGCCGGGGTTCGGCGTGGGATCCGGCAGGTCTTTCATCGTCAGCACTTTGGGCGCAGGCCCGAATTCTTCGTAGGTTACAGCGCGCATGGTCTGACAATATCCCAACTATAAATTTTTCCGTAGCGTTCACCCTAGCCTGATCGTTTCGAATTGCTAGGGTTGGGCTGCGTCATGCATGTATGCGCCAGCCAGAAAGGATGTGCCATGGACTTTCTCAGAACACCGGACGATCGTTTTGCAAACCTGCCCGACTACCCGTTCGAGGCGCGGTACTGCACCGTCACGGCGGTTCAGGACACATCCCTGCGCGTGCACTACCTTGATGAAGGGCCGCGGGATGCCGCACCCGTGCTGTGTATGCATGGCGAGCCCAGCTGGAGCTTTCTCTACCGTCACATGATCCCCGTTTTCACCGGTGCGGGCCACCGCGTGCTGGCCCCGGATCTGATCGGATTTGGCAAATCGGACAAACCGACCGCGCGGCGTGATTATACCTACCAGAACCACGTGGACTGGATGGCGGAGTGGTTGCGCCATGTGGATGCGACAAACATTACGCTGGTTTGTCAGGACTGGGGCGGGCTGATTGGCTTGCGTTTGCTGGCGCTGATGCCGGACCGGTTTGCGCGCGTGGTTGTCGCCAACACGGCCTTGCCCACGGGCGACCAGCCGATGGGCGCGGCGTTCGAGGCGTGGCGCGACTATTCGCAGACAGTGCCGGATTTCAACGCAGGAAGGATCGTGCATGGCGGCACCACCTCAAAACTGACCGATGCGGAAATCGCCGCCTACAACGCGCCCTACCCAGATGACACCTACAAGGCCGGTGCGCGCCAGTTCCCGACACTGGTGCCAGCAACCCCGGACGACCCCGCCGCCGCTCCGAACCGCGCCGCATGGGAGGTGCTGCGCGGCCTCGATATTCCGGTCCTCACCGCCTTCGGCGCAGACGACAAGATCATGCAGGGCGTGGACAAGGTCTTTCAAAAGCTGATGCCCGGTGCGGCAGGTCAACCGCACACCACGTTGCCGGGTGGCGGCCATTTTCTGCAGGAAGACGTGGGCCCGGACCTCGCAAAGCTGGTGGTGGCATGGATGGCCGCGACATGACCCAGTCTTTGGCGCCGCGTGCATCGGAATAGAAGGCGGAACCTCGAAGCCGCTTGTCAGACTGGCAAAGCGCTCAGGAACCGGGCGATCCGGCGGCCAAAGGGGCGTGGGTCTTCCATCAGGCCCAGATGCCGCAGCCCCGGCACAATCACCACGTCCGATCCCGCAATCTCCGCCCCGATGGCATGGCTCATGTCCGGGGTGCTGCCGGGATCGTCGGCACAGGTCATCACAAGCGTTGGCAGCGCAATCGGAGGTGTGGGGCGGATCAGCTCCGGCACCCCCGCCGCGAGCACCCATGCCGCCTGTGCGTAGCTTTCACCATTCACCGCCCCGCGCCACGCGACCACTTGGGCGGGTCCGGTGCCGTCCGCGCGCGCGTCGGGGGTGAACCACCGTTCCAGTGCCGCATCCATCGTCGCCAGCGATCCGCCGCCACGCGCCGCCTGTGCACGCGCCTCGACCGCCGCCTGCCCTTCCGCGCCGCGATCATGCGGTGAATTGAGGATAACAAGCCCGGAACAGCGGTCCGGATAATCCAGCGCAAAGCGGCGATTGATCATTCCACCAATGGAAAACCCGATCACCACGGCCCGGTCAACGCCACAATGATCCATCAGACCCTTCAGCTGACGGGCATAGACTGTCAGGCTTTCGGGCTCTGCCGAGAGCGCGCTTTGCCCATGCCCATAGAGGTCGTAGGCCAGCACCCGGTGGTCCGCCAGCGACGGCAGCAGCCCCGCAAAGACCGCACGACACAGGCCCAGCCCGTGGATCAAAACCACAACCGGGGCCTCTTCGGGTCCGCTGAGGTCATAGGCGGTGCCGTCGGGCGCGCGCTCAGACACCGGCGGGGTTTTCCACGTCGTGGCCCATTTCGCGCAGATCGTGATAGCGGTTTCCGATCCGGTGATGCGGATGCCCGCCAAGCGATGCGCCGAAGGCAATGATCATCTCGTCGTCGGCGGGCGCATCGGGAACCACGGTATGAATGGTCTGGTAGTGCGAGCGTGCGCCCGGATCGTCCTTGTGCATGCACGGGATCATCAGTGCGGTGCCCGCCGCCCCGCGCGTGTTGGTGAAGGCCAGATAGGATTTGGCCCCGATCGCCTCGCGCAGCTGGTTGCCGAAATGCAGCGTGTGGGTCAGAGCCTGTGCGTGTTCGACCTCACCGCCCATGCCCACGACACTGGCCTTTCCCATGCCTTCGATCTGGTCGGCGTCCACCTGTTCCAGCAGCATATCGGTCAGCAGTTTGCCCAGCCCCGGCGCACAATCATGGATTTCAGGGCGCAGGTTTTCGACCCAGCCGCGCCCGGCCCATGGATTGCGAATGATCGCCATCGCGGCCAGCAATTTGGTGGGTTCCGGCACACCCTTGCCACCTTCGATCATCGTGGTCTGCACGGTGATCAGGGTTCTGCGCACTTCAGCCGGCATGGGCCATCTCCTTCTGGTCGGCAAAGGCGGGCATCACCTGATCGATGAAGAGTTGCAAGGATCGTTTTTGCGCGGCCATGTCCATGCCCATGGAGGCATAGTAGATGAATGCATCGACCCCCATCGCCTCGTACGCGCGCAGCTTGGCGATCACTGTTTCGGGTTCGCCGAACATCAGGTTTTCTTCCAGCATCGCGGGGTCCACCCGCACGTTGCCGTCCAGATCCTCCAGCGGCACCTTGTCGGGAAAGCCGTTGCGCACCTCGCCCTTTTTCATCATCAGGTTGCCGAACCGGCCCAGAACCGAACGCACCGCGTCCAGCGCGCCTGCCCTGTCGGCATCGGTGTCATAGACGGCCGTGTGGCGCATCAGGGCGAAGGTGCCGTTCCATGTCCCGCCCGCCTTGGCGATGCTGTCGTCCAGTTGCCCGCGGTACTTTTCAGCCTCGGCCATGGGCAGGGTAAAGGGCCAGCACATGATGTTGGCATCGACCTCGACCGCGTAATCGAAGGTGATGGGCGAGCGCGCGGCCACCCACATCGGCACCTGCGCCTGCACCGGTTTGGGGCAGGACGTGGCAGTCGGAAACTGCCAGAACTCGCCATCATGTTCGACGTCGCCCTGCCACAGGTCACGCACCAGCGGCAACATTTCCTGCAGGTACTTGTACCCGTCGCGTTGATCGAGGCCCGGTTTCATCCGGTCGAATTCGCGCTGATAAGCGCCGGAGCCAAGGCCAAGCTCCAACCGGCCACCCGACAACAGGTCGACCATCGCGGCCTCTCCGGCCAGATTGATCGGATGCCAATAGGATGCGTTGGCCACGCCACAGCCAAGCCGGATCTGATCGGTGTGATCGCCCCACCACGTCATCAACTGAAAGGGATTGGGCGCGATGGTCATTTCCAGCGCGTGGTGTTCCGCGGCCCACGCCAC
Organism: uncultured Paracoccaceae bacterium; assembly: GCA_965657085.1. Taxonomy (GTDB): domain Bacteria; phylum Pseudomonadota; class Alphaproteobacteria; order Rhodobacterales; family Rhodobacteraceae; genus CBFHND01. The sequence continues at coordinate 221,104 of CBFHND010000001.1, forward strand.
CTCGAAGCCTGCGCGGTCCGCCATCTGCACCATTTCAAGCGTGTGATCGCGCACGGCCATCATGTCGACGCTGTCGTCCATACGCTCAAGGTTGATCGCTATGTGAAATTTCATTCTGGTCACCGCATCTTGAAAGGGTTGGCAATCGGGTCGTCGGACATGTTCATCCAGACGGTTTTGGGGCGGGTGTAGTCATAGACGGCCTGAAAGCCCGCCTCGCGGCCATAGCCCGAGCCTTTGACCCCACCGAATTCGGCCACCGGGCTGATCGCGCGGTAGGTGTTGACCCAGACGATGCCCGCCTTGATCCGGCGGCTCATGCGCAGGGCGCGGGCGTTGTCGCGGGTAAAGATGCCCGCGGCCAGACCGTGCGCGCTGTCATTGGCAAGGGCCAGCACCTCGGCCTCGTCCCGAAAGCGCTGCACGGCGAGGACCGGGCCAAAAAGCTCGGTATCGACGATGTCCATGTCCTGACGCGGGCAATCGATAATTGTCGGTTGAAAGAAGAGCCCCGTGTCGCCGTGTCGCGCGCCACCGCTGAGGACTGTGCCGCCCTGCGCCTTGGCCTGCGCGATCTGCGCCTCGATCAGGTCCACCTGCCCTTGTGTGCAAAGCGGCCCCATTTCGGTCTCTTCAGCCATCGGATCGCCGATGGTGATGCCTTGGGCCACCTTCACCATGCGGTCCAGAAACGCGTCCGCGATGTCCTCGTGCAGATAAAGCCGCGAACCCGCCACACAGCTTTGCCCCGAGGCCCCGAAGATGCCCGCGACCGACCCGTTTACGGCGCTTTCGATATCGGCGTCCTCGAACACGATGAAGGGCGACTTGCCCCCCAGTTCCAGCGAAAGCTGCGCAAAGTTTTCGGCGGTGTTGCGCACCACATGCGCGGCAGATGCAGGCCCACCGGTAAAGGCCACCCGCGCCACCAGCGGATGCGATGTCAGCACCCGGCCGCACGGGTCACCATGGCCGGTGACGATATTGATCACCCCATCGGGAATGCCCGCCTCGGCCACCAGCTTGCCAAATTCCAGCAAGGGCGCGCTGGCATGTTCCGAGGCCTTCAGCACCATGGTGTTGCCCGCCGCCAGCGCCGGGCCGATCTTGACCGCACTCAGGAACATCTGGCTGTTCCAGGGGATCACGGCCGCCACGACACCCAACGGCATCCTGTCGGTGAAAACGAACATGTCAGGCTTGTCGATGGGCAGGGTGTCGCCGTGAATCTTGTCAGCGGCCCCGGCGTAGAAATGGAAGAATTCCGCAATGTAGGTCGCCTGCCACGCGGTTTCCTTGAACATCTTGCCGGTGTCGCGGGTCTCAATCCGGCCGAGGTGTTCAGAATTCTGCGCCAAGAGGTCGCCCAGACGGGCAAGGCATTTGCCACGCTGCGTCGGCGTCATCGCGCCCCATGGGCCATCCAGGGCCGCATCGGCGGCGCGCACGGCGCGGTCCACGTCCTGCGCCGTCGCTTCGGGCACCGTGCACCACTTGTCGCCCGTGGACGGGTCAAAGCTGGTGAACCGCGCATTGTCACTCGCGTCAACCCACGCCCCGTCGATCAGCATCTGGTAATCAGTCATCCTGCACCACCGTCCCAAAGGCGCCATCGCGGTAGATCAGGGGCTTTGCGCCGAGCGGGCTCGCCGCCGCCACGCGTCCGATCAGGATCAGGTGACTGCCCGAGGGCACAGCCTGCATGAGGTCACAGACAAAGGCCCCGGCCTCTTCAAGGTGCGGCACGTGCCCGCTGCAGGCGATGCCGTCAAAACGGTCGGCCACATCGGCGTCATCGGCCCCGGCAAAGCGGCGCGCAATATGGGCAGCCCCTTGCGGCAGGACGTTGACGCAAAACACCCGGTTGCGGGTCACATGCTGGGCGATGCGCGCGGCAGCGTTCAGGCACACCAGCACCGTGGGCGGGTCAGCCGATACGGAGGCAAAGGCCGTGGCCGTCGCGCCATAGCGGCCTGCGGGTCCATCGGTGGTCACGACTGTCACGGTGTTGGCGACATCGCGCATTGCAGCGAGGAAGGCGTCGCGCGGCACGGGGTAAGAGGCGAGTTCTGTCATCATGCGGCACAGCCTAAGGGCTGGCGCAAGTTGTGAAAAACGAATAATATTGCATGGTATATTCGATATCTTCAAAGCATCATGAACCTGTCAGAGCTGCGCACCTTTCTTGTCATCATCGAAACCGGCAGCCTTGCACGGGCCGCCGATCAGTTGCACGTGACGCAATCGACCGTCACCACCCGTTTGAAATCACTGGAAAATCAGCTGGGGCAAACCCTGATCGTGCGTGCGAAATCCGGGGCGTCCCTGACTGCGGCAGGGGTGCGTTTGCACCGCTATGCCCAGACGATCTCGGAACTCTGGAGCCAGGCACGGCAGGTCACGTCACTGCCCGATGCGCTGAGCACCACGTGCAATCTGGCCTGTCATCCCGATCTGTGGCCCGGGTTGGGGCAGCGATTCTTTGACCACATTCGGCAATCCAACCCCGGCGTGGCGCTTTCGGTCTGGCATGGCAGCGCGCAGGACATCGAGGCGTGGCTGGATGCGGGCCTGTCCGATCTGGCCCTGACACACCGCGCCCGCGCCACGCAGCGGCGCACGGTTGATCCGCTACCCTCCGACACGCTGATCGCCGTGGGCACCAGCCCCGATCGATCCGTCCTGTCCGATCCGTCTTATGTCTATGTCGAGGCGGGCGAGATTTTTGGCCGTGAACACGCGGTGGCCTTTCCGGATGTGGACACGGCCCGGCTGAGCTTTGGGCAGGCGCATCTGGGGCTTGCGCATATCCTGACCCACGGCGGCAGCGCCTATTTGCCCGAACGGGTCGCAACGCCCTACCTCGCGGATGGTCGATTGCACCGTCTGGACGCGCCCACATTCGAACGGCCCGCGTTTCTGGTCGCCAACACAGCAGCCCTTGCCGCATGGCCGTGGTTCGACGCGGCGCGCACAGTTCTCAGATGAACGGCAGATAGTAGTTGCGCACGTCATCGACGCCTTTGCCTGCAAGCCGCTTGAATTCATCCCGCTTGAGGAAAATCATCGCATCGCAGATCTCGGAGCCGACCGCGTTGCGCAGGGCCTCATCCTTGTCCAGCGCATCCATCGCCTTGTCGAGCGCGGAGGGCACGTGCCGGGTTTCGCGTACGTTTTCCAGCCCATCGCGGTCTTCGGCGGCCTGCAGGCGGTAATCGCCCTCGACCCCCAATCGCGCCGCCTGCAACACGGCCGTCACAGCAAGGTAGGGGTTGGCCGCGTTGTCGGCCATGCGGTGTTCGAGCCGTGCTGTTTTGGGTGAGGTCGTGGCGCAGCGGGTGGTGACAAGCCGGTGGTCGTTTGCCCAGTTGGCCCAGTAGCCCGCCATCGACGCAGGGCCAAGGCGGTCATAGCTGTTGACCGTGGGGGCCAGAAGGCCCGCCAGTCCCTCGTGGTGCTGGATCAGCCCGGCCATGCATTTCTGCGCCACGTCCGACAGCAACCCATCGGGGGCGATCACGTTGCCGCCCTCTGCATCCTCGAAGCTGAAGTTGACGTGCAGGCCAGATCCGCCCCGATCCGGTATCGGTTTGGGCAGGAAGGTCAGCAGCAGGCCCCGGTCAAAGGCCACTTCGCGCGCCATGGTCCGGAACAGGAATGCGTCGTCGCAGGCGCGCACGGCCTCGTCAAAGCACATGGTCAGTTCGAACTGGCCACTGTCGTATTCGCCGTTCATCGATTCCACTGGCAGGCCCGCGCGGTGCGCCGTTTCCCAAATCTCGTCCATCACCCCCGCAGGGTCATTCTGGGGCCCGGTTCCATAAACGAAGGCACCCGGCGTGTCGTAGGGCGTCCAGACGCCCTCGGCGTCCTGCTGAAAGACATAGGCCTCCATCTCGAGGCCGACCTTGGGGGTAAGCCCCTTTGCCTGCCAATCTTCCACGGCTTGCATCAGACGCCCCCGCGCGCAGAGGCCAAGGCGCGCACCGTCGGCGTGCAGAGTGCCAAGTGCGATCTCGGTCGCGGTTTGCCACGCGCGGCGGCGGTCGCCGTCCAACACCAGCTCCATATCCGGAATGCCATCCATCACCCCGGCCCCGGGGACGGTAATCAGATCACGATCAAAGGTGGTGCCAAAGACACCGCGGGCAAAGCCGATCCTGCCGCCCTCGGCCACGCTGGGCGGGATGTATTTGCCGCGTGGCAGGTTCAGCAGATCACAGAAAAGGACACGGGTGCGGGTTGTCATGTCAGGCTCACTTCAGATGGAATGTCAGGGGCAGCGTCTTGACGCCACAGATGAAATTTGAGCGGGTCCAGGTAGGCGCGCCCGCGGGTTCGATATGGCGCACGCGCCCAGCGATTTCCTGCAGGACCGCGCGCAGTTCCAGTTTGGCCAGCCACATGCCAAGACAGACGTGCGGCCCGCCTTGGCCAAAAGCCATGTGACGGTTGGGCGTACGCCCCGGCACCGCACGGTGCGCATCCGCAAACACCTCTTCGTCGCGGCACCCCGACACGAACCACATCAGCACCTTGTCGCCCTTGGCGATGGTCTGACCGTGCAGGTCGATGTCCCGCGTGGCGGTGCGCCGGAAATGCAGCGTGGGCGCGGCCAGGCGGATAAACTCATCAGGTGCGGTGTCCCACACTGCGCCTTGCTGAAGCTCTTGCAAGAGGCCCTCTTGCGTGGCGAGCAGGTGCATGGCCATCGCAATGGAATAGCGGGTCGTGTCATTGCCTGCGGCCACCAGCAGGCAGAAGAAGTTCTTGAAATCCAGCCCCTCGATCTGGCCGTGCACACGGGCAAGGATGCCGTCCGGGTCCACAGGTTTGTCGCCGCGCAGCACCGCATCGGCATAGTCGTAAAGCTCAACCCCCGCCGGGCTGCGGAAGGGCATCATGCGGTAGGCATCGGTGTTGACCTTGTCGATCACCGTGTCGGTGAAATCGGGGTCGGTGTTCCCGATCAGCGCATCGCCGCGTTCAACCAGCCAATCCAGATCGGCATCCGGCACGCCAAGGATGCGGCCCAGCATCAGCATCGGCAAACGCTTGGCGATATGTTCGACCGCATCGAACTGCTGTTGCCTGAACGCTTCGGCCACGATGTCACGCGCAAGCTCGCGGATCAGCGGTTCGAATTTCGCCACCACCGGTTTGGCAAAGGCCGGGTTGACCGCGCGCCGGGTTCCTGTGTGTTCGGGCGGATCGGTTTCCTGAAAGGTGCGCCGGGCCATGTATTCCGCGTGGCTTTGATCTTCGATGCGGATGCCTTGGGCGCTGCTGAAGGTTTCGGGATCGCGCTGCGCGGCCATAATGTCGGCGTAACGCGTCAGCGACCAGAACCCATTGTCCCCGCCCCATTCCGGGGTCCAGTGCAGCGGCGCGTCACTGCGCATGGCGGCAAAGGTGTCGTGCGGCACCCCGTCGACAAAGCTGTCGTGATCGGCAAGGTTCTTCATGGCGTGCCTCCGAAAATGCGGGTGGCCCAACGGGCGAATTCCGGCCCGTCGTTGGGCCGTGACAGGGAGGCGTGCGCCGCGTTGAAAGTCTGGGGATCAAGCTCGGCGCGGGTGGCGTCGAGCACACAGCGCATAAAGGCGTCGGAAAACTCGGGATGCGCCTGCGTGGTGAAAATGTGCTGTCCCTTGGCAAAGCTGGCGTTGTCGCAGCCGGGAGAGGACCCGGCCAAACGGCACCCGTCCGGCAGGTGCGTCACCGCATCGTGGTGAAAGGTGTAGAGGTTCAGCGCCACTTGGTCAGCCATGAAGGGTCGGGGCGTGAATTGCGTGGTTTCGATTCCGATGTTCCAGTCCGCACGCGCCACCTGCCCGCCCAGTGCCACGGCGATGGCCTGATGACCAAAGCATACACCCAGTAGCGGCTTCCGCGCCGCATCAGCGCGGCGGATGAAATCGTAGAGCGGCGGGAGGAAGGGCAGATCATCCAGCACGGACAAGGGCGATCCGGTGATCAGATAGGCATCCTGTTCATCGACGTCCGTGGGCACCTCGCCGCCGATGGTCATGTAGACGCGGTAGGTAAAGCGCTGGTCCTGCGCATCGAACATGTCCCGAAAGCGGTGCGCGTCATCGGGAAAGGCATCCCCGACAGCCACGGATTTGTCGTGGTTGGTCTGCAATATGCCGAGTTTGAGGCGGTTGGTCACTGTTCGGTCTTTCGCGGAGCCATGCATCAGGTCCGTAGGGCGGCCCACGGCCGCGGGTGGGGGTGAAGCCCCCGCCCGGGGGGGCGATCGGGGGCTGCCCGGCGTTGCCGCCGGGCGGGTTTTTCAAAGGCTGCGCTTAACGCCCGAGGATCTGGTTGATCTCGGCCGATTTGGCGCGGTCGGCCTCGATACGTGCCTGCGCTTCGGCCTGACCCTGCCAATAGACGGCTGCACCGGTTTCCTTCATCAGGGCCTGTGCCTCATCGCTCATCATGGTTTTTTCAGCCACGGCGGCGATGGTGTCGATGACCTCTTGGGGCGTGCCTTTCTTGACGAAAAGGCCGTTCCACAGTTCCACGTCATTGACGCCCGACTGTGCCGCGATGGTATCAACGCCCGGCAATTTGCCGATGGGGGCGGCACCGATGTTGCCCAGCACCTTGATCTCACCCAGACAGGGTTCGATCAGCGCCAATGTGGTGTTGATCACATCCGCATCGCCCGAAGACAGCGTGTTGCAATCGAGCATGTCGAAGGCACTGTCATCCGCGAATTCAAAGCCCATCTTGGTCGCGGCCGCCATCGACACGGCCGTGGGTGTCAGGCCTGCGCCAAAGTGGCCCAGCACCACGTCGTTGTCCTGGGCATGCGCCGCCAGTTCGGCCATGTTGGAGTATGGCGCATCCGCCCCTGCCGCCAACACGAAGGGATAGGTCAGGAAAATGCCCACGGGCACAAAGCTGTCTTCCTCGATGCCGATGTCGATCTTGGGGCCGACAACCGGCACACCGATCACGAAGGACCCGATCACGGACCCGTCCGCAGGGGCCTCCAACACTTCGAGCGCGCCGGGGAACGGGCCGTCGCCGCCACCCGGACGGTTGACGACCGATGCGGCCTGCCCTGTGGCTTCGGCCATGTCTGCGGCGATCATCCGGGTCAGGATGTCCTCGAAGTCACCGGGGGGCCACGGCACGATGAATTGCACAGGGCCTTCGGGGTAATCGGCGTAAGCGGCGGGCGCAAAACCGATGGTGGTGGCAGCGATCAGTGCTGCGGTGGTCAAAAGCTTTTTCATTGGTACTCTCCCTGAGTTTGTTTTGCTTTTGTGGTTAGTGTTGTGTCTGTCTGTTGCGCAGGCTGGACCAAAGGGTACCCAAAATCACCAGAATTATCACCGCGAACAGGACGCCCGATACGGGCCGGTTGATAAGGTCAGCGGCGGTTTTGATCTGGCCCGCGCCCGCGGTCAGTTTTTCGATCATGATCGATCCCAGCACGAGGCCCAGCACCACGGGCACCAGCGGCCAGTCGAGCCTGCGCAGGATAAAGCCCATGTACCCAAAGCCCGCCGCGAACATGCAATCGGCAAAGGAATTGCGGATCGAGAACACGCCGACGAAGGCGAGGATCAGGATAAAGGCCCCCAAAAGGCGGTTCGGCACAAAGATGATCTGCGCGATCCAACGGGTGGCAAAAAGCAGGGCCACCACCACGATCACGTTGATGATCAAGAGCGCCACGAACAACGAGAACAGGAAATCGGCGTTGTTCTCGAAGATATCGGGTCCGGGTTTGATGCCCGCATCAAAGAACACCACCATCATCATCGCCGTCAGCGCCTCGCCCGGCACGCCCAGCGCCAGCAGCGGGACCATCGCAGCGGCAGGTACGGCGTTGTTGCTGGTCTCGGATGCGATCAAGCCTTCGGGCGATCCATGGCCGAACTGCCCGGGGTTGCGCGACATGGCGCGTGCGGTCGAATAGCTGAAGAACTGTGCCACGAACTCTCCCACGCCGGGGATGATACCCATGAGGGTGCCGTAGCCTGCGCTGATGGTGGCGATGATCGGGTGTTTGCCCAGTTCAGCAAACCCCCGCAACAGGCCACCCTTCAGCCGCGCCTCGGGCGGATCCGCATCCTTGCCCGTCAGCAGGTTCAGGGCCTGGCTGATGGCAAAGATACCGACAATCACCACGATCAGGTTGAAGCCGGGATAGAGGTATTCGATGCCGAATGTATAGCGGTCAACGCCGCGTGTGGACTGCCGCCCCACCAGCGCGATCAGGAAGCCCACGCCAAAGAGCAATGCCGCGATGCCCATCGTCTTGCGGTGCGCCGCGATCAGCAGGACCGCGCCCAGCGCCGCCGCCATGAAGATATCGCGCTGCCCGAACAGCGCGCCCAGATCGCGCAGGTATGGCCCGAAGAAGATCAACGCCGACAGACCCAGCAGGATGGAAAAACAGCCTCCGAAAAACGAAGCGCTATAGGCCAGCGACAGCCCGCGCGCCGCCTCGCCCCGGCGGGTCATCGCATAGCCGTCATAGGTGGTCAGCGCGTTCACGGGCGTGCCGGGGGTGTTGATCAGGATGGCGGGAATGGCGCCGCCATACATGCTTGATCCATAAACCCCCAAAAGCAGCACAAGGCTGACCAGATCATCGAGGAATACGGTGGCGGGCAGCAGGATCGCGATGGCGATGGCCGGGCCGATGCCGGGCACCGCCCCGATGGCCAACCCGCCCAGCGACCCAATCAGGATCGCCACCAGCACAGAGGGTGCCATCAGGTTGTCGATGCCAAGCCACAGCGCCTCCATCTCAGAACCACGTCTTCATGAAGCCGCCCAACGCGGTGGGCACCTGATCGTAGAGCCAGATGTTCACGGGCGTGCGGATTTGCAGGCCGGTGCGAAAGATCAAGACGATGATCAGGCTGGTGCCGAGGCAAATGCCGAACCAACGCGCGCCCCTGTAGCCCAGCCGCCAGGGCAGCAAGGTGCCCAGAAGCAGTGTGGAGATCAGGTAGCCCAGCACCGGCACCAGCATGGTGTAGGCGACGAACCAGAGGATGTATTCCAGCGCCTTGGCCCACAATGCCACCTCGAAACGGGCACCGGTGGGTTGGCGAAACCGTACCCGCCATCGGTGCGACCGGACAGCAGCCCGCAGGTTCAGTGCCGCCGCCGGCACCAGCACGCCCATGACGGCCAGCGGTGCAACCCAGCCTTGTTTCAGGATCTTACCGAAGCGCGCGCGACGGCCTTCCACTTCGGCCAGTCCAAGCTGATCCAGAATGTACAGCCCCATCTGATCCGGCAGTTTGCGCGACTGCCAACCGGTGTAGCGCACGAACGCCAAGGCGAAGAAGACAACGATGCCGAACATCAGCAATGAGAACAGCAAATCGCCCTGACGCCGCCGGAAGGCGTGGACATCTGTCAGGGCGATTTTGCCCTCTTCGGGGCAATGGCTTGAGAAGCCCTGGACGGATGTGCCCGACTGCACCGCCTTTGCCGCGGTGGCGCTGCGCATCTGCGGCGCGGTATCGTGGCTTTGCAGGGTCACGCGGCGGCCATCGCCTTCAACCCGGTTTCCGCTGCGGTCAGGATCTTGCGCACGTGGCCTGCGTCGATCACGAGAGGCGGCGAAAAGATGGCGTTGTTGCCCGACACCCGCACCATGACACCGTCGTCATAGGCCGCTTTCTGGAACGCGAGCGGTGCCGCGCCCATGGCCGGGGCCTTGGTGGCGCGGTCGGTGACGAACTCCATACAGCACATCAGCCCTTCGCCCCGCACATCGCCCACCATGTCGTAGCGGGTGGCAAGCTTTTGCAAGCCCGCCTTCAGCTCGGCACCGCGCACGGCGGCGTTTTCCCATGGGCGCAGGCGCATGGTTTCGGCGACCGTGGCAAGGGCGGCAGCGGCCCCCACCGGGTGGCCCGAATACGTGTATCCGGTATCGACCGAACCTTCGCCCTTGCTGGTCTCGAACGTGTGCGCCACGTGTTCGGAGATCATCACCGCGCCGAAGGGAAAATAGCCGTTGGTGATGGCCTTGGCCGTGCACATGAAGTCCGGCTTCACGCCCCAGTGGCGGCTGCCGGTTTCGGTGCCCGTACGACCGAAGGCGGTGATCACCTCGTCGGCGATCAACAGAACACCGTGACGGTCGCAAATCTCGCGCACCATCGGCATGAACGTGGGATGCGGCGGGATCACACCGCCCGCGCCCAGTACCGGCTCCATGATGAAGGCCGCCACCGTGTTGGCGCCTTGAAAGGCGATCTCGCGTTCCAGCATCCGCGCCGATTGCTGCGCCAGCGCCGCGGCGTCCTCAAGCCCGAAGGGATTGCGATAAAGGTAGGGGCCGGGGATGTGGAAACAGCCCGCCAGAAGCGGTTCATAGGAATTGCGGAACTTGGCATTGCCGTTGACCGACGCGCCGCCGAAATGAGTGCCGTGATAGCCCTTTTCGAGACTGATGAACTTGGTCCGTGTGCCTTCGCCCCGGATGCGGTGGTACTGCCGCGCCATTTTCAACGCGACCTCGATGCTGTCCGATCCACCGCTGGTAAAGAACGACCGGGTCAGCCCGTCAGGGGCGAAAAACTCGGACAGCAAATAGCTCAGTTCGATCGCCTTGTCGTTGGAGGTGCCGCGGAAGGTCGAATAATAGGGCAAGGCATCAAGCTGGCCCGCGATGGCGTCCTTGACCGGTTGGCAGCTGTAGCCAAGGTTGACGTTCCACAGCCCGCCCACGGCATCAACGGCGCGGTGGCCGTCCACGTCAACGATATGCACGCCTTCGCCTTCGGTCAGGATGGTGGGCGGGTTGGCCATGCTGTCAGCGGGGTGCGCCATGGGGTGCCACATGTGGCGGGCGTTGTTTTCCTTGAGGAAATTGCTGTCTTTCATGCGATGGCCCTTTCCGGGGGGATCGGTGTTTCGGCGATGCGCGCCCAAAGTGTCTGCACGGTATCCGGCACCTGACCACCCAGCCGTGTCGTGAGGCGAGGGCCTTGAGACGCCAGAAGATGCGCGAAACGCTGCGGTGTCTCCAGACTGCCACGCGCGGTCGGATAAGCAATGGAACACGCGCCCGAGGGGTGTCCGGCCGCGTCGAAGACCGGCACCGCCACGGACGAGATGCCTACGGCAAGCAGATCGCGGGTGCTGGCAAAGCCCTGTGCGCGCACGGCGTCCAACTCTGCCATGACCTCGGCGGCGTCCAGCGGTGTATCGCGGCGGGCGTGATGATCCTCGAGCGCTGCGGCCACGAAGGCCTTTGACGCATAGGCAAGGATCGCCCGCCCCGACGACGTGGTGAACAGGGGCGGCAGGCCGGTGGCATCAAAGCTGACGCGCACCGGGTGGGCGTGTTTCTCGGCATGGTAAAGATCGATCAGGTCGAAATTGCGCAACCGCGACAGGTGCACCAATTCGCCGGCTTGCCGCGATATGTCGTCGACCACATGGCTGACCCTTTCGGCGGCGGGCACGGTCTGGTTGCGCGTGGCGGCCAGCCGCGACAGGGCATGACCCAATTGATAGGTGCGGTTGGTGGGGTTCTGTTCGAGGAAACCGGCATCGGCCAGCGCAGACAGGTGGCGATGTACCGTCGCCTTGTCGCGGCCTGTCAGGCGCTGCACATCGCTCAACCCCAAACGCGGACGCGCTTCGGAAAACAGATCAAGCAATGCAAGCGCTTTGGCGATCGTGGACATTTGCCGCGGGCCTCCCCAGCCCTGTTGCCACGATGGTTGACGCGAATCGCTTCACTTAGCAAACTATTTCTGCACCTACTGGTTCATATATTGAACCCACCTCAGGGAAGATATCATGGACCAAACCGCGATCGACCAGCTGCGCAGCCAACCCGTTCCCGACCAGATGCACCTGATCGATGGGCAAGACAAACCAGCCCGGGACGCGCGTTTTCTGGACACCATATCGCCCATCGATGGCAGGCCCCTCGCCCGCATCGCCGATGGAGACGCTGCAGATGCAGATGCCGCCGTGGCCGCCGCGCGCAGGACGTTCGATGCAGGGACATGGCGCAACCAGCCGCCCGCTGCCCGCAAGGCGGTTCTACTAAGGATCGCCGATCTGATCGAAACCGAAGCCCTGGCATTGACCGTTCTGGGCGTGCGCGACAACGGCACGGAAATCGCCATGGCCCTGAAGGCCGAGGCGCTGTCGGCAGCGGGTACATTCCGCTACTACGCTGAAGCCATAGACAAGCACTATGGTGAGATCGCACCCACGGCACCCGGCACCATGGGCCTGATCCACCGCGTACCTGTGGGGGTCGTTGCCGCCATTGTGCCATGGAATTTCCCGCTGATGATCGGCGCATGGAAGATCGCGCCAGCACTGGCCGCAGGCAACAGCGTGGTCCTGAAACCGGGCGAAAGCGCGTCGCTGTCATTGCTGCGGCTTGGGCATCTGGCGCTTGAGGCCGGGCTGCCTCCGGGTGTTCTGAACATCGTCACCGGCACCGGACCAAAGGTTGGCGCAGCGCTGGCGTTGTCGATGGATGTGGACGTGCTGGCCTTTACCGGGTCGGGTGCCACGGGGCGCCGCCTGCTGGAATACAGCGCGCAATCGAACCTCAAGCGGGTCTATCTTGAGCTGGGTGGCAAGGGGCCGAACGTGGTCTTTGCCGATGCGCCCGATCTGGGTGTCGCGGCCAAGACGGCGGCCATGGGTATCTTTCGCAATTCCGGCCAGGTTTGTGTGGCCGGGTCGCGCCTGATCGTGGAACGCAGCATTGCAGATGATTTCACCCAGGCCGTCGCAAAAGAGGCGGACAGCCTGCGCGTGGGCGATCCGCTGGACATCAAAACCCAGATCGGTGCGGTGCACAGCAGCGCGCAGCTGGATATCGATCTTGCCGCAGTTGCCCGCGCCACGGAAGACGGTGCCATGCCGATCACAGGGGGCCGGCAGATCCTGCAAGAGACCGGCGGCACCTACATGGCGCCTACTGTTATCGCCGATGTGAAGCCATCCAGCGATCTGTTCCAGCGCGAGGTGTTCGGCCCGGTGCTGGCGGTCACGACCTTCGAGGGCGAGGACGAAGCTGTAGCGCTGGCCAACGACTCGGGTCTTGGGTTGGCTGCGGGTGTCTGGACGTCGAACCTGTCGCGCGCGCACCGCATGGTGGCGGCAATCCGTGCAGGCGTGGTGCATGTGAACACCTACGGCGGCGCAGATATGACCGTGCCGATGGCCGGCCACCGCCAATCCGGAAACGGGGCAGACAAATCCCTGCACGCGCTGGACAAATACCTCGACCTCAAGACTGCGTGGATTTCCCTATGACAGACCTCTTGGCCCGGCGGGCAGCGGTTCTTGGCCCCAATCTGCCCACGTTTTACGATGACCCGGTGCACCTTGTGCGCGGGCAGGATGTGTGGCTGTGGGACGCGGACGGCAACCGTTACCTCGATTGTTACAACAACGTGCCGCATGTGGGTCACTGCAACCCTCGCGTGGTAAAGGCCATCGCCGACCAGGCGGCCACGCTGAACACTCACACGCGCTATCTGCATGACGGTATTGTGGACTATGCCGAACGCCTGACAGCCCTTTTTGCCGATCCGCTGGAGCAGGTGATCCTGACCTGCACCGGGTCCGAGGCCAACGATATCGCCCTGCGCATGGCCGAGGCGGTGACCGGCAAGCGCGGGATCATCGCCACCGATGCCACTTACCACGGCAACACCGCGCTTGTGTCCCACCTCAGCCGGTCCAACGTGCCGGGCGTCGGCTTTGGGCTGGAACAGTTCCTGCATTGGGTGCCTGCCCCGGACAGCCTGCGCGGCACCATCACCGCGCAAGGGTTTGCAGATGCAGTGGCGCAGGGGATCAAGGCGCACGAGGATGCAGGCCACGGGTTCGGCGCGCTGTTGCTGTGCCCCTATTTCGTCAACGAAGGGTTCCCCGATCTGCCGCCCGGCTGGCTGGACGCGACCATCGACGTGGTGCGCAAGGCAGGCGGCATCATCATCGCGGACGAGGTGCAACCCGGCTTCGGTCGCATTGGTTCGCACATGTGGGGCCACGAATTTCAAGGGTTCGTGCCGGACATCGTGACATTGGGCAAGCCGATGGCCAACGGGCATCCCGTGGGTGCGGTGGTCACATCGGCGGACACGATGGCCGCCTTCCGCAACGCCTTTCGGTATTTCAACACCTTCGGCGGCAACCCCGTGTCCTGCGCTGCGGCCATGGCCACGCTGGATGAGTTGCAGTCGCGCGACCTGATGCGGCAGGCGCATACGGTCGGCACCTATGCGCGCGAACGGCTGACCGATTTGGCAGGGCGACACGAAGTGATCGGCAATGTGCGGGGGGCGGGGATGTTGTTTGGCGCAGAGATGGTCAGTGATCGAACCACCAATGCCCCCGCGACAGCCTATACCGCGCAGATCGTGAATGCGCTGCGCCACCGTGGTGTCCTTCTGTCCGCGTTGGGCCGCGCCCGGAACACGCTGAAAATCCGCCCTCCGATGACATTTGGCCAGGACCATGTCGATCTGTTGATGAACACGCTTGATGCGGTTCTGACAGAGATACCCGCGCATGGATGAGGCGCGCGTGGCGCTGACCCGGTGGGGCGGCTTTGAAAATGCCAACATCCGCTTGGCCGCGCGCCGCGAGAACGCTGTTTTTCGGGTGCAGAATGGTGCCGAAAGCTTTGCCTTGCGGCAACACCGCGTGGGATACCGAAATCCTGTGCAGCTTTGGTCGGAACTGGTGTGGATGATGGCCTTGTCCGACCGGGGCATGACCGTTCCGCGCCCTGTCGAAACTGCGGACGGGCGGCTTGTCGTATCACAGGGCGGACACTGCTGGACCATGGTCACATGGCTGTCGGGCGCGCCCCTTGTGGCACCCGGTCCGGGCCAACTGACGCGGCTGGGCGCTGAACTGGCGGCGCTGCACCTGGCCTCTGACGCCTGGGCCTTGCCGGATGGCTTTGATCGGCCCACGTGGACCGCGCAAGGCCTGCTTGGCGATGCACCGCTTTGGGGGCGGTTCTGGGACAATCCGGCGTTGACGGCGGATCAGGCCACCCTGATGCAGACCTTTCGAACAACCGCATGGCAGGCGCTTGAAAGCGCTGATCTGGACACCGGGTTGATCCATGCCGATGCGATCCCGGACAACGTTCTGGCCCATGGGTCCGATGTTGCCCTGATCGACTTTGACGACGGGTGTTTCGGCTATCGGCTTTTCGATCTGGCCACGGCTCTGGCCAAATTGCCCGACGATCCGGCGTTGCGCGCGGCGCTTTTGAAAGGCTACGAAAGGCACCGGCCCATCGACCTGACCCAGTGGCCCCTGATCCGCGCCTTGCGGGCCTGCACCTATCTTGGATGGATCATGACGCGCATGGACCTGCCGGATGCGGCACAGCGCAATGCGACCAATATCGTAAGGGCAGAGGCGGCCGTGCGCGCCTACTTGGGATGACCGGCAAGGTCCGCCAGAAGGTCCAACAAATCCTCGAACCGGTCATCGCCCAATTGCGCCCGCCACCCCGCAGCGATTTCCGCCGCGCGGTCGCCATTGTTCACAATAAGTTGGCGACCCTGATCGGTGATCTCAACCTGCTGGCGCCGGCGGTCTTCGGACCCTTGAACGCGGGTGACCAGACCCTTTTCAACCATGCCCTGAACGATCCGGCTGGCACTGGGCAAAAGCAAAGCGGCCCGATGCGCGAGGGTCGAGGCATCAAGCGGGCCTGCCTCGTCGAGCACCCGAAGAACCCGCCATTGCTGTTCGGTCAACCCCGACGCGCCAAGCATGTCGCGGATCGGCCCCATCACCGCTTCGCGGGCCTGCATCAACGCGATGGGCAAAGACCGGGTGGTCGAGGGCAGCTTGTGGCGCACAATCGAATCCTTGACGTGGGTTTCAGATTTTTATTTAACATCACAATCATTGTCTTGTTAAGAAAAATCAAATGCCGCATCTGACCATCGACTATTCGGCCAACCTTGAACAGGTCATCGACGTCGCCGCCCTATGCGATTGCGTGCGCTGTGCGGCGATTGATACGGGCGTATTCCCGATGCCGGGCGTCCGGGTACGCGCCTTTGCCGCCACGCATGTCTCGATTGCGGACGGCAATGCGGCGCATGGATATGTCGATATCAACGTCCGCCTGCGCGCCGGGCGCACGACCGCTGCCAAGAGCCGCGCAATCGAGGCCATTTTTGAGGCCGCGCGCCGGTTTCTGGAACCGGCGATGCAGGACAATCCCATCGCCCTGTCCACGGAAATCCGCGATATTCATCCATCGCTTTCGCCCAAATGCGGCACGATCCGCGACCATTTGCAGGAGTGACCATGTCCGACCTTGCCGCCAACACCGCGACACTTGCCCCACATCTGAAGAAGTGGTCGGAGACAGGTATTCTGAACCAGATCGCAGGCCAAGCGGTGCCTGCAGCGTCCGGTGCGTGGTTCGATACCACGTCGCCCGTGGATGGAACGCATATCGCCAAGGTCGCCCGCGGAGACGCCGCCGACATTGACGCCGCCGCCACAGCCGCAACAGATGCCTTTCCGGCATGGCGCGACATGGACGGGGCAGCCCGCAAGAAAATTCTGCACGCCATCGCCGACGGCATCGTGGCCCGCGCCGAGGAAATCGCCCTGTGCGAATGCTGGGACACGGGCCAGGCGCTGCGCTTCATGTCCAAGGCCGCCTTGCGCGGTGCGGAAAACTTCCGCTTCTTTGCGGACCGCGCACCCGGCGCGCGGGATGGACAGATGCTGCCCTCGGGCACCTTGATGAACGTGACCACGCGCACACCGCTTGGCCCGGTGGGCATCATCACGCCGTGGAATACGCCCTTCATGCTCAGCACATGGAAGATCGCACCGGCACTGGCCGCAGGCTGTACCGTGGTGCACAAACCAGCCGAGTTTTCGCCCCTGACCGCGCGCATCCTGATGGAAATTGCCGAGGATGCGGGCCTGCCGCCGGGCGTCTGGAACCTCGTCAATGGCATGGGCGAAGAGGCCGGCAAGGCACTGACGGAACACCCTGCCATCCGCGCCATCGCCTTTGTCGGCGAAAGCCGCACGGGGTCGATGATCATGAAACAGGGGGCCGACACGCTCAAACGTGTCCACTTTGAACTGGGCGGCAAGAATCCGGTGATCGTATTTGAGGATGCCGATCTTGATCGCGCACTCGATGCTGCGATCTTCATGATCTACTCGCTTAACGGTGAACGCTGCACATCCTCTTCGCGGTTGTTGGTACAGGACACCATCGCGGACGCGTTCGAGGCGCGGCTGGCTGCCCGAGTAAAGCAGATTAAGGTCGGAAATCCGCTCGACCCCAAGACCGAGATCGGTCCGCTGATCCATCAGGACCACTTCGACAAGGTCACCGCCTATTTCGACATCGCCCGCGACACCGGCGCGACCATCGCGGCAGGCGGCACCGCCCCTGACAGCACCGGCCATTACGTTGATCCAACCCTCTTTACCGGGGCCACCAACGACATGACCATCGCCCAGGAGGAAATCTTTGGCCCCGTCCTGACCTCTATCCGCTTTTCCACCGAAGAACAGGCCATCCAGATCGCCAATGACACCCAATACGGGCTGACCGCCTATGTCTGGACAAACGACCTGACCCGCGCGATGCGCACGACCGATGCGATCGAGGCCGGGATGATCTGGGTGAATTCCGAAAACGTCCGCCACCTGCCCACGCCCTTTGGCGGGGTCAAGGCGTCAGGCATCGGACGTGACGGGGGCGACTGGTCGTTCGATTTCTACATGGAAACCAAACACATCGGCTTTGCCACGGGCCACCACACGATCCCGAAACTGGGCGCGACCTCGTGATCCACACGTTGCCCAACACACCCTTCTTTGGGTTCAAAATACTTCAGGGAGTTTGAGGGACAGCGTCCCTCATCCCAAATAAATCGAATGCGCCGCAAGGCGCACCTGCTTCAAGGAGCCAACCATGCCCGTCCCTGCCCCGGTGCTCTACCCCGACTTCAACATCGTGCGCCTCAGCCATGTGGAATACCGCGTGACTGATCTGGCACGGTCGCGCGCCTTCTACGTGGACACCCTGGGCCTGCAGATCACGCATGAAGAAGACGGGCTTTTGATGCTGCGCGCCATGGAAGAACGCGGGCATCATTGCATCATCCTGCGCGAAGCGGCGCAGGCGAATGTCGCAACACTGGGGTTCAAGCTTTATGATGATCCCGATCTCGACAAGGCGGCCAAATGGTTCACGGATCAGGGCCTGCCCGTGGAATGGATCGAACGCCCTTTCATGGGCCGGGTATTGCAAACCCGCGACCCGTGGGGTGTGCCGCTTGAATTCTACGTCCAGATGGACCGGCTGCCGATCATCGCGCAGAAATATGCGCTCTACAAAGGCGTCAAACCCCTGCGCATCGACCATTTCAACCTGTTCTCGGCAGATGTGGACGGGGCCGTGGCGTTCTACAACGCCATGGGGTTCCGGACGACCGAATACACCGAGGACGCAGAGACCGGCAAAGTCTGGGCGGCTTGGATGCACCGCAAGGGCGGGGTACATGACGTGGCCTTTACCAATGGCGTGGGGCCGCGCTTGCATCACACGGCCTTCTGGGTGCCGACGCCGCTGAACATCATCGACCTGCTCGATCTGATGTCGACCACGGGCTGGCGCGAGAACATCGAACGCGGACCGGGGCGGCATGGCATCTCAAACGCCTTTTTCCTTTATATCCGCGACCCCGATGGTCACCGGATCGAGATTTATTGCTCGGACTACCAGACCGTGGACCCCGACCATGAGCCGATCAAATGGGATCTCAAGGACCCGCAGCGCCAAACTCTCTGGGGCGCCCCTGCCCCGCGCAGCTGGTTCGAGGAAGGATCGAACTTCGACGGTGTCGACACCCGCGAGCCCGCGCTCAAAGCCCAGCCCATCGTCGCGCCATAAGCCGCAAACGCTTGCCACGTAAGGCGGTGCCGCGCGCCGCCACCCGCCGAAAGGAAACCAATGAACTGGGATGACTTCGCCACCCACGCCAAGGCTGCCGCCGATTGGGGTGTGGATTACCACAAGACGATACGCGACCGCCCCGTGCGCGCCCAGACCGCACCGGGCGACACGCTGGCACAGCTTGACGCAACGCCGCCCGAAGCTGGCACGGACATGACCACCATCATGGCTGATTTCGAGCGGGTGGTGATGCCCGGCATCACCCATTGGCAGCACCCGCGTTTCTTTGCCTATTTCAACTCCAACGCCGCACCTGCCTCGGTGCTGGCGGAATTCGTGTCATCCATCATCGCGCCACAATGCATGCTGTGGCAGACGTCGCCCGCAGCCACGGAAATGGAAACCCGGATGATGGATTGGCTGCGCCAGTCCATTGCCCTGCCCGAACCCTACAAGGGCGTCATTCAGGACAGCGCAAGCTCGGCCACGCTGGCCGCCGTACTGGTGATGCGCGAACGCGCGCTGAACTGGCAGGGCAACCAGACGGGCCTGAGCGCCCATGCGCCCCTGCGCATCTATTGCTCGGATCAGGTGCACAGTTCAATCGACCGTGCCATCTGGGTTGCGGGCATCGGACAGGACAATCTGGTCAAGATTCCCACCTCCGGCCCCAAACGCGGCATGGACACCGATGCGCTGGCCCGCGCCATCGCCACCGACCGCGCCGGCGGCCTGATCCCTGCAGGCATCATCGCGGCCACCGGGGCCACGGGCATGGGGGCCAGCGACGACCTGAATGCCGTGACGGACGTGGCCGAAGCCGAAGACCTCTATACCCACCTTGATGCGGCATGGGCCGGGACGGCGATGCTGTGTCCCAATCTGCGCACGGGCCTCTGGGAAGGCTCGGACCGCTTTGACAGCGTAGTTTTTAATCCGCACAAGTGGATGGGCGTGCAATTCGACTGTGCCGCGCATTTCCTGCGCGACGCCGATGCCCTGCGTCAAACGCTGGCGATCCGGCCCGAGTACCTCAAGACCCATGCCGAGGGCGATATCATCGACTATTCGGAATGGTCGATCCCACTGGGCCGCCGCTTTCGCGCGCTCAAGCTGTGGTTCGTGATCCGCGCCTACGGCATGGACGGGCTGCGCACGCGGGTGCGCAACCACGTCGCTTGGTCGCAGGCCCTGTGCGAACGGCTGCGCGCAGAGCCGGATTTCGAGATCGTGACCGATCCGATCCTGTCGCTCTGGACCTTCCGGCGCGCGGGCGCCACGGATACCGATACCCAAGCCCTTGTTGACGCAATCAACGCTGATGGCCGCATCTACCTGACGCAGACGCTTGTGGACGGGACAAAGGTCATCCGCTTTACCGCCGGGCAATTCGACTGCGACGCCGCCGATTTCGACACCGCCTTCGACACCATCACCGACATAGCGAGACGCACATGAAATTCGCAAGTTACACCGCCGACGGCACGGCCTTCTATGGGGCGGACACCGACGCAGGCATGATCGCCCTCAGCCCGCATTTCCCGCAGTGGCCGACGCTGCGCGAGGTGATCGCGGCGGACGGCCTGCATGATCTGGCGGTCAAGGCGGCGGCGCTGGAGGTCACACACACCGACGTCACCTACGACATCCCGATCCCTGCACCGGAAAAGATCATCTGCGTGGGCGTCAATTTTCCCGACCGCAATGCCGAGTACAAGGATGGGCAGGCCGCACCCGCCAACATGTCCCTCTTCATCCGCTTTGCCCGCAGCTTCGTCGGCCACAATGGCCAGGTGATCCGCCCGCCTGAGACACCACAGCTGGATTACGAAGGCGAAATTGCCATCGTGATCGGCAAGGGCGGTCGGCGCATTTCCGAAGAAGCCGCCTATGATCACATCGCGGCGCTGACCCTGTGTCAGGAAGGCACCCTGCGCGATTGGGTGCGCCATGCCAAGTTCAACGTGACCCAAGGCAAGAACTGGGATCAATCCGGCGCGATGGGGCCGCACCTTGTGCCCTTCACCGCGCCCGCGCAACTGGATGACATCGAACTGACAACCCACGTCAACGGCGCGCTGCGCCAACAGGACCGCACCAGCCGCATGATCTTCGGCATTCGCAAACAGATCGCCTATATTTCGACGTTCACCACCCTGGTGCCGGGGGACATTATCGTGACCGGCACGCCGACGGGTGCGGGTGCGCGCTTCGATCCCCCGCGCTTTCTCGTACCGGGTGATGTGGTCACTGTATCCGCCGAGGGCATTGGCACGCTGCGCTGCGAAGTGGCTGACGCATGACACCGCAGGACCATCAGACCGCCGCCGCCGCGTTGTTGCAGGCCGAAGCCACCGGCGTGCAGGCCGGCCTTTTGTCGGTCGCACACCCACAGATCACCATGGACGATGCCTATGCCATCCAGAAACAGGTGGTCGCGGGCAAGCAGGCGCAGGGCGAAAAGATCATTGGATGGAAGATCGGCCTGACCAGCCGCGCGATGCAACAGGCGCTGAACATCGATATTCCTGACAGCGGCGTGTTGCTGTCGGACATGGCCTTTGACAGCGGCGACAGGGTGCCACGCGGTCGTTTCATCCAGCCACGGGTGGAAGCCGAGATCGCCTTTGTGATGAAAGCCCCCCTTGGCGGTGCCGAGGTGGCCCGTGACGAGGTACTGGCCGCCACCGATTACGTGGCCCCCAGCCTTGAGATACTCGACACGCGGATCCTGCGCGCCGACCCTGCCACGGGCCAGCCGCGCAAGGTCTTCGACACCATCGCCGACAACGCCGCCAATGCGGGCGTGGTGCTGGGCGCGGAACGTCACGCGCCGTCCATTGACCTGCGTTGGGTCGGGGCCATCGTGACCGTCAACGGCACGGTCGAGGAAACGGGTCTGGGGGCCGGGGTGCTGAACGATCCGGTGGAAAGCGTGGTCTGGCTGGCCCGGCGCATGGCGCAATACGGCCAACAGATCGAGGCAGGGCATGTGATTTTGTCGGGCAGTTTCATCCGACCCATCGAATGCCCGCCGGGCACCGTTATCGCCGCTGATTTCGGCAGCTTCGGGCGGGTCGATCTAGACTTCGACTAAGTCCAGGTAGCGCGCGCAGCCGTGCAGGGCCGCCGCGTCGTCCAGCACGAGGTTCAGGGGGATTTGCGAAAAGCGTCCTTCGAACACATCACCCATGCCGAACCCGCCCAAAACCTCCGCCGCCTCGGGCGTTTGCAAGAGCCCGCGCGCCAGACCACCGTTGAAGAACATGCCGCCCAGCGGCAGGTACTGATAGACCATCTCGCGGCAAAAGACGCTGAGCGCCTCTGCGAAGACGCGCCGGGTATCTGCGCCGCTGGGGTCGTCGACAATCTTCTGGCTCGTTGTTTCCGCGTGGCCCAGCCCGATGTGCAAGGCCCGCAAACCGCGGCCTGAAAACAGCGTTTCAACGGTTGGGAAATCCCCTGCCCCGGCCACGACCCGCGCCACGGGGACAGGCAGTGTTGCGTGACCCAGTTCGGCCCGCAGAACGACATCCCCACGCACCATCGACACGTTGAACCCTGTGCCGATGCCAACAACCAACGCCTGTTCGCCACCTGCCGTACCGGGCAACAGCGGCAACAGTGCCGCATCGGGCAAAGCGGGCAAGGCATAGCCGACCGCCGCCAGATCGTTGATGATGCGCACGGGCGCGCCACCAAGGACGGCACTCAGGCTTTGGTGATCAAATTCCCAATCCAGGTTGGTCAGGCTGGCCTTGCCCGAGGCCGTAACAGGCCCGGCAATGGCCACGCAAAGACTGTTTGCAAGGCGGTCTTTCAGATAGGCCAAAAGCACGTCTTCGAAACGCGAAAACGCTTCGTTCTTGAACCACGCAACGCTTGCCTCGGCCACGGCACCGCCCAGTGCAAAAGCCATGCGCGTGTTGGTGCCGCCCACGTCGGCCACCAGCGACAAGGTGCTATCCCTTGCCCCCCCGTCCATCAGGCCGCGGCCCCCGGTTGCTTGCCCAGAATGATCATGCCCAAAAGGTCATCATCCGTCACATCGTTCACATCGACGGTCCCCACCAGCTTGCCGTTTTTCATCACCGACGCGCGGTCGCACAGGTCCAGCACGTCGTGGATATCGTGGCTGATCAGGAAGATGCCGATGCCTTCGGCCTTCAGCTGCTGGATCAGTTCCGACACCATCTGTGTCTCGTGCGGACCAAGAGCGGCCGTGGGTTCGTCCATGATCAGGATACGCGCGTTGAAATAGACGGCGCGGGCAATGGCCACCGATTGCCGCTGTCCGCCCGACAGTGCGCTGACCGGGTCCTTGAACTTTTGAAAGTTGGGGTTGAGCCGCGCCATGATCTTGCGCGCCTCGCTTTCCATCGCATCGTCGTCCACCAGACCCAGCGGCGAGGTCAGCTCGCGGCCCAGAAAAAGGTTGCTGGCCGCGTCCAGATTGTCGGCCAGCGCAAGCGTCTGGTAGATGGTTTCAATGTTGTGGTCGCGTGCGTCACGTGGGTTGTTGATGATGGCCCGTTCGCCGTTCACGTAAATCTCGCCGCTGTCGGCCTTGTAGGCGCCCGACAGGATCTTGATCAGCGTGGATTTGCCCGCACCGTTGTGCCCCAGCAGACCCACGACTTCGCCGGGATAAAGGTCAACAGACACGTGATCCACCGCGTGCACGCCGCCGAAGCTGATGCAGATGTCACGCATTTCAACAAGAGGTGTTTGCGCGTTCATTTCGAAGCCCTCCGGTAGAGGTTGTCGAGGTAGACAGCGAGGACAAGAACCGACCCCACGACCACCTGCTGCACCGCCGCGTCAAAGCCGATCAGGACCATGCCGGTTTGCAGTGATTGCATCACGAAGGCCCCCAGCACCGCGCCGTAAATGGTGCCGATGCCACCGCCCAAGGATGTGCCGCCGATCACTGCCGCGGCGATCACGTACAACTCATCCAGCGTGCCCAGAGCGTTGGTAGCCGACCCCAGACGCGCGCTTGCGACCACGGCGGACAGCCCGGTCAGGAACCCCATCAGGGCAAAGATCTTGACCGTCATCCACTTGGTGTTGATGCCCGCAAGCGATGCCGCTTCGGGGTTGCCGCCAATGGCATAGACATAGCGGCCAAAGCGGGTGCGGTTCATCACGATGGTCATCACGATCACCACGGCCAGCAGGATCAGAACCGGAATGGCAAAGCCATGGCTGATAAAGAGGCCGCCCTCGGGCACTTCGATCCCCTCGGCCTTGGCAAAACGGCGCACGATGCCCTTGGGCCAAGGGTATGCATTGACCAGCAGCACCGCGCCGATCACGGCACCCACGCTGACCACGCCGATGAACCATTCCGCCCACATGGGGCGCAGGCCAAAGCCAAAGCGTTTGCGTTGGCGGCGGCTCATCATGATGAGGGCGACGACAGCAATGCAGCCCAGAACGCCCACAACCCAGCTGCCGGTTTCGCCGACGGCCCCGTAAGGCCCGCCGCCCAACAGCTTGAAGGTGCTGTCGACCGGGCTGATGGTTTCGCCGCGTGTGATCAGGAAGGCGGCGCCACGCCAGACCAGCAAACCACCCAGCGTCACGATGAACGCAGGGATGCTGAGATAGGCAATGAGCCAACCGTGAAGCGCACCGACCATGGCCCCCGTGATCATCCCCACAATGCAAGCGATGATCCAGATGCTCCAGTGTTCCAGCCCCACCAGCTGCGGCAAAAGCCAGACCTGAGTGACGCCCATGATGACCGCGCAAAAGCCCAGAACCGACCCCACGGACAGGTCGATGTGGCGGGTGACGATCACCAGAACCATGCCGCAGGCCATGATCCCGATGGACGAGGTTTGAACACTCAGGTTCCACAGGTTGCGCGGAGTGAGGAAAGCACCAAAGCCGTTGACGACCTGGCCATAGACATGAAAGCCGACCCAGATCAGCGCCAGCGCGCCCAGCATCCCAAGCAGGCGGGTGTCGAGTTCGGTCGCGCGCATGAACCGTTCGATGGGTCCCGGCTGGGCCGTCTTGGGCGCGTCAGTTGTGTTGGTTGTGTCGCTCATCTCGCCACCTGATGGGTGCACCTGTTGAAACCGCTTGCGGCACACAGGCTTTGGTTTTGCGTGAAATTCGGATTTGGGACACCGGCGACACGAAGGCCGCCGATGTCAGGGAGAAACCCCTTAGTTGCAGCCAGCAACGCCATCCATGGCGCCGGCGCAAACTTTGTCTTTGCCGATGTGACCGGCGTCGATGACCGCGCTGATGTTGTCCTTGGTCACAGGTGTTGGCGCAAGGAAGATTGCATTCATTTCAACACCCTTCGCCCCACCGGACCACTTTTCGGCACCGTCGATGGCCGCCATGTCCGAACCATCGGCCAGAGCAATCGCAATCTCGGCAGCCTTGGCACCCAGTTGGCGCGCGTCTTTCCAGACCGAAACGGTCTGTGTGCCACGTGCCACACGGTTCAGAGCAGCATGGTCACCATCCTGGCCGCCGACCGGAACGCTCAGGCCCTGTGCCTGCAACGCTGCGATGACGCCACCGGCCATACCATCGTTTTCAGCCAGAACAGCATCGACGTTGTTGTCGTTGGCGGTCAGGATCTGTTCCATGTTCTTTTGCGCGTTGTCGGGTTTCCAGCCGTCGGTGAACGCTTCGCCGACGATGGTGATCTTGCCGGATGCGACATCATCACCAATGACTTCCATCATGCCTTCCAGCAGGAACAGCGCGTTGGGGTCGCCCTTGTCACCCTTGATGATGGCAAAGTTGCCTTCAGGCTGTGCAGCGACCACGGATTCCGCGATGATGCGACCCACGCCCTTGTTGTCGAATGTCAGATAGAAGGCGCGTTCGTCTTCGATCAGACGGTCATAGCCCACGACGGGAATGCCTTCGTTGTCGGCCTGGTCCACGGCCGGGCCAACCGCATCCTTGTCCACCGACAGAATGATCAGCGCGTCCGCACCTTGTGCAATCAAAGCCTCGACATCGGTCAGCTGCTTGGCAGCGGACGCCTGCGCATCGGCCGAGATATACTTGGCCCCGGCGGCTTCGATGGCGGCCTTCATGGCAGCTTCATCGGTTTTCCAGCGCTCTTCCTGGAAATTCGACCAGCTCACGCCAACCGTGATGTTATCGGCCCAGGCGGCCACGCCGATAACGGCACCCATGGCCGCCGCAGCGGCTGTTTTCAGAAAATTCATAGTGTCCTCCCAAGACTGTTGCCCTGCCTCTTGCCATGCTTCTCGGCGCACTTTTGACGGGGTCGTATCATTGTTAGCCGTTTAAATTTGAAAAGCAAATTAAATTGGACAAAACTTGAATTTACCCTCATTCTGGGGGCATCCTGAAACGGGCTTTGACGAACAAACCCCTTGGAACACAAAGAAAACCAGCCATGGCATTCGGACACCAGCGCGAAGACAGCAGACGCATCCTTTTGCGGGAAATCGCGAAGGGCGGGCGCATTCCGCGCATCGATCTGGCGCAGCGCACGGGAATCAGCCGGGCCACCGTAACCACGATCACCGCCGATCTGCTGCGCGACGGTCTGATCCGCGAAGTGCCGCCCGAAGAAGGTACCGCAGCGGCGCGCGGGCGGCCTCGCGTTGACCTCAAGATTGATGGCACCGCACATCTGGTGGCAGGGGCCAAAGTGTCAGGCGCTTCCATTTCCTGCGTGTTGATGGATTTCGAAGGGACACAACTGGCCGACCACGAAGCCCCCCTGCCCCCCGGTCGTCACAGCGCCCAGCAGCTTGCGGAAAACGTGTCGGACGCTGTCGCGGCGCTGGCTGGAAAGATCGGGCGAACAACTGCGGACATCTCTGGTGTGGGTGTGGGCCTTGCCGGCACGATCGATGCCACGGCAGGGGCGGTGCATTGGTCGCCTTCGCTCAGCGAGCGGAATGTCGATTTTGCCGGTATCCTGACGAACGTCATGGGCGTGCCCACCTATCTCGACAATGACGCGAACCTTGTTGCCATGGCGGAGAAGACCTTTGGCCTTGGCCGCGATCATTCGGATTTCATCGTGGTCACGATCGAGGCAGGCGTTGGCATGGGGATCGTCCTGGGCGGCGAGATCTATCGCGGCACCCGTGGGTGCGGGGCCGAGTTCGGCCACACCAAGGTCCAGTTGGAAGGGGCGCTTTGCCGATGTGGTCAACGCGGCTGTCTTGAAGCTTATGTCGCGGACTATGCCCTTTTGCGCGAAGCGGGCACCGCCCTTGGCACCGGGTCCGCCGCCCCCGATCAGATCAAGCAGTTGCTGGATGCCGCGCGCGACGGCGATGCAGCGGCGGCATCCGTGGTTTCAAGGGCCGGGCGGATGTTCGCGATGGGCCTTGCCAACATCGTCAACGTCTTTGATCCCGAATTGATCATCCTCGCCGGGGAACAAATGCAATTCGATTACCTGTATGCCGACGCGGTCATGGCCGAAATGCGCAAATCCATCGTGCAGGTCGATGCCGCGCCGCCTGAGGTGGTCATTCACAAGTGGGGCAACATGATGTGGGCCCGCGGCGCCGCCGCCTATGCACTGGAATTTGTGCAGGACCGCGCGGCACGGGTCGAAGGGTCAGCGCATGCGGGCTAGTCTGTTCCTTGCTCTGTGCGCCTCAACTGCGGCTGCGGATCCACAGTTTGCGCCGGTCACAGTACCCGAACATGTCTATGATGGCGGGTGGGAACACTTCGTAGGCGGCGGGCTGAGTTCGTTTGATTGCAATGCGGACGGTCGGATTGACCTTGTCGCCGCCGGGGGCACGAACCCTGTGCAGGTTTTTGTCAACGAAAGCGGCAAGGACATACACTTGCGTATGGAAAGCCTTGTCGTGACCGGAGCAACCGGCGTTTATGCGCTGGACATCAACAACGACACACAGCTTGATCTGGTGATCCTGCGCGTGGGGCCTGACAAGGTGATGTACGGACGTGGAGATTGCCAATTCTCCGACGCCGCGCCGATCCCGTTTCTGGACAAGTGGACCACCGCCTTTTCGGCCACATGGGAGGGCGGAAACACCCGGCCCACTCTGGCCATGGGCCATTATGTCGACCGCAGCAATCCTGACGGCCCTTTCGGGACCTGCGATACGAACAGTCTCTGGCGTCCGTCCGATGAAGGCTGGACCGAGACGACGCTTGCACCGGGCTATTGCACCCTGTCTGCACTTTTCACCGACTGGTCGCGTATGGGTCAGGCCGATCTGCGACTGAGCAATGACCGGCACTACTATGTCTCAGACGGATCGGAACAGCTTTGGAAAATGGACGCCACACCACGGCTCTATACGGCCGATGACGGGTGGAACGAACACCTGATCTGGGGCATGGGCATAGCGACGCGCGATCTGGACCGGGATGGGCGCGACGAGGTTTTTCTGTCGTCCATGGGGGATCAAAGGCTTCAGGTGCCTAACGGCACAGGGCCGGGATACCGGGATGTGCCGTTCAGTGTGGGTGCCACTGCACACCGCCCTTACACCGGGGGTGACGGTCGCCCGTCGACCGGTTGGCATATTGCGTTTGGGGATGTCCAGAATGATGGCTGGGATGACGTGTTCATTTCAAAGGGCAACGTGCAGCAAATGCCCGGTATGGCAATGGATGATCCCAACAACCTGTTGATTTCCGATAAAGAAAACCGATTTCATGAGGCAGGTCTGGCCGCCGGTGTCGCATCAATGCACCGCGCACGGGGGGCTGCGCTGGTCGATCTGAACAACGATGGTTTGCTGGACCTCGCGGTCGTGAACCGGCGCGCCGCTTTCGAGGTTTGGCAGAACGTCACCGCCACATCAGGCAACTGGATATCCATCGCGCTGGTACAGCCCGGACCAAACACACAAGCCGTGGGCGCATGGGTCGAAGTTGATGACGGCACCCATGTGCAGTCGCGTGAAATCACGGTCGGCGGGGGCCATGGCGGCAATCATTCCGGCCCGCAGCATTTCGGCCTTGGCGCATCAGAGACGGTGCGTGTACGCGTGCTTTGGCCCGGCGCACCGGCGTCCGGTTGGCACAGCGTTGCGGGCAATCAGCAGGTTCGCATCACGCCGGGGGCTGCGCCCGTCGCCTACTGATCCACGGGCAATCCACTTGGCACCGATCCAGGAACCCCCAATGCGCCGCGCAAGCCTTGGGGGTCGGTCAATGCGTCCATGAAGGCCAACAGTGCTGCAACCTCTTCATCGCTCAGGTTCACGGGATCGAGGGTGTTGGCCGCAGCGATCAGATCAACTTCGATGGCGGTGTCCATCACTTTGAGGTCAGATGCGGCAGGCAGGGTGGGCATGATGGCCTGCTGGGGATCATAGATACGCAACGATCCGACGGGGTCGAGGTGGTGGCGGATGGCAGCCTCCAGGTCCGCATAGGCACCCGAATGACCATACGGCCCCGTATGCACTACGTTGCGCAGCGATGGTGTCCTGAATTTGTAAGCATCGGCCATATCACCCGTCACGCGCATCCGCCCTATATCGCGGTTGTGACGCTCGAACGCCGCGGCCTTGCCCGGCCCGATCTGCGGCATGGCAATGGCATGGAAATCGTGATCAGTCTGGAACAGCCCGCTGTGACAATCGGAACATCCAGCCTTGCCATAGAAAAGGTCCATCCCCGCGGCTTGATCCTCAGACAGAGCGCCCTGTCCGCGCAGATAGAGGTCAAACGGGCTGTTGGTGGCGCGCCATTCAAAGTCCACAAAGGCGGCAACCGCATCGGAAATATCGGTAAAGTGAACAGGCGCGTCGCCGATCACTGCATCGAACATGCTGCGGTATTCGGGGATCGCCTCGACCCGTTTGGCCAGGATGTCCCACGCGCCGCCCTCCCCGGTCAAAAGCCCCTGCCGAACGGCACGCGACACGTCGTTTTCGCCCAGATGCCCCGCCATTTCATCGCCTGACAGCACAGGGAACATGGTCTGCGCACTCAACACACTGGCAAAGCCCTGCTCCATCTCGGCGCCCAGCGGCGTACGGATGCCGCCGGGGCGCGTGGGGTCCGCCTCAAGCCTGCCATCATGGAAAAAGACGGTGAACTCGGATGCGCCGAGGTTGAAGAGCGCGGGCGCGTTGCGTGGGATGCGTTTTTCCGGGACGTTGTCCACATCGACAAGGCGGTCTGGACCCAGGCCCGTCGCGCCATCCCCGAGGCCCAGCGATACGCCGTCGCCCGTAGCATGGCGTGGATGATGACAGGTGGCGCAACTGACCTCGCGGTTGCCCGACAGAATGGGGTCATAGAACAGTAGCCGCCCCAATTCGATCAGGGGTGGATCAACTTCGGGAAAGGTCACGTCGGGCGATGGTAATTCCCCGGCGGTGGCCGCGCCACAGAGCGCGGCGGCGACCACCGAAACGACGGTGCTGCGCCAGCGGTCAGACAAAGCGGTTGACATAGTTCTCCAGGATCTCCTGCCGGCCGGACCGCGGGGTCGGCGCGATGGTTCCTGCGTGCACGTCCTTGAAGATACTGTCAAAATCACTGTCCAACATCGCCTTTGCCGCCGGGGTGTCCCACCCAGCATAGCGCGCGGCCAAAGCGTCTTCCAGACCGCCATCTTCGATCATCGCGGCGGCGGCTTTCAAGCCGCGTGCGCACACATCCATCGCCCCTACATGCGCCGCGATCAGGTCGGCCGGGTCCAGCGATTGCCGCCGCAGCTTGGCGTCGAAATTCGTGCCACCGGTGTCGAACCCGCCCGCCTTCAGGATGTGATAGTAGGCCAAGGCAACCTCGGGCACGTTGTTTGGGAACTGGTCCGTGTCCCAGCCGGATTGATAGTCGTTGCGGTTCATATCAATGGAGCCAAGCATCCCCTCGGACGTCGCCACAGCGATCTCGTGCTCAAAGGAATGGCCGGCCAGAATTGCGTGACCCTGTTCGAGGTTCAGCTTCACCTCGTCCTCCAACCCGTATTTGCGCAAGAAACCGATGCAGGTCGCCGCATCGAAGTCATACTGATGTTTGGACGGCTCCTGTGGCTTTGGCTCGACCAGGATCGTGCCTTTGAACCCGATCTTGTGCTTGTACTCGACCACCATGTTGAGGAAGCGTCCCATGTGATCCAGCTCGCGGCCCATATCGGTGTTGAGCAGGGTCTCGTACCCTTCTCGACCGCCCCACAAGACATAGTTCTGGCCGCCCAGCTTGTGCGTTGCATCCATGCACGATTTCACGGTGGCCGCAGCATAGGCGAAGACATCGGGGTCAGGGTTCGTGCTGGCCCCGGCCATCCAGCGTCGGTGGCTGAACATGTTGGCCGTGCCCCACAACAGGTCGATGTCACGGCTGTCCATCAATGCGCCGATGTGGTCGATCACGGCCTCGAACGTGTGCAGGCTTTCGGCAAAACTGGCGCCCTCGGGTCGGATATCGGCATCGTGCCAGCAAAAGAATGGCTGCCCAAGGATATCGAACATCTCGAAAGCCACGTCGGCCTTAATCTTGGCCCGACCCAGATCATCCTGCGGGTGCCAGGGCCGTTCGAACGTGGGGCCGCCGAACGGATCGCCGCCTTCCCAAGCAAAGGAATGCCACCACGCCACCGCAAAGCGCAGGTGGTCCTTCATCGGTTTGCCCATCACCACCTCATCAGGATTGTAGTGGTGGAACATCATTGGATCGGTGCCAT
The DNA here is from genome assembly GCA_965657085.1 of uncultured Paracoccaceae bacterium. GTDB lineage: Bacteria > Pseudomonadota > Alphaproteobacteria > Rhodobacterales > Rhodobacteraceae > CBFHND01. The sequence goes on from CBFHND010000001.1 coordinate 252,702, forward strand.
CGGGGCGATAGTCCGCGCGGGCGATATCTTGGAAAAACTTTGTCATTACAATGCTTTCAACTTGATGTAGCTGTCTTTGAACCGCCCATGCGCCTCTGCGAACGGTGCGACAAGCGTGGGATCGGGATCGATGGTACGGGCGATTTCCGGCTTGACCATCACCTTTTCGGGTGGTGCGCCGGTGATGCCGCATATGGCCAGCCGCGCAGCTCCCAGTGCCGCGCCAAATTCGCCCTTGGCGGGTACGTCGAGCGGTAGGTTGAACACGGTCGCCAGAAGGCGCAGCCAATGGTCGGACCCTGTGCCGCCCCCGATCGCCAGCAGGCGGTCAAGCCGGGCGCCGGTATCACACAAGGCACTCAGGCTGTCGGCCAATGCAAAGCTGACACCTTCAAGCACCGCGCGTGTCATGTCCTGCGTGTCGTGCGCGATGTCGAGGCCGGAAAACCCGCCCCGGATTGTCGCGTCATTGTGCGGGGTGCGTTCGCCCGACAGGTAAGGATAAAACCGCAGGTCACCGGGTGCTTGCGGGGTGGGGCCAAGGGCCGATGTCAGCGCCTCGGGGCCTTGCCCCACGACCCGCGCCAGCCAATTCAGGCTGTCCGTACAGGCCAGGGTCACGCCCATCTGGTACCACCGCCCCGGCACAGCGTGGCAAAAGGTGTGCACGGCGGTCGCCGGGTCCGGTGCAAACCCATCGCGGGCCGCCAGAACGACACCGGATGTGCCAAGTGATACAAATCCATCGCCTTCGGCCAAGGCGCCCACGCCACAGGCCGCGGCGGCGTTGTCGCCACCGCCGGCGACAACTTGGACACCCTCGGGCAAACCCAGTTCCGCACGCAGATCGGCGCGCACTGGCCCAATGACATCCGTGCCTTCGTAAAGGTCGGGCATCTGGTCTGCGCGCATCCCGCTTTGCTCTAACAGCGCTTGCGACCATGTCCGTTTTCCCACATCGAGCCACGCTGTGCCCGCACTGTCCGACATCTCGGATGCGTGTACGCCTGTCAGCCACCAGCTGACGTAATCCTTGGGCAACAGCACCTTGGCCACCTGACCAAATATCTGCGGTTCCATCTCTGCCACCCACTTCAACTTGGGCGCGGTAAAGCCGGGGAAAACGATGTTCCCGCTGAGCGTTCGAAAATCCGGGCGCGCATCAAGCGCTGCCGCCTGCACATGGCTGCGCGTGTCGTTCCACAGGATGCAGGGGCGCAGAACCTGATCACGGGCATCCATCAACGTGGCGCCATGCATATGCCCTGCAAGGCTGATACCGCGAATTTCGCCATACGCCTTGGTATGGTTTTGCTTCAATTCCTGCAGCACCCGGCGGCAGCCGTCTATCCAATCCTGCGGATCCTGCTCGCTCCACCCCGGGTGCGGGTGTGCGACGTCAAAGGCTGAATCCGCAGACCCCACGGGGGCTCCACTTTCGTCAACCAAAAGCGCGCGCACGCCTGACGTGCCCAAATCCAAACCAATAAACATGAAACGCCTCCCTCGGTGGAGTGTGCGCCACAATAAATTCTATTGTCAAACTAAATGGCAATTCGCTGGCATTCGCGGAGCGTCTGCGCCAATCATAATCCCATGACACGCACTGCACTTGTGACCGGCTCCGCTGGATTCATCGGATACTTTACGTCCCGCGCCCTGCTTGATGCAGGGTGGCGGGTAATTGGTCTGGATGCGATGACCGACTATTACGAGGTCAGCCTGAAGGAACGCCGCCACGCGATGCTGCTGCAATCGCCACGGTTCACATCAGTGAACGACCGGCTGGAAACGCCGCAAACCCTGATGACCCTGTTTCAGGAACACCAGCCCGATGCGGTCGTTCATCTGGCTGCGCAGGCCGGGGTGCGATACTCCATTGAAAGTCCGCGCTCTTACGTGGATGCAAACCTTGTCGGCACCTTCGAGCTTCTGGAGGCCGCGCGGGCCTATCCCCCGGCGCATATGCTTCTGGCCTCGACCTCTTCGGCCTATGGCGCCAACACCGAAATGCCCTACACCGAGGCCGACAAGGCCGACCACCAGATGTCCTTCTATGCGGCGACAAAGAAGGCGACAGAGAACATGGCGCACAGCTATGCGCATCTTTATGCCCTGCCCATCACAATGTTCCGGTTCTTTACCGTCTACGGGCCTTGGGGCCGCCCCGACATGGCGCATTTCAAATTCACCCGCGCGATCCTGAACGGGGACCCCATCGACGTTTACAACCACGGCGACATGAAGCGGGATTTCACCTATATCGACGATCTGGTGGCCGCGATCCTTGCCTTGATCGACGTCCCACCGGGCGACCCCCCCCTGGAGGGCGACAGTCTCAGCCCCGTGGCACCGCACCGGGTGGTCAACATCGGCAACGGCGCACCGGTCAAGCTGATGGATTTCATCACGGCGATCGAAAGCGCCTGCGGGCAAGAAGCACAGAAGGTGTTCAAGGACATGCAGCCGGGGGACGTGCCCGCGACATGGGCCGACGCCGGTCTGCTCAACACCCTGACCGGCCACCGCCCCGCAACGCCGATCCAGACAGGTATTGACGCCTTCGTCGCATGGTACAGGGACTACTACCAAGTCTGACAGGCATTGTCTTGCTGGAAGCTCCCCGGGAGGGCCGCTTTCAACCCGGATAAAACCCCGGTATAGGACACTCAAATCCGCAACCAAGGCTGCCGCTATGACCTTTGACCGCTCCATCAAGATCGCTCCCTCCATCCTCGCCTCTGATTTCGCCAACTTTGGCGCGGAGTGTGCCGCCGTGGAGGCGCAAGGCGCAGACTGGATTCATGTGGACGTGATGGACGGTCATTTCGTGCCAAACATCACCTTCGGCCCCGCGACATGTGCCGCGATCCGGCCCCACATCAAGGGCGTGATGGACGTGCACCTGATGATCGCGCCGGTCGATCCATACATACAGGCCTTCGCCGATGCAGGCGCGGACGTTCTGACCGCCCATATCGAGGCCGGGCCGCACATTCACCGAACGCTGCAGGCGATCCGGGCCGCGGGCTGCAAGGCTGGCGTGGCGCTGAACCCCGGCACCCCTGCCGCCGCCCTGACTGACGTGATGGACATGATCGACCTGGTTTGCGTTATGACGGTCAACCCCGGCTTTGGCGGTCAGAAATTCATCGACATGACCACCAAGATCAAGACCCTGCGCGACATGATCGGCGACCGCCCCGTGCACATAGAAATCGATGGCGGCGTGGACCCGAAAACCGCGCCCTTGGTGGCCAAGGCGGGTGCTGACGTTCTGGTTGCGGGCTCGGCCGTGTTCAAGGGCGGATCGGTCGACAACCCGTCACCCTATGGTGACAATATCCGCGCCATTCGCGCCGCTGCCGAAGGCGTCTGGACGTAAGGTGGTGCTGGCGCCGCCATGCGCCTTCAGTCCACTTGGTCCGCGAACGTCTCCAGCAGCTTGTGCTTTAGAATCTTGCCCGTGGGCGCCGCGGGCAGTGATGTCGCCAGAATGATCTGGCTGGGCCGTTTGTAGCCCGCCAGACGTTCCGCCACAAAGGCGCGCAGGTCTTCGGGCGTCACCGTCTCGCCTTCGGCAACCTGGCAAAAGGCCATCACCTTTTCGTCGCCGCCCACCTTCCGCCCGATCACCGCCGCCTGAATCACCCGCGGATGATCGTTCAGCGCCGCTTCTACCTCCGGCGGATAGACGTTGAAGCCGCCGTGAATGATCAACTCCTTTGACCGTCCAACGATGTGCAGGTGCCCCTTGTCGTCGATCCGGCCCAGATCGCCGGTGTGCATCCAGCCTTCGGGTGACAGCACCTTGGCCGTCTCTTCGGGATTGCGGTAATAGCCCTTCATGATGTGTGGACCACGGGTGATCACTTCGCCCACATCGTCGCCTGCGCCGGGCGCTTCACGGTCGAGATCAACTTCGATTCCAGGCAGAGGCGGACCAACCGAAATATCCGGGTCCCCAATCGTGTTGCGCGTGGCCGAGGTGCCAGCGGTCGTCTCGGTCATGCCGTATCCGTTCTGAAGCGCCACGCCATAGAACGCCTCCGCCTCACGCTTCCACGTGGGATCAAGCGGCGCGGCACCACTGGACACATAGCGCAACGTGGCACTGTCCAGCTTGGCATAGCCCTTGTCCTTGACGTAGGCCATCAGCAGCGCGTGCATTTGCGGCACTGCGGAATAAAGCGTCACGCCGTCACGCAGGGCGGCAAAGGTCGCAGCCACGTCAAAGCGCGGGGCCAGCCGCACAGGTGCGCCTGCGTACATGGCGGCCACCACCACCGAGCACAGACCAAAAACATGGGTGATCGGCAGTACGCCATAGATCAGATCATCCGGCGTCATCTCGCGCAGGTTGGCCGAAGTGAGCCCCCCGAAGCGCACATTGGCATGGGTCAGCATCACCCCCTTGGGCGCGCCCGTGGTGCCGGTTGTGTAAAGCAGCACAGCCAGATCGCTGTCGGGGTCCGGCGTGCTGGGGCGCAGGGTGCCAATGGCGAGGGTGCCATAGGTGCCGTGGTTCTCTTTGGCCCGGAAGCGGTCCGCGTGGGCCTTGGCATCGCCACTGACGCCACTGGTCGCCACGACGGCCGCAGGCCGCGCATGATCAACGATGCGCTGCACCTCTGCCTCGGTCTGGCGGGCGTTGACGGGGATCACCACCGCGCCGATCTGCCAGACTGCAAACAAGGTCGCGACGGCGGCCACGCAATTCTCGGACAGCATCAGAACCCTATCGCCGGGCTGCACGCCGCAGGCTTGAAGCTGCGCGCCGATATCGCGGACGGCGGCATCCAGTTCCGAAAAGCTCAGCGTCACGCCCCCCTGATCGCTCAGGGCATGGGCGTCCGGACGGGCGGCCACATGCGCAGCCAGATAATCCTCGACCCGCGCGGTCACTTGCTAAACTCCGGGGTGCGTTTTTCCAGGAAAGCGGCGATGCCTTCTGCGGCCTCTTCCGCGCCTGCGGCCCAGGCCATGCCATCGCGTTCGACGTCCAGTTGCGCAGCTTCGGTCTGGTCATAGGCCTTGGACACCATGTCCCTGATCCGCCCCTGCGCCACACGCGGACCAAGGGCGATGCGGTCCACCAGTTCCAGCGCCTTTGGCATCACGTCGTCGGCGTCACAGGTCTGCATCACAACGCCCAGTTCGCACAGACGATCCGCCGTCACCGGCTGGGCCAAAACGCAGAGTTCCATCGCCAGCTGACGCGGCACCATACGCGCGAGATGGGCAGTCAGCCCACCATCAGGCACCAGCCCCGCCTTGACGTAGGACGCGGTGAACTTGCACCCGGCTTCGGCCACGATCATGTCGCACGCCAGCGCAAGCGACATGCCCGCGCCCGCGGCACCTCCCTTGACCGCAGCGATGACCGGCACGGGCGACGTGCGGATCAGGCGCAACAGGTCATGCAATTCGTCGATCTTGCCGCGCCGCTCCTGCTCGGGCATGTCGCGCCGGGCGATCAGCACGTTCAGATTGCCGCCCGCACAAAAGAACCCGCCCTTCGAGCTCATCACCACCGCACGAATGCGCGGGTCCTGCGCCTTTTCAAAAGCCTCCGCGATCACCGCGTAAAGCTCGGGCGACAACGCCCCGCGCTTGTCGGCATTGCCGTTCCAGATGATCAGACGATCGCCTGCGTCTTCCAGATATGCGTCGCTCATCCTCGTCCCTCCGGTACGCGTTTGTAGACCCCCGTGGCCGTGGCCAGCAGCACACCGGCCTCGTCCACCAATTCACCTTCCACGAATTGCAGGCTGCGCCCGCCGCCCGTCACGGTGCCGGTGGCCACCACGCGACCGCCCTTGGCCGGGGCCAGGAACTGCGTGTTCATCGAAATGGTCAGAAATTTTGCCGCCCCGTCTTCGCTGGCGCTCAGCGATGCGGCGTAGCCCATGGCATTGTCCAGAAGGCAGGCAATGATGCCGCCATGCAATGCGCCGTGTCTGTTGGTGTGCTGCGCGCCCATGTCGAGCACGCAGCGTCCTTTTCCATCTTGGGCCGAAATATCCACCACGTAGCCCAGAAGCGTTTGCGCCCCGGTCTCGTCGCGGATGATCCCCGGCCCGCCCAAGGGTTATGCCGCGCTCAGCGCGATGAACCGTTCAAGATGGTGATCGGTGTCGCCAAAGCGGTGGTCCGACATGACGATACGCTTGGCGATATGGGCCAGTTCGTATTCCTGCGTCATGGCGATGCCGCCGTGCATCTGGATCGCCTCTTCGGCCACAAGGCGCCCGGCGCGGCCCATCAGGTTCTTGGCCGCCGAGATGTTCAGATCGCGGGTGCGGGCATCCTCGTGCAGGTAACCTGCGGCGTTGATGACCGCGCTGCGGGCCTGCTCCATCTCGATCAGCAGATCGGCAAATCGGTGCGCCAAGGCCTGAAAGGTGCCGATGGGGCGACCGAATTGCTTGCGCGTGCCAAGGTATTCGTTGGTCAGCGCCGTGGCCGTTTCCATGGCACCCAGCGCCTCGGCGCATTGTGCGACGGTGGCCAGTGCCGTGACCTCTTCGATCAGGGCCAGGCCATCTTCGCTTAGCAATGTGCCTTCGACGTTTTCCAGCGTGACCTCGGCGGCGCGCCCGCCTGCCAGCAGCGGATAGCCCTGAATGGTCAGGCCCGCCGCGTCGACAGGCACGAGGAACAGCGAAATACCAGAGGTGTCCGACACATCGCCCGACACGCGTGCCGACACGATCAGGTGATCCGCGGCTTCGGCGTTCATCACAACCGCTTTGCGCCCGTTGAGCGTGGTGCCATCTGCACTGGTGCGCACATGGTTGAGGTCATAGCGGCTTTGCGGTTCGGCATGGGCCACGGCCAATTGCAGAGCCCCGCCGATCATCTCTTCGACCATGTCGTCCTTGCCGCAAGCGGCCAGCAGACGCCCGCCCATCAGCGCACTGTCAAGGAAGGGTTCGACCACGCCCGCGCGGCCCAGTTCCTCGAACACCACGGCGATGTCGAAACCTGCACCGCCAAAGCCGCCCTGCTCTTCGGTGAACAGCGCGCCGATCACGCCGAGTTCGGCCAGTTCGGCCCAGATGTCGGCAGACATGCCAGTGTCGGATTCGAGGATCTTGTTGCGAACCTCGGTATCGTATTTGTCACGTAGGTAGCGGCGCAGGCTGTCTTGCAGCATTTGCCGTTCTTCGGTCAGGTCAAAGTTCATCGGCCACCCCCCATCATCACCTTCGAGATGATGCCGCGTTGAATTTCGTTGGAACCGCCAAAGATCGACAGCTTGCGGTAGTTGAAATATTCGGCCGCCACGGGGCCTGCCTCGTGCGGGTCGGGCAGTGCATCGTTGGCGCCTTCCACCCCTTCGGAGGCAAAGGGCATCGCGTAAGGACCAACGGCCCGACGGGCCAAGTCATTGATTTCCTGCCGGATAATCGTGCCCTTGACCTTGAGCATCGACGCCTCGACCCCCGGTGCGCCACCGGCGGCCGCTTGGGAGATGATGCGCAGGTTTGTGGTGGACATCGCCTTGAGATCAATCTCGACCTGCGCGATGCGCGCGGCGAAATGCGGATTGGCGATCAGGGGCTTGCCCCCGGCCATCTCGGCCTTGGCGATGCGCTTGACCGTATCGAGGCCCGCCTGGCTGAACCCGACGCCCGCGATATTGGTGCGTTCATGGGTCAGCAGGTACTTGGCATAGGTCCAGCCCTTGTTTTCTTCGCCCACGAGGTTTTCCACCGGCACGCGCACATCCGTGAACCAGACCTCGTTCACCTCATGCGTGCCATCGAGCAGGATGATGGGCCGCACTTCGACGCCGGGCGTATCCATGTCGATGAGCAGGAAGGAAATGCCTTCTTGTTGCTTCACGTCCTTGTCGGTGCGCACGAGGCAAAAGATCATGTTGGCGTGCTGGCCAAGGGTCGTCCACGTCTTCTGGCCGTTGACCACATAATGATCGCCATCCTTGACAGCCGTGGTTTTCAGCGATGCAAGATCAGACCCTGCGCCGGGTTCGGAATAACCCTGACACCACCAGTCCGATCCATCCAGAATGCGCGGCAGCCAATAGTCATTCTGCTCTTTCGAGCCGAATTTGTGCAGAACCGGGGCCAGCATCGACAGGCCAAAGGGCACGATGCGCGGCGCGTGGGCGGCGGCGGCTTCTTCTTCGAAGATGTGGCGCTGAACAGCATTCCATTCCGCCCCGCCGTATTCCTTGGGCCAGTTCTGGGCCAGCCAGCCCTTGCCGTTCAGGATCGCGTGCCAGCGTTCCTGATCTGCCTTTCCCAGTTCCTGACCCAGACGGATCTTGTCGGACATGTCCCTGGGCAGTTCATCACGCAGAAAGCTGCGCACTTCTTCACGAAAGGCCTTTTCTTCGTCGGTATAGCTCAGGTCCATATCTGGTCTCCTGTCTGATGGGTTGGGTCTGGCCTCAGGCGGCCTTGTTCAGATCGTCGAATGTCTTTCCTTCGGCCACCAGCTGTTCCAGCAGTGGCGCGATTTGCCAGAAGTACGGGTCTTCCTTCTGGTATTCCTTCATATCGGCCAACAGTTCGGGCAGGCCCACGATGTCCGCCCATTTCAGCGGTCCGCCGCGATAACGCGGAAAGCCATAGCCAAAGAGCAGGGTCATATCCACGTCAAGCGGGCGGCGCGCGATGCCTTCGCCCACGACCTTGGCCGCCTCATTGACCATCGCGGCCATATAGCGGCGCACGATCTCTTCGTGGGTAAAGCTGCGCGGGGTGATACCCTGTTCGGCACGTTCCGCTTCGATCAAGGGCATGACATCGGGGTTGGGCACGCGGGCCCTTGGGCCTGCGGAATAGTCATAGTAGCCCTTGCCGGTCTTCTGGCCGAAATGCCCGTCTTCACACAGCTTGTCGGCATAGGCAGCATCACGGGCGCGCGGGTCGATCCCTTCGGCCCGTTTGCGTTTGCGCACGGCCCATCCGATATCCAGCCCGGCCAGATCAGCCACGGCATAGGGGCCCATGGCAAAACCGAAGTCTTCGAGTGCCGCGTCGATTTCATAGGGCGACGCGCCGTCAAGGATCATGTGATCGGCAACAGTGCGGTAAGTCGATAGGATTCGGTTGCCGATGAACCCGTCACACACGCCAGCGCGCACGCTGATCTTGCCCAGACGTTTGCCCAGGTCAAAACCGGTGGCCACGACATCCGGTGCGGTCTTGTCGGCAACGACGACTTCCAACAGCTTCATCACATGCGCAGGTGAAAAGAAGTGCAACCCGATCACATCCGCGGGGCGCGACGTGGCAGCGGCAATTTCGTCGATGTCGAGATAAGAGGTGTTGGACGCGAGGATCGCCCCTTGTTTGCAGACACGGTCCAGTTCGGCAAAGACCTTCTTCTTTACCGCCATCTCTTCGAACACCGCTTCGATCACCAGATCAACGTCCGACAAGGCGTCGTAGTTCGTGACCACGCTCAGCGTGTGTGTGAGGATGGCGTCGTGCTTTTCCTGACTGATCTTGCCGCGCTTCAAGGCCCCCGACAGGTTGCCCGCGATACGCCCGCGCGCGGCTTCGCCAGCCTCGGGCGACATTTCCAGCATGGTCACCTCCAGCCCTGACAGCAGCGCCGCCGTGGCGATGCCCGCACCCATGGTGCCACCGCCAATGACCCCGATGTGCTGCAAGGCGCGCGGCGTGACGCCCTTGAGTTCGGGCAAGTTGCCGACCGCGCGTTCACTGAAGAAGGCGTGGATCATGCCCTGACGCTGATCGGTCTGCATCAGGTCCATGAAAATCTTGCGTTCGGCGGCCAGACCTTCGGCAAAGGGTTTCTCGACGCTGGCCTGCACGGCGCGCACGCACCATGCGGGCGAAACCTGTCCGCGTCCGCGCGCCAGCGTCGCATCAAAGGCCGCGTCCCAGTCGATCGCCTCGGGCGGGTCCATTTCACTGACCGCACGGCGCGGGGCACCGCTGTCCAACAGCTCCTGCGCATAGGCGAGACCGTTTTCCTTGGGATCACCATCGCGGATCACATCGATCAGGCCCATCTCGGCCGCTTCCGCCGCCTTGACCTGACGGCCGGAGGTCATCACCTCAAGCGCTTTTTCAACGCCGGTCAGGCGCGGCATCCGCTGGGTGCCGCCCGCTCCGGGGATAAGGCCCAAGTGCACCTCTGGCAGACCCACACGCGCCGACGGTACGGCGATGCGGTAGTGACAGCCCAGCGCCACTTCGAGGCCACCACCAAGTGACACACCATGCATCGAGGCCACGACCAGCAAGGGCGAGGCTTCGATCCGGTTGATCAGCACCGGCAGGTGCGGCTCCATCGGGGGTTTGCCGAATTCGGTGATGTCCGCGCCCGCAAAAAACGCGCGCCCCTCGCCCACGATCAGAACCGCGCGGACGCCCTTGTCCGCTTCGGCGCGGTCCATGCCATCCCACAGCCCCTGACGCACAGCTTGGCTCAATGCATTCACCGGCGGGTTCTGCACCGTCAACACGGCGATGTCGCCATGGCGGGAGTATGCAATCTTGTCGCTCATCTGGGGCCCTCCTGAAATTCCTGTTGCATGGCCTGCGCCGCGCGCGTTCCGAACAGCGAAACAGCGTTTCATTGCAACGACGTCAAATTAGGCACAAGGGCCAAAGCCCCGCAAGAAGAAGATGGAGACCTGCCGCAAACGCCGCTACGTCACGAAGCGTCAGGCCGCGCGCTGGTAGATGAAGCACCGGCCTTCCACGGCATCCGCGGGCAGCGCGCAAGGTTCCAACGCGTCGAAATACATACGGTCGCTCGACACCATGACGCCACCCACCGCCAGCAGCGGTTCGATCAGCGGTGACACGCTACGCGCAAAGCTGTCGTTCTTGGCGGCGTTGTGTCCGCCCAGATCAGCATGGATCAATGCCGCGGTCGGGCCAAAGCGGTCCAATGCCCTTGGCAACGTTTCAAAGACATCGCCCAACAGCACCTGACTGTCCGGCGGTGTGCTGTCGGGATGCGAGGCAATCGCGCGCTCGAAAACGAAGATGTCGCGTGTCCCCAGAACCTGCCGCATGTGGTCGTAGGTGCGCCCGTTGCCCAGCCCCAATTCAAATGCAGGCCCGGGCAAATCTGCAATCATCCCGGTGGCGTGTTCCAGACAGGCGCGTTGCGATACCATACGATCGATAAAGAGGTCGAGGCGGCTCATCCAGAGGTCCTTTCAAGACAAATTGCACACACTTCATGCGCGAGACGCGGGCAAATGTGTACCCCTGCCAGTCACGGAACGCACGATTGTCGTCCTGCGGTCACTGGACGCGCGCGCGGGAATCGGGTTTCACTGTGCATCTAATGGGATCCCGCGGGCCGGGTCCGCCACTGGGAATGCAAATGACACCACTTCTGGATGTTGCCGGTCTGAGCATCGGTTTTGGGGATGCCCCGCCGGTTGTGCATGACGTCAGCTTTTCGGTGCAGCCTGGTGAGACCCTTGCCCTTGTCGGGGAAAGCGGATCGGGCAAGACGCTGACGTGCAGGTCGGTGCTGCGTATTCTGCCTGCATCCGCGCAATTGCGGTCGGGCGAGGTACGCTTTTGCCGTGGCGGTGAACCGGTGGACTTGCTGGGGTTGAGCAGCCGCCAGATGCGCAATATTCGCGGCAACTGGATATCGATGATCTTTCAAGAACCCATGCGATCCCTGTCACCGCTGCACCGTATCGGCAATCAGGTGGCTGAAGTGCTCAAGTTGCATCGGGGCATGACCACGGATCAGGCACGCAAGGATGTGCTGGCGACATTCGAACAGGTCGGCTTTGCCGATCCGGACCGCGCTTACCGCGCCTATCCCTTCGAGCTTTCGGGGGGCATGCGCCAGCGCGCCATGATTGCCATGGCCATGGTGGCCAAGCCTGATCTTCTGATCGCGGACGAACCCACCACCGCACTGGATGTGACGACACAGGCGCAGGTGCTGGGGCTGATCAAGGACTTGCAGCGCGACACCGGCATGGCCGTGGTTCTGGTGACCCACGATCTGGGGGTGGTGGCCAACATGGCCGAACAGGTGGTGGTGATGAACAAGGGCCGCGTCATGGAAAGCGGTCCGGCCCCTGCGGTACTGGGCGCGCCCGCCCACGGCTATACCAAGAAACTCTTTGCCGCCGCGCCGATGATCCCCGATGTGGCTGCGCCCGCCGAGCCGATTTCGCGCGCCGACCTGATCCTTGACCTCAAAGGCGTGAACAAGACCTATCACGTGCGGGCGGGCGGCTGGAAAGAGGCCAAGCAGATCAACGCCTGTGTCGATGTGAACCTGTCGCTTGCGCGGGGCAAGACGCTGGCTGTGGTCGGCGAAAGCGGGTCGGGCAAGACGACCTGCGCGCGCATTGCCCTTGGCGCCGAGATGCCGGACCCCGGCAGCGAGGTTCTGTTTTGCTCCAAAGGCGTATCCGAGCCGATCCCGGTCCACGACATGACGCGCGCCCAGCGCACAGCTTTCCAGCGCGAAGCGCAGATGGTGTTTCAGGACCCCTATTCGTCGCTCAGCCCGCGAATGCGGGTGCAGGAGGCGCTGACCGAACCGATGGAAATTCACGGCATCGGAGACCGCAGGGCGCGGTTGGACAAGGCGGCGGAAATGCTGCGTTGGGTGGGGTTGAGCGCGGATATGCTGGGCCGCTACCCGCACGCCTTTTCCGGTGGCCAGCGACAGCGCCTGTCGATTGCCCGGGCGCTGACGCTTGATCCGCAACTGCTGGTCTGTGACGAGCCCACATCGGCCCTTGATGTATCCGTTCAGGAACAAATCCTGACCCTTCTGGAAGACATCCAGCAGGGTATGGGGCTGAGCTATCTCTTTATCAGCCACGATCTGGCCGTGGTATCGCGCATTGCCGATGAAGTCGCGGTGATGCGTCAGGGTGTGATCGTCGAACAGGCCCCGCCCGACACGCTGTTCTACGACCCGCGCCATCCCTACACCAAGGCGCTGATCGCTGCACAACCCGAACCGGACATCGCACGGCCCATCAACCTTGCACTTGTTGCCAAAGGTGCCGGAGCCCCCACAAGCTGGCCGGATCAATTCCGCTTTGAAGGGGTCGACGCGCCCGCGCTGGTGGAGCTTTCCCCGGGACATCAGGTGCGTTGCCATGTTTGAGCCTTTGAAGTTTCTGTCCCGCCTTCTGGTTCTGGTGCTTTTGCTGCCTGCCACACACGTCTGGGCGCAACAGGTTCAGGAAAGCGCCTTTTGGAACGACGAAGTTGCGGCGGGCATCATGGACCCCGCAGCCCAACGCATTCCGCAACAACCGCTGGTCGTCGATCTGGCTGCCAAGGGCCGTTCCTTTGGCAAACAGGGCGGCACGCTGCGCACCATGGTGTCGCGGTCCAAGGATATCCGCCAAATGGTCGTTTACGGCTATGCACGTCTTGTGGGCTATGATCAGGCCTATAATCTGAAGGCCGATATCCTGCGTGACTACACCGTCGAGGACGGGCGCAAGTTCACGCTGATGCTGCGGGCCGGTCACCGTTGGTCGGATGGTGCGCCATTCACCTCGGCCGATTTCGAATACTGGTGGCATCACGTCGCCAACAACGCCGAGCTTAGCCCCAATGGCCCCCCCGATGTGATGCGCGTGGGCAATATGGTGGGACGCATGTCCTTTCCCGATCCGCTCACCGTGGTGATCGAATGGGACAAGCCGAACCCCGAGTTCCTGCAAAAGCTGGCTGGGGCGCGACCGCCCTTTATTTATCGGCCTTCGCACTACCTCAAACAATTCCACGTCGATTTCGCCGATCCAGAAGCCTTGGAAGAGGAAGTGGACCGCAGGCGCGTGCGCGGCTGGGCCGCTTTGCACAACAAGATCGACAACATGTACAAGTTCGACAATCCGGCGCTGCCCACCCTGCAGCCCTGGATGAGCGCAACAGCAGGGAAATCCAGCCGCCAGCTTTTCGTGCGCAACCCTTACTTTCACCGCATCGACGCGCGGGGCGTGCACCTGCCCTATATCGACGTGGTCGAAATGACGATCGTCGGGGGCGGCCTTGTTGCGGCCAAATCCAATGCAGGTGAAAGCGATCTACAGGCCCGAGGGCTGGATTTCCGCGATGTGTCGATCCTCAAGAAAGGCGAAACAGACGGCGGGAACTATGTCACCTATCTCTGGGCCAATGGTGCGGCGAGCCAGATCGCCATTTACCCCAACCTCAACTTTGCCGATCCGGTCTGGCGCGAGGTGATCCGCGATCCGCGCTTTCGGCGGGCGCTGTCGATGGGCATAGACCGGCGCATGATCAACCGCGCACTGTATTTCGGGCTGGCCAAGGAAGGCGGCATGACAGCGCTGGCCAAAAGCCCGTTCTTCGATGCCAGCAATCTGACCGCCTGGTCGCTCTATGATCCTGAGCGGTCCAATGCCCTTCTTGACGAAATGGGCCTGACCGAACGCAATCCGGCGGGTGTACGTCTTTTGCCCGATGGCAGGCCCATGGAATTCGTGGTGGAAACCGCGGGCGAACGGCAAGAGGTCGAAAATGCGCTGGCGATTATCACCGACACGTGGCGCGAACTGGGCGTCAAGCTGATCATGCGTCCACTGGACCGCGACATCCTGCGCAACCGGGTCTATGCAGGGTCTTCCATGGCGGCAGTCTGGTACGGCTGGGACAACGGGTTGCCGCAATCCTATACACCGCCCACTTACCTTGCGCCCACGCAGCAGGAGTTCATGGCATGGCCGATGTGGGGCCAATACGAACAGACACGCGGCGCTGCTGGCCAACCCGTAGACATGCCCGCCGCACGGGAACTTCTCCAGCTGTCCAAGGCATGGTCGGCAACCGAAGACACCGAAGAACGCAGCGCCATCTGGCGCCGTATGCTGGCGATCCATGCCGATCAGCAATACGGCATCGGCATCCTGGCCGAAGCACCGCAACCCGTGGTCGTGAGCCGCCGCCTGCGCAATGTGCCCGAGCTGGGCAAATGGGCATGGGAGCCGGGCGCCCATTTTGGCGTTCACCGGATCGACGAATTCTGGTTCGACACGGATGAAGAGATCGCGAAGGTGAACGAATGATGTTCATCCGCTATGCCGCTTACAGGCTGCTGACCATGATCCTGACACTGTGGGTGGTGTCAATCATGGTCTTCATCATCATCAACCTGCCCCCCGGCGACTATCTGTCCAACCAGATCGCCGAACTGCGCGCCACGGGACAGGCCGAAGGTGTGGCCAAGGCCGAATTCCTGCGCACCGAATACGCGCTGGACCGCCCCTTGTGGGAACAGTACCTGATCTGGGCCGGCATGGCGCCGGGGCCGCATGGGTTCAGCGGACTGTTGCAGGGCGATTTCGGCTGGTCCTTCGAATTTGACCGCCCGGTGGCGGAAATCGTGGGCGACGCGCTGTGGCTCACGGTTCTGGTGAACCTTGCGGCGGTCCTGTTTGTTTATGCGGTAGCACTGCCCTTGGGCGTGATCGCTGCCGCCCGATCACAAAGCTGGGTCGACTACTCGTCGGCTTTCGTGGGTTACCTGGGTTTGGCCACCCCGAACTTCCTGCTGGCGCTGGTGCTGTTCTACTACGGCCAGAAATATCTGGGGCTGCCCATCGGTGGCCTCATGGACCCATCGTTCGAAGACGAACCGATGAGCCCGGCCAAGGTCAAATCCATCCTGATCCACCTGATCGTGCCGACCTTCGTGATCGGCACCTCGGGGGCGGCCGCGATGATGCAGCGGCTGCGCGCAAACATGCTGGATGAACTCAGCAAACCCTATGTCGAAACCGCCAAGGCAAAGGGCCTGTCGCCCACGCGCCTCTTGGCCAAGTATCCGCTGCGCATGGCCTTTAACCCCTTTGTCGCGGACATCGGCAACCTGTTGCCCGCGATGGTATCGGGGTCGGTTCTGGTGTCGGTGGTGCTGGGCCTGCAAACCATCGGCCCCGCCCTTTTGACCGCGCTGAAGTCGCAGGATCAGTTTCTTGCCGCCTTCGTCTTGATGTTCGTGGCCCTGCTGACGCTGATCGGCACGATGATTTCCGATTTGCTGCTGGTCCTTCTGGATCCGCGCATCAGGTATGGAGCCCGCGAAGGATGAGCACGCTTCCCGACGGGCGCTATATCGACGATGCCCCCTATGATCCCAACGTCGACCTCACCGCCCTGGATCGGCAGGATATGGACGCGCCCGGCTGGCTTTTGATCTGGCGGCGGTTTCGCAAACACAAGCTGGGCCTGATATCCGGGCTGTTCCTGTTTTTCAGCTATCTGATGCTGCCCTTTGCCGGGTTCATCGCGCCCTATACGCCCAACGAACGCAGCGCCGATTACCTCTATCACCCGCCGCAGGCGATCCACTTCTGGCACGAGGGCGACTATGTCGGCCCCTTTGTCTATCCCACCACCGCCAAGGCCGATCTTGAGACGTTCACCTGGACCTACGAGGTGGACGAAACCCGGCCCATGCCGCTGAAGTTCTTTTGCGAGCAGGATGATTACAACCTCTTTGCCCTGATCCCCAGCGACACGCATCTGTTCTGTGCGCCCGAAGGGGCGACCATTTTCCTGTTTGGATCGGACCGGCTGGGCCGCGATGTGTTCAGCCGCATTCTTTACGGCGCGCAACTGTCGCTGACCGTGGGCCTCATTGGCATCACCGTGTCCTTCCTTCTGGGCATCGGGTTCGGATCCATCGCAGGGTACTTCGGAGGCAAGACCGATTGGATCATCCAACGTGCCATCGAGATCCTGCGCAGCCTGCCGGAACTGCCATTGTGGCTGGCCCTGTCGGCGGCGGTGCCGTCGAACTGGGGGCCGGTCGCGGTGTTCTTCATCATCTCGATCATCCTGGGAATTCTGGACTGGCCGGGATTGGCGCGGGCTGTCAGGTCGAAATTCCTGTCATTGCGCGAAGAGGAATATGTGCGTGCCGCTGAAATGATGGGGGCAAAACCGGGGCGCGTGATCCGAAGGCACCTGTTGCCCAACTTCATGTCGCACCTGATCGCCAGCGCAACACTGTCGATCCCCGCGATGATCCTGGGTGAGACGGCGCTGTCGTTCCTGGGCCTCGGTCTGCGCGCACCTGCGGTCAGTTGGGGCGTGATGCTGAACGACGCGCAAAACCTCGCCTCGATCGAGATTTACCCGTGGACAGCCATTCCGATGCTGCCGATCATCATCGTGGTGCTGGCGTTCAACTTCCTCGGGGATGGCCTGCGCGACAGCCTCGACCCTTACAAGAGCTAACCCTTGCGCCGGGGCGGCTGCGCGCCGCCCTTGCCGGTGGCCTGTCCTGCGGCACGGCGTGCCTTGTTCTTCTTGCTGTTGGGCTTGCCCACGGGCGGGGCTTTGCCGCCAGCCGCATGGGGCTTGCCAGATGGCTTGCCCGCGGGTTTGTGGCGCGGCTTTTTCGCGGGCGTCACGGCACCGTCTTCAAGGGCCGCGTCCATCTTTGTCTTGGGTTTGGTCTTGCCGCGCATGGGGGTGTACTTGGGCGCGGACTTGCGCGCCTCTGCATAGCTGGGCTTGGGCTTTTTCGGCTTCGGCGCAGGCGCGTCGTTCCACTCGATGGGCGCGGCTTCCTGCTTGGGAGCTGCTGGCTTGTCACGCTTGGGCGCAGGCTTGGATGGCTTGTCGCTGTCCCATCGGGGCTTGGGTGCGTCGCTGGACTTGGCAAAGGACTTGCCCGCCGCCTTGCCCTTGGGTTTGCCGCCAAACGCCGGACGCGGGCCGGAGGCAAGATCGGGTTTGCTGTCCAGTGCGGTGACCTTCAGGCCACCCTCGATCGTCATGTCGCCCAAGGCGGTGATGAAATCGGGTGCCGTGGGTTGCAGCACTTCCACAAATGTCTCATCGTTCTGGATGCGGATCGCGCCCAGATCGTCGCGCCCGATGTTGCCCGCCTTGCACAGGATGGGCATCAGGCGGCGCACTTCGACGTTCTGATTGCGCCCGCCACTGACCGAGAACCAGACGCTGGGCCCAAAAGCCCCGCGCGGTTTGTCGGGTCCTGCGGCGGCCACATCCGACAACTCTTCCGGCGCCGTTACGCGGGCGGCGTAGAGGCGCAGGTAGGCGGCGGCCAGTTGTTCGGGGCTGAACTGATCCACCAGCCCTGCAACTGCATCCACTTCATTGTCTGCCACGGGTTCGGACCATGCCGGATCAGCCAGCATCCGCGCGTGGTCGCGTTCGCGCACGGCATCGGCCGAAGGTGCCTCGACCCATTCGGCGGTCAGCTTGGCCCGGTGCAGGATGCTTTCGGCGCGGCGACGGTCCCGCGGTGTGATGATCAGCGCGCTGACCCCCTTGCGGCCCGCGCGACCTGTACGGCCCGAGCGGTGCAAGAGGCCCTCGTGACTTTTGGGAAGCTCGGCGTGCACCACCAGATCCAGCCCCGGCAGGTCGATCCCCCGCGCGGCCACATCCGTGGCGACACAGACCTGCGCGCGCCCGTCGCGCATGGCCTGAAGCGCGTGGGTGCGTTCGGATTGCGACAGCTCGCCCGACAGCGCCACAACGCGGAACCCGCGGTTCGACAGGCGCGTGGTGACGCGCGCAACCATGGCGCGGGTGTTGCAAAAGACGATTGCATTGGGGGCTTCATGGAAGCGCAGGATGTTGATGATCGCATTCTCGCTGTCGCGCGCCGCGACCATATGGGCAAGATAGGCGATATCGGCGTGCTGGCTTTCGCCGCTGACGGTGCTGATGCGTTGGGCATCGCGTTGATATTTCTGCGCCAGGGTGACGATGGAGCGCGGCACGGTCGCCGAAAACAGCAAGGTGCGGCGGTCTTCGGGCGCTTCGCCCAGAATGTATTCAAGGTCTTCGCGGAACCCCAGATCGAGCATCTCGTCGGCCTCGTCCAGAACCACGCCGCGCACCTGGCTCAGGTCGATGGACCCGCGCATGATGTGATCGCGCAGACGCCCCGGTGTCGCCACCACGATATGCGCGCCGCGCGCCAATGCGCGCCGCTCGTCGCGCATGTCCATGCCCCCCACGCAGGACGCCATGACAACGCCCGCCTGCCCATAGAGCCAACCAAGTTCGCGTTTGACCTGCATCGCCAGTTCGCGCGTCGGCGCGATCACCAGCGCCAGCGGCGCATCGGCAGCGGCGAAGCTGTCGGCATCGCCCAAAAGCGTGTCGCCCAGCGCGAGGCCAAAACCAACGGTCTTGCCCGACCCGGTTTGCGAGGACACCAGCAAATCGGCATCGCCAAGGGCGGGATCGGTCACCGCCTGTTGCACGGGGGTCAGGGTGTCATAGCCGCGCTGGGCCAGCGCGTCGGCAAGGGTCTGTTTCACGGGGATGGGCTTTCTCGACAGGTCAAGCCGCGCACCTATGCCCTTTGTGCGCCCGTGTCGAGGGTCTTGATGCCCCGCGCCTAGCGGTCGTCCGCCTGCGACGGTCCCTGCCCGTCCACCATATCATCGTCCATGGCGGCCTGTGCTGCGGCAGTGACCGCGTCCCGCTGGTCCGGTGACAGGTCATCGGCCTTGCCATCGGCCAGACGGACGGTGACCTCGCGGTGTGCGAACTTGATGCCTTCGCGTTCGAAAAGTTCGCGGATTTCCTCGTAGACCTTCTTGCGCACAAGCCATTGATCGCCCGGCTTGGTCATGAACTTGACCCGGATGATCATGGCGCTGTCTTCCATCATGATCACACCCTGCGATTTCAGCGGCTGAATGAAGTCCGCCCCGATCACAGGATCATCCAGCAAGGCAACGCCCAGCTTCTTGATCAGCTTGCGGACCTTTTCCACGTCGGTGTCATAGGTCACGCGCAAGGGCAGCTTCATGATCACCCAGTCGCGGGAATAGTTTGTCATGCTCTGGATTTCGCCAAAGGGGATGGTGTGCAGCGCGCCAAGGTGGTGGCGCAACTGGAAGGAGCGCACGGAAATCTTTTCGACCGTCCCCTTGATGCCGCCCACATCCAGATACTCGCCCTTGCGAAACGCATCATCGAACAGAAAGAACGCGCCCGAAAAAATGTCGCGCACCAATGCCTGACTGCCAAAGCCCACGGCCACGCCGACCACACCGGCCCCGGCGAAAAGCGGCCCGACATTGACGCCCATATCCAGCAGGATGATCAAAACCATGGTCACCACAACCAAGATCAGCATGAAGTTTCGGAACAGCGGCAACAGCGTCGCAAGGCGGCTCGCACTTGATCCGCCGCCCTCGTCGCCCAATTCGGCCTCGGGCTGGTCGCCCTGTTCTTCCATGATCTTGCCGTCAATCCAGATGCGGAAGGCGTGGTAAAGGATGTAGCCGATAAAGATGATCACCATGACATCCAGCAATTGCTGGGTCACGCCGCTGTCTTCGACCATGTCCTGGGCGTTGCCCCAAATGCTGAGCAAGGCATAGATGCCCGCAACGAAGGCCAGAATGGCAGACACCCGGCGGGCCAGTTGTTCATAGGTGTTCATGGTCGTGCGCGCAGGTACGTGCATCTCTTCGCCGGTGTCAGGGTCGATGATTTCCGCCTCGCCGTGGTCCTGTGCCTCTTCGATCTGATGGTTCAGCACTTCCATCCGGCGGGCGCGTTCGAAATAGGTCTCGATCAGGTAATTGATAGCGCCATAGACAACGAGTATCGCCAGAAGAGCCGCATAGGCGCCTGCGATCAAAGGCACTGACAAAGGCAGTTCAAGCACCAGATCAGTCGCCAGTTCCAACCAACCAAAAAGCATGTAGGCAATGGCCAAAGGCGCCCAGGCCACCACCAGCACTCGGGTAAGCCACGGCACATCCTCGCGGCTGCGCCCGTTCAGCATTGCACCCGAAATAGCACGGCGGTTGGCAATGATCATGGCGATGTTCAACACCGCCATCAACAACGCCAGCGCGCCGTAGACAATGGCGTAGACGTTATAGTTCAGCCCGAAATCCTTGATCCAGGTCGAAAAGGTCACGACGCTGATGTCCAATGCCGCGATAATAAAGGCCCATCGGAACAGAACCTTTGCATCCCGATCCGAGAAGCGCGGAATGCGGTATTGCGACAGGAACGGCGACAGTATCATACGCCACAGATCGCCCACGGTCCGGCAGGCGAAGAAGGCCAAGTTAATGGCCAGAATGGTCACTTGCACTGATGGGTCTTCAACCGGCGGAAAGAACAGGACACCGAGGACATAGGCGATCAGAAGGATGACCGTCGTGGCCGATATGCCCACCAGAAAGCGGAACACCAGAAACGGCATCTTTTCGCGGTAGCCTTGCGGCGCATCCTTGATCCGCGCCACCACAAACCTTTTGATGATGCGCGGGCCATAGATATAGCGCACGAAAAGGCGTCCGATCAGGAACAACAGCAGACTGTATCCCAGCACCTCGACATAGGTCATGATACGACCATCGGGGCTGGTCGCGCGCAGGATATAGGCCATTTCGTTGATGCTTTGCGGCAGAACTTCAAGCCGCGAACGCAGCGTGGCCCGGAATTCTGCGCCGCGCTTCTGGATCATCATCAGGGGCGATTCCCCCGTCGGCAAAGCCACTTCGTCAGTCGCTTGCGCGGTCGGGGCGGAAATCAGATTGCCTTGCGTGTCCACTACCACAACGCTCAGCCCTGCCTCGGTGGCTTGCCGCAATGTCTCTGTCAGCGCCTCCGTGCTGCTGTCCGACGCGCCTGATCCGCCAAGGCCAAAGAGGCTCTGAGCGCCCCCGGCACCGGGAAAGGACAGGGCGAGCAAGGTACAAAACAGGAAAATGACGAGGGAGCGCATGGGCAGGCTGCTTTTTTCAAATAGTTCCATAACGCTAGTCTTGTGCGCCGCCGATTGTAAACCCATCTGAAACAAAGCACTGGCCCGGAACGGGTCGGCGCTATCAACTCCTTGCCAGAGGTTTTGCAAGGCGCGGAATTCTATGGCATGAGCGGCTTTGCAAAGAGGCAGCCGCGCCGCACACTTAACCGGATGGCACAGCAGATATGACCAAGACCGCCGATATCGGCCGCATCGCCATCCTTGGACTGGGATACGTGGGACTGCCATTGGCATTGGCACTGGCGCGGGCCGGGTTCGATGTTCTTGGGCTCGACACCGATCCCGGCCTCGTCGACGCACTGAAAGGCGGCCGTGACCCAAACGGCGAGGTCGCGGATGCGTCTCTGACAGAAACGCAGGCGCGCTTTTCGTCTGATCCCGAAGATCTGCACGGCGCCCGCACGTTCATCATCGCCGTACCAACCCCTATCACCGATGCAAAAGCGCCCGATCTGGGTGCAGTGCTGGGCGCATGTGCCACCATTGCACCCCATCTTGGCGTGGGCGCATTGGTCATATTGGAAAGCACCGTTTATCCCGGCGTGACCGAAGAGGTTTGCGGCCCTGCTTTGGCTGCGGGCAGTGGCCTTGTCGCGGGCCGAGATATCAAGCTGGGATATAGCCCCGAGCGGGTGAACCCCGGCGATGCCGAGCATTCCATGGAAAACGTGGTCAAGATCATCGCCGCACAGGACGCGGAAACGCTGGACCGTCTGGATGCGATTTATGGCCCCGTGGTCAAGGCGGGCTTGCACCGCGCTTCCAGCATCGCCACGGCAGAAGCGGCAAAGGTCATCGAGAACACGCAGCGCGACCTGAACATCGCGCTGGTCAATGAATTCGCCCTGATATTTGACCGGCTGGGGCTTGATACGCTCGAAGTGCTCGAGGCCGCGGGCACAAAGTGGAACTTTCTGCCATTCCGTCCCGGCCTTGTCGGTGGACACTGTATCGGGGTCGATCCCTACTACCTGACCTACCGCGCCGAACAATTGGGGTATCACCCCGAAGTAATCCTTGCCGGGCGGCGGATCAACGACCAGATGGGCGCGCATGTGGCGCAAACCCTGGTCAAGGCGATGCTGGGGCGTGGCATCGGCGTGAACGCGGCGCGGGTGCTGATCCTGGGCTTCACCTTCAAGGAAAACTGCGCCGACACCCGCAACACCCGCGTGGCCGATATCGTGGCCGAATTGCAGGATTATTCGGTGGTGGTGGACGTGCATGACCCTTGGGTCAGCGCGCAAGCGATGCAAGACCGTCACGGGGTGGAAAACGTGGCCATGCCCGATACAGGTGCCTATGACGCGGTCATCGTGGCCGTGGGGCACCGCGAATTTGTCGAATTGGGCAGCAAAGGCATTCGCGCCTTTGGCAAACCCGGCGCGGTATTGTACGACATCAAGGGAATTCTCGGCCGGTCAGGCAGCGATTTGCGCCTCTGATCCGGTAAAGACGAAAGGCGCATCATGGCGCAAGCAATGCTCTCCGACACGACACCGCAACGCGCGCGCCGCATTGTGCTTTACAGCCATGACACCTTCGGGCTTGGCCATCTGCGGCGCAGCCGGGCGCTGGCCGCGGCGCTGACACAGGCCGATCCAGAGGCATCTGCCATCATCCTGACCGGATCGCCGGTGGCCGGGCGCTTTACCTTTCCCGAACGGGTGGACCACGTGCGCCTGCCCGGTGTGACCAAACTGTCGGATGGCAGCTATGACAGTCAGACACTGGGCATGAACATCGACGAGACAACTGCGCTCCGCGCGGGTCTGATCCAATCCACCATCGAACAGTACGAACCCGACCTGCTGATCGTGGACAAGGAACCCACCGGGTTCCGCGGTGAACTTTTGCCAACGCTGGAATGGCTGAAGGACCGCGGGCACACCCAGATCATCCTTGGCCTGCGCGACGTTCTGGATGAACCCGATGTGCTGGCCGCGGAATGGGCGCGCAAAGGGGCGATCGAAGCAGCTGAGGCTTTTTATGACGAGGTCTGGGTCTACGGAGTGAAATCTGTCTACGACCCGACCAAGGGGTTGGATTTGTCGGATGACCTGCGCGCGCGCATGCACTGGACAGGCTATCTGCGCCGCGACATCGTCGATGCCGCCGAAGTGCCGGACGATCCCTATATCCTGATCACCCCGGGCGGCGGTGGCGACGGGCAGGCCATGGTGAACCTTGTTCTGTCGGCCTACGAACAGGACCCGGACCTCAGCCCCCGCGCGATGCTGGTTTACGGGCCGTTCCTGTCAGGCGAGGTGCGCGAAGACTTCGAAACCCGTGTCGCGCAACTCAATGGCCGGGTCACCGCCGTCGGGTTCGACAGCCGGATCGAGGCGCTCTTTGCCGGGGCCAAGGGCGTGGTGTCCATGGGCGGGTACAACACCTTCTGCGAGGTCCTGTCCTTTGACAAACGTGCGGTGATCGTGCCGCGCACCGTGCCGCGTCTGGAACAGTGGATCAGGGCCAGCCGGGCCGAGGAACTGGGCCTTGTGCGGATGCTCGAAGACACCCGCGACGGGATGACCGCAGCTTCGATGATCGAGGCCATTCGAAACTTGCCGCATCAGGGCAAACCCTCAGAGGCAGGGGCCGATGGGCTTCTGGATGGGCTCGACTATGTGATCGAACGGGTGCGCATCCTGATGCAGCGCAACACCCAAAGCAATGCGGCCGAATGACAGACCACCGCGCCCGGCTGGCGGTTGTGGTCAAGGGCTGGCCGCGCCTGTCCGAGACTTTCATCGCACAGGAATTGGTGGCGCTTGAGCAGGCGGGCATCCCGCTTGAAATTTGGTCTTTGCGCCATCCTACGGATACAAAACGGCACCCGTTGCACGACCGGTTGCAGGCCCCGGTGTTCTATCTGCCCGAGTACCTGCGGGACGAACCGGGCCGGGTGCTGCGCGGGCTTTGGTTTGCCCTGCGCCAGCGCGGTTTCGCCCCGGCGCTGCGTGCGTTCATCTCCGATCTGCGCCGCGACCGCAGCCGCAACCGTGTGCGCCGGTTTGGTCAGGCCTGCGTCTTGGCCCGCGAGATGCCGCGCGATGTGGCCGGATTTTATGCGCATTTCCTGCACACGCCTGCCTCTGTCGCGCGCTACGCCGCGATCCTGCGCGGCCTGCCATGGAGCTTTTCGGCCCATGCCAAGGACATATGGACCTCGCCCGCTTGGGAGCTACGCGACAAACTGAACCCGCACAGCCATGGCGCGGAGTTCGGCGCGACCTGCACCGCCTTCGGGGCTGATCACCTGCGCGACCTATCGGGCGGCACACCTGTCGATCTGGTCTATCACGGGCTGGACCTGAGCCGGTTTCCAACCCCACCGCAACGCGCATCGCGCGGACCGGATGCGCCCCTTGCGATGATGAGCGTGGGGCGGCTGGTGGAAAAGAAAGGCTTTGACCGGCTGATTGATGCGCTGGCCCTGCTGCCGCCGGACCTGAATTGGCATTGGACCCATATCGGCGGCGGCACCTTGGCCGACAGGATGCAGGCGCGCGCCGAGGCGGCGGGTGTCTCGGACCGGATCACGTGGCGTGGGGCCTGCGACCAACCCGAGGTTATCGCGGCCATGCGCGCCGCCGATCTGTTCGTGCTGCCCAGCCGCGTGGCCGAAGACGGCGACCGCGACGGATTGCCCAACGTCCTGATGGAAGCGGCCAGCCAGCGGTTGCCGATCCTGTCCACGCCGGTGTCGGCCATCCCGGAATTCATCACCAACGGCGTGCACGGCATCCTGAGCGATGATGACCCCGCAGCACTCGCACAGGCGATCACGGACTTCGCGGCGGACCCCGCACTTGGTCCCGCTCTGTCCGAGGCGGCACTGGCGCGGCTGGCCGAGGCATTCACCATGCAGCCGGGCATCGACCATCTGGCGTGCCGGTTGCGCGCGATGTTGGACGAGGCAGGGCAATGACCATTGCGTTCTACGCACCGCTGAAGGCCCCCACGCACGCCACGCCTTCTGGAGACAGGGCCATGGCCCGCGCGGTACTGAAGGCACTTGAGGCGGCAAACCTGTCTGTCCGGACGGTCAGCAATCTGCGCCTCTATGATCGTGACGGCAGCACGTCGGTTCAACGGGAATTGCAAGCGCAGGCCAAGGCGGAAACCAACCGCCTTCTGGCCAGTTCCGAAGCCCCCGCATGGCGCGCCTGGGTAACCTATCACAACTACTACAAGGCCCCCGATCTAATTGGTCCCGGGGTCGCCAAGGCGCTCGCCATTCCTTACGTACTGATCGAAGCAACGCGCGCCCGCAAACGCCTGTCAGGGCCTTGGGCGCAGTTCGCCGCCGCAGCCGAGGCCGCCTGCGATGCCGCCGACGCGATCTTCTACCTGACCCACCGCGACGCCGAGGCGCTGGAGCACGATGCGCCGGAAGGCCAGAAGCTGGTGCATCTGCGACCCTTCCTTGCCCGTACGGATCTGCCACCGCAATCGGACTTGTCGGGGCCGATGCTGAGTGTGGGCATGTTCCGCCCCGGGGACAAACTGGCCAGCTACCAGCTGATTGCGGACACGCTGGCCGCGATGGGACGCGGCTCGTGGCATCTGGATGTGGTGGGCGATGGCTCTGCCCGTGCGCCCATTGAGGCACTGATGGCCCCTTTCGGTGATCACGTGACCCTGCACGGCGCACTTGGCAGTGAGGCCCTTGAACGGATGTATGCGCAGGCAAGCCTGTTGCTATGGCCCGGCGTCAATGAAGCTTTCGGACTGACCTATCTCGAGGCACAGGCCGCAGGCGTGCCGGTGGTGGCGCAGGATCGTCTGGGGGTCTGTGACGTGGTCTTTGGCGATCACCCGCCCCCCCGCGCAGGCCCTGAAGCGTTGGCGAAGGCGGCCCGGCGCCTGATCGACGATCCAGCACACCGGGCGGCGCAGGGTGCCGCGGCGCGGGCGCATGTCGCACGACATCACCTGTTGTCAGCGGCGGCGAACACCTTGGCCGCCACTTTGAACCCGTTGATCGGAGGGGCCAGATGATCCGCCTTGCCTTGCTGCGCCATGGTCATACCGCGTGGAACCGCGCGCACCGCATTCAGGGGCGCACCGACATCCCCTTGGACGCCGATGCGCAGGCGCAGCTTGCGACCCTGTGCCTGCCTGCGCCATGGGATCGCGCCGACATCTGGGCCAGCCCCCTGTCGCGGGCGGTTCAGACGGCGCAGATCGTATCGGGGCGCATGCCCCGCACCGCCCCTGACCTGACCGAGATGGATTGGGGCGCATGGGAAGGGTTGCACGGAGCGGACCTGCGCACCGATCCCACGTCGGGGTTCCGCGATATCGAAGACTGGGGATGGGCCTACAACCCGCCCGGCGGCGAAAGCCCCGCCGCGATGCGCGCCCGGCTGATCCCCTGGGCCGAAGCGCTGACCGAGGACACAGTTGCCGTTTGTCACATCGGGGTGATGCGGGTTCTGATGGCGCATGCCATGGGATGGGACTTCGCAGGGCCCGCCCCCTTCGCCATAAAGCGCGCGCGGCTTTACGTGATCACCTTGGACAAGGGCCATTGGACAGCAGACAGCACACCCATTCGCCTGACAGCGAGGCCAACATGAAGGCGTTGATTGTCGTCACACATCTGTTGGGAACCGGCCATCTGGCGCGTGCCCTGACCTTGGCTCGCGCGTTTCTCGCGGCCGGTGACAGCGCGACCGTGATCAGCGGGGGCATGGAAGCGCCGCATCTGGAAACCGATGACGTACACGTGGTGCACCTGCCCCCGGTACGGTCCAACGGCGTTGATTTCACGACCCTTCTGGACGCCCATGGACAACCCGCAGACGCAGATCATATGGCGGCACGGCAGGCAGCGTTGCTGCAAAGCCTGGATAACATCGACCCTGATGTGATCATCACCGAACTTTTCCCTTTTGGCCGCCGCATCCTGCGCGAAGAGTTCCTGACACTGCTCGATGCAGCCAAGGCGCGTGGGATCCCCTGCCTGTGCTCGATCCGCGATATTTTGGCCCCACCGTCCAAGCCCGCAAAGGCGGACTGGACCGCAAACGTGATCGCCGAACAATACGTAGGCGTATTGATCCACTCCGTCGAAACGATCGCGCCTCTTGGCCTGAGTTGGCCCGTGACAGACAGTCTGCGCAAAAGGATGCTCTATACTGGCTTTGTTGCACCCAAAGCGCCCGACGCACACCCGCAAGCAACGGGTGCGGGCGAAGTTTTGGTCAGCGCCGGCGGCGGCGACGTCGGCGCGCATTTGTTCGAGGCTGCAGCGAAAGCCGCCGCACACGATCAGGCCCGGCAATGGCGGCTTCTTGTTGGCGGAAAGGATGCCGATGCGACGGTCACACGCCTTCGCGTACACGCCCCGGCCAACCTGACCTGTGAACCGGCGCGCCCGGATTTCCGCCAGATGCTGCGCCATGCCGCAGCGTCGGTCAGCATGTGCGGCTACAACACGGCACTGGACGTTTTGCAAACCGGCGTGCCTGCGGTGTTCGTCCCCTTCGATGCGGAGCAGGAGGTCGAGCAATCCATACGTGCCAAGGCCTTGGCCACCCAAAAAGCGGTGGACGTGATCGCCAGCCAAGATCTTTGCGCCGACGCCCTGTTGCGTGCGGTGCAAAACGTCATCGCCGCAGGCCCGCGCGCGCCAGTGACGGACGGCATGAACGGGGCCGCAGAAACCGTGCGCATCACGCGCAGGATCGTGGAGGATTTCGATGCCTCCTGATTGGTCCATTTTGTGCGATGCCCTGCGCCGGGCTCAAGACGAGGGACGCGGCGTGCGGTTCTGGTGGCGCGATGATGATGCGGTGGCGGCAACCCCGGACCTTGCTCGGTTGACGGCCATGGCTGAGGCCCAAGCCGTGCCCGTGCATATCGCCGTGATCCCCGCCTTGCTTGAGCCATCCTTGACTCAAGCCGTGGCAGAAATCCCCTTTCTTGTCCCCGTCGTGCACGGGTGGCGCCATGCGGACACCTCGGATGAGGGGCAAAAGAGGTCGGAATTTCAACGTGTTCGGCCTGATGCGGCCGCCGAGACTGCACAAGGGCTGGCGACACTGCAAAACGCATTTGGCCCACGTCTGGTCCCGCTGTTCGTGCCACCATGGAACCGGATCGCCCCGGAACTGGTTCCGGAACTGGCCGCACAGGGCTATCGCGGGCTGTCCACCTTTGGCCCCCGCACTTGCGCGCGGAAACATGGCCTTCACATCCTCAACACCCATATCGACCCAATATTCTGGCGCGGTGATCGCGGGCTTGTGAACCCGGACCAATTGATCGAACGCGCGGCTGCGCATATCGACAGTGGAACCGACGAACCCCTTGGCCTTTTGACGCATCACCTTGTGCACACGCCCGCAGTCTGGGATTTCACCCAGACATTCCTGACTGAACTGCGCACCCACGGTGCGCGCCCCCTTGATTTGGAAAGCGCATTGAGATGAGCCGACATGAATCCGTCCGCCGCAGGCTCACCGCACAAATCGACGGGTTGAGCTGGGCCATCGAGCAGATCCGCGACCTGTCGGGCGATATCCTCGAACTGGGGCTGCGCAGCGGGCGCACCCAGGACCACTTGCGCGAATACGCGGACCGGCGGATTTGGGTGATTGGCCGGGTATTGCAATGCCATCCCTCCTGTGTGCCACCCGAGACCGATTTCCTTCAGGAAGAGGCCAACACGATGCTGAAACGGTTGGCGGATGACGGAGCGCGCATCACGCTGGCATATTACGACTTCGGATTTAACGACAAGGCGCGCGACGTGGAAGTCAGCGAAAACATATCGCTGCTGATCGCCGCCTTGATGGTGCCGGGAGGCATCGTCATCTCGCAGGAACCGCTTGTCGGCTTTGAACAGATCCGGGGGCCAGACAACATCGACCGCGACCGTTACCCTTTCTACCGCGCGGGCTGAACCGTTTTTGCGCTTGCGTGAAGGCACCGGCCCATTAAACTTTAGTCAAAACTCTGATCGGAGACCTTGGAATGAAAACGATCCTGACCACTTTCGCTGCCCTTCTGATTGCAACAGCCGGGGTCGCGGCGCCCCTGCAACTGACCCCTGCAAGCCCGCAGCCCTCGGGGCTGAAACCGGGACTTGGCGTGAAATACGCCTATCCGACGGACGTCAAGACGCTGCACCAGGCAAAAAAGTACGCGCGTATGGCCACGGCAGGAACGCCCTTGAAAGGGATGGACTACCGCGACACGAGGAATGGCCAGAAAACCCTGACCTCGAACAAGGCACATCAAGTGGTCGCCGATATTTCCGGCTATGTGAAGTTTGACGCGCCCGGCACCTACGTGGTGGATTTCCTGTCGAACGACGGGCTTCAGGTCAGCATCGGCGGCAAGGAAGTCGTGTTCTTTGATGGCCGCCACCCGTGTGAGGAATCCAAACCCGCGGAAGTCAGCGTTCCACAGGCCGGGTGGTACAAGCTTGAAGCGCTATATTTCCAACGCACCGGCACCGCCTGCCTGCATATGCGCGCCGGCATGGGCAGCCCCGACTGGATGCCAAACAGCGCCTTCGGTCACTAAGAGAAACTGCGCGGTCTTCGGGCCGCGCATGGCCACACGCCAGACAAGCGAAAGGCGCCAGGGGACCTGATCGAAACCAAACCCATGCCTTGCGGCACATCCTGACGCCTTCTTGAACCTCATCATCCCCCCAGAGGGCGATTGTTTGGCCCAGCTTGCAATCGGGCGTTACCACCCTTTGCCGGGATACATCTGCCGAAGCCCCTGCATCCCCCGCATCCTCCCTGCTGACACCGCCCTTTCGTCACGATCCTTTCAGACCCACACGATCCGACCTGCGTCCTCCTGGCTTCCCCGATCCCGCCTCGAACCCGAAGGTCCAGTGCCGGTCCGCTTACCACCCTGAGGGGCCTTTGCGTCCACCGCGTCGTTCGAAGAACTCTGCGCCGGTAACATCAGGCTGCATCCGGTAGGGTGAGTCGTGCAATGGAAAAATGCAGGGCGCACGAAAATTCTTGGGGATAAGATGTTGAACTTGTTGTGGTTTTATCGGTGGATAAGTTGGGGATAAGGCGGAATTTTCGTGCAGCGGGGCAGTGTTGCACCCCTGCCCCAACGCGCGTGCCTCAGGTCTCGCCAACAAGCGCCTTTGCGACGAAATAGCTGATCGGCGTGGCCAGAATGAAGCCGCTCAAGGCCGCGATCACGATGAAGATGGCAGTGTCATAGCCCAAAGTCAGCGCCAAAACGATGGCCGACCCTGCGGCAGTTGACCCGATGAAGAGATGCAGAATGAGAGCAAGACGCGCCATGTGAGGTCTCCGGTTGGTGGTGTCGGCCGGAGACTGGCGGGTTTGGTCTTGGGTGACTTTGATGTGGGTCAGACAAAGTTGCCAGTCTTCGAACTTACAGTTCAAATTGCATCCCCGCGCCCGGGCCGAGGGGAGGGTGAGAAGCGCCCTCCCCGTGGGGTCGGTCCGGGCGCTGCCAAATCGGAGATTTGGCATTTCGTTCAATCTGGATGACTGCTTGCAAAATGTGGGCACCCCATACCGGGTGCCGCTCTCGGCATCTTTTGCTCTGCAAAAGAGCCTGCCGCGCACGCACTTAAACGAAGCTACCGTTCCGCACTACTCAACTGTGTGGGAACGCGCATTGCTGCGCGATGCGCTGCCTCCCACCGGCCTTCCACAGCGCGCAAAATGGCCAGCTTTAGCTGTCCATTTTCAGTGCGCTGATGAAAGCTTCCTGCGGGATATCCACTTTCCCGAACTGGCGCATCTTCTTCTTGCCCGCCTTCTGCTTGTCCAGCAGCTTGCGTTTCCGGGAGGCGTCCCCGCCATAGCACTTGGCCGTCACGTCCTTGCGCATCGCGCTCAGCGTTTCGCGGGCGATGACCTTGCCGCCGATGGCCGCCTGAATGGGGATCTTGAACATGTGGCGCGGGATCAGGTCCTTGAGCTTTTCAACCATCGCCCGCCCACGCTGTTCAGCGCGGTCGCGGTGCACCATCATCGAAAGCGCATCGACCGGTTCATCGTTCACCAGCACCGACATCTTCACCAGATTGTCCTGCTGATACCCCGTCATCTGGTAATCGAAGGACGCATAGCCCTTGGTCACCGATTTCAGCCGGTCGTAGAAGTCGAACACCACCTCGTTCAGCGGCAGGTCATAGACCGTCATGGCCCGCGACCCGGCATAGGTCAGGTCCATCTGAACGCCCCGCCGCTCCTGACACAGCTTGAGCACATCACCCAGGTATTCGTCCGGCACAAGGATCGTCGCCTTGATGCGCGGTTCTTCCAGATGGTCCACCACGCTCAGGTCCGGCATGTCCGCAGGATTGTGCAATTCGATCATCGACCCGTCGCGCATATAGACGTGATAGACCACCGACGGCGCGGTGGTGATCAGTTCGATGTTGTATTCCCGCTCAATCCGGTCGCGGATCACCTCAAGGTGCAAAAGCCCCAGGAACCCGCAGCGGAACCCGAAACCAAGGGCCGCCGATGTCTCCATCTCAAAGCTGAAGGACGCGTCGTTCAGCGCCAGCTTGTCGATAGCATCGCGCAGGTCCTCGAACTCGGCACTGTCCACAGGGAAAAGGCCACAGAAGACCACCGGTTGCGCAGGCTTGAAGCCCGGCAACGGTTCGACCGTCTTGCGCTCGTGGGTGATGGTGTCGCCGACGCGGGTGTCGCGCACCTGCTTGATCGAAGCCGTCAGAAACCCGATCTCGCCGGGGCCAAGGCTGTCGATCATTTCCATCTGCGGGCGGAAGACGCCGATGCGGTCTACGTGGTGCACGGTGCCGTTGGACAGGAACTTGATCTTTTCGCCCTTCTTCAGACGTCCGTCGATCACCCGGATCAACACGATCACTCCGAGATAGCTGTCGTACCAGCTGTCGACCAGCATCGCCTTGAGGTCCGCATCCTCGTCCCCCTTGGGTGCAGGCAGATGCGTAACGATCGCCTCGAGCGTCTCATGGATGCCCTGCCCGGTCTTTGCGCTGACCTGAATGGCGCCGCTGGCATCGATGCCGATCACGTCCTCGATCTGTTCGGCCACGCGGTCACAGTCCGAAGCGGGCAAGTCGATCTTGTTCAGAACCGGCACGATCTCGTGGTCCGCGTCGATGGCCTGATAGACGTTGGCCAGCGTCTGCGCCTCGACCCCTTGGGTGCTGTCCACGACCAGAAGCGAGCCTTCGACCGCGCGCATGGAACGGGAGACCTCGTAGGCGAAATCGACGTGGCCGGGGGTGTCGATCAGGTTCAGCACATATTGCTCGCCGTCATCGGCGGTGTAGTCGATGCGCACCGTATTGGCCTTGATGGTGATGCCGCGTTCGCGTTCGATGTCCATGGCGTCAAGCAGCTGCTCTTTCATATCCCGGTCCTTGACGGTGCCGGTTTCCTGAATGAGACGGTCAGCGAGCGTGGATTTCCCATGGTCGATGTGCGCGACGATGGAGAAATTGCGGATATGCGAAAGCGGTGTCATGCTGGGGATATGTAGGGGTTTTGGGGGTTGGTCAATGGGGGTCTTCTGTGGCGAATGAGCTTCGCGCCATCCTGACCGACACGGCGACGCGTGATTGGTTTCACGCGCTTCCCGACGACGTGGCCGAAGCGGTGGCGTCTTTGGCCGGTTTGCGCGCCTTTTTCGTGTCGCTGGTGGCCTCATCGCGCACGGGCCGGATGGACCTGTACCCTTGGCGGGAAACCCATGCCGAATGCCAGATGGCACTGATGCTGGCGATGAAGGCGGTTCTTCCGTTTCGTGGCACCATGCAAGGTGAACCGGCACGGCTGGCCGATGTTGAGTTGAAGGACACTGCCTGGACTCTGCAAGTGGAATCGCAAATGGCGCGGGCCAGTCTTCAGTGCGCGCATGGCCGGTCAAGGCAGGCGTGGTACGAAGCGCTGATGTTTTCGGCGGCGGCGCTGGCGCGGCACAGCGGGGGTGCGCGGTTCGCCTCCTCCAGCTTTTCGACGGCGTGGCAGCGCATGGTCGACCACGCGCGGGAAGATGCGGACGACCTGAAATCCAATTCGTTGAGAACGGTTTTGTCTTCGGCGCTGTTCTCGGAAGAGTGGCTGGGGGGTGATCTTGAGTTCTACTACCGCGCGGCGATTTCCCCGCATGAGGGGGAGGCGGAGGATGAGCCGCGATTTGAGTATTGGCGCAGGTGGTACAAGGGATTCCTGTTCGGCCAGCCGCTGGATTGGAACGTGATGGCCGACATCGCCAGCTTGCCCAATGACACATGGTTCGGGAGTGACGGCCTGAACGTCTTGCCCGCAGCCATCCGCGAGATCGAAGCGCGGCATATGGCGCAAGCTGCGGGGATCCGCGAAGCCCTGGAGCTGAACCCCGAGACCAACAAATATGCCGCGCGCCCTGTCACTGCGTCCAATGCCGAACGCCTGAGCCGCCATCTGTCACGGGTCGAGGATGCGCTTGAGGACATCATCGCCCTTGGCGGCGGCAACGGGCTGACCGCCAACACTGCTGAATTTCGGATCATCAAACGGCTGGTGAGTAAATACGGGAATGACCCTGAACGCGTGGCCTTTGACCTGACGGACGTGAACAAGAGCATTCGGCGTCAGATCGACGTGGGTGAATATGCGGATGATGAACCGTTGCGGCTGTTGCAGGCTGCCAGCACGGCTTGCGTGGCCTTTGTTTGCGATACCCATGACGACGTGGCGCAGGAACTGGCGCGCGGTCTCGACCCTGAACCGCAGGCCGTGTCGGAACAGGACGCGCTGGTGCTGGAAGAGGCCTGGCAGGTCAGTGTTCAAATGCTGGAAGACGGTGCGGCGCAAACGACGCTGGAAGACCGGGCCGAGATATTGGCTGGGCAGGTCGTCGATGCGCAATCCGACCCGATGCCGGAGTGGTCCCCCGGTGTTCATGCCATGCGCAGCATCGTGCTGCGGCGGCAGATTTCGCGCCTGTGGCAGCAGGCGCAGGGTCTGGCGACGGTGCCGGAGTTGGCGCGGCTGTATGACAGCGAGCATTCGAAGGCGTTGGGCTATGTCGGGCGCGCGGGTGGGGCCTTGGGTACGCTTTATGCCGCGATTCTGGTCCTTGGCCGGATCCGGGGATCGGGATGAGGCAATGCCGGGCATGATCGCCCCTTCCCCCACACTCGTGAATTGCCCCTCCCGCCCCTTTCGGGCATAGTATGCGCAGGCGGAAATGAGCGGCCACAAGGCCGCCGAACATGAGGCGTTTGAGTATGATCCGGACTGTTGCTTTGATCTGTGTGGTGGCACTGGTGTCCGCCTGTGGCGGTGGCAGTCGCTATTCTTCCTCGAATGCGGCGTCTGTACGCCTGGATCGCGCGCCCAGCACCCCCGCCGTACTCTTCGCCAATGGGCCGATTGCGCAGGCCTGCCGCACCGCAGGGCGCAAACAGGCCAGTCGGTCCCGCTGTGGCTGTGTACAGGCGGTGGCGGATCGTTCGCTGAGCCAGTCGGAACAGCGCAAGGGCGCCGTGTTCTTCAAGGACCCGCACAAAGCGCAACAAACCCGGCAATCGGACAATCCCGCGAACGAACGTTTCTGGAAGAAATGGAAAGCCTACGGCAACGAAGCCGCGCGGCTGTGCACCTGAGCAGGTAAGGCGGCGCGCAGCACCGCCTTACCCCTAAAGATCGCGCATCCAGAATTGCAACGGCTTGGTCGTTTCGGTGGTTTCGCCTACGTCTTTCCAGCTGAAGTGCGCCACGACGCCCGGCAGTGGCGCATAGCCCCGCTTGGCCCAGAATGCATCGAGCGGCCTGTAACTCTCAGGGTGCATCGGATGATCCTCGGGGCGCTCCACCGCGCAAAAGGCGGCTTTGGCAAATCCGTGATCGCGGGCAAAGTCTTCGCGCACGTCAAAGAACCGGTGCCCGATGCCCTGCCCCCGATAGCGCGGCAACAAAACGCTTTCCGCGCAATAGAATACTTTCGAGATGTCGATATCCGCGCCATCGAACGCGCTTTTGAAATCATCCGCGTGGTCGGCCAAAGGCGCGCCTGTTGCGGCACCCACCAACCAGTCACCGTCAAAGGCCCCCACGATCGCGGCCATGGGAGACGCCCGGAACGCCTGCAAGTACCGCTGTTCGTACGCCAAGTCTCCGTCATAGAGATAGGGCCAGTCCCGAAACACCGTGATCCGCAGTCGCGCCACCTCTTCCAGCGCCTCGTCCAGCGCCGCGCCTGTCATCAGGCGTGTGCGGATCATCCGACCTGTGCCGTCCAATCGGCGAGATTGTAATACGTCGTGACGCGTGTAATGACCCCGCCTTCAACATCAAAGAACGATCCCGCGGGCAAGACATAGGTTTGCCCCCGCGCCTCGGGCAAACCCGCATCGGTGGCCAGATAGGTGCCGTTTACAACATATTCCGCGGCCGCACGCGCCCCATTGGGCGATGCCATGACCACCATATCGGTTAGGTTTTCAGCATAGCAACGGTTCATATGCGCGCAAAAATCGGCGAACTTGTCCTTGCCGGTTCGGATTTGGCCTTCGTTCACATGATGGGCCACATCCTCGGACAGGCAGGCCAGCATGGCCGGCACGTCACCTGCGTTGAAGGCATCAAAATAGCGGGCAACAAGGGCGCGCGTGTCAGATTGGGTCATTGGGCGTCCTCTTTTGGTGCGCCCCACCGGGTGCGCAGGCGTTCGATGATCTGATCGCGGGCGCTGCGGTAGCTTGCCAGCTTGTCTTCGCGGCTTTCACCCAGGCCGGTCGGGTCCAGAATGGGCCAGTATTCCACGTCCAGATGATAAAAGCGCGTCAGCTCCAGCGCCCGGCGCTGCGATGCGGGGGACAGGCAGACCACCAGATCGAAGCTGCCCAGATCATCGCCCCACTGTTCCATCTCGTCAAAGCTGCGCGAGCGGTGCCGGGCGAGTTCCACGTCCAGCTCCTTGCACACGGCGATGGAAAAGCCGTCGATCTCCATATCGTTCTTGACGCCTACCGATTGCACGTAGGTCCCGGTGCCATAGAATTTCTTCATGATCCCTTCGGCCATGGGTGACCGCACTGCGTTGTGATCGCAGCAGAACAGAACCGATTGGGGAAGCGGTTCGACCATTCTCTATCCGCCGAAGTGAAGCACACAAATCAGCGTGAAAAGCCGCCGTGCCGTGCTGTCGTCGATGTCCGCCTTGCCTTCCAGACGCTCCTGCAAGACGCGGCTGCCTTCGTTGTGGATGCCACGCCGGGCCATATCGATGGTTTCGATCTGGGACGGTGGCAACTTCTTGACCGCATCGAAATAGCTTTCGCAGATCTGGAAATAGTCCTTCACCACCTGCCGGAACGGACCCAGCGAAAGGTGAAATTCTGCCGCTTTTTCATCGCTTTCCGTGTTCACGTCAAAGACAAGCCGCCCATCACGGATCGCCAGATCGAGGTGATAGGGCCCGCCCGGAACGGCACGCCCGTCCCGCTGCGGCAGGACGAACCTGTTGTCTTCCAGAAGATCAAACACCGCCACTTTACGCTCCTGTTCGATCTCGGGCGTGGGGGGCGGAAGATTGGCGTCATCCAGATTGATTTGTGTGATGCGGGACATGGCGCATCCTCTTTTTGGCTGTTCAAAAACCTCCCTAACGCAGGTGGCGTCGGTCGGCAACTCGCCGGTCAAATGGCGGATCCGGCGACAGGATGATCCATCTCAGTGCACCAGAACAAATTGACGGCTGAATTGTTTTGCAACCACGGCTGCCTTGCAATATTCAACTATAGGTGGGCGCGGACGTACGAGTACGGACCTGCCGCATGGGAGGGTACGGCAGGATACCAGGACAA
Source organism: uncultured Paracoccaceae bacterium (assembly GCA_965657085.1). Classification (GTDB taxonomy): domain Bacteria; phylum Pseudomonadota; class Alphaproteobacteria; order Rhodobacterales; family Rhodobacteraceae; genus CBFHND01. Next base: position 290,290 of record CBFHND010000001.1, read on the forward strand.
GAAAATGACTCACCAAACACAAAGTCTTCGTTTGATCGAGACAGCCGAAAGCACGGCGTCCGCCACCAAGGTGGATAAATCACGCGCTGTCATAAGGCTTTTGGCCGAGATGCTTGAGGAAAACGCTTTCAGTCTTGCGGGCGAAATCGACAGCACACAGGTGGCCCATATCATCCGGCTTTCGCAGCAAGTCGCAGACGTTGCCGAGCGGTTGCGCCCGCTGGAGAAATGATGCCCGCCCGCATTCTGCCGCAGCACGTTTCCTAGTCGTTCAGCTTGCGCAAGCGCGCCGTGACCGACAGGCCATGCGCTTCAAGGCTTTCCGATGCGGCAAGTGTTTCCGCAGCCGGGCCAATGGCCCGCAACGCATCTGGCGTCATATGCGCCAGCGTCGTGCGTTTAACGAAATCAATCACGGACAAGCCGGATGAGAACCGCGCGGATCGGGCCGTGGGCAACACGTGATTTGGCCCACCGACATAATCGCCAATCGCCTCGGGCGTCCAGGCCCCCAGAAAAATCGCCCCTGCGTGGGTGATCCGCGCACTCAGCGCCTGCGGGTTCGTTACACACAGTTCAAGGTGCTCCGGCGCGATGCGGTCTGAAAGCGCCGCGGCCGTTTCGAGATCGGGCACCGTGATGATTGCACCAAAATCACGCCAACTGGCCCCGGCAATCGCCCGACGCTCAAGCGTTTCAAGGCGCTTTTCAACGGCGCGCGCCACATCTTGACCAAAGGACGCATCCGTCGTGATCAAAAGTGACTGCGCGCTTTCGTCGTGTTCGGCTTGGCTCAGCAGGTCCAGCGCGATCCAGTCCGGGTCATTCTCGGCGTCGGCAATCACAAGGATCTCGGACGGCCCCGCGATCATGTCGATGCCCACCTTGCCGAACACCCGACGTTTGGCGGCGGCTACAAAGGCATTTCCGGGGCCTGTTATCTTGTCCACTGGCGCAATGGTTTCCGTTCCATAGGCCAGCGCCGCAACTGCTTGCGCGCCGCCAATGCGGTATACCTCATCCACGCCCGCCAATTGCGCGGCCAGCAGAACCAGTGGGTTCAACACGCCGTCCGGCGCAGGCACAACCATGGCCAGACGTCCAACGCCCGCCACTTTGGCCGGCACCGCATTCATCAGGACAGACGACGGGTAAGACGCCAACCCGCCCGGTACATAGAGCCCCGCAGCGGCCACAGGCGTCCACCGCCAGCCAAGCGTAGCTCCACTTTCATCTGTCCACTCAGCGTTCTGTGGCATCTGCCGCGCGTGATAGGCCCGGATGCGTTTTGCCGCCAGTTCCAGCGCCACGCGTTCGGCCTCTGGTACATCAGCAATAGCGGCGTCGATCTCGGGCTGAGTGATGCGCAGGGTCTCGGGGGTCAGGTCAAGCCGGTCGAACTTCGATGTCAGTTCGATCACCGCCACATCACCACGCGCCCGCACGTCGGCGATGATGTCCGCCACCACAGCGTCCACATCGGGGCTGTCCTCGCGCTTGGCACTCAGCAGCGTCTGAAACTGCGTCTCGAAATCGGCGCTGTCATAATCGAGGAACTGGGGCATCGGGCAATCCTTTCGGTGGCCTGACATAGCGGGCGGGGGCCGTGGCCTCAAGAGAGGTCGGATGCCTGAAATTGTCACACTGACGGCAGGGCGTGGTCAGCGTGCGCCCGTGCGGATCATGAACAAGTCGGATTCAAAGCCGTCCGCACGCTGCAAAGCGTTCGGCACCTCGCCAAAGCGTTCGAACCCTGCACGCCGGTAAAAGGCGATGGCGCGGGCATTGTCGCGGTTCACGTAAAGCTCAAGCTGCCAGAGGCCGCGCGCCTGTGCCAGATCAAGAAGTCCTTGCATCAGCGCCGCTGCCGCCGGGCCACCCTGCGCCTGCGGGATCACGTAGAATGGCCCCACCTCGGCGCGGTGTGCGGCGCGCGAGATGCCATTGGGGTTTATCCCGGCCAGACCGACGGGTGTGCCCCCGTCAAAGGCCAGAAGGCGGGTGCCGTGGTCGAGGTTCCGGGCATCCACATCGACAGGGATCGCATCAGCCTCGGCCAGGGTGGCGACGAACGCCTGCGGATAGCGCGCGATGCCGTCGCGGCGCAACGCCCTCCATGTATCCACATCCTGAGGCGTTGCGATGCGCGTGGTGATCATTCGGGATGTGCAGGCGCTTTGCCGGAGGGGGCCTGGTAGGGCCGCGTGACATCCTTCAACGTCACCTCAATCGCCTCCACTTCCAGACGGATCGCGCCATCGCCCGCGAGCGTCAGAACAACGGCCATGTTTCCGGTATCCAGCGGCTCAACCGCAATGGACAGCAGCGACAGGATCATATCGGTTTCGCTGCGGTCGATACCCTGGCTGGCCACGCCCAGAACCGTGTCAAAGGCCAACAGGCTTTGCACCCGCTCGGCCCCATGGCGTGCGCGCGCTTTGTCTTCCCAACGAAACCGGTTGAGCAGCAGGGCAAAGCGGCGCTGGCGCATTGCCCATTTCATTTCGGTAATGGGGAAAACCGCATCCTGTACCAGCGACGAGATCACCGACAGGTCGTCCGCGTCCAGCGCACCCAGGTTCAGCGGTGCCTCGCGGCCATCTTCAAAGCGGGCGTCGTCGGTCATGCGTCCTTGATCCGTTCGATCTTCGCGCCAACGCCACGCAGCTTGGCCACCACATGCTCGTACCCGCGATCAAGGTGGTAGACACGCGACACGCGCGTTTCACCCTCGGCAGCCAAACCGGCGAGGATCAGCGACACGGACGCCCGCAAATCCGTTGCCATAACGGGCGCACCCTTGAGCCGGGGCACACCTGTGACTGTCGCCGTGCCGCCATGCACATCGATCTTGGCCCCCATGCGCATCAGTTCGGGCGCATGCATGAACCGGTTTTCAAAGATTTTCTCTTCCAGCACCGAAGTCCCTTCGGCCGTGCACAACAGCGCCATCATCTGCGCCTGAAGGTCTGTGGGGAAACCGGGGAAGGGTTCGGTGGTGACATTCACCGCCTTGATGGTGTCGCCGCGGCGCTGCACGGTCAGACCCTTTTCGGTTTCCGTGACGTCGATGCCAGCGGCATCCAGCTTTTCGCAGAACGCGCCAACAAGCGACAAGCGCCCGCCCAACAGTTCGACCGTGCCGCCGCAAATGGCCGGGGCCAGCATGTAGGTGCCCAGTTCGATCCGGTCGGTGACCACCGGGTGCGTCGCGCCGCCCAACCGGTCCACACCCTGCACAGTGATGGTCGAGGTGCCGTCGCCTTCGATCTGTGCGCCCATGCGGCGCAGGCAGTCAGCAAGGTCGACGATCTCAGGCTCGCGCGCGGCGTTGTTGATAACGGTGGTGCCCTTGGCCAGCGTTGCGGCCATCAGGATGTTTTCCGTGGCACCGACAGAGGCAAAGGGGAAGTCGATCACCGCCCCCTTCAGACGCCCACCCGTGGCCTTGGCGTAAAGATAGCCGTCGCGCAGGTCGATCTGCGCGCCCATCTTCTCAAGCCCATCGGTGTGGATGTCCATGGGCCGCGCGCCGATGGCACAACCGCCGGGCAATGACACTTCGGCATAGCCTTCGCGCGCCAGAAGCGGACCAAGCACAAGGTTGGAGGCCCGCATTTTGCGCACGATGTCATATTCGGCGCGGGTGTTGATGTCACCGTGGCTGGACATGGCCAGAACCTTGCCCTCTTGCAGGGTGCTGACTTCGGCACCAAGAGATGACAGCAATTCGGTCATGGTGCGAATGTCGCTCAGACGCGGCGCGTTGGTCAGGGTCAGAGGCTCTTCGCTCAGCAGGGTCGCAGGCATCAAGGTCAGACAGGCGTTCTTGGCCCCGGCGATGGGGATTTGCCCCTTGAGCGGGCCATTGCCCGTGACGAGAATCGAGTCCATCAGTCCTGTTCCTTTGCCTCTTGGCCCTTTTGTTCCCCGGCCTGCGCGCTGCGGGCGCGCGCCTGTGCCTTGCGCCGTGCCATATTGGCCTTCAGCGCCGCCTTCAACCTGTCTTCTCGGCTGTTGGAGGATTGGGGTTTTGAACCTGTTTTATCTGCCATGCGGACTGTCTATCGCAGGCGGGGCTAAGCGTCCAGAATGGGCTTGCATGGCTGGGGTTTTGCGTCTAATCACCGCCCTCATCGGCGCTGCTGTAGCTCAGAGGTAGAGCACTCCCTTGGTAAGGGAGAGGTCGAGAGTTCGATTCTCTCCAGCAGCACCACCTTCATCAATTCCCGACCTACGCGCACCGCTTGCTGGAACAGTCGGTCTCGACTTACGCCCACCGCCGCGCGGTAGGCTGAGTACGAGAGTTCGATTCTCTCCAGCAGCACCACCTTCATCAATTCCCGACCTACGCGCACCGCTTGCTGGAACAGTCGGTCTCGACTTACGCCCACCGCCGCGGTTCGGCCATGCAGGATCGCGGCAGGCATTGTAGGCAGCCCGGAGCCGCCCCACGACCGCACAACTCATTTCCCGGAAACGAAAGGGGCCCGCGCAGCGTTGCTGCACAGGCCCGGTTGTCATTGAGATCGCGGGTCAGACCAGAATGAAATCCGAGCTGGTCAGCGTGATGCCCGCCATGCCTTCCAGCGTGACCGTATTGCCATAGCCGTAATCGATCACCTTGTCGCCGCCTACATCGGAGGCGGAGTAGCCGGAGTAGTGGATGTTGGTGAAAATCTGGATCTTGTCCAGACCGAAATCCCAGTCCTTGATCACGTCGTTGCCATGACCACGCGCGAACATGAAGATATCGGCCTCGCCCGAACCACCAAAGAGCGTGTCGTCGCCCTTCTGACCATAAAGCTTGTCCTGACCTTTTTCACCCTTGAGGGTGTCGTTGCCATCACCGCCTTCAAGCCGGTCCTTGCCCTTGCCACCGCGAATGTTGTCCTTGCCGTCCTCGCCTTCCAGAATGTCACGACCACGGCCACCCTTGATGCCATCCTTGCCTGCGCCGCCAAAGATCGTGTCTGCGCCATCCAGACCGATAAGGCGGTTGGCCGCCTGGTTGCCGACGATCAGGTCATCGCCGATGCCGCCCGTGGCATGTTCGATCAGGGACCGATCGTCACCGTTGTACTGCAGGGCATTGAACAGGTGACCCACGGCCCAGACCTCGGCCGAGGCGCCGACAAATGTGCCGGAGGAATCCCAGCCCTGGTTCAGCATCGAGCGGTAGGTGTTGCCGTTGGTATCGAGGTCCGAATATTCGCCGGGGATCAGGCTGATGGCCAGATCGGTCGAGAAGTTCGAGAAATCGTAGGTGTCCTTGCCATCACCGTCCCAGATGGTGCGGAAGATGATGTTGGAATTGACATTGTTGTTGGTCATCGCCGCGCCTTGGCCCACGCCGTTGATGAACATCTCACCGGTGGTGGAGTCGAAGGTATAGACGGTGTTCGTCGCTTCGGTGGTGAAATCCGCGCCATACATGCGCTGCAGCGCCGAGATGTCGAACATCATCAGCGACTGCGCATAGTTACCATCCTTGATCGTATAGAAGGGCGCCGCGTTATAGGCGTGCGAATTGTAGGTCATGATCGAGTATTCATGCGAGTTGTACTGACCCTGCAACGCGCCGGGGCCCCCCGGTTCGTGCCCGTGCTTGAGGCCCATCGCATGCCCCATCTCGTGCATCATAGTGGCGAAGGTGTAGGTGCCCAGGTTGGCGTCGTTGTCGTAGTTGGATTCGTTATACGCCTGATCGCCGGCGGATTCGTTGCTGAACGGGTAGTAGCCGTAGGCGGTGCTGATGCCCGTGACGTTCATGAAGCGCATGGTGGCGTTCACGTCATTCGCACCGGTGTATTCGGTAAAGACGACGTCGATCACCTTGACGAATTCTTCCATCGCGAGCTTTTGCGCAACCTGCCACGTGGCGGAGAATTGCGAGTCGAAGGCAACGCCGGGGTTCAGCGTGTAGCCGATGTCGCTTGCACTGTCGATGAAGCTGAATGTGATTTCGTTGGTTGTCGTGAAATCCCAGATATACCCTGAAATCTGAGAGTCCGTATTTTGGTCGTCGTCGGTAGTGTCGGTGTCATACCCGATGTATTGATAGTCGCGTTCGCCAGCCATTTGATCTATCCCTTGATTGAAATGCGTCTGCGTTCTTTTGGACTTTGTGTTAACACTCTACGCCGATGGCGCTCATCTGACAACAAGAGTGGCGGCAAAGCCGTCGGATTTCCGCCCGTTCTTTGTCGATGAAATTTGTCAAATTGGGGCATTTGCGCAGGACCTCCCGCCAAGTGTCTGTTGCTCAAGGAGATCACGATGATCAATCAACTGCGCATCTACGACGTGCCGCCCGGCAACCGAGCCCCATTTCTCGACCGGTTTCGCGATCACGCCGCGCGCCTGATGGCCGAAGAGGGGTTCTCAATTCAGGCCATGTGGACCGACGAAAGCGACGGGCGGATGCGTTTCGTCTATCTTCTGGCGTGGCAGGACGCGGCGCAGATGAAAGACGCCTGGGCCCGGTTCATGGCGCGTGAGGACTGGAAACAGATCAAGGCAGAAACAGCCGCCAAGCACGGGGATTTCGTGCTTGGGATCGAAGACATCGTTCTGGCACCCACGGATTTTTCCGCGGCCATCGCGGACTAACGCGCGCCCGTCAGCGGCACCCGCACGATCTGGTGGAAACGCCCGTCGCTGTCTTCGCCCAGCAGGGTCAGCGCATCGATGACCACAGGCGCAAGGGACAGCCCACCAAGCAGCGGCGCCAACATCTCGCGTGTGGCGCGCCGGGTCGGTGCATCAAGCCGCGCACTGAGCGTCATGTGAAACCGGAATTGATCCAGCACATAGGGATACCCCCAGCGCTCCAGATGCGCCTCTTGTTCCGGGGACAACGCAGATGCACGCCGCTTTTCCAGCTCTGCCTCTGTCGGTGCGGCGCGAAAGGGATCAAGCTCTTGAACAGCGCGCGCCGCCAAAGCCGCCAGGGCACTGGCATCACCCGTAGGCACAAGCGCCAGAAACCGCCCAAGCGCCGCCAACTCCAGCCCTTCCAACTGCACCGGGGCGGCACCGGCGCAAAACGCGTGCAAGGCCGCCTGCAAGCCGTCTGCGGTCTGCCCCGCAGCAAGGCGAAAGGGTGGTTTGATCGTCCCGTGAAACCCGTATTTCCGCGGCGTGGCCGTGATCTCGGCAACGTCCACCGGACCATCCGGATGCGCGGCCGATTGGCCCGTGGCACTGTCCCATCCCAGCCAGCTGGCGCCAAATGCAGCAAATGGCGTGCCCGGTGCGGGGGTGTAGTAGATCGCATAGCGCGCAAACATGGGTGGTGATCCTGCTGTCAACTGCGCGCACTCATGGCAAAGCTTGCACCTTTTGCCAATGGGTGCGGTGGTTGCCTAGCCCCACTTCATTGAGCGACACAGACGCGAAAAAAGGGCAACGCTGTCCGAATGGCGCCTGCCCCGCACCGTCGCCAGTGAAATCGTGCGCGTCATCTCTGGCTCTGTCACCGGGCGCGTCTGCAACCCGCGTTGAAACACCGAGAACTCAGGCACCAGCGCGCATCCAAGACCCGCAAGGACCATGGCCTGTATCCAGTCCTCGTTTTCACTGGAGAAGCGAATGTTCAGATCATAAGGGAAATTCCCGTGGGTGCCTTCATAATGCGCGTCGAATTCGCAATTCAGGCGCTCCAGATAGTCTTCGCCATCCAGTTCGCGCAGGGGAACCGTTTCGAATTTGCCAAAGCGATGACCCTTTGGAAAGGCGACCACATAGCGTTCGGAATACAAGGGCCAGAGGTCAATGGCCTCGGGGTACTCAGGCATCCCGACAAGGGCGACATCGATGTCACCTGCCACCAGCATCTTGGAAATCTCTTCGCCCGTTGCATCGCGCAACTTCAGGTCCAGCTGCGGAACCTTGCGCGCAAGGTGATCGACCAGAGATATCAGGCGGCCCGGGCCAATCGTGCACATGACACCCAAGTGCAGTTTCGTCGTCGATATCCGGGAAAACTCCTGTGCCTCGCTCAGGGCGTTCTCCGCAAGCGACAAGGCTTGTGCCAGTTGGGGGCGCAAGAGGGCGCCCATCTCGGTCAGATGCGTGTGGCCACGCTCTCGCCGGATCAGGGTGCCGCCAACCTCCTGTTCCAGCTTCTTGATGGCGCGCGACAGGGACGGTTGAGTGAGCCCACACTGTTCCGCGGCACGGGTAAAATTCAAGGTTTCAGCGACGGCCAGAAAGCATCTGATCTGGTTGAGTTCCACGTTCGAGGTCACCTTTCCATGCTGGCCGGTGCAAACGGCCTATACCAATTCGGCGTCCGTCATGATCTCGACCAAGGCAGGCCCCTTGACCGCGAGTGCTGTTTCGATGGCATCCGCGATGTCGGCGGTGCGGGTCACCTTCTTGCCGTGCCCCCCGCAGAGCTTGGCAAAGGCCGAAAAGGACGGGTTGATCAGATCGGTTTCCCACACCGGCCATTCGCCCGACCGTTGTTCCTTGGAAATCTTGCCCAGCTCGCCGTTGTGCAAGAGGATATGGGTGATATCCATGCCGTATTTGACGGCCGTGGTGAAATCCATCGGGTACTGGCCAAAGCCACCATCGCCCGAGATCGAGATCACCTTGCGGCCCCGCAACGCCGAGATGTCCTGTGTCGCGGCCCACGCACCGATGCCCGCAGGAAACCCATATCCGATTGAACCAAGGTAGCCCGACATCAGCACCCGTTGATCACCCTTGGTTTCCAGGTAGCGCCCAAAGGAATAGGTGTTGTTGCCCACATCCACGGCAAAGATGGCGTCATCCGGGGCCAACCGCCCAAGCGCGTCGAAGATAGCGTAGGAATGAATGCCGCTGGCCTGTTCTTCTGCCAGTCGTCGTTGTTTTTCGGTGCGCCAGATTTGCCAGCGATCCTCCAGTTCGGGCCGCTGGTCTGGCGCATCCGCATTGGGCCGGATCGCGCCCGCAGCCGCATCGCAAAACGCGCCAATCTCGCCCCAGACAGGCACCTGAACGGGATGGAATTTGCCCAGTTGCATCCGGTCGTAATCAACCTGAATGATATTATCCTTCAGGGCGATGCCGGTGTGGTTGGAGAAACTCGCTCCCAACACCAGCAGAACATCCGCCTCGTTCATGAACCAGCTTGCAATCGGCGTGCCCGACCGGCCCAGCACCCCGGCGCCCAGCGGATGGCTGTCCGGCACCAGCCCTTTCGCCTTGAAGGTGGTGACCACCGGCGCGCCGATCTTTTCGGCCAGCGCGATGATCTGGTCGCGCGCGCCGTAGGCTCCGTGACCCACCACGATCATCGGCCGCTTGGCCCCGTTCAGAAGGGTGACGGCGGCGTCGATATCGGAAGCTTCCGGCGTGACCCTGGTGCCACCCATGCGCCCCGCCGGTGCCCCTGCGGGCCTGTCCGATGGCAATGTCTGCATGTCGTCGGGAAAGATCAGGTGTGCCACGTTCTGTTCCACAATCGCGTTCTTGCAGGCCAGCGACATCAGTTCCGCATGGTTGGATGTGCTGAGCACCGTTTGCGAAAAGGCCGTAACAGCCTGGAACGCCGAACTCAGGTCAATGTCCTGAAACGCTCCGGGGCCAAAGACCTGTGTCTGCACCTGCCCGGTCAGCGCCAGCACCGGCGCGCGGTCGACCTTGGCGTCCCACATGCCGGTCAACAGGTTCGTGGCGCCGGGCCCCGCGATTGTCAGACAGGCGGCGGGTTGACCCGTCAGCTTGCCATAGGCCGACGCGGCAAAGGCCGCGACGCCCTCGTGACGGATGCCGTAATACTTCAGCTTCTTGTCACCGACAGACCGGCGGATCGCATCCGCGAGGCCAAGGTTGGAATGGCCGACCATACCGAACACCGATTGCACACCCCAGTTTGTCATCGTCTCGACCATGACGTCGGTAACAGTGCGCTCGTGATCGGGTTCCGCTTCGATCCCTACGAAAATCTCGCCGTCACGGATCTCGACCGGGTACATCTGCTGACCCGTGTCTTCATGTCCGCCGGGTGGCTTGCCCGTCAGCGGATCGAAGTCCCACCCGTGCCATGGGCAGCGGATCCAGCATTTGTCATCTATCCCCTTCTCAATGGACCCTTCGCCCAGCGGCCCTTTCTGGTGCGGGCAATGGTTGTTCATCGCGGCCCATTGGCCATCGAAATGCACAAGGCAGATCGATGTGGTGCGCGCGGTGACGGTTTTGACGCGCCCCTCGGGCAAATCCTCGATCCGTCCCACGGAAATCCAATCCAACGTCTCAGGTGTCATTTGCGTCATCCTCTTTGGGGGTGAACAGGAAATCGAACAACCGCTGCACTCCGGTCAGGACCACGAACACGCCCACGGCCCAGATCAGCAATTCGAAGGGGGCCAGCGGCGTGCCACGCAACCAGCGCCCCAGCAACCCGCCACCGGGCCTGAGTTCGGAGATACCGAAAAGGCCACTGCGCGGCCACAGGTCCAGAAACCAGAACCGCGACAGGTAGAACAGCACCACCGCAACGCCTGCGACCACCAGCAAAAGCACAACCCGTTTCATCCGCCGATCCGCTCCAATGTTGCGGGCAGCATGCGCAGCACCAAAATATCGCCGCGCCGCTCCAGATCCCCTTCGAGGGTGACATATTGCCCGATGTAATCATAGGCCGACGCGGGCAACAGCGTGCCATCCGGTCCGGTGATCAGCATGAAGTCGGCCCCTTCCACGGGTTGCGCGCTCACGAAGACGGGTGGAATATCGCCCAGAAGGCACAGGTTGGCACAGGCCTTGTGGGCCAGCCCGCGTCCCGGACGCATGGCCCCATAAAGGCACTTCCCGTCGCAGATTTCGCCCGCAAGGACCCACCTGCCAAGCTGTTGTGTCTCCAGCTCGGGCACGTCCCCTTGGGCAGCGCGCAGGCCATTTTGCCCACCGCGCAGTTGCATCATGTCCATGGTGCCACGTTGCAGGATCACACCCGAAACGGTGGCAAGCCGGCCATCGAGATCGCGGGCGCGGTCGATCACACCGTTCTTGCCCGTCCCGGTCAGCATCAGCGTTTTGCCCGGCTGGATCAGGTCGTTGCCTTGCGTCACCCGCAGCAGGGGATAGGGCGTCAGTTCGACCACACCCGTCACGGTCTGACGGCCATAGTCAAAGCGGAAACCGGAGGGGGGCGGGGCATCCTGCGTGCCGCCGATCAACACAGCCGCCGCCACGAACACCGAGATGAACGCACCACAGGCCAGCAACAGGAACCCGCGCAGACGCGGGGGGATGGGCAGGTAGCCCACGAAGAATGGCGAAGACGTATCCCGGCTCATTGCGCCACCTCGATGTCCAAGGGTGGGACATAGGTGCCCGGCGGGTTCGCATCCCGGTGCACCTGCACCACCGATCCCACCAGACGGATGTTGTAGGTTGGAACCTGCTCGGTAAAGGGCGCGGGCGATCTGCCGTTGGTGACGTCATATTGAAACCCGTGCCACGGGCAGGTCACCAGACAATCGACAATGCGCCCTTCGCCCAAGGGGCCGTTCTGATGGGCGCAGGCATTGGAAATCGCACTCAGCTTGCCGTTCTGGCGAAACACTGCCACACGGTCACCACCGGGCAGGGCCTTGATCTTGGCATAGCCTTCGACGGTGTCATCCACCGCGCAGATGTCGATCCATCCGTCCACATCGATGCCACGCGCATCGCCATGCCGTGCCTCATAGAGCGCGGCGTAGCTGTGCAGCCCTGCCACCAGCAACGCTCCACCTGCAAAAATCACGGTGGAGATCTGGCCTTGTTGGTCTTGCATGGTCCCAAGGCTGACATGGGCGACGACAGCCACATAGGCCACATAGATCAGGCCATGCAGACGTTTCCAGACGGGTGGGGTCAGGAACTTGAGCCAGAAATCATGGCTCGTTGCGGTCAGAACAGCGAGGCAGATCAAGGCAAGAATGCCAAAGACCTCGAAGGGAAAACCGGCGATTTGGGTATAGCTGGTGTTGGCCAGCAGCACCGCTTCGAACTTGTCCGTGGGCGAAAAGGAAAAATACCAGTTCAGCACATAGCTGGCATGGGTGATCGCCACGAAAAGCGTCATCACCCCAAAGTGCCTGCGGTTGTACAAAAGCGGCAGGAAGCGGGGATCGATGCGCGCCAGCGGGCCGATGCACAGGATCACCGTCAACATCAAAAAGGCGCAAACCCCGAAGGCACGGGCGTTGTGGATTTGCGGATTGATCGGGAATTCATGGCTCAGAAGTTGGGGGCTGATGAACAAAAACACCCACAAGAACGCCGCGACGCCCGCCAGCATGATCCCGTCATAAAGCCACTTGTTCAGGTTCCATTGGACGGGCGTGTACTTGACGCTCACGGTTCAATCTCCATCGAAGACGCAATGCGGCGCGGGTCGATGTCAACGGGCCAGACTTGCCGCACCATCAGACCCGTCATCAGGATCGCAACAATCGCCACGGGCATGGCACCTGCCACCCATTTGTGCCTGTGCCGCGCAGGGCGATACCGGTTTTCCCAAACGTCTTTGCCCGTTTCGAGCACGTACCAGCGCCAAAGAACCAGCGGCCAGATCAGCAGGATGGCGGGCACCAGCAGCGGGCGAAAGACATAGGCCCCGCGGGCGTCTTCGTCCAAACGGTCAATGCCGAAAACCACGAAGGGCGCTGCAACGAGACCACCGACGACAAGCCACAGCTTGGCCGCCAGAACGACCATCGCGGCACCGGTCATGCCATACCCCCGAACGAAACGCCGGAAATGTCCGCCATGTCCTTTTTCCAGGTGGTCAGGTCGTTGTGATCGAATTTCGACAGATGGTCGTGGCCGCAGGCCCGCGCCATCACCTGCATCAGGCTGACAGAGGCCTCAAAGAAGTTCGCAAGTTGTCTGGCCGATTTCCCGGCCACGAGGCGGCTGACCAGTTCGGGGCGTTGGGTGGCGATACCCACAGGGCAATTGTTGGTGTGACAGGCGCGCATGGCCAGACAGCCGATGGCCTGCATCGCGGCGTTGGACACGGCAATCGCATCCGCGCCCAGTGCCAGCGCCTTGATGAAATCGGCGGGCTTGCGCAGGCCCCCGGTGATGACAAGACTGACATCCCCACGCTCCAGCCTGTCGAGGTGGCTGCGCGCCCGGGCCAGCGCAGGGATGGTTGGCACAGATATGTTGTCGCGGAAGATAACGGGCGCCGCGCCCGTGCCGCCACCGCGCCCGTCCAGGATGATGTAATCAACACCGATGGCCAGCGCCGCATCGATATCCTTTTCTATGTGCTGGGCCGACAGTTTGTAGCCGATGGGGATGCCGCCGGTGCGGTCACGCACCTCGTCTGCAAAGGCCTTGATCTGCGCCGGTGCGGTCCATTCGGGAAAACGCGATGGCGATATCGCATCGCTGCCCGGTTCCAACCCGCGCACCTGGGCGATCTTGCCGTTGACTTTCTCGCCCGGCAGATGGCCGCCGGTGCCGGTCTTGGCCCCCTGCCCGCCCTTGAAGTGAAAGGCCTGCACCTTGTCGAGCTTGTCCCAGTTGAACCCGAACCGCCCCGAGGCCAGTTCGTAGAAGTACCGGGTGTTTTCGGCCTGTTCCTCGGGCAACATCCCGCCTTCACCGGAACAGATGCCGGTGCCGACCATCTCGGCCCCACGTGCCAGCGCGACCTTGGCAGTCTCAGACAGCGCGCCGAAACTCATGTCAGACACGAAAAGCGGGATCTTGAGGCGCAGGGGTTTCTGTGCGCTCGGGCCAATCACCACATCCGTGCCGACCGGGGCATCGTCCAAAAGAGGTGGCGTGGCCAGCTGTGCCGTGAGCAGTTGGATATCATCCCAATCGGGCAAATCGGTCCGGGGCACCCCCATGGAATCGACAATGCCGTGATGGCCCGTCTCGGACAGACCGCTTTTGGCATAGGTCTGGATCATCGCGGTATAGGGTTCTTCGGCAATCCCGTGGCTTGGGTCCGCGTAAAGGCCTAGATACTCATCGCGCTTGAAAGGTTGCGGGTTGGCATAGCCCCAGGCGTTGATCTCGTCCGCGTCCACCATCACGTCATCGCCATCGATCCACGATGAGAACTTGGGCAGCTTTTCATCATTGGCATAGGCCGACACCCCACTGTCGAGCCTGTAGTCCCAATTGTGCACGCCGCAAATCAGATCATCGCCGCGCACATGACCATCCGACATCAGCGCACCACGGTGCAGGCAGCGCCCGTAGAACACCGACACGTTGTCGTCAAAGCGCACAACGACAAGGTCAACGTCCCCCACGATCGCATATTCCGGCGTTCGATCGGCCAGCGCGCTGAGTTTGTAGATTGCTGTCTTGTTCATGCCTGCACCCGATAATTATTGACGGCCGCATGCCCTTGCGATGCAACAACTGTATTCTATTCCGGTTCGGTTGCCCGGCTTGCATTGAGTTTGCTCCACGAACTCAATCAGGCACCCACGAATGCTTTGCCGCACTGGTTGCGATTATCCGCATCGACAGCATGCAAACAAGGTCGCACAGCGCATGAATTCCATACGCCACGCGTATGGACGGCCTCTGCTACGGCACGCCCTTCCGGACCTCTTTTGCGGTGAACGATACATTGATGATGGATGCCTGATTGCGTGTTGCAGTCAACGTGGCAAAGCTTTGAATGTCGGGCACGAGATGACCGAAGACGGCAAAGCTCTGCTTGAAAAGGCCGAGGCCCTGGAAAGCCTTATCCCCCTGCTGACTGAAGTTGAACAGACCATCCCGACCGTAAAGGTTTCAGCCGGCACATGGGTGACCCAATACCTGTGTGGACACGTATCGGGAATCGTAGGCACCGACCGGATCAGGCTCCGCTTCATTGCAGCGGATGAAGTATTGGACATCGGCCGCCGGGAGGCCCTGATCGGCATTCGAAACCAACGCCCCGACTGTGTCGGGCTGGCAGGGCGAAAGGTCGGCCGCGTTCAATTTGCGATCTGTTGCGGCACCGATGCGAAGGCCCCTTGGGCGCGTGTCCTTGGCCATACGCCCTCCGCCCAATGGGTTCAGGCGAACATAGGATCCGAGGACAGCATAGAGGTCACCAGTCCGCGCAACGCCCTTGATCTGGCCCTTGCCGGGCAGGCCCGCGTGGTGCTGCCGACGTTCATCGGCGACAGGATTGATACGCTGACCCAGGTATCGCCACTGATCGCCGATCTTGCACACGACCAGTGGCTCGTGACCCACCATAAAGACAGGTATCTGCCAGAGGTTCGAAAGGTCATCGACCGGATTTACTCGATTTTGCGCGCCGCATGTTCGCGGGATTGACGCACCGACCCTCTCTGCGAACGGTTTGGAATGGCACCTGCTCAACGGCAACTGGCCAAGAAAATCGACAGGATTGGTACTATGCGTGCCGGGAAACCGTCACTAGGCTCTCAAGTGGGGAGAGACGATGGAAGTGACGGTTCTGACTTTGGAAATGATGGTGGTCCTCGGGCTGCTGGCGTTCACGGTATTTCTGTTTGTGTCCGAGATCATCCGCATCGACTTGGCTGCGATCCTCGTGATGGTGATCTTGGGCGGGCTCAGCACTTTGCCCGGCCTCGAAAACCTCTCCAACCGGGCGGACCTTTTCGCGGGGTTCTCATCAAACGCGGTGATCTCGATTATTGCCGTGATGATCATCGGGGCCGGGCTGGACAAGACCGGCCTCATGTCCAAAGTTGCATCGCTCATTCTGAAACGCGGCGGCACGACCGAGGCACGGATTGTCCCGATTGTCTCGGGAACTGTCGGCGTTATCAGCTCTTTCATGCAGAACGTGGGTGCGGCGGCGTTGTTCCTGCCTGTGATCAGCCGGATATCGGCCCGAACCGAAATACCGATGAGCCGTTTGGCGATGCCAATGGGGTTCTGTGCGATCCTTGGCGGTACGATCACGATGGTCGGGTCTTCTCCGCTGATCTTGCTGAACGACCTGCTGATCTCGGCCAACCGGACCTTGCCGGCCGATCAGCAGATGGAACCCTTTGGCCTTTTCTCGGTTACGCCCATCGGGGTGATGCTGGTCCTGACCGGGGTGCTGTACTTTGTGCTTCTGGGCCGCTGGATACTGCCCGGACAGCGGGGGCGCGGCGAAGACGCTGGTGCGGCGCGTTCCATGCAGACCTTCGTGGAGAACACCTATGGTCTGCGCGCCGATATGTTCGAAGTGCGCGTGCCGGAAGGGTCAATCCTGATTGGCCAGACGTTGGCGGATGTCATGGTTGCGCACCACATCTATATTCTGGGAACGTCGTACAGGGGCCACAAGGTCATCGCGCCAATGGCCGATACCGTGATCGAAGCGCCTGCACGCCTGGCGATCCTTGGCCTGCGCCGTGTGCTTCAGGACGAGTTTGCGGAGCCCTATGGCTTGGAGATCTTGCCCGCTTTGGACGTGTTCGCCGACGATTTCGCGGCCACTGAATCCGGTGTGGCCGAGGTCGTTATCCCACCGGGTTCAGCCGTCATCGGTCAATGCCCCATCGACCTGCGTCTGCGACAGACCCACGGTTTGTCCATCCTGGCGATCCACCGGGGCGAAGAAACACTCAGCCATGTTGAAACCGAAGACCATGTCGCGACCCATATCGGCAAGGTGCAATTGCAGGCTGGCGATACATTGGTCGTCCACGTGCAATGGGAACGGCTGACGCGAATGAAATCTGATCAGGACTTCGTCGTGGTCACCTCGGACTTCCCCCAGGAGGAACTGCGCCCGCACAAGGTCAACTGGGCGCTGGGGTTCTTCTTGATGACGCTTGGGCTGATCCTGTTTACCGACCTGCTCTTGTCGCTGGCGTTGCTCGCGGGTGCTGTGGGCATGATCCTGTCACGGGTGCTGTCGATCGACGAAGCCTATGATGCCGTCAGCTGGAGCACGGTCTTTTTGCTGGCGTCCCTGATCCCGCTGGGCATGGCCGTTCAAAACACCGGCACGGCGGCATGGATCGCAGAGCAAATCCTGACCCTGCTGGACGGCTGGCCACTCTGGTCGCTGCAAGCCGGTTTGGCGATATTGGCAACGATCTTCACGCTTGTGATGTCGAATGTTGGCGCGACCGTCCTGCTTGTGCCGCTGGCGATCTCCATTGCGATCTCGGCAGGCGGCAACCCGGCGGTCTTTGCACTCACTGTTGCAATCTCGACCTCGAACTCCTTCCTGATCCCAACCCATCAGGTTAACGCGCTGATTATGGGCCCTGCGGGCTACCGGGTGGTGGACTTCATCCGGTCCGGCGGTGTTATGACGATCTTGTTCCTGATCGTATCCATGATCGGGCTCACACTCTTCATCTAGCGCAGGTTGCCTGCGCCACGGTCTGGAACAGACCATCGCCTCCGGTCTTCAAGAGGAAAGGGCCGCGATCAAACAGACCGCCCTAAATCTTCTGATTGTTATGGAAACGTGGCGATCCCTGAAGGACTCGAACCCTCAACCTGCTGATTAGAAGTCAGCTGCTCTATCCAGTTGAGCTAAGGGACCGCTGGTCTTGTCATGCCGCAGGGAGGCTGCCCTTGCAAGGGGTCAGAGCGCGCGGGTCATGAAAACGCTCAAGGGGTCTTCGGTGTAGTCCGCGAAGGGTGCGCAGGGGGCGAAACCGTTGGCGGCATAGAGCCCGCGCGCGGGCGCAAAGAGCGCGGCAGTGCCGGTCTCGAGGCTCAGGCGGGTCAGGCCGTCGGCACGGGCCCGATCCATCAGCGCCACAAGAAGGGCACGGGCCACGCCCCGGCCACGTGCCTCTTGTGCGGTGTGCATCGATTTCAACTCGCCGTGTGTGCCGTCCAGCGCCTTGAGGGCGCCCACGCCCAGAAGCTGGTCGCCATCATGGGCCGTCAGCAGGGTGACCCCCGCCTCCAGCAATTCCGCCGGGTCCATCACGTGGCAGCTTTCTTCGGGGGAGCTGGCGCGCATCAACGCGTGATGGCGCAACAGCAAGGCGTTCACGTCCGGCAAATCCGGCGTGCCGGGCGCGATGGTCAGTGTGTCCATGCCCCACGTCGGTTGGTTGCAAAGTTCTCACCATAGCCGCCGGGGCGGATGTTGGGCTTGCGCTTGTTGGGCATCTGCACGGTCGCGTCGATCCCGTGTTCCTCGGCATAGGCCTTGGCCGCGTCAAGCGTGTCGAATTGCAGACGCACCTGGGTCTGGGTGTCATCGGACGATGTCCAGCCCATCAAAGGATCGACCGAACGCGCCGAGGTCTGGGCAAATTCAAGCACCCAGCCATGGGTTTTCGCCGTGCCCGAAGACATCGCCGTCTTGGCGGGCTGATAGATTCGTGCGCGCATGTGCAGGCTCCTTGGTGGCTGTGGATGATATATCGGGTTGGAGTGGCGCGGGGCAAGATGCGTTTTTCGAAGCTGCTTGATCTCGATCAAGGTGCGTGGCGGCAGAGTGCTAACAAATGGTTAACACGACATATCATTGAAGGAACAGATTATGAAAAGCCTTGTTTCGATTGCTTTTGTTATCTCCATGTCGGCCTTTGGGCCTGTGGCCGCACAAACCAACAGCAGTGTTGGGATAAGCGCCCCCGATCAGACCGTCGCGCACGGGGGCGGATGCCGCAAATCGTCACCTCCCGGTCAGTGTTGTCATGGCGGGTCGAAACCGGTGCACTGCCACTGATCCGTCGCTTCCCGGGCAGGACATCGTAGACCATGGGACGGGCGCACTGCCCCCGTCCCTCGGACTCCGCCGGAGTTTTTCTGCCAAGATGAAGATCAGGCTGGGGCGGTGTCCGCAAAAGCGGCCTTGATCTCTGCAAGGCTGCGCCGCGCGCCGGTTTGCAGGTATTCCATGGCTTTCAGGGATGCTTCATGCGCCTCACGGCTTGATCCGGCCACGCAATCCTCGACCACCCGACAGAAATAGTCGTGCTGGTGGGCATCGACGAAGGTGTAGTGCACGCAGACATCGGTCAGCCCACCCACAAGGATCAGCGTCTCCGCGCGCAACCCTTTCAGCAGGATTTCAAGATCGGTGCCGAAGAAGGCAGAGTAACGCCGCTTGCGGATCAGATAGTCGTCGGGCCGAAAATCCATCTCCTCCACGGCGATGGCGGTCGCAGGATTGTTTTCGAGGCAATGCACGTCCT
Organism: uncultured Paracoccaceae bacterium; assembly: GCA_965657085.1. Classification (GTDB taxonomy): domain Bacteria; phylum Pseudomonadota; class Alphaproteobacteria; order Rhodobacterales; family Rhodobacteraceae; genus CBFHND01. Next base: position 309,399 of record CBFHND010000001.1, read on the forward strand.
CGTCCCCGTCCAGTTCGCGCCCGAAGTCGACCATGGAGGGGTGATGCACCTCTTGCACGAAGATCACCGGAATGTCCGCCGCGCGGGCCGCATCGATCGCACCGCGTGCGGACAGCATCCTGTCGCGGTATCCGGGCATGTTGTCGATGGACCGCACTGCGCTGTCATCAATGAAGGTGCTGGCCTGAATGTCGATCACGATCAGGGCGGGGCGGCCTTCGATCAGGGCGCGGGGTGTCTTGTTTACGTTGGCCATGGGACCTCCTTTGGGTGCCGGCAGAATGACGCATATTCCGGCGCTGTCCACCACCGCCAGATGACAGTTTTTGTCAGCAGCGGGTCGTATGCCCTTGCACCGCGCGGCAAACGGTCCAATTTGGGAAAGGAAAGCGAGACTGCCCATGCCCTATGCCCATTCCGACAGTTCCGAGGCCGTGTTGGCCAACCCCGCGCCGGACGTGCGCGAACGCCTCAAATTGGAAGGCGGCAAGCGGTTCGTCATGGAAACTGAGTTCACGCCCGCAGGCGACCAGCCTACCGCGATCAAGGAACTGACCCAAGGCGTGCTGGACGGCGATCGCGATCAGGTGCTTTTGGGCGCCACCGGCACGGGCAAGACCTACACCATGGCCAAGGTCATCGAAGAGACACAGCGCCCGGCCATCATCCTTGCGCCGAACAAGACGCTGGCCGCGCAGTTGTATGGGGAGTTCAAAGGTTTCTTTCCCGAGAACGCGGTGGAATACTTCGTCAGCTACTACGACTATTACCAGCCCGAGGCCTACGTGGCCCGCTCGGACACCTACATCGAGAAGGAAAGCCAGATCAACGAACAGATTGACCGCATGCGCCACTCGGCCACGCGGGCGCTGTTGGAGCGGGATGACGTGATCATTGTGGCATCGGTATCGTGCATCTATGGCATCGGGTCGGTCGAAACCTATGGCGCCATGACGCAGGATCTGAAGGTCGGCCAGATGTACGACCAACGGCAGGTGATCGCCGATCTGGTGGCCCAGCAATACCGCCGCAACGATGCCGCGTTCCAGCGGGGATCGTTCCGGGTTCGGGGCGATAGTCTGGAAATCTTTCCCGCCCACCTTGATGATCGCGCATGGAAGCTGTCGTTCTTTGGCGAGGAATTGGAATCCATCACCGAATTCGACCCCCTGACCGGCGAAAAGACCGACACGATGGAGCACATCCGTGTCTATGCCAACAGCCACTATGTGACGCCCAAACCGACGATGAGCCAAGCCATCATCGGCATCAAGAAAGAGCTGAAGATCAGGCTCGATCAACTGGTGAGCGAAGGCAAGCTGCTGGAAGCGCAGCGGCTGGAACAGCGCACCAACTTCGATCTGGAAATGCTGGAGGCCACGGGCGTCTGCAACGGGATCGAGAACTATTCACGCTATCTGACGGGCCGTGCCCCCGGCGAGCCGCCCCCCACCCTTTTCGAGTTCATCCCTGACAACGCCATCGTCTTCGCCGATGAATCCCACGTGTCCGTCCCCCAGATCGGCGGCATGTACAAGGGCGACTACCGACGCAAGTTCACGCTGGCCGAACATGGGTTCCGCCTGCCCTCCTGCATGGACAACCGCCCATTGAAGTTCGAGGAATGGGACGCCATGCGCCCGCAATCGGTCTTCGTGTCGGCCACCCCCGCGGCGTGGGAGATCGAACAGACCGGCGGTGTGTTTACCGAACAGGTGATCCGCCCCACGGGTCTTCTGGACCCCGAGGTCGAAATCCGACCCGTGGACATGCAGGTCGATGATCTGCTGGACGAGGTGCGTAAGGTCGCCGCCGACGGGTTCCGCACGCTGGTCACCACGCTGACCAAGCGGATGGCAGAGGACCTGACCGAATACATGCACGAACAAGGCATTCGCGTGCGCTACATGCACTCGGACATCGACACCATCGAACGCATCGAGATCCTGCGCGATCTGCGGCTTGGGGCCTTCGACGTGCTGATCGGGATCAACCTGCTGCGCGAAGGTCTGGACATCCCCGAATGCGGACTGGTGGCCATTCTGGACGCGGACAAGGAAGGATTCCTGCGCTCCGAAACCTCACTGGTGCAGACCATCGGCCGCGCCGCGCGCAACGCCGAGGGCCGCGTGATCATGTACGCCGACCGCATCACCGGGTCGATGGAGCGCGCACTGGGCGAAACCAACCGCCGCCGCGCCAAGCAGATGGCCTACAACGTGGAGCACGGGATTACCCCGGCGACGGTCAAGAAGAACGTCGAGGACATCCTTGCAGGCCTCTACAAGGGTGACACCGATCAGAGCCGCGTCACCGCCAAGATCGACAACCCGCTGGCCGGTGGCAATCTGCAAACCGTGCTGGAAGGGCTGCGCACGGACATGCGCAAGGCGGCCGAGAACCTCGAATTCGAGGAAGCCGCCCGCCTGCGGGACGAGGTCAAGCGGCTGGAGGCTGTGGACCTTGCCGTGGCCGACGATCCGATGGCCCGGCAGTACGCCGTGGACAAGGCCGTGGACGACGCACAGAAGGCATCGGGCCGCAGCACGATGGGCCGCGGCGGTATGCGTGGCGGGGTCAAGCGGCGGAAAGGGCGTTAGAATATCGCAGCAAACGCCCGGCGGCACCGCGAGGCAGCGCCGGACCTCCCACCGGAGGGCGCTTTTGGCGAGGACCTTCAAAGCCCATCCAGCATCCATGCTTCAAGACAAGCGCGTTGATCCAACCGATCAAAGCGCCCTCCAAGGTCGGACGCTGCCCTCATCTTGTGTGTTCAAAGTTGGTCTCACGGCCCGGCTGGGCTAGATCAGTGCGCATGCGCCATCTCATTGCCCTCGCTCTCCTGACCACCCCGGCCCACGCATGGGACTTCACTCCGCAACCCGTCTGCACGTTGTCCCACGTCGAAGCAGAGGCAGAGCTCACGGTCACTTTCGATCATGTCACAGGGCTTTATACGATTGCGATCACCCACCCGGACGGCTGGCCGGCGGCATCCGCCTTTTCAATGCGCTTTGACGGGGCGCAGCCGAACACCATCTCGACCAACCGCCATCAGACAGACGCGCAAACGCTGACCGTGACGGACACGGGCTTTGGCAACGTGCTGAACGGTCTGGAGTTCAACACGACCGCCAAGGCCTTTACGCAAAGCGCCGAGGTCACCATGTCCTTGCAAGGTGCCGCGGAACCGGTTCAGGCGTTTCGGGCCTGCATCGCGACCCCCATCACCTAGAAGTCAAAGATATCGCCCAACAGGTCGCCCATGCCCTTCTTGCGCTTTTTGCGCGGATCGCGCCGGTCATCGTAGTCACGGGTGTCGCGTGACTGCACCGGCGGCGGCGCTGAGTAGGCGGCGGCACGTTCGATGATCTTGTCCAACTCACCCCGGTCCAGCCACACGCCGCGGCACGTCGGGCAATAATCGATCTCGACCCCGCTGCGATCAGAGATGACAAGGGCGGTTCCGTCGATGGGGCATAGCATGGGCGTTCTCCTGCTGGTTTGCTGCACCCCTGATATGGGAACGATCCCGCACCCCTGCATCCGTATTTCTGCGCATGTCACCCCGGCTGGCAAAGTCCTGCCACCCATGCGTGGCATCACCACGTAACCAATTGTTAACCTTGATTAAGCACTTTGAACGCCGGGAGAAGTGGAATGATCCGGCGCGCGTGTCTTGTAAGTGGCCTAATGGTTTTGGTCCTGGCCCTGCCTGTTGCGGCGGGTGCGTGGCTGCGCGCGGAAGGCTCGGGTTTCTTTTCACTGTCCTCATCGACAACCTACAGCCTCGACAGCGGCTTTGCGGGATACCTTGAATACGGTCTTGCCCCGAAAACCACGGTGGGGGCCGATCTGGACCTGACGATGCGGCAGGGCCTTGCCATGTCGGGCACCTTGTCTGCCTTCGTCCGGCGTCCCATTTCGCTTGGGGATCGCCCTGCCCGGATGTCGTACCAGATCGGCCTTGGCGCGCGCATTTCAGGCAGCGACATCTCCGCACTGGCAAAGACAACGCTCAGCTATGGCCGCAGCCTGACCTGGAAAGACCGCAACGGTTGGGTGAACGTCGATACGGGCGTGGAATGGGACCTCGACGGCAGCAACCACATCGGCAAGATCGACGCGACGCTGGGCATGGCGCTTGGCGCACGGGCAAAGGGCATGTTTCAGGTGTTCTGGGCCATCGACAGCGGCGGCAACACCTCGACCACGCTGGCCCCGTCCTACATCTACACCCCCAAAAATGGCAAAACCATCTATGTCGTGGGTCTTGAGGCCAAGCGCAGCACCACGCAGGACTATGGGCTCAAGTTCAGCGTCTGGCGCGAGTTCTGACAGATTGCAAAAGGCCCGCGCAGTGCTGCACGGGCCCTTCGTCAAGTATTTGCGCCAGCCTTACCAGACGTCCATGCGCACCGTCATATGCACCGACCCGCGCATCGGCTCATCCCAGATCAAATGCACCTGATCGGCATTGGCCCCCTGCTGCGCATCCACATAGGGCATCTGGAACTTGGTCACGTTCGAATTGTTCTTCACCGGATCGGTTGTCACGATGCTGTCGACCAGCAAAGCGCGTCCGCCAAAGGGCAACTCGTCGTTGGTATCAACCACCCAGGTCTGCGCCGTGGTGTTCTCATAGTGACGCAACCGCAGCGGGTTCGACACCTGCGCCATCACGCCGTGGAACGAATTGCCGTGGAACTCCACGTTCTTCATCCGGCCATAATCCAGATCGGCAAAGGATGTGTCCACACGCTCCACCCGGTCGATGTTGCCTGCAATCGACCGGAACTTGTTGCCCGCGATCGACACACCTGACAGGAAATGCCCCGCGCCATGCGGCTTGACCACGATATAACTGAACCACGGGGCCACGCTGCCCGACAGGAAGATGTTGTCGGTGATGCTCAGGGCGCTGAACGAAAACTCGCTGTTGAACTCCGGCGCCTGATCGTGCTCGTTCGTCCACTCGATGAAACAGTTGTCGATGTAGTTGCTCGAGATCACACCGCTGCTGTGTGGCTTGGCCAGAACGATACCTGCCGACCGGACACCCCCCGACACAGCGTCACCCTGGAAAAAGTGGTTGCCGATCACGATGCTGGACCCACCGCCAAGGATACACCAGTGACGGAACCGCGTGGCGCGGTTGTTGCGCACCTTCACGTCATTGGCGTTGGTGTTGAACCCGATGGACACACGGTCTGACACGTCCATGCCATCCTCGCTCGACAGGAACTGGCAGCGGTCGATGATCATGCCCTGACAGCCACCGCCGTGCGACGTGATCCCCTTGTTCTTTGGCCGGCTGATATAGCTGTCTTGCAAGGTAAAGGTCACACCCGACGTGGCCAGAAGGATACCACTGCACACGTTGTTGCACTGGAATTCGATGTCCGTCATCGTGAACTTGTTGAGCTTGCTGAAGCCGCTGAAATCCAACAGGTATTTGTACCGGCTAAAGGTGTAGGTCTGTGTGCCCACGGCATCATAAAGCGCATTGCTCAGCGTGATTTCCTGCTGGGCCACATTGATGGACCGCACATAAACTTCGCGCCCCACGCCATTGGCCTCCACCAACGATCCTACCTGCACATTGGCGATGTTCGTCACATTGGTCAGCTTCTTGGGATCGGACGTATCATAAGTCCCCTGCGAGCTTGTCACTTCCGTGGTCCAGCCCGACGTGCCTGCCGCTTCGATCTGGCCGTTGCGGATGATGCGGCGGGTGGCATAGCTGGTCTTGTTTGGGACAGCAGCCTGCATGTCGATGGGTTCGGAAATGGCGATTTTGCGCCCGCCCAAATCCAGCGATTCATGATCGGCGTTGTTCAACAGGGCCTGGAACGCCTTCTTGAAGGCAATGGTTTCATCCCCGAAGGCCTCGATATAGGCGGGCAGATGGTAGTCACGGCGCAGCAGCAAAATGGCGTCGTCCGGCATGGACACAGTGCCCTCGAATTTCACCTGCGCATCAAAGGTCACGTCGCTGTTCAAACGGTACGTGCCCGCCGACACCAGAACCGTGCGCCCGTTGGCCGCCACGTTGGCGGCATCAAAGGCCGCGCTGTCGTCGGTGGTGCCATCGCCCACCGCGCCATAGTCGCGCACATCGACCACTGCCAACATGTCACGCAGGAACACCGATGTGATGTCTTCGATGATGATATCGTCGATGCGCACCACCCCGCCGTTCTGGCCCGTCAGGTCCAGCCCGAAATGGCCAAAGATCGCCTGGTTGCCCCAGACCATATCGACGCCGCCCCGGTTCCCCGCACCGATAATCGCGCTAACCTCGACAACCTCGCCATATGTGGTCAGCGAGGTCGAAGGCCCCACTTGAACCACACCCGACACATTGCCGCCGCCGCCCTTGCCCGCATATCCCGCAATGCGAACCGAAGGCAGGTTGCCACTGACCGCCTTGATGCGTGCAGTCACCCGCAGATAGCACCCGGGCAGCAAAGGCGTCTCGCCCATATACCGCAGCTTGGTGGTCGACGTGTTCTTCTGGATTTCAAGGCACCCGCCGAAATCCTGATCCGCCGGCACAAAGGCCGCATTGCCCGCATTTGCATAGGTGTCCGACCCCGGCGTGCCATCGCCGCTAGACCATACGTCCAGCCCATTTTTAAACGCTGGCGGCATCAGCAGCACGCCATCGGTAATTGCCTTGTTCATAGGGTAACCCTTTTCCCGCGGTGCTGCGCGCCATGTGGGCGGCGCAAACGCCAGTTGACCAATCGCGGCGGATCACGCGCCCGCTGCGGCCAAAGGAAGTATCAACAAGGGGTTAATGGGGGCTGAGACCACCGTGACGGTGGGGGGTGTCAAACAGCGACAGAGCTCGACTCCAAAAGCTGTACACCATTGATTTTCCAACCGTCTTCCGTCTGCAACATGCGGTAGTCAAGGATATGCACGCCACCCTTCTGATCGGTGATACGCACCTTCTGCCAGATCGCTCCGGCCTCGGTGCGCTGCTCCAGATACTCCACCGCCGCAGGGCGCCAAACCATCGGATATCCCTGCGTCACCATGCGCCCAAAGTTTTCCGGCGTGCGAAAAATGCGCCGGATATTCGGGCTGGCAAAGGTAAATGCGCGGGTGAAATCGTCAGCTTGAAAGGCTTCGATCTGGTTGCTGATCGTGGCCTCGATCTCTGGTTCCTCCGCCCACACGGGCATGGCCAGCATCACGGCAACAAGGGCGGACAACAGTGTCTTCAACATGGGCGGTCTCCGTCAAAGCTTTGGAACAAAGCTAGGCCGCGCACCGCCCACATCAAACCGGATGCTTATCCGGCAAGGTCTCCAGCCAGCGCCTGATCAATCAACGCCACGGTTTCCTCGACCCCGTAAAGCGCGATGAATCCGCCGAAACGTGGCCCCTGGCTTGCACCCAACAGCACCTCATAGAGCGCCGTGAACCATCCGCGCAGCGGATCGAACCGGTCACGCCCCACAGCGTAAACCACCGATTGCAACGCCTCGTCGTCGCGCGGCCCGTCATAGGCCGCAAGCTCGGCGCGCAGGGCCTCCAGCGCCTCGCGCTCCTGATTGGTCGGCGCGCGGAAGGCCCGCTTTGGTTTCACGAAATCGTTGAAATACCGCACCGCGAACCCTGCGGCCTGATCCATGTCGGGGTTGTTCTCGGGCGTGGCCTTGGGCGCATAGCGCTGAATGAAACCCCACAACTGCGCCTTGTCTTCGGCCGCCGAAACAGACGCGAGGTTCAACAGCATCGAGAACGGCACCAGCATGTTGCTTTCCGGCACGTCGCCGCCGTGGATATGCCACACCGGGTTGTTGGCCCGCTGCGCATCATCCTGCGTCGCATAAGCGCGCAGTTGCTGGTGGTATTCATCCACGGCCTTCGGGATCACATCGAAATGCATCCGCTTGGCCGTCTTGGGCTTTAGATACATGAAATACGACAGGCTCTCGGTGCTGGCATAGCTCAGCCATTCATCGATCGAAATGCCGTTGCCCGACGACTTGGAAATCTTCTGGCCCTGCTCGTCGAGGAACAGCTCATAGCTGAAGTGTTCGGGCGGGCGCCCCCCCAACAACTTGCAGATCGCATCATAGATCTTTTCGTTGGTGGCGTGTTCCTTGCCATACATCTCGAAATCAACATCCAGCGCCGCCCAGCGCGCACCGAAATCCGGCTTCCATTGCAATTTCACATTTCCGCCGGTGACGGGCAGCGTCCACTCGCGTCCCTCTTCATCGTCAAAGGTCACGGTGTGGTTCTGCGCATCCACATGCTTCATCGGCACGTACAGAACCCGGCCCGTCTCGGGATGGATCGGCAGGAAAATCGAATAGGTCTGCTGGCGCTCTTCACGCAGGCTTTTCAACATGACCTTCATGACGTCGTCATAGCGCTCCGCCGCGCGCTTCAGCACCGCGTCGAAGTGGCCGGCGCGATAAAACTCACGGGCCGAAATGAACTCGTAATCAAACCTGAAGGTGTCGAGAAACCGGCGCAGCATGGCGTTGTTGTGATGGCCAAAGCTTTCGTGCGTGCCAAAGGGGTCCGGAACAGATGTCAGCGGCTTGTGCATATGCTCGGCCAGCATCTCCTGTTGCGGTACGTTGCCCGGCACTTTGCGCATCCCGTCCAGATCGTCCGAAAAACAGATCAGCTTGGTGGGGATATCGCTGATTTCCTCAAAGGCCTTGCGCACCATCGTGGTCCGCAACACTTCGCCAAATGTCCCGATATGCGGCAGGCCCGACGGGCCATAACCGGTTTCGAACAACACATATCCCTTTTCGGGCTGTGCCTTTTCATAGCGTTTGAGGATTCGACGCGCCTCTTCAAAGGGCCATGCCTTGCTGGTCATGCCAGCGTCCCGCAACTTCGCCATCTCGAATATCCCGAATAAGAGGCGCGCACCTTACGCGCAATCCCGCCGCTACCTATTGTGCAAGACGCGCGCCGTCAATATTCTGCACATGCAACATGCCCGATCAAAGGATGCCCCCGGTGACAGAATTCCAACCCCACGCCATGACAGCACAGGATGCGTTGGTGGCCGTCATGATGGCCGTTTCCGCATCGGACACCGAAATCCGTACCGCCGAACTGGTCAAGATCACATCAGCCATCAACATGCTGCCGATCTTTGCCAACTACGACGTGGACCGGGTCAGCGTGGTCAGCCAGACGGTCTTTGACCTCTTTGAGCAGGAAGACGGGCTTGATGCACTCTTTGGTCTGGTGCGCGAGGCTCTGCCCGAACGCCTTTTCGAAACCGCCTATGCGCTGGCCTGCGATGTCGCCGCGGCGGATGGCAACCTGCCTGAATCGCAACTGCGCCTGCTCGAAGAAATCCGCTACGAGCTGAACATCGACCGCCTGCACGCCGCCGCGATCGAACGCGGCTCACGCGCGCGGCACATGCACTAACGCTCAAAAACGCACCAGGTCCAATGCACGCCCCGCGCCGCGTTTCCGGGCTGTTGCGAGGGGGCCGCAATCTCGGCGCGGCGTAAAAACCCTGCGGCTTCTGCACCCTGCCGCACCACGGCCACCATATCTTGCGGCGCTCCACCCCGCGGATCATGGCGCAACGACATCACAACCCGTCCGCCCTCCGCAACAAGGTCGAACACCCTGCGCCATGCAGCAGCGTGATCCTGCGGTGCAATCAAATGCCAAACCGCGCTCATCACCACCAGATCAAAGCGCCCCGCGACCCCGGCCACCTCCGGCAATGCGCCCTTGATCCAAACCGCAGCCTGCCCATGCAACTGCTCTGCCGCACCGCGCAGCCTATCGTCAGGCTCAACCGCCCAAACGTCGTGACCCGCCGTGGCAAACCACGCCGCATCCCGCCCCGTACCGGCCCCGATATCCAGAACACGCGCCAGCCCTGATGGCATCCACGCCGCGACAGGCGCGTACAGCACGGCAGCGTCCACAGTTTCGAACCGCGCAACGCGGTCCGAACCGGGCCTAGCTGCCATAAAGCGTGCCCCAGCGTTCGATCAGCTTTTGCTGCATCTGCTTGGCCCGCTTGTTATAAGACCGCGCCCCACGCGGCGCCTCCCGGTCCGCCTTGCGGATACGTTTGCGCTGGTCCTCGTCGGCCGCAAAGATCGCAAAAGCCAGAACCGTACCGTCTCGTGCGGTCATGTACCCCGCCAAGGACGATACGAAATTCAACGTGCCGGTCTTGGCCTGCACCTTGATCGGATGCGTCTTGATCGGGCGCCCCTTGGCATCCCGCATGGCAATCGCCTTCAGGATCGGACGCAGCACCCCGTTGTTGTGCACCTTGACCAAGGCCGCCACCATCGCATCGGCGGTCACACGGCTGTCTTCGCCCAGCCCCGAATGATCAACCAGCCGCAATCCTTCAATCCCCAGCGTGCGCCTTGCCCAGTTGTTCATCTCCGAGGCCGACGCCTGGAGACTGCGCGGCGTGCCATTGCGCTTGGCCGTGGCCGCCATGCCCACCATTTCAGCGGTCACATTGGTCGAAAACCGCAACATGCCTTTCAAAAGCGTGCGCAGATCGTCACTTTGGTGTCGCACCAGAACCTGCCCCTGCGGCAGGGTCGAGATGACCTTGGGCGCTTTCAGCGGAATGCCCTGCGACCGCGCCATGGTCTGAAACACGTCCCCCGCATAAAGCGCAGGCTTGCGCACCGGCAACCACCGCGCACCGCCATTGCCCAGCGCCCCGCGCGCCACGGTCCATTCATCGGTGCGCGCCGTGCTCTTGTAACTGTAAACCGGCGTATCCCGCGCCACGATCCGCATCCGCGCCATCGCCACATCGGGGCGGTACTTGTCCGATCGCGCATCCATGGTCACGCCGAACCCGCCCGAAGACCGCCGCCACTCGAAATGCACCCGGTTGTAATTCAGCGCGATGCCCGACAGCGCGGGGCTGTACCCCACATGCGCGGGCTGGTCAGAATCGATGGTGTCGATGCGCGGCAGCGCCCCATCATAAACCTTGAAATCGCCACGCACCTCGCGCACGCCCGCCGCCTTGAGCGCCGCGGCCAAGGTTGCCAGAGTGTTGGTGTCCAGCGCGGGGTCCCCGCCCCCCGCAAGGATCAAATCACCGCTGACCACCCCACCGCTGACAGTGCCAGTGGCGATCAACCGCGTCTGAAACCGGTGCGACGGCCCCAGCACATCCAGCGCATACAAGGCCGTCACCGCCTTGGCGACGCTCGCAGGGGGTGCTCCGGTCTGCGCATTCTGCCCTTCCAACCGCAAGCCCGTCTTGACATCGGCGACGGCAAAACTGATGCGTCCGCTCAGGCCCGCCTCGGCCACGATGGCCTCGGGGACGCGCACTGCCTTCTTGGCAAAGCCCACGCCGCGCCCCTGTGGCCGCAAGGACGAGGCAGGCGCCGCAGCCTGCGTCGCTGTCGCCACAAAACCCGCCGCCGTGGTCAGGAAAAATCGTCTCGAAAAACCGCGCAACATGGCGACCATGCTAACCCCGCAGCAACAGCCACAACAACCGCAAAGCGCAAACGTGCGATCACAATTCCATATGCCGGGACGCCGTGTTACGCGCTGCCCATGTCGCAAGCCGTTTTAATCATGTTCGTCGCCATGTCGCTGATCCCTCTGGCGGACACCGCAGGCAAACTTTTGACCTCCTTCTACGGCGCCTCGCCCTACTGGGTTGCCGCATCGCGCTTTGTGCTGGGCGCGCTGATGATTGCCCCCTTCGTGCAGCGCTCCGCCTGGGCGCTTCTGGGCAACTGGCGCATCTGGTTTCGCGCGTTGTTCCTCGCGGGTGGCATCACCTCGATCCAGATCGCCTTGCGCACAGAAGCCATCGCAGACGTCTTTGCCGCCTTCTTCATCGGCCCCCTGATCAGCTTTGCACTGGGGGCACTGGTGCTGCGCGAACCGGTCACGCCCTTGCGCACCGCCCTGATCGTCCTGGGCTTCATCGGTGTCCTGATCGTGGTGCGCCCGGGGTTCGGCGGCGGCGCGGGCCTGATCTGGGCGGTGCTGGCAGGCAGTTGCTATGGTGCCTTTCTGGCCGCCTCGCGTTGGCTCGCGGGTGTGGGCAGCCCCGTGGCGCTGACCTTCACGCAGCTACTGATCAGCGCGCTGATCCTGCTGCCCTGGGGCCTTGCCCACCTGCCTGCGCCAAGTATGGCCGTAGCAGGCTTGACGGTGCTCAGCGCCGCAGGCTCGATGCTGGGCAACCTCTTGTTGCTCTATGCCAATCGCATTGCACCGGCCACGCAACTGGCCCCTCTGGTCTATTTTCAACTGCTGGCGGCCGTTGGCCTTGGCCGGGCGGTGTTTGGCGATTTGCCGGACCTGTGGACATGGGGCGGCATGGCTCTGATCGTGGGGGCCGGGGTGATCTCAGCCCGTTTGCGCCGCTGACCACGCCCCTGACGCGCGGATCGCGGTCGACGACTGCGCCACCATCGGAACGTTCACGAAACACCACGCAGGGGCTGCCACACGGCCCAGCATCTGCGATGCACGCCCCCCGATCCGGTAGGGCGCAAACAGACGCGCCGCCGGGCTCATCCGGGCCGAGATTCTGTCACCCGGACGGGCCAGAACGCCCACCGGCACGTTGCCCATGATCCACCGCCAATCCTGCCAACGGTGCAATTGCGCAAGGTTGTCGGCGCCCATCAGCCACACAAACCGCACGCCGGGATAATGCGCCTGCAACGCCGCAAGGGTCTGCGCGGTATACCTTGTGCCAAGACGCGCCTCGATGTCCGTGACCGTCACCCGCGGATGCTGCATGACCGCCCGCGCCCGCGCCATGCGCTGCTCCAGCGGCGCAGGCCCGCGCGCTTTCAACGGGTTGCCGGGACTGACCAGCCACCACACACCGTCCAGACCAAACCGCTTCATCGCCTCGCGGGTGATGTGCGCATGGCCTGCGTGCGCAGGGTCGAATGATCCGCCCAAAAGGCCGATCACCTGCCCCTGTCTCGCCAATGGAAACCCGTGTCTCATGCCGCTTGTTGCCCGGCCCCGGCAGGCAATGTCAATCAACCACCCGCAGCGCATCGCCCAGGCTGATGTGGCCCGGCTGCACCACGCGCGCACACCACCCGCCGTGTCCCCGCACCGCGTTATACCCGCCGTAACCAAAGGTTTCCTCCATCCGGCTGCACGGGGCACAGATCACCTCGATTCTCAGCACGGCACCTCCCACCGCCAGATCGCGGCCCTTCAGCGCGCCGAGGTTAAGGCCCGAGACAACGATGTTGCGCCGCAGATCATGCGGCGACACCGCATCCCGGCCCAAAAGCGCCGCGATCACTGGCAAGTGTTCCGCCTGTATCAGGGTTACCGCCCGTTTTCCCGGCCGCGCGCGGTCTCCTGCCAGACCGTCTTCACCCACGTCGACCGACGACAGGGCAACCATATCCGCACGGCGCGCAGGCCGCACACCGATCCACCGGATGCACCCTGCCTGCGCATGGCGCGCGGTCAGTTCGGCCAGCGTCAACACGGCCTAGCGCGGCACTTCTGCTTCAAGATCGGGCAACCGCTCCAGTGGATAGTTCTGATGCAGCACCCAGATGCCATCTTCATCCTGCTCCAGCGGGCGCAGGGTGCCGCCCGGAAAGGCGCGCGTGCGCAGGGCCAAAACGATGTCCGAGAGCACCGCCGGGTTCTCCCGGAAATAGGCGTGACCAAACCCGCCGCTCAGCCCTTCAACCCGCACGAAATGCACCAGCCCCGCCTTGCGCAGGCTTTCCAGTTCCCCGGGTTTCAGATCACCCTGCATCAGCGCACCAAACCGTGCCGACCGGGTCAGATAGGCGCTCAGCCGCAAGGCCCCGTCGGCGGGGTTCACATAGGCATTGATCTGCTCGAAGGCTTCAGAAAACCGCTCGGCCAAAAGCCTCTGGCGGACGATGCCCGTGTCCAGATCGGGTGCAGCAAGGATCAGTGTACCCGTCTTCATCCCCGTCTTGGGATGCACACCGCGCCCCCGCTGATAGATGATCATTTCCCGCAAGGCCGCCGTCATTACGTCCGTACCCCGCGAATGTGCCACGATGTCGATGTCCTCCACTTCGGGGATCTCGGCCAGCATGCGCAGGAATTCCTTGGCGTGATAGACCGAAAACGTGCCCGCCTCGCGATCGCGGAAATATCCCAGCGGCCCGAACCCGTTGCCCGCGGGCCAGGTAAAGACCACCGGCACCGTGCGCCGCCCGGCGAAATGCCACAGGTTGGCCAATGTGGTCAGCCCATCGTCAAACTGGTTGTTGAACCCGTGTACATAGACCAACACCCGGCCATTGCCGGTCGCCCGGATTTCCTCCGCAATGGCCTGCTGAAAGGCACGCGTTTGTTCCAGATAGGCTTGGTGCGCAGGCTCCAGAACCCGCAGCCCGCCATCGCGCCGCTCGGATGGCAAAGGGGTCTCGGGAAACCGCACGATCTCATCGGTGCGCTGCACATCAAGGGTCGAAATCTGGCGCCCTGCATCCACATGGGTCCGCCGCACCAACTCTTCCCACGTCAGGTCCGTGCCAAAAGCCACCTGTGCCGCGCCAAACGCCATGGAATCCGATCGCTCGGAGCCATAGCCGACCCCATCCGCATTGCGCTGGCGATCGGTGACATAAAAGATGCGCGGCGTGGACGTGCGCAGCGTTTCCGGCACGCGATCCGCCTGATAGTTGGTGCCATCAAGATAAAGGTTCGGCGGCGCCGACAGAAACGCGCCACGCGCACAGGCCGCAACCATCAGCACAAGGGCCAAACACACCCAAACCGTCCTGCGCATCGCTGCTGCTCCTTTTGCTATGCCAGCGCCCTAGCGCTAGCATGGCTTTGTCGTTGCGCCAAAACACTATTCGGTGGCCGCATCGGCGATGGTCAAACCGAACTTGGCACACCCGCGCGCCGCCCTGAGACAGTTCAGCTTGCGCTCAAGCGCTTTCTTTTCCCATGCCTTGCGCAGCTTCACGCGGGACCAGCCGCGCATCCCGTGACATAGGGCACGTCGCATTGGGTCCAGAACACGGGTTCGATGCCGAAGGTGCCAGCCTTGCACTTGTCATCGCACAGCAGCCAGTCGAGCTCCTTGCCCAGTGCGCAGACATCATCCTCCGCCCACGCCACCGTGGCCCGGATGATTGCCAAGAACGCACCGATACACCGCAACATAATGTCCCCCAAAAATCCGATCATCGATAAATATGCCCCAGCCTAAAACGCTCTCCCGCAATCCGAGAAACGTTTTTCCCCTCAAAGCTGTTTGCCAAGCCCGCGCGCGCGGCCTAAACCGGATTAAATCCAGCAATTTGTCGGAGGGGCCCATGGCTGCCTATCAATACGTCTACCACATGTCCGGTGTCTCAAAGACCTACCCCGGCGGCAAAAAGACATTTGAAAACATTCACTTGAACTTCCTTCCCGGCGTCAAGATCGGCGTCGTGGGCGTCAACGGCGCGGGTAAATCCACCCTGCTCAAGATCATGGCCGGGCTCGACAAGGACTTCACCGGCGAAGCATGGGCCGCCGAGGGGGCCAAGGTTGGCTATCTGCCACAGGAACCCAAACTGGACGAAACCCTCAGCGTGCGGGAAAACGTGATGCTGGGCGTGGCCGAGAAAAAGGCGGTCCTTGATCGCTACAACGAATTGGCGATGAACTACTCCGACGAGACTGCCGACGAAATGGCCGCCCTTCAGGATCAGATCGACGCGGAAAACCTCTGGGACCTCGACAGCCAGATCGATGTTTCCATGGAAGCCCTGCGTTGCCCCCCCGATGACGCAGACATTGCGACCCTGTCAGGCGGCGAGGCCCGCCGCGTTGCCCTGTGCAAACTGCTGCTCGAAGCACCGGACATGCTGCTGTTGGACGAACCGACCAACCACCTTGACGCCGAAACCATCGCGTGGCTGCAACAGCACCTGATCGACTACAAGGGCACCATCCTGATCGTCACTCACGACCGCTATTTCCTCGATGACATCACCGGCTGGATTCTCGAACTGGATCGCGGACGCGGCATCCCCTACGAGGGCAACTACTCCGCGTGGCTGGAACAAAAGGCCAAGCGGCTGGAACAGGAAGCCCGCGAGGACAAGTCCAAGCAAAAGACGCTGGAACGCGAACTGGAATGGATGCGGCAGGGCGCCAAGGCACGGCAGGCGAAATCCAAGGCCCGGATCAATGCCTACAACGAACTGGCCGAACAGTCCGAGCGCGAGAAACTCAGCCGCGCCCAGATCGTCATCCCCAACGGCCCGCGCCTTGGTTCAAAGGTGATCGATGTGCACGGCCTGACCAAGGCCATGGGCGACAAGCTTCTGGTTGAAGGGCTCGATTTCTCCCTGCCGCCCGGCGGCATCGTCGGTGTAATCGGCCCCAACGGCGCGGGTAAATCGACGCTGTTCAAGATGCTCACGGGGCAGGAACAGCCCGACGTCGGCACCGTCGAATACGGCGACACGGTCAAGCTTTCCTATGTCGACCAGTCCCGCGATGATCTGGCCGACGACGACACAGTGTGGGAGGCGATCACCGGCGGGGCCGAGATCATCGAACTGGGTGACGCGCAGGTCAACTCGCGCGCCTACTGTTCGTCCTTCAACTTCAAGGGCGGCGACCAGCAGAAAAAGGTATCGCTCCTGTCCGGCGGCGAACGCAACCGCGTGCACATGGCGCGGCTGTTGAAAGACGGCGGCAACGTGCTGCTCTTGGACGAACCCACCAACGACCTCGACGTCGAAACCCTCCGCGCGCTGGAAGACGCGTTGGTGGATTTCGCAGGTTGCGCGGTGGTCATCTCGCACGACCGCTTCTTCCTTGACCGTATCTGTACCCACATCCTTGCCTTCGAAGGCGAGGCGCACGTGGAGTGGTTCGAAGGCAACTTCGAGGACTACGAAGAAGACAAGAAACGCCGGTTGGGCGATATTGAACCCAAGCGGATGAAGTTCAAGAAATTCACCCGGTAGCAGTCGCGAAATCGATTGCTGCCCGCGCGCGGCAGTCGTGTTGACGAAAAGCAATGAGAGCAGCACCCGGTTCAATTCTGGGTGCTCTCAGATTTCTGACAGTTTGTTCGCCAAACATCCGCCCCCGCGCCCATGGGGGCGGTCGGGGGCGGCACAAACGCGGGGCGTTTATGCGGTGCGCAGCTCAATAACTCCTGCTATCCTCCCTCCATGCACCGCCGGACCTTCCTCTCCACGCTCGCTGCCCTCGCCTCGGCCCCAGCCTTGCCCGCCCGCGCCACAGCCACCGCCACGGCCGATCAATTTGCCCGTGCCAAGATGCTCGCGCGCTGTCACGACACCGCCTCGCCCCAGATGCTGGCGCGGTTGATGCAGCTGGATGACGCCACCGCGCGCGGACTTTTCAACATGCTGCGGGACCACAACGTGATCGGCCTCGGGGCTGACGGCATGACCCGCGCCATCGCACCACTCAACGGGCACTGCATCACCAACGAGGCCCTGCGCATCCGGCGGTTCGCTGAAGCCGCGTTCAAGCTGCACAAGCGGCTCAAGGACGTCACCGACCGCCTGACCAAGCCGGACGAAGACCCGAACGTCCCGGACACGGACGCACCTGCGCCCGACGCCACCTGACCCGACGCTTGCTTTTTCGGCGCGCATCGTCACCATCTCCCCATGACCTACCTGATCCTCAAGGCGCTGATCTCCGGCGTCCTAATCGCCATCATTTCCGAGGTCTCGCGCCGCCTGCCCGGCCTTGGCGCGCTCATCGCCTCGCTGCCTCTGATCTCGGTGATGGGGATGCTCTGGCTCTGGCGCGACAGGCCGGATGCGGAAAACATGGCGCACCATGCCGAGGCGACGTTCTGGTACGTTCTGCCCTCGCTGCCGATGTTCCTGCTGATCCCCGCCCTGCTGCGCGCCGGTTGGAGCTTTCACGCCGCCCTCATCGCTGGCTGCGTGCTGACCATTGCGCTTTACCTTGCGATGATCTGGGCCGCACCCCGGCTGGGCATCCGCCTCTGACCCCTTGATCTGGGGGCACATAATGCCGAAAATGCAGCCATTGATCCTGTTCATTTCCGAGGCAAACCCATGCACCGTCGTACCTTCGTATCCACTGCCCTCGCCGCACCGCTGACATTGAAACTGGCGGCACCTGCCGTTGCGAAAACCGTCGTCTTCGACCCCACCCCCCAAGAGGTGCGGATCAAGAAGGACTTCCTGCCCGGCCAGATGCTGATCCTGCCGCGCAGCTATTACCTCTACCTCGTGACCGAACCACGCAAGGCCATCCGCTACGGCGTGGGTGTGGGCAAGGCCGGGCTGGAATTCACCGGCACCGCCACGATCGACGTGAAAAAGGAATGGCCCACCTGGCGTCCCACCGACGAGATGATCGAACGCGAGCCGCGCACCTACGCGCGTTTCAAGGACAACGATTTCGTGCAACCGGGCGGCCCGGGCAACCCGCTGGGCGCGCGGGCGCTCTACCTGTTCCAGAACGGGCGCGATACGTATTTCCGCATCCACGGCACCACGCAACCACAAAGCATCGGACAATCCGTGTCAAACGGCTGCATCCGCATGCTGAATGAACATGTCACCGATCTTTATCCCCGCGTGCCGCTCGGCACAGTGGTGACAGTGCTCTAGGCCGCCTTTTCAGCGCCTGCGTCGGCCTCGGCGTCGGGCGCAGGCAACGCCAGAGCCTCATCCGGCATCTGTACGGGCAGATCGATCGAGATGGCGCCCGTCTCAGGGTCCAGCGTGATCTTGGGCTTGGGATCAAGCCCGGCAAGGATGCTGTTCAGATCGGTCAAGGCACGGGTGACAACCACGCGCTGCGGTTCGATCTTCAGATCACCAGCAGATCGCGAAAACAGGAATTTCAGCATTTCCATTCTCCCCTCAGAAGACATGCAGTTGCCGGTCATCCTGCCCTGAATGGCCGTCGGGGTGCAGGGGAACCTTGCCCGGCTGCTCCCCTCGGTGACGCATTACAGCAGAACGCGCCACACAAGCAGGCTGGGTGCCAAAAAGGCGAACAAAATGCAAAACAGCTTGGCCCCGTGCGACACACGCCCAAAAACGCCTCCGCCGTGCAGGGCTGCGCCATAACCATCTGCCGCGGCCATCACCGCATAACCTGACGCTTCCCGGCGCGTCTCGCGGGCGCGAATGCTTGCCATGGCACGGTCATGGACAGCCTGCTGGCGTTCCGCTTCGTTAAGTTTGATGTCGAGGTTTTGCATATCAGTCATTGCGCACGTCCTTGTTGGTTTAACAGCCACATGGAGCGCGCACGGAGCAAGTCCACCACATGCGACGAAAAGGCCATATGGAAACGAGGTCGCGCGCCACAAACGAAAAAGGGCCGGCCTTTCGGCCAGCCCCCAGTCCTTGGTTTTGAACCGGATCAGTTCAGCGCTTTGTCCGTGATCGCGTGGGTCCACGCACCTTCAGGTGCCTTGGAAATCACGGGGTCTGATCCACCCGACAAGAGCGACGCAACCGTGCGCTCATAGTCCGCCGGGTCCAGCGCGCCGTTGCTGCCCGCGGTCAGCTTGGCAATCTCGCCCATCATCCGCTTCTGGTGCTCTTCGGTCTGTGCGCCCGATGCATCGTTGTCCAGAACAATGCCCGCGGCCTCATCCGGGTTGGCTTCGGCATATTTCCAGCCCTTCATCGAGGCACGCACGAAACGCACCATCTTGTCTTCGAACGCAGGGTCGGCAAGGTTCTCTTCCAATGCGTAAAGGCCGTCTTCCAACGTGGCCACGCCTTGGTCTTCGTATTTGAACACCTGCAGTTCTTCAGGCGTCAGGCCCGCATCGATGATCTGCCAGTATTCGTTGTAGGTCATGGTCGACACGCACGCCGCCTGCCCCTGCAGGATCGGATCGACGTTGAAGCCTTGCTTGAGAACGGTCACACCGCCGTCAGAGCCATCCGTGGCAATGCCCAGCTGGCTCATCCAGCTCAGGAACGGGAATTCGTTGCCAAAGAACCAGACGCCCAGCGTCTTGCCCGGGAAGTCATCGGTGCTGGAAACACCCGCGTCCTTGCGGCAGGTCAGCATCATGCCCGAGGATTTGAACGGCTGCGCAATGTTAACCATCGCCAGCCCCTTTTCACGCGCGGCCAATGCGGCGGGCATCCATTCCACCGTCACGTCGGCACCGCCCCCGGCCAGCACCTGTGTGGGCGCGATGTCGGGGCCACCGGGCTTGATGGTCACGTTCAGATCCTCTTCCTCGTAGAACCCCTTGTCCAGCGCCACGTAGTAGCCCGCGAATTGCGCCTGCGTCACCCACTTGAGCTGCAATGTCACGTCATCTGCCGCCTGCGCCAGCGTGCCCCACGTGCTTGCCACGGCCACCGCCGCCAGTTTGGTCATCATCTTCATTGATACTCTCCTTGTTGATTTTGGTTTGGAAATTGAAATCTCATGTACGTCCCCGCTGTGACGGATGCCAGAATGTCACTGCCTTCTCCAACAGCGCCACACCGCCGTAAAAGGCCGACCCGACGATGGCCGCCACCACGATCTCGGCCCACACCAGATCCAGCGCCAATTGCCCCACCGAGGTCGAGATGCGGAACCCCATGCCCCGGATGGGCGAGCCGAAGAACTCGGCCACGATCGCCCCGATCAGCGCCAGCGTGGACGCGATCTTGAGCCCATTGAACACGAAAGGCATGGCCGCTGGCAAACGCAGTTTGATCAGGGTGGTCCAATAGCCCGACGCATAGGTGCGCATCAGGTCGCGTTGCATGGCACCCGAGGCCTGCAATCCCTGCACCGTGTTGACCAGCATGGGAAAGAACACCATGACCACCACCACCGCCGCCTTCGACTGCCAGTCAAAGCCGAACCACATCACCAGAATGGGCGCCATGCCCACGATGGGCAGCGCCGCAACAAAATTGCCCACCGGCAACAGCCCCCGCTGCAAAAACGGAAAACGGTCGATGGCGATGGCCGCGGCAAAGGCCGACCCGCAGCCAATGATGTACCCGCTGAGCGCCCCCTTGATCACCGTTTGCACGAAATCCTCCCACAGGATCGCGCCCGACACCACGAAGCGCGCGGCGATCACCGACGGCGCGGGCAAAAGCACCGCGCTGATATCGAACCCACGCACCACGCCTTCCCATATGCCGATAAGCGACAGGCCAAAGACGATCGGGATCGACAACCGCTTCATGCGCCCCGCAGGCGGCCGCGCCAGCCAGACGTTCAAGGCCCATCCGCCGATCCACACCACAATGGCAAAGACGATCCACCCCATCACGCCATCCCCATCCGGCGCAAAACGATCCGCTGCACCACGCCGATGAACGCCACCAGACAGGCCGCCAAGGCCGCCGCCATGATCAACGCGCTCCAGATCTGGATGGTCTGCCCGTAATAGCTGCCCGCCAGCAAACGCGCGCCCAATCCGGCCACCGCACCCGTGGGCAACTCACCCACGATGGCCCCCACAAGGGACGCAGCCATCGCAACCTTGAGCGAAGTGAACAGGAACGGCATGGACGCAGGCAACCGCAGCTTCCAGAACGTCTGTGACGCGCTGGCATTCCACGTGCGCATCTGATCAAGCTGCATCACTTCCGGGCTGCGCAGCCCCTTCACCATGCCCACGACCACCGGAAAAAACGACAGGTACATGCTGATCATCGCCTTGGGCAACAACCCCGAAATCCCCACTGCGTTCAGCACCACGATGATCATCGGCGCCAAGGCCAGAATGGGGATGGTCTGGCTGGCAATCACCCACGGCATCACACTCAGGTCCATCACCCGGTTGTAGACGATCCCCACAGCCAACAGCACGCCCAACCCCGTGCCCAGCGCAAAGCCCAGAAGCGTGGCACTCAGGGTGATCCACGAATGATAGACCAGCGACCGCTTGGAGGTGATCTTCTTCTCCACCGTGGTCTTCCAGATTTCCGCCCCCACCTGGTGCGGCGCAGGCAGCCGGGGTTTCTTCTGCGACCACGTGTCCGCCACCAGCTCCGAGAAGCCCAACGTGACATCTGCCCGCTTTGCCTTGTCCTGCGCCCAGGCCGCATTCATCGGAATGGCCGCCAGGTACCAGGCCACGAAAATCGCGGCCACAACCGTCAGAACCGGAAACAGGGTGCGCCTCATGCACGGCCCCCCTGCTTCATCTTGCCCGAAAAACTCCCCCCGGAGGGCCGATCAAACATCATGCCCCGCCCTCAATCCTTCACGCACCCGGTGCGCCACCTCCAAGAATTCCGGCGTGTCCCGAATGTCCAAGGGCCGGTCGCGCGGCAAGGGGCTGTCGATCACATCCGTGATCCGTCCGGGCCGGGGCGACATCACCACGATCTTGGTGCTCAGATACACCGCTTCGGGGATCGAATGGGTGACAAAGGCAATCGTCTTGCCCGTCCGCCCCCACAGCTGCAAAAGCTGTTCGTTCAAATGGTCGCGCACGATCTCGTCCAGCGCGCCAAAGGGTTCGTCCATCAACAGGATATCCGCATCAAAGGCCAGCGCCCGCGCGATGCTCGCCCGTTGCTGCATGCCGCCCGACAATTGCCATGGAAACTTCTTCTCGAACCCGGCAAGCTCCACCAGTTCCAGAACCCGCGCCACGCGCTCCGCCTGCTCCGCCTTGGAATAGCCCATGATCTCCAGCGGCAGCGCGATGTTGCCCCCAATGGTCCGCCACGGGTACAGACCTGCCGCCTGAAACACATAGCCATAGGCCCGCGCCATCCGCGCCGCCTCGGGGCTGACCCCATTGACGGTGATCGTGCCGCCCGTGGGCTGCTCCAGATCGGCCATCACCCTGAGAAACGTGGTCTTGCCACAGCCCGAAGGACCGATGAACGAAACGAAATCCCCCTTCTCGATGTCCAGCGACACACCCTTGAGCGCGTGCACCGGGCCATCGTTGGTTTGAAAGGTCAGGTCGAGATTTCGGGCCTCAACGACATTCGTTTTCAAATTTCAGCCCTCAACTTTCCGAGGAACACGAAAGACGTACCAGGCAACAAACGGCCCCACGAGCGCGGATATCACAGCCGGGACAAAGAATAATCCGGCAAACGAATTGAGGTCCGGGAGTGCGAGAGAACCAAATGGTAAAACACCTCCTAGCAATGCAACAAAGAAGGCACTTAACGCAGCCGCCATTGGCTCAGACAATTTTGAAGCAACGCATTTTCTGAAAACAGGCGGCCAAACAAAAAAGCCGACCAGCACGCCCCACCCCCACACCAATGGACCGAAGAGCAACCAACCCAAGACAGTTACAGCCAGAAACCCATCAACCAGAGGCGCAATCGCGGTCTTTCCTGACGCAATCTGCACGGCAACATACCCAACACCCGTAACGCAAAGTGTTAAGGGGACAACAAGATAACTGACACGCCACCATCGCGGATCTGCGGCGGCATCGGAATAAGTGCTCATCCCATCAAATCCCCGCCGGAATGTTCAGCGGATCGCGCTTGATCATCTTGGGCGCGGTCAGCTCCTTCCACTTCGACAGCGCCACATTGGGCGCGCCAAAGGCAGGGCGCGGCACGAACCGGCCCCGACCGGGTTGCGGCTGGCTGTTCTGCCCCCAGGCCCAGATCACCTCGCCCCGGCTCAGCGTATAGCGGCTCTGCGCTGTCACCTCGAAGCCTTCGAACACGTTGTAGTCCAGCACCGAATGATGGTTCGCAGGCGAGATCGTCTTGGTGATCTTCGGATCCCACACAACGATATCCGCATCCGCGCCCTCAACGATCGCGCCCTTCTTGGGATAGATGTTCAAGATTTTCGCAACGTTGGTCGAGGTCACGGCGACAAACTCGTTGGGCGTCAAACGCCCGGTTTCCACCCCTTCGGTCCACAGCACGCTCAGGCGTTCTTCCAACCCGTTCGATCCGTTGGGAATGATCCGGAAATCATCGCGACCTGCGCGCTTCTGATCGGTGTTGAACGCGGCATGGTCCGTGGCCACCACCTGCAAACTGCCCGCCTGAAGACCCGCCCACAGGCTGTCCTGATGGTCCTTTGACCGGAACGGCGGCGACATCACCCGTCGCGCGGCGTGGTCCCAGTCCTTGTTGAAATACTCACCCTCATCCAGCGTCAGGAACTGGATCAAGGGCTCGCCGTAAACCCGCATCCCCTTCTGCCGCGCGCGCCGGATCGCCTCATGCGCCTGCTCACAGGACACGTGCACGATATACAGCGGCACGCCCGCGCAATCGGCAATGGTGATCGCGCGGTTCGCGGCCTCGCCTTCGAACTCCGGCGGGCGGCTATAGGCATGACCCTCGGGCCCGGTAATCCCCTGATCGAAATACTTCTGCTGCATCTCGGCGACCAAATCGCCGTTCTCCGCATGCACCATGGGCAGCGCACCCAGTTCGGCACAGCGTTTGAACGACGCGAACATCTCGTCGTCCTCGATCATCAACGCGCCCTTGTAGGCCATGAAATGCTTGAAGCTGTTCACGCCCATGTCCACCGCATCTTTCATCTCGTTGAAGATGCTCTCGTTCCAGCCGGTGATCGCCATATGGTATCCGACATCCGAACAGATCTGCGGCGCGCTCTTGCGGTGCCATTCGTTGATGGCGTTCTTGATGCTGCCATCCTCGCCCGGCAGGCAGAAATCCACGATCATCGTGGTGCCCCCGACCGCAGCCGCCCACGTGCCGGACTCGAAAGTCTCGGCCGCCGTGGTCCCCATGAACGGCATTTCCAGATGCGTGTGCGGATCGATCCCGCCGGGGATCACATAGGCCCCCTCGGCATCGATGTACTCATCGCCCTTGAGGTCTTCGCCAATCTGCTTGATCACCTCGTCTTCGATCAGCACATCCGCCTTCCACGTCCGATCCGCCGTGCAGACCATGCCGCCTTTGATCACCTTGCTCATCTCATCTCTCCTGTCCTGACCCGCTTCTTTGGGTCAAAAATACTTTGGGGTCCGGGGCAAAGCCCCGAAATGGTCAAACACTGGCAAAACAGCCCATCGCCGGCCCGTGCACCCCGATGTCCAGCGGCCCGAAATCGCTCTCCACGCACAGTGCAAAGTACCCCGCCAACGGCAGGTACACCACGCGGTAGGCCCCATCGGTGCGCGTCACCGTCCAGCAGGTCTGTGTGATGCCCCCGCTGAAATTCACCGTGGTCTCGTAGGGCGTGACCAAGGCCGTGCGGAACGCATCCAGATAGGCCAGATCCTGATCTGTCGCGACCTTCGCCTCGCGCATCTCCACCGCGACCATGTCCATGATCCGGTCGGCAATGCTCAGGTCCGGGTCGATCATCCCACGATCTCCGCCGTTTCCACAACCGCATGCATCAACACATCTGCACCCGCCGTGGCCCACTCGCGCGAAATCTCCTCCGCCTCGTTGTGGCTGAGGCCATCCACGCAGGGGCACATCACCATCGCCGTGGGTGCCACCCGGTTGATCCAGCACGCATCGTGCCCCGCACCGGAAATCAGGTCCATGTGGGTATAACCCAGCCGCTCCGCCGCCGACCGCACTGCCGCAACGCACCCCGCGTCAAAGGCCACCGGATCGAACCCGCCCACCTTCTCAAACGCGACGTCCAGCCCCATGTCATCCGCGATCTTCTGCGCCTCGACGCGCAACAGCGCCTCCATATCCTCGATCACCGACAGCTCGGGGCTGCGGAAATCCACCGTGAACACCACGCGCCCGGGGATCACGTTGCGCGAATTGGGATAGACATCGATATGCCCCGCCGCACCCACGGCGTGGGGCGCATGGCTCCAGGCGATCTCGTCCACCTTCTCCAGAATGCGCGCCATGCCCAGACCAGCGTTCTTGCGCATCGGCATCGGCGTCGACCCGGTGTGCGCATCCTTGCCGGTCACTGTCACTTGCGTCCACGACAGGCCCTGCCCGTGCGTGACCACACCGATATCGCGGCCCTCGGCCTCCAAGATCGGACCCTGTTCGATGTGCAGCTCGAAAAATGCGTGCATCTTGCGCGCGCCCACCTCTTCGTCGCCCCGCCACCCGATGCGCTGCAATTCGTCGCCAAAGGCCTTTCCTTCGGCATCCTCGCGCGCATAGGCCCAGTCCTGCGTATGAATGCCCGCGAACACCCCCGAAGACAGCATCGCGGGCGCATAGCGCGTGCCTTCCTCGTTGGTGAAATTGGTGACCACGATGGGGTGCTTGGTCTTCACATCCAGATCGTTCAGCGTGCGGATGATCTCAAGACCCCCCAAGACCCCAAGAACACCGTCATACTTGCCCCCCGTCGGCTGCGTATCCAGATGCGACCCGACATAGACGGGCAAGGCATCGGGATCGGTGCCTTCACGGCGCGCGAACATGTTGCCCATCTGATCCAGCCCCATTTCGCATCCCGCCGCCGCGCACCACGCCTGAAACAGGGCGCGGCCCTCGGCATCCTCGTCGGTCAGCGTCTGACGGTTGTTACCACCCGCCACGCCGGGGCCGATCTTGGCCATCTCCATCAAACTGTCCCACAGCCGCTGCCCATCAATCCGCAGATTTTCACCCGGTGCCGCCATTACATCCCCCGTACAGGCCAATTCAGCCTACTTTTTGACCATTTGGTAAATCCACGATTGCGCCCGAGGCATTTTCTGTCAAGAACTGGTTTGCACAGTTTGCGCCCATTGCGCATATCATGCTGAAAATTTCCGCAACCGGCCGGAGCCATCATGCCCGAGGACACGCCCCGCAAGCCAAGCCGCATTCAACAGCGCAACCGCAGACGCATCCTTGATGCGGCACTCGATGTGTTTTCCGCGCACGGCTACCGCGGCGCGACCCTCGACCAGATCGCGACCCAGGCGGGCCTCAGCAAACCCAACATCCTCTATTATTTTGATGGTAAAAAGGAAATTCACGTCACGCTCCTGAACCAGTTGATGGAAACGTGGCTTGATCCGCTTGTCGAACTGGACGCTGCCGGTGATCCGCTGGCCGAAATCCTCGCTTACGTGCACCGCAAGCTCGACATGGCGCGGGACCTGCCCCGCGAAAGCCGCCTTTTCGCCAACGAAATCCTGCAAGGCGCGCCGCGTATGGCGCCGCACCTCGCCTCCGATCTCAAACCACTCTTTGATGAAAAGTGCGCGGTGATTCAGGCGTGGATGGATGAAGGCAAACTGACCCCCAGCGACCCGCGTCATCTGGTGTTTTCGATCTGGGCGACAACCCAGCACTACGCTGACTTCGAAACGCAGATCAAAGTGCTGTCAAACGAAGACCCGATAGATGGCGCCCGCCGATACCTCGATACGCTGTTCCGCAGTGTTTTGAGCCCTTAGACGGGTTGAGTGGAACTGCGAACGTCGACTTTGAGCCCACAGCAGACGTCGTCTCCATGCGACCTGCACGGTATCAAGGCGAAGCCGCCGTGCATCGCCAGACCGCCCCACCGGGCTGGCGATTTGTCTGACACGCGCGCGTCCCTCTGAGGGAAGACGTGCCTGGCAGCCATAAAGCGCGCCGAAGAACCACTTGTTCGCCATCCCGCGGTCTGGCGATACACGGCTCGCGTCAGGCGAAATAACAAATGTCCGCCACTCCTGCAAAGCAGACTCTCACACGCCTTAAACCGGCCTCACTCCGCCGCTGTCGCCGCCGGGTTGTTCGGGTGCGTGGTCCAGTTGGCATAGTCCGGTTGCACCTCGCGCCCCGTGCGCGGATCGACAGCGCCCGCCGCCACCTCTTCCATGGTGATGCAGCCTTCAACCGGGCAGACGTTCACACACAGGTTGCAGGCCACACATTCGGCGTCGATCACCTCGAATACGCGGTCTTCCGACATCGAAATCGCCTGGTGCGACGTGTCCTCGCACGCCGCATAGCAACGCCCGCACTTGATGCAATCATCCTGGCTGATGCGCGCCTTGGCGATGTAGTTGAGGTTCAGATATTGCCAATCGGTCGTGTTGGGCACGGCCATGCCGACAAAGTCGCCAATTGACGCGTGGCCCTTTTCGTCCATCCAGTCCGACAGGCCCGAAATCATTTCCTGCACGATCTTGAAGCCATAGGTCATGGCCGCGGTGCAGACCTGCACATTGCCACATCCCAGCGCCATGAACTCCGCCGCGTCGCGCCACGTGGTCACACCGCCAATGCCCGAAATGGGCAGGCCCGCGGTGTCGGGGTTGCGCGCGATTTCCGACACCATCGACATGGCGATGGGTTTGACCGCCGGGCCGCAGTATCCGCCGTGCGTGCCTTTCCCGTCGATGCTGGGCTCTGGCGACATGCTGTCGAGGTTCACCGAGGTGATGGAGTTGATCGTGTTGATCAGGCTCACCGCATCGGCTCCGCCCGCCTTGGCCGCAGCGGCGGGTTTGCGGATGTCCGTGATGTTGGGCGTCAGCTTCACGATCACCGGCTTGCTGTAGTATTGCTTGCACCAGCGGGTGACCATTTCGATGTATTCGGGCACTTGCCCCACGGCGGCCCCCATGCCGCGTTCGGACATTCCGTGCGGGCAGCCAAAGTTCAGCTCGATACCATCCGCGCCCGTGTCTTCGACCAGCGGCAGGATCGCCTTCCACGCCTCTTCCTCGCAGGGCACCATCAGCGATACGATGATGGCCCGGTCGGGGTAATCGGCCTTCACGCGCTTGATTTCCTCAAGGTTGGTATACAGGTCCCGGTCGGTGATCAATTCGATGTTGTTCAGCCCCAAAAGGCGACGGTCCGCCCCAAAGATCGCGCCATAACGTGGGCCATTGACATTGACCACGGGCGGCCCTTCGGATCCCAGCGTTTTCCAGACAACCCCGCCCCAGCCCGCCTCGAAGGCGCGGCGCACGTTGTATTCCTTGTCCGTTGGCGGTGCCGAGGCCAGCCAGAAGGGATTGGGGGATGTGATACCCAGGAAACTACTTTTCAAGTCAGCCATTCGGTGACGCCTCCTCTGCCGAAATGAGTTGTATGATTTGAGCGGTGTGCCGCGCGGCCTCGGGGGTAAACGCGAAAGGCCAGGAACAGATCACCCGGCAAGTCTTTGACAAGTTCCGGCTTGGCCATTGCCCACCCGGCGACACCCAAGCGAGACCAAAAAGCATCGCAGGGCGAACCGCGTGAGGTCATGGAAGCCGTGTCATTCCCTTTTGCACATTCACTTAGATTTCCGAAGATGGTGGACCTGTCTCCGGCTGACATTTGCTGGTGCCAGATCGCGCTCAGGTCCGCTTGTATTGTATCTTCTGCGCTCATGATCCCATCAAAACCGCGTGCATATCCTCCGCAGCATCGCGCCCTTCGGCGACTGCCGTCACGGTGAGGTCATCACCACCCGACGCGCAGTCTCCCCCGGCCCAAACATCCTCCAGGGACGTGCGCCCCGCTGCGTCCACCGCAATCTTGCGCCCGTCCAACGCAGGCAAATCTTCGCCCTCCAAAGTCTGACCAATCGCTTTGAACACCTGATCCGCCGCCAGCCGCAACGTCTGGCCCGTGCCCTGCATCGCGTCGTCCACATACTCAAACTCAATCTCGCGCAGCGAACCGTTGCCGTGCACCGCCACCGGCACCGCATGGGTCACGATCCGCACACCTTTGGAAGCCGCCAGATCCTGCTCGAACACGCTTGCATTCATCCGGTCCCGCCCGCGCCGGTAAACCAGCGTCACGTTCAAAGCACCCAACAGTTTCGATTGCACCGCCGCGTCCACGGCGGTCATTCCGCCACCGATCACCACCACATCGCGGCCAATCGGCACCTGCGCCACGTCACTGGCCTGCCGCAGTTCCGCGATGAAATCCACTGCATCCCGGACACCATCCTTGTCCTCGCCCTCCGCACCCAGCGCGTTGACCCCTCCAAGGCCAAGACCCAGGAACACCGCGTCGTGTGCCTCGCGCAGGCCCGCAAGGGTGATGTCACGCCCGAGGGCCTTGCCGGTCTTCAGGGTGATGCCACCGATCCGAAGCAGCCATTCCACTTCATCCTGCGCGAACCCGTCAGGTGTCTTGTAAGCCGCAATTCCGAATTCATTCAGCCCGCCGGGCTTGGCCCTTGCGTCATGGACGACCACCTCATGCCCCAGCATCGCCAACCGGTGCGCACAGGCCAGTCCGGCCGGTCCCGCCCCCACCACGGCCACCGTTTTACCGGTGGCCGCAGCACGGGAGAAAGGATGCACACCCTGCGCTTGCAGGTGGTCCGTGGCATAGCGTTGCAACTGGCCGATCAGCACGGGCTTGCCCTCGGCCGCCTCGCGCACACAGGCCTCTTCGCACAGTGTCTCGGTCGGGCAGACACGCGCGCACATGCCGCCCATGATGTTCTGGGTCAGGATCGTCTTGGCCGCCGCATCCGGCGTGCCGGTCGCGATCTGGCGGATGAACAGGGGGATGTCGATGTCCGTGGGGCAGGCCGTGATGCACGGCGCGTCGTGGCAAAAGTAACACCGGTCCGCAGCCACCAATGCCTCGTGATCATCCAAAGGTGGATGCAGGTCAGAGAACCCCGTGGCATAGTCCTGTGCGGCAAGGCGGCCTGCCTTGATCCCCGGTGAAAACACATCTTGCCCCATGGCCGTCCTCCTGCCGCATTGCGCTTTATCCAAAACGGTCTCATGGAATATATTTTTTATCAACTGGTAAAATAAAATGTCCCGCCTTTTTTCGCGCAATTGCCCGGATTTCAGGCACTGGCGGGCATTTGCCGAAACGCGGCAATCCACCGAATTGTCTTGATTTTACTACAGTGCGCCCCCATATGCGGGTTGCGACGTTACACCTATCGACCGACCCGCTCCTTGCGAGCTCAGTTCCTCGATCTGTCTTGACTGAGCCGACCTGCCGCATTCCGTGGGCAGTAATCTAAAGGAGAAACGACGATGGCTACTGGCACCGTCAAATGGTTCAACACAACAAAAGGCTACGGCTTTATCGCACCCGATGGCGGCAGCAAGGACGTGTTCGTGCACATCTCTGCTGTTGAGCGTTCGGGCCTGACCGGCCTTGCGGACAACCAGAAAGTGACCTTCGACATCGAAGCAGGCCGTGATGGCCGCGAGTCGGCGATCAACCTCGCACTGGCCTAAGGCCTGCGACATTGCGATTTGGGCGGGCGCTTTGGCGCCCGTTTTTTATTGGGCCTCAACCAGCGCCCCCCTTTTTTGTCGGACGTTCCGATCTGCGGATCAGGGCGCGTCCCAGTCCACGCCTTCGGCCTTGGAAACCTGCAGACGCCCATCCGGCCACGGCACCATCAGGGTCTTTGCCGCCTCGATGTCGGGGCCAAGCCAATGCGGAATGTCGGAGTGTTTCAACAGCACCCCCATGCGGTGATGAATGTCCCGGACATCGGCAGATGGATCGCATGTGACCGTGGCGACCTGTGGCACCTGCAAACCGCCCGGCGCCGTCCAGACATCGGTGATGGCGGCGAAGAACAGGAAGGGATCAACCTTGTCGCGGATGGCCCACGCGGTCTTGCGCCGCGTCTCGCCCGTCCATTCATACCAACCGTTCACCGGGACAACCGCCCGTCCCACGCCCTCGAAGGCGGTCTTGTCAAAGACGGTTTCGGAGCGCGCGTTGATGATCTGCTCCATCACCGGGCGGCCACGGGCGTTGACGCGACCCACCGGTACAATGCCCCAGCGCATGGGGCGCAAAGCGGTGCCGTCAAAAACCGCGATTTGCTGGCCCGGCGCGATGTTGGCGCGTGGCGTATGGTCGGCCACGGGGCCCACATCGGCATTCAATGCCTTGGCGACATCCGCAATGGGATCCGTCAGAAACAGCCTCCCCGGCATGGATCACCCCGCACCTGCGCGCCGCACCAGTTCCAGCGCCTTGGGCCCGAGACCATCCACGATCCGCGCGACGCCCATCGCGTTGGGATGGATGCCATCGGGTTGCATCCAGGTCTGGACCGCGGCGGGATCTTCCGCAGCGTCGCCGAACCCGGCAAAGAAACTGTCGAGGTAGAGCGTATCATATTGCGCCGCCAGATCGGGATACATCGCGTCAAAGCTGGCCTTGTAGTCGGGGCCGTAATTGCCCGGCGCGCGCATGCCCACCAGCAACACATCGACATCTGCCGCTGCCGCCGCCGACAGGATGCCGTCGAGGTTGGCGCGCGACACCGCCGGATCGATCCCGCGCAACAGGTCGTTGCCACCCAACGCCACGATCATCGCATCGACTTCGGGTGTCAGGGTCCATGCCGCGCGCGACAGGCCGCCCGCAGTGGTGTCGCCGGACACGCCCGCATTGATCAGGGCGACATCTGCGCCCTGCGCTTTCAGCCATGTTTCAAGTTGCGGCACGAACCCGTCTTGTTGCACCAGCCCATAGCCTTGGGTCAGACTGTCACCGAGGGCCGCGACCACAATCGGTTCGGCCAAAGCCGTTTGCGCGGTGAAAGCCATGACAATTGCCGCAAATGCCTTGCGCATGATGATCCAACCTCCATATCGAGCCGTACCAGACAATAAAGGCACGCACCCATGAGCAATCCAGTCCTGTCCTTGAATAATGCGGCGCTGTCGCTGGATGGCAATGCCGGGCGGGTGGATATTCTGCATGGCATCAGCCTTGAGGTGATGACGGGCGAAACCGTGGGCCTTGTCGGGCCATCGGGGTCGGGCAAGTCGTCACTGTTGATGCTGATGGGCGGGTTGGAGCGCGCCACGGGCGGGCAGGTCATGGCGTTGGGCCATGATTTGAGCGCGATGAACGAGGATGCGCTGGCGCGGTTTCGACGCGATCACATGGGTGTCGTGTTCCAGTCCTTTCACCTGATCCCCACCATGACCGCCTTGGAAAACGTGGCCACACCGCTGGAACTGGCCGGGGTGCACGATGCCTTTGACCGCGCCGAAGCGGAGTTGCAGACCGTTGGGTTGGCACACCGGGCGGGGCACTATCCCAGCCAGATGTCCGGGGGCGAACAGCAGCGCGTGGCGCTGGCGCGCGCATCGGTGGTGCGTCCGGCGATCCTGCTCGCGGATGAACCCACGGGCAACCTTGATGGGGTCAACGGCGCGGCGATCATGGATCTGCTGTTTGATCTGCGGGACCGGCATGGGGCGACGCTTGTGCTTGTCACGCATTCGAATGCGTTGGCGGCGCGCTGTGACCGGGTGATCCGGCTTGAAGATGGGCGTGTGGCCGAAGCGCGGGCGGCGGCGGAATGAGCCTCGCGGTTTCTGCGCGGTTCGCGGCACGCGAGTTGCGAGCCGGTTTGCGCGGCTTTCGCATCTTTTTGGCATGCCTCGCGCTTGGGGTGGCGGCGATTGCCGCCGTGGGGTCCGTGCGGTCGGGGATCGAGGCAGGGCTGGCGCGTGAAGGGGCCGCGTTGCTGGGCGGCGATGCGGAGCTTGATTTCACTTACCGCTTTGCCACTGATGACGAATTGGCATGGATGCAGGGGGCCTCTGACGCTCTGTCGGAGATTGCCGAGTTTCGATCCATGGCCGTGGTGGGCACGGGCGATGCGGTCGAACGCGCGCTGACGCAGGTCAAGGCGGTCGATGATGCCTATCCGCTTGTGGGGTCTGTCGCCCTGTTGCCGGATGTGCCGCTGGCGCAAGCGTTGGGGGATCAGAACGGATTGCCCGGCGGTGTGATGGAGCGGGTGCTGGCCGACCGGCTGGGGCTGACGCAGGGAGATGTGTTCCGACTGGGCACGCAGGATTTCCGTCTGAGCGCGCTGTTGGAGCGTGAGCCCGATAGTGCGGCGGGCGGCTTTGGCCTTGGCCCGCGCACGCTTGTGCGGACCGAGGCGCTGGCGGATGCGCAGCTGTTGGCGCCGGGGACATTGTTCAACACCAAGTACCGTCTGGACCTGTCCGACGGCACCGATCTGGAAAGCGTCAAGCAGACCGCGCGCGCCCGGTTCGAGGACAGCGGCATGCGTTGGACCGACGCGCGCAACGGGGCGCCGGGGGTGTCGGAGTTCGTGGACCGTCTGGGCGCGTTTCTGGTGCTGGTGGGTCTGTCCGGGCTGGCGGTCGGTGGGGTTGGTGTATCGGCGGCGGTGCGCGCCTATCTCGCTGAAAAGACCAGCGTGATCGCCACCTTGCGCACCTTGGGCGCGGAACGCAGCGTGATCTTCCAGACCTATTTTCTGCAGATCGGTGCGCTGTCGCTCCTGGGCATTGCCATCGGGTTGGCATTGGGGGCCGTGGCGCCGGTGGTGTTGGCCCCGTTGATCGAAGCCCGCCTGCCGATCCCTGCCGCCTTTGCGATCTATCCCGGCCCCTTGGCCGAGGCCGCAGTCTACGGGCTGTTGACGGCTTTTATCTTCACGCTCTGGCCGCTGGCCCGCGCCGAGGACGTGCGCGCGGCAACGCTCTTTCGTGATGCCCTTGGCACCGCTCGGTTGCTGCCTGCGTGGCGCTATGTACTTGCCACGGTCATTGGCCTTGCCCTGCTCATCGGGCTGGCGGGCTGGTTTTCCGGCACGTGGCGGCTGACATTATGGACTGCGGGTGGCATCGCGGGGGCGCTGGTGCTTCTGGTGGCCGCGTCTTGGATCATCCGCTGGACCTCGCGCCGGGGTGCGCGTGTCAGCAAGGGGCGTCCGGCCCTGCGTTGGGCATTGGCCGCGATTGCAGGCCCGCGTGAAGGGGCGGCTTCCGTGGTTCTGTCACTGGGGTTGGGGCTGTCGGTGCTGGCCGCCGTGGGGCAGATCGACGGCAACCTGCGGCAGGCGATATCGGGCAACCTTCCCGAAGTTGCGCCATCATACTTCTTTGTCGATATCCAGAAGGACCAGATGCCGGGGTACACCGAGCGGCTGCGCACAGATGACGCAGTGCGCCGGATCGACAGTGCGCCCATGCTGCGCGGTGTGATCACCCGGATCAACGACCGCCCTGCCCGCGAGGTGGCGGGCGACCATTGGGTGCTGTCGGGCGACCGCGGCGTGACCTATTCCGAGCGCCCCGGCGACACCACCCGCATCACCGCAGGCGAATGGTGGCCCGAAGACTATAGCGGCCCGCCGCAGATCAGCTTTGCCGCAGAAGAGGCCGCGGAGATGGGTTTGAGCCTTGGTGACACCTTGACCATAAACATCCTTGGCCGCGACATCACCGGCACCATCACATCCTTCCGCGAGGTGGATTTTTCGACCGCCGGCATCGGGTTCA
The DNA here is from genome assembly GCA_965657085.1 of uncultured Paracoccaceae bacterium. GTDB lineage: Bacteria > Pseudomonadota > Alphaproteobacteria > Rhodobacterales > Rhodobacteraceae > CBFHND01. Next base: position 344,503 of record CBFHND010000001.1, read on the forward strand.
TCCTGTCGATGAACCCCGCCGCGCTGTCGGGCGCGCCGCACAGTTTCATCTCGACCGTTTATGCCGCACCGGAGGCCGAAGCGGCCATCCTGCGCGATCTTGCCAGCGCCTATCCCAACATCACCGCGATCCGCGTGCGCGATGCCATCGACCGCGTGTCCGATGTGCTGGCCGGGCTGGCCGCGGCCACCTCTTACGGGGCGGCGGCGACGTTGCTGACCGGGTTCCTTGTCCTGATCGGGGCCGCCGCGGCAGGCACCAACGCGCGCACCTATGAGGCGGCAGTGCTCAAGACTCTGGGCGCCACCCGCCGCCGTATCCTGATCAGCTTTGCCACCCGCGCCGCCCTGCTAGGCCTTGCCGCAGGGCTGGTTGCACTGGGGGCCGGGATTGCAGGCGGCTGGGCGGTCAGCCGCTTTGTCATGGACACCGATTATGCGATTATCTGGCCATCGGCCCTGGCGATCATCGCGGGCGGCGTGCTGGCCACGCTGTTGGCCGGCCTGGCCTTTGCATGGGGCCCATTGGCGGCACGCCCCGCGCAGGTTCTGCGCGCCCGCGAATAGATGCGAGCCGTGAAATGTGGAAAGCCTGTGTGAAACGTCAGGCGGCTTTGATCATCTCGTCAGAGCGTAGATCGAATGCGATCAAACGGGTGGAATATGCACTTCGTGCAAGTCACAGAGAAGATACCGAAATAGCCCACCCTGCTCCTTGGGATGTTTCGATACGTGCACTTGCAGCGTCCAAAATCCCGCGCGCGCAAGAAATCTGGTGCCGCTTTGCTGCGGAAGGAACGCTCAATCATGCAGACCGCAGCACAGGTCAGACGTCGAATACGCAGGTCGGGCGGACGAACCTGCCGTTTGGACCAAAGGACTTGGCACGGGAACAAGGCCGCTTGTGGCCGTTGTGCTGTCGCCTGTCAGCCTTACCGGACAGGCAATGGAACGGAGACACTACGCCCCCAGCGTCTGAGGGCCCAAATGATCGTCATCGGTCTGGACAGTAATGAGACCAAGGCGGTGCGCAACCCAAAATGGCCACGACCCGCGAGCCGACAAACAGGCCTGATACATATCAGCGACTACCGCTAGCCACGCCAATATCTCACTTGCGAACAGCAGCCGGTAAATACATGGGGCTCGAAGCTGTCATTCACACGTGAAGATAATCAGCTTGGCTTTTTCGGCTGGTGACGCATCTGGAGGGAAACGAAAAGGCGGAATCACTCCCGCCTTACGTATCCAACTCACATCTTATAGCTGATCTCGGGCGTGTCCTTGCCAGACTTCTCGCGCCGCACCAGCAAACGGTTCAGCGCGTGGATATAGGCTTTGACCGAGGCAACGACCGTATCTGTGTCCGCCGATTGGCCTGTCACGATACGCCCGTCTTCTTCCATGCGCACCGACACCGTGGCCTGCGCATCCGTGCCTTCGGTCACCGCGTGCACTTGATAAAGCTGCAGCCGGGCCGAATGCTCAACCAACGCCTTGATGCAATTGAATGCCGCATCCACCGGGCCATCGCCTGTCTGGTACGTTTTGTGCTCGGTGCCATCGACCACAAGCGTCATATCCGCCTCTTGCGGGCCTTCGGTCCCACAAACCACGCGCAACGACTTCAGCTTGATCCGCGCGACCTCGGGGTCCTCGCTGGTGCGCATCAGGGCAATCAGGTCATCCTCGTAGATTTCCTTCTTGCGGTCGGCCAGTTCCTTGAACCGCACGAACACGTCCTTCAACTGGTTGTCGCCCAGCTCGAACCCCAGATCCTCAAGCTTTGATCGCAGTGCGGCGCGCCCCGAGTGCTTGCCCATGACGATATTCGTTTCGGTCAGGCCCACGTCCTCGGGGCGCATGATCTCGAATGTTTCGGCGTTCTTCAGCATCCCGTCCTGGTGGATGCCGCTTTCGTGGGCAAAGGCGTTCTTGCCCACGATGGCCTTGTTGAACTGCACCGGGAAACCGGACACCGCAGCGACCCGGCGCGAGATGTTCATGATCTTGGTGCTGTCGATGCCCGTGCGGTAGGGCATGATGTCGTTGCGCACTTTCAGCGCCATCACCACCTCTTCGAGGGCGGTGTTGCCCGCGCGTTCACCAAGGCCGTTGATGGTGCATTCGATCTGGCGCGCACCTGCCTCAACAGCGGCGAGGCTATTGGCCGTGGCCATGCCCAGGTCGTTGTGACAGTGCGTGGCGAACACGATCTCGTCCGCGCCCGGCACCCGCTCCAGCAGCATGGTGATCAGGGCCGCGGATTCGCGCGGTGCCGTGTATCCCACGGTATCGGGGATGTTGATCGTGGTGGCCCCCGCCTTGATCGCGATCTCGACCACCCGGCACAGGTAGTCGTCCTCGGTCCGGGTGGCGTCCATGGGCGACCACTGCACGTTGTCGCACAGGTTGCGCGCGTGCGTCACCGTCTCATGGATGCGGTCGGCCATCTCGTCCATGGTCAGGTTGGGGATCGCCCGGTGCAGGGGCGACGTGCCGATGAAGGTGTGAATACGCGGCTGTGCGGCATGTTTCACCGCCTCCCAGCAGCGATCGATATCGCCCAGCTGCGCGCGCGCCAGCCCGCAGATCACCGATGATCTGGCGTTCTTGGCAATCTCGGACACCGCGGCGAAATCGCCTTCGGATGCGATGGGAAAGCCAGCCTCGATGATATCTACGCCCATGTCATCCAGAAGCCCCGCAATCTCCAGCTTTTCGGCATGGGTCATGGTCGCACCCGGCGATTGTTCGCCATCGCGCAGGGTCGTATCGAAGATGACGACGCGGTCTTGGGTTTCGTTCTGTGTCATGTCTGATGTCTCTTTATGTCTGTCCTAAGGCCTGAATGGCGCGCATGGCATCCTCTGAGCGGGCGCGCCGACGGGCTGCGCTCAGAGGCGAATTAGGATCAGTAGGCCGCGCAAAGCCGCACCGGGAAGGCGGGCGAAAAGGATATGTGCGGCTTGTGTCATGGGATCACGTTATATCGGGCCACCGTCGAATGAAAAGTGACTTTGTCATTTTTCTGCGCGCCAAGGTGCATTGAAGCGGCCGCGCATGCTGCTAGATGCCCCCGGATGGAACAGGTTCTGATCATCGGCGCCTCTGGCGGGATCGGGCGCGCATTGGCCGCCCACCACACGGCGCGCGGGGCGCGGGTCACGGGCCTGTCGCGGTCGGAGGACGGGCTGGATGTGACCTGCGCGGACAGCGTGGCGCGGCATCTGGATGGCCTTGAAGGCTTTGACCGGGTTGTCGTGACCACCGGTGCGCTTGAGATCGCAGGGGCCACACCCGAAAAGACGATCAAGGGGCTGGACGCGCAAGCCATGGCAGACCAGTTCGCGGTCAACGCCATCGGGCCTGCATTGATCCTGTCACACGCGCATCGCCTCTTGCCCCGCGACAGGCCGTCGGTCTTCGCAGTGCTGTCGGCGCGCGTGGGATCAATCGGTGACAACCGCATCGGCGGCTGGATCAGCTACCGCGCGGCCAAGGCGGCGGTGAACCAGATCGTGCACACAAGCGCCGTCGAACTGGGCCGCAGTCACAAGCAGGCCTCCGTCGTCGCGCTGCATCCCGGCACCGTCCAGACCGCATTCACCGAAAAATACGTGGGCAACCACCCGGCGGTTCCGGCCAGCGAAGCAGCGGAAAACCTGACCCGCGTGATGGACGGGCTTGGCCCTGATCAGACCGGACAATTCTTTGACTACGCCGGAAAGGCGGTGCCTTGGTGACCCGTCTGGTTCTGGTGCTGGGCGACCAGCTGTCGCACGACATCGCCGCCCTCAAGGCTGCGGACAAGGCGCGCGACGTGGTGGTCATGGCCGAGGTGCGCGAGGAAGGCACCTATGTCAAACACCACCCCAAGAAGATCGCGCTGATCCTTGCGGCCATGCGGAAATTCGCATCGGCCCTGCGTGCAGATGGCTGGACGGTGGATTACACCGAACTCGACGACACCGACAACGCGGGCTCCATCGTGGGCGAATTGCTGCGTCGCGCCGAACATCATGGCACCGACGCCGTTCTGACGACCGAACCCGGTGAATGGCGTCTGATCGACAAGCTGCGCTATGCGCCGCTCAGGATCGAGATGCTGGAAGACGACCGCTTTATCGCAAGCCATGCGGAATTCGAAGGCTGGGCCGAGGACCGCAAGGCGCTGCGGATGGAATACTTTTACCGGGACATGCGCCGAAAGACCGGGTTGATGATGGACGGCAGCAAACCGGCGGGTGATCAATGGAACTTTGACCACGACAACCGCAAACCCGCGCCCGAGGATGTATCCTACGACGGGCCGCACCGGTTCGATCCCGACGACGAGGTGCAGGCGGTGCTGGATATGGTCGCCGCCGAATTCGGCGACCACTTTGGCGATCTGACCCCCTTCTGGTTCGCCACCGACCGTGATCAGGCGCTGAAAGCTCTGGATCATTTCGTGGCGCATGCCTTGCCCAAGTTCGGGGATTTTCAGGATGCCATGCTGGACGATCACCGCTTTCTCTACCACGCGGTGGTCTCGCCCTATATCAACATCGGCCTGCTGAGCCCGCTTGAGGTGTGCGATGCGGTCGAGGCGGCATGGAAAGCGGGCAAAGTGCCGATCAACGCCGCCGAAGGCTTTATCCGCCAGATCATCGGCTGGCGTGAGTACGTGCGTGGCATCTATTTCCTCGAAGGGCCGGACTATACCAGCCGCAACGCGCTGGGCCAGACGCGCGATTTGCCAGCATTCTATTGGGGCGAACAGACCCACATGCGCTGCGTGTCCAAGGCGGTGGAACAAACCGGCACCGAGGCCTATGCCCACCACATTCAACGCCTGATGGTCACGGGCAATTTCGCCCTGCTGGCGGGCATCGACCCCAGCCAGGTGCACGAATGGTATCTGTCGGTCTATGCCGATGCCTTCGAATGGGTCGAAGCGCCCAACACCGTGGGCATGAGCCAGTTCGCCGATGGCGGCATCATCGCCAGCAAGCCCTATGTTTCATCCGGCGCCTACATCAACCGCATGTCCGATCACTGCAAGGCCTGCCATTATTCGGTCAGCGCGAAGACCGGGGAAAAGGCCTGTCCGTTCAACCTGCTGTATTGGCATTTCCTGAACCGGCACCGCGACCGCTTTTCCGGCAATGCGCGCATGGGCAACATGTACCGCACATGGGATCGCATGGACGAAGCCCGCCGCAACACAGTTCTGGCCGAAGGCGATGCGCTGCTGAAGCGGCTGGATGCCGGCGAGGTAATCTGAACGGCGTTACTGCGCCGCCTGCGCGCGCAGGTTGCTCATCAACAGATGGAACTTTTCGCCCTGTATGCTGACGTGCTGGCGCAGGGTGTTGGCCGCTTTTTCGCCCTGTCCTTTGCGCAGGGCCTGCAACACGGCATCGTGTTCGGCCATCGATTGCGCCATGCGCCCGCGCAGACGTAGCTGCAAACGGCGGTAGGGTTTCAGACGCCGGTGCAGGCGCAGCGCCTCGCCCTCAAGAAAGCTGTTGCCTGACTGGGCATAGATCACATGGTGAAATTCTTCGTTGTGGCGGTAGTAGGCGTCGGCATCCTCGGCCTCGATCGCCTCAAGGCAGCGCGCGTTCGCGGCCTCAAGCGTTCTGAGGGCGGCCGCATCGATACGGCCCGCGGCCAGGCGGCCACAAACGCCTTCGATCTCGGCCATGGTTTCGAACATCTCCATCAATTCCACGGGACCGGGCAAGCGCACGAAAACCCCCCGGCGCGGGATCTGTTCGGCCAGGCCCGACGCCACAAGCCGTTGAAATGCCTCGCGGATCGGGGTGCGCGACACGCCAAAGTGTTTGGCCAGACGGATTTCATCCAGCCTGTCGCCATCGTTAAATTCGCCTGTGGACACCAGTTCTTCGATGGCATCCGCGATGCTGTCTGCACGCCGCACTGTCATGAGTGGGAGCATACAAAAAGGCAGTTTCGTGCGCAAGAAATCAATTCTTGTATACAATTTTGTTGACTCTCGCGCGTCTTGACCAAAGGTTAAGGGCCGAACCCCGTCGTGTCGTGGCGAGGGTCTATGGGAGGAACGACAATGAAAACCAAGTTCATGAATGCTGTGGCTGCCGCAGCCCTGATCGCCCTTGGCGGTGCCGCCAGCGCGACCGAATTGCGCCTGTCGCACCAGTGGTCCAACAAGGACGTGCGCCACAAGGTGGCCGAGATCGTCGCCAACGAAGTGGCCGCCGCCGATGTGGATCTCGAGATCAAGATCTTCGGCTCCAAATCGCTGTTCAAGCCGCGCGAGCAATACAAACCCCTCAGCCGTGGACAGCTGGACATGACCGTGCTGCCGCTAAGCTATGCGGGCGGCCAGCAACCGGCCTACAACCTCACCCTGATGCCCGGTCTGGTGAAAAACCACGACCACGCCGCACGCCTGTCCGAAAGCCCCTTCATGGCGGCACTTGAAGCCAAGATGGCGGATGACGACGTGATGGTGCTGGTCCACGGCTACTTGGCCGGTGGTTTCGTCGGCAAGGACAAGTGCATCACCAAACCCGAGGACGTCGCGGGCCTGCAAACCCGTGCGGCGGGCAAGGCGTTTGAACAGATGCTGGCCGGTGCCGGCGCGTCCATCGCGTCCATGGCCAGCTCCGAGATCTACAACGCGATGCAGACGGGCGTTCTGAACGCTGCCAACACATCATCGTCGTCCTTCGTCAGTTACCGCATCTACGAACAGGTGTCGTGCTATACACCGGCCAGCGATATCGCGCTTTGGTTCATGTACCAGCCGCTGCTGATGAACAAATCCACCTTCGACGGTCTGACCGAGGCGCAGCAAGCAGCGATCATGGCCGGTGCCGAAAAGGCCGAAGCCTTCTACCTCGAAGAGGCCAAGAAACAGGACGCTGCGTCGGTCAAGGTGTTCGAGGACGCGGGCGTCGAGATTGCCCAGATGAGCGCCGAGGATTTCGAGGCATGGCGCGCCATCGCGCAGGAAACCTCCTATGCCAAGTTCGTGGCCGAAGTCCCGGACGGGCAGGCCCTGCTGGACATGGCGCTGGCGGTCGAGTGACCCTTTGAACCTCGGGTGCCGCGCGAATATGTGCGGCACCCTTTGCACCGCACGGCGGTGATTTCGAAATAACAAAACAATTCGGGGGCGGGAAATGGCCGGGCAAATATCCCATCGGATCGCACGAACGGGCGACAACAGATTTCTCAGGACCGTCGCGGCCATCAGCACCGTCGCGGGCTGGGTGTCCGCAGGCATGATCGTGGCGGCCGTGGCCATCACCTGCCAGATGATCTGGGTACGCTTCGTGCTGAACGGATCGACCGTCTGGCAGACCGAAGCGGTGATCTACCTTGTGATCGCGGCCACCTTGATCGGCTTGCCCTATGTTCAGCGTCTGCGGGGGCACGTGAACGTCGATCTGATCCCGCTGTCTTTGGCGCCGCGCGCGCGGCGCATCCTGTCCTTTGTCACCCTGTCGGTGTCCTGCGCTATCGTCGCGGTGATGTTCTACTACGGTTACGAATACTGGCATTTCGCATGGGATCGCGGCTGGCGGTCTGACACCGTCTGGGGCGTGCGCCTGTGGATCCCCTACCTTGCCTTGCCCGTGGGGTTTGGCCTGTTCCTGTTGCAACTGATCGCTGATCTTGTGGCGGTGGTGCTGCGCATCGACACCCCCTTCGGCCTGGAGGAGTTCTGATGGATCCGCTTGTTCTGGGGGGGCTGGTTGCCCTTGCCACCATCATGGTCCTGTTTTCGGGCGTGTCCGTGGGCCTTGGCCTGCTGATCGTCTCAGCGGGGTTCCTGATCATCTTCGACGGCATGCGCAGTCTTGAACTGATGCCCGAAATTCTCTTTGGCAAACTCGACAATTTTGCCCTTCTGTCCATTCCGATGTTCATCATCATGGGCGCGTCCATCGCTTCAACGCGGGCCGGCGCCGACCTCTACGAGGCGCTTGAACGCTGGCTGACCCGCGTGCCGGGCGGCCTTGTCATTTCCAACCTCGGGGCCTGCGCACTTTTCGCGGCGATGAGCGGGTCAAGCCCCGCCACCTGTGCCGCAATTGGCAAGATGGGCATCCCCGAGATGCGCAAGCGTGGATACCCTGACGGCGTCGCTGCAGGCTCCATCGCCGCAGGCGGCACGCTCGGTATCCTGATCCCTCCATCGGTCACGATGATCGTATACGGAATCGCCACTGAAACCTCGATCGGGCGGTTGTTCCTTGCAGGGGTCATTCCGGGCCTGCTGCTGGTGGTGCTGTTCATGGCGTGGTCGCTTTATTCCACATGGCGGTCGGGCGATGCGCAACTGTTGACCGCAGGCAGCTACACCTGGCGGCAACGGTTCGAGATTCTGCCCCGTGTCCTGCCCTTCCTGCTGATCATCGTGGGCGTGCTCTATGCGATGTACGGCGGTGTCGCTACGCCGTCCGAAACGGCGGCGGTGGGTGCGCTTCTGTGTCTCGTGATCGCCATGGTGATCTACAAACTCTGGAACCCCGCCGATTTGTGGGTCGTCCTGCGCGACAGCACCAAGGAAAGCGTGATGATCCTGTTCATCATCGCCGCCGCAGGCGTCTTTTCCTATATGCTTTCGTCGCTCTTCATCACCCAGTCCATCGCCGAATGGATCGGCACTCTGGACGTGAATCGCTGGGTGCTGATGGGGGCGGTGAACGTCTTTCTGCTGATCGCCGGGTTCTTTCTGCCCCCCGTGGCGGTGATCCTGATGGCCGCACCTATCCTGTTGCCGATCATCACCACCGCCGGGTTCGACCCGATCTGGTTTGCCGTGGTGTTGACCATCAACATGGAGATCGGCCTGATCAGCCCGCCCGTGGGCCTGAACCTCTATGTCATCAACGGCATCGCACCCGACATCTCGCTCAAGACGATCCTGATGGGGTCCTTGCCCTTTGTGGCCTGCATGGTGATCGCCATCGTTCTGCTGTGCATGTTTCCGGGTTTGGCCACGTGGCTGCCCACTGCGGTAATGGGCTGAGCCATGAGCCTGCTGGCCGATATCCTGTCCACGGTCTTTGAACGCCGCTATGCGCGCGCGCCCGGAAGTGACAGCGACGATCGCAGTGTCGCGGAGTTGTGTCATGCGCTGATCGGCAACGCGGGCGAGGTCACGGGCAGCGTTTTGGCCCGGCGTATCCTTGACCGCTATGCGGCAATGGACATGGATGCGCGCCGTGCTTTCTTTGGCTTTCTGGCGGACGGCCTGGGCATCGACGCAGGTGCTGTGCGCCACACGCTGACCCGGTATGAGGATGACCGGACCAAGGCCAATTACCGCGCTTTCATGGCCGCCGCCGAACCCGCGCGGCAAGAACTGGCGCGACGCCTCAACCAGGTGCCGGGTGCCACCGAACAACTGGTGCGGATGCGCGCCGATCTGTTGGCGATGCTGCGCGATGCGCCCGAACTGGCCGAGGTCGATCTGGATTTCCGCCACCTCTTTGCCTCTTGGTTCAACCGGGGTTTTCTGGTGTTGCGCCCCATCAGTTGGGAAAGCCCGGCAGAGGTTCTGGAAAAGATCATCGCCTACGAAGCCGTGCACACCATCGAAAGCTGGGATGACCTGCGCCGCAGGGTGCAACCGTCGGACCGGCGCTGTTTCGGGTTCTTCCATCCGGCCATGCCCGGTGAGCCGCTGATCTTTGTCGAGGTTGCGCTGACGCGCGGCGTGCCGGGATCGGTGCAGGGGTTGCTGGCCGACGGCCGTACCCCGCTGAACGCGGAAGATGCGGACACGGCCGTGTTCTATTCGATCTCCAACTGTCAGGAGGGGCTGGCGGGCATTTCCTTTGGCAATTCGCTGATCAAGCAGGTGGTGGCGGATCTGTCACGTGAAGTGCCGGGGCTTTCCACCTTCGTGACCCTGTCTCCGATCCCCGGCCTAGCGCGCTGGATGGCGGACAACCACCTGCAAAACCCGGGTGACGATGAAACCCGGCAAGAGCAACTGGCCGCGCGCTACCTGCTCGAGGCCAAGCGCGACGACGGAATGCCCGTGGACCCGGTTGCGCGGTTTCATCTGGGCAACGGCGCGATGGTGCACAAGGTCCACGCCCGCGCCGATCTGTCGGTGAACGGGCTGGCACAATCGGGCGGCGCGATGGTGAACTATCTTTATGACCTCAACCGCATCACCGAAAACCACGAACGGTTCGCCACAGCCCGCGAGGTCATTGCATCAGCCGAGGTGCGTGCATTAAGTCAGGCGCCGGACCCCGAAACGGCATGACCTAAAGGAAGAACAGATGGCCAATCCTCTTTATGACACGCTGTTTGGATGCCACGCGGGCAAGGATACCACGTTTCTCTATCTGCCGGATGGCACCAGCTTGAGTCATGCGGATTTCGTGGTGATGGCTGCGCGCTTTGCCAATGTGTTTGCAGATCTTGGCCTGACCCCCGGAGACCGTCTGGCCTTGCAAGTGGAGAAATCGGCGCAATCGCTGGCAGTCTACGCCGCCTGCGCGCAGGCGGGCATCGTGTTCCTGCCGCTCAACACCGCATATACGGGCGACGAGGTCCGCTATTTCGTCGACAACAGTGGAGCGCGGCTTTTCATCTGTGATGGCGCGCGAGCCGACGAGCTGTCCCCCGTCGCCAAAGGCGCAGGCGCGATGCTGGAGACCTTGAATGGCGATGGCACCGGCACCCTAGCCGACAAGGCCGCCACCGCCCCCGACCGGTTCGACACCGTAGCCCGCGACCGCAATGATCTGGCGGCATTCCTTTACACCTCCGGCACGACGGGGCGGTCCAAGGGTGCGATGCTGACGCAGGAAAACCTTTTGTCCAACGCCGAAACGCTGACTGCCGAGTGGCGATTCACGGCGGATGACGTTCTGCTGCACGCCTTGCCAATCTTCCACACACATGGCCTTTTTGTCGCCACCAACATCACGCTTCTGGCGGGTGGTGCGATGATCTTTCTGCCGAAGTTCAACGTTGACGAAATGATCGCCCATATGCCCCGCGCCACATCGATGATGGGGGTGCCCACGTTCTACACCCGCCTTCTGGACGATCCGCGTTTTGATGCGGACCTGACGCAGCACATGCGCCTTTTCGTATCGGGCAGTGCGCCATTGCTGGCCGAAACCCATGTGCAGTTCGAAGACCGCACCGGCCACCGCATTCTCGAACGCTACGGCATGACCGAAACCAACATGAACACCTCGAACCCCTATGAAGGGGATCGCCGCGCAGGCACTGTGGGCATGCCCTTGCCGGGGGTGGAATTGAAGGTTTGCGACCCGTCCACCGGGGCTGAACTGCCCACCGGCGAGATCGGCCAGATCGAAGTGCGCGGCCCGAACGTGTTCAAAGGCTATTGGCAGATGCCCGAGAAGACCGCCGAAGAATTGCGCGCCGACGGGTTCTTCATCACCGGTGATCTGGGGCACATCGATGCCGATGGCTATGTGACCATCGTGGGCCGCAACAAGGACCTGATCATTTCGGGTGGCTACAACATCTACCCCAAGGAAATCGAACTGGTGCTCGACGATCAGCCCGGCGTTTTGGAAAGCGCCGTGGTTGGCGTCCCGCACCCCGATTTCGGCGAAACCGTAGTGGGGGTTCTGGTGGCGCAAAAAGGCGCGTCGCCGGACCTTGATGCCATTCAGGGGGCGGTGTCGGACAGCCTTGCGCGGTTCAAGCATCCGCGCAAACTGGTGGTGGTCGATGCCTTGCCCCGCAACACCATGGGCAAGGTGCAAAAGAACGTGCTGCGCGACACTTATGGCGATCTTTTCACTTACGTTTAGGATATGGTTTTTCATCTAACCAATTTGATACGTCATCGTTGTCTTTCAGCCAAACTCCAGCGCCAGGATTTCGCCAAGATACGATCTTCAGTAATATATTTTTGTCCTGAACAAGATCACGATTAAAAATCGGCTCATGGTGTGCAATCCGGTTCCTCAGTTTGCGCAACTGATCGATTGGTTTGTACATGGCAGCGCGCGCCTCTTCAGTGTCCTCTGAAACATAAAATCCAGGAAATGCCACTGAAAAATGGGTTGGCCATAGCCTTCCATCCTACCCATTCACAAATAGTTTCTGCCAAAACGCAAAGCGTAATTTCGCGACGACTTTTCCAACTGTTGGCAATCGTTTCGCCAGTTCTTGCAGGTCGCGGCGAGGTTGCGCGTGCCCTGCGAAGGGCCGCTCTTTCGGGATTGATCGGCATGTGTTTTCCGCTCGTCGTCGATCAGCAGAACATCCAGTGCCTTTGCCTGTCCAACTATTGCTTCTGGGCGTCTGGTTGGCGAAGACCGCAGGCGAGAGAATGCCGTAAACTCAGCGAGGCAGAGTTGGGGTCAAGACCAAACACCGGGTACGGTCCAGCCTGACAGATCAAGTGTCCAATGAACCCTCGTGTGGTGCACTTCACCGGGGGTACCGCCCCCAGGAAATAGCGTCCGCGCAGCGGTCCCTGGGATCACTCCGCCGCCTCGGCATAGTCCTCCATCGGGGGGCAGGTGCAGACCAGGTGACGATCGCCAAAGACGTTGTCGACCCGGTTGACCGGCGGCCAGTATTTGTCCACCCGGAAGGCGCCGGGCGGAAAGCACCCCTGTTCGCGGCTGTAGGGGCGGTCCCAGTCCTTGACCAGATCCTCCATCGTATGAGGCGCGTTCTTCAGCGGGTTGTTCGCGCCATCAATGCGCCCGTCTTCGATGTCGGCAATCTCGGCGCGGATGGCCAGCATCGCATCGCAGAAGCGGTCAAGCTCCGCCTTGGTTTCGCTTTCCGTGGGCTCCACCATCAAGGTCCCAGCCACCGGCCAGCTCATGGTGGGTGCGTGGAACCCGCAATCCATCAGCCGTTTGGCGATGTCCTCGACCGTGACGCCCGCGCTTTCCTCAAAGGGGCGCACATCAAGGATGCATTCATGCGCCACGCGTCCGGTTGGCCCTTTGTAGAGCACGTCAAACGCCCCTTCGAGCCGCCGCGCAATGTAGTTGGCATTGAGGATCGCGACCCGCGTCGCCTGTGTCAGCCCCGCACCGCCCATCATCAGGCAGTAGGCCCAACTGATTGGCAGAAGGGAGGGCGAGCCGTAGGGTGCCGCACTGACAGGCCCTTCGGCGCCGCCGGTTTCCGGGTGACCGGGCAGATGCGGCACAAGGTGCGCCTTGACGCCGATGGGGCCCATGCCCGGGCCGCCTCCGCCGTGGGGGATGCAGAAGGTCTTGTGCAGGTTGAGGTGGCTCACGTCTCCTCCAAGATCCCCCGGACGGCTCAGCCCCACCATGGCGTTCATGTTGGCCCCGTCGATATAGACCTGTCCGCCATGTTCGTGCGTGATGGCCGTGACCTCATTCACCGTTTCCTCGAACACGCCGTGGGTTGAAGGATAGGTGATCATGCAGCCCGCGAGCGTGTCGGAATACTGTTCGGCCTTGGTGCGGAAATCCTCGAGGTCGATGTCGCCGTTCGCCGCCGATATCACCGGCACCACCTTCCATCCGACCATCTGGGCCGAGGCGGGGTTGGTGCCATGCGCGCTCATCGGGATGAGGCAGATGTTGCGATGGCCCTGACCGTTGGCGCGGTGGTAGGCGGCGATGGTCAGAAGGCCCGCATATTCGCCCTGCGCGCCCGAATTGGGTTGCATGCTGATCGCGTCATAGCCGGTGATCTGGCAGAGCTTGGCGCTCAGATCCTCGATCATCTCGGCATAGCCTTTGGCCTGATCGGCGGGCGCAAAGGGATGCAACAGCGAAAATTCACGCCAACTGACGGGCATCATCTCGGCGGCTGAGTTCAGCTTCATCGTGCAGCTGCCCAAGGGGATCATCGCCCGGTCCAGCGCCAGATCGCGGTCCGCCAAGCGGCGCATGTAGCGCATCATTTCCGTCTCGGCCCGGTTCATGTGAAAGATCGGATGCGTGAGGTAATCCGACGTCCGCAGCACGTTCTCGGGCACATGGTAGTGCGGGGTATAATCCTTGTCCGCCCGGTCGATACCAAAGGCGCGCCAGACCGCTTCGATGTCTGCCGATCGGGTGCGTTCGTCCAGCGTGATGCCGATGCGGGTGTCCTCCACCATGCGCAGGTTGATCCCCTCGTCCACTGCCGATTTCATCACCGCCGCCTGCAAGGGGCCCACATCCACGGTGATGGTGTCAAAGAAGGTCGCGGGCCGCACGTCAAAGCCCGCCATCTTCAGACCCTCGGCCAGACGCGCGGTCTTGCGATGGATACGCTGGGCAATGGCCTTGAGGCCCTGTGGCCCGTGAAACACCGCGTACATCGACGCCATGACCGCCAGCAGCGCCTGCGCCGTGCACACGTTCGACGTGGCCTTTTCGCGGCGGATATGCTGTTCGCGGGTCTGCAACGACAGCCGGTAGGCGCGGTTGCCGTGGCTGTCCACGCTGACCCCGACGATCCGGCCGGGCATCGCCCTCTTGAACGCATCGCGGCAGGCCATGTAGGCCGCGTGTGGCCCGCCATACCCCACCGGCACGCCAAAGCGTTGGGTGCTGCCCACGGCAATGTCTGCCCCCATGGCACCGGGTTCTTTCAGCAGGGTCAGCGACAGGGGATCGGCGCTGACAATGCCGATCGCCTTGGCCGCATGCAGGGCCTCCATCTGCGGGGTGAAATCGCGCACGTGGCCGTAGGTGCCGGGATACTGGAAAATCGCGCCGAACACCGCCTCGGCGTCCAGATCACGCGGATCACCCACGATCACCTCGATGCCCAGGGGGGCCGCGCGCGTCTTCATCACCGCGATGTTCTGGGGATGGCAATCCTGATCGATGAAAAACGCGCCCGCCTTCGATTTGGCGACCCGCTGCGCCATGGTCATCGCCTCGGCGCAGGCGGTGGCTTCGTCCAGAAGGCTGGCATTGGCGACCTCCAGCCCGGTCAGATCACTGACCATGGTCTGAAAGTTCAACAACGCCTCGAGCCGGCCCTGGCTGATCTCGGGCTGATAGGGCGTGTAGGCGGTGTACCACGCCGGGTTCTCCAGAATATTGCGCTGGATCGCGGGGGGCGTGACAGTGCCATGATACCCTTGCCCGATCAGGCTGGTCAGGACCTTGTTCTTGTTCGCCACCACGCGCATGTGATGCAAAAGCTCACGCTCGGACTTGGCTTTGCCGAACTCCAGTGGATCCTTCTGACGAATGGCGGGCGGCAGGGTGTCGTCGATCAGCGCCTCAAGATCAGCGGCCCCAACCACTTCCAGCATCGCCGCCATTTCGGCGGGCGACGGCCCGATATGACGGCGGTTGGCGAAATCATATGGCAGATAGTCTGTCGGCTCAAAGCGCATCCCACTTTCCCTTTCACGTTGCTGAACAAACTCCGGAAGAGCCCGAAGAACGGAGGCAGAGCCCCCCAAATTACCATAAAGCGCCCGCGCAGCGGACCTTGATCGTTACCCGATGAAAGCGAGGTACTTGGCCTCGTCCATGAAATCATCAAGCTGTGCGGGGTCGCTGATCTTCATCTTGAAGAACCATGCCTCGCCCTGCGGATCGGCGTTGACCATGCCGGGATCGTCCACGATGGCCTCGTTCACCTCGGTGATCTCGCCATCTACCGGGGCAAGGATGTCGGACGCCGCCTTGACCGATTCAATCACCACGATTTCGTCGTCCTTGCTGACGGTTGTGCCGACCTCGGGCAGTTCGACAAAGACGACATCGCCCAGCTGTTCGGCGGCATGGGAGGTGATGCCCACCACCATTTCATCGCCATCCTCGCGCAGCCATTCGTGTTCTTCTGTGAATTTCATGGGGTCTTCTCCTGTTGGTCGTGTTGGCTATCGTTTGAAATTGGCAGGGACAAAGGGCAGGCGTTCGACCGTAACGGCCATGCGCTTGCCGCGCACCTCTCCGAACAGCGAGGTGCCGGGGGCGGCATGATCGCGCGCGACGTACCCCATGGCCACGGGGCCGCCAACGGTGGGGCCAAAGCCGCCGGAGGTGACGTGACCCACCGGCGTCGTGTCGGTTTCGGTGGCAAAGATTTCGACCCCTGCGCGCATCGGCGCGCGGCCTTCGGGGCGCAGGCCGACGCGCAGTTGCGCACCGGCGTCCAGGGCGACATCCGCGCCCGGAAAACCGCCTGCACGGTCACCTCCGGGGCGGCGCGCCTTTTGGACGGCCCACATCAGGCCCGCATCCGCCGGCGTTGTGGTGGCATCGATGTCATTGCCGTAAAGGCACAGCCCTGCTTCGAGCCGCAAGCTGTCGCGCGCCCCAAGGCCGATGGGGGCCACACCGTCTTGCGCCAGCAGAACGCGCACCAGCGCTTCGGCCTCGGCCGCAAGCACCGAAATCTCGAAGCCGTCTTCGCCAGTGTAGCCCGACCGCGAAGCCCACACGGCGGTCCCGTTCAAATCCAAATCCGCCACATCCATGAACCGCATCTCCGCCGCGCGCCGGTCGAGGGCTGACACGGCGGCTTCGGCCCCCGGCCCCTGCACCGCGATCAGCGCGCGATCGGTCAGCGGCGTCACTGTCACGCCAATCAGACCGTTGCGCATCCGGGCGATATCGGCGTCTTTGCAGGCGGCATTGACCACCACCAGCAACTCATCGCCGCGCCGCGCGAACATCAGGTCGTCTTCGATCCCGCCTGCATCGTTGGTGAAAAAGCCGTAGCGTTGGCGGGCGTCCTTCAGGCCCAAAACGTCCTGTGGCACCAGCGTCTCGAACGCGCGCGCAACGGTGTCCCACGACCCGGCGGACAGGATCACCTGCCCCATGTGGCTGACATCGAAAAGCCCCGTGGCCGCGCGGGTGTGATTGTGTTCGCCCATCACGCCCATGGGGTATTGCACTGGCATGTCGTACCCGGCGAAGGGCACCATTTTGGCCCCAAGCTCAACATGAAGATCATATAGCGGTGTGCGCTTCGTATCAGACATCCGGCCTCTCTTTCGCCGGGTCTTCAACGGGTGAAAACGGTCCGGCATCCTGCGCGCACCCATCTGGATGCGCAGCGTGATGCCCCCTCTGTCCTTTCGCCTGAGATCGTTATCCCTTCGGCGGACGCATGTTTCGCGCCTCTCTCCAGAGTGTGTCGGCACGTCGCGGTCCTGAGGCCTGAGAGTTTCCGGGGCGGTTGCTCCTTCGGCACCGGCGTATGGCCGGTTCTCCCACGATGTGCACCTTATTCGTAAGCCGGGGCATGGCACCGCGTCAACCTGTTTGGCAGGCGTTGACAAATCGCGCACGTCTGGCCCATCTGTGCACATGCAAACCCCTTTTTTCTTTGGCTACGGCAGCCTCGTCAACCGCGCCACCCACAGCTATCCCGGCGCGCAGGTTGCCACTTTGACCGGATGGCGGCGGGCCTGGGTGCGTTCGAAACGGCGCGACGATGTCGTGTATCTGACGGCGGTTCCGGACCCAAAGGCACGAATCGCGGGGCTTGTCGCGGCGGTGCCCGGCGCGGACTGGGAGGCGCTGGATCAGCGCGAGGCCGGCTATGCACGCCGGGACGCCACGGCAGTGGTTGCGCCTGTCGTGGCCTCTTCTGTTGCGGTTTACGCGATCGATCCCGTGGACATGTGCGACGACGGCAGCCATCACATTCTTCTGAGCTATCTCGATGTGGTTGTTCAGGGGTTCCTGCGCGAATTCGGGCCGCAAGGTGTTGCGGATTTCTTTGCCACCACCAGCGGATGGGACACGCCCATTCTGGATGATCGCGCGCGCCCCATCTATTCAAGGCATCAAGTTCTGAGTGCCGAGGAGCGCGGGTTGGTCGATGACCACCTGTACGCGTCAGCGGCGCAGGTTCAGCAGCGCGTGTAGGCGGCCCTGACGTTCGAAGGGGGCCTTGGGTGCAGCCTTGCCACCCTCGGCGATCACCCTGCGGGCCAACAGCCACGCGACCCCGCCGAAGATCACGCCTGCCGCAGATTGCCCGATCAGCACACCGGGTGCGCCGAACCATGCAGCGCCCAGCGCCACCGCCGGGATCATTGCAGCGGTGTTGCGTCCCCAGTTCATCCACGTCGAATAGAACGGGTGGCCGAGGTTGTTGAACGCCGCGTTCGACACGAAGAGCACACCGTTGAAGAAGAAGGCCAGCGCCAGCGGGCCACAGAAGAGGTAGACCAGCGTGCGGGTGATGCCCTGCGCGTCGAACAGGGCCGCGATCAGCGGGCGCAGGCCAAAGAGAACGCCTGCGACCAGCACGATGACCACGGCAGTAAAGATCAGGGCCGCGTTGAACCCCCGGCGCACCCGGCCATGATCGCCTGCGCCAAAGTTCTGGCCGATGATCGGGCCGACAGCCCCCGACAGCGCAAAGATCACGCCGAAGGACACCGGCGTCAGCCGGGCCACGATCGCCATGCCCGCCACCGCGTCTTCGCCGAATTGGGCCATGGCGCGGGTCACGATGGCCTGCCCCACGGGCGTTGCCAATTGGGTCAGGATCGCGGGAACTGCGATGGCGAGGATCGGGCGGAAATCGGCGCGCAGGCCCTCCATGTCAGGCCGGGCGATGCCACCGTGGTGGCGCAGGATCGGCAACAGTGCGGTGCCCGCGATGGTCACCCGCGCCGCGACCGAAGCCAGCGCCGCACCGGTCAGTTCCAGATCGAGGCCAAAGATCAGGATCGGGTCCAGAACGGCATTCACCGCACCGCCATAGATCGTGGCCATCATCGCGCGGCGCGCATCACCATGCGCGCGCAGGATGGTGCCGCCCATCATCCCCACCAGCAACAGCGGAAGCGACGGGACAATGATGCGCAGGTAATGTCCGGCCAATTCCGCCGTGTGACCTTCGGCACCGATCAGGCGCACCAGACCATCGATATTGAACCACACCAAAGCCGCGAAAAGCACACCAAAGCCTATGCCGAAGACAAGGCCGTGGCTGGTGCGCTTGTGAGCCAGAGCCGTATCGCCTGCCCCCAGCGCACGCGCCACCAGTGCGCCCACAGCGATTGCCATGCCGATGCTGAAAGAGGTGGTAAAGAACAGGACCGCGCCCGCATAGCCGACGGCGGCGGCCAGTTCCGCCTTGCCCAGCATGGCGATGAACACCATGTCGATGAAATCCACCAGAAACACGGCCATCAAGCCGACGCTGGCGGTCAGGGACATCACCGTCACATGACCCAGAAGCGACCCGCTGAGGAATTTGGCCTGACCCTCAGCCATCCGCGATTACCCGCGCGCCTTGATCACCTGCAACAGCGGCATGACCTTGCTCATGTCCGGGCCGTGGCTTTGCCCTGTCAACGCCTTGCGCAGCGGCATGAAAAGGCCCCGGCCCTTTCGGCCTGTGGCCTCTTTCACGGATGCGGTCCATACGCCCCATGTATCCCCATCGAACGGGCCTTCGGGCAGCATCGCCATGGCTGCGGCCACGAAATCTGCATCTTCGGCGTCGATGTCCGGCGTGGCCCCGTCGCGGAACATGGTCCACCAACCCGCGAGGTCATTCAGGGTCGAGATGTTTTCGCGCGTCACGTCCCAGAAGGCTGGGGCGAGATCGGCAGGCACGCCCAGCGCATCGATGTGGCCCTGAACATCGGCAAGCGACAGCGTTTGCAGGTAGCGGCCCGTGAGGGGGTAAAGGTCTTCGGCGTCGAACTTGGTCGGTGCGGACCCAAAGCGCGAGATGTCGAACCCTTCGACCAGTTCGGCCATGTCGGTGCGCAACTCCACCGGATCGCTGGAGCCGAGCCGCGCCATCAGGCTGAGCAGTGCCATGGGCTGCACGCCTGCCGCGCGCAGATCGCGCAGGGCCAGCGTACCCAGACGTTTCGACAGCGCTTCGCCCTGTGGGCCGGTCAGCAACGAATGGTGGGCAAAGCGCGGTGGCGTGGCACCCAGCGCGTTGATGATCTGAATCTGCGTGGCGGTGTTGGTCACATGGTCGGAACCGCGCACCACGTCCGTCACGCCCATTTCGGTGTCATCGACAACAGAGGCTATGGTATACAGCACCTGCCCGTCGCCGCGGATCAGAACCGGGTCAGACACGCTGGCGGCATCGATACTGATGTCGCCCAGAATGCCATCGGTCCATTCGATGCGTTCGTGATCCAGCTTGAAGCGCCACACACCGTTGCCGCGTTCGGCACGCAGGGCATCGCGTTCCGCGTCAGACAGCGCCAATGCGGCGCGGTCGTAAACGGGCGGTTTGCCCATGTTGAGCTGTTTCTTGCGCTTGAGGTCGAGTTCGGTGGGTGTCTCGAACGCCTCGTAGAAGCGACCGGCCGCGCGCAATTGATCCGCCGCCTCGGCGTAGCGGTCCAGACGTTCGGATTGCCGTTCCACCCGGTCCCAATGCAGGCCCAGCCATTCCAGATCCTGCTTGATCGCGTCGACGTATTCTTCCTTCGACCGTTCGGGGTCGGTGTCGTCGATGCGCAGGATGAAGGTGCCGCCAGCCTTGCGGGCAATGAGGTAGTTCATCAGCGCGGTGCGCAGGTTGCCGATGTGGATATAGCCCGTGGGCGAAGGGGCAAAACGGGTGGTGGTCATGGGTGTCTCCTGTTGGCCCTGCCTTGTCACAGGGCGCGCGCCTTGTCCAGCAATCGCGCCGTTTTGCGGCCCCTCTCAGGTCGGGCGCACCGGCCAGTGATCTGCCAGATCGTCAAGCCCGGCCCGGATCAATTCGCCCAGAACGTCGAGGTCGATATCTGCAAGATGTCTGCATGGCGCATATCCTAGCACATTTTGACCCTTGCGTCTGTCAGGCCGCGGGCTGCACAAACAGAAAACTGGGCGGTGCGGTCGTGGTATCTGCCTGCTGCAATCCCAATGATTTTCGCAGAAACTGTGCTTCATGGCGCAGCAGGAACTGACGCGCGGGCGACATGGGTTGCATCGGGTTCCGGGCCGTGACCGTGGCCAGTTCAGCTTGCGCCTGCGGGCTGAGAACCCCGTTCAGGTCGTCCCCAAGGTACAGGCTTTCACTGACCATGCCTTGGGCGGTCAGCATCTCGTGGCGTGCAAAAAGCAGGTGATGGTATGTCACCATGGCCGTGTTGACCCGCCGCACCTTAATGCCATCGACCAGGAATTTCGCAGGTACCAGAACTTCGGCCTCATCAAACAACAGGCCTGTCCAGACGTTCGAGATCAGCACACGGTGTTGCGGTGACACGATCAGGGGCGCGGACCCGCCCAAAACCTCGGGTGCAATGGTGATCGGGGCACCGCGCCCCAATCCCGGCACCTGCGACGACGTGCACCACAGGATCGGTTGCGGCCCATGATCGCGCGTCTCGACCAAATCGCCGGGGCCAAGCCGTTGCACCGGGCGGGGTCCGTCGGGTGTATCGATCAGTGTTCCGGACACAAAACAGGCATAGCGATAGGTCCCGGCGTCCTGATCGGTGGTATAAAACCCGGGCGAATTGCCCCCGGAGGAATTGTCAGAAAACCAGGTTTCCAGATCAAAATTCGGAGACCATACGACTTGGATCAGGTTGCCCGATGGATCCAGCCCCTCGAACACGACGGCCCCTTCGTTGCCGGACATCGGGTCGGTTCGGATGACGGTGGCATTGGCGATCGACGTGCCGCCGTTGCCGGCGAAAGACACGGAATAGGTGTCGCCCAATGAAAAGAGCCGCCCGTCATCATCACCGGCCTGAGAGGTGATAACGAGGTTCTTGGTCGAGTTTGGCGGATAATCGAACGTGCTGGTGCCTGCACCATCGTTGACGTTGGCGCCGGTTGATACAGCGAATTCATTGTCTTCTGCGTAGTAACTGAACGCCATGTGTGTCCCTTTCCCGGCACGATAGGTGTCAGGAAAGGCTTGCGCTCAAACTAAGGCCTCAGCAGAAAGTGCCTAAAATTTGTGCGTAATCAGGTGGGGTCGCGCCAGCGGTTGGCGATGGGATAGCGCCGATCAAGCCAGAAGGCGCGCTTTGTCAGGCGTGCGCCGGGGGCAGATTGGAACCGTTTGTATTCACTGATGTAGATCAGGTGTTCCACCCGTTTGGCCACATCGCGGTCAAAGCCCGCGGCGACGCAATCGGCGATGCTGCCATCGCGGTCCACGAGGATGTCGAGCAGCGCATCAAGCTCGGGATAGTCGGGCAGGCTGTCGCTGTCTTTCTGGTCCTCGCGCAGTTCGGCGCTGGGGGGCTTTGTGATGATGCGGTCGGGGATCACTTCGCCCGGCTGGCCCATCATCCAGTCACGGTGATTGGCATTGCGCCAGCGGCAGGTTTCGAACACCCGCGTCTTGTAGAGGTCCTTGATCGGGTTATAGCCGCCCGCCATGTCGCCGTAGATCGTGGCATAGCCCACGGCCACTTCGGATTTGTTGCCGGTCGTCAAAAGCATTTCTCCGAATTTGTTGCTGAGGGCCATCAGCAGCAGACCACGCAGGCGGGATTGGATGTTTTCCTCGGTCACGTCGGGTTCCGTGCCTGCAAACAGGGGGGCCAGAGTGCCCGTGATCGCCGCGCGCGCCTCGGCGATGGGAACATAGTCATAGCGGCATCCCAGCGCCTTGGCGCAGGCCTCGGCATCCTCAAGGCTGTCGGGGCTGGTGTATTCGCTGGGCAGCATGACGCAGCGCACATTTTCAGGGCCAAGCGCATCTGCGGCGATGGTGGCGACCAGCGCACTGTCGACGCCACCCGACATGCCCAGCAGCACCTTCTTGAATCCGGTCTTGGCCATGTAGTCGCGCAGGGCCAGCACCATTACCCGGTAATCCTGTTCCCACTCGTCGGCGCGGTCCGCGATCTCGTCTTGCTGAATGCGCCAGCCATCGGGGCCGCGTTCAAGGTCCACGTGCCACACCGTGCTGTCGAAAAAGGGCATGCGGAAGGCCAGCGCTCCGCCGGGATTGAGGCCAAAGCTGGCGCCGTCGAACACCTGATCGTCCTGGCCGCCCACCATGTTGAGATAGATCAGCGGCAGGCCGGTCTCGACCACCCGCGCGACCATCAGGTTCATCCGCACGTCGAACTTGTCCCGGTAGTAGGGCGATCCGTTGGGCACCAACAGGAATTCCGCGCCGGTTTCTTCCAGCGTTTCAGCGACGTCCGGGTGCCACGCATCTTCGCAGATGGGGCTGCCGATGCGGGTGTTGCCCACGCTGTAGGGACCACCAAGAGGGCCTGCATCGAATATGCGCACCTCGTCAAAGACGGTGGCATTGGGCAGGTGATGTTTCAGCACCTTGCTGGCGATCTTGCCGTTCTTGCAGATCAGGTAGGCGTTATAAAGCTCCTCGCCATCGTCCTCGACCCAAGGCGCGCCGATGGCCAGTGCAGGCCCGTCCGCACAGTCGGCGGCCAGTTGTTCGACCGCCTGCATCGCCGCCGTATAGACAGCGGGTTTTCGCACAAGGTCCTGCGGGTTGTAGCCGACGATGAACATCTCGGGCAGCGCCACCAGATCAGCGCCCGCATCGCGGCCCGCTTCCCAGGCCGCGCGGGCCTTGGCCGCGTTGCCGGGGATGTCGCCCACGGTGGGGTTCAACTGTGCAAGAGTGATGCGAAATCTGTCGGCCATGGGAGGCTCCGGCGGCTAATGTCTTTTGTCCCTATACGATCTAGGCGGGGCGCATGAAAGGCCAAGCTGGCGCGACGGCTTGTGACGATCGGATCACGGGGCGCAATCCCCATTGCGGGCGCGCGTACCTTCTTCTACGCTGTGGCCGCGCACCGGGGGGTGCGCACCCTTTTGAATGACAGGTGGCCTATGCAGTCTCGCGCTCTTGTTCTTTGTCTTGCCCTGATGCCCGGTTTGGCCGCGGCACAGGATGGTCAGGTTCTGACCAAGCAATACGATGACGGTGGAATTTACGAAGGCACCTTTCAGGGCGGCTTGCAGCATGGGCAGGGCACTTACCGCTTGCCCAACGGGTATGAATATTCCGGCGACTGGGTCGAGGGCGAGATCAAGGGCGAAGGCGTCGCACGCTTTCCCAACGGATCGGTCTACGAAGGCAGTTTTGCCAAGGGCAAGCCCGAGGGTTTCGGCAAGATCACCTTTGCCGATGGCGGCACCTACGAGGGCGACTGGGTCAGCGGCGCGATCATGGGGCAAGGCGTGGCGATCTATGCCAACGGCGTGCGCTACGAAGGTGCGTTCCGCAATGCCAAGCACCACGGCAAAGGCGTGATGCAAAGCCCCGGCGGCTATGAATACAAGGGCGACTGGATCGACGGGATCAAGCAGGGCGTGGGCACGATCACCTACCCCGATGGCGCGGTTTACGATGGCGATATCAAGGCCGGAAAACGCGATGGCACCGGCACCCTGACCATGCCCGACGGGTTGATCTATGTCGGACTGTGGAAGGGTGGGCAGATCGATGGCACCGGCACCCTGACCCAGCCCAATGGCGATGTCTACGAGGGCGATCTGGTGAACGGCCAGCGTCAGGGCAAGGGCCGCGTGACCTATGCCAATGGCGATGTCTACGAAGGCCAGTTCAAGGATGACCGCCGCCACGGCACCGGTACCTTCATCGGCAATGACGGATACACCTATATCGGCGCATGGGCCGCAGGCCAGATCGAAGGACAGGGCCGCGTGACCTATCCCGACGGATCGGTCTATGAGGGCATGTTCCGCGATGATCTGGCCGATGGCACGGGCAAGATCACCTATGCTGACGGCTCGACCTATGAAGGCGCATGGGTGGCGGGTGTGATCGAAGGCGAAGGCAAGGCCAGCTATTCCAACGGCGTGATCTACGAGGGTGGTTTCAAGAACGCCCGCAACCATGGGCAAGGCGTGATGACCTATGCCGATGGCTACCGCTATGAGGGCGCGTGGCTGGATGGCCAGCGACAGGGACAAGGCAAGGCCACCTATCCCGATGGCACGGTCTATGAAGGCAATTTTGAAAGCGGACAACGCCATGGGCAGGGCAAGATCGTGATGGCCGATGGCTTTGTCTACGAAGGCGACTGGGTGCAGGGTGAAATCAGCGGTCAGGGCGTGGCCACCTATACCAACGGCGACATCTACGAAGGCACGTTCAGCGCCGGCAAACGTCAGGGCAGCGGCACCATGCGCTATGCCACTGGCGAAGAGGCCAGCGGCAACTGGGATGGCGGCGCGCTGAAAGAAGGCGGCTAAGGAAAAACTGCGTAGCGAAGCTACGAGGTTTCCCATTCTGTCGACGACGAGGGAAGGTTTTACTACCCGCGCACCTCAAAGCCTTTTGCAACCTTACATAGGTGCAGTGGTCCCAGAAAACTGGACAGGCGGTTAAGGTGTATCCCAAACCTTTGAAGGGATACGCACTGCATCAGCGCGGAATTCGTCCGTTCGTTTCAGTCCCATAGTTCGTCTCCTTTGTTGCAATAAATGCTATCAAAGGAGCGGCATCAAACCGTGACAGGTCCCGGTTCTCGCGCTCCAAGGCCTTCAGACGTTCGGCCATCTCGGTCGTGATCCCGGCACGGTCACCGCGATCCACCTCGGCCTTCTTGACCCATGCGTCCAGCGTCTGCGGCGCACAGCCGATCTTTGCTGATATCGACATCATCGCCGCCCACCGGCTCCCATGCTGCCCTTGGTTGTCCAGAACAATGCGAACGGCACGCGCGCGCACTTCGGGGGAGTATTGGTTCGTTGCCTTGCTCATGGTGCTCCATCCTGCTCAGGAGTTGGAGCCGCCGGCAAACCCGGCGCGGGTCATACGGATTGTTTGCAGTTTCAATTCCGTATGCGGCCGAAAGTGGAAAGACGGTTTATCTCGTCAAGCCGTTCAAGGTTCACCACGGTTGAAAGCATGAGCCGGTCGTGGCTCCAGTCTCCGGGGCGCTGGATGGCGACGGACATGAAGGCCACCATCGCAATCAATGGAATGGCCGCCATCGCAAACACCACCTTCTGGTGTGACTGCCGCCGGGCATTGAGCATGGACAGTATTCTTTGTTCCAGCAGGCTTTTCCCTTCACGTGCCGGCGATCTGTCTACCGTAACCAATGTGACCTTGGGCACCGCAACCGAAAACGCCCGATCCCGCCGCAGCGTTTGCTGACAAACCGACAACAGCGTGTCGCAGTATTCACGGACATCAATGCGACCTTTGGACATGACTTGGCTGTCACAGGTCAATTCGCGCAAATGCTCCACCTGACGCTTCCAGGCGTGATAGGCCGGATTAAGAAAGAACAGCGGTTTGAGTGCTTCCAGAAGGATTTCCCATTCCAGATCGCCTTGGCGAATATGCTGAAATTCATGGGCAAGGGTTACCTTCAATTCCTGCGGGCGCCCCAGCATTTGCGAAGGAAGGACGACGTAGTAGTGGCGTAAACCCCGTGTTGAAAACGGCACCAGGGTTCTGTCAGACAGGCGAATACGCACCCGCCCGAGGCACCGCCAATGATAGCTGTCCGAGACGATTTTCCAGAGGCAGAACATGGAATATCCAAGGCGGAAAAGACCCAAGGTCACGCCGACACAGAATGTGGCGACGACGGCAATCGCAATGCGTCCCTCCATGTTCAGGACGTTGAGAGTGAAGTTGTCACGCATCAAGACCAACCATTCAAAGTCCGATGCTTTCATCTCAAGTCCACCATTCAGGTAGTACGAAACCACCATGTCCGACAGGTTCAGGTTCACCTCGGTGGCGACGCCGGTTCCCTGCAGGGCATGAAAACCGGCCGCCATGAACGGTGCGCATACGATCGCAACGAATACAGCGTTCAAAAGGCGCAACTGAATGCCGAAGGCGTCCTTCAATCCGACCAGGTCCATGAACCAACGCACAAGAAACCACAAACCAAAAGCGATACCAAACAGGATATTGGCGTTCATGAATGCATCGAGCAGTGCTTCACCCGCTATCATTTTTCAACCTCCGATCAACGAGTGCCCGGATTTGCCCCAATGCTTCTTCTGTCAATTCATCATCGTTCACGAGACGCGCCACCAGCGAGGCAGGCGTGTCATCGAACAGTTTCATCGACATGTCTCTAAGCGAGCGCGACTGATAAGCATTCTTTGACAGTGTCGGAACATAGACATGACTTTTGCCTTCCTTCCGACTGGTCACAAATGCCTTTTGTTCCAGAATGCGCAGAATGGTTGCCCCCGAGGTATAGGCAAGGTCGCGGTCGTCCGGCAGTCTGTCCAAAACCTGGCGCACGGTCGCCTCTCCCATTGCCCAAAGCTCAGTCATGAACTCCAGTTCGACCTCGGTCAGCAGGTCGCTTTTCTTCTTTCTCATTGCGGTCGCATCCCGAACAGTCGCTCACTCATCAAACAGAACGAGTAAAGCGCAAGTTTTTCGATTTCCAAAGCAGAACCTCACACTTTCCTGAAACAGAAGACCGCCCAGAGGATGGATATTGCCAAGGGCCACCACAGCGGTTGTCCTATAAGCCCAAGCCACGCTAGGAAAATATAGGCTGTTCCAAGCAGTGTGATGAACAATCTGTCCCCAAGCGTGGTCGTCAGGCCAAGGATGCCTTTTCGTTCCAATCCGTCGCGGTATTTCAGGCCTTCAAGCACTCCGATGATGGCGATAGCAATGAAGATACCGCAAAAAAGCGCAAAGGTTGCGGGCGTCCAAGCCATCCAAAAAGACGGCCAAAGCGGGTCAGTCCAGGAAAACCCGGTTTCTGTTTCCTTCTTGGCGACGTTGCCCCAGCCTTGGGAAAACGCCGGACTGGCCATGACGATGGCGCATGGAATGACAAGCCGTTGCATCACACCCTCCCCAGGGCAAAGCCCTTGGCGATGTAGTTTCGTACAAAGTAAATCACGATTGCCCCGGGGATGATGGTCAGCGTTCCGGCGGCGGCCAGAAGGCCCAACTCGTAGCCCGCCGAGGATGCTGTTTTCGTCATCGTGGCGGCAATGGGTTTGGCCGCAACGGCCGTCAGGGTTTTTGCCAGCAAGAGTTCTACCCACGAGAACATGAAACAGAAGAACGCGGCGACGCCAACACCTGCCTTGATCGTTGGCAGAAAAATGGTGACGAAGAAACGCGGAAAGGAATAGCCATCGACATAGGCCGTTTCGTCCAACTCTTTGGGAACACCCCCCATGAAACCTTCCAAAATCCAGACGGCCAGAGGAATGTTGAAAAGGCAATGTGCCAAGGCAACCGCCAGATGCGTGTCGAACAAGCCAACCGATGAATAGAGCTGGAAGAACGGCAGGGCAAAGACAGCAGCCGGTGCCATGCGATTTGTCAAAAGCCAGAAGAACAGCTGCTTGTCCCCCAAAAACCGGAACCGCGAAAACGCGTAGGCCGCAGGCAAGGCCACCGACACCGATATGACCGTGTTGATCGACACGTAGATGATCGAATTGATGTAGCCCCAGTACCAGGTCGGATCAGTGAAGATGACGCGGTAGTTTTCCAGCGTGAAGGTCTGTGGAAACAAGCTGAAGCCTGAAAGGATCTCGCCTGTTGTCTTGAAGCTCATTGCGACAAGCCAATAGATCGGCAGCAACAGGAATGCGATGTAGATGATCGGGACAAGAGAGCGTTTTCTCATTTCTCATCATCCTTTGTCATGAGCGTGTAGAACAGCCAGCTGACCAACAGCGTGATCGCGAAATAGATCAGGCTCATCGCAGCTGCGGGACCAAGGTCAAACTGGCCAAGCGCGATCTTCACCAGATCAATTGACAGCAGCGTTGTCGAGTTGCCGGGCCCGCCACCGGTCAGAACAAAGACCTCGGTATAGACATTGAAGCTGTCCATGAACCGCAGAAGGATCGCAATCGTCAGCACCATTTTCAGCTTGGGCAGCTGGATATAGCGGAAGACTTTCCAAGGTGACGCGCCATCGATCTTGGCGGCTTGATAATAGGCGTCCGGGATCGACACCAATCCCGCATAAGACAGCAGCACCACCAGAGACGTCCAGTGCCAGACGTCCATCGTGATGATCGTCACCCAGGCCGCAACCGGGTTTTGCGTCATGTCATAAGGGATGCCCAGTGTGTGGTTCATCAGGTATCCCAAAAGGCCGATGTCCGGCAGGGTAAAGATGTTCCACATGGCACCCACCACGTTCCATGGGATCAGCATCGGCAATGCCATAATGACCAGACACACGGGCACCCAGAACCCTTGGCGCGGCATTGAAAGCGCAATGATGATACCAAGGGGGACTTCGATGGCCAGGATCAGGAATGTGAACATGAATTGGCGACCGAGAGCCGCATGGAACCTGTCGGACCGAAGGATTTGTTCGAACCAATCCAAGCCCTGCCAGAAGAAGACGTTGTTGCCGAATGTTTCCTGCACCGAATAA
Organism: uncultured Paracoccaceae bacterium; assembly: GCA_965657085.1. GTDB lineage: Bacteria > Pseudomonadota > Alphaproteobacteria > Rhodobacterales > Rhodobacteraceae > CBFHND01. The sequence continues at coordinate 373,741 of CBFHND010000001.1, forward strand.
TTGACCACGGTCATGATCGGGACCAACGCGTTAAACGCGACCAGAAGCACAACAGGCAGCACAAAGAACCATGCGCGGGGGTTTTCGTTTTTCATGGCGCGGGCTCCGACGCGATCCAGCCGTCACGATAAAGCCGGGTTTGATTTTGCGAAAAACTCAGGTGAACGGGTGCGCCTTGCTCGGGCACCGCGCCTTCGACCACGGCCTTCACGGGCGTATCGCCGACCATGGCCTCGACAACGGAATGTCGCCCGACGTCCGAAACCTTCCGCACCCGGGCATCAAGGCCGGTGCTGGCGAACGAGACGAACTCCGGGCGGATGCCAAGTTCTGTCGTGCCGCCACTGCCCGTGACCTTGCCCTCCAATGAAACCGTCTGACCTTCAAAGCTGACTTTTCCGTTGGTTTCAGTGACCGGCAAAACGTTCATGCCGGGCGAGCCGATGAAATGGCCAACGAAGGTATGTTGCGGGCGTTCGAACAATTGGACCGGTGTGCCGATCTGGACAATCTCACCGTCCTTCATGACCACGACTTGATCGGCAAATGTCAGCGCCTCGGTCTGGTCATGCGTGACGTAAATCATCGTGGCCCGAACGCGCTGATGCAGCTCTTTCAATTTCGACCGAAGTTTCCATTTCAGATGCGGGTCGATCACGGTCAACGGCTCGTCGAACATCACGACATTCACATCGTCGCGCACCAGGCCGCGCCCCATTGAAATCTTCTGCTTGTTGTCGGGTGACAGATGCGCGGCACGCCGGTCGAGCAAATCTTCGACCTCAAGCATGGCTGCGATCTCTGCGACGCGCTCTGCGATCCGCTCTTCGGGGACGCCCCGATTGCGCAATGGAAAGGCCAGATTGTTGCGCACGGTCATCGTGTCGTAGATGACCGGAAACTGGAAAACCTGCGCAATGTTGCGTTGATCAGGCGGCAGGTCCGTGACGTCGCGATCATCGAAAAGGATCTTGCCTTCGGACGGTTTCAAAAGCCCCGAAATGATATTGAGCAAGGTCGACTTTCCGCACCCGGACGGCCCCAGTAGCGCATAGGCGCCGCCGTCCTGCCAATCGAGGTCAATCTCGTTCAGCGCATAATCTTCCATCCCCTTGGGGTTTGGCAAATAGGAATGACGCAGTTTGGAGAGTGTGATCTTTGCCATCAGGCTGCAAACTCCCCGTTCGGCGCGAAGTAAAAGGCGTTCGCGGCATTCATGTAAAAGCGGTGCTCTTCGCCCACCTCGTAGGGGTGAACGCCGTGTGCAAGTGACACCCATCCCTCTTCACCAAGCTGGAAATGCGCGCTTGATTCCGATCCCGATAGTTCCGTGACCAATACCGTCCCATCAATCGCGACATCATTTGATGTTGTCGCAACGGGTGTCACGTGATGCGGTCTGATGACAACGGTGTAAGGCCCGTCCGGCAAGCTGGCCGCTTGGCCTTCCAAATCCCAGCTAACGCCGGTTTTCATCCTCGCCGTTGTGCCCGTTTTCAATATCTGGGCTGAATTGATCGGCGGGTCCGAGAAAATCCGTGCCGCGGTCAGATTGTCCGGCTTGCGGTAGATGTCCGCCGTGGTACCGAATTGAGTGACAACACCATCATCCATGAGCGCCGTTTTTCCCCCAAGCAAAAGCGCTTCTTCGGGTTCGGACGTGGCATAGACAACGACGGCCCCGCGCCCGGCAAACAGTTCTGGCAGTTGCTCGCGCAACTCTTCGCGCAATTTGTAGTCGAGGTTCGCCAGCGGCTCGTCGAGAAAGACGGCCCGGCTTTCTTTCGCAATGGCGCGTGCAAGCGCGCAGCGCTGCTGCTGACCGCCCGACAATTCCTGAGGGCGACGTTTCAACATCGGGCCAAGTTGTAGAATGTCAGCCGCTTCTTGAACGCGGTTTTCGATTTCGGACTTCGCCATGCCTGCAACCCGCAAGGGGGAGGCGATATTGTCGAAGACTGTCATGTGGGGATAGTTCACAAAGAACTGGTGAACGAGGCTGATATTCCGATTTTGCGTCGACAGTTTCGACACATCCTGCCCGTCCATGAAAACCTGACCAGCGGCCAGCGGATCCAATCCGGCCATCAGCTTGATGAGGGATGTCTTGCCTGCTCCGGTCTGGCCCAGAAGCACGTTGAAGTGGCCGGTTTCCAGCGTCAGTGACGTCGGTTTTATGTGGGTGATCCCACGCACCACTTTGCTGGCGGCTTTTAGTTCCAATGTCATTTTTGGCCCGCAGGCCGGGTTTCAACCCGGCGTCCCCTGTGTGAAAGTTCGGCCCCCAACCTGAGGGCCGAACCTTTTCGTTTACTGGTTCCAGCGCGCGACCAGATCGTCATAGTTGACGGTCTCGCCCTGCGGCTTTTCGTTGTCCAGCTTGGGCTTGGCACCGCCATTGGCGAACCAGTACTCGGCCTCACGCTCTTCGTTCAGGCGTGGGCCACAGCCGCCATAGACACCAGCGGCTTCATCCGCCTGCTGCATCCGGGCCATGGTGATATCCATCTCCTCGGCCAGACGGTCCATCGCCTGTTGCGGGGTGAAGGCGCCCGAGTTCACGTCACCGATCTGCTGCCACCAGATTTGAGCGAGCTTCGGATAGTCCGGCACGTTGATGCCGGTCGGCGACCATGCCACACGGTCAGGCGAGCGGTAAAACTCGACCAGACCACCCAGCTTGGGCGCACGCTCGGTAAAGCTCTCATGATTGACGGTGCTGTCGCGGGTAAACGTCAGACCGACATGGGATTTCTTCACATCGACAGTCTTGGACGTCACGAACTGCGCATACAGCCAAGCCGCCTGAGCGCGATCCGATGGTGTCGACTTGAGGAACGTCCACGAACCAACATCCTGATAGCCAACCTTTTGACCCTCTTCCCAGTAGGGGCCGTGGGGGCTGGGCGCCATCCTCCACAGCGGGTTGCCATCGGCGTCCACCGTGTTGTTGCCCTCGGATTTCGGTTTCACCATGTCGGCGGTGAAAGCAGTGTACCAGAAAATCTGCTGGGCCACGTTGCCTTGGGACAGCGCTGGCAGTGACTGGTAGAAGTCAAACGAAGCAGCGCCGGGAGGCGCAAAGTTCCGCAGCCATTCGTCCCATTTGCGGATTGCATATACCGCCGCAGGACCGTTCGCAGCCCCACCTCGAGACACCGACGCGCCCGCCGGGTTGCACGAACCGGCTTCCATCCGGATGCCCCATTCGTCGATCGGGATACCGTTTGGTTCGCCCTTGGACCCTGTGCCCGCCATCGACAACCAAGCATCCGTCATCCGCCAACCAAGATCCGGCGCGCGTTTGCCGTAGTCCATATGACCATAGATGCGCACACCGTCGATTTCCTGCACATCCTTGCTGAAGAATTCAGCGATGTCCTCGTAGGCAGACCAATTGACCGGAACGCCCAGATCATAGCCATATTTGGCTTTGAACGCCGTCTTGTTGTCTTCGTTGTCAAACCAGTCCTTGCGGAACCAATAGAGGTTCGCGAATTGCTGGTCGGGCAATTGGTACAGGTTGCCATCGGGTCCAGTGGTGAACTGGATGCCCATGAAGTCTTCCAGATCAAGTGTGGGGCTGGTTGTGCCCGCCCAGTCACCTGCCATTTGCTCGGTCAGGTTATAGGCCAGCTGCAAACGCGAGTGCGTCCCGATCAGGTCGCTGTCGTTGACATAGCCGTCATACAGGTTCCGCTGGGTTTGCATCTGTGTCTGAACAGCCTGCACCACTTCGCCTTCGCCGAGGATCTGGTGGTTCACCTTGATACCGGTGATTTCCTCAAAGGCCTTTGTCAGCACTTCGCTTTCATATCCGTGGGTTGGAATACCCTCGGACAAAACGTTAACTTCCATACCGGAATACGGCTGAGCAGCATCGATGAACCACTGCATCTCGGCCAATTGTTCGGCCTTCGAAAGCGTTGACGGTTGGAATTCCTGATCAATCCATTTCTGGGCTGCAGCCTCGTCGGCAAAGGCAGTCCCAGACCCCGCGACGACGGCAATAGCCGCACTCGCGGAGAGCAGATACTTGCGCATCTTGTCTCCTCCCAAAGATTATGTGAGCTGAACGGTGCCAGCGGTTCAAGGCTAGACGAACCTGGTTCAGAGAGTCAAACTAATTGATTAGTAGATGCAGTGCCGGCCAAAAATCATCTTGCGGCCACATGGCAGGTTTTTGGAAAAAGGGCAGCTCTTCGGGGACTTTGCCAACCTTGGTGCGCAGCCGCGCAATTCAGGTTTGGATGATCGCTGCACGCTAAGAGCTTAAACCGGGCTTTCTTAAACCGGGCTTTCAAAGCTACAGCGGGCCGGCTGTCACAGGCGAAGTGAACCGCGCCGGGTTTGCCGGAGGCTGATTGATTTAAGTTACCCGGCCATGATCTCAGTTTCCAGATCTGCGTAGAAGCTTGCTTCGGCCTCTGCTGGCGGAATGTTTCCGATGGGTTCCAGCAGGCGTCGGTTGTTGAACCAGTCGACCCATTCGAGAGTGGCGTATGGGCCAAGACCACCATGTCGGTTCGCTGCCTTTGGCTGGCCGGACGGCTGCGATAGGCACGTAAGCCTCTTTCGCTGACATCCAGCACCTGGCAAAGGCGGCTGGTCGGGAAGTCGCGGCCTTGCTCTTCGATGAACCTAAACCTCATGGCTTTCGGCTCGCGAAGAAGGCAGTGGCCTTTTTTAGGATGTCCCTCTCCTCCTTGAGAATGCGGCTCTCCCGCCGAAGTCGCTCATTCTCGCGCGCAAGCTCCAGGTCCTTGTCCGACACCACATCAATGTCACGATGCGCCGTCACCCATTTGTTCAGCGTCGATAGGCCAACACCCAAATCAGAAGCAACCTGCTTTCGTGTCAGCCCGCTCGTCAGCGCGATCCGCACCGCATCAGCACGGAATTCGTCCGTCCGTTTCAGTCCCATAGTTCGTCTCCTTTGCTGCAATAAATGCTATCAAAGGAGCGGCATCAAACCGTGACAGACCCATAAGTCCTGTCGCTTTTGGGCTATTATGTGCTCATCTTTTACAGGCCCAAGTCAGACAATCCGTCATGCTCTGCGGGACGTGGCCCTTGTGGCCAATGAAACAGCCGCTCCGTTTCAGTGATCGCGACATCATTGATCGACGCATGGCGCACGGCCATGTAGCCTTGTGCGTCAAATTCCCAGTTTTCGTTACCATGGGCACGAAACCATTGGTCATCGGCATCGTGGTATTCGTAACAGAAACGCACAGCGATGCGGCTCTCGCCATACGCCCATATTTCCTTGATCAACCGATACCCGTTTTCCTGCGACCACTTGCGGGCAAGGAAATCGCGCACCTCTCCCCGTCCGTTCAGGAATTCCGAGCGGTTGCGCCACCTTGTTTCTGGCGTGTAGGCCAGTGCGACCTTTTCAGGATCACGTGTGTTCCAGGCATCTTCGGCCATGCGGACTTTCTTGACCGCATCGTCGTAGGAAAAGGGCGGCACTGGCATACGGGTCATGGCGGCTTACCAGCTGTTGTAACCGAGGAACTTCCCGGACATCTCGACCTTCACGCGATCACCCTTTGGGTTCTCCACGCGGGTCACAGTCATATCGAAATCAATCGCAGACATGATGCCGTCGCCAAATTTTTCCTGGATCAGTGCCTTGAGCGTGGGTCCGTAGACGCCGACAATCTCATAAAAACGATAGATACAGGGGTCGGTTGGGACCGCCTGTTCCCAGATCTTGGTGGGGCTCTCGGCCAGCACGCTTTCGGCCTCTTGCGGCAGGCCCATGACACTGACCATAAGCTTGGCTTTCTCGGCCGGAAAGGCGTTCATGCCCAGCGCGGCGGAGTGGGTCCACACCGGGGACATGTCGATTTTCGCGGCGATCTCTTCCCATGTCATGCCCGCCTGTTTCTTGGCGGACAGTATCATAGCGGTGACGTCTTCTTTGGTCATCATTTCAGTCATGGCGAGGTCTTTCATGTTGGTCTCCTCCGGGTATTAGCTGTTCATCGCCACAAGGGCGGGTCGGGTGTCTTCGGGGTCGTCTTGCGGCTCTGTCTTGTCGATCCGCACGGTTTTGGGACGGTTGATTTCGCCTGCGGTTGTGGGTTGCCCGGCAAGTTCTTTCGAGCGTTTGCCCAAGAACTGCACGAGGTGGTTGCGGATCGCGTAGTAGTTTGGGTGTTCTACAATCTCGGTCCGGTTACGCGGGCGTGGGATTGTGATTTCAACGCTTTCCGCCACCCGAGCCTGCGGGCCGTTTGTCATCAAAAGGATGCGGTCGGCCAGCAAGATCGCCTCATCGATGTCGTGGGTGATCATGAAGACGGTTTGTTCCATCTGTCCCCAGATTTTGAGTAGTTCATCTTGAATGGTCCCACGTGTGAGGGCGTCCAGCGCGCCAAAAGGTTCGTCTAACAACAACAGCTTCGGATGGTTGGCAAAGGCTCGCGCAATTGACACGCGCTGGCGCATCCCGCCCGAGAGTTGGCTGGGTTTGCGGTGGATCACATCGCCTTCCAGCCCCACCATCGCAAGGAACCTGGTCGCATGGTCTACGACCTTCGACTTGCACCAATCAGGATATCGGGCGGCAACCCCAAAGGTGACGTTCTTCAGCGTTGTCAGCCAAGGCAGAAGCGAATAGTTTTGGAAGACAACACCACGATCAAGGCTTGGCCCCCGTACGGCTTGCCCATCCATCACCACGACGCCGCTGGTGGGTTCTGCCAGCCCTGCAAGAATGTTCATGATCGTGGATTTACCGCAGCCGGAATGGCCAAGGATCACCACGAACTCTCCCTTTTCGACGCCAAAACTGGCGTCCTCGAAAACGGTTAGCTCTCCGCCGGCCCCATCGGGGAACCGCTGTGTCAGCTTTTCGATACTTAGATACGGTTTCATGGATCGTCCTTTATTCGGCGTAGGTGACGCGGCGCTGCAAAAGGCCAAAGGCCGAGTCCAACAGCATACCAACCACGCCGATCATGAGGATCGAGAACACGACTGAGGTCAGATCAAGGTTGTTCCATTCGTTCCACACATAATAGCCAATGCCCGTTCCGCCGACGAGCATCTCGGCCGCGACAATCACCAGCCAGGCAATCCCGATTGAGATGCGCATGCCTGTCACAATCGTCGGGGCAGCGGCGGGCAGGATCACTGTGAAGGCCGTTTTGAACGCCCCGAGTTCGTGGGTACGGGCCACGTTGACCCAGTCTTCGCGCACGCCTGCGACACCAAATGCCGTGTTGATCAGCATCGGCCAGATCGAGCAGATGAAGATCACGAAGATTGCAGACGCTTCGCTGTCTCCGATGATAAACAGGGCCAGCGGCATCCATGCCAGTGGCGAGATCGGACGAAGCACCTGGATGAACGGATTGAACGCTTTGTAGGCGACCTGAGACATCCCGATCAGGAACCCAAATGGGATCGCAACCAAGGCGGCCAGCAAATACCCTGTCAGGACCCGGTAGATCGAAAAGCCGATCTGAATGCCGATGCCTTTGTCGTTGGGACCTGCGTCGTAAAATGGGTCGCTCAGCTGCTCCCACGCTTTGGCCAGCACCTGGCTGGGAGGTGGTACGCCTGCTTTGGCCCCACCAGCACCTGTCAGGCGTTCATATTCCGTTAGCTCTTCCACGGCCTTTTGCGCCGGTATCGCGGCCTCCCACAACAGGAGGCCGACAACCAGCATGATAACTGACAAGAGCGCCGCGCGTTGGTTCAGGGATAGCTGGCCCATCCCCTACCCCTTCTTAATCGCGAAGCTATCGACGTAGGCCTCTGGCGCTGCGGGATCAAAGGTCGTCCCCATGATCGTGTGCGATTTGTAGGTGATGTCAGGCGCTTCATAGCCGAGGTCTTCCATGACCTTTTTGCAATCCGCAGCCAGATAGACCTGTTCGGCCACACCGCGATAATCCACGTCACCTTCGATATAGCCCCAACGCTTCATCTGCGTCATGATCCACACGCCCATCGAATGCCACGGGAAGGGGTCGAAATCGATCCGGTCAGGGACGCGCTGCACTTCACCCAAGCCGTCGGCATAGGTCCCGGTCAGAACCTGTTCGATGACTGTCACTGGCTGGTTGAGGTAGTTCGTCGGTGCAATTGCCTCCGAGATTTCCTTTCGGTTTTCCGCCGCCGATGCGTACTGCGTGGCGTCGATGATCGACTTGAGCAAGGCCCCGTAGGTGTTCGGCAGTTCTGTCGCGAAGGACAGCGGTGCGGCAAAAGCACAGCAAGGATGGCCTTCCCAGATTTCCTTGGTCAGCAAGTGAATGAAGCCGATTCCCTCATAGACGGCGCGCTGGTTGAACGGGTCCGGCGACAGGTAACCGTCTAGATTGCCGGCGCGCAGGTTCGCGACCATCTCTGGCGGCGGCACAACGCGGATCTGGATGTCCACATCGGGGTCCAGACCGAATTCCGCAACGTAGTACCGCAGCAGGAAGTTATGCATGGAGTATTCAAACGGAACACCGAAGGTGAAGCCCTTCCACTGGCTGGGATCACGCTTATCGAGGTGCTCGTTCGACAGCACGATGGCCTGACCGTTAATGTTTTCGACGGCTGGCATGATGTAAGGCTCAGCAACCGACCCCGCGCCAAGCGTCATCGCCAAAGGCATTGGCGTCAACATGTGAGATGCGTCGTATTCACCGTTCAGAGATTTATCGCGCGCAACCGCCCAACCGGCCGTCTTGATCACTTGGGCATTGAGGCCGTACCGTTGATAGAACCCCAGAGGCTGCGCCATGATGATCGGTGTCGCGCAGGTGATTGGAACAAACCCAATGTTCAGGTCCGTCTTTTCAGGGGGCCCCAACTTGTCGAGAATTGCCGCTTTCGCCTCATTCAGCGGAAAGACCGAAGCCAACGCGGCAGCCATTGTTGAGCCACCCATCATCCCCATAAAGGACCGCCGTCCGATGTCACTTTGCCCAAAGACGGACCGAACAATCGCGCTTTCTACCGCGCGTTCCATCATACCTTCAGACGTGGAAAGATCGATGCTGTCCTCAACTTCAGAAGCGGACCCGCTACACGTGTGGCAGCTGCAATCAGCGGCGTGCCGCAGGTCGGTTTCGGATGAGAATGGGTTACCAAGTGATTTGACGGACATGATGCGACCTCGCTGTTGGTTTCGGTTATGCTGGCAGCAGGAATTCGGCACTTGAAGACATTCGCCCGGAATGGAAAAAATTGATTTTTTGATTAATTTCAATGCAATACGCCAAGATCGCGCTCAAATAACTTACGATATTTCGTAAATTACCATATTTCGTATTGTGGTTGTCAGCGTTTCGGCGCCGCATCATGGGATGCTTGATACCGACACCTCTTACGATTCTTTTCTCGCCGGCTCTTTTGGTCCGACCATCTTGATTGATCCCGGCCAAGACCTCATTTTGGCAGCGACCCCAGAGGCCGGAATGTTCTTCAGCGATGATGCCCTCACAGGGTCGCACTTTGCGAGGTTCGTTGCCGCAGGCATGGAAACCTTCGTCGTTTTCCTCACAGAAGTGGAACACCGTGGAACGGCCTGGACACGGCGGGTGACGCTACAAAGCGCAGACCAGACGCCGCTGAGATGCGAGATAACAGGACGGGCTTTGCACCACGATGGTAAGGACAAGTTCCTTCTTCATATCCTGGACCTAGAGGCCCTAGAACAACACGAAGCCGAAGTTGCGGCCGGAAACATCTACCATGGCGGCCTTATTGAATGGCAGCGCGCGCAAAGCTTCTTTGCGGATCTTGAGCGCGAAAACCAATTGATCCTGAATGCCGCTGGCGAAGGAATTTACGGTGTTAATGCCGACGGCAAGACGACGTTTGTAAACAGAGCCGCCCAGGAAATGCTGGGCTGGACCACGGAGGATCTGCTTGGCCACGACATCCATGCGAAAATCCACCACCATCACCTAAATGGGGAACACTACCCCTCGAACCAATGTCCGATCTATCAGTCTTTCCGGTATGAGCAGGTCAACCGGATTGAGGACGAGGTTTTCTGGCGCAAGGATGGCAGGCCGATCCGCGTCGAATATGTCTCAACTCCGATTTACGATGGCCCCCAACTGGTCGGTGCCGTCGTGATCTTTCGTGACATCACCGAACGTTGGGAAAACGAACGCAAATTGCGCAAAGCGATGGATCAGGTCGCGGCTCTGCGTGATCAGCTGGAAGAAGAGAACGCCTATCTTCAGGAAGCGATCAACATCGAACGCGCACACCACGATATTATCGGGCACTCGGACGCAATACAGGGCGTCATCACGCAGATCGAACTTGTGGGTCCGACGGATACAAACGTTCTGATCCGCGGCGAAAGCGGCGTTGGCAAGTCTCTTGTGGCGTCCGCCGTTCACGATGAGAGTAACCGCAAGCGCCGCCCTATGATCCATTTCAAGGCTGGCGCTGTCCGTCCGGAAAAGATCGAAAGCGAGTTGTTCGGCCAGGTTCGTGGTGCCTTCGTTGGTGCGCTCAAGGATCGGCCCGGCAAGTTGGAATTGGCGCATGGTAGCACCTTGTTCATTGACGAGGTCGCAGACATTCCTTTGGAGATTCAGGGCCGCCTTCTTGATGCCCTTCAAAAACGCGAAGTCATCCGTTTAGGGGATGATCGCACCCGCAGCCTTGACATGCGCGTCATCGCTTCAACAACCCGTGACGTCGACCGCGAGGTTCAGGCAGGGCGTTTGCGACAGGATCTGATGCTGCACCTCGGAGTCTTTCCCATTCTATGTCCGCCCCTCCGGGATCGTCCTGAGGACATTCCGATCCTTACGGCCCATCTGTTGCGCATCGCCTGCAAACGGCTTGGTCGCAAGGTGCCTGTAGTCACCGAAGGAGCGATGCGAAAGCTGCAAGACTACCACTGGCCTGGCAATGTGCGCGAACTGGCAAACGTAATCGAACGCGGCGCCATCGTTTCACAATCCGACAAATTGCAGGTTGATATCCAAAGCCAGGTCGGCTTGGGGTCTATGCCGACCCCCGCCTTGCTCACTGAAGTGGAAGTCGAACAAATCCGCAAGACCAACATCATCGCCTGCATGAAAGAAGCAGGTGGCAAAGTGTCAGGCAAAAAGGGGGCGGCCGCTTTGCTGGGCATCAAACCGACCACGCTTTATTCGAGGCTCAAAAAACTAGGGGCTGTGGACAATCATCTTGAGGCGATGAGGGTGGCTGCCAGGTTCCAACACGCAGCGTAGCTGCAGTCCGTTTTGTCGTATCTTGTGGCTATCCCTCTGAACT
>CBFHND010000002.1:0-264810 GCA_965657085.1 uncultured Paracoccaceae bacterium
GTACACCGGTGCGAATGGCGGTCAGCACATCCGCCAATCGGCGGCGCGCGCCGTGGTGCATGCGCGGCGTGGCCGAGGCGATGGTGGGCAGGCCCAGCGCCTTGGCCTGTGCTGCGATGCGATCCCATCCCTGCCTGTCCTGTCCGTCGTATTGCGGATGCAACATCACCTGCACCCGCCCCGGAGCCGTCTTTGCCAAAGCCTGCGCCGCAGCGTGCCACGCCCCCTGCGGCCAGAGCAGCAGTTGCAGATCGTCCTGCCACGCGAGCAGGTCCTCCAACGTCAGATGGCACGCCCCCTTTTCCGCACGCAGCCGCCCAAGGCTCAGCAATCGGCACAGATGCCGCCACCCTGCCCGGCCTTGCGGCAGAACGGTCACGGGCGGCGCATCGGACATGACGATGCGCGCACCGGGGATCAAACGCGGCGCATGGTCCGGCAGGCGCGGCGGGTCGGGCACATGATCGGGCTTTGGCGGGCCAATGGGGCTGTTGGCTGCGTTCCAGTCCGCCCGCTCGGCCATCAGGCGCGACAGGGTGCGCGCTTGGGTGTGTGCCCGCACGATGCCCGCCACCGAATTGTCATCGGCAATCGCAATGGCCTCCATCCCCAGAAACGCGGCACGGTCCATGTACTCCTCGGGGTGCGACGCCCCGGTGAGGAATGTGAAATTCGACGTGATCGACAGTTCGGCAAACATGGGCACAGCAGATTCGGGGCAGATGGCTTTAGTATATTCACCTTTTGTTCTCATTTGAACCAAGTCTTGCACCCCCTTGCGTTTCAAGGCCATAACAGCATCCAGAGATTGCCAGCCAAGGACCACGCCGATGACCATCCAAGCGCCCGAAACAAAGATCGTCGATCAGTACCGCGTGGCCTGTGACGGCGGCGAAGGCGCTTTGGGGCATCCCCGTGTCTGGCTGCAAATTCCCAACGACACCGGCTGGGTCGAATGCCCCTATTGCGACTGCAAATACGTGCACAAGGACTTTGAAGGCAAAGTCTGACCGCCCCTTCTTTTCTTCTGACCGGAAGAAATGAAGAGCGCGCACCCCGAACAATCTGGCACCTCCACAGACGCTGTGGCAAAAGGTGAAGACAGCAAGGGGAAGTGCAATGAGCGAGACATTTGGCAAAGGGTGCCACCTGCACCTGATCGACGGTTCCGCGTTCATCTTTCGCGCCTATCACGCCCTGCCGCCGCTGACGCGCAAATCCGATGGGTTGCCCATTGGGGCGGTGGCCGGGTTCTGCAACATGCTGCACCGCTATGTCGAAGGCAATCATGGCCCCGATGCCCCCACACATGTCGCCGTGATCTTCGACAAGGGCAGTCACACCTTTCGCAATGACATGTACGACCTCTACAAGGCCAACCGCGAGGCCATGCCCGAAGACCTGCGCCCACAGATCCCCCTGACCCGCGCTGCCACCGAGGCCTTCAACATCGCCTGCAAGGAGAAAGAGGGTTGGGAGGCCGATGACATCATTGCGACGCTGGCTGTACAAGCGCGGGCCGCAGGCGGGCGCTGCACCATCATCAGCAGCGACAAGGACCTGATGCAGTTGGTGGGTGACGGCGTCGAGATGCTGGATGCGATGAAGAACAACCGCATCGACCGCGATGGTGTGTTTGAAAAGTTCGGCGTCTACCCCGAGCGTGTGGTCGACGTGCAGGCCTTGGCCGGCGATAGCGTCGACAACGTGCCGGGCGCGCCCGGCATCGGGATCAAGACCGCCGCCTTGCTGATCAACGAATACGGCGATCTAGACACGCTGTTGGAGCGCGCCGGCGAGATCAAGCAACCCAAACGCCGCGAAACCCTGATCGACCACGCTGACCAGATCCGCCTGAGCCGCGATCTGGTGAAGCTGGACGACGCCACGCCGCTCGACTTTACCATTGAAGACCTCGAGGTGCGGGACCCTGACCCCGAGACGCTCATGTCATTCCTTGCCGAGATGGAGTTTCGCACGCTGAGCCGCCGTATCGCGGATCAACTTGGCGTCGAGGCACCGGTGATCGAAGACAAGACCCCGACCCCGGCAGACATGCCCGAAATGGAGGATGTGGCCTTTGACGCGGCAGGGTATGCGCAAGTCAAGACGGCCGAAGAGTTGCAGGCGTGGATCGACCAGATACACGAGCGCGGCTATGTGGCTGTCGACACCGAAACCACCGGCCTGAACGAAATGACTGCCGATCTTGTGGGTATCTCGCTGGCGGTTGAGCCCGGGCAGGCCTGCTATATCCCGCTCATTCACAAGGCGGATGGGGGCGATGATCTTTTTGGATCCGACACGCTGGCCGAGGGGCAGATGCCGCTTGAGCAGTGCCTTGAGATGCTCAAGCCCGTTCTGGAGGACCCCAGCGTTCTGAAAATCGGCCAGAACATGAAATACGATGCCAAGATATTTGCCCAGATCGGCATCACCGTGGCGCCGATCGACGACACCATGCTCATGTCCTACGTGATGCACGGGGGCCTGCACGGGCATGGTATGGACACGCTGTCTGAACGCTATCTCGGGCACACGCCGATCCCGATCAAGCCGCTTCTGGGCAGCGGCAAAAGCGCGATTACATTTGACCGCGTGCCGCTGGACAAGGCGGTCACCTATGCGGCAGAGGACGCCGATATCACTCTGCGGCTTTGGCAACTTCTGAAACCGCAGTTGCATCGCGCGCAGGTCACCCGCGTCTATGAAACGCTTGAGCGTCCCCTGGTGCCTGTACTGGCCGGGATGGAACGCTCGGGCATAAAGGTAGACCGCGACACCCTTAGCCGCATGTCAAACGCCTTTGCCCAGAAGATGGCGGCGCTGGAAGCAGAAATTCACGAACTGGCGGGCCGCAAATTCAACGTGGGCAGCCCCAAGCAGTTGGGCGAAATCCTGTTTGATGAAATGGGCATCGAGGGCGGCAAGAAGGGCAAGACCGGGGCCTATGCCACCGGCGCGGACGTGCTCGAAGACCTTGCTACCGAACATGACTTGCCCGCCCGCGTTCTGGATTGGCGTCAACTGAGCAAGCTGAAGTCGACTTACACCGACGCATTGCAGGATCATATCAACGCGGACACGGGCCGCGTGCACACATCCTACAGCATTGCAGGCGCGTCCACCGGGCGGCTGGCTTCAACCGATCCAAACCTGCAAAACATCCCGATCCGCACCGAAGAAGGCCGCCGCATCCGCGAGGCTTTTGTGGCCGAGACGGGCAAGAAACTGGTGGCGCTGGACTACAGCCAGATCGAGCTGCGCATTCTGGCGCATATCGCGGACATCCCGGCGCTGAAACAGGCCTTTGCCGACGGGCAGGACATTCATGCCATGACCGCATCCGAGATGTTCGACGTGCCCATGGACGAGATGACACCAGACATTCGCCGCCGCGCCAAGGCGATCAACTTTGGTGTGATCTACGGCATCAGCGGCTTTGGGTTGGCGCGCAATCTGCGCATCCCGCGGGGCGAAGCACAGGGGTTCATCGACCGCTATTTCGAACGGTTTCCCGGCATCCGCACCTACATGGACGACACCAAGGCTTTTGCAAAGGAACACGGCTACGTGCAAACCTTGTTCGGCCGCAAAATCCACACGCCCGAGATCGCGAGCAAGGGTCCGCGCGCCGGTTTTGCCGCCCGCGCCGCCATCAACGCACCAATTCAGGGCACGGCAGCCGACGTGATCCGCCGTGCGATGATCCGGATGCCGGATGCGATTGCAGACCTGCCTGCCAAGATGCTGCTTCAGGTCCACGATGAACTGCTGTTCGAAGTTGATCAGGGGTCCGAGGACGCCTTGATCGGGGTTGCGCGCGACATCATGGAGAACGCCGCCGATCCGGTGGTGAAGCTTGACGTGAAGCTGACGGCAGATGCCGGGGTCGGCGACAACTGGGCCGAGGCGCATTGACGAAGGCCACCCTCTCTACGTGGGCCGAGGTCAAGAACCTTGCGCTGGCGCTGGACTTGCGGAAGGTCGAGATCGCAGTCAGCTGGGGCAACGAGAACCTCAAGGCGCATGGCAAGATGTGGACATGGTGGAGCCCCTATATCGAGGTTGCGATTTTCAAGGGATCCCGTGATGAACGGGACACACGATGGCGGCCGACCCGGACCATCCCACACACCGATTTCTCTGACAGCGCTGCGTCCCATGGTCTTGGCGGGCCGTGCTACCTGCGCCAGCCAAGCGTGTCTTCGGTCGCGCCGTTTGGCGCATATTCCGCTGCGATCCAACCATCGTATCCGCTGGCCTCAATCGCATCGAAGAGTGCCGCGAAATCCACCTCTCCCGTGCCCGGCGCGGTTCTATCCGGCGCATCGCCGATCTGAATGTGCCGGATCAGGGGGCGTGAGTCCTGAAAGGTCCCAACCGCATCACCCGTGATCATCTGCGCGTGGTAGCTGTCGTATTGCAGGCCGATGTTGTCTGCGCCGACCTCCTCGAGCATCCGCACTGCGAGGTCGTAGCTGTCGAGGAAATATCCGGGCATGGCCACCGGGTTCAGCGGCTCAAGCGTCAGGGAGATGCCCTTTGGCGCGGTCTGTGCCGCATGGGCAAGATTGCGCACCATGGTGGCGTAGGCTTCAGGGCCTTCGGCTTTGCCCGACATCACGTGGATCATCGACACGCCAAGCGCCTGAGCATAGCGAAACGCGCGGCGCATATCGTGGGCAAAGCGCGCCTCGCCCCCCGGCACGGCGGCAAAGCCCCTGTCGCCACCCGTGTAATTGGGCGGCGGCGCGTTGATCAGCACCATTTGCAAACCATTGCGGCCCAAAGCGCGCTGGGTGTCCTTGGCAGGCACGTCATAGGGAAACAGAACCTCGACCGCCTCGAATCCTGCCGCCGCCGCGGCGTCAAATCGGTCAAGGTATGGCAGTTCGGGCCAGAGGTGGGACAGGTTGGCAGCGTAGCGGAACATGCCTAAAGGTGCACGTCTTGCGAGCGCAAGCCAAGCGCGAAAACAAAGCGCGTGCCGGAGTACAACGGCGGGTCGTCGCCCGTTGTCAGGCTATTTCATCCGCTGGCAAAATCCCGAAGAACGCACCACCCGACCAAACACCGACCCAGCCGTCTTTCTCGACCGCCAAGTCAACCATCCGGTAAAAGCTTTTGCGGTCAATCAAGGCCTCAAGGTCCGCGCGGATCAGGATGTAGGGGGCCGGTTCGCCGGTTTCGGGGTCGTGGGCCACGCGGATCGGATGATCGGGGCCTGCCTTGGCGACGTCTTCAGTCTTGGTCACAAAGGTCAGCGTCTGGTCGGACCCCGCCCCCGCAGCATCGAAATCCACCGCCAGAAACGGCGCGTCATCAACCGTGATGCCGACCTTCTCCACGGGGGTGACAAGGAAATATTTGCCGTTCTCGCGCTTCAGGATCGACGAGAACAGCTTGACCAGACCGGGCCTGCCAATTGGCGTGCCTTGATAGAACCATGTCCCGTCGCGCGCGATGCGCATGTCAAGATCGCCGCAGAACGGCGGGTTCCACAGATGGACCGGCGGCAATCCGCGTGTTTTCGTTGCCTGAATCGACGCCACAAGGCTGTCAGCGCTGGGTGTCACGTTCTTTTGTCCGCTCATGGGCTATATTTGTCCGCTCATTGCTTTTGCTATTTCGGGTTTGCGCGATACGTTGGATGATAACGCATATAATCTGTGAAGGTGAGATGTCATGACAAATGCCGAGACCATGGTGGCCGAAATCGAAGCGCTGGGCCACAAGCTTGCAGCGGCCAAGGCGTCGATCACCAAGCGGTTCATCGGGCAAGAGCGGGTTGTGGAACTGACGTTGACCGCATTGCTGTGTGGGGGTCATGGCCTGTTGATCGGCCTGCCGGGTCTGGGCAAGACGCGGCTTGTCGAAACGCTGAGCACGGTTATGGGTCTAGACGGAAATCGCATCCAGTTCACGCCTGACCTGATGCCCGCCGATATTCTGGGGTCCGAAGTGTTGGACACCGCCGAAGACGGCAGCAGGGCCTTCCGTTTCGTGCCGGGTCCGATCTTTTGCCAGCTTTTGATGGCGGATGAGATCAACCGCGCCAGCCCGCGCACGCAATCCGCGCTGTTGCAGGCGATGCAGGAAAAGACGGTGACCGTTGCAGGCGAAGATCGCCCTCTGGGTGTGCCGTTTCACGTGCTGGCGACCCAGAACCCCATCGAACAAGAGGGCACTTACCCCCTGCCCGAAGCACAGCTTGACCGTTTTCTGGTTCAGATCGATGTCGAATATCCCGACCGCGACACCGAACGGGACATCCTGATTGCGACCACAGGTGATGGCGAAGAGGCTTCGACCCAAGAGTTTACATCGCAGGAATTGCTGGCAGCGCAGACGCTGTTGCGCCGGATGCCTGTGGGCGATTCCGTCGTCGAGATGATCCTTGATCTGGTGCGCGCATTCCGTCCCGAAGAAGAGGGCGTATCGGAACGCGTGCGCGACACGGTTGCATGGGGTCCCGGACCGCGGGCGGCGCAGGCGCTGATGCTTGCCGTTCGGGCCAAGGCGCTGCTGGACGGGCGGCTGGCCCCTTCTGCCGAGGATGTGGTGGACATGGCCCGCCCGGTGCTGAGCCACCGGATGGCATTGAACTTTGCCGCACGGGCACGCGGCGACAGCCTGACCCAACTGATCGAAAGCACGGCAAATGCGTTGAGCCACCGCGCCGAGGCCGCCGCGTGACAGACCCCATCGCCCTTCGCAGCATGGCAGAGGCGCAGGCCGCGCGCCTGCCCGCCTTGCTTGCGCGGGCAGAGCATCTGGCCGGGGCCGTTCTGTTGGGCGAACACGGGCGCAGACGCGCGGGCATGGGCGATGATTTCTGGCAATATCGCCCCGCGCAACCGGGCGACAGCCGCCGCATGATCGACCACCGCCGCAGCGCCATGGGCGATCAGCAGTTCGTGCGTGAACGCGAATGGCAGATCGCGCAATCGGTCATGCTGTGGTGCGATCAGGGGGCGTCGATGCGTTTCACCAGCGACGATGCCCTGCCGACCAAGGCAGGGCGGGCGCGGGTTTTGACTCTTGCGCTTGCCATTCTGCTGGTGCGCGGCGGTGAACGTGTGGGCCTGACCGGCACCCGCCTGCCCCCGCGCAGGGGCCGCGCGCAGGTGTTGCGCCTGGCCGAAATGCTGTCCGAAGACAGTGCCGAAGACTATGCCCCACCCGAACACCGCGCGATGATCCCGCATGCGCGGGCCGTGTTCGTTTCGGATTTCATGGGGGATATCGCACAGGCGCGACTGGCGCTGACAAAAGCCGCAGATCGCGGCGTGCGCGGCGTTCTCTTGCATGTGCTGGACCCCAGCGAAGAGGTTTTTCCTTTTCGCGGACGTACCGTGTTCGAAAGTGTCGGCGGCACGTTGGAGCACGAAACCCTCAAGGCCAATGATCTGCGCGATCGCTATCTGGAACGTCTGGCCGCGCGAAAGGCCGAATTGCAGGACCTGTGCGCCCTCACAGGCTGGCAATATGGCCTGCACCATACCGATAGCAGCGCCCAAAGTGGGCTGCTCTGGTTGTACCGCGCGATTGACAGCGGGGCGCGGGCATGACCGTTCTGGGCGGCATCGGGTTTCTGTCTCCGTGGCTCTTGGCGGCCTTGGCCGCCCTGCCAATTCTGTGGCTGATCCTGCGGGCGGTGCCGCCCGCGCCGATCCGCCGCCGCTTTCCCGGTGTGGCATTGCTCCTTGGGCTGCAGGATGATGACACCGTGTCGGACCGCACGCCTTGGTGGCTGTTGCTTCTGCGGATGATGGCTGTGGCGCTTGTGATCCTCGGTCTGGCCGGGCCTGTGCTGAACCCGGAAACAGATCAGGCACGGGGCGATGGCCCCTTGTTGGTGGTCATCGACGGCGGTTGGGCTGCGGCCCCGCGTTGGGCGCAGGCAATGGAAACGCTGGATGCCGAACTTTCGCAGGCAGCAACCCGCAACAGGACCGTTGCGGTGCTGCAACTCACGACCCCGCAAACGCCAGTGTTCCGTGCGGCCAGCGAGTGGCCCGCCCGCCTTGCCGGGATCACACCAAGACCATGGTCACCCGGAACCGAACAGGTTGACCGGGCAATCGAGGCCATTGCAGCCGCTAATCCGGGGTCAACGCTTTGGCTGAGTGATGGGCTGGCGTATGAAGGGCAAGCGCAAATTCTCGCCGCATTGGAGGCCGCTGGCCCTGTGCGCGTGGTACAGTCTTCGGCCAACCCCATCGCGCTTTTGCCAGCGGGCTATGAAGACGGAGCTATTACGCTGCAGGCGTTGCGCGCAGCGCCGGGCCCGGAACGTGCGCTGCGTATCCTTGCGCAGGGGCGTGACCCCGCAGGCAATGCACGCACCCTGTCCACCGGGTCCGTCGTTTTCGCCGCAGGAGAGACCGAAGGCGCAACGTCGCTGGTTCTTCCGGCGGAACTGCGCGCGCGGATCACCCGGTTCGAGGTGCAGGGCGTGCGCAGCGCCGGGGCCACGACCCTTGTCGATGACAGCCTGCGGCGTCGCGAAGTGGCCCTGATTGCGGGTCGTGAGAACCGCGAGGGGCTCGAGCTTTTGTCACCCCTGCACTATCTTGAACAGGCATTGGAACCAACGGCCGACCTGATCGATGGCGCGTTGCAGGACGTGTTGCCGGCCAACCCAGACGTGATCGTTCTGGCCGATGTCGCATCACTTTCTGACGCGGAAAGCGATGCCTTGATCGCATGGGTCGAGGCCGGTGGGCTTTTGGTGCGCTTTGCCGGGCCACGTGTCGCTGCCAGTGACATCAGCCGCTCTGACGAAGACCCCTTGATGCCCGTGCGCCTGCGCACCGGTGGACGCAGCGTGGGTGGCGCCATGAGTTGGGGTGAGCCCAAGACACTGTCGCCCTTCGATCAGGGGTCGCCCTTTTTCGGGCTCTTCGTGCCGGAGGATGTGCGGGTGTCCGCACAGGTGATGGCGCAGCCCGATCCAACGCTTGCTGCGCGGGTGATTGCCACGCTGAGCGACGGCACGCCGCTGGTGACACGCAAACGCACGGGCCAGGGGCAGATCGTGCTGTTTCACGTCACCGCAAATGCGGAATGGTCGACACTGCCGCTGTCAGGTCTTTTTGTCGAGATGATGGAGCGGCTGGCCGTGTCCTCCTCGGCCTCTGCACCCGAGGCCTCTGATCTGGAAGGCACGGTTTGGCAGGCCATGCAGGTGATGGACGGCTTTGGCGCACTTCAGGACGCAGGCACCCGGCCCGGCGTGGAAGGCCCCACGCTGGTCACAGCGCCGTTGGGGCCGGACATGTTGCCCGGTATCTACAGCACCGGGGATCGTTTTCTGGCGCGCAATACGGTGTCGGCAGGTGACACGCTTGCACCGGCCTCTTGGCCCGCACGCATCCCGGTTGAGGGGTTCAGCCATGCGGCACCACAGCCCCTGGGCGGCGCACTTTTGACGATGGCGCTGATCCTGCTCGTGTTGGACGTGATTGCATCGCTGGCCCTGTCCGGACGGTTGCGCGGCGCGCGCAGTGCTGCGGCTGGCGCGGTCGCTGTGGCCCTGATCGCTGCCGCTCCCGAAGCGCAGGCGCAATCCGAACCGCAACCCGTTGTGGATGCTGCAGCCGAAGTGGTTCTGGCCCATGTCCTGACCGGCAATGCCGAGCTGGACGAGATCGCCCATGCAGGCCTGCGGGGTCTTTCGGACACGCTGTTCTTCCGCACATCTATCGAACCGGCCGAACCAATGGGCGTCGATCTGGAAACTGACCAACTGGCGTTCTTTCCCATCCTCTACTGGCCTGTGACGCCCGAACAACCGCGCCCGTCGGAAGAAGCCTATGCCCGGCTCAACGCCTATCTGCGCGCGGGCGGGTTGATCCTGTTCGATACGCGTGATGCCAACATCGCGCGTTTCGGGGCCTCCAGCCCCAATGGCCGCAAATTGCAGCAACTGGCGGCTCCTTTGGACATTCCAGCACTTGAGCCTGTGCCCAGTGATCACGTGCTGACCCGAACATTCTATTTGCTACAAGAGTTTCCGGGCCGCCATACAAGCCGCGACATCTGGGTCGAAGCAGCGCCCGCCGACGCGGAACGGATCGAGGGCATGCCTTTCCGCAACCTGAATGACGGGGTGACACCCGTGGTCATCGGCGGGAACGACTGGGCCGGCGCGTGGGCGGTGTCATCCAATGGCAACGCCATGCTGCCCGTCGGGCGCGGGTTCGGCGGAGAGCGTCAGCGCGAACTCGCCTACCGCTTTGGCGTCAACCTGGTGATGCATGTTCTGACCGGCAACTACAAAAGCGATCAGGTGCATGTCCCTGCGTTGCTGGATCGGCTGGGCCAATGACAGGCAGCATCGTTCTTGACCCATTGATCCCATGGCCGTTTCTGGCCGGGTTGGCGGGTGTGGTCCTTGCAGGCGTCCTTTTGGCGCTGTGGCGCGGCTTGCGCGGGTGGGCCTTGCGCGCGATGGCGGCGTTTGTCGTGCTGGCGGCCTTGGCGTCCCCATCGTGGCAGGTGGAAGACCGCGCACCGCTGACGGATATCGTCCTGTTGGCCGAAGACACCTCGGCCAGCCAAAACCTGTCGGATCGCGCCGATCAGACCCGCACTGCCGCCGATGCGCTGGCCGCACAGATCGCGGCCCGGCCCAACACCGAAGTGCGCCGCCTGACCGTGCCGGACGACACGAATGACGGTGGCACATTGCTGATGGCCACCCTGGCCGATGCGATTGCCGAAGAACCGCGCGGGCGTCTGGCCGGTGTCATTGCGATTACGGACGGTCAGGTGCATGACGCGCAAATGCCACTCGATTTGCCCGCCCCGCTGCACATGTTGCAAACCGGGCGCGCCACCGACTGGGATCGCCGCCTGACCGTTGTCGGTGCGCCTGCCTTTGCGGTGATCGGTGAACCCGTCACCCTGACACTGCGGATCGAGGATATGGGGGCCGCGCCAACTGGCGCGCCGGTTGCCGAACTGGACATTTCAGTGGATGGCGAACCACCCCAACGCTTTCGCGTACCGATCGGAGAAGACCTTGAACTGCCCGTGACCCTGCCCCACGGCGGGCGCAACGTCATCCAATTCACGGTACCCACCGAAGACTCCGAACTGACCGGGCGAAACAACACCGCGCTGATCCAGATGAACGGCATCCGGGACCGTCTGCGTGTCCTTCTCGTGTCGGGCGAGCCGCATGCAGGCGGGCGCACCTGGCGCAATCTGCTGAAGTCCGACAGTTCCGTCGACCTGGTACATTTCACGATCCTGCGTCCACCGGAAAAGCAGGATGGCGTACCGGTGAACGAGTTGAGCCTGATCGCCTTTCCGACACGCGAATTGTTTCTGGAAAAGATCGACGACTTCGATCTGATCATTTTCGACCGCTATAAACGGCGGGGCATCCTGCCGTCGCTCTACCTTGAAAATGTCGCCAACTACATCCGCAAGGGCGGCGCGGTTCTGGTGGCCGCGGGCCCCGATTTTGCCGGGGCCGACAGCATCTACCGCTCGCCCCTCGGAGCCGTCCTGCCCGGAGAGCCGACAGCGCGCGTTCTGGAAGAAGCCTACCGCCCCGAAGTGACAGATCTGGGTGACCGGCATCCGGTGACGGCGGGCCTGCCTGCGGATGGTGATTGGGGGCGGTGGCTGCGCCAGGTGGATATCACGTCGCAAAGCGGATCGGTCATCATGCATGGCATTGATGAACGGCCCTTGCTGATCCTTGACCGGGTGGAAGAAGGGCGCGTCGCGCTTTTGGCGTCCGACCACGCGTGGCTCTGGAGCCGGGGTTATGAAGGGGGCGGACCGCAGCTGGAACTGTTACGGCGGCTGGCGCATTGGATGATGAAAGAACCGGAACTGGAAGAAGAAGCGTTGACCGCCGTGGCCACGGGCCAATCCATGAAGATTGTACGACGCACGCTGTCGGAAACCGTGCCGCCTGTCATCGTCACCGCACCGGATGGCACGACAACCGAACTGCCTTTGGCCCCTGCGGCCCCCGGCCAGTTCGAAACCCTGTACGAAGGACCGGAGATCGGGCTGTACCGGCTGGAAAACGGTGACCAGACGACCGTGATCGGCCTTGGCCCGGCGGCCCCGCGGGAATTCGTGAACACGGTCGCGACGGGCGACATTCTTGCCGATGCAGTCGCAGCACGACGGGGCGGTATCCTTCGGTTGGAAGACGGATTGCCAAGCCTGCGCAATGTGCGCGCGGGCCGGCCCGCCGCCGGACGTGGTTGGATCGGACTGGTGCCGCGCGGTGCATTCGAGACGCGCGATGTGCGCCAGACGCCATTGCTACCGGGGTGGCTGGTGCTTCTTCTGGCGTCGTTCTTTATCGTCGCCGCTTGGCTCCGTGAAGGGCGCAGCAGCTAGGGCATGAGCCGCACGTTGATCGCGGCGGACTGCCCCGCCGCATCGACCACCGCGATGTGATTGAACCCATTGGAAATGCCGGGTAAAGTGATTTCGGACCGGCGGGCGCGGACCCTTATTGGCGCACCGTTCACCAGAACTGTCACCGGCTGTTGCCCACCGCGCAGTTTGAGGGTCAGCCCCGCACCCGGCAGGTTTTGAAGGACCGCTCCATCGGGCGGAAACGTCAGGCGCAGGGCATCCTGAGCGACATCCGAACCGTGACGGTTGCCAAATCGTTGCAAGGGCTTGGGCAATTGTGCGGTGGGCAGGATCAGGGTTTCAGGGGGCGGCGGTGGAAAGGGTGCCATCCGATGTTTGAGAAGTCCAAAGGCCTCGAACAGGACGGGCGCGGCAAGTTCACCACCAAACGCGCCGGGGACAGGCGTACCATCCGGGCGGCCCAGCCACACGCCGATCACATGCGCACCGTCATAGCCGATGGCCCATGCGTCCCGGTGGCCGTAGGACGTGCCGGTCTTGTAAGCCAATGGCCCGGCCATGGCGCCGGCAGGGGGTGTGATGCCTGCCAGAATGTCGGTGACTTGCCACGCGGCCGCGGCTGACATCATGCGGCCCGCCTGCGCCTTGCCCTCGACACCTCCGCCGCCCATTTGCCAATGCAGGGTCTTGCCCTGACCACCTTGCGCAAGGCCCGCATATAGCTGCACGAGGTCATTGAGGCTGAGGCCAAGGCCACCCAGTGCCACGGCCAGCCCCGGCTTTCCGCCAAGAGCCGGGCGCGATCCGCCCGTGTGCAGGGATGCCATCAGGCGGGCGGGGCCAAGGGCTTCGGTCAAGGCCACTGGCGGGATGTTCAGAGACATCTGCAACGCGCGCCGGGCCGTGATGTCGCCGCGGTACAGCCCATCAAAGTTTTGTGGTGCGTATCGACCAAAGGCCGTTGGCACATCCGCCATCAGCGTTTCGGGATGCGCCAATCCGCGATCAAAGGCGAGCCCGTAGATCAATGGCTTCAGCGTGGACCCGGGCGAGCGTTTGGCGCGCGTCATGTCCACAAACCCAAGGCTGCCCTCTGCATCGTCATAGGCTGCTGATCCGACCGAGGCGCGCACTTCGCCGGTGGTATGATCAGCCACCACAATGGCTGCGGAGACCCCGCGCGGCTGACCGCGAACGGCGCGGCGCGCCAAGGCTTCGATCCGCGATTGAAGCGCGGCATCAAGGGTCGTGTCGTGGTGCGGCAAGGTCGGATTTATCGCGCGCAAATGATCGGACAGATGCGGCGCAAGAAGAGGCAGCGTGACCATCCGGTCGGGCACAGCGTCCCGCGCCGACACAACCTTGTCCAAGCGTTGCAGAACGCGGTCGCGGGCCACGCGTGCCGCCGCCTGATGGCGATCCGGGCGGCGGAGTTCGGGGGCCTGTGGCAAAGCAATCAACAAGGCCGCCTCGGCATCCGACAACCGCGCAGGTGGCTTGCCGAACCACGCGCGCGCGCCGGATGTGATGCCTTCTATCGCGCCGCCGTATGGGGCGTGTTGCAGGTACAGTGTCAGGATCTGATCCTTGGAATACTTGCGTTCCAGCGCCCAGGCGACGCGCATCTGACGCAGCTTTCCGCGCAGCTTGCCGGTGCCGGAATTTTCCAGAAGGCGTGCCGCCTGCATCGACAGGGTTGATCCCCCCGACACCACCTTTCCATGCCACAGCGCCTGCCCTGCCGCACGCAGCAAGGCGCGCATGTCGACACCGCCATGATCATGGAACCGCTGATCTTCATAGGCGACCAGCATATTCACAAACCGCGGGTCCACAGCAGCAAGATCAACCGCCAGACGCTGCCGCCCATTTTCGACCGGAAAGGCCCGCAGGAGGGCGCTATTGCGGTCGCGCACCTCGACCGAGGTTTCGGCCAGAACAGCGGGCAGCCGTGTGTCGTCCACCCATCTGTCCCAGAGGTCATGCGCCAGCCCGATGCCGAACAGCGCGGCACCCAGCACAAAGAACATACGCGCGCGGATCATTGCGCCACGGTCGTGCGACCTGTTGGTGTCACCGCGCGATATTCAGGGCGGTACATATCCTGCACCAATGCGGCGGGATGGTGGAAATCACCGGGGCTGACCGCGCGTACGACATAGGCCAGCGTGAAGGGTTTGCTGCCTCGGTGATCGACAGCGGCGACAAACCTGTCAGCGCGGAATTCCACATGTTCGGCCGACGTGGGCCTCAGCCAATCCAACGCTTTCACGTCGCCTGCCCGCAGCAGGTTGGGATTGTCGATCTCGAGGCCGGCAGGCAGCGCATCATCAATGATCAGGCGCGCGCCAACGGCCTCGAACGGGGTGACGGTCAGAACCACGACGCGGCGGTCTCCGATGGTCCAGTTCCCACGCACCGGTGTGCCATCAAGCGCGAAGGTTTCGCGCCTCAGGGCATAGCCATACCCGCCTGCGTCAGGCGCGACCGAAGGCACGCCGTAGGTTGTCATGGTCACATCCATCGCCCGCCCCGATACGTTGCGGATGCGTCGGGTCGGGCTACCCTCGTTCATGGTTTCGACGACAGGGCCACGCGCCGGTGCATCATCCACCGTCAGGCCCGCTGTCGATGTATCTGCGCCCAAAGCATGTGCGGCCATCAGGACCTGTGCGGCCTCTTGGGTGGACAGGGTGCGGTTCGCCCGCCCAATCCATGCGGCAACCGGGCCGCGTTCGATCGCGGTGCTGCCAACCTCTGCCGCCAGTTTCAGCACGGCGGCCGCATCACGCAGAGGCGTTCCGAAATCAGCACGCCATGTCAGCGCATCTGAGGACCCGCCCAACATCATGGATCCGGCGCGCGTGAACATACGGTCCGCGCGCATCTGGTCGCCATAAAGCGCCAGTGCCGCGCCCACCTGTGCCGCCGCCAAGGGCGTCGCAAAGGCAGTGGCCTTGGTATCGGCGTAGTAGCGTAAATCGCCCATGGAGGCCGCGCCATTTCGCGCAAGCACCAGTAGCGCATAGGCGATATCCTCGCCCCCCTCATCGAAGTCAGGGGCATAGTTCACGCGGTTACGCAGGTTGCCTACCGCCAGTTCAAAGGCAAGGTCAGGCACCACATAGCCGCGGTCCCGCGCCCGGGTCAGGAAATCGGTGACATAGGTATCAAGCCACATTTCCCCTGACTCAGCACGCCACAGCCCAAAGGCCCCGTTGCTGGCCTGCCGCGTCAGCACGCGGGCGATTGCCGCCTCGATGCGGGCGTCAACGTCCGCAATTCCAGCGGACCCGGCAAAGCCGCTGAGGTACAGCAGCGGCAAGGCCCCGGATGTCACCTGTTCGGTGCACCCATAGGGATATCGGTCAAGCTGGGTCAGAAGGCCGGGAATATCGAACCGCGCCAGCGGGCCCGCCGCAAGGGTCGCGCGCGCGGTGCCCGGTTGCATCCCCGCCAACACGTTCTGATCAAAGGTAAAGACCTCTCCGGCTCCCAGTGCAAAGCGTTGGGTCACTGCCACCTCGGGGTCGTTCACCCGCACGCCCAATGCCAGGGTCTTTGTCAGGGTGTTCCCTTCGGAGGGTGTTACGCGAACCGTCAGCGCATGATCACCAATGCGATCCGCACTGATCGGCACCGAGATGCGTGTTGTTGCGCCTTGCGTGATCTCGACCCGATCGGGCACCGCGCCCAAGGTGATACCATCGCTTTGCACCGAGACCGTGGCAGGACCTTCCGGCCCCTCGGCATGCACCAATTCCAAGAGCAGTCGACTTTGGTCGCCCGGCGCGAGGAAGCGGGGCAGCGATGCAGTCACCACCACCGGATCACGGGCCACCACGTCCGTTTGTGCCTGCCCCACACCCGACGCGGACCATGCGACCGCCATCAGGCGGATCGTGCCGTTGAAGGCAGGGCGCGGCACGGTGATTGTTGCCGTACCATCTGCACCCATGGTGACCGGACCAGAGAAGAAGGCCATCATCTCTTCGGTTGGCGGTGGAGATTGCAACCGCATCTGCGCCGTTGCATCGCCGCCCGAGCGGACCGTGCCCAGCGCGCCGTTCAGACCGTCGATCAGGCGCCCATAGACGTCGCGCATTTCGACACCAAGGCGACGCTGGCCGAAATAGTGGTTGGACGGGTCCGGCGCATCGAAGGCGGTCAAGTTCAGGATGCCAAGATCAACCGCGGCAAGGGTCACGTAGGCGGTTTCGCCGGGGGCTATGCCATCTATGGCGACGGTCGCGTCAAAGGTGCCCGGTTGGCCATTCACTTCCGTTGGGGCATCGATGCGGACCTGCAAAGCCTTGTCACCGGGATCAACCGCAACATGCGCCACACCCAGCGCCCGCGCAGGGTTTTGCCCCGCACTGACATCCATCGGGCGGATGACTGATGCAGTCACATAAGCCCCGGTGCCCCAATCCGCACCAACCGTCAGCGGCACGATGTTTTCACCGGTCGACACATCAACCACGCGCCGTTCAATCACCGCGCCGGAGGCCAACGTGATCAGGGCCACACCGTTATATCGCGGCACCAGCCGCAAGCGGGCGATGTCCCCCACCGCATAGCTTTGGGCGTCGAGGGACATCTCCAGTCGATCCGGCGTCGCGCTGGCGTCTCCGGCACCATACCACCCTGCAGAGAACCCGAACGACGAGGCGCTGTAGGCGCCTTGCATTGTTTCGACCAGAACTTCGTATTCGCCCCACTCCGTCGGCACGCTGATCGCGCTTGGGGTTTCGCTCAGCACGACATCGCCCCGGGCGACGCGAATGCGCCGGGTGGTGGGTTCCCAGTTCCAGTTGCCGTAAAGCCGATACCACTGATACCGGGTTTCAACGCGGTTCACCGTCCATGTGGCCGGAACAGCACTTGGGCTGCCCAAGGCAACCAGATCGAAAGTGGCCGTTGCGGATTCCGGCAGCACATCGTCAAAGCCGGGCCGAATGCCAATCAATTGGCCGTCCGGCGCGATCGGTGCGGTAATCTGTCGTTCAACCGGACGTCCAGAGCCTTCGCTGACCCGAATGGTGGCCGTCGCCTGCAAGAGCTTTCCGGCGCTTTCCACCGCCTGAATCGGCAGGGGCAGGGTTACTGTTCCATCCGCACCGGTGCGCGCCACATCAAGATAGCGGGTGCGCGCGTCAAAGCGTTCGTCGTGACGGCCAAAGTGATATCCGGGCCAGCCTTCAAGGGTCTGGCGCGTCGATAGACGTACCTCGCCCTCTACCGACAGATCGGCCCCCGGCGCACCAAAGAGATAGCGCACATCAACACCCAATGGTGGCGTGTCGCCCGCCCGAATGGGCGCATCGGGCAGTTCCAGATCGAAATCGATCCGCTCGGGCAGGAAATCTTCGACCAGAACGGTCTGCCGTGTCAAAGCCGGAGCGTTCAGATCGGATTTCAGGTCAATCCGCCACGCACCGCGCGCCACATCCGTCCCGAGAGGCAAGGCAAAGACATGCCCGCCGTCGACAGACTGCGTGGCAAGATGGCGGCTGTATTCCACACCATCGGGCCGGGTGAGAATCGCGGTGAGCGGCAAGCCCGTGATCGCTTGCGCCGCACCGTCACGGGTGAGCGCGGTCAGATGGATCGTGTCACCGGTCCGGTACGCACCCCGGTCCGTGGTCGCAAAGGTATCGATGGGCGGCGCAGGGGGCAGCCCTTCGACACCGCGATCAGACAGATCGAAAGCCGGATCCGTGAGCGGCAGGAAGGCCATGTCCTCGCCCCCCAGATCCGCCACCAGCAAGGCGGGGGCTGCAGCACCGCGCCCGCGCGTCAGCCCGGCATCAAACCGGGCAAAGCCCGTGGCATCAGTGGTCGCAGTCCCAAGCACCGCGTTCGCCCGCGAGATCAGTGACAGTGTCACGCCCGTCTGTGCGGTTGCCTGCGACAGCGACCGCGCCGCGACGGTCAAACCGTCATTGCCCTGCCACGTGCTCAGCCCGATGTCTGTCAGGACGAACCACTGGGTTGCCGCCGTATCATCATAAGGGTCCGCGCCGGGAAGATCGGCGTGAAGCGCGTAGATGCCCGGCGCTTGATCCTTCAATGCGACACCCAGTGGCAACCGGGTCGTCATATCGGCGTTCAGTGTATTGCCCACCTCGGCGGTGCCTGTCCAAATCTCTTCGGCGATGTTTTCCGCAAAGGCACGGTCTTCGTAGCTGGTAAGCGGTCGCCCGAAGTAGCTGTCCTGAATCGCGCGCAGAAGGTTGCGATCGCTCACCCGGCGCAGGCGCAGGGCGACGGTGTCCAGATTGACCGTCTCAATGGGCAGGGCCGCGTCCGCACTGCGCGGCAACACGTAGGCACGACCGGGAAAACGCACCGACGGCGCGCGATCCCGGACATAGAGGTTTACCGTCACATCCCGGGCCAGTGTTTCGCCACTTGCGGCAGGAAGACCTGTGCGGAACGTCAGCTGATATCGCGCGCCGTGGTCAACTCCGTCAACACAAAGCTGCTGCCCATCGGCCTGCACAACCAACCCGGGCGCTTCGCGGCGCACAAAAGGATCATAATCCGCACCCGCCTGTACCAAGGGTTCTGAAAACTCCGCACAGATGCGCGGCAAAGCGGCGTTATTGTCCACCCGTGTGTCCGTCACCCGAAAACCGTATTTGCCAATGGCCTTGGTCAAGTCTGCATCGATATCGTCGCGCGGCTGGATGGCATAGGCCAGCCGCAGGGCCGGGATCATGTCCCGCCCCCGGTTTGCAACCTCCAGAGCTTCTGCCATGCCTTGCAAGGCTGCTGCCTTGGCAGCCGGCCCTTGCGCCCGTACGTAGGCGTTTATGGTTGCGGCCAGTGCTTCGCCCCGTACCCGGCGGCGGAAATCGCGTGGTGCAGTCTTTTTCAGACGAAGTCCATGATACGCCCAACTTTCCCAAAGGTCTGCGCGGTCGGACAACGCCAACGCTGCGCCCATCCAACGCATACCCGCAACGCGGTCTCCTGCGGAAAACGCGGAACTGGACGCCGCCAGCAGATCCGACAGCGGGCGGTCATCCACGGCGAACCGGTTTCCGATGCCATCTGCCAAGGCCCGGGCAGCTGCAAAATCGCGGTCTTGCAGGAAACTCAGATCGGAGTTCCGGGTCGCGGCCTGTGACAATACCTGTGGGTCCGTGGCAATACGTCGTGCGGAAATGGCACCGTCGTAGGGCTGGGGCGCTGATACGTCGGATTTCGGGAAACAGGCGTTGGACCGGGCGTTGAAAGTATAGGCAACACAGGCGCGATCCGCGCTGCAGGCACGGGCGCAAGCCGCTTGGGTGGTGTCGAACAGGGCAGCCAGATCGGAACCGGGAAAATCGACATTTCGGGACAAAACATAGCGATGATCGGGAACCACATCCTGTGCCAGCGCCGGTGAAATCCACCCAACAATAGTCCAGAAAAACAGGATCAACACGCGCAGTGCCATGACGCCCTCCATTTAATCAATGATCGGATCGTGGCATGCAGACGACAGGCTTGGCAACGATTCCCCCGATCTTAAACAGCTGTTTACCGTGCTCGTGAAAAGGTGCGGCAAGACGAAGAATGGTGCGGATACCCCGATGAGCCTTGCCAACAAACTGGCCGAAGAACGCCGCGGAAGGCTGGCGGCGGAACGGATGCTTGAGCTGAAGCAAGCGGAACTTTTTGCCGCCAATCGCAAGCTGGGACGTCACGCGCAGGCATTAAGCGAAGAAATCACCGAAACACGCGCCGAAGTCGCAACGGTACGCGATGAAAACCAACGCGTTAAGTCCGACCTGACCGTCGCCAACCACAAGATCGAGGTTGCAGAACGCCGCCTGTGGCATTCGATCGAAACCATTACGGATGGCTTTGCGGTGTTTGACGACACCAATCAGATGATCATGGCCAACCGCGCCTATCTTGTCATTTTCGAAGGGTTGGAGTCTGTCCGGATCGGCGCCAACTATGTCACGATCCTGCAGGCGATGACGGACGAAGGAATCGTCAACACCGAAGACCTTACCCCCGACGACTGGCGCACCATGATGACCAAGCGCTGGCAAGCGCGCGACCCGGAACCAGTCACGATCCGGCTTTGGAATGACCAGTACATCAAGCTGATCGACCGCCGTGGACCGGGGGGTGACATCGTTTCGCTGGGCCTGAACATCACGGCCACGGTCGAGTACGAAAAACAGCTCGAAGAGGCGCGCGCCGTCGCTGAAACAGCCAACAGGGCCAAATCCGCCTTCCTGGCCAATATGAGCCATGAAATCCGCACACCGATGAACGGCGTCGTAGGCATGGCAGACTTGTTGACCGACACCGGTCTGACCGAAGAACAGCGCCTTTACGCAGACACGATCCGCAATTCGGGCGAGGCGTTGCTGACCATCATCAATGACGTCCTCGACTATTCCAAGATCGAAGCCGAAAAGTTGAAGTTGCACCCCGAACCGTTCGACCTTGAGCGCAGCATTCACGAGGTCATGATGCTGCTTCAACACACGGCGCGCGACAAGGGTCTGCAACTGCTGCTGGATTACGATTTGTTCCTGCCAACGCGGTTTATCGGCGATCCGGGCAGGATAAGGCAGGTGTTGACCAACCTGATGGGCAATGCGGTCAAATTCACCTCGGAGGGGCATGTTCTGGTTCGGGTGACCGGTGTGCCACCGGGGCCGGATGGCAAGACACAGGTCAACATCGCCATTGAAGACACCGGTATCGGCATCCCCGAGGACAAGATTGGCCACATCTTTGGTGAGTTCAATCAGGTCGAGAACGAGCGCAACCGACAGTTCGACGGTACAGGGCTTGGCCTTGCCATTTCACAACGGTTGGTCGGGCTGATGGAGGGCGACATTTGGATCAACAGCGAAGAAGGCATCGGGTCATGCTTTGGCTTCCAGTTGATGATGGAAACCACCGATCAGGACCTTCCGAGCCACCCAACCATCCCAGACGGGATGCGCAAGGTGATGATCGTCGATGACATTGTTGCCAACCGGCTGATCCTGCAGCGCCAGCTTGAACTGCTTGGCCTTCGCGTTGTGTCTTGCGCAAGTGGGTTCGAAGCGCTGGATGCTCTCGACCGGGATATCGATCTTGTTCTGACCGATCACAACATGCCGGACATGGATGGCCTTGAGATGACCCAGGCCATGCGCGACAAGGGCATCGAGACCCCGATCATCCTGCTGAGCTCGAACCCTGGGTATGCAGACAAGGACCCCGCGCGCCGCCACCTGCATTCGCTGATGCAAAAGCCGGTTCCACGGCGCGATCTGTTTGCGATGCTGGAATCTCTGGGTCCGATCCTGCCACAAAATGACGAGACGAAAGTCTTCATCTCGACAGTACAGGAAGAGACACCCCCGCCACCTCAACACGCTACGGTCCCACAGGACAGGTTGATGCGGGTCCTGGCCGCCGAAGACAACAAGACCAACCAGTTGGTGCTGCGGAAGATGGTCAAACACCTCAATATCGACCTGCAGTTTGCAAACAACGGATTAGAAGCCGTTGACGCATACCAATCCTTTGCCCCGGACTTGGTCTTCATGGACATTTCCATGCCCAAGATGGATGGCAAGGAAGCAACAAAGGCCATTCGCGCGATAGAGGGGGATTTAGGCAAGCATGTGCCAATCGTCGCGTTGACGGCACATGCCATGTCTGGCGACGATGCCAGTATCCTCGAAGCGGGGCTGGATCACTACCTGACCAAGCCGCTGCGCAAAAATGCCATTGAGGACATGATCACCAACAACTGCCCGGAAGGCGTGGCGCCACTTCTGCCGCCAGAGCAGGCGCCAGCACAGTCCGCGACGGGGTGACGGAAAAAGCCACTGCTGATACCAAATTCCCAAGAAACTCTCGTTCAACGTCCGTGGCCTCGGCGAAGTTGCCCTGCGCTGCACCGCTATGGCCCCAATGGTGCGCTTTTACCGCGACGTGATTGGTCTTGAACTCTTGGCGGGCGCAGAAGGCGCGCCAATCACCTTTTTCCGCATTGCAGGCGGCGTGGCCGGGCATACCACCGTGCTCGCACTGTTTGCGCCGGGAGCAGGCACACAGGCCGAGAAAGCTGATGGCGGGACAATCGAAACCGGCACGCGATCATCTTTGCATCACATCGCGCTCAGCCTTCGGGATAGGGACGGACGAACACCGGCTTGTCCGGTGTCGATTGATCTGGCTGGTAGGCATACCCCCCAAGATCGAAACCCTTCAGATCTTCGGCATCGCTCAGCCGATTCTGGATGATGTGGCGCGCCATGGCCCCACGCGCCTTCTTGGCGAAGAAGCTGACAATCTTGGGGCCCTTGCCCTTGTCTTCCATGAACACCGGCGTAATCACCCGCAGCTTGAGCGCCTTGGGGGCGACTGCGCCAAAATATTCCTGACTGGCGCAATTGACGAGGATATCGGTGCCCAGTGTTTGGGCCTGTGTGTTCAGCGCCTTGGACAGCTGATCACCCCAGTAATCATACAGGGACGCACCGCGCCGGGTTTTCAGGCGGCTGCCCATTTCAAGGCGGTAAGGCTGGATCGCATCCAGAGGACGCAACAGACCGTAAAGCCCAGAGAGGATGCGCAGGTGGTCTTGCGCCCATTCCAATTCATCGGGGTCGAGCGTGGCCGCTTCGAGCCCCTGGTAGGTGTCGCCGGCAAAGGCGAGCGCTGCCGGGCGCACGTCGTCAGCATCTGGCGCATCTGAGAAAGCGGCGAACCGTTCGCGGTTCAAGCGGGCAAGATCATCGCTGAGGTGCATCAGGTCCTTCAGCTTGCCCAGTGTCAGGTTGCGCGCGGTCTTGACCAGCCGAACGGCGTCGTCCTGCATGTCGGGCGCGGTGGCGGCGATGTCCCGTTTGTCCCAATCCAGTCGCTTGGCCGGTGAAATCACGATCAGCATGTACTCGTCCCCAAGGTTCTTCGAAGTGATCTAGCCCGCATCCCGCAGGACGTCCAGAAAAGCGGGGCCAAATCGCTCGGCCCGCTTGTCGCCCAACAACCGCTGCATGGCCGCATCGTCACGGGGCCGCATCTGCGCGACCTTGGCCAGGAGGGACGCGGAACAGCTGAGCGGCTTGTCCGTGCCTTCGGCACCGCGCGCCAGCTGTGCCTGCGCTTCGAGCAGCTGATCATAAAGCGTGCCCGCCGATTGACCCGCCAGTTTGCGCCGGGTGGGGTGCATCGCCTGCGCTTCTCCGGTGATGACCTCGACAAAGGCCGCGCCATAGCTTTCCAGTTTCTTGGCCCCGACACCGCCGATGCGCGCCATCTGGTCCAGCGTGGTGGGGCGGGTTTCGGCCATTTCGATCAGCGACCGGTCGGTAAAGATGATATAGGCAGGCACCTTCGCCGCCTCGGCAAAGGCGCGCCTTTTGGCTTTCAGGGCGCTCAGAAGCGGCGCGTCTTCTTCGGACACCATCGCCTTGGCAGCGGGGCGGCGCCCGGCGGCAGCGCGGATGCTGTCGCGGCGCAAATCAATCGTCGCCTCATCGCGCAGAATGGGCAGTGCCTTGTCAGTCATGCGCAGCGCACCGTGGCGGTCGGGATCGGGGCGCACAAGGTCATGGCCCATCATCTGCCGAAAGATGGCTTGCCACTGTCGGCGGTCGTATTCCTTGCCCACGCCAAAGGTCGGCAGGGCGTCATGGCCGCGTTGATTGACCTTGTCCGTCTTTGTCCCCAGCAGAATGTCGATCAGGTGCCCCGCACCAAACCATTCGTCCGTGCGCAGCATTGCGGACAGGGCCTTGCGCACCGCGGTCGTGCCGTCAAAAATCTCGGCTGGCTTGTCGCACAGGTCACATTTCCCGCAGGTGATGTCGGCTTCGCCAAAGTATCCCAGCAGGGTTTTGCGCCGACATTCCATGGCCTCTGCCAGACCAAGCAATGCATTCAGGCGCGCATGATCTGCCGACCGGCGTTCTGGCGGGGCAAGACCTTCGTCGATCTGGCTGCGCCGCAGTTTGATGTCTTCAGGGCCAAAAAGGGTCAGCGTTTCGGCAGGGGCACCATCGCGTCCCGCACGGCCGATTTCCTGATAGTAGGCCTCGATGGATTTGGGCAGGTCGGCGTGGGCAACCCATCGGATATCGGGTTTGTCGATGCCCATGCCGAAAGCCACAGTGGCCGCGACGATCAGCCCGTCTTCTTGTTGAAAGCGGCGTTCGGCAATACGACGATCTTCGGCCTCCATACCGCCATGGTAGTGGATGGCCCCATGCCCCGCCTCGCGCAGCGCACGAGCCAGCGTTTCCGTCTTGGCGCGGGTGCCGCAATAAATGATTCCCGACTGCCCCTTGCGCGCGGCGGCGAAGTTAAGGACTTGCGCACGCGGCCCGTCCTTGGCCGCAAAGGTCAAATGGATGTTTGGCCGGTCAAATCCGCGCAGAAAAGCACGCGGGGCCGCACCATCAAACAGTTTCTGTATGATCTCGGCCTGTGTTTCAGCATCGGCCGTGGCAGTGAACGCGGCCAGCGGCACGTCCAGTGCAGCGCGCAATGCACCAATCCGC
Organism: uncultured Paracoccaceae bacterium; assembly: GCA_965657085.1. GTDB lineage: Bacteria > Pseudomonadota > Alphaproteobacteria > Rhodobacterales > Rhodobacteraceae > CBFHND01. The sequence continues at coordinate 24,882 of CBFHND010000002.1, forward strand.
AGGTAATCAGGCCGGAAGTCATGCCCCCACTGGCTGACGCAATGCGCCTCGTCCACGGCGATCAGGCTGACCCCGATCCGGCGCAGCATCCCGATGGACGACCCCGCCGCCAGACGTTCGGGCGCGATATACAGCAGTTTGAGTTCACCACGGTCCAGTGCTTCCCAAACCGCATCGGTTTCTTCAGGGGTGTTGCCAGAGGTCAAAGCCCCCGCATTCACCCCGGCCTCTTGCAAAGCACGGACCTGGTCCCGCATCAGGGCGATCAGCGGGGAGATAACGACCGTAACGCCTTCGCGTAGCAGGGCAGGCAGTTGGAAACACAACGACTTGCCGCCGCCCGTGGGCATGATCGCCAACACGTTGTCGCCCGCGGCGACGGCATCCACGATCTCTTCCTGCCCGGGGCGGAAGGCATCGAATCCAAATACATCAGATAACAGCGTGGCAGCGCCTGTCATGCGGGAACTCTAAAATTGTCTGCTCTTTTGGCGCAGACTCCCACACTAAGATTCGGTGAACAAGCCCCGACACGGGCCAGACGACATAAAAGTCGCGGGCCTCAGAAGAAGTAGGCGGCGTTGTTGGTAAGAATGATCCGTGCGGCAATCACACCCAGCAAGGCAACAAGCGGCGCCAAGTCCAGACCACCCGTGTTGGGCAGGATGTTGCGGATCGGGCGGTAGATCGGCTCGAGCAAACGGTTCAGGCCGCTCCAGATTTGCGCCACGAGCGGTTGACGCAGGTTGAGCACCTGAAAGTTGATCAGCCAGCTCATGATGACGTGGGCGATGATCACGAAATAGACCACGTTCAGCAGCAGCATGAGAATTTGAAAAAGGGATTGCATCGACAGACCTCGTTTATGTGCTCATCAGTTAGTCACAGCGACACGAAAGGGCAAGGCTGTCGCGCAGGCATGGTTGACATTGCCGGGCGCTGGACCAATTGGTCCAGCGCAAAGGAGTTGTCGCCATGTTTCCATTTGTCCGTTTCATCAAGGATATCCTGATCGCCCGGCGCATGCCGCCCATCACCGAAGTTGGCGAGATCCACGTGTCGCATCATATCTGCTGGCCCTGGGATCTGGACATGTTCGCCGAGTTGAACAATGGCCGGATGCTGACGCTGTATGATCTGGGCCGGTTTGCGCTGGCGCAGCGTGGTGGGTTGATCGATGTTCTGATCAAACGCAAATGGGTGCTGACCATGGCCGGGGCAACGGTGCGGTATCGTCGTCGCATCACCGGGTTCGAGCGGTTCGAGATGCGATCCCGGTTTATCGGGTGGGATGATCGGTTCATGTATCTGGAACAATCCATGTGGAAAAAGAACGGCGAATGCGCCAGCCATGTGCTGTATCGCAGTGCCGCCCTGAGCAAGGGCAAGGCCGTTGCGCCATCCGAGGTGGCGATAGCATTGGGGCAAGACCCGGTTAGCCCGCCTTTGCCGAAGTGGGTTACCGCCTGGATCGAGGCCGAAGCCAAGCGCACGTGGCCCCCGATGTCGGAGCCTGTGCAGTAAAACCTTTTCTTGCACCCCTGCCCCGCGCCTGTTCTTAATCTGTCAAAGATCGCCGGGGGGACAAAATGGCAGACATCGCGATAGGTTCGGGTATTTCGATCCGCAAACGCATTTGGGGTTGGTATTTCTTTGACTGGGCCAGCCAGCCGTACAACACGCTGATGCTGACCTTCATTTTTGGCCCCTATTTTGCCCAGACGGCAGCGGCGCACCTGATGAGCACCGGCATGTCCGAAGCCGCGGCCGAGGCACAGGCGCAGGCTTGGTGGGGCTATGGGCTGACAGTGTCAGGTTTGTCCATTGCGTTTCTGGCCCCCGTGCTTGGGTCCATTGCCGACAGCACGGGCCGCCGAATGCCATGGATTTGGCTGTTTTCGCTGCTGTATTTCGTCGGATCCTTCGGCACATGGTGGAGCGCGCCAGACAGCTTTATGCCCGTCTTGGCGCTGTTCTTCTTCGGCATTGGTCTGATCGGCATGGAATTTGCCACCATCTTCACCAACTCCTTCTTGCCCTCAATGGGGCCGAAGGAGGAACTGGGCCGGATTTCAGGATCGGGCTGGGCCTTTGGCTATGTCGGCGGCGTGGTCGCGTTGATCGCGATGCTTATGCTGTTTCAGGCCGGTGGAAACGGGCGTACGATGGCTGGGCTGGAACCTCTCTTTGGTCTGGACACCGGAACCAAGGCCGATACGCGCATCGTGGGGCCGTTCACCGCGATCTGGTTCGCGGTTTTCATGGTGCCGTTTTTCTTGTGGGTGCGCGAAACCTCGCCCTCTGAACCGCGCCTGCCTTACAGGTTCGGGAAGGGACTGTCGGAACTGGTCGAAACTCTGCGCAACTTGCCGGGCAACCCCAGCCTTCTGGCTTATCTGGGGTCGTCGATGTTCTACCGCGATGCGCTGAACGGGATGTATACGTTTGGGGGCATCTACGCGCTTGGCGTCTTGAACTGGTCAATCATCCAGATCGGTGTGTTCGGCATCATCGCGGCGATCAGCGGCGCGGTGTTCTGTTGGATCGGGGGATACATCGACCGGGCGTTGGGGCCGAAGCCTGTGATCACGATGTGCTGTTTCATCCTGATGTTCACAGCCATTTTGATCATTTCGCTGTCGCCAACATCGGTCTTCGGGATACCGATTGCCGAAGGCTCTTCCCTGCCAGATCAGCTGTTTTATGTTGCGGGCATGTTGATTGGTGCGGGCGGCGGCGTGTTGCAAAGCGCCAGCCGCAACATGCTGACCCGCCAAGGCAACCCCGAGCGCATGACCGAAGCGTTCGGCCTATATGCACTGTCGGGCAAGGCCACATCGTTCCTTGCCCCTGCGCTGATCGCCGTGACTTCGGATATCACGGGAAGTCAGCGTTTGGGCGTGACGCCGCTGATTGGGCTTTTTGCAATCGGGCTTGTCTTGCTATGGTGGGTCAAACCGGATGGAGAGGACCACACCTGATGTTTGTGCGTTTGTTTGCGGTACTTGGCTTTGTTCTGGCCCTGACATCGGCAGAAGCCGCGCCCTTGGCCAAAGAGCTGTTCGGCGCGAAACGTGATGGTTCCGCACAACAGGCATCACCGCTGGGCAGCTATGCAAAAGGATGTGTTGCGGGGGCCGTGCAGTTGCCCGAAACCGGCCCCACATGGCAGGCCATGCGGTTGTCGCGCAATCGCAACTGGGGGCACCCCACGACGATTGACTTCATCGAGGACCTCAGCAAATTCGCAGCACGTCAGCCGGGTTGGCGGGGTCTTTATATCGGTGACATCAGCCAACCGCGGGGCGGTCCGATGTTGTCGGGTCACCGCAGCCACCAGATCGGGTTGGATATCGACATCTGGATGCTGCCGACATCGCGCATCGATCTGTCGCGCCGGCAACGCGAGAATATCTCGTCGATTTCGCTGCGTCGGGCCAACGGTGCCTTTGTGAACAACAACTGGAGCCGCGCACATCACCGGATCATCAAGGAAGCGGCCAAGGACAAGCGCGTGGCGCGTATCTTTGTCTTTCCCGGTGCAAAGGTGCAGATGTGCAAGGACGAAAAAGGCAACAAGAACTGGCTGCGCAAGGTGCGCCCATGGTGGGGGCATCACTATCATTTCCATGTGCGGCTGGCCTGTCCGCGCGGGGCACGCGGATGTGCTGATCAGGCCGCGCCGCCGCCCGGACATGGCTGCGCCGAGGCGCAGGAATGGGTGAACAACATCCTCAACCCACCGCCACCCGATCCCAACCCGCCAAAACGCAAACCCCGGCGTGAATACACGCTGGCCGATCTGCCACAACAATGCGCCAGCGTCTTGCAATCGCGCTGATCTGCGCGGCGCAGGCGGCGTTTTCGAAACCTGCCGTCACGTTGGATGCCGTTCTTTCCTTGGCGCATGACGATGCCGAATTCGGCGGATTGTCGGCGTTGGAAATCAGTGGCTCAGGCTTTGACGCGCTGGCTTTCTCAGATCGTGGGCAGGCCTATCGCCTGCGACTGGACCGCTCAAACGGGCGTCTTTCCAGCATGACCGCAACCAAGGCCCCCCAGTTCAGCAAGACAGGTGCAGACACCGAAGGCCTCGCGGTGGATGGTGAAGGCGGCGTTTTCATTTCGACCGAAGGACCCGCCGGGGTCATTCACATCCACGGCAACGGCATGGCCAAGACCCTGCCCGAACATCCTGATTTCGACGCACTTCAAGCCAACTCGGCGCTTGAGGCACTGGCCATTGATGCAGACGGTGCGCTTTATACCCTGCCGGAACGGTCGGGGGCGGAAGACAGGCCTTTTCCGCTCTACATGTACCGTGGCGAGGCGTGGACGCGCGGCCCCGACCTGCCGCGCCGCGACAGTTTTCTGCCGACCGGTGCCGATTTTGGGCCGGATGGATCTTTCTATCTTCTGGAACGGGCGCTGTCGCCGCTTGGGTTCAAGACCCGCGTGCGGCGGTTCGATCTTGATGCGCCGGATCTTGGCGAAGTGACCCTGCTGGAAACCAGCGGTGGCACCCATGGAAATCTGGAAGGCATCAGCGTCTGGCAAGATTCATCTGGGCAGATGCGGATCACCATGGTCAGCGACGACAACTTCCTCTGGGTTCAACGCAGCGAACTGGTCGAATACATCCTGACGGAATAGCTTGCGCCTTGGCGCGCCACCCCCTAAAGACCGCCCGTCCGCGATGATCGTGGGCCAAGTCGCCGCAACCTTGCAAAAACGGGCATCAACATGACACGCACTCATCTTCCCGGCATCATTGCCATGGCCATTATCGTGGTCGCTTCGAATATCCTGGTCCAGTTCCTTTTCGGGAATTGGCTGACCTGGGGTGCTTTCACCTATCCGCTGGCCTTTCTGGTTACCGACATTATGAACCGCGTCTATGGCGCGCAGGCCGCACGCAAGGTGGTCTTTGCCGGGTTCATCGTGGGTGTTGTCTGTTCGCTGATTGGCACACAGGTCATGTTGCAGGGCGATGGCTATACCTACCCCGCCGTGACACTGCGCATTGCCATCGGATCGGGCCTTGCATTCCTGACGGCGCAATTGCTGGATGTGGGCATCTTTTCGGCACTGCGCGGTGGCGCGTGGTGGCGCGCGCCGCTGGCGTCGACCATCATCGGCAGCACGGTGGACACGATCCTGTTCTTCTCCATCGCCTTCTCTGCAAGCCTGAGCTTTGTTGACCCGGCGACGGATGTGTCCTGGGCCGGTGATATCCTGCCCATCCTCGGATTTGGCCCTGCCGCCCCTTTGTGGGTGTCGCTGGCTGTCGCCGACTGGGCTGTGAAACTGTCGCTCGCTCTTTTGGCACTTGTGCCGTTTCGGGTCATCACCGCGCGCCTGGCCTGACGAATTGTTTTGACATCGGCGCGAAACATGCGACGATTCAGATGTCTGAAACATTTGAAAGGAGGTGATCCAGTGTCAAGAAAGGTATTGGAGAGAGGTGTTGGAACAGCTTGGGGGACCGCCTGCTAGGGCAACCCCTGATGGCGTGTTGTCCCAAGTGGACCAAGGTCTAACCGACCCCGCCTCCTGAAACTTTCGAAGGGCCGCTCCGGCAAGGGGCGGCCCTTTTCGTATGTGGCGGGAGGACGACGGACCAACACCCTTTTCCATGTGTCGTTCCAGTGCGATAACGGCCCCATGCTGCGGATCACCGACGACATAAGCATCGAAGACTGGGAACTGAGCGAAAGCTTTGTACGTGCGTCCGGCCCGGGCGGGCAAAACGTCAACAAGGTCGCCACGGCGGTCGAGTTGCGGTTCGAGGCCGCGCGCAGCCCGTCCCTGCCCGCTCCGGTCAAGACACGTTTGAAGCGGTTGGCCGGACGGCGGTGGACGTCTGAGGGCGCACTGATCATCCAATGCGACGAAACCCGCAGCCAGGCGCGCAACCGGGACATCGCGCGCCAACGTCTGGTGGACCTCATCCAAAAAGCGCTGGTGGCCCCCAAGCGCCGCATCGCCACACGGCCCACGCTGGGGTCAAAGAAACGGCGCCTGAAGGCCAAGAAAGTGCGCGGTGAGGTCAAGGCGATGCGGGGACGCGTGGACCCTGATGGATCGTGACACGTCCCAATGATCGCACTGGCCTGGCCATTGTCCTGAGCCTGATTGCCTTGACCCTGTTCGATGCCATGGGGCTGATCATCAAGCATTTGTCCGACCACTACACCGCGGCCGAGCTTAGTGCGTGGCGCAATATCTTTGGCCTTGTCCCCTCGGCCATCGCCTTGTTTGCCGCACGTCGTTGGCATGCGGCAGGGCGGCCGTGGCGCGTACGTCAGTGGCGGCTGGTGATCTGGCGCGGGGCAATCGTGACCCTCGCGCAATTGTCGTTCTACATGTCGCTTGGGCTCATGGCCTTTGCCACGGCGACGACCATCACCTATGCAAACGCGCTTTTCATGACCGCCTTGGCGGTGCCGCTGCTGGGTGAACGGGTCGGATGGATGCGGTGGAGCGCGGTGTTGATCGGGTTTGTCGGGGTGATCCTTGTCCTGCAACCCGGGCGCGACGCTTTTGCACCGGTGGCCTTGCTGCCGTTGATGGCGGCGGCCTTCTACGCGCTTGTCGGCGTGACGGCACGCATGGTTGATGAAGATGTGCCTACGCCCCTGTTCAACCTCTATTCCCAAGGCATCGCCATGATCGGGTCGATCCTCTTGGCGCTTTGGTGGGGCGGGTTCACGCCCATCGCATCATGGGGCGATCTGGGGTGGATCATGGCCATGGGCGGGTTTGGCGGCAGTGCTGTGTTGTTTCTGGTCGTGGCCTACCGCATGACCGAACAAAGCAACCTTGCCCCATTCAGCTATTTCGGTATCCCGCTGGCATTCGTCCTTGGCTGGGCGTTCTTTGGCGAAACGCCGTGGGAGACACTTTTTCCCGGTGGCGTTCTGATTGCCGGGGGCGGGTTGTTGATCCTTTGGCGGGAACGCCGGTTGCCCAAAGCCTGATCAGACCACCACAGCCTGTTTTTCCTGCGCACCGACACCGAACACGCGTTTGTAACGTTCGATCTCGGCCTCGGGGCCCATCGCCTTGTTTGGGTTGTCCGACAATTTGACAGTGGGTTTGCCATTGGCACTGACCGCTTTGCAGACCAGCGAAAAGGGCGCCAGCGCATCATTCGGAACAAGGCCCCGGAAATCGTTGGTCAGAAGCGTGCCCCAGCCAAACGAGATGTTCGTCTGGCCTGCGAATTGGGTGTGCAGGGCGATGATCTTGTCCACGTCCAGACCATCCGAAAAGATCACCCGCTTTTCCAGCGGGTTTTCCCCGCGCGACTTCCACCAATTGATCGCCGTTTCCGCCGCCACACCCGGATCGCCGCTGTCGACGCGGATGCCTGTCCACCCGGCAAGCCAATCGGGGGCGTTGTCCAGAAATCCTTGGGTGCCGTAGGTGTCGGGCAGGATGATGCGCAAGTTGCCGTCGTGTTCATCATGCCAATCGCTCAACACGTCATAGGGGGCCTGCGCCAGTGCCGCGTCGTCCTCGGCCAAGGCGGCATAGACCATGGGCAATTCGTGGGCGTTGGTGCCGATGGCCTCGACCTCGCGGCGCATGGCAATGAGGCAGTTCGATGTGCCGGTAAAGGCGTCCCCCAACCCTTCGCGCATCGCCTGCACGCACCAGTCCTGCCAAAGGAAGGAGTGGCGGCGGCGGGTGCCGAAATCGGCGATGGACAACCCGTCGATGTCGCGCAGGGCCTCGATCTTTTCCCATACGCGGGTCATGGCGCGGGCATAAAGCACCTGAAGCTCGAATTTGCCCATGCGGTCCAGCACCGCGCGACCACGCAGTTCCATCAGAACGGCCAGCGCGGGAATTTCCCACAACATGACCTCGTGCCATTTGCCCTCGAACATCAGCTCATATTGATCGCCCTTGCGCTCAAGGTGATAGGGCGGCAGGCGCAGGCCTTCGAACCACTCCATGAAGTCAGGGCGGAACATCTGGCGCTTGCCGTAAAAGGTGTTGCCACGCAGCCATGTGCTTTCGCCCCGGCTGAGGCTGAGGGAGCGGATATGATCGAGTTGTTCGCGCAACTCGCCTTCGTCGATCAAATCGGCCAAAGGCACGTGTCTGGACCGGTTTATCAGGCTGAAGGTCACATGAGTGTCGGGTTTGTTGCGAAAAATGCTTTGACACATCAGCAGCTTGTAGAAGTCGGTGTCGATCAGCGATCGCACGATCGGATCGATCTTCCACTTGTGGTTCCAGACGCGTGTGGCGATGTCGATCATTTGAGTGTCACCCCTGCGTCTGTCATTTGCGTCCGAGATGCAGCCAGCGATCCATCAAGGTCGATGGCACGGCACAGGTGCGTGTCCACGGTCACATCGAACCCCAGCCGCGCGGCATCCATGGCAGAGTAATGCACGCAGAAATCCGTGGCCAGACCGACCATCAGAACGCTGTCGACACCCCGGGTACGCAAATATCCTTCGAGCCCCGTGGGCGTTTCGTGATCATTCTCGAAAAAGGCGGAATAGCTGTCGATCTGGGGGCGGAACCCCTTGCGAATGATCATGTCGGCCCGGTCGACGTGCAGCGCCAGGTGGAAGTTCGCGCCGGGGCTGCCTTGAATACAGTGATCAGGCCACAGAACCTGCGGGCCATAGGGCATTTCGGTCATGTCATAGGGATTGGCGCCGTCATGCGATGATGCAAAGGACGAATGCCCTGCCGGGTGCCAATCCTGGGTCAACACAACCGCGCCCGCGTCAATCATCAAGGCATTGATCCCTTCGACGATTTCGTCTCCGCCCGGCACGGCCAACGCGCCGCCGGGGCAGAAGTCGTTCTGGACGTCGATGACGATCAAGGCGTCTGTCATGATATCGTTTCCCTATTGGCCGCATCTGCCGTCACTGGGTAGGCGGCAGGGGCTGCGGCGTCAATGTCGTCCAGCCATCGGGCAATGCGTGGCCAGAGGTCGGTGACCGCTGTACGCGAGCGGATCATGCGGGCATGGTTGTAGTTTTCGGCATAACCCGTCTGCGTGCCGCACACCTCCAATTCGGCGGATTGGCCGAACATCTGCGCGTAATCGCGGCACCCCTCGGGCGGTGCAATCAGACGGTCTCCGGCACCGGCCAACACCAGCACCGGCAAGTTGAGCCGCGACAGGCGTGTGCGCAGCGGACCACGGTCATCTGCCATTTCGCCCTGTGAGTTCCACCGCAGCCATTGTTCCATCAACTGAGCGGATTCACTGACGGGGCCAACCTTGATCACCTTGTGCGGCCAATACCCCAGACGCCGCCCAATCCATGCGGCCCGACGCATCGCGCGCTGGAACTTTTGTGGCGCGTCCCGCAACCGTGTGGCCTGAGCGCCCATCACCGTCAGGCTGCTCACCACGCCTCGCAGATCAGGGTGCCGCGCCACAGCAAGCGCGAGCGCCAAACCGCCACCCGAATGCGCAACAAGGTGCACCTTTGGATAGCGCGACGCCAAGTGGCGGATGGCCATCGTCATTTCACCGTCTGCAAGGCTGGTATAGTCGAACCGCTGACGTCGCCCCAACCGCAGGTCCCTGCCCCTCCATTCCAGCACATAGGCCGGGCGCGCGGCGCCCAGGGTGGCGGCCAATGGTGCACAGGTGTCGGCATTGGAAAATGTGCCGTGCGTCACCAGAACGGGCGTGTTGCCCGAAGCCTGTGTCACGTTCAGCAGCCGCCCCGGGCCTGTCCAATCATCTTGCGCAATCATCCTGTCATGGTTTCGGCCCATGCAGACAGGGTCAATCGTTCCTTTGCGTCGCCCTCTTGTCTGTGGCGTTGGCCGGGCGTATCTGATCGCGCATGTACATCATTGCCGCCCTCTATCACTTCACGCGCTTTGCCGATCCCGCCGCGATCAAGCCTGCGCTGCTGGACCTCTGCACCGCGCAAGGCGTCAAGGGCACGCTCTTGTTGGCAGGCGAAGGCATCAACGGCACCATCGCAGGCGGCCGAAAAGGGATCGATGCGGTCCTTGCACACATTCGTACCCTGCCCGGCTGCGCCGATCTGGAATGGAAGGAAAGCCACGCCGACCACCCGCCCTTCGGCAAGATGAAAGTCCGGCTGAAGCGCGAGATCGTCACGATGGGTCAGCCAGATGTCGATCCCGCCGCGCGTGTGGGGAACTACGTGGCGCCATCCGATTGGAACGAATTGATCCAAAGCCCGGATGTGGCGGTGATCGACACGCGCAATGACTACGAGGTGGCCATTGGCACCTTTGAGGGGGCAATTGATCCGCACACCGAAAGCTTTGGCGAATTTCCCGCGTGGTGGGAGGCAAACAAGCACCGTTTTCACAACAAGAAGATCGCGATGTTCTGCACCGGTGGGATCAGGTGCGAGAAAAGCACGAACTACCTTTTGGGTCAGGGCGTCGAGGACGTCTTTCACCTCAAGGGTGGTATCCTGAAATACCTCGAAGAGGTGCCGCAAGACGACAGCACATGGCAGGGCGATTGTTTTGTCTTTGATGGGCGGGTCAGCGTGGGCCACGGTTTAAAGGAAGGGCCGCATCTGTTGTGTCATGCCTGCCGTCGGCCAATCCTGCCTCAGGATCAGGAACACCCGGCCTTCGAAGCCGGGGTCAGTTGCCATCATTGCATCGATCAGACTTCGAATGAGGACAAGGCGCGGTTTCGCGAGCGGCAAAAGCAGATTGAACTGGCGCGTGCGCGGGGCGAAGACCACTTGAGCGCACCGATGGTATCCGGTGGCTCACGCCAGCCCGATTAATTATGCCGGTTCAGGCCAGCGCGAGGCCCCTGCGGGGGCGTGATCGCATCAAGAGCCAGACAATGATGCCGATGTTCAGCCCGTTCCACGCAATGCCGTTGAGAAGGGCGAATTGGTAGCTTCCGGTCACGTCATAGATCCAGCCGGACATCCAGCCGCCCAGCGCCATGCCCATGATCGTGGCCATCAGTACAAAGCCAACCCAACTGCCCGCAGCGCGAGCAGGCATGTATTCGCGCACGATCAACGCATAGCTGGGCACGATGCCGCCCTGGCTGAGGCCAAAGACAAGGCTGACCACATAAAGCGACACCAGCGCGTCAGACGGAAGGTATAGAAACAGCGCCACACATTGCAGCGCCGAGCCAATCAAAAGCGTACGCAGCCCCCCCAGTTGATCGGCCAAAAGCCCGGACAGGATACGCGACCCAACGCCACCCATCAGCATCAGCGACAGCATCTCTGCGCCGACTGCGGGGCCGTATCCCAAGTCGACACTATAACTGACGATATGAACTTGCGGCATGGACATCGCCACACAACAACCGACGCCCGCCAGTCCAAGAAGCAACGCCAGCGTCCGGGATGACAGGCCAACAGATTGCGCATTGGCAACGGACGCAGCCTGCGCCATGTCCTGTGCGGCCTGTGCAACCTTGTGCCGCAAAAGCGGTGCCAGTGGGACAACCACAACCAGCGTCAGTACCGCCAACAGGGTATAGACCGCGCGCCACCCATGTACTTGCAACGTCCCGGCCAGAACCATGGGCCAAACCGCGCCGGACAGGTAATTCCCACTTGCGACCAGTGCCACGGCGATGCCGCGGCGGCGCATGAACCAATGCGAGATATCGGCGATCAAGGGCCCGAAGCCCACGGCCGATGCCAGACCGATCAGCAACTGCGCCGCCGACAGCACTGCAATCGATTGGCTGAACGTGGCCATTCCAAAGCCCGCAGCAATCGCCAGCGCTGCGAAGATCAGGGATTTTGTCACACCAAATCGGTCTACCGCACTACCCAGAAGAAAGTTGCCAAGCGCGAAACCGATCATCGTAAGCGTATAGGGAAGTGAGGCCTGTGCACGGTTCACACCAAATTCGGCCTCGACCGCTGGCATGATAACGATAATCGCCCACATGCCCGCATTCGCCACCAGCGCAATGACCAGCGTGATGCAAAGCCGCACCCATGAATGGCGGCTGTCAACTGTGCCGATTTCGGACATTCCGGCTCCTTTCACCCGCATCAGCGCAGATCGGGGGACAGGACGCAACGGCAACTCAGGTTACTGACAATTCTATCTGTTAAGTGACCGATAACGCGTCGCTGCTAAACACGATCTTGGGTGAATAAGAGGTGGTGAGATGGGTGCGCAAGGCAATGCTGCACCAGTTATCATCAAACGTAAGAAAGTCGTAGGCGGCGATGGGCACCATGGTGGTGCCTGGAAAGTTGCCTATGCGGACTTTGTGACCGCAATGATGGCTTTCTTTATGTTGATGTGGCTGTTGAACGCGACGACAGAGAAACAACGCAAGGGAATCGCGGACTACTTTTCGCCGACGATTCCGATCAACCGTGTGTCGGGTGGCGGTGATGGTGCTTTCGGAGGCGACAGCATCTTTTCCGAAATGACCTTGCCCAAGAATGGCAATGGTGCGACCAGCCTGCGCCCGACCGAAGCGGACAAGGCCCGCGGCAATAGCGGAACACGTCAAAACGATGGTGAAACCGCCACGCAAGATGAACAGTTCTCCTCGCTCGAGGCGGAGCTGATGGGCTTTGGTGGCGAAAGCGCGGTGATGGAAAACGAGCTTGAACACATCATTACGCGCATAACCGACGAAGGCCTTGTTGTTGAAATTTTTGCAACCAAGGACGACCCGATTTTCAATGAGGTCACAGGCCTTCCAACGCGGCTTTTGACCAGCATTTCCAACCTGTTGGTACAAACTGCAAAAACCGTGGAGAATGACATTGCCGTCGGCGCGCACGTGCCGGCGCAACCCGTCGTTCGGGCCAACATCGAGGTGTGGGACCGCTCGGCAGATCAGGCATCGCATATGCGAGAGTTGCTGGAATTGGCGGGTCTGTCTGCCACGCGCATCAAACGAGTGACCGGCCATGCGGATCGCGAACCCGTGGTGCGCAATCCGATGGCAATCAGGAACAATAGGCTGGAGGTTGTCTTCCTCAGAGACTGATACCGGCAGTAACTAGAGCGGATTTTAAATGTTAGCCCGCTGTTAAGCAGGACACGCCTATCTGTTGATCCAAATTCGGGTCGATACAGCAGAAAGGCGTGTCCATGACTATTTCTTCTTCGCTCAATGCCGGTGTTGCAGGGCTGCAGTCCAATGCAACGCGGTTGGCGTCCATTTCCGACAACATCGCGAACTCTTCCACCTTCGGGTACAAACGCGTCAACACCGACTTCCATTCGATGGTTATTTCGTCGAATGGCGGCACCTATTCCGCCGGTGGTGTTCGGGCGACAACACAGCGTCTGATCGATCAACGTGGTCCGCTGGTCAGCACATCGAACGCAACCGACCTTGCCGTGCGCGGCCGTGGCATGTTGCCTGTGGCCCAAGCGACCGAAGTCGAAGTTGCCAACGGTGATACTCAGATGTTCCTGACCACTACCGGGTCCTTCCGCACAGATGCCGATGGATACCTGCGCAGCGAATCCGGTCTGGTGCTGCTGGGCTGGCCGGCCCAACCGGACGGCACCATCCCGACGTTTCCACGCGACACCGCGGATGGTCTGGAACCAGTGCAGATCAACGTTAACCAGTTCTCGGGTGAGCCAACGACCAAGATGTCCTTGGGTGTGAACCTGCCGGCAACGGAAACAGAGTCGGGTTCTGACGGAAACCCACAGGATCTTTCGGTCGAGTACTTTGACAATCTTGGCACGTCCGAAAGCATCAACATCACATTTACACCATCTGTCCCTGGCACGGGATCGTCCAACGAATGGACAATGGTGATGACCGATTCCGCACAGGGCGGTGCGGTGATCGGCGAATACACTCTGACCTTTGACGACAGCCGAACCAGTGGGGGCACTTTGGCAGCTGTGACCACCACCAGCGGCGGGGCCTATGACCCAACCACCGGCGAATTGATCGTCACCGTGGAAGGCGGACCGATCGAGATCGACATCGGCATGATTGGTGAAAGCGATGGGATGACCCAACTTTCCGACAGTTTTGCACCTGTTTCGATCTCGAAAGATGGATCACCTGTGGGCAACATGACAAGCGTTGAGGTTGATGCGAACGGCTATGTCCACGCGTTCTTTGACACCGGCATCACGCGCACAATCTACCAGGTTCCGCTGGTCGATCTTCCCAACCCAAATGGCATGGTCGCATTGGATTACCAAACCTATATGCCATCACCGGAAAGCGGATCGTATTTTCTCTGGGACGCGAGTGATGGGCCAACAGGCGACATCGTGTCCTTTGCAAGGGAGGAATCCGCGACTGACGTGGCGGGTGAACTGACCGCGATGATCCAGACCCAGCGCGCCTATTCATCAAATGCCAAGGTCATTCAGACCGTGGACGAGATGCTGCAAGAAACCACCAACATCAAACGGTAAGCCTGCCGTCTTGATCCCCTGAAGAACGGAGCCTGATATGTCCATCACCGGTGCCTTGAACAATGCCCTCTCAGGATTGCGCGTCAGCAGCCGCGCGTCCGAGTTGGTTGCCTCCAATCTGGCGAATTCGATGACCCCCGGTTACGGCCGGCGCACACTCTCCGTGTCTTCGGCCATCATCGGGGATCAGGGCGGCGTTCGGATCAACGGCACCGTGCGACACACCGATCCTGCTGTTTTGGCCGACCGGCGATTTGCCTCTGCAGAATATGGGAACCAGTCCCAAACGGCGCAATTTCTGGCCCGTTTCGAAAACCTGATCGGAACACCCGACGCCGACAATTCGATCTCTGGGCGACTGGCGGCCTTCGAAGCCAGCCTGATTTCCGCAGCCAGCCGCCCGGATGCACCAGAGCGCTTGGACGCTGCCGCGATAAGCGCCTCTGAACTCGCCAAGGCCTTGAACACTGCATCCAAAGGCGTACAGGACAGCCGGTCACAGGCTGATCGGAACATTGCCACACAAGTCACACTCCTGAACGAGTCACTGCTTCAGGTGCAGGAATTGAACAGTCAAATCACTGCCGCAATGGCGCAAGGCAATGAAGATGCGGCACTTCGCGATCACCGCCAACTGGTCATTGATCAGATTGCGGAAATCGTTCCAGTCAGTGTGCTCCCGCGCGACAACGGCGCGGTTGCGCTCTATTCCATTGGCGGTTCGGTGCTTTTGGATGGCAAAGCTGCGGAAGTTGGGTTCCAACCTTCAAATGTCGTTACTGCGTATATGAACATTGAAGACGGCAACCTATCGGGTTTGACGCTGAACGGGAATGTTTTGCGAACAACCCCTGATACGGGACAATTGCGCGGAGGCACGCTCGCTGCACAGTTTGAAATCCGGGACGAACTGGGAACGCATGCACAATCACAGCTTGACGCAGTCGCCCGCGACCTGATTGCCCGGTTCGAAGGCGTTGCTGCAGACCCCACGCGATTTGTTGGCGCTCCCGGGGTTCTAACCGAAAATGGTGCGGCATTCACTCTTGGTGACGAGGTCGGGCTCTCGGCGCGCATCAATCTGAATCCTGCCCTCGACCCGGATGACGGCGGCGAAAGCTGGCGATTGCGCGATGGCGTGAATGCCGGTGCGCCCGGCGACGTCGGCGATGCCACCCTTTTGCAAGCCTTGAGTGATGCAATGTCCGCTCAAAACGTCACCGCATCAGGCAACTTTGGAACTGGCGCCTATTCGGCATCCGGCCTCACCGCGACCCTTGCCTCCCAAGCAGGATCTGATCGGCTTTTTGCTGATCAGCGGCTTGGTTTTGCCACGACGCAGTTGAATGAACTGACACAGCTGGAACTGGCAGATGGCGTCGACACGGACGCCGAGCTTCAACGCCTTATGGTGATCGAGCAGGCCTATGCGGCGAACGCGCGCATGATCGAAGCCGTTGATGAAATGATGCAAACCCTGATGAGGCTCTGATCCATGCCAAGTTTGACAATAGGTGATCTGGCGCAGTCTTTCATGCTGCAACGCCGTGGCGCATCGCTGAAAACCGAGATGTCCCGGTTGACCGAAGAGCTATCGACCGGGCGGGTATCAGATGTAAAATCGGTGCTGGCCGGAAATTTCAGTTATCTGACCGACATCGAGCGGGATATGAAAGCGCTGGACAGCTACAAGGTATCAACAACCGAAGCGACGCAGTTCACTGGCGCTGTGGAAAACGCATTGGAGCGTGTGCAATCGATCACCGGTACCCTGGCCAATACACTCATCCTCGCTGGCGGCAGCTCGGTCAGCAGTGTGGTTGATCAGGCGTCAAACGATGCACGCGCCGATCTCGACGCCCTCGTGTCCACCCTCAATGCGGATCTTGCCGGTCGCAACTTGTTCTCGGGCGCCGCAACCAACACGACGCCGTTGATTTCCGACGCCGATATTCTGGACGCAGTTCGCACGGTTGTCACAGGCCAGGCTTCCGCAGACTCCGCGCGCGCCGCAGCGCAAGTTTTCTTCAATGACCCCGCAGGATTTGAAGCTTTGGCGTACCTGGGGTCGGATACCGCTTTGGCACCGTTTCAATTGTCCAAAGACACTGACCTTGCCCTCGACATTCGCGCTATTGATCCCGCGCTCAAGGACGCGTTGATGAATACGGCACTTGCCGCCTTGGCGGATGACGCAGCCATGACCCTCGATCCTGATGAGAAAAAGAAACTGATGTTAGGCGCGGGTGAGCGGCTGCTCAACGCTCAAGATCAGATCATAGCGTTGCGCGCCGATGTCGGTTTTGCGCAAGCGCGCATCGAAGACATGGCTGCGCGCAATGCAGTCGAACGCACGGGACTTGAATACGCCAAGGGTGCGCTTCTCGAAGCAGACCCTTATGAAACCGCAACCCGTTTGGAGGATGTCCAATTCCAGCTTCAAAGCCTTTATTCCGTAACCGTTCGGCTATCCGAATTGTCTTTGGTGAATTTCATCCGATGATGTGGATCCGGGCATTCTTCGTGTTGCTATGGTGTGCACATGTTGCCGCGGCCGCACCCGTCAGGATAAAGGATCTGGTCGAATTCGACGGCGTACGCGGCAATGACCTGGTGGGTTATGGTCTGGTGGTCGGATTGAACGGGAGCGGGGATGGTCTCCGCAATTCTCCTTTCACCGAAGAAATCATGTCCAACATACTCGAGCGGTTGGGCGTCAATGTCACCGGTGAACAGTTCAGACCGAAAAACGTTGCCGCTGTCTTTGTCACTGCCAGCCTGCCGCCTTTCGCACGCGCCGGCAGCCCGATTGATGTCACTGTGTCGGCCATTGGCGATGCGAAAAGCCTGTTGGGTGGCACGTTGATCATGACTCCACTCAATGCCGCAGATGGTGAGATATATGCAGTGGCGCAGGGGACAATCATTGCTGGTGGCGTTGTCGCCGAAGGTGCCGGTGCCAATGTTACCCAAGGCGTCCCGACGGCTGGTGTTATTCCATCCGGCGCTCGTGTGGAAAGAGAGATCGATTTCCAACTGGCAAGCCTGACGGATCTCAGGTTGGCTCTTCGCAATGCAGATTTCACGACGGCGTTGCGCATCGAGCGTGCAATCAATTCTGATTTTGGGCGTCCTGTGGCTGTGATGTTGGACAGCGGCACCGTCACCCTGAACGTTCCGAGTACGAGAATGGCATCGGTTGCACATGCGCTGGGACGGGTTGAGAATATTCTTGTGGAACCGGAGCGGAAAGCGCGTGTGGTCGTCGATCAAAGCTCGGGCACGATCATTATGGGGGACGATGTGCGCATATCGCGGGTGGCGGTTTCGCAAGGCAATCTCACATTGCGTATTCAAGAAGCGCCTATCGCAGTTCAACCGAACCCGTTCGCAGAAGGTGAAACGGTTGTCGTTCCCAGAACGACCGCTGAAATTGAAGAAGAGCCTGGGACTGGGTTGGCCGAGGTTCCGGATGGCGCGTCATTGTCTGAAGTCATTGCCGGATTAAACGCGTTGGGCGTTTCGCCACGGGACATGATCGATATCCTGAAAGGCATCAAGGCCGCAGGTGCGTTGCACGCGGAATTCGTTGTCCGGTAAATTCCTATCGGATCAATCTGATGCCTGTATGTAACAACGCCGTCACAGGCGGCAAGATACCGTGGCGATGAAAGCCGAATGCCGCATGTACCAAAGCATGCACCAAATGCCCTATCGACCAATACAACGCCATATCCATTGCGTCTATCTGCAATCCGGCCATCAACGGGAACACTGTGACAAGACCACCCGATACCTCAGCAGTGAAACTGGCGCGCTTTGAAAGGGTGTGTATCCCGTTCGAAGCGCGTGACCAGATGAATAGCGCCAATCCGGCCAGAGCGGCCATCCAATACAGGCATATCGCAACCTCAAATTCGATCCTTCCGAACGTGGCCAAAACAGAAAAAAATGAAATCCCCATTAGGTGAATAGAAGCCCCTACAAGCAAGAGCCCCAGCGACGCACGCGCAAGAAAAGCACTTTCGGAAAAATGTGCGTTGTCATTTTGAATATGCTTGAAACGTTCTTGTACAGAACGCGAAATACTTTGGACGAACGCAGTTGGCACCAGAAAGATTAGTCTGGCGGATGCGTAGATCACCAGAGATTCAGGTGCCAAAACAAGTGGTGCAATAGGTAGATCGATCCAATACAGCACTCGTTTAATGCCTGGCTGCTTGACACCATGATCGCGGTCTGATTGGGAAAGGTCCGGGTACGTCGAAAAACTGACTGCGCATACGGTACCGACCGCAACCAACAGCGTATACATGATCACGACGAAATCTGCGCTCACGGGCGTCTCGGGATTCGCGATGCAAAGGATCAGCAACGCCACGATTGCTGGTGCACCTATGGCCAAACCAGTTGCGAAGTGAGCTGTCGCCTTGGCAAACCGCACCATGAACCAACACCCGATCACAGCGGCGGCGATGAATGGCAGATTCGGCGCATCGAATGCTGAAAGCATGGAAAGCAGACAGGCGATCATACACAGATCTTTCGCTGCAAAGGATGATGCCTGGGTCAAACGCCATCTCTGCCCACCTGGCGCCTTGGTGCCGATGCACAAATCCTTCGTCGAAACGGTCCAGCACAAGACCAGCCAAACGACCAATCCTTGCTGCGACGCATTGATCTGGTCGGAGGCAAGAACACCTATGCTGGCCATCAGAAGCGCATAGATCGAACTGCTGAAGGGGTTTTGGATACCACCTTGGCGTTTCTGACGAATGGCAAGAGACCCTGCCGGAGACTGGATCGGCCGCCCCATCAGCCGTCTTGCCCAGTGAAACCGTCAAAATCCCCAAAATTGGCTACAATACTCATCACGCTCCACCCAAAAAAGCGAGGCCACCCCGGCCCGCATCTTTGGGAACTTAGAAAAGGAGCATTTCAGAAAAGCTTCAAACGCCAGAAATGTCGTTCAAGTTTATGTCCAAACCATTCAAAATCTAGAAATAGCTGCGAACGAGACTGCCTGCGATCAGGCTCCACCCGTCGGCCACCACGAAGAAGGCCAGCTTGAAGGGCAGAGAGACGATCGCTGGAGGGACCATCATCATACCCATCGACATCAAAACCGCGGCGACCACCAGATCGATAATCAGGAAAGGCAGAAAGACCAAGAACCCGACTTGAAAAGCACGAGAGATCTCGGACAAGAGAAAACTGGGGATCAGCACGGAAAGCGGCGCATCCGGAGTAAGCTCAAGCCCCTGAGTGTCGGGCCGCAAGTCCGCCATGGACGCAAAAGTATCCCCATCCAATCTGGCCGCCATGAACCCTCGAAACGGTTCAAGCGTCCGCATAAACGCCGCTTCGCCATCCAACTCTTCGTTGATCAGAGGCTGAAGTCCGTTCGTCCATGCAGCGGAAAAAACAGGCTCCATTACGAAGTAAGTCAGGAACAGAGCGAGACTGACAATCAGCATATTCGGCGGAGATTGCTGCAACCCGATGCCTTGGCGCAGAATGGACAATACCGTCACGATGAATGGAAAACATGTGATCATGATTGCAAGCCCGGGCGCCAGGCTGAGCACCGTGATCAATGCAAAAAGCTGAAGCGTTCGTGCGCTGATTGATCCGTCGTCGCCCAAAGAAATCGAGAGGTCCTGAGCGACAAGGGCATCGGGCGCTGAAACGCCAAGTATCGCGATCAAAACAAGGACCCATCGAGACATCGGGGTCAGATTCCCGCTGACAGATCGACGATTTCAACCAGTCTGACGGCCAGCTGCCCTTTCTCGCCATCTTCGGCTTCTTCCAGGATTCCGCGCGCAATCAGCCGGTCACCCACAAAAAGATCGACTGGATCGTCGATACGCTTGTCGAGGGTCAGAACAGCATTTTGCCCCAACATCACAAGATCACGAACAAGGGGCCGGGCTTTGCCCACACTTACGGTGATTTCGATCGGCACCGCGGTAAATGGGTTTCGTGCGTCAGAGGCCAGGGTTGTCCGATCAGGGGCTTCAGTCATTTTTGGACTCCTGTTGAATTTGCTGAACAAATGCAGCCATGGCCTGATCGATACCGATCAGTACAGTGTCGAGGTCAATCTCGCGTTCCTCTTGCGAAACCTGCAAAAGGACTTGATGTGTTGCCAACCCACTGTTGGGCACCAGAACAAATGGCACAGGTACACCCTCGGAAGACATCTCAGACAGTGCTTCGATATTGGACTGGTTGGCTTCGATGCGAATGGTCTGGTCGGCAGACTGGCGCATCATATCGGTGGCTTGTTCGATAATATGGGTGGCCAGACTGGCGCGGGCGATCTCTGGCAGGAGCTTTGTCACGATGTCGGACAAGAGGGGCTGCATTGCCTTGACCAGACCCGAGCGCGCTTCAAAAAATCCAAACGATATGTCCTGCAGCGCATTCACGAAGTCCGCAGCAGCATCCGTTTCTGACTTCGATTTTGCCTTCAGGGAATCGTCCCACCCTGCGGAATATCCCTTTTCGAAGGCTTCAAGCTTCAGATCCTCAATCGCTTCCTGAGACACCGCAGGAAGTTTGAGGCCATCGTCCCTGCCCAACCCGAATTCGCGGTAGAGATGCGCAAGAGACATCAGGCGCTCTCCTCTTTTTCTTCAAGCCAACTGCGCAGGATTTCCACTGTTTCTTCCTGACGGTCGCCGATCATCGCGCGCAGACGATCCACTGGATCCTGCGATGCAAGGGAGGGCGCTTGATCTCCGTCGCCAAAGGAAGACAACATCGGAAGATCAGGCAAAGGGCCATCACCACCGTCGATTTCTCCAGTCAAAGAAGGAAGGGGCGCAAAATCATCTGCTGCTGGATTTGTGCTGGCATTCGACGAAGGCGCAGGCAGACCAGGCACAGAAGCACTCCCTGAGGGAGGCGCGCGCGAAAGGAGTGGGCGGATCACGAAAAGGCCGAGGATAAGGGTGACAATTGCCAAAACAGCCATCTGAATGGCCGACATGACGTCAAGATCGATCCGATCCATCAGGGATGTTCCCGCAACGGTCCCCAGCGGTTCGACGGTTTGCAGTTCCATGGATTTGATCGTGATGATATCGCCGCGTGTCTCGTCGAAGCCAACAGCAGACGACACGAGTTCACGCAATGCATCGATTTCGACCTCGCTGCGGGGGGTTTGAACAATCTGTCCCTCGGCATCGACTTGCGAGAGGTTGTTGACCAGTACGGCCACTGTCACGCGCTTGATCGCCCCCGGAGCCTTTATGATTTCACGTTCGGTTTCCGAGACCTCATAGTTAATCCGCTCGCGGGTTTCGCTGTTTTGGGAAGAGGACGTATCTCCATTGCCCGCATCGCCGTCCGGCAGGTTGGACGCAACTGTCACCTCGCCTCCGCCGGCGTCATTGGAAGAATTCGTGCGCTCTTCGGTGTCTGTGCTGATCGCCACGCGGCCGGAAGGGTCGAACGTGCGTTCGCGGATTGCCTCGCTTTCGGTCACTGTATCAACGCTGACTTCAACAATTGCATTGCCAAAGCCGACACGCGCTTCGAGCAGACGCTCCACGCGTTCGCGCAGGGTTTGCGCCTTATCGTCGTTTCCACCGCCGCTCTGCGCAACTTCATCCGTCACACCAACCAGATTGCCGTTTGAGTCGATTACGGCAACATCCTCGGGCGCCAGTCCGGCAACAGCAGACGCGACAAGGAAACGCACTGCCTTGCCTTGCTGCGGTGAAATCGAACCACCGTTGGGTGTGATTGAAACGGATGCGGTGGGAGTCACGCCGCGCTGAAAAGGGTTGGAACCGGTCGTTGCAATGTGGACCCGTGCCAGCGCGATATGAGGGCTGGAAACAATTGTACGCGCGAGTTCTCCCTCCTTGGCACGCCAATAAGCCGCATCAAACATCTGGGATGTGGTCCCAAATCCTGAAAGCGTATCCAACAATTCGTAACCACGATTGGAGTTCGCCGGCAAACCTTCGCTCGCCAAGGTCATTCGCAACTGGTCACGCTCCTGAGAATCGACAAAAATTGATCCGCCACGGACCTCGAACGTTGCTCCACGCTGTTCAAGTGCGCGCACGACTTCTCCTGCTGTACCGTTTTCCAGACCCGCATATAGCAAGGTCATATTGGGGGCGGTCGCCATACGTGACATTGCCAAAACAGCCAGGAACACGGCCACAGTGGCACCGATCACGACGATCTGACGCCGCAGATCCAGCCCAATCCAGACATTCAGTAATTGCTGCACAATTGCCTCCGTCAAGCCCGACGTTCTGCCCGGCGATGAAACAACAGATGACGGATCAGGCTTAACAATCGGTTAGTGCATGCCGGTCTATACACATTTTGATCGCAACAAATGGATGGACCATGTCGGATCAGGCAGAAGAACCAAATGAGGCACCGGCCAAAACGTCGAAAATGCCTTTGATACTGGGGCTTGTCCTTGCTTTGGCAGGCGGCGGTGGCGGATTCTATGCGACGTGGTCCAGTATCATTCTCGCACCCGAATCGCATGCGGAAACTGTCGAGGACAAACCGGATGTCGGTGCGTTGCCCAAAGTCGCCTTTGTGGAAGTCGACCCGATGACGGTGTCGTTAAATCCGGCCGCCACCAACCAGCATTTGAGGTTTCGCGCAAATCTGGAAGTGCCGGAGAAGTATCGCGATGATGTCACGCTGTTGCTGCCGCGGGTCGTCGATGTTCTGAACGGGTATTTGCGCGCGCTCGAGCTGCGGGATCTTGAGAACCCGGCATCATTGACGCGATTGCGGGCCCAGATGCTGCGGCGCGTGCAGATCGTGACGGGACAAGGTCGGGTGAACGACCTGTTGATCATGGAATTCGTACTGAATTGAGGGCCTGACATGGAAATGATTGCAGACATAATGCTGGCCGCGGGCGCCATTGGCGCGGCCTTTTACTGTTTGGTTTTAGGACGCCGGTTGAAACGGTTCAATAACTTGGAAAAAGGTGTGGGCGGAGCAGTAGCTGTGCTTTCCGCACAGGTGGACGATCTGACCAAAACCCTGACATCTGCACAGGGGACTGCAGCACAATCAGCGGAAACGCTGACTGAGCTGGCGAAGCGTGCGGAAGATATTTCGCGGACACTTGAGTTGCAGATGGCTTCACTGCGAGATGTCGAGAGCGTGCCAGTCAAACCGACGCCCGCTATGGCGACTGCGGCACCGGCGCCCGCCCAAACGCCCAGCGGTGAGCCGATGTTCGTACGTCGGTCAGCATCGGGAGCGGTATAATGGCCAAGGCAAAATCAAAGCGCCGGCAAGGCAAAGGATCGATCCTTCTAATCGCTGCCCTTCTCATGACATCCGCTGGCATCCGAGTTTTCTATAGCGCCAGTGAGGTCTTGGCCAAGGAAGGCGTAAACGCCTTTTCTCTACCTGTCGTGCAACCAGTAAATACATCGCCCGAAACACAGACTCGGACCGAAATGTCCACTCTTCTCGAAGCGCTCCAGGAACGGGAATCTCAAATCGCGGACCGTGAGCGGAAGATGCAAGTCCGCGAGAAGGCAATGCAAGTCGCCAAGGCGGAAATTGAGCGTCGTCTGGTTGCTTTGAAAGACGCAGAAAAGAAGCTGGCGTCCACGTTGGCGCGCGCCAATAGCGCAACCGAGGACGATGTTGCCCGCCTGACCTCTGTCTATGAAAACATGAAGACCAAGGATGCAGCGGCCTTGTTCGAAGCTATGGAACCCGAATTTGCAGCAGGATTTCTGGGGCGAATGAGACCCGAAGCGGCCGCCGCCATTATGGCTGGTTTGCCACCAAATATCGCCTATACGATCAGCGTTCTGTTGGCCGGACGCAATGCAAATGCACCAAAGACCTGAACCGTGAAGAGGCTTTCTTAACCCCGATTTGAAAGGGTGCAAACAAGCGACTCAAATTGGGGAATCAAATGATTGGTCTTCTCGGAATCCTTACGATCTTCGTCATGGTCTTCGGTGGATACCTGGCCGCCGGCGGCAAGATGGGTATCATCCTGAAATCCCTTCCGTTCGAGATGATGATGATCGGCGGCGCCGCAACGGGCGCGTTTATGATTTCAAACAGCATGTCCGAGATTAAGCATACGATGAAGGCCGTCGGAATGGTGTTCAAAGGGCCAAAATGGAAGCACGAAGACTATCGGGACCTGTTGTGCCTTCTCTTTGAATTGATCCGTTTGGCACGACAAAACCCCATCGCAATCGAAGAGCATATCGAGTCTCCGGAAGAGTCTTCGATCTTTTCCGGTTATCCGAAAATTGTGGCCGATAAAGAGGCCACCGCTCTTATTTGCGATACCATGCGATCTGCTTCGATGAACTATGACGATCCCCACCAGGTCGAAGAAGTTCTGGAAAAGCGAATGGATGCGAATCTGCATCACGCAATGCACTCTACGCACGCTTTGCAAACGGTCGCCGATGGTCTGCCCGCTCTGGGCATCGTGGCAGCCGTTTTGGGGGTGATCAAAACCATGGCCTCTATCGATCAGCCGCCGGAAATCCTCGGCAAGCTGATTGGCGGCGCATTGGTCGGTACATTTTTGGGCGTTTTCCTGGCATACGGTTTGGTCGGCCCCTTTGCAGCCAAGGTCAAAGCAGTGATTGAAGAGGATGCCCACTTTTATCAGCTGATCCGGGAGGTGCTGGTCGCGAACCTGCACAACCATGCGACAAACATCTGTATCGAGGTCGGTCGTCAGAACACGCCCTCGCATTGCAGGCCAAGCTTCTCCGAATTGGAGGAGGCTCTAAAATCCGTCAAGCAAAACGCTGCATGATCCGAGTAATATCCATATATTTGGCTGCGCTCGTTTTCTCGGCCACAAACGCATTCGCGCAAATCACTGTGCGCTCCGGTGAGCATGGTGAATTCACGCGGTTGGTTTTCAGTTCACCGAAGAACGTTGAGTGGTCGATGTCTCAGACGGGCAATACCGTGGAATTTCGCTTCCCTCAGAACACCAATGGTTTTGATCTTACTCAGGCGTTCGGCCGGATTGACAGATCACGCATCAAAAGCATTTCAACCACCGAAGGCTTCGTTACAGTTTCATTGGCTTGCGACTGTCAGGCCGAAGCATCTTCTGCCAACGAGCGATTGATTGTGCTGGATATATCGCCACGCGCAGCGTCGAACCAGAATGAAACAAGTCGTGTCGCCAGGGCGGAGTCAAATGAAGAACGAAGCCTTGGCTTCGGGGCAACCGTTTCTTCCGTTGATCAGCAAACAATGCCAATGCTTTCCGTGGCCATCTCTGACCTGATGGAAAACGAAGTTAAGAGTCCAGAAACAGGGTTCCGCCCAAAAGAACAGATGGCTCGCATCCAAGAGGATCTGGACCGCGATACAGGCAATCTTCAATCAGCTCAAACCCAGCTGACGGAACGCATCGGCGCCGCAGCGACCAGGGGCGTGCTTACGCCATCAGGCCAAATTCCACTTTCGCCTGCACCGAGTACACGCCCTCAGATCGATCTTGAGATATTCGACTCGTCACAATTTCTTCCGCAGGTTTCAACTTCTGAGAACAGGGTCAGTGGAAACATCCGGATTACATCCAGTTTAGACACTGACAATGCTCCATTCGGATCAGTCGGTCCGCAGGGTGGCGCGGGGTCAGGGTGTCTTGATCCACAAGCGGTGGCGATTTCCAGTTGGGCGACACAACAACCCCTGGCGGATCAACTGGCCAGTGCGCGGTCGGAGCTATTTGGCGAGTTTGACGAGATCAATTTGCAGGCCGCAGTCAAACTGGCAAGAATTTACCTTCACTTCGGATTTGGACCGGAAGCAATGCGGGTGCTTGATCTTGATCCCAGATTGATCGCCGAGAACGGGGTTCTCATCGAAATGGGTGAGATTTTTGAGTATGGATACGTGCGGCAGCCAAAGATACTGAAAGAGTACCTCGATTGCGAAAGCCCAATAGCACTCTGGGCGGCCTTGTCCGTCCGGTCCTTGGGTTCGGATAGCTTTGTCGATGTTCAAGCTGCCCTTCTCGAGTTGAACAGCTTCCCCGTGCATTTGAGAGATATTCTTGCCCCGGAGTTCAGCCGCC
Organism: uncultured Paracoccaceae bacterium; assembly: GCA_965657085.1. GTDB lineage: Bacteria > Pseudomonadota > Alphaproteobacteria > Rhodobacterales > Rhodobacteraceae > CBFHND01. The sequence goes on from CBFHND010000002.1 coordinate 51,349, forward strand.
GCATGCTCCAATACGGAGACAAGTCTGCTGCATCTGCTGCGCTGCGCAGCGTCGAAAGGCTCAGCATTCCTGCTTCTGATCGGGCCAAAATCGTCAAAGCAGACATCCATCTGAAAGAAGGCGACGTGAAGACTGCGCAATCGAAATTAAGCGAGATCGTCTCATCCAACTCCGAACAGTCAGCCGAAGCCTTGATCAAGTTTGTCGAAACGAAGCTGGCTGCAGGCGAAGATATCACGCCTGAGACAGCATTACTTGTCGAGGCATACGCCCAGGAACTCAGAGATGACGCGCTGGGCCCAGCTTTGCGTCGGACTCATGTGCTGGCTTTGGGCAAGTCCATGCAATTTGACGCCGCCTTTGCAGCGCTTGATGCCTTGTCATCCAGCAAGGCAACGGACGCAACATCTGATTTAACAAATGAATTGACGTCTATGCTGGCTCTCAACGCGATGGATGTGACGTTTCTTGATCTGGTGTTCTCACGACAAAACTCTGACAGGAAAATGTATCACCCTATGACCATATACAGAGTCGCAAGCAGACTCTTGGAGCTTGGTTTTGCGGCAGCTGCCGATGAAACACTCGCTGAATCATCAACGCTTTCCAACGGCGAAAGCACAAAGGTCTTGCGTGCCAAGGTTGCCTTGGCTCTCGGAAAGCCGGCGCTGGCTGAATCCTTGGTGCTTGATGTGATGTCTCCACAGGCTGATCTTCTACGCGCGCAGGCAAAGCGCGATCTGGATCAATTTGATGGCGCGAGCAGGCTTTATGCCCAAGTTGATGATACGCCTTCAGCACAAGAGACCGCCTTTTTGTCAGACGCTTGGCAAGAAACAACCTCTAACGACCTTCCCGTTTTTTCCGACCTTGCACAATTGGCGGGAACGGATCTGGTCGTACAAAGCCAGAGGGACGGGATGCTGGCACGTACAAAGGAGCTTTTGGAGGGCGCACGTTACGCACGGAAATCTGTTGAGGCTGTTCTAAATGGGAACCTGGAATTTCAGTCAACCAAGGACTGATTCATGTTCAGATTTCTCCGTCATGGTTACCGAAAATAAACCATAGCGCGCTTACGGTCTGGGCAGGCTCCCCAGCATGGAAAGCGACAGAATGTCATTTCAAATCATACGTTTCTGGTCATTTTTCAGATTGTTGCCGTGGATGGTTGGTTTTGCTGTTCTGTCTCTGCCCGGTCACTCGTGGGCATCGGTTGCCCAAAATTGTGATGCTGCAGCACAAAACGCATCCAACGCAACCGGCGTCCCCCTAAATGTTCTGCTGGCGATTACACGCACCGAAACCGGTCGGCGGAATAGCGGCAGGCTGGAACCTTGGCCATGGACGGTCAATATGGAAGGCGACGGCAATTGGTTTGATACAGAAGACGAAGCGCGCGCCTATGTCTTCAGGCATTTCAAAAGAGGCGCTCGAAGTTTTGATGTTGGCTGCTTTCAGATCAACTACAAATGGCACGGTCAGGCTTTTTCATCCATTGATGACATGTTTGATCCTCAGAAAAACGCAGTATACGCGGCGCAGTTTCTTCGGGACCTGCACAAGGAATTGGGCTCTTGGTCGAAAGCTGCGGGGGCCTTTCACTCGAGGACTCCCAAATTCGCCAACCGGTACATTCAGAAGTTTGAAACGATTTATGCAGGCCTTGGCCCGAACCGCACCGTGACGCCGCCAGTTCCCACCGCGGAACCGCCAACCAATCAATTTCCACTTTTGGTCAGAAGTTCCGCACCTCGTCAGTTGGGTTCACTTGTCCCGATGGGATCAAATGGATCGCGATCATCGCTGGCGACCTTGATGACTGAGGAGTGAAATCGTGAAATCACTTAACGTCGCCGCCCTCTACAATCCGACCGTCCTGCTTGCCATGGCGCTGATGGCAATCATCGTCATGATGATTCTGCCAATGCCTTCCTGGGTTCTGGACATCGGTCTGGCCGGCTCCTTTGCGCTTGCGATTCTGATCTTTACAGTGACACTTTTTATCGAACGGCCCTTGGATTTCTCGGCATTCCCGACGATCCTCTTGGCCACCCTGATGCTACGGCTCTCGCTCAACGTATCGTCGACCAAACTGATCATTGGACAGGGCCACACCGGCACATCCGCTGCGGGGGACGTCATCGAAGGCTTCGCGCAATTTGTTATGAGTGGCAGCGTTTTTTTGGGCCTGGTGGTCTTTTGCGTTTTGCTGATTGTGAACTTCATGGTCATCACCAAGGGTGCTGCTCGTATGGCGGAAGTCGGCGCGCGGTTCGCATTGGACGGCATGCCGGGCAAACAGCTTGCCATTGACAGTGACATGAGTGCCGGTGCGATTGATCACCAAGAGGCCAAGGAACGTCGTGAGCGCGAGCAACAGGAAACCACATTCTTCGGATCATTGGATGGCGCATCCAAGTTCGTGAAAGGCGATGCGGTTGCCGGCCTTCTGATTACCTTGATGAACCTGGTTGCCGGCCTCATCATGGGGATTGCAGTCCATGGCATGAGCGTCGGAAACGCATTTGAAACCTATGCCATCCTCACGGTCGGGGATGGGCTTGTTTCGCAAATACCTGCGGTCATCATCTCGATCGCCTCCGCACTCTTGTTGGCGCGTGGCGGTGCTCAGGGCGCGACGGACCTCGCGGTTTTCGATCAATTGGGAAAGCACCCCGCAGCATTGGCAACGGTGTCCGTTCTGATGATCGGATTTGCGCTGTTTCCCGGCCTGCCTCTGGGGCCGTTTCTGCTGGGCGGCCTTGCACTGGGTACGGTCGCATTTTTCATGCAAAAGCGCAAAAAGGAAGCCGCGCGCTTGCCGACAACGACTGAAGCGCCAGAAGAACTGCCCAAGGAGAAACCGCTTGGTGACATTCTTGAACTTGACGACATCCACGTGGAGTTTGCCCCGGATCTGGTCAACATGGTTCTGGATCCCGGAACCGGCCTCGATGCACGTATCGCGAACATGCGGACCCATGTGGCGTCCGTCTTTGGCTTGATCTTGCCCGAGATCCGGTTGACCGATCATCCAGGCCTCCCCTTGGGCACTTACGTTTTGCGCATCCAAGGCGTCGAGCAAGCCCGCGCCGAGCTCAACCCCGATCAAGTTCTTGCGCTACTGCCGGAAGAGCCTGCCGCTCTGCCAAGCGGGCAAGACACGACCGAACCCGTATACGGTGCGCCCGCAAGGTGGATCAATTCCAAAGACCAAGAAGCGGCATCGATGTCTGGCGCCACACTTGTCACACCCACTGAAATTCTGGCCACTCATCTGCTTGAAGTGGTCAAGCGAAACTTCAGCCGGTTGCTTACCCTGAAATCTCTACGCCGTTTGCTGACTGAGATGGTCAACATTTCTGATCCGGCTCGCGCAGAGGCGAACCGAAAGCTTCTTGATGAGCTTATCCCCGACAAGGTGCCGGTCGATGTGTTACATGCTGTTTTGCGACTTTTACTGGACGAACAAGTATCGATCCGCAATTTGCCACTGATCCTTGAAGCCACCGCAGAAGCGCGCGGCCAGAACGCGATGCCCGAGGCAATTTGCGAACATGTGCGCCAGCGGCTCGGGTTCCAATTGGTGGCTCAGATGCGCCGCCCTGATGGAACACTCCCCTTGGTGCAACTGGCCCCGGAATGGGAAGAAACGTTTACCAACTACCAAGTTGACGCGGATCGGGGGCTGGACATCGCTTTGCCTCCGGAGCTTTTTAACCAACTGGCCGAGAATGTTTCGATCAAACTCAACGATGCAAACGACAATGGAATCTACGCGGCTGTCGTCACCAACACCCGGCGCAGACGTTTCATGCGCACAGTGATGCGGGCCAAGGGGATAAGCAATCCGGTTCTGTCGTTCGAAGAAATCGGTGTGGAAGCCCGCCCTTCCCTTGTCGGCGTGGTTGCCGCCTGATGGAAGGAGCCACGCAGCTTTTGGGCATGCTGGATGCCCAGTTGTGGCACGGATTTCTCGTCTTTCTTCGCGTCGGCGCGATGATCTCGTTGTTGCCAGCGTTTGGTGAACAGTCTGTCCCTGCGAGGATCAAGTTGGTCATCGCCCTCGCCTTCACTGCAATCACCGCGCCTGCCGTGCCGCCTCTGGGAAACGAACCGGCATTTGCTGCAACCATTACCCTTGTTTTGACAGAAGTGCTGTCTGGCCTCGTCTTGGGCATAGGTGTCCGCTTGTTTATCATGGCATTGCAGACGGCAGGTACAATTGCCGCTCAATCAACGTCACTTTCACAAATCCTTGGCGGCGCAGGTGGCGAACCACTGGCCGCAATCGGATATGTCCTGACCATGGGCGCAATTGCCCTGGCAGTCATGACCGGCCTTCATGTGAAGGCCGCGGCACTGATCATTCTGTCTTATGAATTTTTGCCGATGGGCGCGTTCAGTGCGGGTGCGGATATTTCGGACTGGGGCGTTTCGCAAGTGCGTCGCGCATTCGAGCTGGCGTTTACTCTGGCGGCACCATTTGTACTTTTGTCCGTGATCTACAATCTGGCATTGGGTGCGATCAACAAAGCGATGCCACAGCTTATGGTGGCCTTCGTTGGTGCACCTGTCATCACGGCCGGTGGTCTTTTGGTGCTGTGTCTGGCCAGCCCCCTCATACTTGCTGTTTGGCTGGACGCACTCGACCTGTTTCTTGCTGATCCATTCAGGCCGATACCATGAGTGGACAAGACGACGATACCGAAAAGTCATTCGACCCAACTCCGCAGAAGCTTCAAAAGGCGCGTGAAAAGGGTGAGATCGCACGCTCAACTGATTTGAACACTGCAGCTGCCTATGCAGGGTTGACCATATCCTTGATGGTTGCAGGCGCATCTTCCATCAAAACCTTTGGTTCAGAGATGATGATCCTTCTGGATCAGGCAGCGGCACTGGGACCGCTGCTTGTCACGGATGGTGCATATGCTCCGATGGGAGGCATATTGACCGGCGCGGCCGTGGCTTTGGTGCCCATTTTTGCAATTCCCGCCATTGCCGTGTTGCTGACAATTGCTGCCCAAAAGGGGTTTGTTTTCGCTCCCAGCAAGTTGGAGCCCAAGCTTTCGAAAATCTCGATCTTGTCCAATGCGAAGAACAAGTTCGGACGCAACGGGCTGTTCGAGTTTTTCAAGAGCTTCGTTAAACTGGTTATCTTCTCTGCCTGCTTGGCAGTCTTTGTAAAAGCGCGGCTTCCGGAAATGCTCACGGCCGTACATGGCGATGCGCATATGGTACTGGTGCTGCTGGCCGAGCTGTGTCTCGCCTTTTTGTTCGTTGTTCTTCTGGTTGCCGGCGCAATCGGGGCCATCGATGCGGTATGGCAGCACCACGAACACATTCGCAAAAACCGGATGTCTCGTAAGGATATGCAGGACGAGAACAAGGAATCCGAGGGCGATCCGCACCTGAAACAGGAAAGACGACAGCGCGCACAGACCATTGCCATGTCGCAAATGATGGCGGACGTTCCGGATGCCGACGTCATAATTGTGAACCCGACGCACTATGCCGTGGCTTTGAAATGGAGCCGCGCACGCGGAACCGCCCCGATTTGTGTCGCCAAGGGCGTGGATGAAGTGGCGCGGCGCATTCGGGAGATTGCGTCAGAAAACGCCGTCCCAATTCACAGTGACCCACCCACCGCACGCGCGTTGCATGCGGTTACAGACATCGATGCAGAAATTCCGCCTGAGCATTATCAGGCTGTGGCTGCCGCGATCCGCTTTGCCGAAGCGATGCGTCTGCGCGCGCGCGATCGAGGTGTCTGATGTCTGGACTGCCGCAGATCCAAAAACTGACCGAAATCAAATACCAGCGTGAACAACACCTGTTCAAATCCATTGTCGCCGAAGAAACGGCCCTGCGCGGTGAATTGGCCCGTCTGAATGAACAGGAACAAGCCGCCCGTCAGGGGGATGATGAAACGCGCCCAATGCGGTCCATTGGTGCCGATGTGATCTGGCTTGCTTGGGTGGGGCGCGCCAAAACACAATTGAACCTTCAACTGGCGCAGGTTCTGGCCCGCAAGGAGCATCACCTCGCCGCTGTTCGCCGCGCTTATGGACGCGTTTTGGTTGCGGGCGAACTGTGTGAAAACGAGAAAAAAGGTAGGCAAACCGAACGCGCCAAGCGGCAGATGTCCACCGCTCAAGACAGTTTTTTTTGGAAGTGATGAACGTCCGCGTTCAGTAATCCTGACGCGCGATTTCAAGGATCAGAACGTCGCTCACGCCTTCGCCCATGTCCTTTTGTGCCACTTCGCGGAGTGCCGCGCGCAAGACATCGAGGTTGTTGGCATTGGTGAATGCGCCTTCAAATCCGCCCATGTTTGCATGGTCAAAGAGCACCTGAAGAAAAGAATCCCGAAGTTTGGGTTCACGTGAGTATACGACCTCCTTGCCTCCGCTCGGCACTTCGAGACTGAGAGACAAGACAACAAGCGCACGCACGGTCTCGCGGTCGACGACCGGAACAACGAATTGATTGTTCATCTTCACGTATTCGCGGTCTGACGGATCGGCGTCTTCGATGGTCTCTTTGGTTTCCGCTTTTGCCTTGTCATGATCGGCGTCAACGTCTGCTTCGGAAACGGGCGGGCGCAAGAACATCCCGGCGCCCACACCGGCACCTGTCCCCATCAGGAGCAGCAGCAATGGCAAGATTTTTTTGATCATCGTCTGCTCCTAGAATGGAAGTATTGCATCAAGAACCTGCTGTCCGAGCCGTGGTTGCTGGACGTCGGTAATTTGTCCACGCCCGCCGTAAGAAACACGGGCTGACGCAATTTTGTCGTAGGTGATTTCGTTCTGACGCGAGATGTCTTCGGGGCGGACATAGCCGGTGACAAGCAACTCCCGCAGTTCAAAATTCACCCGCAACTCTTGCGATCCGGCAATCGAAAGGACACCGTTGGGCAGAACATCCACGATCGTGGCGGCGACGCGCAGCGTGAGCTTTTCCTTGCGCTTGACGGATCCGTCTCCGGAGGATGAGCTGTTTGAATTGATTGATACCAGCTCGGACGAGGACGCACCTTCGGGAAGTTGCGCATCAAGTCTTTGCGGCAAACCACCCAACTGGGGAATTCCCAATGTCTCTCCGCCAGAACGCGACCGGTCCGTCGCATTGGAAATTTCAGCCTTCTCGTCAATTTCAATGACGACCGTCAATATGTCACCACGACGGATCGCACGCCGGTCGCCCAACAGTGATTGCCGCGATCCACTCCAAAGAGATGCCTCGTTCAATGGCGTCTCGGGGCGGATGGTCAAAGGCAATCCAGGGGACACCATTGCGGCATGCTCGACGGTTTCTGCAGGTGGTGAAAAGGAAGGGGCCTTGCCAATGTGGTCGGCGCGGTCCCCGCACGCAGACAGGAACGCCGTGAAGCCCAGAAAGGGTAAGAGGGAAGTTTTCATTGGTCGCTCCTAGTTCGTGACTTCGACGGAACCGTCCGGTTGAACAAAACCGAACAAAGTGGCTCGGGAGGAAAGGTTCATGATGCGTACACGATCACCGACGCCGCCCCGTTCAAGGGCACGACCCTCGGTGCTGATGATCAGACGGGCGCCTTTGAACCGCAGCAATACGATCTGATTGCGGTCGACGAGGGCCGGGGGTCCGACATCGTCAAAGCGAATGGGGCGCCCGGGGTACAATGCAATCCGTGCTTCTTGGCCGATCACGTCATTGGGGTTGTCAAAGCTGTCCTGCCGCGTGCCGGGCACCAGACCAACATCTGCCGCCGTTATAATTGCAGTGGGACGGATTGTTCGCGTGGGCACCAAGACGTCCGCCAAAACGGACATTGGGACCAGGGACCACCAACACAGAGCGACGAAACGGATCATCGGATTTGCGTCGTTGCGCCCATCATCTGATCAGCGGCAGAGATGACCTTGGCATTCATTTCGTAACCGCGCTGTGCTTCGATCAATTCCGTCACTTCGCGCACCGCATCAACGGAACTGTCTTCGAGATACCCCTGTCGCAATGTGCCCAGACCATCCTGCCCCGGGGTCGACACCAACGCTGGCCCCGACGCTTCGGTTTCAGCAAAAAGATTGCTGCCCAACGCTTCGAGCCCCTTGGCATTTGTAAAACCGGAAAGGGTAAACTGACCCAGAAGTTGCGCTTCGGTGGCTTCGGCAAAGTAGGCATACACCTCACCGTCCGCATTGATGGAAATGCTGCGGGCGTCGGCTGGAATAACGATTTCGGGCGCCACAGGATATCCGTCCGACGTCACGATCAAACCATCCCCGGTTCGCTTCAACGAACCATCGCGGGTGTAGCCAGTCTGTCCTGACGGTAGTGTGACCTCCAGATATCCGTTGCCATCGATTGCGACGTCAAGATCCGAAGAAGTCGCCGAAAGAGACCCTTGCGCAAGGTGCATCGAAACCGCTGCCGGGCGAACGCCCAACCCAAGTTGCACACCCGTAGGCAAAATCGTTCCGTCGGAGGCGTTGACGGAACCCGGCCTGGCCATCTGTTGGTAGTGAAGGTCCGCAAACTCTGCGCGCCGGGCGTTGTATCCCGTCGTGCTCATGTTGGCGAGGTTGTTCGAAATCGTTTCGACCCGCATCTGCTGGGCGGACATGCCTGTTGCGGCGATCTTGAGTGCGCGCATTGAATTTCTCCACTTACTTGGTCAGGGATTCGAGCGCTTGGCGCACCCGCTGGTCTTCACTTTCAAGAAAACTCGCGCCCATCTCATACGCGCGCTGAACTTCGATCATGCGAGCCAATTGCGTGATGGCGTCCACGTTCGAGCCTTCCACGAAACCTTGCAGAACACGCGCTGTTTCGGCTGGCTCAAAGCCCTCATCGGCTCGGAACATCACTCCATCTTCGCGCAGCATGTTCAGCGGCGCGACCGGTTTCACGACGCCGATCTGGCCAATGGGCGCACCGTCTGCACTGATCGTTCCATCAGGTGACACCGAAATTGATACCCCTGGGGGGATGAAGACAGGCGCGCCGCCCGGGTCAAGAACCCTGTAGCCATCGTGCGTGACCAAATCACCCTCACCGTTGGGTGAAAATGACCCGGCGCGAGACAGGCGTTCGCCCATCGGTGTTTCAATCAAAAAGAAACCATCGCCTTCGATAGCGAAATCAAAGGTACCACGCGTTTCCGTCAGCGCCCCCTGATCAAAAGCCGTGTTCCGCACATTGCCCTGCCCCATCGACAGGGAAGGTCCTTCATCAACGGCCTTGACGAACTCCGAGAAAATCAAACCCTCCTGACGATACCCGGTGGTTGCCGCATTCGCGATGTTGTTGGCAACAATCTGCATCTCGCGCATCAGGCCGGATTGGCGGCTGATCGTGACATATCCTGTGCTGTCCATTGGTCAGCCTCCTGCAATCAGCGGCACAATCCGCTCTTGAAAAAACGACACGAGCGTCTGGGTCATGAACCCCATGGACAGCCAGAAAACGACGACAATCGCCCCAAGTTTGGGTACGAATGTCAACGTCATTTCCTGGATGGAGGTCAGAGCCTGGACCAACCCGATCGACACACCGGCCAACAACGCAGCGGTCAGGATCGGCACAGAAACCATCATTGCAATCCAAAGACCCTGACGCAACGTGTCGAAAAAGATTACTTCATTCAGCATTCAAACAGGCATCCGCAGGATTTCCTGATAGGCCTCGACAACCTTATTGCGGACCGTGACCGCGGTTTCCACTGCCAGCTCGGTTTGGGCCAACGCCTGAACGAGCGCATGCGGATCAGCATCCCCCATCATGGCCTGTTTTGCCGTGACTTCACTGTGCGCAAGCGTTTGCGCGAAATCCATCGCCGCGCCACGGAACGCATCGCCCATACCGCCAGTTGCAACCGGCTCGGTCGCCGGGCGGGCCGCCGCATATTTCTGTGTGGCGGAAATCATTCCCAATTCCATAGTTAAACTCCTTATCTACGCAGCAGGTCCATCAGGCCCGATGACATTTTTCGTGCTTGTTCAAACATTTTCAGGTTCGCTTCATAGCTGCGCTGCGCCTCGCGCGCGTCCGCCAGTTCGATCATCAGGTCGACGTTTGACCCCTGATAATGGCCACTTTCATCAGAAAGTGGATGCGAGGGATCAAAGACCCGCTCAAGCTCCGTCTTGCGGTCGAGTTGTACGTCACCGGGGGTGACGCGTGCCGCGCCATCGCCTGACCCGAATGCCGTTTCAAAGGCCACGGTCTTGCGCCTGTATCCCGGCGTGTCCGCGTTCGATATATTTTCCGAAAGATGCCGCAAGCGCATGGCCTGCGCTTCCAGTCCACTGGCCGAAACCGACAGTGATTTGGCAAATTCACTCATCATTTTCCTCCTGGAATTCAACGCCCGCCAAGAGTGCTTTGCAGCACTTTCAGCGCAGATTTGTATATGGCGAGAGCGCGGTCATGCTGGCGTTGCGTGTCTGTGGCGCGCAACATCTGTTGTTCGAGGGAAACAGTGTTTCCATCTGGCGTAGATGCCGACTCTGAAGCTACCGGATCGAGGTTGGTCATGTTGGTGATTGCACCATTGAGATGCCCTGTGCGCGTCGCGCGCTGGGTATCGGCCATGTCAGATCGGTAGAGCGATTCGAAAGGCGGCAAATCCCGCGCGACATAGCCCGGTGTATCCGCATTTGCCACATTCTGGGCAATCAGCGCCTGCTTCTGGCCCGCGTGTACGGCCATCGCGTGGGACATCTTGAAGACATCGAGATTTTCAAACATCGGGGCTTCTCCCTCGAACAATTTCAACCAAGGCTTAACCGTGATTCCTTTAAAAACTGTTTTCAGAACTCGGAGTATTTTCATGACCCACACCACCGCCTTTGCCGGCTTGCAGGCTCAGATATCCATGCTCACCCCTGTTCGGCGCATAGGGCGCGTGGCGCGTGCCGAAGGCAGTACCTTGATGGTTTCAGGGCTCGCAGACGCAGCACATATCGGCGACCGCGCACATATCACCGGGGCAGACGGCTTTGATTTGACCGGCGAAGTTGTCCAGTTGTCCGACAGTGGCCTTACGATATTACCAGATGGGGCGATGGACGGTATCGGCCTGAACGATCGCGTTACGCTGTCCGGCCCTGCGACTGTTGCACCAGACAACACCTGGATCGGCAGGATCATCGATCCCGATGGCAATGCATTGGATGGCGAATCGCTGCAAAGTGGTGCTTTCCCGAGGCCTTTGCGGGCACATCCACCTGCACCGGCAACCCGGCGTGCCTTGGGCGCACGCATGAACACAGGTCTGGCCGCATTGAATACACTGCTGCCCATTGTACGCGGTCAAAGGGTTGGGCTATTCGCAGGCTCCGGGGTCGGAAAGTCCAGCTTGATGGGCAAGCTCGCCCAGTCGATGGAGGCGGATGTCGTGGTCATTGCAATGATCGGCGAACGTGGGCGTGAGGTGCGCCATTTCGTCGATGATATCCTTGGCGCAGAAGGGTTGGCACGTTCAGTCGTCGTTGCGGCAACTTCGGATCAAAGCGCGCTGATGCGGCGACGCTGTGCCTGGACCGCGATGACAGTTGCGGAGTTCTTTCGTGATCAGGGCAAATCGGTTTTGTTTCTTGCCGATTCGATTACCCGGTTCGCGGAAGCGCATCGCGAAATTTCCGTTGCTGCGGGCGAGGCCCCGGTTTTGCGCGGGCACCCACCTTCGACGTCCCACATGATCATGTCGCTGTGCGAACGCGCAGGACCTGGCACCGGCGATCAGGGTGACATCACCGCCGTCTTCAGCGTGTTGGTTGCCGGGTCCGACATGGATGAACCCGTGGCGGATATTCTGCGCGGTGTGCTGGATGGCCACGTGGTATTGGATCGTCAAATCGCTGAAAGGGGGCGATATCCAGCTATTGATGTCCTTCGATCCGTTTCTCGAAGCTTGCCTGCATGCGCGTCCGAGAAAGAGAACCAGACAATTGCGCAAGTGCGGAAAAGCCTAGGCGTATACGACCAGAACGCGATGATGATCTCGGCCGGGCTCTATGCGCATGGCAGCGATCCCGAGATTGATCAGGCCATTCAGCTTTGGCCTGCACTGGAAGGGTTTTTGGCAAAACCCGAACAACAGAATGTCGAAAACAGTTTTTCAAAACTGGATGTCATTCTTAGACGCGGAAAGGCCAAATCCCCAATCACCCCAGCCGGTAGGTGATTGTATGCAACCACCGTAAGGCGACCTTTTATGCGCATAAAGCTGTCGAGCGTGACCCCGCCCTGGCGTCGGCGCGGGCAAAGCGCGACAAGTCGGACGAAGCTGCGATCAAGCGCGTCTTTGAAGCCAGCCGAGGCCGCTATGGCGCTCGTAAGGTCTGGCACGTTTTGCGCCGAGAGGGCCGCGACATCGCCCGCTGCACGGTGGAGCGGCTAATGCGATCCCTGCAAATACAGGGCGTTGTGCGCGGTAAAAGGGTCATTACAACCAATCCCGATGCGGCTCAGCCGTGCCCGGACGACAAGGTGAACCGAGCCTTCGTGGCAGAGATGCCAAACCAGCTCTGGGTTTCGGATTTCACTTACGTCTCAAGTTGGCAGGGAATGGTCTACGTGGCTTTCGTGATCGACGTCTTCGCCCGCAGGATTGCAGGTTGGCGCGTTTCGACTTCAATGACCACGGGCTTTGTTCTCGATGCGCTGAACCAGGCCATCTGCCAGCGTGCGCCGTCCGACGCAGATAAGCTGATCCATCATTCGGATCGCGGATCGCAATACCTGTCGATCAAGTACACCGAACGGCTGACGGAAGCCGGGATCGATACCTCGGTCGGCAGCGTCGGGGATTCTTATGACAACGCTCTGGCGGAAAGCATCATCGGGTTGTTCAAAACCGAGGTGATCAATTTCCGAGGGCCTTGGAAGTCGGTGAGCCAAGTCGAGTGGGAGACCGTGAAATGGGTCGACTGGTACAACTCAGAACGCCTGCACAGCGCCATTGGATACGTCACACCGCAAGAAGCAGAGGAGAAATTTTACGAAACCTTGAATGCCGATGAAAAAGCAGCCTAACTATTGAACCAAACACTCTCCGGAAAACCCAGGGCGGTTCAAGGGGATAGCGAGAACGGATATCAGTGCGATGCCCGCTTTAGCTTGCACCTGGTCCCAGTGCATGGCGGCCAAAACCGCTGAAACGGAGCGCCAGCGATGCTACGCAGCGTGACTTAACCCTGACCAGTTCCCTGTCTCCTGATCCTTGCCGAGGTCACAACGGATTGGCCGATAACCGGCACCGACAGACGCAGATCACTTAATAAGCTCAGCAGATCCGGTGGCCTCGTTCTTCCGGACAGGCACAGGCCTTCCACTCCTGCCGCTAGACCAATTCAGAGCGACGGCAGCCAAAGTGCCAGTTGTGGAAAGGCGATCAGCAGGGCCACCAGAAACAGCGAGCAAAAGATGAACGGAAAAGCAGAGGTGTAGATCTCGCGCATAGTCGTTCCGGCGGGTGCCACCCCTTTCATCACAAATAGCAATAATCCAAACGGCGGTGTGGTAAAGCTGATCTCCAGGGACAGCAGCATGATGAGCGCGAACCAGATCGGATCGAAGCCAAGCGTTTGTGCGAGCGGGAAGAAGATCGGCACCGTCAACAGCATGATCGAGATTTGTTCCATGAACATGCCGAGAAGTAGCAGCACGGCGAACATCACGAGCAGCATAGCCATGGGCGCAAGGTCAAAGCTGGTCGCCCAGGTCACTAGCCCCCGCGATGCCCCGGAAAAGGCCAAAAGCTGGCTGAACGTGGCTGAGCCAAAGACAATCAGGTAGGCCATCAGAGTCACCTTGAGCGCGCCAATGACCGATTTCTTCATCGCCTCCCATGTCAGGCACCGGAAGATCGCGGCCAGGATCAACACACCGAGTGCGCCAAAGGCGGCGGCTTCGGACGGTGTGACGAAACCTCGGATCATCAGCGCGATGATGATGACCATGACGCTTACCATCGGGATGACTTCGCGCAGCAAAAGGCCCAGCTTCGACAGAAATGACATTGGCTCGACGTCATAGGCTGGGGCGGCTGTCGGATCGATCCGGGTCTGCAGCCAGATCGTCGCAATGTAGAACCCTGCCAGGATCAATCCCGGTACTACACCCGCGATGAGAAGCGCCGCCACATCGATCTGTGCCAAGGTTGCCAAAAGCACGGCCAAGGCCGAGGGCGGAATGATGATCGCAAGGCCACCTGTGCCAAGGATCGGGCCGATGCTCATATGCGATTTATAGCCGCGGCGGCTCATTTCCGGGACCATGAGAGAGCCCAGAAGCGCTGTTGAACCCATGGATGAGCCCGAGAGCGTGGAAAAGGCCGTGCCGCCCAGAACCGTGACGTAGCTAAGACGTCCTGGCAAACGCCCAAGCAGCTTGTCGATCGCGGTGAACATGCGCCCGCCAAGACCTGTGTGAAAGAATATTTCGCCCATCAGGAGAAATAGCGGGATGGGCATCAGCGCGTATTTGGTGAGCGCGCCAAGACCGTTGTTCAAGAGCTGCATCACGCCGCGTTCGCCGCCCATGAAAACCCACGCACCGATGATATTGGCCGCCAGAAAGGCCAGAGCAATCGGCATACCGACCGCCATAAGCAATATGATCGTGCCGAGCAGAAGGCCCAGCGCCTCGAACCATTCCATTATTCGTGTATCCCTGCTTCGCCGCTATGCATCAGCCTGTTGCCGAACACAAAGCGCGAGAATTCAACCGCCATCAGGCCGAAGGATAGCGGGAACGCGATGGTCAGAAGCCATCGTGGATAATAATAGGCGCGGGTGTCGAAATCGCCCCGCTCGATATTGGTCAGAACCAATTCGGCCCCCTTCCAAGTGAGGATCGCGCAGACCAGCACGCAGGCGGCGGCCACTGTGCGGCTGAGTAGGCGGCGGGGGCCATCGGGCAAGGCTGCCGTAATCAACTCGATATGCACATGTCCGCGTTCACGCACCAGCCACGGGGCGCCCAGCATCGTCATGTACAGCAGGCCGTATTCGGCCGACGTAAAGAGCCATGCGAAAGGTTGCATGCCCAGATTGCGCATCACCACCGACACGATGACCGACACCATGATCCACACAAGCGTCAGGCCGGATATGCCTGCCATGCCGTAAAGCACCGCTTTGTAGGTCGTGTTGATCATTGCCAGTGGCTCCGCAGAAAACGCAGGCCCGCTGTTGATCCAGCGGGCCTGCAGGTTGGCTTAGTTGACCGCGTCGAGATCGTAGAAAAGCTCGATCAGGCGGTCATAGTTGTCGGTGCCGCCGGGCTGACCGGACATGACCTCTTTCATGCGCTCCCACGTCTTTTCGCGGGCCGCGGCAAGGTAGTTGGCCTTGGCTTCACCTTCGAGAGACACGACCTTCATGCCAGCCGCATCAAGCGCGGCGAAGTCTTCGTCACGCTTGGCGCGCAGTGCGGCCACGCTGTCTTTCTCGTGCTGAATGGCCACATCCTGAACGATCTTGCGCGCCTCTTCGGACAGCGCGTTCCACTTGTCGTTGTTCACAATCACACCGAGATCTGTCGAGAAGAAGCACGGCTCGATCCGGTAGTTCAGAAACTCGTTCCACTTCAGATCAATGAGGCCGATCTGCGTCCAGCCTGTCGCATCAACGACGCCGCGCTGCAGGGCGGAGTACACCTCACCTGTCGGAAGGTCGATCACCTGCGCGCCTAGATAATTGGTGAAGAAAGCGTTGTAGACGTTGTTGCCGCGCAGCTTGAGCCCTTCGACCTCAAGGTTGCCATCGGTGTCAAAGGTCGGCTCGTTACGCGTCCACAGGTTGTAGCACACGCCGCTGTCAAACCAGCCCAGATATTTCAGGCCCATCTTCTCCTGGTGGATCTGATCGATGAGGGCAATGCCGCCATTTTCGCGAGTTTCAACTGCCGTCAGGTTCGAGGCGACCATGGCGTCCTTTTCCGGAAGCGCGCCGCCGTAAAACGAGCCGGGCGTGTAGACCATGTCCACAATACCGTCGCGCACCGCGTCGGGTTGCTGGAACATGCCGATTGCTTCGGGGCCGCCGCGCACGTCAATTTGCACAACGCCCTTGCCTGCTTCATTGACCTTGTCGACAAAGCTCAGGAAGCTTTTCGTGTAGATCAGCGTTTCGGGAAAGGCATGAACTGCCGAGATCGTCTCTTCAGCTTTTGCCACTCCGGCCACCAGCGTGGCGCCTGCAAGCAGGCTTGCCATCAATTTCATTTTCATCGTGTCGTCCTCCACTGTTTTGAGGCCTACGCCTCTTTGTCTGGCCCTACTCAGAGCCGCTCGTGCCGTGTCAAACGGCCGTTTTCAACTCGCTGACTTGGGCCAAGCCCAGGCTGCGATTTGACTGCGTTGATCCTTGAACGCGGTGATGGCCGCGCTGTGTTGCTGGGTCAGGTCAATATCGTCCCACCCGTTGATCAGTTTCGTCGCCCAACTGTCATCAAGCGCGAAGCGGACCTGAAGCGATCCGAGCGTGAGAGTGCGGGCATTGATGTCGACTGTGATGTCTTGCGGACCCTGTTCCAGCGCCGCGTGAAACGCCGCATAGCTCTCGTCATCAACCTTGGCCGGTAGCAGACCGTTGTTGACAGCGTTGGAGGCGAAAATGTCGCCGAAACTCGGTGCGATGACAGCACGGATACCGGCATCGAACAGCGCGTAAACCGCTGCTTCACGCGAAGAACCGCTCCCAAAATTACGCCCTGCCAGGATCACGGTCGCCTCTGGGAATATATTAAGCGGGAAATCCTCGCGCAGCGCACCGGTTTCATCGCGGCGCATATCGTGCAGCAGGTAAGGTCCATAGCCTTCAGCGCGCGGTACGGACATGAAGCGCGCAGGGATCAGTTGATCGGTGTCGATATTTGCAACCGCCAGGCTGAGTGCCTTTCCGCTATGCGTCTTCCAACCGGCCATCACGCTGCCCGCCCTTCAAGAAGCGGGCGCACATCTGTCAAAGCACCGGTCACAGCAGCGGCAGCGACCATGGCAGGGCTCATCAGGTGCGTTCGCGCCCCGCGGCCTTGGCGGCCTTTGAAGTTGCGATTGGTGGACGACGCGCAGCGCTTGCCTTCTGCTACCAGATCGCCGTTCATACCCACGCACATGGAACAGCCGGAAGCGACCCATTCGAGGCCTGCCTCGGTAAAGACACGGTCAAGTCCCTCGGCTTCGGCCTGCGCTTTGACCTGTGTCGAACCAGGCGAGATTAGCCCTGGAACTTTAGCTTTGCGCCCCCTGAGTACAGCTGCGGCGGCGCGCAAATCCTCGATACGCCCGTTGGTGCAAGACCCGATAAAGACCTGATCAATAGGTGTACCCGCCAACTTTTCTCCGGCGCGCAGCCCCATGTATTCAAGCGCCGCACGCGCGGCGTCGGCCTTTTCGGACGGCACATCGTCAGGACCGGGAATGGCCGCGCTGATAGGCAGCGCTTGCTCGGGGCTGGTGCCCCAAGTAACAGTGGGGGAGATCTCGGCAGCGTCGAGCGCGACCTCGCGGTCAAAGTATGCTCCCTCATCACTGGATATCGATGCCCAATCGGTGCAGGCCGCCTGCCAAACTGCACCCTTGGGCGCAAACCGGCGACCTTCGAGATAGGCAAATGTTGTCTCGTCCGGCGCCACCATGCCGAAACGCGCACCGCCTTCAATCGACAGATTGCATAGCGTCATGCGGCCTTCCATCGAAAGGCTGCGGACCGCGCTGCCCGCGTATTCAATCGCATGACCCTGCGCGCCGTCTGTTCCAAGCTTTGCGATCCAGCCAAGCGCAATATCTTTTGCCGTGATGCCCGCACCAAGAGCGCCTTCGACACTGATGCGCATGGATTTGGGCTTGCGCTGCCAGACCGTTTGCGTTGCCAGAACGTGGGCCACCTCGGTCGCGCCAATTCCGAAGGCCAGCGCGCCAAAAGCCCCGTGCGTGGACGTATGACTGTCACCACAATTGATCAGCAGGCCCGGCAGCGTAAGGCCCTCTTCCGGGCCCAAAACATGAACGATGCCCTGATGCGGATCGGAAAGATCATAGAGGCGCACCCCATGTGCATTGGCATTGCGGCGCAGAGTGTCGATCATCCGCGCGATCTGGGGATCTGCGATTTTCGAACGCCCCCGCGTTGGCGCGTAGTGATCAACCACAGCAAAAGTGAGCGACGGCTCGGCCACGGGAAAACCACGTTCCTTGATCTTGGCGAAGGCGTGATGCGAGCCCTCGTGCACCAGATGTCGGTCAACCCATAGCAACGAGACACCGTCGTCGCGCTGCAGCACCTCATGCGTCGCCCAGAGCTTGTCGAGCATAGTCTGCGGGGTGCGCATCAACCCTCTCCCTCGCTCTGACCAATCGCAGGCTCCCAATGGCGCGCGGCACCGTGACCGACGCGGGTCAGCGGCATTTCAAGCCGAAACATATCCGGGCGGTAAAGGCCCGATAGGTACTCAACACCATTGCCCTCAACATCGCGCACCACACGGCGCAGCGAAAGAAGTGCCGAGCCGACATCGACATCAAGCGCCTCGGCCACATCAGGGCCCGCGAGCGTGGCGCTCACTGATTGATGCGCCTCTTCGATCTGCACGCCGCTGCGCTCCAGAAGCTTGAACAGAGGCGTGGTCGCAAGGTCGTTTTCCGAATAGTTCTGCGCGATCTGGGCAGGCACGTAAGTTGTCAGATGAGAGAACGGCACATCCCCTGCCAGACGCACGCGGGTTGCGATCTGCACCTTGTTATCGCTGTCAAACCCCATGGCAGAGGCCACGAAATCGGGCGCGCGGCCATAGGAAAAAGACAAGAGCCGAGCGGTGGTTTTCTGGCCCATCTCGACAAGCTGGGGCATGAGAGTGTTGAAATCCATCGCGGCAGGCCGGCCGCTGGACGGGCGCGCACGCACCTTTGTGCCGCTGCCTGCGCGCCGCTCGATCAAGCCGCCCTGCGCCAGCGCGTCAAGCGCGCGGCGCACGGTAACCCGGCTAACGCCAAAGGATTCAGCAAGCTTCTGTTCCCCTGGCAGGGTCTCGCCATCGCGCAGAACGCCACCGGTGATCTGATCGCGCAAGGATAGGTAAACGCGACGCGCTTTCACCCCCTCTGGCAGTATTTGAACAGCTTCCGCCCGCACTTGCGATTCCTTGATGTTTCGGAGGTGAGCGTAGATATGTCGCCTCCAAAAGCAAGCATTAGTATTTCAAAAATTCATTTTTTTCCTCTAGCAAGATACGAAATTTGTATTACAAATAATACCAATTATTCACAGGAGGACGCCATGCCAATCGTCGAATTGCATGTTCTTGAGGGCTACAATTCTGTGGAAAAACAACGGCTAAGCGAAGTTCTCACAGATGCGGTGCGATTCGTCGTGCCTGCCGCGCCGGAGCTTGTGACGGTGATGATCCATGACATGCCATCTGACAATTACTATCGCGGTGGCACACAGCGCAGCCCCGCAGCCGCCCGTCCGGATCCGGCGCAAATCGTGAAAGACTACCTTACGGCGATGGAGGCGCGTGAACTGGAAGCCGCCCGCGCCATGCTGTGTGATGATTTCGCCATGACCTTCCCAGGAACTGGACCAATGCGCACGCTTGAGGAGCTGATTGAATGGTCAAAGCCGCGATACAAGTTTGTCACCAAAACTTATGATGGCTTCGATGCGATGCAGGGCGCGGGTGACGCGGCCATCGTTTATTGCCGCGGGACGCTGCAAGGCGAATACCATGATGGCAGTACCTTTGAAGGCATCCGTTTCATTGACCGTTTCGAGATCACTGGCGACAAGATCACAAAGCAGGATGTATGGAACGACATGGCCGAAGTGAGGGCGAATTCATGAGCGAGATTGATCCAATCACCCTGTCGGTTCTTGCAGGCCGCATGGAGCAGATCGCCGACGAGATGGACGCTACACTGTTTCGTGCTGCCTTCAATCCGATCATTGCTGAGGCACATGATGCCAGTCATGGGCTCTATCACGCAGTATCGGGCGATACGCTGATTCAAGGCAAATCAGGTTTGCCCATTTTTGTGGGCGTCATGTCTTTTGCGGTGAAGGCCGTGATCGAAAAGGCCGCCAAGGATGGCGATCTGGAAGATGGTGACATCTACATCTTCAACGATGCCCATATCGGAGGCACGCACCTGTCGGACATGCGCCTTGTGCGACCTTACTTTCGCGACGGGAGGCTTTTTTGCTATCTCGCTTCGGTCGGCCATTGGCATGACGTAGGCGGCGCGGTGCCAGGCAATTATAATCCGGCGGCGACCGATGTATTCCAAGAAGCGTTCAACCTGCCGCCTGTGAAGCTCGCCCGCAAAGGCAAGATCAATCAGGACATCATCGACATTCTCTTGCGCAACACCCGCCTGCCGCAATCGGCCATGGGCGATCTCAATGGCCAGCTTGGTGCGCTGGACCTGGGCGTCAAGCGGATGGACGAACTACTGGATGAATACGGGGCGGAGACGATCACCGCTGCGCTTGAGGCGCTTGGCCACCGCGCCGAGGCGTTGATGCGGTCAGAGTTGACCGACTTGCCCGATGGCCGTTGGGAGGCTGAGGATTTTCTCGACAATGACGGCATCACCGACGAACCTTTGAAGATTAGGATCGCGCTTGAGATCAAAGACGATGAAATGACGCTTGATTTCACCGGTTCCTCGCCGCAATGCGCTGGCCCTGTAAACATCGCGCTCCCGACGACCGTGGCAACCGCCTATGTGGCCATCAAGCACGTCTTCCCTGCGCTGCCTGCCAATGCAGGCGTAATGCGGCCCATCGATGTGATCGTGCCAGAGGGCAGCCTTTTGGCCGCGCAGTTCCCCGCGCCCACGGGCGGCTATACCGAGACCATCCTGAGGATGATCGACGTGGTCTTTTCTGCTTTCGCGAAGGCCGCACCCGAGCGCGTGGTTGCCAACGCCTATGGCACCATCAATGCGCTCTCCATCGCCGGCAAGCGCAGCAATGGCCAGCCATGGGTCATGTTTTCCTTCTACGGCGGCGGTCATGGCGGGTCGGTCGAAACCGACGGGCTCAACCACGGCAATGCGCCGATTTCGACCGCCACAATCCCGCCTATGGAGATCCTCGAGGCAGCCTATCCCGTCATGTTCCGCAAATGGGCATTGCGCCCCGACAGCGCCGGAGCGGGCGCACATCGCGGCGGGCTTGGCGCGGTCTACGAGATCGAGGTGCTGGAAGAAAACGGCGCCGAGGCCTTCCTTTTCGGTGAACGCGGACGCTTTGCTCCCAAGGGGATTGCTGGCGGCGGCGATGCTGCGCTGAACGCCTTTACCTATGAGCAGGATGATGGCTGGCATAGCCCGCCACTGGCCTCGAAGATGCGCGGTATCAAGCTTAAGGCTGGACAGGCTGTGCGGCTCGAAACGCCGGGCGGCGGCGGCTATGGTGCGGCATCCGACCGAAATCCCGAAACAGTGGCCCGCGATGTCGCGCGCGGTCTGGTAAGCGACGCAGAAGCAGATGCCGCATATGGCACGCAATGGCGTGAGGTCACAGCATGAGCGGACGTATGATCGGTGTCGATGTGGGCGGCACATTTACGGATGTTTTCGTTTTGAACGAGGCCGAAGGCACGGCAAGCGTTGCCAAGGTTCCGACAACACGGCCCGACCAATCGAATGGCTTTCTCGACGGGATCGGGCGCGAGGTGCAGGACCTGTCGGAGATTGCTGTGGTGGTGCATGGCACGACGGCGGGTACGAACGCGCTTCTGGAACGCAAGGGCGCGAAAACCGGTGTGATCTGTACCGAAGGGCTGCGCGATGTGCTGGAAATGCGCCGCCGCGACAGGCCGCGCACTTGGGGACTGCGCGGCGACTTTGAGCCCGTGGTAGACCGTCGCAACCGTCTGGAGGTGCCGGAACGCACCTTAGCCGACGGCACCGTACGCACCCCAGTCGACCTTGAGGCTGTACGCGCCGCTGCCGAGAAGCTACAGGCGCAAGGCTGCGAAGGCGTAGCCGTTCTGTTTGCCAATTCATATGCCAATACCGCCAACGAAGATGCTGCCGTCGCAGCGCTGCGCGAGGTCTGGCACAACGAACATGTTTCCGCATCCTCCGAGATTTTGCCGGAAATCCGCGAGTTCGAACGCTTCTCGACCACCGCGCTCAACGCCTATTTGCAGCCCGAAGTGTCCGGCTATCTGGGACGGCTGGAAAATGCGCTCAAGGCGGGCGGGTTCGATGGCGAATTCATGATCGTCCAGTCCAATGGCGGCGTCATGGCGGTGGACACCGCTTGCCGCCTTCCAGTGCGTACGGCGCTTTCGGGCCCTGCGGCTGGGGTGATTGCCGCAGGCTATATCGCCGGGTCGGCCGGATTTGAGAATATCATCACTGGCGATATGGGCGGGACGAGTTTTGACGTCTCGCTGATTGCTGAGGGGCAATCCATGTTGTCGCCACAGACCTCGATTGATTTCGGTATGGTCGTGCGCAATCCAATGATCGAGATCACCACTATCGGCGCTGGGGGCGGCTCCATCGCTTGGGTCGACAAGGGCGGGCTGCTCAACATCGGCCCGGAAAGCGCCGGAAGCAATCCCGGCCCTGTGGCGTATGGCCTTGGAAACACCCGCCCCACGGTGACTGACGCCAACGTGGTTCTGGGCCGAATCGATCCGGACAACCCCATCGGCGGCACGCTTGAGCGGTTGGATGTGGGCGCGGCAAGCCGGGCAATTGATGAACATGTAGGCGCGCCCCTAGGGCTTTCCACGGTCGACGCCGCCGAGGCGATACTCAAGGTCGCCAACAGCCGCATGGCGGGCGCGATCCGCCTCGTTAGCATCGAGCGTGGTTTCGACCCCAAGCGCTTTGCCTTCATGCCGTTTGGCGGCGGCGGCGCGCTTCACGCAGGTGCGATGCTGGCCGAAGTGGGTATCTCGCGGGCAATCGTGCCGCGTTATCCCGGTGTCACATCGGCCATGGGATGCGTCATTGCCGATATGCGTCAGGATTTCGTACAAACCATCAACTCGTTGGTGGATACGCTGGATGAAACATCACTCGGCGCTTTCATGCAGGATCATGCCGATCAGGGCATGGCGCTACTTGATGCTGCACGAACCAATTTCGAAGCGCGTGAGCTGAGCTTCGAGCTCGACATGGCCTATATCGGGCAGACGCATACCGTGTCGGTTCCACTCACCGTAAAAGCAGAGGGGGGCGGGGTCGCTACTCCGACACGCACCGAGATTGAAGAGGCCTTTGACACCGCCTACCGCGCAACTTTTGGCAGGCTCTTGCAGAACGGTGTGCGACGTATCCTGAACCTGCGCAGCGCCGTGACCGGCAAACGACCGAAATTTGATCTGAGCGCTCTGGCCCCGTCCGCGACCGGCTTGGCCGAGCCTACGGGCGAGAGGCAGGTGCATTTCGCCGACGGTTGGTACGCCACGGCAATCTATGATCGGCTTGCCCTACCTGTGGGAGCCGTCATCAAGGGCCCCGCGATCCTTACGCAGCCTGACACGACGGTACTTATCGAGCCGGATTTACAGGGCCGCGTCGATCAGTTTGGCAACACCATCATCGAACCCTTGGAGGAGGCATCATGAGCAATCCAACCTCATGGGATATCTCGCGCACGGCGCTTCTGACGATTGATCTTCAAAATGATTTCATCCACCCCAAGGGCGCTTACGGACGCGCTGGCCAGAGCGCGGAAAGCATTGCAGCCCTGCCGGATCGCATCGCGCCGCTGGCGCGGGCGTTGCAAGCAAAGGGTGGGCGCTACTTCTCAGCGCAATTCACGCTGGTGCCCGACACAGACGGCGAGCCGCTAATTGCGCCACACCTGAAGGAATTACGCCCGTTTCTCGGGAAGGGTGATTTTGCGCCAGGCAGCTTTGGACATGCGATTGTGGATGCGCTCCAACCTGCGGATTTCGTGATCGAAAAAGTGGCTTATTCAGCCTTCTATCAGACCCGTCTAGAATACCTGATGCGCGCCGTTGGGATCGACCATCTTATCGTGGGCGGCATCGTCACCAATGGCGGCGTGGCCTCCACACTGCGCGATGCGCATCTGCGCAACGTTGAAACCGTTATGCTGACAGATGGCTGCGCCGCCTTCAAATCGGAGGTTCATGACGCCACGATCTTGTCGCTGGGCACGGTGACCCGGCAGATGAGCTGCGCCGAAGCATTGGCCCTGATCGAGGGCACGTCATGAGCCTGAGCACACGTCTTCAGAATAAAGACATCGTCGTCGCGCCTGGAGTATATGATGGGCTGACCGCATCACTTGCCGAGGCGGCAGGGTTTGAGACGCTTTATCTCAGTGGTGCGGCTGTCGCCTACACGCGGCTGGGACGGCCTGACATTGGCCTGACCACGGCTTCCGAGATGGCCGATACGATGACGCTCATTGCCGATCGCACCGCGCTGCCGGTGATCATCGATGCCGACACTGGCTTTGGCAATGCACTCAACGCGCAGCGTACAATGCGGCTATACGAGCGGGCTGGCGCCTCGGCGCTACAGATGGAGGATCAGACCTATCCGAAACGCTGCGGGCATCTGGCGGATAAATCGCTCATTCCAGCATCGGAAATGGTCGGAAAGATCGCCGCGATGGCCGATGCCCGGGCTTCGGAAGAGACGCTTATTATTGCGCGCACCGACGCGATTGCGGTCGAGGGATTTACCGCCGCTGAAGACCGTGCAGAGGCCTATCTTGAAGCAGGCGCGGATGTGCTCTTCATCGAAGCGCCACAAAACCGCGCGCAGTTGGAACAGATCGCAGCACGCTTCGCGGCGCGCGTACCGCTTCTGGCGAATATGGTGGAAGGCGGAGCCACACCGATCACTGGTGCCGATGACCTTGAAACTCTAGGGTTTTCCATCGTGATCTTTCCCGGCGGCATAGTCCGTGCACTGGCCCGCACTGCGCAGGACTACTACCAGAGCCTCGCCCGCAACGGCTCGAACAAGCCATTTGCCGACCGGATGTTTGATTTCGGCGGCCTTAACGGTGTGATCGGAACAAACGAGATGCTGAAGAACGGCGCGCGGTATGATGGCTCCGACAGTTAAACCACCCCCAGATAACTTTGATCTTGAGGTAGAGCTCCTGATCATCGGCGCGGGCGCCTGCGGGCTGATTGCCGCGCTCTCGGCCAAGGAGGCTGGCCAGGAGGTTTTACTAATCGAAGCTGATGCTGTCCCTTCAGGCTCCACCGCGCTTTCGGCTGGGCTGATCCCCGCAGCAGGAACCAAGCTGCAACAGGCGGCAGGCATAGACGATAGCGCCGCGCAGTTCGCAGCGGATATTCAGGCCAAGGCCCATGGCGAGAACGATCAGGCGCTTGTTGATCTCATGGCGCAGAATTCCGCCGAAGTGATCGACTGGCTTACGGCAACGCATGGTCTACCGTTCTCGGTCGTCGATGATTTTGATTATCCCGGCCATTCCAGACGCCGCATGCACGGTCTGCCAACGCGCGCAGGTGCCGAACTGATCGACGCGCTGCGCAGCGCCGGCGAGCACGCAGGCATCGATATCATCTGCGAACGCCGCGCCGAGACGCTCTATTTCTCCGACGACCTAGTACATGGCGTCGCTGCGCGTCGCCCCGATGGCGGGTTGGAAACCATCGGCTGCAAGCGTCTGATCCTTGCCTGTAACGGTTTTGGCGGCAATCGTGCGCTTGTGGCCCGGCATATGCCGGAGATCGAAAACGGCCTTTGGTTTGGCCATGATGGCAACCAAGGCGAAGCCGTGCTTTGGGCCGATCAGATTGGCGCGGCATCCCAGCATCTGGGCGCCTATCAGGGCCATGGCAACGTAGCCCATCCCCACGGTATTCTTATCACCTGGGCCACGATCACCGAGGGCGGCGTGCAGGTGAACCGCGCTGGAAGGCGTTTCTGGAACGAGGCGCAAGGGTATTCCGAGGCCGCCCGCGCCGTACTGGCACAATCCGGTGGCGAGGCCTTCGCTATCTTTGATGCGCGCATCGCTGAAATCGCACGGCAGTTCGAAGATTTCAAACGCGCCGAAACGCAAGGCGCGATCAAAACTGCCATCACACTGGACGAACTGGCCATCGCCTTTGGCCTGCCCACCGATGCGCTCAGGGAAACCATAGAAAGCTTGCCGACGGATGGCACCGATAGCTTTGGCCGCGCCTTCGGAAAGACCCGCCTTGCGCCGCCCTATTGCGGCGTGAGGGTCACCGGCGCGCTGTTTCACACGCAAGGGGGCCTGCAAGTTGACACCTCCGCGCGAGTCCTCACCCGCGACGGTTCGCCGATCCCCAATCTGTTCGCCGGCGGCGGCGCTGCCTGCGGTGTGTCCGGCCAAGGAGACAGCGGGTACCTATCCGGAAACGGCCTGCTGGCCGCAGCGGTTTTGGGGCGTATCGCTGGAAAGGCTGTCTCCGAACGACGATAACCTCACTTACACGCCGACTTACTCCATGCCAGGCATGCAAGAAGAGTTGACGACAACGCAACGGTGAGATGGATTGTCCCGCAGATTGTTTGTTCGCTGACACAGGGATTTTGCGCCTAAAGCAAATGTCGGCAATGCGGGCTGCGACTGCAGCATTTCTGAGTGCTGGCCAACGGCATGTGTGGATGGCTCCTGCATTGCAAGCGATTTTTACGATTGCGATGGTCTGTCAATACGGTCGTCTGTCCGGCCTGTTTGGATGGCGGTTGCCACTGGCCCTGATGAGTTCCGCGAGCAGGGTTCCTATCGGCTAAACGACCTCGGGGGCCGCGACATTGGTCGGAGTGTCCTTACTCTTGGTGACTTCGTTTCGCATCATCACATCAAGCGTCTTGCATCTCGGGGCAGGATCAAGCGATCAGCTGCCAGTATTCCTCTCGTTTCGTCAGAAGCGCCCGAGGCGTTCCTTTCCGCCGCTAGATTTGTTGAGCGGTGTCAGACCCAGCCACGTGGCCAAGTCGCGTCCGGTCTCGAACTGTTTTGCATCGTCGATGGTGGCAACGACATCTGAGGGACTATCCTGAATTATGTGCTCTGGCGTGGTAGCTCAGGAATGAGGCGAACCACGTATGAGCATCGACAAAGACCTTTTGGAGCAGCTGATGGATGGGCGTTCTGGAGTTCCCCCGGTTTGATGGAAACTTTTTCACTTGATGAAGGAGAGTGTTTTTCATGCCGAGAACGAGGCACCCTTACCCTGCGGAATTCAGGGAGCAGATGGTTGCGCTTGTGCGAACCGGGCGCAGTGTTGAGAGCCTGGCGCGGGAGTATGAGCCCTGCGCTGCCACCACCCACGAATGGGTCAGGCAGGCCGCTGCCGATGATGGCGACGACCCGAGCAATCTGACGAGCGAGGAACGCGAAGAACTGCGTCAGCTTCGCCGCGAGGTGAAGCAGCTCCGGCAGGAGCGGGATATCTTGTCAAAGGGTCGTTCATTGATGGCGCCATTGGTCTGAGCCCAATGGACGACGCCTGGTTTGCACAAAACGACGTGACATCGCGGAGGTCTTCAAATTCATGACCGCAAATCAGGCCCAGTATTCTATCCAGATGATGTCACGCACGCTGGGCGTATCCCGCAGCGGGTTCTATGCCTATCACAGCCGCCCGCCGAGCGCCCGTTCGCTGGCCGACGAGGCGCTGAGCAAACGGATCGCGGCGATCCACAAGGCGTCGAAGGAGACCTATCGGGCACCCCACATTCACGCCGAACTTGCCGACGAGGATATCTTCGTCGGTCGCAAGCGCATTGAACGTCTGATGCAGGCCAAGGGCTTGAGGGGCGTCAGTCGCCGCAAGTTCGTGGTGACCACCGAACGCGACCCGCGCGTCCGTTCCGCCGCCGATCCGGTCGACCGCAACTTCTATGCAGACGCTCCGAATGTGCTGTGGGTGGCCGACATCACCTTCGTGCCAACCTGGGCGGGCTTTCTGTATCTGGCTGTGGTGCTGGATGCCTTCAGCCGCCGTATTGTCGGCTGGGCCATGGGCACTGACCTGCCCCCCAAGGCTCCCTCATTCATAACGAGAGTCTGCGGGTCTGGTTTTCATTTTCGTCGTCTTTGGTTTGGGCAAGCGCGTCGGGCGCGGAGCCCTCAAATTGCTCAAGCGTCCGGCGCGCCTCGAGCGGCGTTTGGTTGCCGAGCGATGAGAGGGGCCTGACATTGCTGTAGTCGTAACGCCAGAGCGCCAGCTTGCGCCGGGCATCTTCCAGACTGTCGAACATCTCCTCATTCAAGAACTCGTCGCGCAGGCTGCCGTTGAATGACTCGATGAAGGCATTCTGCTGCGGCTTGCCCGGGTCGATGTAATGCCAGTCCACGCCTTTGTCGTTGGCCCATTTCAGGATCGCCCGACTGGTGAACTCGGTGCCGTTGTCAGAGACGATGCTAGCCGGTTTGCCATAGAGCCGGACCAGCGCATCCAGTTCCCGCGCCACGCGGGTGCCCGAGATGCTGGTGCCGGCCATCAAGCATAGGTTCTCACGGCAGCAATCGTCATTGACGGCCAGGATGCGGAACCGACGCGATGCCCCGAACGTGTCAGAGAGGAAGTCCAGCGACCAACGCTCGCCGGGCCTCAGCGCTTCCGGCATCGGTGTCCGCGACCCACGGGCCCGTTTGCGGCCCCGTCGTCGACTGACGTCCAGCTTCTCCTCCGTGCACAGCCGGTAGAGCTTCTTGTGGTTCATGAGCATTCCCTTGCGCTCCAGCATTACCCCGATCCGGCGATAGCCAAACCGGCGCCGCTTGGCAGCGACGGCCTTCATCTCTGCTCTGATCTCTGGATTGTCAGGCGGGCGTTCGCGCCTGACCGTCTTAGGGTCGACACCGACAAGTCGGCAGGCCCGACGCTGCGAGATGTCGTGATCCCGCATCGCCCTGAGCGCTGCCTCTCGCCGCTCATTCGGCGTCGTCAGTTCTTTCCCAGCAGATCCTTCAGAACAACGCTCGTCCATTGTCCTCGGACCAATGGCGGACAAGGCCTCGCTCCAGCATCGTATCGGCCAGCAGGCGCTTGAGCCTGGTATTCTCGTCTTCCATCGCCCTCAGCTTGGCGACGTCCGACACCTCCACTCTCGGGACATCGCTATGCGATGCCCTGCCGTGCAATGCATCCCGCCGTACTTCGACTTGTATTTTTAAAACGTCGGTGAGCTGATGCCATGCCGCCGACATATATCTGCGGTCTTCTCGCCAGCTTCCTGCTCCTTGATCATCGCTATGATCTGTTCGCCCGTAAATCGTGCCTTCATTTGTCCGTCCTTTTGTTAGGCGGACTCTACACAAATTTGGAGGAGTTTTACGGGCTCAGGGCACCATACAAGCCGCCTGATCATGACCTCAGGCCATACGAAAAATTACACCGCCTTGACGGACGTGACCTTTCAGAACCGCTGCAGCGTTCCGAAATGTCAGTCACCTTCACGGCCTTGGCAATATGTCTGGGGGCTCAGGTTTGCCCGGCGATCCAGTCAACTCTTCGATGCACAGTCATCGCGTCTCAATCAACTGGAAAGCAATGTCAAAGCAATTGCCTGAGGCGAAGAAAAAGCTTCGAAGTCATTGATCTGGGATAACGCGACATACTTGGTTACCAGGTCATCCAGTTTTTCTGAATCGGTGAACTGAGCGGGATCTGATGATCCAAAAATCGACTCCGCCCGTGTCTGAAAGACTTCAAGCTGTTGGTCGATGTCCGTTTGACCGAATGATGATGGCAAGCCGAATACAGTCTCAAAGACCTGCCGAAGCGGGGCTTGTCCCATGATCGAAAACCACTTTCCCGCTTCGCTTGCATCACTGCTTACAACTTCGGTCAGAGTGCGCTCTGTATACAATGCAATGCGCATGGTTTCATCGACATTGCCGGTCGCGACTTCGAAGCTGGCGGATTGGTAGCGCGCGAGTATGTCGTTGCTGAAAAGGCTGATCCCGTTTCGCGGTATTTCACCCGGGCCAAAACCAAAGGCCTCGGACAGGTCCCGATAGCGGGTATCGGTGAACCGGTTGGCCAAAGCGTCATCCGCAGTGGTTCCTTCTTCCAGCATTTTCTGAATGAAGAACTTGTTGTTAATGTCGTCTTCCAACCCGAAAGCGCCCAAGGCCACGGTCAACAGCTGGCGATCGGCCACCAACTCTTTGGCCGAGGTCACATTGCCAATGTTCTCAGCAAAGTACTCTGCGTCCCGGTTCTGTTGGGCCGACGCATTGAATGCTGTCAGCTGGTTATCGTAAGTTCTTTGCAGAAAACGCCAACCCGCCAGACCTGAAGAGGGGACAACCGGTTGAAACATGTCAGCCTCCAGCCGCCAAAAGACGGTCTTCTCGCGGCAACAGGAGACGCAGGGCTTTCAGGCAATGATAGTAATCCCCCGCAATCAACGCATCCGATGCGGAGGAAAGGTTTCGGCGGCTGTCTTGGTCCACAAAGACCTGGCTCAGCCCTTCAATGTGTTTCAGCAACGGCTTGCGGGCATCTTCAGCAGCATTGTCACCACTAAGGACCAACTGAACCGCATAACAAACCCGGCGCACTGGCGTCTTGGCATCGTCGGGATGAATGGCGTCGCGCAGTCGCAGGATATTGGCATCCTTGGTGACGATTGATAGCCGGCTCCGACGATCACCGTTTTCGATGACGGCTCCGTTGATCAGGATGCGCTCTTTCGGGCTGAGTTTGAGGATCAGGCCACTCATTGCGGTGTTCCTTCGCCTTTTAGTCCACGCAAAACAGCCATGTTGATTTCCAGCAGAGGCATAACAGATGCCTGTTTTTGAAGAACTTTACTGGTGTGCTGCGCTGTGAACTCCGCAAGATACATGACACGTGCACGCAGGCTATCGGGCAGGCCATTGTCGCGATCCGCAACATCTGCAGCCAAGGTCGTCCACAGACGCCGGTTGTCATGAAGGGCTTCGGCATAGCCAGCAAAATCTTTGCGTCCCTGTTGCGCGGCGGCGCGCAAACGTCGGGTTATTTGAGCAACCACTTCGTATTCAGTTCGGCGGTCTGTTCGCGTTGGAGCCGTGTTGACGGCATAACCGCGTTGAGCAGAGGAAAATGCGTTCACAAGACTACTTTCAGATTTCGAGAGGAGAGGGATTAAATTGGATTGGCAGGGCGTGTTTCATGACGCCCTGCCATAGTGTGTTATCGGAAGAGCGACAGGATTGACTGCGGCGCCTGGTTGGCGATCGACAGAGCCTGCACACCAAGCTGCTGCTGTGTCTGCAATGCCTGCAAGCGTGCCGAGGCTTCTTCCATGTCAGCATCCACCAGAGAGCCGATCCCCGACTTCAGAGAGTCCGTCAGATTGCTGACGAAGTCGTTTTGTGTCTGGATTCGACCTTGTGCAGAACCGAAAGCAGCGGCGGCATCGATGGATTGATCGATCATGGTTTCAATCGACACGAGTGCAGCAGTCGCACCGGCATCGTCAGTCACGTCAATCGCGGCCAGAGCAGCCAAACCGCCCGAGCTGGTACCCGCAGTGTTGCCGGTTGTGTCAGCTTCGACGGTGACGCTCAGTTCATTGCCCGCGTTAGCACGTGTCAACCGTACAGTATCGCCGTCCAGCGAGACCGAGTAATTGCTTTCGTCCGTGGCCGACAAGAACGCATTCACTTGGGAATACAGATTGGTGGCTACGTCCTCGGCGCTGTCATCGGCACCCGCAACATATTCGAATGTACGTGTACCCAAAGAGTTGGCAGCCGCCGTATCGTCGAGGACCAGTTGGTAGCCATAGCCGTCACCAACTGCCGCAAAGGCCACGTCGACATAGCTTGCACCAGCTGTCGTCGGCACGGCTGTGCCCGAAGCGACCGCTGCTCCACCCTCGGCAGTTGCGTTGACAATGTTCGTGGTCGTATCCGCACCAGTCGCACCATCATAAACCTGGGTGGTAACAGTGCCGTTCACCGAAAGATTCTGGCGCCCCACCGAGATATTCGATGCGGTGACGTTGCCGTTGGCATCTCTGTCAAGCGACGATAGGATATCAACGTCTACCGAACTCGAGCCATCAACAAGGTTCAGCCCGTTGAACTGCGCGGCACCGACAACCGATTTGATTTGATCGGTCAACGCGGTGATGTCCGTTTGGATCTTGTCACGGTCAACGTTGCTTTCCTGCGCGGCGACGATCTTGCCCTTGATATCGGTCAGCAGGTCGGTGACCGTTTCGGACGCATTCCGCGCCACTGCGACGGTCGATTCACCCAAGCTCAGGCTTTCGGAGATAGCCTTGAAGCCTTTGACGTCCGATTCCATTACCTTGGAAATCGCCCAGACCGCAGAGTTGTCAGACGCATCAGCGACCGATTTGCCTGTCGAAATCTCGCTTTGGACCTGGCCCAGGTTTTTGTTGATCGACTTCAGAGTTTGCAGCGCGACCATTGCGCTGTTGTTTGTAAGAATGCTCGACATGTTTAATGTTCCTTATGTCGTGACGCTTTGCGTCGGTTACGTCCCGCCCCCCGTGGGACGGACCAAAGTGTCATTCTGACAATTGCGCCGGCGCATCGTGCCAGCAGCGCCACCCGATTTTCGGATGCAGGGGGAACATGCAGCGACATGTGCTAATGGAACACTAAACCTCGAAATCCCTTTCATCCGCATTTTAGTCAATTTGGCTCACGCCCGTTTTTCGACCGACCGATCCGTGGACACATCGATACTGCTTTTGCGCCCCGACGCATCGTAGGTGTCCAGCGACCCCCGAATACGCCGCAGTGCTGCAAGACGTCGTGAAACGGTTCGAATCCCATCGAGCGCTGAGTTCAGAAGCACCTGATTGCGGGCCGCCTTTGCGTTGATCGTTGCAAGAAGGGCGGAATCAGAGGCATCAGCGACGCTGATCTCGTCGATCAACATCTCTTTGCGATCCAGTAAGCGGGCGATACTGTCCAGATCACCCTCCAGAACCGCGGCGCGCTCCGCTTCGAGAAGATCATCAAGTGAGTCGATTAAGTCTTGTAGTGTTTCAGTTGTCATCGCCACGCTCCTTCAATGCATGATAAAGTGACTCAGCAAGCCCAATGCCGCCTGCTTCCACCATCTTTTCGGCCTGTGCTTGCAACAGAAACGACGAGAACTGATCCTCTCCGGAACCACCACCAAAGCTTTCGCGGGCTTGTCCCATGCCAGCGGACTTCAACATTTCTGCAAGAAACGTTGCTTCGAGTTTGTTCGCCGCATCCCGCAGTGCGACATCGCGCGCGTTGGGCATTTTCGGGCCAATACTGGCCGCGTTGACCTGCAGTGTCATGGTTTCACCGTTTCCTTCCAATTGAAGCTACTTTGCCCGTTATGGGGCCAAGGCGGTAAAGAAGCGGTAACCATCCTGAGGAATAAGAGACAGACGCGGAAGAATTCCCGGAGGCTTCGATGCACCTGTTTCAATTGCTGACAAACGACGCGGCGCATACCGCCGGGCAAACGGCAGCCATGCCTGCCGAAGACATGGAAGGCGACGGTGCTTTCCATGCGATAATGTCTGATCTGGAAGCATCGCAAACATCCAAGAAAGAGGCCCCTGCCGAAGATCTGGTCTCGAATGATGCATCGCCGCTTGAGGCAGAGAACGAAAGCGGCAAGGGTCCCAGCGATGGGACTGAAGTGATCGATGAGAATGGCCCTTTACGGCAAGAGCATCACCTTGCCCCACCCGAGAGCCAACGTATCAATCAAGAGCCCTTGACCATTGGCGTGCCACCAAAAGACATGCCACAGCCTGCGGGTAACGTCCCTCCCGAGACGCTGTTGCTTTCCGGTTCTGGTACACAGGAAAAATCATCGAATGCCAAAGCCACCCTATTGACGCAGAACGATGATCCGAAAGTTCAGGCAAGTACGCCTCGTGCAAGCGCGGAGTGGACTCAGCCAGCTCAAGGATCGACACAGGATATGGGAACGACTATTGCCCCGGGGACCAAGGCAACCAAGTCGGCCCATCGTTCAGACGTGCAACAATTGGTTGGCAATGATTTGAGTTCTGAGCCTGCGAAACCGCCAAGTGTCACGCACCCGGATGCGCCACAAATGCGGTTGTCAAAAAACAAAGCGACTCCACATGAGCCAATGCGTGCCGAAGTGGGGAAAGCGGCGTTGGAACTTGAGGCCAAACCGCACAAGACCATGCCGAAACCTTTCATATCTGCAGCGGAAACAAGCATCCGACTGCAGACCGTTCACAACGCGTCGGCCAACCCAGTTTCCCAAATGGCGGACCGGCGGCCGATTGCCCCTTCCAAAATCGCCACGGGTGACGTCCCCGGTGATGTTCAGCCGACTGTAACCGCATCCAATGCGGAACAGATGGGGCAAATGGGCTCCGACCCATTTCCGCGATTGGAACGCATGACGACTTCCCAAGGTGCTGTTCCCTTGGCATCAAACGATGCGGGTCGTCTTCGCCCCTCATTTATGGTCTCGCACTCTTCGTCCGTCCCGGTGCCCCAGAACAAACCGATCGACAACGTACACATCACTCAATTCATCACTGCAGACTCGCAACTGGCATCCGTACCGGGGATGCCCGAACCTGTTTCGAACGCCGTGTTCCATCCATTCGAAGGCGGAATTGCCTCCGGTGAGATCAAGACAAGCGGCCTTGCCAGTGCATCCGCCATTCAATCATCGGGTCCCGTTAACAGACCCGACACAGCACAGCACATCGCACGACAATTGGCAGAAGCGTTGCCAGCCTCAGGTGACCGCCCAATCGAAATTGCCCTGAACCCGGTCGAATTGGGACGCGTACGGATGGCCTTGACCACATCGGACACAGGAATCACGCTGATCGTTCATGCAGAACGGCCCGAGACACTGGAAATGATGCGCCGAAATATCTCGGACCTGGGCAGTGCCTTTGCCGACCTTGGGTATGCCGATATCAACTTTGCCTTCTCTGGCGGCGAAGACAGCGACGCGAGAGAGGACGCTCAGGACAAGCCCCAGAGCCAAAAGCAGTCACCCGATAGCATCGAAACCGACACATCAACTCAGCCACGTCAGATACAGCTGACACTTGGCTCATCTGCAGGCATGGACCTGCGCGTATAAGGAGCGACCATGGACATCGCCGCACTGACTTCTTCGACAACCGCCGCCACGTCTTCGGCAACGACGTCTTCGGTCATCTCTTCGGATTTCGAAACCTTTCTGCAGATGATGACCACGCAAGCACGTTATCAAGATCCACTCGAACCGATGGACAGCTCAGAATATGCGTCACAGCTGGCGCAGTTCTCGATGGTTGAACAGCAGGTGCGAACCAACGATCTTTTAGCGGTTTTAGGCGGGTCCTTGGGCACATCGAACATGGCGACATTGTCAGGTTGGATCGGCATGGACGCGCTAACCTATTCGCCCGCTCATTTTGACGGTGCGCCTGTCACTGTGTCGCCCAACCCACTTGCCGCAGCAGACGAGGTTTACCTTGTGGTCTACGATGAGAACGGAACCGAAGTGCAAAGGCAGTCTGTTCCGGTTTCGCCTGATCCCATCCAGTGGGCAGGCGTTCAGGATGACGGCACACCTTTCGAGACCGGCAACTACACCTTCGAACTTGAAAACTATACCAACGGTGAACTGATGCTGGCCGAGCGCAGTCAAACCTTCGGACGGATCACCGAGGCCCGGATCGAGAATGGAAATACCGTTCTGGTTCTCGAAGGCGGGATGGCGGTTCTGTCGACGGATGTCACGGGCCTGCGCGAAGGCTCCTAGTCTTCGAAGCCATAATCCTGACGGCCAACCGACGTATACGCCGCGAATCCCGCGCGTTTGGCATCCTTTTGCGAATAGATATTGCGCAGGTCGGCCATCACCGGGTGCGCCATTCGCTTGACCAATCGCTTGAGGTCCAGCGCCCGGAATTCGTTCCACTCGGTCAGGATAACAATGGCGTCCGCGTTCTGTGCTGCCTTGTACGCATCCTCGAACCAGTTCACGCCCGGCAAAAGCGCCTCGCCCTCTCGCCGCCCCTGCGGATCAACGACACGGACCTTGGCTCCGCTGCCAACAAGCGCGGGAATAATAGTCAGCGATGGCGCGTCGCGCATGTCATCTGTGTTCGGCTTGAAGGTTACGCCAAGCACGGCAATCGTCTTGCCGTTGACGGAACCACCACACAGATCGACAACCTTGTCGATCATGCGCCTTTTGATCTCGTCGTTCACCTTGATGACTGTCTCGGTCAGTTGCATCGGCATGGCGTGATCCTGACCCATGCGCGCCAAGGCTTGCGTGTCTTTCGGAAAACAGCTGCCGCCATAGCCCGGTCCTGCATGCAGGAACTTGTTACCAATCCGGCCATCCAACCCCATGCCTTTGGATACCGTTTTCACGTCCGCACCAGTACGCTCACAAAGCGCCGCGATTTCGTTGATGAACGTGATCTTGGTCGCCAGAAAAGCGTTCGCCGCATATTTGATCATTTCGGCGCTTTCCAGATCGGCGACCATGATCGGAAAGTCCCTGAGAAACAGCGGGCGATAAATCTCGGCCATCACGTCCGCGGCACGATCGTTCTGTACCCCGACAACAACGCGGTCAGGGCGCATGAAATCGTCAATCGCAGCCCCTTCCCGCAGGAATTCCGGGTTACTGGCCACGTCAAAGTCTGCATCGGGGTTGGCCTTGTGGACCGTGTGTTTCACTTGCCGGTTCGTGCCCAGCGGGACCGTCGATTTGGTCACGATCACGGCATACCCGGTCAGGGCGTGTGCAATTTCTTCCGCTGCAGACATCACATAGGTCAGATCGGCGTGCCCATCACCCCGACGTGTCGGAGTGCCAACAGCAATAAAAACAGCATCCGCGCCGTCGACGGCGGCGGGCAAGTCGCCCGAAAAAGAAAGCCGTCCAGCCGTCACGTTCTTGGCCATCAGATCATCAAGGCCGGGCTCATAGATCGGCACTTCACCACGTTCGAGCATTTCGATCTTGGCCGGATCCTTGTCCACACAGATGACATCATGCCCGAAGTCCGAGAAACAAACCCCAGACACCAGACCCACATACCCGGTTCCGATCATCGCGATTTTCATACTGCTCACCTTGTCACGGTCTTTGTTCTTGGGATGCGGTATGCCACACAACCTGTCAACATCCTGCGCCCGAAGTCCCGTGTTTTGGGAAAATTAGACGCGGACAGATCACAAATCCCCAAGGGCCATCGCCGCATAGGCAGGCGGCATCACAACCCGACGCAGTCTCCCGAACGGAAAACGCTTCAGGGGCTGTGCCATCGCCGTTGGTACAGGGTTCTGGCCCAGTATCAGGTCGGCAAGAAGCCTGCCGCTGTGGGTGCCCATCGCTACGCCGTTTCCGTGGTAGCACATCGCCGCATACAGACCCGCCTGTCCCGGCACAGCGCCAACAAATGGCAAAAGGTTTCGTGCAAGGCATACCATGCCCGACCATGTGAACGGTGTCTCGACCTGCGCCCAGGCCGGAAACATCGCCTGGAAGTCGGCGCGAATGCGGCGCTGCATACGTTCTTCCGCTGCAGGTGACGACAATAACCCGCCGCGCATGCCAAACAGAAACCGCCTGTCGGGCATGAGACGGAAATAGTTCAGAAGGCTACGGGTATTGAAAGCCATCTGATCCGAATGCCATCCCTGCGCCGCGATTTCCGTTTCAGTCAAAGGGCGGGTGACAAGAATGTTGGATTGGGCCGGCATGTAACGGGCCGCCAACCAGTCCGGCATATCATCGCTGGAGTATCCATTTGTGGCGATGATTACGGTATCTGCCTTGACTGCATGGTTCGCCTGTATGGTCCAGCGAGAATGGCGCGTGATTTGACCAACCGTCGCGTTGGTGAAAATGCGAACACCTGCCGAAGCAGCGGCCCGTGCAAGGCCTGCAATATACTTCCGAGGATTCAGCGCAAACCCAAGACCGAGTGTCACGGCACCATGAAAGGGCCCGTTCATGCCGTTGCTGGCCAACTGCGATTGCGACAAAACCTGCGTATCGACGCCATAGTTTTCCTGTGCACGGCGCGCGATTGCATCCAGTTCGGACACATGTTTGGCATCGTGCGCCAGCTCGGTTTCTCCTTGGGAGTGTCGATCCCCATCTATGTCGAACCGCTCGATCAATCCTTCGACGGTTCCGATCGCGTCACGCTCGGCGTGACGGTAGTCGCGCCTGCCCGCCACACCGAACCGTTTGTCCAGCGTAGCGTCGTCAACCATTGCGCCGCCCAGACAGCAAAAACCGCCATTGCGCCCGGAAGCGCCCCAGCCAATGTGATGCGCTTCCAGCAGCACCACGTCGACGCCTCGTTCGGCCAAATGCAAGGCAGCTGAAAGGCCCGTGAACCCGCCGCCGACGATTGCGACGTCGCAGGACACATCAGTGTCTAAATAGGGATATTCCGGCAAATCACAGGTCTCGTCCCACCAACACCCTTGCCTTGGTCCCGGACCATATGCGTAATCCGAGAATATGCGCCTCATGTGACGCGGGCGGCGGCTTGTTCTTCCCGCTGCACTCGTATGGCTTGCCGTTTGCTTGCCAATGAAGCAGTGATCACGCCAACCGTCACAATGCCAATCAGGATGGAAGACAAGGCATTGATTTCGGGGCTGACGCCCAGCCGGACAGACGACCAGATTTTCATCGGCAGGGTCGTCGCGGAGGGGCCGGATGCAAACGACGCAATGACAAGATCATCCAGCGACAGGGTAAACGCCAGCAACCAGCCCGAAATGACAGCGGGGGCGATGATCGGCAGCGTTACCAATCGAAACGCGGTGAGAGGCGATGCCCCCAGATCAAGCGCCGCTTCTTCGAGCGACCGATCAAAAGTGGAAAGCCGCGAACTCACGACGACCGACACAAAGCACATCGAAAATGTCGTATGCGCCAGCACGATGGTCAGGACACCGCGGTCCAACCCGATCCCGATAAACAGAAGCAACAGTGACAGGCCGGTAATCACTTCTGGCATCACAAGCGGCGCATAGATCATTCCCGAAAACAGCGTTCGCCCAAAGAAACGCCCGCCTCGCACCAGAACATATGCCGCCATCGTGCCCAGAACCGTGGCGATGGTCGACGACATCACGGCAACCTTCAGCGTGACCCAAGCCGCATCAAGAAACGCCTCGTTCTGGATCAGCTCGCCATACCATTTGGTCGAAAACCCTGCCCAAACTGTCACC
Organism: uncultured Paracoccaceae bacterium; assembly: GCA_965657085.1. Lineage (GTDB taxonomy): Bacteria > Pseudomonadota > Alphaproteobacteria > Rhodobacterales > Rhodobacteraceae > CBFHND01. The sequence goes on from CBFHND010000002.1 coordinate 90,525, forward strand.
AGTTTGGATTTGTTGAAGCTGTAGATCACGAGGATCAGCATGGGGATGTAGAGAAATGCAAACCCAAGGGTCAAAGACACGACATTGAAGGGGCTGAGACGGTTCATTGCTCGGCCTCCTGCGTACGCTGTTCGTTGCGTTGGAACAGGATGATCGGAACGATCAGGATCAACAGCAAGATCACCGCCACGGCGCTCGCCACGGGCCAGTCGCGGTTGGAGAAGAACTCTTCAAACAGGACCTTGCCGATCATCAACGTACCCGAGCCCCCGAGAAGCGACGGAATCACGAATTCACCCAGCGCCGGAATAAAGACAAGGAAACACCCGGCGATGATACCGTTCTTGGACAGCGGAACCGTGATCAACCAAAACGCTTGCAGGCGCGAACATCCCAGATCTTCCGCGGCTTCGATCAGAGACCCATCCAAGCGATCCAATGCGGCATAAACGGGCAGGATCATGAATGGAACGTAGGTGTAAACGATGCCGATATAGACCGCCCATTGCGTGTTCAGGATGGTCAGCGGCGCATCGATCACGCCAATCCACAGCAGAAACTGGTTCAGGAAACCTTCGGTGCTCAGAATACCAACCCATGCATAGACCCGGATCAAAAAGGAGGTCCAGAACGGCAGGATCACCAGCATCATCAACGTCGGCCGCCATTCCTCGGGCGCGCGGGCCATGGCATAGGCGATGGGATACCCGACCGCGAGCGTCAGAACCGTCGAGACGAAAGCGATCTGAAGACTGCTCAGGTAGGCTTTCCAATACAGATCATCTTCGGTCAGAAAGACGAAATTTTCGAAATCCAGCTGGCTGAGCATCGCCATCAGCCCGTCTTTCATCGTCGGGGCATAGGGCGGGATGGCAAGAGCCGCATCGCTGAGCGAAATCTTGAACACGATCGCAAAGGGGATCAGGAACAAGGCCAGCAGCCAAAAGTAAGGCACCGCTATGAGTGCTGCGCGTTTCACGTGTCCAGCAGTACGCCAGCGGTGGCGCTCCAGCTGATCCAAACCTGATCTTCCCACGTGAAATCACGGCGCGACACCCGGCGGGTGTTGGCGGTCTGGGCCTTGATGATCTGGCCCCCCGCCAATTCGACATGATAGGTCGACAGATTGCCAAGATAGGCAATGTCGAGCACCTTGCCCTGCACGGCATTTACCGCGTCGGAAGGCCGCTCGGAGGTGATGGAAATCTTCTCGGGTCGAATTGCCAGATGGCAGACCTGTCCGTCGCTGAACGGACGCCTGGATGCGGCCAAAAGCGGCTCTGTTCCGGTCCAATTGACCTGATACTGCTCAGGACCTGTCGCCTTGGTCGTACCCTCGATGATGTTCACATCGCCGATGAAACCCGCAACATAGACACTGTTTGGCGCCTCATAGATCTTCTCTGGAGTCGCAACCTGAATGATCCTGCCTTCGTCCATCACGGCCACACGGCTCGCGACTGTCATCGCCTCTTCCTGATCGTGAGTAACGATCACGAACGTGGTGCCGGTGGTCTCTTGAATGTCCATCAATTCAAACTGCGTGTCCTGACGCAGTTTTTTGTCCAACGCGCCCAAAGGTTCGTCCAGCAAAAGCAGCTTGGGCGCCTTGGCAAGGGATCGGGCAAGCGCAACACGCTGACGCTGGCCACCTGAAATCTGGTGCGGCTTACGCCTTGCGAATTTCTGTAATCGGGTCAGCTTCAGCATCTCTTCGACCCGCGCGCCGATGGCGTCCGCGGCCATGTCCGACCGCTTCAGGCCAAACGCGATATTGTCCCACACCGACAGATGCGGAAACAGGGCGTAAGACTGGAACATCATGTTCACGGCGCGCTTGTTTGGCGGTACGCCGGCAATGTTCTGACCGGCCAGCAGAATGCTGCCTTCGGTGGGGTCTTCGAACCCTGCCAACATGCGCATCATCGTCGTTTTGCCACAGCCGGACGGGCCAAGCAGGGCAAAGAATTCTTTATCGAAAATATCAAGTGTCAGATCGTCAATGGCAACAAAACTGCCAAAGCGTTTCGTGACATTTTCAAACCGGATCAACGGCGTTTCGCCAGGATCATCCCACGGGGCAAAAACGGTTTGTTCCAACGCGTATTCCTTTGGGTGAAAGGGTGAGGGCGCAACGATCGCGCCCTCAAGATCGGATCAGGTGCCCGATTTGATCTTGGTCCACAAACGGGTCACGGTGCGTTGTGTTTTCGCATCGTAAGGCGTTGTGGTATAGAGGTTTTCCAGCGTCGCGGCATCCGGGTAGATCGCCGGATCGCCGATCACATCCTCTTCGAGGAATTCCTGGCTCGCTGCGTTGCCGTTGGCGTAATATACATAATTCGATGCCGCCGCCATGTTGTTCGCGTCCATGATGAAGTTCAGGAACGTATGAGCCGCTTCGGCGTTGGGCGCATCTGCGGGAATGGCCATTTGGTCAAACCACATCAGAGCACCCTCGCTGGGCGCATTGTAGGCAATTTCCACACCGTTTTCGGCTTCGTCAGCGCGGTCGCGCGCTTGCAGAATATCCCCGGACCACCCGAAGGCCACGCAGATATCTCCATTCGCCAGCGCGTTGATGTATTCGCTGTTGTGGAACTTCTGCACGTAAGGACGCACACCCATCAGAACGCTTTCGGTCTTGGCGATCACGTCCTTGTCGTGGCTATCGGGGTCCTCACCCAGGTATTGCAATGCGGCCGGGATCATCTCGGTCGGCGCATCAAGGAAGTGAACACCGCACGCCTGCAGCTTTGCCATGTTTTCAGGGTTAAAGATCAGATCAAGCGAGCCCATGGGAGCGTCTTCGCCCAGAATTTCCTGAACTTTACCAACGTTTACACCGATCCCCGTGGTGCCCCACATGTAGTTGATCGAATAGGCATTGTCGGGGTCGTACTGCGCAGTCCGATCCTTGACCACGTCCCACAGGTTACCGGCATTCGGCAGTTTGCTCATGTCCAGCTTTTGGAAAGCACCGGCAGAAATCTGACGTTGAAGGAATGTACCGGACGGAACGACCACATCGTAACCCGAAGAGCCCGCAAGCATCTTGGTTTCGAGTACTTCGTTGCTGTCGAACACGTCATAGATCAGCTTGATGCCGGTCTCTTCTTCGAACTGTGTCAGAAGGTCTTCGTCGATATAGTCGGACCAGTTGTAAACCCGCACTTCATCGGCTGTCGCAGTGGACGCGACCAGCGCCAGCGCGGCAACCGTGCCAAGCATTGTATGTTTCATGTCATACTCCCGTTTTGCAGGCCGAGTTGATCCCGGCTTGCCGTAATTTGATCAAGTTTTGCCCTTTGCGGCAAGATGATTTATGCTTTCAGCTAAGGACGGGCGGCGCAAGCAGTCCAAAAAACAGGCATCTTTCAACAAGGGCTTTTATGACTCTATCGCTTGGAACTGCACCAGGAACGGACCGCGAAGACGCGGGCAAACAGCCCGCGCATCAGGCAGTGTACGAGGAACTGCGCGACGCCATACTGTTCGGCGATTTGGCGCCGGGGCAACCGATCACCATTCAGGGTCTGACCCATCTGCTTGGCGCCGGAATGACACCCGTGCGCGAAGCTATTCGCAGACTGACGGCCGAAGGCGCGTTAACCATGCAGGGCAACAGACGCGCCTGCGTGCCTGTTCTTGACGCCGCAGGACTGGAACAGCTTGAATTCATGCGTTTTGCGCTGGAACCGGAACTGGCGATGCGGGCCACGCGCAACGCGGGGCAGACGGATTTTGACCATCTGCAAGCGATAGACAACGACCTCAACACTGCCATCGATGCAGGCGACATCAGCGGGTATTTGCGCCACAACCACGCCTTTCATGCCGCTCTGTATCAGATCGCAAATGCGCCAATCATGGCTGCGGCCACGGATGCGCTATGGCTTCGGTTCGGGCCATCGCTGCGCGTTGTCTGCGGGCGCTTTGGTACGCTTAATCTGCCAGACAAACACGCCGAACTGCTGACCGCGCTTGCCCGCAAGGATGAAAGCGGTGTGTGCAACGCGATGCAGGACGATATCGCCCAAGGCATGCGCCAAATCCGCGAAGCGCTGCCGTAGCTGCCACTTTGGAACGAATCGCACAGCTCGGAATTGACAGACAAAAATTTGATCATATTCTGACCAAATGCCGCGCCAGAACTCTCCTGCGCCGCCATAAAGGATTTCGTCATGCCTGTGATTACCAACCATTTGCCCACGGCTGAACTTCAGGCGCTGGATGCAGCGCACCATATGCACCCCTTCACGACAAATGATGAACTGGCCGCCAAAGGCGCGCGTGTCATCACGCGCGCGGACGGGGTGTACCTGACCGACAGCGACGGCAATCAGATCCTTGATGCCATGGCTGGTCTTTGGTGTGTGAATATCGGCTACGGGCGGCATGAGCTTGCCGATGTCGCCGCGCGACAAATGTGCGAACTGCCCTACTACAACACTTTTTTCATGACGACCCATGCCCCGGTGATCGCCCTGTCGCAAAAGCTGGCAGAGCTTGCACCCGATGATCTGAACCACGTGTTCTTTGCCGGGTCCGGGTCCGAAGCCAACGACACCAATATCCGCATGGTGCGCACCTACTGGGCAATGAAGGGCAAGCCGACAAAGACCATCATCATCAGCCGCAAGAACGCCTATCACGGGTCCTCTGTGGGGTCCGGCAGCCTGGGTGGCATGACTCCGATGCACGAACAGGGCGGCCTGCCCATTCCTGACGTGCACCACATCAACCAACCCAACTGGTGGGCTGAAGGGGGCGACATGACGCCCGAAGACTTCGGCCTTGCCCGCGCGCAGGAACTGGAACAGGCCATTCTTGAAATGGGCGAAGACCGCATTGCAGCGTTTATCGCTGAGCCCGTGCAAGGTGCGGGGGGCGTGATCGTGCCGCCAGACAGCTATTGGCCGGAAATTCAGCGTATCTGCGACAAATACGAAATCCTTCTGATCGCGGATGAGGTGATTTGCGGGTTCGGGCGCACTGGCAATTGGTTCGGCTCGACCACCATGGGGATCAAGCCCGACATCATGACAATCGCAAAGGGCCTGAGTTCAGGTTATCAGCCGATTGGCGGCTCCATCGTCTCGGATGAAGTGGCCCAGGTGATCGGTTCAGGCGAGTTCAATCACGGGTACACCTATTCGGGGCATCCCGTGGCAGCGGCCGTCGCGCTGGAAAACCTGCGTATCCTCGAGGAAGAACACGTGATCGACCATGTGCGCGATGTCGCGGCACCTGCGCTGGCAGAAATGTGGCACGGCCTGTCCGATCATCCGCTGGTGGGCGAGACAAAGATCGTCGGCATGATGGGATCACTGGCACTGACGCCGGACAAGGAAAACCGGGCCCGGTTTGCTGCGGATGCAGGCACCGCGGGATACATGACCCGCGAGCGTTGCTTTGCCAACAACCTGGTGATGCGGCATGTCTATGACCGTATGATCATCTCGCCGCCATTGGTTATCACCCCCGAGGAAATCGACCTCTTGGGACAGCGGGCGCGCACGGCACTTGATGAATCCTATGTGCAGATGAAGGATCAGGGACTGTTCAAGCCCGCGTCATAAGCGGCTCTAACATGGCCAAACAGGCCTGAAGCTGATCTATTTCGATGTATTCATCCGGTTTGTGCGCCTGATCGATGTGACCCGGCCCGCAGACAACAACATCCATACCCATGCCTTGAAACAGGCCTGCTTCGGTTCCGAAAGGAACGACCCCCGCGGCGTTGTCACCCAACAGCCCGGCAACCAATTCCCGCGCCAGGTTGTCGTCCACCGGCTCAAGGCCAACGGTTTCGCCGATGATATCCGTCTTGATGTCTGCACCGGGATGAATGGCGCGCATCATCGGCAGCAAATCAGTCTCTACAAAAGTCTCAAGCGCATCTTTCACGAATTTTGCATCGTCCTTAACAACCGGGCGCATCTCCCAATCCACTTCGGCTTTGCCCACGATGACGTTGTGCGCCACCCCGCCTGAAATGCGGCCAACACTCACGGTTGTCCACGGTGGATCAAACCTGCTGTTCGGTGGCACCCGTGCCATCAGTGCCGCCCGCAATTCCAAAAGGCGGCTGACGTACCGGACGGCATATTCGGCGGCATTCACACCCTTGCCCGGATTGCTCCCGTGTCCTTCAAGGCCTGTGAAATGCGTCGTGTATTCATAGCACCCTTTGTGCCCTTCGATCACACGCATGCCTGTTGGCTCGCCCACGACCGCCATCGCGGGGCGCACCCCACGGCTTTGCAGTTCCGGCACCAGTGCATGCGCGCCCAAACACCCGGTTTCCTCGTCGTGGGTAAACGCGAAATGCAGCGGGCGCCGCACGTCGATACGCCCGGCCATCGTCACGGCGGCGGCTATAAACCCCTTCATGTCGCAGGTTCCGCGCCCGTAAAGCCGTTTGTCATCGCGCCACATCCGGAACGGATCGCCGGACCAATCCTGATCGGCGACAGGCACCACATCGGTATGTCCGCTCAGGACCAGACCTCCATCTGCGTCCGGCCCCATGCTGCCCCAAAGGTTCGCCTTGGTTCCGCAGGGGGAGGCGATCACCTCGACCCGCGCACCGGCGTCTTCCAGACGCTGCGCAAGGTAGGCGATCATCTCAAGATTGCTGTCTGTGCTAATGGTCGGAAAAGCCACCAGCTGATCAAGCAGATCGATTGTCTCGTTCAGGCTCATGGTTTTACAAACATCTGTCGTGGTCGGGTGCAGAACGTCTCGGCAGGGCCGCTTTCCGTGATGCGTATGCTTTCGGTGATCTCAAGTCCCCAATCGTCCATCCAAAGGCCAGGCATGAAGTGAAAAGTCATATTAGGCTCTAATACTGTCTCATCTTCTGCGCGCAATGAAATCGTGCGCTCCCCCCAATCCGGAGGATAGCTTAGGCCAATGGGATACCCGCACCGTGCACCACGGTCGATGCCCGCAGCCTCCAAAGGCGCGGCCAGAGCATTGGCGATATCACACGCCCGATTGCCCGCACGCGCCGCGTCAAGCCCAGCCTCCAGTCCTTCGACCAGAGCGGCTTCTGCGCGGCGCAGAAAGTCCGGCGGCGTTCCTAGAAACAGCGTCCGGCACAATGGGGCATGATACCTGCGGTAACAGCCCGATATCTCGAAAAAGGTCGCTTCGCCTGTTGCAAAGGGGCGGCCATCCCAAGTCAGGTGCGGTGCTGCGGCGTCCGATCCCGACGGCAACAAGGGGACAATCGCGGGGTAATCGCCCCAATCCTCCCCGACCCCACGAATGGCATCACGGTAAATCTCGGCGACGATCTCGTTCTTCGGAATGCCCGGCTCAACACGCTCAAGCAAACCATCGACGACCTTCTCGGAAATGCGCGCTGCCTTGCGCATGAAGGCGATTTCCGGATCGGATTTCACCGCCCGCTTCCAATTCACCAACCCGGTCGCGTCGGCAAACCCGACGTTGGGAAGCGCGTCTTTCAGTGTCGAAAATGCTTTTGCCGAGAAATAGTAGTTGTCCATCTCAACGCCGATGCGCGTGGCACCCACACCCTCGAACAGCCGCGCAAGATCCTGCATCGGATGGCGGTCAGTCGCCTGAACATAGCTGTCGGCATAGCCACGCACATGATCATCCGCCATCCAGACCGTGCGCAGCGCACCATTGGTGTCCTGGTTGCGTCCCCACCAGATCGGATCCGCATCCGGCAACACAATCACGCCCTGATGAACGTAAAAAGACCACCCGTCGTAACCCGTCAGCCACGCCTGATTGCTGGGGTCTGTCACAAACAACAGATCAAGGCCGCGCTTGGCCATTTCATCGCGCACAAGCTGCAAGCGGCGCGCATATTCCGCTCTTTCAAACGGCAGTGATTTTGATCGCATCGTTACTCCCCCGTTCAATTCCTGCGCGTGGAACCGCCGCGACGCAACATTTTTTAGGGCGATTCTACCTTTGGAACGCCAGTCGCTTGTCCTGAACAACTGGGGATTGCCGCAAAAGCGCCCGCATTTGCCGCGATTGGCATGAATCTGTCGCAATGCGGTTGCATTGAAGGTTCTGCACGGTTTTACATATGCTTAACAAAGCGGAAAACCGCTGTGACCAACCGGGGAGCCTTTCTTTGGCTGACATGTCGACCGACGCTGCGTTCGTTGAATTTGAGCGCGTGCAAAAAAGCTATGATGGCGTGAATCTCGTCGTCAAAGACCTGAACCTTTCCATGCCGCGTGGCGAGTTCCTGACGATGCTTGGCCCATCGGGATCCGGAAAAACCACCTGCCTGATGATGCTGGCGGGGTTTGAAACCGCGACCCATGGCGACATTCGTCTGGGCGGCACATCCATCAACAACATTCCCCCGCACAAGCGCGGCATCGGCATGGTTTTTCAAAACTATGCCCTGTTCCCGCACATGACGGTTGCCGAAAACCTCGCCTTCCCGCTGGAGGTGCGCAAGATCGGCAAATCGGACCGCGAGGAAAAGATCAACCGGGCGTTGGGCATGGTCCAGATGAACGATTTCGCTGGCCGTCGGCCGGCGCAATTGTCTGGTGGCCAGCAACAGCGGATCGCTTTGGCCCGCGCCCTGGTGTTCGAACCCGAGCTTGTCCTGATGGACGAACCACTGGGCGCGCTCGACAAGCAGTTGCGCGAAACCCTGCAATTCGAAATCACCAAACTGGCGCATGATCTGGGCATTACAGTGGTTTACGTGACCCATGACCAGACCGAAGCCTTGACGATGTCGGACAGGGTCGCGGTTTTCGATGACGGTCGCATTCAGCAGTTGGCCCCGCCCGACAAGCTTTATGAAGAGCCGGAAAACAGTTTCGTGGCCCAGTTCATCGGCGAAAACAACACGCTCGAAGGGGTGATCAAAGAGATCAACAACGGCGTTGCGTTGGTGCAATTGGATGGCGGAGACCTGATCGATGCCAAACCGGTCAACGTCAGCAAGCCAGGTGAGCGGACCCGCGTATCCATTCGTCCCGAACGGGTTGAGATGGATCCGAACCGCCTGACGCCGGGCGCACACACGCTCAAGGCCGAAGTGCTCGAATTCATCTACATGGGTGATATCTTTCGGACGCGCCTGCGTGTCGCGGGCACCGACGAATTCATCATCAAGACGCGGAACGCGCCTGACCAGGTGCGTCTGACCCCCGGCACCCAGATCGAAATCGGCTGGTTGCCCGAAGATTGCCGCGCGCTGGACGCTTAAGCGAAAGCGCGTGCGATATGTCGTGTGGCACTGCCGACACGATGAACAAGGGATGGCGCCAAAGCCCGTTTACGCCGTCCTCACCACTCTAAAACGGGCAATTGATTGGGAGATCAACAATGAAACTCAACAAGATCCTGATGGCCACAACGGCCCTCACGTTTGCAGCCGGCGTCGCCGCTGCAGAGGAAATGACCATCGTTTCATGGGGCGGAGCCTATTCTTCTTCGCAAAAGAACGCATACCACGACCCCTACACGGCCAAGACCGGCGTCACCATCATCAACGACGACAGCTCGGCCGAGGCCGTGGCGAAACTGCGCGCGATGAACGAAGCGGGCAACGTCACATGGGACGTCGTCGACGTGGTTGCCGCTGATGCGATCCGCCTGTGCGACGAAGGTCTGGCGATGGAAATCGACCCTGACACACAGTTGGCCGACGCACCCGACGGCACAAAAGCTTCCGAAGACTTCGGCGACCTGCTGGTCAGCGAATGTTTTATCCCGCAGATCGTGTATTCGACAACATTCGGCTATCGCACGGACATGGTTGGCGACACGCCCCCCACATCGGTCTGCGCCGTCTTCGACACCGAAGCCTATCCCGGCAAGCGTTCGCTGGAAAAGCGCCCAATCAACAACATGGAATGGGCTCTGATCTGTGACGGCGTTGCCAACGAAGACGTCTATGACGTCCTGGCAACCGAAGAAGGCCAGCAAAAGGCCCTCGACAAGCTGGCAACCATCAAGGACGACGTGATCTGGTGGTCCGCTGGTGCCGACACGCCCCAGCTGCTCGCAGATGGCGAAGTTGTCATGGGCTCGACCTACAACGGTCGCCTGTTCTCGGTCATCGAAGAGCAGAAACAACCCGTTGCAATGCTTTGGGACGCGCAGGTGTTCGACCTTGACGGTTGGATCATCCCAACAGGCCTGAGCGAAGAGCGCAAGGCGCGCGCGCTGGACTACATCATGTTCGCGACAGACACACAGCGTCTGGCAGACCAAGCCAAGTACATCAGCTACGGTCCTGCACGCGCATCGTCCGCGCCGCTGGTCGGCAAACACGCCGAACTGGGCATCGATATGGCGCCACACATGCCAACCGATCCCGAGAACGCCAAGAACACGTTCCTCTACAACTACGAGTTCTGGGCTGACTACCGCGACGACATCGACGCCAAATTCCAGGCGTGGCTGGCACAATAAGCCTGCCTCGACATGAACATCGGTGGGGGCCAAACGGCCTCCGCCACCTCTCCAAACCGCGAGACCAATGATGAGCGATATGACAGCATCCGGCCCCGTTCTTGCCGCTGACGGAACCCCGCTGAAACGCAGTCTGGCCAAAGCCCTGCGTCGTCAGAAGCTGCGCGCCTTGATGCTGATTGCGCCATTGCTGATCTTTGTTCTTGTGACCTTCATCGTGCCCATCGGGTCGATGCTTTTCCGTTCGGTGGAAAACGACATCGTCGCCAATACCCTGCCCGAAACCGTGGTCGCACTTGCCAGCTGGGAGTCCAGCACCGGGGAATTGCCTGACGAAGAGGTCTATGCCGCCTTTGCCCGCGACATGATCAAAGCGGTCGAGGCCAAGCAGCACACGCGTCTCGGCACCCGGTTGAACTATGAGAAAACCGGCATTTCATCGATGTTCCGCCAATCGGGGCGCAAGATGAAGCGCCTTGATCCGGTTGCAGATGCGCCGTTCAAGGACAAGCTGATCGAGATTCACAAAGGGTGGGGTGATATCGAAACCTGGAAGACGCTCCAGACCCACTCGGGGCTCTATACATCCGGCTACTTCCTCAATGCAGTTGATGCGCAAAAAACGCCCGATGGCATCGCATGGCAGCCCGAAGAGAAACAAATCCTGCTCAAACTCTTTTGGCGCACATTGGTGATGTCGCTCGTCATTACCGGGTCGTGCATCCTTTTGGGTTATCCAGTCGCTTGGCTCTTGGCCAACCTGCCGACGCGGCAGGCGAACCTTTTGCTAATCCTTGTTCTGCTGCCGTTCTGGACATCGCTTCTGGTGCGGACCAGCGCGTGGAAAGTGATGCTGCAACAGCAAGGTGTGATCAATGATGTCTTGGTCTGGATCGGGTTGGTGGAGGATGCCAAGCGCATAATCATGATCAACAACGAAGCTGGCACGATTGTCGCCATGACACACATTCTGTTGCCCTTCATGATCTTGCCCATGTTCTCTGTGATGCAGACCATCCCGCCCGCCTATTTGCGGGCAGCCAAGTCCCTAGGGGCGACAAATTGGACAGCCTTTTGGCGGGTTTACTTTCCGCAGTCGGTGCCCGGTATCGGCGCGGGGTCGATCCTCGTGTTCATCCTGTCCATCGGCTACTACATCACGCCGGAAATCGTGGGCGGCACCAAGGGTGTGTTCATCTCGAACCGGATCGCCTACCACATTTCGTCGTCGCTCAACTGGGGCCTCGCGGCGGCGCTTGGGTCCATCCTGCTGGCGGTCGTTCTCTTGCTCTACTGGTGCTACGACCGGATCGTCGGCATCGACAACGTGAAACTGGGATAACGCACATGGCCGCTTTGACACCTATCTCGCGCAAGCCTCTGTCATTCGTCATCCCGTCTGTTGGATTGGCCGGTGGGTTCGCTGGCCTCTTTGTGGGCGCCGCAAATGGCGGCACCCTGATCGGGGCCGTTGCCGGTGCTATCGCGGTGATGATCCTGGCTGCGTTTTTCATCGCATCGCTCAGGAATGAACGCCTGGCCCGCTGGATTACCGTTGTCGCCTTTACTGTTGTCGGGTTTGCCGTTGGCGGCCTGCCGCTGGGTGTGCTCGGTCTGTTGGCCGGCGCATTCTTTGGTTGGTTCATCTTCTGGCTGTACGAAGGACGTTACCGCGCGCGCCTCTTGCCCTACCTGACCCCCGGACAGGTGCTGTGGCATTATACGTTCCGCGTGTTGGCCGGTGCGATTTTCGTATTCCTGATCACGCCCATCCTCGTGGTCATGCCGCTCAGCTTCAATGCGCAGGACTTCTTCACATTTACTCCGGAAATGCTGCGCTTTGATCCCGAAGGCTATAGCCTCAAGCATTACCGCGATTTTCTGACCAACAATGAATGGCAGCGCAGTCTCAAGAACTCGCTGATCATCGCCCCAATCGCGACGATCATCTCTGTCTCGCTGGGAACATTGGCGGCCATCGGCCTGTCGCAATCACATGTCCCGTTCAAAGGAACGATCATGGCGGTTCTGATCTCGCCCATGATCGTCCCCCTGATCATCTCGGCCACGGGCATGTTCTTCTTCTACTCGACGCTCGGCAACTGGATGGAAGGTACTCTTGGTCTCGACAAGAACTTCGTCGGCTACATCAAAGTGATCCTTGCACATGCTGTTCTTGGCATCCCGTTTGTCATCATCACGGTAACTGCCACATTGGTGGGCTTTGACCGGTCGCTGACGCGCGCCGCTGCCAACATGGGGGCCAACCCGGTGACCACGTTCTTCAAGGTGCAAATGCCGCTGATCCTGCCCGGCGTGATCTCGGGCGGCCTGTTCGCCTTCATCACATCCTTCGACGAGGTCGTTGTTGTGCTGTTCGTGGGCTCCGCCGGTCAGAAGACATTGCCATGGCAAATGTTTACAGGTCTGCGTGAACAGATCAGCCCGACAATCCTCGCCGTGGCGACGATCCTGGTGGCGATCTCCATCGCATTGCTGACGGTGGTCGAATTGCTGCGCCGCCGGTCTGAACGGCTGCGGGGCATGTCACCGGCTTGATCCTTGGTCGGTTTGCTCAGCGCAATCGCTTCAACAGGCGCAGCGACGCATAACCATCCTGAACAAGGCCCTCTGACCGCTGATAAGATCGCACCGCGTTGATCGTTAGCGGCCCAATCCTGCCATCGATCTTTTGCGTATCGAACCCTTTCCGGGTCAACCGGCGCTGCAGTTCCTTGCGTTCCTTGAACGTCAACGCGCGGTCCTCGCGCGGCCAATTCGCCTTGATCGCTGGCCCGCCTTTTATCCGATCGCTCAGATGCCCAACCCCGATCACATAAGCATCGGCAGTGTTGTATCGCTCGATCACCGCGAAATTGTCAAAGATCAGAAAAGCAGCACCATCGCTGCCAGCGGGCAACAGTACCGACGCCGGACCATAGTCGCGCACTGATCCATTGACACCGACAACACCCAGCTTGGCCCACGCGCTTGGGGCTTTCTTGATTTCACGATTGGCCAGCGCATAATCAAAATCACGGGGCACCGTGACCTCAACCCCCCATGGCACGCCCGTCTTCCAGCCAAACTTTTTAAGGTAGGCAGCCGTTGATGCCAGCGCGTCCGTTGGATCATCAGACCAGATGTCCCGCTTGCCATCGCCTGTGAAATCGACCGCATAATCGAGATAGGATGTCGGTATGAACTGAGTGTGGCCCATGGCCCCGGCCCAGCTTCCTGTCATGTTGCGCGGCGTCGTGTCGCCGTTTTGAAGGATCTTCAACGCGGCGATCAACTGTTCTTCAAAAAACTGACCACGCCGCGCATCAAAGGCCAGTGTCGCAAGGCTCTGAACCACATCGTTGCTGCCACGAAAGGTACCATATGCGCTTTCCAGCCCCCAGATGGCCACAACCACTTCCTTCTCAACCCCATAACGTGCCTCGATGGTGTCGAGCGTGCCATTGTGCTTTCGCAGGGCTGCTTTGCCGTTGCGAATGCGGGCGTCTGAGGCCGCACTGTCGAGATAGTCCCAGATCGTCTTGGTAAACTCTGACTGATTGCGGTCGCGCTTGATCACTGCTGCGTCGTAGCGCACACCTTGGAACGCACGGTCAAAGACTGCCGCGCTGATCCCTGAGTTGGCAGCCCGAGGTTTGAACGCTTTGATCCACCGCTGAAACCGCGCATTGGAGGCGACTAGAACCGCCTCGTCCCCGTATTTGGGTGCCACGAGGTTTTCAGGTCGCACGACCGGACGCAGGGTGGATGTCGATGTGGATGCCGCAAGAACTACACGTGGCTCCAACGGGCGGTCCAATGGCCGCAAAGAGTCCACCGTTGGACCCGCGGCCAAACCGGGACCGGCACATATGGCAAGAAAAATTGCCACGCTCGAACGCACACACCGCATAATTTGCCTCAGGATATTTTTTTGCGTTGTTTCCAATTTAGCGGCAATCAATCGTGATCGAAAGCCATCATTCCGATGTGGCGCGATCCATTGCCGATCCCTGGATGTCTGCCCGAATACGCGCAATGTGTTCGCGCAACAAAGCGACCCTGTGGGGCCGAAAGCTGTCGGAGGTTACGGTCAACGTCTGCATCCGGTCCAAACGGAAACCCCGGAAATCCTCGCGCAGCGTGCACCATGCCAACAGCATGTTGGTGTTTTCCATATAGACAATGCCAAGCGGTTTGACGGTGCGCTGCGTGCGCGCGCCTTTGGCGTCCTCATAATCAAAGCGCACGCATAGCTCATCCCACGTGGCCTGTCGCAGCAGGGCCACGTCGATCAACGGTGGCTCCGGCCGATAATACCGTTGCGCATCCAGAATGGCGTGCTGCAACCTGTGCGCCTGCCGCGGCGGCACACGGCTTTGAATTTTCGACAGCGCCGAATTCGCCGCTCGTGCCAAGGCCGGGTCGCCAATGATCGCCACATCTCTCAACCCGAGAACCAAGGCTTCAAGCTCGTCATCTTCGAACCCAAGCGGCGGTAACGCGGTGTCTTCCACCAGGGTGAAACCAAAGCCCGCTTCGCCGTCTATCACCGCGCCAAGGCCGCGCAGGCTGTCGATGTCCCTGTAGATCGTGCGCAGTGACACGTTCATTTCGGACGCGAGGCTTTGCGCGGTCACAGGTGGCGACAAACGGCGCAACGTCTGCATCAATTGGAAAAGGCGATGGGTTCTGCTCATTCATCTAGCATAGCACACATACTGACAAATATTGTCAGCAACCGATGCTAGATCACCGTCATAGAACGGGAGCAACCATGATTACCCTCATTTCCTATCCGCCTGCCTTTGACGAATACAGCATCAGCGCGTTCTGTACCAAAGCCGCGTATCTTTTGAACCTGTCCGGCGAAGTTTGGGAAAGACAGGACACGAACGATCCACGCCGCTGGCCAAAGTCCAAATTGCCCGCGATCAAGGTTGGCGACGAGATCGTCGGAGACAGTGACAACATCCGCAGCTGGCTGGAACAGCGCGGGGCCGACTTTGACAAGGGCCTGTCCTATCTGGACAAATCCACATCGCGCGCATTCATCCGAATGGCCGAGGAGCACTTGTATTTCCACCTCGTTCTCGACCGATGGGCGGATGATCGAAACTGGCCCCTGATCCGCGACACCTATTTCAAGGACATTCCCAAATGGCCGCGCTTGCTGATCACCCGAGGGCTGCGCAAGCAGCTTTTGCGGGGCATGAACACTCAAGGGTTGGGTCGCTTGTCCGCAAAAGAGAGGCTGGCGCGCGCAGAGCCGGACCTGAAGGCCATTTCAGACAGGCTGTGGCACGGGCCGTTCCTGTTTGGCGATACCGTGACGGCGGCGGATGTCAGCGTGGGACCAATCCTTGCGTCGATGGCCGCCACGCCAGTTGCAACCGAATTGTCCCGGCGGGTGGACAGCGACACGATCCTGATGGATTACGCGGCCCGGGTCAGCGACGCTTGCGCGACACCTTCCGCTTGACCTTTTCAGCCTTTCGCTTGCCCTTGGCGACCTTTCGGCGCGGTGCCCGGCCTGCAGGCGAATTGCTGCCTTGTGGCATCGCCTTGCCATCCAGTTCGAGGATTTCCAGCGCAATGCCACCTGTAACCGGGGCCGCTTCGGTCAGCCGAACAGTGGCGCGCTGGCCGATGCCGATGATCCGCCCGGAATCCGCACCCATGAGGGTGCCTGCCTCCCGGTCAAAGTGGAAATATTCACGCCCCAGCGTGCGGATCGGCACAAGACCATCCGCGCCGCTGTCATCCAGCTTCACGAAAACGCCAAACTTGGCGATACCGCTGATCCGCCCTTCGAACTCGGTCCCCACCCGTTCGCTGAGGTAAGCGGCAAGATACCGGTCCGTCGTATCGCGTTCCGCCATCATGGACCGGCGTTCCGTGTCCGAGATGTGTTCGGCTGTTCGGTCCAGCGTATCGATGTCTTGTGGCGACAGGCCATCCTTGCCCCAGCCATGTGCCGAAATCAGACCGCGATGCACGATCAGATCGGCATATCGGCGGATCGGGGACGTGAAATGCGCATAGTTGGCAAGAGCCAACCCAAAATGCCCAAAGTTGGCCGGACTGTAATAGGCCTGCGTCATGGATCGCAGAGTGCTGAGATTGATCAATTCCGCCTCGTCGGACCCCGCCGCATCGCTTAGCAACCGGTTCAGGTGTGAAGTTTTCAAAACCTGACCCTTCGCCAGATTGAATCCAGCCGACTGTGCCGTCTCTCTCAAAGCATCCAGTTTGTCGGGATCCGGCTCCTCGTGCACCCGAAACAGAAGCTGTGATTTCTTGGCGATCAGCGTTTCGGCAGCCGCAACGTTGGCCAGCACCATGAACTCTTCGATCAGGCGGTGGGCATCCAATCGGTCCTTGAATTTGACCGACCGCACTGTCCCATCATCATCCAGTTCGATGCGCCGTTCCGGCAAGTCCAGATCAAGAGGCTGCCGCGCATTCCGGGCTTTGACAAGCGCGTCATAGGCCGCGAACAGCGGGTGCAAAACAGGCTCTAACAAAGGCTCTGTACGGTCGTTCGGGTGCCCGTCAATGGCGGCCTGCACCTCTTCGTAGTGGAGGGACGCGGGCGACCGCATCAGGCCACGCACGAACTTGTGCCCGATCTTTTCGCCTTTCGCGTCAACTTGCATGCGCACCGCGATGCACGCACGCGGAACGCCTTCGTGCAGACTGCACAGATCACCCGACAGGCGATCCGGCAGCATTGGCACCACGCGGTCGGGAAAATAGGTCGAGTTGCCGCGTTTCCGGGCCTCGTTGTCCAAAGCGGACCCCGGTGTGACATAGGCCGCCACATCCGCAATCGCGACCCAGATCACAAACCCACCTTCGTTCTTGGGGTCACTGTCGGCTTCGGCAAAACACGCATCGTCGTGGTCACGGGCATCCGAAGGGTCAATCGTGATCAATGGGAGATCCCGCAAATCCGTCCGGCCATCCAGCGCAACAGGCTTTGCCTTGTCCGCTTCTGCAATCACCTCATCGGGAAAATCATCCGGAATACCATGTTGATGGATGGCAATCAGAGACACGGCCTTGGGCGCGGAAGGGTCGCCCAGACGCTCAACGATACGTGCCTTGGGCAGCCCGATGCGCGCCTTTGGCCCAACCAATTCCGCCTCGACCAGCTCACCATCCTTGGCACCGTGTGTGGCCCCGGCATCGACCTGCCATTCCTTGTCGGCACCTTTGTCCACTGGCACAATGCGCCCGCCCTCGGTGCGCTTGCGAAACACCCCGAGAATACGCTTGGGGTTCGTTCCGATCCGCCGGATCAGCCGCGCTTCGTAGTTGTGGTCATCCTCTTTCACGGCAGTCAGCCGCGCAAGGATACGGTCCCCTTCGCCCAGCGCCGGGTCAGAGGCACGCGGGATGATCAGAACAACAGGTTCGATGCCCTCACCGTGCCATTCCATGGGCTTGCCGAACAGATCGCCGTCAGGCGTGGGCGCACCAACCTGCAGCACACTGACGGGCGGCAGGCGGTCGGGATCCTGATAGGATTTGTTGCGCCGTTCAAGGTGACCTTCGGCTTCCAACTCGCGCAAAATCCGCTTGAGATCTATGCGCGCGGCGCCCTTTATCCCAAAGGCTTTTGCAATATCACGCTTGGCAGTGAGGGTCGGATTGGACGTGATCCAATCCAGTATTTCGGGCTTTGATGGAATGCGGCTCATGATCAGGAGGTAGCACGCGCGCGCTGTATCGTCATGGGCAAATCGCCGGCACGATCCACATCCGCAAGTTCCGGCAGGAAATGCACGGGCCGATCCCCCAAAGATGTCAACGTATCCGCCATTGCATGTTCTGTTGACCAGCGGACGTCCCGAAACAAGTGGCGCGGCATCCGTGCATCCGATCGCAGCCCGATCAGCCAGTATCCACCGTCTGGCGCAGGACCGATCACCGGGCGGTTCGGGCCAAGGTTGGCAAAGGCTTCGGCAATGTGTGCCTTGGTAATCCCCGGAATGTCTGCACCGATCACACAGACTGGCCCATCGGCCTGACGCATCGCCCGCAACATGCGCGCTCCCAAATCTCCGCCCCCTTGCGGCCAACGATGCAAATGCGCGGGCCACACGCGGCTGCGCATTCCCTCAGCATCCGGTGCCACGGCAAGAACCAAATGCCATCGCGGGTCCTGCAACTTACGCAGCAGGTAACGCACCTGATGTCGAAACCACCATGCGGCCGCCGTCATGCCGATATCCCGGCCCAAACGGGTCTTGACCCGACCCGGGCGCGGCACTTTGACCATCACAACCAAAGTTGGGCGCTTCACACCCGACGCTCCATGTCCTGATGGTCGATCCCCGCATCAAGATAGACCGGTCCAAAGCGGCAAAATCCCAGCTTTTCATAGAAGCCCAGTGCATGTGTCTGCGCACCAAGAACCGCTCGTGATACATGTGGCATCGGCTCTAGCAAGTCGATGCCAGCCTCGATCAACTTGGCACCGAGTCCCTTACCCCGATGTGATTGTAACACGCACACACGCCCGATCTTGGCGTCGCGCCCCTTGATCACAATCCGGGCAGAGGCGACCGGCGTGCCATCCACCGTTGCGATCAAATGATGCGCCACATCATCCAAATCATCGATTTCATCCTGTTCCGACACCCCCTGCTCTTCGATAAAGACCGCTCGACGCAAGGCGCGACAGGCCGCAATGTCACGGGTTTCTTCGATGCGAAGTGTCATGCGAAGTAGTCGTCTAGAATCCGGGCGTAGATCGCCTTGAGCTGGTGGATATGATCGACTTCAACGTGTTCGTCCACCTGGTGCATGGACTGCCCAACCAGACCGAACTCAACAACTGGACAATGGTCTTTGACAAAGCGGGCATCCGATGTGCCGCCCGACGTGCTGAGCGTGGGCGTCACCCCTGTCTCGGCTTTGACCGCCGCACTTACCAAATCCGACAACGGACCGGGTGGAGTCAAAAAGCTTTCGCCCGAAACTTTGATCTTCGTCGCTACCTCGACGCCGAATTCCTCCTGAATGCGGCGCGTCTCTTCTTCGAGCCATTCCGAAAGGCTGCTGCCGCTGTGCAGGTCATTGAAGCGGATATTGACGGTTGCCGAACATTGCGCAGGTATCACGTTGGTGGCGGGATTGCCTGTATCGACGGTGACAACCGCCAAGGTTGAAGCATCGAAATGCGCGGTCCCCTCATCAAGCGTATGCGATGCCAGCCGATCCATAAGGCGCACCATCGCAGGCAGGGGATTCAGAGCGCGGTGAGGATAGGCCGAATGCCCCTGTTTTCCGGTCACTTCGAAAAAGGCGGTCAGCGATCCGCGCCGCCCGATCTTCATCATGTCGCCCATGGTGTTTGGGCATGTGGGTTCACCGACAAGGCATACGCTCATCGCTTCGCCATGCGCTGCCATGTGATCCAAGAGCGCGGTCGTTCCGTCCAGCGCATCACCTTCCTCATCGCCGGTGATTGCAATGATTATTGCGCCATCCGGCGGGGCATCTGTGACGCGGTCAATCGCAGCGGCGACAAAGGCCGCGACGCCCGATTTCATGTCTGTTGTGCCGCGCCCGAACATCACACCGTTCTCGATCTCCGCGCCAAAGGGGGGATGAGTCCAGGCCTCTGCATCGCCAATGGGCACGACATCGGTGTGACCGTTGAAGCCAAAGGTTTTCGGATGCCCCTTGGCGCCCCACCGTGCAAATAGATTGCGGATGCCGCCACGGTCGGCCCAGGACACTGAGAACCCTGCCTCTGCCAAAGCGCTTTCAAGGACGCCCAGCGCGCCTTCGTCGGCCGGGGTCACGGACGGGCAGATCACCAGATCAGACGTCAGTTGAACAGGGTCAATTCCGGGCATGAAGCTATCCTTCAAAAAGCGTTCCATCACGTGCAGGCACATCAATGTGGCGAAAATGGCGCGATTCCAAGCCTCTTGCGCCGCTTTGTGATTAACAAACCGTTAAACCACGTGCTATGGTTGCAGGAATAATATGACCCGAGGCAGGGCATTCAGCAGTACGGCCATCAACGCATGGCCCCACATGCCAACGATGCATGATGATAAAACACAGGAAAAACCTGTGCGCTGTTGCTGTTCTGTCTCCTGATTGGGCGCGAGGCAGACATGGTAGCAGCATCGGAACTTCCGATCGACACGGTGGCCGAAGGTACATCAGCCGTTGATATGGCCGAAACCATCTTTGGTGATGGTGTTCAGGTGGTGGGTGCAACGTACTACGGTGACAACGACTCCGCTGGCATCTACACGGATGGCGACAATGTTGCGCCCGGTGCCACGCCAAGCGATACAGGGGTCATCCTGTCCACTGGCGACGCCGAGGATTTCACCAACAGCACCGGCAGTTCGAACCAATCCACGTCGACGTCCACGAACACATCTGGCATCAACAACTTTTCCCAGTTCAACGATGCGGCAGGTGCCCGCACCTATGATGCCGCGGTCCTTGACGTCGATTTCATTCCCACCGGCGATCTGATGACCATGCAGTTTGTCTTTTCGTCCGAGGAGTATCCGGAATTCCAGAACTCTGTTTACCAGGATTTCGTGGGCGTCTGGATCAACGGCACACAGGTCGACCTTGCTGTCGGAAATGGCGATACAGACCCGGGCAACGTCAATTCGGGCAACAACGAGAACCTGTATCTCGACAACAGCAACGACGACTACAACACCGAAATGGATGGGCTGACCGTCACACTGACGTTGACCATCCCGGTCAATGCCGATGTGGTGAACTCGATCCGCTTCGTGGTCGCGGATGTGTCGGATTCAAGCTATGATTCAAACCTGCTGATTGCTGGCGACTCCGTACAAACCAATCTGGTTGCACAGTCTGACGACATACATCTCGACCCCAACGGCACCAAGGCGTTAAATGTGTTGGCCAACGACGTGAACAACGGCGCTGGCGTTCTGACCATCACGCATATCAACGGCGTCCCGGTTGTTGTGGGCACGGTTGTGACATTGAACACCGGCCAGACCGTGATGCTCAACGCCGACGGCACACTTCAGCTTACTGGCGATGGCGATACCGAAGATTTCAACTTCACCTATACGGTCGACAACGGCACCAACGAAGACACGGGCTTTGTGAATGTCAGTTCGATCCCGTGTTTCGTTGCAGGCACCATGATCGCAACGCCCGAGGGCGAACGCCTGGTTGAAGAATTGCAGCCGGGTGATCTGGTTCTGACGCAGGATGATGGTGCCCAACCCATTCGTTGGCAGGGATCGCGCACCGTGGCTGCGCAGGACAAGTTTGCCCCCATTCGTATCCGCCCCGATACTTTCGGCACGCACCGAGAGCTGTTGCTGTCGCCGGAACACCGGGTGTTGATCCGCGATAACCTTGCGGAGTTGTTGTTCGGTGATCGCGAGGTTCTTGTCGCGGCCAAGGATTTGGTCAACGATAAATCCGTCACGCGGATTGAAGGCGGCCACGTGACCTATGTGCACCTGATGTTCGACAGGCATCAGGTCGTTTTTTCTGAAGGTCTGGCAACCGAGAGCTTCCTTCCGGGGCCACAAACGAAGAACAGCTTCGATGCCGCGGTGGTCGAGGAAATCTGCGCACTGTTTCCTGAACTGGATCCAGACACAGGCAAAGGGTACAGCCCTGCCGCGCGGCGCACTCTCAAACACTACGAGGCCAATCTGTTGATCCAAGCCCGAAAGGTCGCATAAACCTGATGGCGTGGATTGGCCTGGCAGATCATCACGATGGGCGGTTTTGTCCGCACGGGTTAGGTACGGACAGGCGTGCGGAACTGCAGGTTGCGGCCAGTGCTTCGGAACCTCTTGTGCGTGGCAGCCTGGTATTTGAAACACGCTTGTCCCCCGACGGACGGCCACAAAAACTCTTCGGGTTTTCCGGCCAGCAGCGCACCGATGCGACCGGTTTGATGTTTCAAGCAATCCCAGGTGGCGGCATTTCCATGGTTCAGACCTGTGGTATGCGCGTAACACACGCTGCAATCCAGCGTATGACGACCGGGCGCACGGATATACTGCGCATCACCCTGTCATGGGACAATGCACGAGGCTGGGCGCGGCTCGCCCTGGAAGAGCCGGAAGAGCACAATGTGACCTCTGTCGTGATCAACGACTTGCAGCCGCTGATGCTGGACGACTTGCGCGCGACCCTGTTGGCCCAGAACAACAGGGTGATGGCGAGCGACGTGCTGTTCGCGGCCCTGTCTACGGATATCGAACCAATTGGTCCCTCGCCGTCGATGGCCGCAAACGTCCCTGTGGCCACGCCAGACGGATACCGACCCGCCGGCACCTTGCGGCGCGGCGATTGCGTTCTGACCGAAAGCTCTGGTGTGGTCCCGGTTCTACACCGCATAGACAGGGTCGTCCCCGCACGGGGAAGTTTCCATCCCATCAGGCTGCGCGCCCCGTATTTTGGGCTGAAACATGATATCACTGTGTCACCAGATCAGCGTCTGGTCATCCGTGGATCGGAAGTGGAATACCTGTTCGGTCAAGAGGCGGTTCTGGTTCCGGCGCGCCACCTGATGAACGGCCACGCAGCTTTTGACGCGCAGTGCGGTCCGGTTGTCACCTATACGCAGTTGCTATTGCCCGGCCATGAGACGGTTCTTGCTGCAGGCACTTGGGCCGAAAGCCTTTATATTGGACGCCTGCGGCGGAAACCCGATCAACTTGCGTCAAGCGCTCTGGGTCATCTCGACCGGGCAAGTCTGCCGGAACACGGCAAGCCGGCCTTTCCAGTGCTAAAGTGGTTCGAAGCGGTCACACTTGCACAACAACGCGCCGCCTGACGTCTGCTTCGGCTTGTCCCTGACAGTGGCATGACCTAATCCACCCGCACGTACCGGGGGGCTGCGCGCAAAATGCGAAATCTTGTTCTATCACTGTTTTTCCTGTGCTTCGCGTCTGCGAGCGTTGCACAGGGGTTATCCGTCTCCACAGTTACGCGGCCGCCGTTCTCATTCGAAGACAGCGGTGCGGATGCCGGGTTTTCCATGGACCTTTGGCGTGAAATTGCGACAACGCTTGAGCAGGACTTCACCGTCACGCGGCACGACAGCTTTTCGGCGATGCTGGAGGCCGTCAAGGATGGGACCTCCAATGTCGCCATCGCCAACATATCGATCACGGCCAAACGGGAACTTGATCTCGACTTTTCGCAGCCGATCTTTGGCTCCGGTCTACAAATCATGATCCCACGGCAGACCAGCGGCGGATCAAGCATATGGCGCGCGATTGCCTCATGGGATTTGGTATTTGCCGTATTGGCGGCGTTTGCAGTCCTTTTGGCTGGCGGCATGTTGATGTGGCAGTTTGAACGCCGCGATCAGGAATACTTCAAACGCCCCTGGCGCGAGGCGATGTTTCCATCCTTTTGGTGGGCTCTGAACCTTGTCGTGAACGGCGGGTTCGAAGAACGCATGCCGCGCACGCCGTTCGGGCGGCTGTTCGGCGTATTGTTGGTGATATCGTCTTTGTTTGTTGTTTCCGTCTTTGTTGCGCGGATCACGTCGGTGATGACGGTCGAGGCGATCACCGGTTCGGTGAATTCCATCAACGACCTTTACGGCAAGCGCGTGGCCACAATTGAAAACAGCACCGCCGAAGCATTCCTTAGTCGTCGCGATCTGTCTGCACAGACCTTTGGCGACCTTCAGGACATGTTGCGGGCGTTTCAGGATGGCACAGTCGATGCCGTTGTCTTTGATGCACCCATCCTTGCCTACTACGTCAACACGGATCAAACCGGGTTTTCGCAATTGGCAGGGCCGGTGTTCAATCGGGAAAACTATGGGATTGCGGTGCAATCCAGCGACCCGTTGCGGGAAGAAATCAACCAGGCGCTTCTGTCACTGCGCGAGGATGGCACCTATGCACAAATCCATCGCAAATGGTTCGGGACAAACCCATAAAGTCTAGTCGAAGAACGGCGTGACTTGCGCGACGATCACCGCATTGTCGTCCAGCGCCTGTTTCATCAACGCGCGTTCTTCTGCGTCGATTTCGTGCCCTTCGGCCTCGCGTTCGGCCAAGGTGCCGTACCCGGTGACATCAAGCGGCGCGGTATCTGCCTGTTTCAGGATCGCTACGGTCTCACGCACGGCTTCTGCCTCGTCCACACCGCTGGCAAAACACATCAACGCCGCACCCGTGGCCCCGTCTGGCAAACCGTCACCATCCTTGCGCCCAATCTGCACCAGAAGGGTATAGACCTGCTGGCGCGATTTCTTCTTGGGTTTGGCGGGTGTGTCAGTCACGCAAAAGCTCGTTGATGCTGGTCTTGGACCGCGTCTGCGCATCGACCTTTTTGACGATGACCGCGCAATAGAGGTTCACGTTGTTCTTCGAAGGCATCGAGCCGGCAACAACAACCGACCCGGCGGGCACTTCGCCGTACATGACTTCGCCGGTTTCACGGTCCACGATCTTTGTGGACTGGCCGATGAAAACGCCCATGCCCAGAACCGAACCTTCGCGCACGATGCACCCTTCGACAACTTCGGAACGGGCCCCGATAAAGCAGTTGTCTTCGATGATCGTTGGCCCTGCCTGCATGGGTTCAAGAACACCGCCAATGCCGACACCACCGGACAGGTGCACATTCTTGCCGATCTGTGCGCAGCTTCCAACGGTCGCCCAGGTGTCGACCATCGTGCCTTCGTCAACATATGCGCCAAGGTTCACGAACGAAGGCATCAGAACCACGCCCGGTGCGATGAATGCGGATTTGCGCACCACGCAGTTGGGAACAGCCCTGAAACCTGCGGCCTTCCACTGATTGTCATCCCAGCCCTTGAACTTGCTGTCCACCTTGTCCCACCAGCCGCCGCCTTGCGGTCCGCCGTCGTGCTGTTCCATATCCTTGATGCGAAAGCCCAGAAGAACCGCTTTCTTGGCCCACTGGTTGACATGCCACGTACCGTCATCGCCGCGTTCAGCCACGCGAAGTGCCCCACTGTCGAGAGCATTCAAAGTATCTTCGATCGCATCCCGTGTCTCACCGGTGGTGGCAGGCGAAATACCGTCCCGTGCGTCCCAGGCGGCTTCGATGGCTGTTTCAAGCTGTGCGTTCGACATCTGTCAGACTCCCCAAAATGTTGCAGCGCTTAGACAACAATCGTGGGGCCAGTGCAATCACATCTGGGCAGCCTGCCCGCTTCGCGATAGGTCTGAACCAACACCCGAGCAAAGGACGCCAAGATGAAAGACGAACGCCACAGCCGCTTCCGCGATGCGCACACCGATCGCACAACCGCCCAGGAGGTGCCGGACACGCCACAAACGCGCGCGCCAGCCTATCGGTTGGCCTTTGCCGACGACGAATTTCTGTGCCGGAACGAACTGCGACCTGTACGGCTTCAGCTGGAGCTGCTGAAGCCGCAAATGATCCTTGATGAAGCGGGGATCGAAAGCACGATTGTCCTGTTCGGCGGCGCACGCATTCCAGCCCCCGCCAACAAGGAAAGCGCGCGGACCAAAACCTTGGCCGACCTGTCACACTTCTATGATGTCGCGCGCGAATTTGCACATTTGATGACGGTCAAATCTCTGGCCAGCAAGGGCCGCGAAAATGTTGTGGCCACTGGCGGCGGACCGGGTGTTATGGAAGCAGGCAACCGCGGTGCACAAGATGCCGGTGGCGCCTCCATCGGCCTGAACATCGTCTTGCCCCACGAACAGGCGCCCAACGAATACGTGACGCCGGACTTGTGCTTCAACTTCCACTACTTCGCCATTCGCAAGATGCACTTCCTGATGCGGGCGCGGGCCATTTGCGTCTTTCCCGGCGGCTTTGGCACTCTGGACGAGATGTTTGAATCCCTGACGCTCATTCAGACAGGGCGGATGCAACGCGTGCCGTTCTTGCTGTTCGGGCGCGCGTTCTGGGAAAAGATCATCAACTGGGATGCGTTGTCAGAGGCAGGCACGATCTCGGCCGAGGATCTGGATCTGTTCCGCTTTGTCGAAACAGCAGAAGAGGCTGTTGATATCATCGACAATTGGGAACCGGCACCGGCGCGTGATGAAGTGCCCGGCAGATAGCCAAAGCCAAAGTCTTGGCCCAAGTGATTTCCCGTCGAGCATCAAAACCTGATGCTATGTTGGACGTGCATTTCCGAAGGGAAAGCGGACGCGTTTGACGCGGCCGCACAAGTCGCAACACTCACCCAAGCAAATTACGGGTCTGGCTGCGCTGATCGGCACCTTCCGACCAGCCAAACCTGCTGAACGCGGCTTATGCGCTCAGTTCAGCGGGCAATTCACAGATTTCGATATGGTGGGGAAGGGTTTCCAGAACTTCACCTGCATCGGTTTCCCGGATGCCATAGCCATACCCGGCCAGACGATGTTTCCATTCCCGCTTTGACAATGCCTTGGCGCGTTCACCAACAACCAGGTCAATAATCTGGGCTGTTACCAGCGGGTCCTGCTTTACGATAATAGTCATTTTGTTGCTCCTTCGGACAAATCGATAAGAGCGGTATGACGAAGCGACATGACCTCAATCGTTCACCAATAAGAAATCATTGCGGCAATTGTGGCCATTCTGGAGACAATCACAGCGGGAATTACCCCTGCGCGACGCCTGCTTCTGCTTCGATCTGGCGGCGTGATTTACGCGCCCGTTCGGTGGCAGACTTCAATTGACCACAGGCGGCCATGATATCCTCGCCCCGGGGGGTGCGAATGGGGCTGGCGTACCCTGCCTTGTAAACGATGTCGGCAAAGGCCCGGATGCGGTTGTTCGAACTGCGCGTGTAAGGTGCGCCGGGCCATTCGTTGAAGGGGATCAGGTTGATCTTGGCTGGAATACCCTCGATCAGATCGATCAACCGGCGTGCATCCTCATCGCTGTCATTCACACCGTTCAGCATCACGTATTCAAAGGTGATCCGTTCCGAATTCCGCCCGCGGGGATAGGCGCGCAACGCCTCCAGCAGTGTTTCGATGTTCCAGCGTTTGTTGATCGGCACCAGCTTGTCGCGCACATCGTCGGTCGTGGCGTGAAAGGACACCGCCAACTGGCACCCGATCTCGTTTGCCGTGCGCTCAATCTCGGGCACAACGCCAGACGTCGAAAGGGTGATCCGACGGCGCGACAGTTGAATGCCTTCTTCGTCCATCGCGATTTTCATCGCGTCCCGCACGTTTTCGAAATTATAGAGCGGCTCACCCATACCCATCAGCACGATGTTGGACAGCAACCGGGTTTCATCCTTCGGCGCGCCCGGCACCGGCCATTCCTCAAGATCGTCGCGGGCCATCATCACCTGACCGATGATTTCGCCTGCGGTCAGGTTCCGCACCAGCTTTTGAGTGCCCGTGTGACAGAAGGAACAGGTCAGCGTGCAGCCGACTTGGGATGAAATGCACAGGGTGCCGCGTCCCTCTTCGGGGATGTACACGACCTCGACCTCGTGGCCGCCCGCAATCCGCACCAGATACTTGCGCGTGCCGTCTTCACTGACCTGCTTGCTGACCACCTCGGGAATTTCGATCACGAAATGATCGGCCAATTGGGCGCGGTAGGCCTTGGCCAGGTTGGTCATCGAGGCAAAGTCACGGACACCCCACTGATAGATCCACTGCCAGATTTGCCCAACGCGCATCTTGGCCTGCTTTTCCGGTGTCCCCATCGCAATCAGGGCATCGCGCATTGCCGGGCGGGTCAACCCCACAAGGTTCACAGGCCCCTCCGGCAATTTGCGGGGGATCGTCATGACGTCCTGGGTGATCGGCGCATCGGCAGACATGGAATTAGGCTCCGGCTGGGGTGATGCGCCTCTATATAGGAAAGCGGTTCAGGATCAAAAGGATTCGCGCTGCGGCAAAATCAGTTTCCGCAGCGTTTTTCGGCCTCTTCCACGGCCGCGGTGAACCCCAGCAGCGAAAAGGTATCCTTGGTGGTTGTACCACGTCCCGAAACGCCGGTGACGATCGCGTTCGCGCCGCGTTTCATTGCGGTCACGATCTTTGCATCATCCGCAACGGTCGCGGGCCACGCCCATTCGCCTTCGGTGAACAGTTCAAATTCAGTGCCGCCAATGTTCAGGTTCACGGTGCTGCCGCTGGCAAAAGGATAGCCGCCAGTGAAAGCAACCGTACCCTTGGCCCCGGCACTGGGGCGGTAGAATACCATCAACAAAATCTGGCTGCGCGTTGCCGCAACGACGCGCCCATCGCGTGTGTTCACGGTTTCCTTGGGCGTTGAAACACCCCAGCATTCTGTCGGATTGTCTTCTACAAAGACGCTCCAGTCTGTTTTGGCCGCCACGCGGTTTGTGCTTTGGCTCTGCGCCATGGCTCCGGTTGCAACCAGCGCACACATGCCAGCCGCCAATCCGAACGTCGTCTTAAATCCCATCTGTCCAGCCTCCAGACTGTCCTTGACCTCAATACAGTGGCACCTGTCGGCGGTCCTTTGCTTGGACCATCTCTTGCAAGTGCCTTGTTTCTTCTCGACAAGAAGCACATTAGCGCGAAACGCGCGATGGGCGAAACCTCAATTGGCAGGATTTCGCCAAGTTGTGAGGGAAAATATGACGAAACCTGTCCCGATGGCGGAAATCTGGCGTGGGCCATTCCTTGAAAGTGTTCACACCGGTCACGCCGTCGTGTGCGATGACACGGGCCAGATTGTCGAATCCTGGGGTGATCCGCACGCGATTGTCCTGCCGCGCAGTTCGTCAAAGATGATCCAGGGCTTGCCCCTGATCGAAAGCGGAGCAGCCGATGCCTACGGCCTGACCACCGAACATCTGGCACTGGCCTGCGCGTCGCATCAAGGTGCCGCGATCCATACGGATCGGGTCAATACATGGCTGAAACACATCGGGCGACAAGATGATGATTTCCGCTGTGGACCGCAGACCCCCGGTGACGATGACGCGCGAAATGCGCTGATCCGCGCGTTCGAGGAACCGTGCCAGGTGCACAACAACTGTTCGGGTAAACACTGCGGATTCCTGACCCTGAACAAGCACATCAAGGGCGGTCCAGAATACATCGATCCAGATCACCCGGTCCAACGCGCCTGTCTCGAAGCGTTCGAGCGTACGACCGGCGAAACCAGCCCCGGCTTTGGCATCGACGGGTGCAGTGCGCCCAATCACGCGTCGACACTGCATGGCATGGCCCGCGCCATGGCCCATTTCGCCGCAGCCCCTGCAGGAAGTGCCGAGGAACGCTTGCGTTCTGCAATGATGCTACATCCCGAACTGGTGGCCGGAGAGGGGCGCGCCTGTACCAATCTGATGCGCGCAATGAAGGGCAAGGTGGCGATCAAGACCGGGGCCGAGGCGTTCTTTGTCGCCATCCTGCCGGAACAGAAGATGGGCGTGGCGCTCAAGATCACCGATGGCACGACGCGGGCCAGCGAATGCGCGATTGCCGCGATCCTGGTCAAACTCGGCGTGTTAGAGCCACATCACCCCGAAACGCTGAAGTATCTGAACGCACCCATAAAAAACTGGCGCGGCGTCGAGACCGGGACACAGCGCGCGGCACCTCCGTTGATCTGAGCGCTACACAACGAACTCAGATTTGGCGTAGCCTTGCAGATACAGCAAAGCTGTCAGATCGCCGTGGTTGATACGCACCTCGCATTGTGCGGCCACGGACGGTTTGGCATGCAGCGCCACACCCGTACCTGCAAGATGCAGCATACCCAGATCGTTGGCCCCATCGCCAACAGCAATCACATCCTGCGGTGTCAGACCCAGGCGGGTTGAAATCTCGCCCAGCGCATCGACCTTGGCCTGTTTGCCCAGAATGGGCATCCCGACATGACCCGTCAGACACCCGTTTTCGACACTCAAGGTATTGGCCCGGTTTTCGTCGAACCCAAGGTGCGTGGCCACGGCAGACGTAAAGGCCGTAAACCCGCCAGACACCAATGCAGCATGTGCGCCGTTGGCCTTCATCGTCGCCAACAGGGTCGCACCGCCGGGCATGTAAGTGATCCGCTCGGCCAACACCTGATCGATCACGGCAGCGTCCAGACCCCTGAGCAGGCCAACGCGCTCAAGCAATGCGCCTTCAAAGTCCAGCTCTCCGTTCATCGCGCGGGCGGTGATGTCCTTCACCCGGTCCCCGACACCGGCCACATCGGCCAATTCGTCTATGCATTCCTGTTCGATCATGGTGCTGTCCATATCGGCCAACAGCATTTTCTTTGCCCGCCCAGCGACAGGCTGAACGATCAGATCGACGCCAAGCGTTTGCAGATCATCCCATACGTCCCATTGGTTTTCCGGCTTGGTCGGAATCGAAAATTCCGCGGCTTCATCCGGGGACAGCCAAACCGCATCACCCCCGCCCCAGGCATTGCGCAGCGCTTCGACCAGCGCGGGATCAAGGCCACCGGGCTTTGCGATCAAGGTGCATACCAATTCGTTCATGTTTCCGATCCGCTCCAGCCATGTCGCAAAAAGACATCCAAGCGGCGCTATAGCCACGTTTTTCCGGTTGTACCACCCAGCCCGCGCGCGTAACTTGGTCCGTGGGACACCCTTCCCCAACGAAGGGCGTATATCTGTAAGGATAACAGCAATGACGATCGAACAACCGGCAACGCGGCCGGCCAATCCGCGTTTTTCTTCTGGCCCCTGCGCCAAACCCCCCACACATGATCTGACGAAACTGGCCGACGCACCACTGGGTCGCTCGCACCGCGCAGCCGTCGGCAAGGCCAGGCTGAAGGCAGCGATCGAGGAAACGCGCGAGATCCTCGGCGTGCCTGCGGATTACAAGATCGGCATCGTACCTGCCTCCGACACCGGCGCCTACGAGATGGCGATGTGGTCGCTTTTGGGCGAACGCCCTGCCGAGATGGTGGCATGGGAATCCTTCGGCGCAGGCTGGGTGACGGATGTCGCCAAACAGCTGCGTATCGAACACACGGTCCATACTGCGGACTACGGCGAAATCGTCGACATGGCGGCGCTGAACTACGACAACGACGTTTGCTTTACCTGGAACGGCACAACTTCGGGTGTGCGCATGCCAAACGGCGACGCGATCCCGGCAGATCGCGCGGGCCTGACCCTGTGCGACGCGACCTCGGCGGCTTTTGCGATGGACCTGCCGTGGGACAAACTGGATGTGACCACGTTCAGCTGGCAAAAGGTTCTGGGCGGTGAGGCCGCGCACGGCATGCTGATCCTCAGCCCGCGCGCAGTTGAACGGCTCGAAACCTACACGCCCGCATGGCCCCTGCCCAAGATTTTCCGCCTGACCAAAGGCGGCAAGCTGATCGAAGGTGTTTTCCGTGGCGAAACCATCAACACGCCATCGATGCTGGCGGTCGAGGATTGCCTCTTCGCGCTCGACTGGGCGCGTTCGGTCGGTG
Source organism: uncultured Paracoccaceae bacterium (assembly GCA_965657085.1). Lineage (GTDB taxonomy): Bacteria > Pseudomonadota > Alphaproteobacteria > Rhodobacterales > Rhodobacteraceae > CBFHND01. The sequence goes on from CBFHND010000002.1 coordinate 122,346, forward strand.
GGCTGAATGGTCTGATCGCGCGTGCGGATGCCAACACGGCGGCGATCACCGATTTCGTCGCAGAGCATGACTGGATCGACTTTCTGGCGACGGACCCGGCCACGCGGTCGAACACCTCCGTCTGTCTGAAATTTACCGATGACCGGATCACGGATGGCGCGGCCTTTGCCAAGGCTGTGGCCGGGCGTCTGGCGGATGCCGATGTGGCGCTTGATATCGGGGCCTACCGCGATGCCCCTCCGGGCTTGCGCATCTGGTGCGGTGGTACGGTCGAAACCTCTGACATCGCGGCGATGTTGCCGTGGCTGGCCTGGGCGTTCGAATCCGAGATCGCAGCGCAGTAACCGCCTTCCCAATCTTCCCCTGTAAGGCGGGCGTGACGCCCGCCACCCGACCTAAAAAGGACCAAGCACATGGCCCCCAAAGTACTCGTTTCCGACAAACTCAGCGAAACCGCCGTTCAGATTTTCCGCGATCGCGGCATCGAAGTGGATTTCGAACCCGATCTGGGCAAGGACAAGGATCGCCTCGCCGAAGTGATCGGCAAATATGATGGTCTGGCCATCCGGTCCGCCACCAAGGTAACCGAGAAAATCCTCGCCGCCGCTGAAAACCTCAAGGTCATCGGGCGCGCCGGGATCGGCACCGATAATATCGACAAGGATGCGGCATCGAAAAAAGGTGTGATCGTGATGAACACGCCTTTCGGCAACATGATCACCACCGCAGAACATGCCATCGCAATGATGTTCGCCGTGGCCCGCCAAATTCCCGAAGCCAGCGCATCGACACATGCGGGCAAATGGGAAAAGTCCAAGTTCATGGGCGTCGAACTGACCGGCAAGACGCTCGGTGTCATCGGCGCGGGCAACATCGGCGGTATCGTCTGTGACCGTGCGCGCGGCCTCAAGATGAAGGTGTTGGCCTTCGACCCTTACCTGGGTCAGGAAAAGGCCGACAAGATGGGCGTTGAAAAGGTCGAACTGGACGATCTTCTGAAGCGGGCCGACTTTATCACTTTGCACGTTCCAAAGACCGATCAAACCGCGGGCATGATCGACGCGGATGCGATTGCCAAGATGAAGAAGGGCGTGCGGATCATCAACTGCGCACGCGGCGGTCTGGTGGACGAAAACGCGCTCGCTGATGCGCTGAAATCGGGCCACGTGGCGGGCGCGGCCTTTGACGTCTTTGCCGAGGAACCGGCCAAGGAAAACGTGCTGTTCAACCTGCCCAATGTCGTATGCACCCCGCACCTTGGCGCGGCAACGACCGAGGCGCAGGAAAACGTGGCGCTTCAAGTGGCCGAACAGATGTCGAACTATCTGCTGACGGGCGCCGTTGAAAACGCGCTCAACATGCCGTCCGTTACCGCCGAAGAGGCCAAGGTCATGGGGCCATGGGTCAATCTCGCCGGGCATCTGGGCAGCTTCATCGGCCAGATGACGGATGAACCGATCAAGGCGATCAATATACTTTACGATGGCTCCGTGGCGTCGATGAACCTCGACGCGCTGAACTGCGGTGTCGTGGCGGGCATCATGAAGAAGGCCAACCCGGACGTGAACATGGTCAGCGCGCCGGTCATTGCCAAGGAACGTGGCATTCAGATCAGCACCACCAATCAGGACAAGTCGGGTGCATTCGAGGGCTATATCAAGGTCACCGTGGTCACGGACAAACGTGAACGGTCGGTCGCGGGCACCGTGTTCAGCGATGGCAAGCCGCGGTTTATCCAGATCAAGGGCATCAACATCGACGCCGAGATCGGGGCGAACATGCTCTATACCACCAACGAAGACGTGCCGGGCATCATCGGTCTTTTGGGCAACACCATGGGCAAGAACGGCGTGAACATCGCCAACTTTACCCTTGGCCGTGCCGAAGTGGGCGGCGAGGCGATTGCGCTTTTGTACGTGGATGATCCGATTGCGCCGGACGTTCTGAAGACGCTGGAAGGCACGGGCATGTTCACGCAGGTGAAACCGCTGGAATTCGACGTGGCCTAACCCCGCCCAAAGCGCTAGGACTGGATCAACACCGCCCTCAACGGGCGGTGTTTTTTGCAACGGAGGGCGCGATGCCGGGCACGATCTATGCCATCGGGGATATCCACGGTCAGGCGGAAGAACTGGACCGTGTGTTGCACCTGATCGAAACCGATGGGGGGCGCGACGCGCAGATCGTGTTTCTGGGCGACTACGCGGATCGAGGGCCGGACAGCAGTGGCGTTCTGGATCGTTTGATTGCCGGGCGGGATGCCGGGCGAAACTGGACGTTCCTCAAGGGCAATCATGATCGCATGTTCGAATGGTTCATGCTGCCCGAACCCAAGGATGACCCCTACATGATGGTCGAGCTGTATTGGCTGCACGCGCGGTTGGGCGGCGATACCACGATGGCCTCTTACGGTGTGGATGCCAGCGGTCGGCGGCGCGTCAAGGATGTACATGCCGACGCGCGCGACGCCATTCCTGACGCGCATGTTGCCTTCATGCGTGATCTGGTTCTGAACCACCATCACGGTGACATGATGTTCGTGCACGCCGGCATCCGCCCCGGTATCGCGCTGGATCACCAGACCGAGGAAGACATGCTTTGGATCCGTCAGGAATTTCACCATCACACGGGCCCGCACCCCAAGCTGATCGTGCACGGCCATACGCCGGTCGATATCGCAACCCACTATGGAAATCGGGTCAATCTGGATTCCGGCGCGGGATATGGGCGGCCGTTGTCCGCTGCGGCGTTCGAGGGCGGGGTATGCTATGCACTAACCGAACGCGGTCGCATGCCGCTTGACCCCACCTAGGTCCAGTCCAGAACGACCTTTCCCGACTTGCCCGATTTCATCGCTGCAAAACCCGCCTCGAAATCATCCACGCCAAAGCGGTGGGTGATCACGTCGCGCACATCAAGACCGTTTTGCAGCATGGCGATCATCTTGTACCAAGTCTCGAAAATCTCGCGCCCGTAGACCCCTTTGAGGGTGATCGCCCTGAAAACGATCCTGCTCCAATCCACCGGGCTCTTGCCGGGTGGAATGCCCAGCAGCGCGATGCGCCCCCCCATCACCAGCGCTTCAACCATCTGGTCAAGTGCAGACTGGTTCCCGCTCATTTCCAGACCCACGTCGAACCCTTCGGTCATTTTCAAACGGGCTTTGACGTCCATCAGGTCTTCTTCCGCCACATTCACCGGCGTGACGTCTGCCACATGTGCGGCCAGCGCCAGGCGGTCGGGGTTCACGTCCGTGATGACCACATGCCGCGCACCCACATGACGGGCAACGGCCGCCGCCATGATTCCGATGGGCCCGGCACCCGTTATCAACACATCCTCGCCAATCAAATCAAAGCTGAGCGCCGTGTGCACCGCGTTTCCCAAGGGATCGAGGATGGCACCGATGTCGTCGCTGATCTCGTCCGGCAGCGGCACCACATTGAAAGCGGGCAGTCGCAGATATTCGGCAAAGGCCCCCTGTTCGTTCACCCCGATCCCACGGGTCGCCGGATCAAGATGGAATTTGCCCGCACGGCTCTGTCGGCTTTGCTTGCCAATCAAATGCCCTTCACCGCTGCAGAGTTGCCCGATCTGCAGCCCTTCGACATTGCGCCCAATCTCGACGATTTCACCGGCAAACTCGTGGCCGGTGATCAACGGAACGGGAACCGTTTTTGCCGCCCAGTCATCCCAGTTCCAGATATGGATGTCCGTGCCGCAGATGCCGGTTTTCCGAATGCGGATCAAAACGTCGTCAGGGCCGATCTCCGGCACCGGAGCCGTTTGCAGCCACAACCCCTCGCGCGCATGGGCCTTGACCAGCGCTTTCATCTCGTTGGTCATGTCAGGACACCCAGCGCTTTGCCTGCGTCCTCGAATGCGGCCAGACCCAGATCCAGATCGTCCCGCGTCAACGCGGCGTTCATCTGGGTCCGGATGCGCGCCTGGCCGCGCGGCACCACGGGAAAGAAGAACCCGGACACGTAAACACCACGTTCGAACAACGCCGCGGCCATGTCTTGTGCCAGCTGCGCCTCGCCCAGCATGACAGGCACGATGGGGTGTTCACCGGGCAAAAGGTCGAACCCAAGGCGGGTCAGACCCGCGCGCCAGCGGGCCGTGTTGGCGAACAACTGCGCCCGCAGATCTGCGCCATCACGCACCAGCCGCAAGGCTTCGATCCCCGCGGCCACGATGGAGGGCGGCAGCGCATTGGAAAACAGGTACGGTCGCGCCCGCTGACGCAAAAGGTCGATCACCGGTTGTGGCCCTGCGATATAGCCCCCGATGGATCCGCCCAGCGCCTTGCCCAAGGTCCCGGTCAGAATGTCCACATCCACCCCGAAATGCGAGGGCGTTCCGGCCCCATCCGGCCCCATGAACCCCGTCGCGTGGCAATCATCCACCATCACCACAGCATCGTATTCCTGTGCCAAGGCGCTGATCCGCGGCAGGTTTGCCAGATACCCATCCATCGAAAACACGCCATCCGTCGCAATCATGATGTGGCGCGCGCCGTCGGATCGGGCGGCACGCAACTGATCCTCAAGGCTTTGCATGTCGTTGTTGGCGTAGCGGTATCGCCGGGCCTTGCACAACCGGATGCCATCAATGATCGATGCGTGGTTCAAAGCGTCTGATACGATTGCGTCTTCGGGGCCAAGCAGCGGCTCGAACAAACCCCCGTTCGCATCGAAACAGGCAGCAAAGAGGATCGAATCATCCTTGCCCAGAAACTGAGCGAGGTCCTTTTCCAGCGTCTGATGCACATCCTGCGTCCCGCAGATGAACCGGACAGAGGCCATGCCAAACCCCTTGTCATCCATCGCGTCCTTGGCAGTCTGGATCAAGTCGGGATGATCGGCCAAGCCAAGGTAATTGTTGGCGCAAAGGTTCAGCAGGTCGCGTCCCCCCACCTTGATCCGCCCACCCTGAGGGGATGTGATGGCCCGTTCGCGTTTGGTCAAACCCTCGGCTTCGATCTGGGCAAGCGTGTCGTTGATATGCGTCAGGAAGGTCTGGGTCATGGATGGCTCCTTTGACCCGCATATCTAACATATCGGAGGTATTTCCGGAATAGGGGAAATTCGGAATGGCGGATTTATTCCACTATTACGGATTACGCGTCTTGGACCACCAGAAAGGCCCGCGCCTTGTCATGCGCCCTGATGCTGTGGGGTACATCGGCCGCATAGCGCGCTGTATCCCCGGCAAGTATCTTCTGATCCGCGTCTCCACTGGTCACAATAACCGCCCCTTCAAGGACAGTCAGATGTTCCCGCGCACCACGTGCATGTGGCTGGCTTTCCAACGCGCCGCCTTTCGCAAAGGTCAGCATGTAAACTTCGTGGCGCCCGGCCTCTTCGGGCGGTGACAGGATGCGGATGGAACAGCCTGTGCCACGGTTTTCGATGGTCGGCACATCGCCATCCCGCAGCACTTCGATCTGTGTCGGCGCGTCGCCATCGTCAAGAAGGCCCGCAAAATCCACTTGCAGGGCGCGTGTCAGGTTCCACAGGGTCGCAATGGTGGGACTGCTTTCGCCACGCTCGATCTGGCTGACCATGGAGCGGCTGACACCAGACAGCTTTGCCACCGCGTCCAGTGAAAGGCCCTGCGCCTGGCGCGCTTGCTTGAGGCGGCTGGGCAGCAATGTCAAAATGGCGTCAGAGTTTTCCGTCATGACGGACTCTATGCTGACCCGTGTTCAACCTGTCAACTGACGGAACGTTTGGGGCTGACCACCGGGGCCGATCACAGCATAAGACGGGAAACGGAGGATAGATCATGCAAGACATCGTAATTCTGGACGGCGCGCGTACGGCAATCGGCACATTTGGCGGATCGCTGGCGGGCACCACGCCCATCGACCTTGGCACTGTCGCGGCCAAGGCTGCGCTGGAACGGTCGGGCGTTGAGGCGACGCAGATCGGGCACGTGACATTCGGGCAGGTCATCAACACCGAACCGCGTGACATGTACCTGAGCCGTGTGGCAGCAATGCAGGCCGGGGTGCCAGAGACGGTTCCGGCCATGAACGTGAACCGCCTGTGTGGATCCGGCGTGCAGGCCATCGTGTCGGTGGTACAGTCCCTGATGCTGGGCGATGCGGAATTCGGATTGGCGGGCGGGGCCGAGAACATGTCGCGCGCGCCCTTCATCGTGCCGGATCAACGTTGGGGCGCGAAAATGGGGGATATTCGCACGCTGGACATGCTGTTGGGCACGTTGAACTGTCCCTTCGGCACCGGACACATGGGCGTGACTGCGGAAAACGTGGCCGCCGAACACCAGATCACGCGCGAGGATCAGGACGCATTCGCCCTGCAAAGTCAGGAACGCGCCGCCATGGCCATTTCAGAAGGTCGATTCACCAGCCAGATCGCACCGGTCGAGGTGCGTGTGAAACGGGACATGGTCCCTTTCGAGGTCGACGAGCACCCCAAGGGGACAAGCCTCGAAGCCTTGTCCGGTCTGCGTCCGGTGTTTCAGAAAGAGGGCAGCGTCACGGCGGGCAATGCCAGCGGCATCAATGATGGCGCTGCGGCCCTTGTTCTGGCAACAGCGGATGCGGCGGAAAAGGCGGGGCTGACGCCCAAGGCGCGGATCATCGGATACGCCCATGCCGGCGTTCGACCCGAAGTCATGGGCATCGGTCCGATTCCGGCTGTGCAGAAACTGTTGGAAAAGACAGGCCTGACGCCTGCCGACTTCGATGTGATTGAAAGCAACGAGGCCTTTGCATCGCAGGCGCTGGCCGTGTCCAAGGATCTTGGCTTTGATCCTGCGCGGGTCAATCCAAACGGTGGCGCGATTGCCTTGGGCCATCCGGTTGGGGCGACGGGTGCGATCATCACGGTCAAAGCACTCTATGAACTGGAGCGCATTCAGGGATCGAAAGCGTTGATCACGATGTGCATCGGGGGCGGTCAGGGCATCGCCCTTGCCATCGAACGCATGTCCTGAAACGCAGTTCGGGCTGGGGGTTTCCACCCCCAGTCCACCGCGGTTTGTCCTGCCTAAAGGAACCCTTCGGCCAACACGGCCAGAGCCGCCCCGGCAGAGGCCGCCAAAACGACACTCAGAACGATCCAACGCCAGAATGTCGGTCGCGGCGCAGGTTGCGGATTGCCTTGGGCAATCAACGCGGCCTCGACCAACGCAGGCAGGCGCGGCCCGAAACGGCCAAGCACACGCGCTGTTTTGGCGATGTCCGTCAGCACCGCACGTGGCCCGATAGATTTCTGGATGTAATCGGTGACGATCGGACTTGCGACTTCCCAGATGTTGATCTGCGGGTTCAGGGACCGCGCCACACCTTCGACCACCACCATGGTGCGCTGCAGAAGGATCAGTTCGGTGCGCGTTTCCATGCCAAACCGTTCTGTGACCTCGAACAGGTAACTCAGCAGACGCCCCATCGAAATCTTGGTGGCATCCATGCCGAAAATCGGCTCGCCCACCGCACGCAAGGCACGGGCGAATTCATCGACATCCTTGTCGGCCGGTACATAGCCCGCTTCGAAGTGCACTTCGGCCACACGCTTGTAATCCTTGCGGATAAATCCAAAGAGAATCTCGGCATAGACCCGGCGGGTGTATTCGTCGATATGGCCCATGATCCCGAAATCATAGGCAATGATATCCCCGTTCGGCGCGACCTTCAGGTTGCCTTGGTGCATGTCGGCGTGGAAATAACCATCGCGCAGGGCGTGGTTCAGAAACAACTTGAGCACCCGCTCACCCAGATCTCGGCGATCATGGCCCGCGGCGTCGATGGCTGCGTTGTCGCCCATGGGCACACCGTCTGCCCACTCAAGTGTCATCACACGGCGCGCGGAGTATTCCCATTTGATTGCAGGCAGCGCAAAGCCCTGATCGGATTTGGTGTTGGCTGCAAATTCGGATGCCGCCGAGCTTTCAAGGCGCAGGTCCAGTTCGCCACGGACAACGCCATCGAAATGCTCGATCACCTCCATCGGGCGCAGGCGACGCGCACCGGGGGCGAAAATTTCGACGATCCGTGCCGCGAGGTAGAATGCGTCGACGTCCTTGCGAAAGGCGCGCTCAATGTTTGGGCGCAACACTTTTACGGCAACCGCTTCACCCGTTTCGGCCAACCGGGCCTTGTGAACCTGCGCGATGGACGCGGCGGCGACCGGTTCGCTGAAATCGGAAAACATCGTGGACACGGGCAATCCCAATTCCGATTCCACCTCGGCCTTGGCCTGCTTGATCGGAAAGGGTGGCAGTTTGTCCTGAAGGACACGCAATTGCACGGCAAGCTCATCACCCACCACATCCGGCCGCGTCGAAAGCACCTGACCGAACTTGATATAAGCCGGGCCCAGCGCCGTCAGGGCGCGGGTGGCGGGCGGCATTGCAGGATCACCCCTGTATCCCAGCCACATGAACGGCTTGCCCAGCGCCTTGGCCACGAACCGCAAGGCGCGCGGGGCCTCGAACGCATCCAGCACGACGTTCATGGCGCCTGTCCGTTCCAACGTCGCGCCTGTTCGGATCAGACGCCAGATGTTGTGAGGACCGCGCACTTTAAATCTTCCATCCGGAATGCAGGGCCGCGACACCCATCGTCAGGTTGCGATACTTGGCATTCTCGAATCCAGCCTGCCGGACCATATCCAGAAACGTATCCTGATCAGGGAAGTTGCGGATCGATTCCACGAGGTACTGATAACTGTCGCGGTCATTGGCGATCATCTTGCCCATCTGCGGAATCACGTTGAAGGAATAGCGGTCATAAGCCCATTGCATCGCCGGATTTGGCAGCTGACTGAATTCCAGCACCATCAGGCGTCCGCCCGGGCGCAACACGCGATAGGCTTCGTTCAAAGCCTCCTGTGGGCGGGTCACATTTCGGATACCAAAGCTGATCGTGTAAACGTCAAAGGTATTGTCCGGGAACGGCAGCGCCATCGCATCGCCCACGACCCAATCCAGACTGTCCTGCATGCTGGCCGCTTCGGCACGCTTGCGCCCTTCGACCAGCATGGGTTCGGTCAGATCAAGAACGGTGGCATGACCGTGGCCTGCGCGTTTGAGAAACTTGAACGATATGTCGCCCGTGCCGCCGGCAACATCCAACAGCTTTTGACCGGCGCGCGGGGCCAGCCAATCCATCATCGCATCCTTCCAAACCCGGTGGATGCCCATGCTCATGACATCGTTCATGATGTCGTACTTGCTGGCGACAGAGTTGAATACGCCCTGCACACGCCCGGCCTTTTCGCCCTCGGGCACGGTTTCAAAGCCGAAATGCGTGGTGTTGTCGTCTTGATCGGTCATGGGTCTTGTCGCCTTTGATATTCGACCTTGTTATAGGGCGCTGGCGCGTGCGTACAATGCGCCCCTTGTCACAGGAAAGAACCCGATGCCCGAATTGCCAGAGGTTGAGACAGTGCGCCGCGGCCTTGCGCCGGTCATGGAAGGCGATGTGATTGCACAGGCGGACGTGAACCGGCCCGATCTGCGTTGGCCCTTTCCCGACCGCATGGCGGACCGTCTGACGGGGCAAAAAGTGCTGCGCCTGCGCCGCCGGTCAAAGTACATTCTGGCGGATTTGTCTGGTGGGGAGACGCTGTTGATCCACCTTGGCATGTCTGGGCGCATGTTGATTTCCGGCGATCCACTGGGACAATTCGTACATGATCACCCCGCACCGGCAAAACACGACCATGTCGTACTGCATATGCAAAACGGTGCGCGCATCACTTTCAACGACCCCCGCAGGTTCGGCGCGATGGACCTGCTGGACACGGCAACTGCGGACGCACACAAGCTGCTGGCGGTGCTGGGGCCCGAACCTTTGGGCAATGATTTCCACGAAAAACACCTGATTCACGCCTTCAAGGGCAAGGCGTCGCCGGTGAAATCCGCGCTTCTGGACCAACGTATCGTCGCGGGATTGGGCAACATCTACGTCTGCGAAGCGCTTTTTCGCAGCAAAATATCGCCACGTCGCAAAGCGGGTCGCATCGCGGCGCACCGCGTGGCCGCCCTGGTTCCCGTGATCCGGGAGGTCCTGCAAGAGGCCATAGAGGCGGGCGGGTCTTCTTTGCGGGATTTCCGCCAAGCCGATGGAGAACTTGGATATTTCCAGCACAGCTTTGATGTTTACGGCCTCGAGGGCGATGCTTGCAAAACGCCTGACTGCACAGGAACCATCACCCGCATCGTGCAGTCGGGTCGTTCATCATTCTTCTGTCCGAAGTGTCAAAGTTAGCTTGAAACGTGGCCAGCCCATGGTAAGGAACGCCTTCTAACGGGAACAACCGAGAGCAAAATCATGGCCTTTGAGACGATCATCGTCGAAGTAGAAGACCACGTGGCACGTATCACGCTGAACCGGCCTGATGCTTTGAACGCCCTGAACGATCAACTGTTGAGCGAATTGGCGACAGCCATGACCGCCGCACAGGATGACGACAAGGTTCGGTGTATCGTTCTGACAGGATCGGAAAAGGCATTCGCCGCCGGGGCGGACATAGCGATGATGAGCGACAAGACATTCGTCGATGCGTTCATGGGCGATCTGTTCACACCGGAAACCGAAGCAATGATGCGTGTGCGCAAACCGATCATCGCAGCCGTGTCCGGCTATGCGCTTGGCGGTGGGTGCGAGCTGGCGATGCTGTGCGATTTCATCATCGCATCCGAAACCGCCAAATTCGGCCAGCCCGAGGTGAACCTTGGCGTGATGGCGGGCATTGGCGGCAGTCAACGCCTGACCCGCTTTGTGGGCAAGTCAAAGTCCATGGACATGAACCTGACAGGTCGTTTCATGGACGCCGAAGAGGCCGAACGCTGCGGCCTTGTCAGCCGCGTTGTACCCACCAAAAAGCTGATGGACGAAGCGATGGGCGCCGCAGGCAAGATCGCGGAAAAATCCATGGTGTCAGTGATGGCGATCAAGGAAGCCGTGAACCGATCTTACGAATTGCCGCTGCGCGAAGGCCTGCTTTTCGAACGGCGCCTGTTCCATTCGCTTTTCGCCACCGAGGATCAGGCCGAGGGCATGTCGGCGTTTCTGGAAAAGCGCGAGGCGCAGTTCCGGGACAAGTAGGGCGTTGACTCGGCCTTTTGACGGGCCTAAAGACGCGACTTCACCGCAGCAATCATGCTGCATTCAGACTACCGCACCAATCATTGGGACGAGATAAACATGGCAAATTCGCCTCAGGCCAAGAAACGGGCCCGTCAAAACGAAAAACGTTTCGCAATCAACAAAGCGCGTCGTTCGCGCATCCGCACCTACCTGCGCAAAGTCGAAGAGGCGATCGCCTCGGGTGACAAATCTGCTGCAGAATCGGCACTTCGCGTTGCTCAGCCCGAGCTGATGCGCGGCGTGACCAAGGGCGTCTATCACAAGAATACAGCGTCGCGGAAAATGTCGCGGCTGTCCGCACGGGTCAAAGCCCTGGGCTGATCCGAACGGAAATTCAGAGAATACAACGGCATCGCTTTCGCGGTGCCGTTTGCGTTTCAGGGCAACGAAACAAGGGCCAAGAGATTCTTTTTCAGGAATCCGCGAGTCAAGTTTGAAGTTGTGTTGCCGCGCGCCGTACGGAATTGCTACCACCGTTCCAGCGATTCATTTCGCCTTGGGGGGACAGGCTGAACCGAAACACCGTTTGTGTGGTGTGAAGGTTTGGACACCGCAACGTGGCCAACACGTTCTGGGTGTCTGCGGTACACTGTGGAAACACGGAACCTCCTGTCAAAAAATTGGTGCGGAGCGCACGTAGCACGTCGAAAGGATCATCTGTGATCCTGAGATGTGGGGCGCGGTATCCGTAAAGATCGATGCGATTTGGCCTGATCCTGCTTGGGACCGGGGTGGTGCCTTACGTCGTATCGTTAGAGGTCGGTAGCATTCCTTTTTGGAGGAAATGCTGCCGTGGTTGGGACGTTGTGAAAGGGACGGGTTAGACGCGCATGACACAAGAAGAGTGGGGACAGCTGAGACAACGGCTGCTCAAGACAGTAGGAAAAAACAACTTTGCAACGTGGATCGAGCCGCTGCAATTTCGCGCTCTTACAGACGGAATTGCGACATTTGCGGTACCCACAAATTTCATGGGTAACTATGTCAGCCAGAATTTTTCGGACCTGATTTTGCATGAGCTGCGCTCTGAAGACACCAGCATCAACCGGTTGAATTTCGTCGTGGCCGCGAACTCGCAAGAAGCACCCAGAAATGCATCGGCACCAAAACCGGCAGACACGCCAGCACCCCGAAAGCCTGCGCATTCCGCATTGAACACGGCCCCTTTGGACAAACGGTTTTCCTTTGACCGGTTCGTCGTGGGCAAACCCAACGAATTGGCCCATGCCGCAGCGCGCCGTGTGGCGGAGGGCGGGCCTGTCACGTTCAATCCCCTGTTTCTGTATGGCGGCGTCGGCCTTGGCAAAACCCACCTGATGCATGCCATCGCATGGGAACTGCAGGCACAGCGCCCGGACCTGAGCGTATTGTACCTGTCTGCCGAGCAGTTCATGTACCGCTTTGTGCAAGCCCTGCGTGATCGCAAGATGATGGATTTCAAGGAACTGTTCCGCACCGTTGACGTTCTGATGGTCGACGACGTTCAGTTCATCGCGGGCAAGGACAGCACGCAGGAAGAATTCTTTCACACGTTCAACGCACTGGTCGATCAGAACAAGCAGATCATCATCTCGGCCGACCGCGCACCGGGCGAAATCAAGGATCTTGAGGATCGTGTGAAATCGCGTCTGCAATGTGGTTTGGTCGTCGACCTTCACCCGACGGACTATGAACTGCGCCTTGGTATCCTGCAAAGCAAGGTCGAACAGCAGCGCACCAACTACCCTGACCTGCAAATGGACGAAGGGGTTCTTGAATTTCTGGCGCACCGGATTTCCACCAATGTACGGGTTCTCGAAGGGGCTCTGACGCGGCTCTTTGCCTTTGCATCGCTTGTCGGGCGCGAGATCAACATGGAGCTGACGCAGGATTGTCTTGCCGATGTTCTGCGCGCCTCTGAACGCAAGATCACCGTCGAGGAAATCCAGCGCAAAGTGTCCGAGCACTATAACATCCGTCTCAGCGACATGATCGGCCCCAAGCGTCTGCGCAGCTATGCGCGGCCCCGACAGGTTGCGATGTATCTGTGCAAGCACATGACCAGCCGGTCCTTGCCTGAAATCGGCCGCCGCTTTGGTGGACGTGATCACACGACCGTCATGCATGGGGTCAAGCGCATCGAAGAGCTGAAACAGCAAGACGGCCAGATCGCCGAAGACCTTGAACTGCTGCGGCGCGCTCTCGAAGCCTGAGAAGTGACTGGAACGGACACGCTTGCATGAGCCTCGAAGCGCTCGATGAAAATGCGATCCGACCCACTCAGTGGCCGCGCTACGTGCGCGGCTACACCGAGTTCACGGAACATGTCGCGATTGCGTCTGACGTCTGGAGTGCATTGGGGCAGCCCAAGAACTTTGATCAAGCCGCTTTGAAGGCCTGGTTTGCCACTGGGTATCTTTTAGCCCTGATCGGAGATCATGGGGGGCTTTCTTGCGAGGCCCGCCGACCCGAAAGTGCCGAATTGCCTGAACTTCTTGGCTTGTTGATTTGGTTGGCGCAAATCCATGGAAAAGCGCGCGATAACAGCCCTGTCACGGATTCAGCCCAGCTTGGCCATACCTTCTCATCCCACGCCAAGGCGTCCCTGACTGGGCTGCAATTCCAGAAGCATGTTCCCGTGATAAACAACAAGGGCGAAATGCTTCAGCCGAACAGGTCCGAAATCCAGCAATCACTGTTGGAAGCGGACGTGATTTCCATCTCGCAGCAGATGAATGAACGGATTCTTCCCAAATCCATTTGGTTGGGGGATCGTCACCGCCAAAGATTTCCGTAACACTGCCATATTATCGGTTATGACGAAGACTTGGGTGACGCAAAGACAAATCAGTCAATTTGGCGGATGCGCCACTTCGCCTTGACCCTGTCACCAAAGGCCACCACAACAAACAAAACGCTTGAGAACTGGCCGGAAAAGGGTAATTTGCTCGTCCCGGCACATGGGTGGGAGAGGGACAGATGAAAATCAGCATCGAGCGCGCCGCGCTGCTCAAGGCGGTATCGCAGGCTCAGTCGGTTGTGGAACGCCGCAACACGATCCCGATCCTCGCCAACGTTCTGATCGAGGCCGAAGGTTCCGACGTGACCTTCCGTGCCACGGACCTTGATATCGAAGTGGTCGACAAGGCCCCGGCACAGGTGGAACGCCCCGGTGCGACAACGGTTGCCGCAACCACGCTGCACGAAATCGTGCGCAAGCTGCCCGACGGCGCCCTTGTCACGCTCACAGCAGACAGCGCCGCAGGCCGCCTGACAGTCGAAGCCGGGCGCTCCAACTTTTCGCTGGCCACCCTGCCCAAGGAAGATTTCCCCGTCATGGCATCATCGGAATACGCCAGCAACTTCAGCGCCCCGGCCCCCGTGCTGCGGCGGTTGTTCGACAAATCCAAATTCGCCATCTCAACCGAGGAAACGCGTTATTACCTCAACGGGGTGTACATGCACATTTCCGACAGCGAAGGCGGCAAGGTGCTGCGCTGTGTGGCAACGGATGGTCACAGACTGGCCCGTATCGATGCTGACCTGCCGGATGGCGCAGCGGACATGCCCGGTGTGATCGTGCCGCGGAAAACCGTGGGCGAGTTGCGCAAGCTGCTGGATGACGACGAGACGAAGATCGCCGTGTCCGTGTCCGAGACAAAGGTGCGGTTCGCAACGCCCGATATCACACTGACCTCGAAGGTCATCGACGGCACATTCCCCGACTACACGCGGGTCATTCCGCAGGGCAACACGCGCAAGCTGGAAGTGGACGCCAGCGACTTTGCCCGCGCTGTTGATCGTGTGGCCACCGTGTCGTCCGAACGGTCGCGCGCCGTCAAATTGCAGTTGGACGAAGACCGCCTGATCCTGTCCGTGAACGCGCCCGACAGCGGTGCCGCCGAAGAAGAACTGGCCGTGGCCTATGGCGACGAGCGGCTCGAGATCGGGTTCAACGCCAAGTACCTGCTGGAAATCGCAAGCCAGGTGGACCGTGAAAACGCCGTGTTCATGTTCAATTCGTCCGGGGATCCGACGTTGATGCGCGAAGGCAATGACACCAGCGCAGTCTACGTGGTCATGCCGATGCGTGTCTGACACGCGCCACGGCTGTCCCGCACGGTTCGAAAGGTGCCGCCATGGGCCTGTACCTGTCTGAACTGAAAGTTTCGCATTTCCGGTCACACAAGATCGCGCAGCTTGAATTGGATGCGCGCCCGGTTGCCATTTATGGACCGAACGGCGCAGGCAAGACCAACATCATCGAAGCGGTGTCGCTGTTTTCACCCGGTCGCGGACTGCGCCGCGCCAGCGCCGAAGACATGACACGACGTCCCGAAGCGCTGGGCTGGAAGATATCGGGTGTTCTGCATTCCCTGAGACAAGTGCACGAGGTCGAGTTCTGGTCCGAAAACGGGGCCGCACGGCAAATCCGGATCGATGGCAAGACCGCGGCGCAAACGGCTCTGGGTCGGATCGCCCGCGTGCTGTGGCTGATCCCCGCGATGGATCGTCTGTGGATCGAAGGGGCGGAAGGGCGCAGGCGCTTTCTGGACCGTATGACCCTCAGTTTCGAACCCACCCATGCCGAGGCGGCGCTTGAATACGACAAGGCCATGCGCGAGCGTAACAGGCTGCTCAAGGATATGGTGCGCGACCCGGCATGGTACGGCGCGCTGGAACAGCAGATGGCGCGCGCAGGCATGGCAATGCAGGCAAACAGGCACATGGCCCTTGCGGCGCTGGACGACGCACAGGAGCGGGCCGGGACCGCCTTTCCCAGCGCGACACTGGAGCTGGTGCATGCAGATTTCGAGTTTCCGCAGAGCGAGGCGGATTTCCTGCAAGCCTTGTCGGACAGCCGCAATCGCGACATGGCCGCCGGGCGCACCCTGATCGGACCGCACCGCACGGACATGTTGGGCCGGTACAAGGCCAAGGACATCGCCGCCAAGGATTGCTCCACCGGTGAACAGAAGGCATTGCTGGTGTCCCTGATCCTGTCCAACGCGCGCGCCCTCATGGACAGTTTCGGGGCGCCTCCCATGCTGCTGCTGGACGAGGTCGGCGCTCATCTGGATGCTGACCGCCGTGCCGCGCTCTACGACGAAATCACGGCGCTGGGCGCGCAGGCGTGGATGACGGGAACAGGGCCCGAGCTTTTCGACACGTTGGGCGACCGTGCGCAGTATCTGTCGGTTACCGAAACGGACGGTGTGTCACATGTCGAGCGTGCATTGCCATGACCATCAGCCAGGGCGATCTGTGGCTGTACTGCGGAGCCCTGTTGATCCTGTTCCTGACACCGGGGCCGGTGTGGCTGGCCCTGATCGCACGCGGAATGACCGGCGGGTTTCAAGCCGCTTGGCCCCTGGCCTTTGGCGTGGCCATCGGGGACGTCGTGTGGCCGCTTGTGGCGGTTATGGGCATCACGTGGATCCTGTCGGTGTTCGACACCTTCATGCTGGTCCTGCGCTGGGTGGCGTGCGGCGTGTTCGTGATCATGGGCGTTGCGTTGATCCGCCATGCAGGTGCGGCGATATCCACTGATGGGCGGCTGACCCGCCCCGGCGCATGGGCGGGCTTTGTTGCCGGTGTGGTCGCCATTCTGGGCAACCCCAAGGCCGTGTTGTTCTATATGGGCGTCCTGCCAGGGTTCTTCGACCTCAGAACCGTCACCCAGATCGACGTGTCCATCATCATCGCGGCATCCGTCATCGTCCCATTGATCGGCAACCTGACAATGGCGGCATTCGTGGGGCGCGCCCGCCGACTTGTCACCTCACCCGATGCCTTGAAACGCATCAATGTCGTGTCGGGTGTTTTGCTGATTCTCGTCGGCCTGGTTATCGCCTTGGCCTGACACAAATATCTGCCCGCTGGCCGTGACATTCCCCCAGAAAAATCGTATAAAATGACAAAAATACGAAGGTAAAACCGCATGTCCGAGAACGAGCAAAACCCCGAAGAGTATGGCGCCGATTCCATCAAGGTTCTCAAAGGGTTGGAAGCCGTGCGGAAGCGGCCGGGGATGTACATCGGGGACACCGATGACGGCTCTGGCTTGCACCACATGGTTTATGAGGTCGTCGACAACGGAATTGACGAGGCATTGGCCGGTCATGCGGACGCCGTAACCGTCACGATCCACGAAGACAGCTCTGTTTCGGTGGCCGACAACGGGCGCGGTATCCCGGTTGGCATCCACGAAGAAGAAGGCGTATCCGCGGCCGAGGTCATCATGACCCAGCTGCATGCGGGCGGTAAGTTCGACAGCAACTCCTACAAGGTGTCGGGCGGCTTGCATGGGGTCGGCGTATCGGTTGTGAACGCGCTTTCCGATTATCTGGAACTGCGCATCTGGCGCGACGGCAAGGAACACGTTGCCCGCTTTGAACACGGCGACACGGTGGAGCATCTCAAAGTGGTTGGCGACTGTGGTGACCGCACAGGCACCGAAGTCCGGTTTTTGGCATCACTTGCCACCTTCTCGAACCGCGAGTTTTCCTTCGAAACGCTGGAAAAACGTCTGCGCGAACTGGCGTTTCTGAATTCGGGTGTGCGGATCATTCTGGTCGACGAGCGACCCGCCGAACACCTGCGGTCCGAACTGTTCTACGAAGGCGGCGTGAAGGAATTCGTCAAATACCTTGATCGGTCCAAATCCTCCGTCATGGATGAGCCGATTTTCATCACCGGTGAACGTGACGACATCGGCGTCGAAGTCGCCATGTGGTGGAACGACAGCTATCACGAGAACGTTCTGCCCTTTACCAACAACATCCCGCAGCGCGATGGCGGCACCCATATGGCGGGCTTCCGTGGCGCGCTGACCCGGACGATCAACAACTATGCCCAGTCCTCCGGCATTGCCAAAAAGGAAAAGGTGAACTTTACCGGCGATGATGCGCGCGAGGGTTTGACCTGCGTGTTGTCGGTCAAGGTGCCGGACCCCAAGTTCAGCAGCCAGACCAAGGACAAGCTGGTCAGCTCCGAAGTGCGCCCAGCGGTCGAAGGGTTGGTTAACGAAAAGCTTGCCGAGTGGTTCGAGGAGAACCCCAACGAAGCCAAGATCATCGTGGGCAAGATCATCGAGGCGGCACTGGCCCGAGAGGCGGCGCGCAAGGCCCGCGAACTGACCCGCCGCAAAACCGCGATGGATGTGAATTTCCTTGCGGGCAAATTGAAGGATTGTTCGGAAAAGGACCCCTCGAAAACCGAGGTGTTTCTTGTCGAGGGTGACAGCGCCGGTGGATCAGCACAAACCGGCCGCGATCGTCAGACCCAAGCGATCCTGCCTCTGAAAGGCAAAATCCTGAACGTGGAGCGGGCGCGGTTTGACCGAATGCTGGGGTCTCAGGAAATCGGCAACCTGGTTATGGCGCTCGGGACAGGGATCGGGCGCGATGAGTTCGACATCTCCAAACTCCGCTACCACAAAATTGTCATCATGACGGATGCCGACGTTGACGGGGCGCACATCCGTACCCTGCTTTTGACGTTCTTCTACCGCCAGATGCCAGAGCTTATCGAGAACGGGCACCTCTACATCGCACAGCCCCCGCTTTACAAAGTGAGCCGCGGCAAATCCGAGGTCTATCTCAAGGATCAGGCCGCGATGGATGACTACCTGATCCAGCAGGGCATCGAGGGCGCGTTGCTGCGGCAAGGAAATGGCGAGGAAATCACCGGCGCCGATCTTGCCCGCGTGGTCGATCACGCCCGTCAGATGCGCCGCGTTCTGGAGGCTTTCCCAACCCACTATCCACGCCATATTCTGGAACAGGCGGCAATTGCCGGTGCGTTTTCCGAAGGCGCAGTGGACCGTGACCTGCAAGGCACCGCCGACAAGGTTGCGGAGCGCCTGAACCTGATCGCGCTGGAATACGAACGCGGGTGGCATGGGCGCATCACACAAGACCATGGTATCCGGCTTGCACGGATTCTGCGTGGCGTCGAAGAGGTGCGCACACTGGACGGGCGCATTCTGCGCGGTGGCGAAGCCCGCAAGACCGGGTCCTTTACCCAGCATTTGCAGGACGTGTACAGCACGCCCGCGGAGTTGGTTCGTAAGGACCGCAGCCAGATGATCTTTGGGCCGATGGATTTGCTGAACGCGATTCTGGCCGAAGGTGAAAAGGGGCTGTCGCTGCAGCGCTACAAGGGTCTGGGCGAAATGAACCCCGATCAGCTGTGGGAAACCACGCTGGACCCGGATGCGCGCACGCTTTTGCAGGTGCGGGTCGAGGACATGGCCGAAGCCGACGATCTCTTTACCAAGTTGATGGGGGATGTCGTCGAACCACGCCGTGAGTTCATCCAGCAAAACGCCCTCAGCGTCGAGAACCTGGACTTCTAGGCGCTGCGCTGCCCGGACCTAGCGTTGGGGCAGCAGTGACGCCAAATAGTCGCCATAGGCGTTCTTGGAATAGCGTGCGATTTGAGCGCGCAGGGCATCGGCATCTATCCACCCTTGGGCAAAGGCAATCTCTTCGGGGCACCCGCTTTGCAGGCCCTGCCGGTTTTGCAGGGTCCGCACGAAATTGCCCGCATCCAGAAGGGATTCGTGCGTGCCTGTGTCCAGCCACGCATAGCCCCGCCCCATGCGCGCCACATCAAGCGTGCCCTCGGTCAGATAAAGCTCCAACAGGTCGGTGATTTCCAGCTCGCCCCGCGATGATGGTGTCAACTGCGTCGCTTTTTCGGAGGCAGTGCCGTCCAGAAAATAGAGACCCGTTACCGCAAAATGGGACGGCGGCGTTTTCGGCTTTTCCACGATCTGCGTCACTTGCCCATGCTCATCATAGCCGATGACGCCATAACGCTCGGGGTCCTTGACCCGGTATCCGAAAACCGTCGCCCCCCGCGGTTTGTCATCGGCCGCGTGCAACAGCGACACCAGTTCGTTTCCGAAGAATATGTTGTCGCCCAGAACCATGGCACTGGGCGCGCCGTTCAGGAAATCCTTGGCCAGCGTATAGGCCTGCGCCAGCCCTTCCGGTTTGGGCTGTTCGATGAATGTCAGGGACAGGCCCCACTGGCTTCCATCGCCCAGAACCCGCTTGAATTGGTCCGCATCCTGCGGCGTGGTGATAACCGCGATGTCGCGGATGCCGGACAGCATCAGAACCGACAGGGGATAATAGATCATCGGCTTGTCGTAGATCGGCACCAACTGTTTCGAAATTCCGATGGTCACGGGGTAAAGCCGCGTGCCCGAGCCACCGGCCAGAATGATCCCCTTGCGTTTCATAGTGTCGCCTCGTCTTTGGTCATCTGGGCAATAGCGCGATCGAGGCCCGGACGCCAATCCGGCATTGGAATGCCGAAGGTATGCGTGAACGTGCTTCCATCCAAACGACTGTTCAGTGGCCGCTTTGCAGGCGTTGGGAATTCACTGGAATCAGTCTCTGTTACAGTGCAATTGCTGCCTGATCTCGCCATGATCTCGCGCGCGAAAGCGGCGCGAGTCACATCGGGCTGGCCCGCAAAGTGATAGGTTCCGGACTGGTCTGGATTTTGCCCAAGCTGTTGCGCGACGTGCAAACAAGCAGAGCCAAGATCATCCGCCGGCGTGGGCCCCCCGACTTGATCGGAGACAACGGAAATCTCGGTCTTGGTCTGGCCAAGCCGCATCATCGTCCGCACAAAGCTGTTTCCCGTCCCCGAAAACACCCAAGCGGTGCGCAGAACGACATAGGTCGCGCCCGATGCCCGCACACGCGCCTCGCCTTCGGCTTTGCTGTGTCCATAGAAATTCAGAGGCATCACAGGATCATCGGGCCGCCAAGGGGCTGCACCCGACCCGTCAAAGACATAGTCCGTCGATACATGCACAAACGGAATACCGTGCGCCGCACAGGCTTGCGCCATTTCACCCGGCGCATCCGCATTCAGGCGCAGTGCCGCGTCCCGTTCTGTTTCCGCCTGATCGACGTTGGTATAGGCCGCCGCGTTGATCACCGCGCTTGGTTTCAGCCGTTCGATTGCATCTTGGGCCGCCCCCACCTGCATCAGATCAACGTCGCCCCGCCCGACACGCGTGGTATCGGCATGGGCCGCCAAGGACTGCGCCAGTTGACCGGATTTGCCAAACACCAGAATCATGTGGCCTGCCCCAACCGTTGCCCAACGCCCGGCCGATTTTGCAGCGCATCCAGCCAATCGCCATTGTCGAGATACCAGGCCACGGTTTGCCGCAAACCCTGTTCCAGGTTTGTTTTCGGCTCCCATCCCAATTCGCGGCGCATCCGACTGGCATCAATGGCATAGCGTGCATCATGGCCGGGCCGATCCGCCACAAAGGTTATCAGATCGGCATAAGGACGGTCGGCAGGGCGCAAATCATCCAAAATCATACAGATGCGGCGCACAAGATCGATGTTGGCCACTTCGTTGTTGCCGCCAATGTTATAGCTTCGCCCGACCTGACCGCGTGACAGCACAGTCATCAATGCCTCGGCGTGGTCTTCGACGAAAAGCCAGTCGCGGATGTTTTCGCCTTTTCCATAGATCGGGATCGGCGCCTTGGCCAAGGCCTTGAGGATAACCAACGGGATCAGCTTTTCAGGAAACTGATAGGGGCCGTAGTTGTTGGAACAGTTGCTCAGAACCACGGGCAGGCCATAGGTCTCGTGCCACGCGCGGACAAGATGGTCGCTGCTGGCCTTGGATGCGGAATAGGGCGAGTTGGGCGCATAGGGGGTGTCTTCGGTAAACAGGCCGGTTGGCCCAAGAGAGCCGAAAACCTCGTCCGTTGAAATATGATGAAACCGGAAGTGTTCAGGTTTGCCCTGGGCCTGCCAAAAGCTGCGCGCCGCTTGCAGCATGTTGAACGTGCCGACGACATTGGTTGTCACAAAGTCTTCAGGCCCATCAATGGACCTGTCCACATGACTTTCCGCCGCCAAATGCATGATCGCATCGGGCCGGAACCCATTGATCGCGGTCTCGACGGCAGGGCGATCCCGAATATCAGTCTCTGACAAACGGTAATTCGGACTTCCTTCGACAGAAGCAAGGTTTTCGAGACATGCGGCATAGGTCAATACGTCGAGGTTCAGAACTTCATGTTGTTCGGCAATCGCCTTGCGAATGACCGCCGATCCAATGAAACCGGCACCGCCTGTGACCAGCAACCTCATGAAGCGCCATCCATTGTGAACGGGCTTGTCCATGTTCCAAACGCCGCCGCATCCCGGTCCGCATCCGAGATGGAGGTCATCTGCAATGGCCATGCAATGGCCAATTCCGGATCATCCCACCGCACGGACACCTCGGTTTCGGGATTATAGTAATCCGTACACTTGTAGATGATTTCCGTATCGTCGCTCAGGGTCATGAACCCGTGCAGAAAGCCGCGCGGGACCAAAAGCTGTTTGCCGTTCTCATGACTCAGCTCGACACCTTCCCACTGTCCGAAAGTGGGTGATCCCTGCCGCACATCCACCGCAACATCGAATAGCGCGCCACGACCGCAACGCACCAACTTGTCTTGCGCGCGCGGCGGGGCCTGACCGTGCAATCCCCTCACTGTACCGGCGGACCGTGACAGCGAATGATTGTCTTGCACGAAATCTAGGTCAAAGCCCGCGTCTTTCATCCGCTGACGGTTCCAACTTTCACTGAAAAATCCGCGATCATCGCCAAAGCGGCGCGGCGTCAAAACAAACAGTCCCTCAAGACGTAGTGGTTGAACATCCATGTTTGTGGATCAACTCTGTTATTGGTTTGCAGCCATCTTTTCAGTCATGGCTGCGTTTTGCAAAGGCTGATCGGCCATGATCCCGGCTCGAAGGGCTGTCGAATGAAGAAAAGACATCTGGCGTTGTTGTGCGTGCTGTTGCTGGCTGCCGGAACCGGCGCCTTGATTTGGCATCCCAAAACACCGCTGCCCCGCGCCTGGAACCCGACCTCACCGCTGTCGCTGAAGGACAATGGGCGGTAGTGGCCGGATCAGCACCCACGCAACGGCCGATGCGATCGACGTTTCCGGCTTTGACCCTGGCACAGGGCAGATCGCCGATCTCAGACAGAGCTGGCCCGACCAGACCGAAATCGGCGCATTCCTGCGTGCGGCCCATGAAAGCGCCTGTAAATGGTTCGTCACCGCTTTGGGACCCGATTACAATGCGTTGCACACCGACCGCTTTCATTTGCAGAATACCGGCTGGGGCACGTGCCGGTGATCAGGCGACTTTAGGGGGAAGGTTTGAAGAAATTTTTCCTTTGTTGCGGCCCAATTAGCCTTTAGGCTTTGATGCGTAGGCCAAAACAGTTGGCCAAGTCCAAGGTGGGAGAATTTCAAATGGGCAAACGCGACGACCTGATTGCGCAATATGCGGACGATCTGAAGAACAAATGTGGCATGACGCCGGATATGGACCTGCTGACGAAAGTGACCATTGGTTGCGGACCGGCGATCTACAACGCCGACGCGTCAACAGTGGCCGGTTCTCAGGCATCCGAACTGGAAACAGTCAAAGACAACTTCCTGGTCAAAAAGCTGGGCCTCGCAGATGGTCCACAGCTGATGGAAGCGATCAACAGCGTAATCGACACCTACGGTCGTTCCGAGCGCAACAAGTACCGCGCCGTTGTCTACTACATGCTGACCAAGCATTTCGGCAAAGAGTCCGTTTACGGCTGAACCCTGTTCAGACGTGATGCAAGCGCCCGCTGAAGTTCGGCGGGCGTTTTTCGTTTCAGAACAACATCAAAACCGTGCCGATGGTGGCGTATCCGCAATCAATCAGGCTGAGCGCGCGTGGCTTTCCGCTAAATCCATAGAACGTTGCGATCCATGGGCTGACCAGAAAAACCCGATGTCGCGATCCACCGTTTGGCGAAAACGGTGTACCAGACGGCACCGAAAATGAATGATGCGACCGCAGCGGCCAACACGTTGATGAAACCCATTTGTCCCTTCACTTGATATGTGAGGAACGTGGCAAATTTTGTGCACTGTAGCTAGGATTTGAGATCGCCCAGCGCGCAAATCACTTTCCACTCGTCTTCGGTCACCGGTTGCACGGACAGGCGTGAGTTACGGACAAGCACCATTTCCTCCAGCCGCGGATCTGACTTGATCGTCTCAAGATCAACGGGTTTGGGCATTGGCGCAACCGCTTTGATATCCACACATTCCCAACGCGCGTCATCTGTCGTGCTGTCAGGATGCGCCGGGGCGATAACCTCGACGATACCGACCACGGATTTTTCCTTTTGAGAATGGTAGAAGAACCCCCGATCCCCAACCGCCATGTCTCGCATGAAATTGCGGGCCTGGTAATTGCGCACACCATCCCATTCCTCGCCAGCGTCGCCCTTGGCAACCTGATCATCCCAGCTCCACGTGGAGGGTTCGGATTTGAACAACCAATAGGCCATCAGCCAATCACCCGCTTCCACTCGATCAACGTCACGTCCCGAAACAATCCGGCCTTTGCATAGGGGTCATTCTCGGCCCAGCGCTGGGCCTCGGCCATACTGTCCACGGACAGGATGATAAGCGAACCAATCATATCGCCGCCATCGTTCAACAGCGGGCCCGCCTGCGACACGACGCCAGTTGCATCCAGATAGGCCAGATGCGCGTCGCGGTTCGCCTTGCGAATGTCCAACGCGCCGTCCTTGTCGTGTGCCATAAGTGCAATCAGCATTTCATTCCTCCTTCAAAGGTCTGGCAAGCAGTGTCTGGATCGCCGCGTCTATGCCGATGTCACCGCGCACAAGGGCAGCCACGATTTCCGTCAGGGGCATATCTATCCCGCGATCCATGCTCAATTTCAGGACGGCCTGCGCGGTTGCGGCGCCCTCAACCGTCATTGTCGGGTCGATGGTTTTGCCCTGACCCAAAGCCAAACCAGCCTTGTAGTTGCGCGACTGGTCCGACGTGCAGGTCAACGCCAGATCACCAAAGCCTGACAGCCCCGCCAAGGTCGCGGGTTCAGCGCCAAGATACATGGCGAGGCGCGTGATCTCCGCGAACCCGCGGGTCATCACGGCCGCACGTGCACTTTGCCCCAATTGCGCGCCCATAACGGCGCCACAGGCGATGGCCACAACGTTTTTCAACGCGCCGCCCAACTCTGCGCCCTTGGTATCTGTCGTGCGGTAAAGGCGCAGGTTCGTCGTCGCCAACGCCTGCTGTAGAACCCGCCCTCGTACATCATCCGCGCAACCCAATGTCAGGGCGGTAGGCAACCCCTTTGCAATGTCGGAGGCAAAACTGGGGCCTGTCAGAATGGCAGCCGTACTTTGGGGTGCCGCATCCTGAATGATGTCTACAGGCCCGCGACCCGTTGCGATTTCTATGCCCTTGCAGCAGGCCACAAGGTTGGGCGCATTCCGCACATCCGGATGATCACCCAAAAAGGCGGAAAGGCTTTGCATGGGGACTGATATCAGCAGAATATCAGCCGTGCATGCCTGTGCCAGATCGGACTGAATCTCCAACTGCGACGGCAAAGCAGCACCCGGTAACCGGCTTCGGTTTTCACGATCTGCCTGCATCTTGGCCAACTGGCCCGCGTCCCGACCCCACAGGCTTACAGGGCGGTTTTTGGCAATCGATATGGCCAGAGCGGTCCCGAAAGCGCCCGCACCAAGAATGCTGATCTTCATGCCTTGGCCCCCTTCTTGCCGCTGCCCAACATCGGCTGGCTGGTCGTATCCAACGGCATCCGCGGGCGTGCGGCAAGCGTCATGTCATCCGGTGCCCGGCCTGACATTTGTTCCAATGCGGCATAGGCGATCATGGCGGCATTGTCCGTGCACAGGTTCAACGGCGGGGCTACGAAATCACAGCCTTCCGCTTGTGCAACTTCGGTCAACGCGTGCCTTATGGTCTGGTTCGCCGCAACACCACCCGCAACGCATAGGCTGGGGTGTTCCGGTTCAAGCTTCAGGTAAATTCGAAGAGCCCGCCGTGCCTTTTCCGCCAACACCGCGGCAACAGTCGCCTGAAAGCTGGCAGCCAAGTCGGCTTGATCCTGTCGGGTCAGTCCACCCTTGTCTTTGGCAGTCGCATCACGCGCGCGCAGAACGGCAGTTTTCAACCCTGAGAAGGACATATCGCAGCCAGGGCGATCCAAAAGGGGACGGGGCAGCGCAAACCGCGACGCGTCGCCTGATTTGGCACAGGCTTCTATCGCCGGGCCGCCCGGTTGGCCCAAACCGACCAGGCGCGCCACCTTGTCGAATGCTTCACCCGGCGCATCATCGATTGTTCCGCCGATGCGCTCGAAGTCGTCAGGGCCCTTCACGATCAGAAATTGGCAATGACCCCCCGAAACAAGCAGAATGAGGTAGGGAAAGCTGATCTGATCGGTCAGCCGGGGCGTCAGCGCGTGACCCGCCAGATGGTTCACTCCGTAAAGCGGCAGGCCCGTCGCAGCGCTCAACCCCTTGGCCGTCATAACGCCCGAAACGACACCCCCGATCAGGCCCGGACCGGAGGTGACAGCAATCGCGTCGATATCCTGTAGGGAAACGCCCGCTTCTTTCAATGCTTGGCCAATCACACCATCAAGTTTTTCGGCATGAGCCCTGGCTGCAAGCTCGGGCACAACACCCCCGAAATCCGCATGCAATTCCGTCTGCCCGACGACAATTGACGATAGCACCTGCGGCGCGTCCGTCTGACGCACAATCGCGGCGGCGGTGTCGTCACAGCTGCTTTCGATCCCCAGTATAGTCAGGCTTTTGGTCACGGCCGTATCCGTTGCGTGAAAGTCCTGTCCGGGGTAACACCAAGCACGATGCCAAACAACCAACGCCCCCAATGATCCAGCCCGAGATCACGTTGTTGATGACCCGACCAAAATCGGCTTCGGAGCGTTTCATCGCGGCCCTGCCAGATGATATCGTCAAGGCAGTTCGTATCCTGATTTCCCCCCTGATTCAGATCGAAGGTTTGGCACACCAAGAGCTACCCGACTTCGACTCCGCAATATTCACGTCTTCAAACGGGGTTGCCTTTGCCCCCGACGGGCACGGGCGCCGCGCCTATTGCGTTGGACCAGCCACAACCAAGGCCGCAACAGCCAAAGGGTGGACCGCAGTACAAACAGGGCACGATGCCAGCGACCTGATCGACTATCTTGCCAGGCACCCCGACACCGGCGCGCTTTGCCACTTCGCTGGCCGCCACACGCGGGGCGATATTGTCGAGAACCTGACTGCCTGTGGCATGACAGCAAACCGCGTGCAGCTTTACGATCAGACGGCCAAACCGCTCAGCCCTGAGGCATTGCAAGTGCTGGGCCGGGAAAACGCTGTGATCGTTCCCCTTTTTTCGCCACGCACTGCCCTGCAATTTGCCCGCACTGCGGCGCGCGCCAAGGCACCGCTTTTTGTTGGGGCGATAAGCGACGCGGCAGCGGAACCCGTTCGCGCATTGGATGTTGAACACATCGAAGTTGCCAGCGCACCGAGCCATCCGGCGATGGAACGTGTGGTTCGGGCGCTGTTACGCCGCGCCCAATCGGCTTGAGAGGCGAAGGCGCGGGGAGTAAGTTCAACCAGACATGTCTGGTGATGTATTTAGATTCGGAAGGTAATCGTTTTGACCAAGAAGAAATCGGCAAAAGGCGAAACGCCGGATCCGGCCACTGAAACGCCCGAAGATCAGACGCCTGACACCACCAAAGATACGCAGTCCGAACCTGACAAAAGTACCGATCCCGTTGACGCTGAAAGCATCGAGCCAACCTCGAAAGTTGAAAGCGACGATCCTTCGGACACAGAGACGCCTGAAGCGTCGGACGACGGTTCCCTGCACGTGGATCAGGACCCCGTCACCGCTGAACCGGCGTTGCCCTTGGCTCAGCCCGAACCGCCGAAACAGCGTTCAGTCTTCCTTCCTCTAGTTCTTGGCGGCGTTGTCGCGGCAATGGCCGGGTTTGTCGCGGCGCGGTCCCAGATCATCGACCCGATCCTGCCGCCCGCGTGGCGTGCAGACGGGAGCAATTCCAATCTGGCCGACGCCTTGGACACTTTGCAGGCTGATGTGTCGGGCATCAAATCGCGGCTTGGCGATATGCAGGGACAAATTGATCAGATCCCCGCGCCCACGGATCTGTCTGGCGATATTGCACAACTGGGCGAAGGCATCGACAACCTGACGACCCGCATCGAAGACGTCGAGGGGCGTCCAGCACCCGCAGGCACAGGCGTCTCGTCAACGGCTCTGCGCAATTTGACGGATCAGGTTGCAGCACAACAGGCACAAATCGAAAAGCTGTTGGAAGATGCGCAGTTGGCGCAACAATCATCCAGTGCTGCAGCCAATGACACGCTGGCCCGCGCGGCAGCAACACGCGTTTTGGCCGCCATCGACAGCGGCGCGCCCTTTGCCACCGCGTTGGATGATTTGCGCGCGGTATCGGATGTTGCTATCGCGCCTGCGCTTGCAGAGGTCGCAGCGACGGGGGTGACACCGCTGTCCGAACTGCAAAGCGGCTTTCCCGACGCTGCACGGGCTGCACTGGCCGCAGCACGCGCTGCCGACAGCAGCGCATCAGGTGGGGTCGGTGACTTCCTGCGCCGCCAGCTTGGCGCACGGTCGGTCCAGCCTCGGGAAGGAACGGACCCGGATGCCGTCCTGTCCCGTGTCGAGGACGATGTGCGCCGTGGGCACATGAATGATGCCCTGGCCGAGGTGGAAACCCTCCCCGAACCGGCACGTGACGCATTGGCTGACTGGATCGCGCCCGCCAAGGCACGCCAAGCCGCAATGAATGAAGCCGACGCGTTGATCCAACGCCTGACGGCAAACTGAGGGGATCGCCATGATCTGGTCACTCGTAAAAATCATCCTCTTTGTCTGTGCTGTTGCCGCACTTGCATTGGGGGCCGGGTATCTTCTGGAAAGCCAGGGCGGCATCCGGCTGGTCGTGGCAGGCAGTGAATACAATCTCGGCCCACTGCAATCGGCGATTGCCCTGGTCTTGCTGGTTCTGGCCGTCTGGGTATTCCTCAAGCTGCTGGGGCTGTTGATTGCCACGTGGCGCTTCATGAATGGTGATGAAACCGCGATCACACGCTACTTCGCACGCAACCGTCAGGCCAAGGGGTTCGATGCGCTGGCCGAGGGGATGATGGCCCTTGCCTCTGGCGAGGGACGATTGGCGCTGACCAAGGCCGCCAAGGCTGATCGCTATCTTGATCGGCCAGAGCTGACGAAGCTTCTGACGGCGCAGGCGGCTGAACTGGCGGGGGATCGACGCAAGGCCGAGGAAACCTATCGCAAGCTGGTCGAAAATGAATCGACCCGCTTTGTCGGTGTGCGCGGGATCATGAAGCAGAAGCTGGCGGACGGAGATACCGAGACAGCTTTGAAACTTGCCGAGAAAGCCTTTGCCCTGAAGCCGCGGCATCAGGAAACAGGCGACGTTCTGCTGCAACTTCAAGCGCAGAAAGAAGACTGGAATGGCGCGCGCGGGACCTTGAGTGCCAAGCTGAAACATGGGGCGCTGCCACGTGACGTGCACAAGCGCCGCGATGCGGTTCTGGCCCTGTCCGAAGCGCGCAAGGTCTTTGCCGAAGACCAGACCATAGAAGCACGCGAAACAGCCATTGAGGCCAACCGCCTTTCGCCCGACCTGATCCCCGCGGCTGTCATGGCCGCGCAAAGCTATATCGAAAAAGGGCAAAAGAAATACGCCACGCGCGTGATCAAGAAGGCTTGGGAGGCTACACCGCATCCCGATCTGGCATCTGCATTTGCAGCCATTGAACCCGACGAAACGCCCGGCGCCCGGATCAAGCGGTTCAACACGTTGACACGCCTGCACAAGGATCATTCGGAAACCCGGATGCTGATGGCCGAACTGAACATCGCAGCCGAAGATTTCCCCGAAGCGCGCCGTGCGCTGGGTGACTTGTTCGAAATTGATCCAACCGCACGCTCCGCCACTTTGATGGCCGCCATCGAACGCGGCGAGGGTGCGCCGGATGCGGTGGTAAAGGGTTGGCTTGCCCGCGCCCTGACGGTGCCACGTGGTCCACAATGGGTGTGCGACAACTGCCACCACATCCACGAAGCCTGGAAACCTGTTTGCGAAAACTGCGACAGCTTCGACACACTGGCCTGGCAGGCCCCACCACGGTCAGAGGTTGCCATGCCGGGTGGCGTGGAAATGCTGCCGCTGATCGTCGGGCCAGCCTCGGATGATGCGGCCATCACAACGGTGGATTCGACTGACGCCAACGAAGATGCCGTTATCGACGCAGAGCCCTTAGATGACGACACCGTGGAAAGCGCCAAGACCTGAAGCCGCAGCGCAACACCAACCGGCGGCAACGAAAAAGCCCTCGCGATTGCGAGGGCTTTTGTCATTGTGATTGGCCGTTCGATCAGTAGCGGTAATGCTCTGGCTTGAACGGGCCCTCGGGCGCGACGCCAATATAAGCCGCCTGATCAGCATCCAGCTCGGTCAGCTTCACACCGATCCGCGCAAGGTGCAGACGCGCAACTTTTTCGTCCAGGTGCTTTGGCAGAATATAAACTTCGTTTTTGTATTCATCGCCACGTGTCCAGAGTTCGATCTGGGCCAGAACCTGGTTGGTGAACGATGCAGACATCACGAAGGACGGGTGCCCGGTCGCATTACCAAGGTTCAACAAACGCCCTTCGGACAGCAGAATGATGCGATTGCCCGAAGGCATTTCGATCATGTCCACCTGTTCCTTGATGTTGGTCCACTTGTGGTTTTTCAGGGCAGCGACCTGGATTTCGTTGTCAAAGTGGCCGATGTTGCCAACGATCGCCATGTCTTTCATCGCGCGCATGTGCTCGATGCGGATCACGTCCTTGTTGCCGGTGGTGGTGATAAAGATGTCCGCATCTCCGATCACGTCTTCCAGCAGAACAACCTCGAACCCGTCCATGGCGGCTTGCAGCGCGCAAATCGGATCAACTTCAGTCACCTTCACGCGGGCCCCTGCGCCGCGCAGGCTTGCCGCTGATCCCTTGCCAACATCGCCGTAGCCCATGACCACGGCAACCTTGCCGGCCATCATGGTGTCGGTGGCGCGGCGGATCCCGTCGACCAGCGATTCCTTACAGCCGTATTTGTTGTCGAACTTCGACTTGGTCACGCTGTCGTTCACATTGATCGCGGGGAAGGGCAGCTGGCCGTTCTTCACCAGGTCGTAAAGACGGTGAACACCGGTTGTCGTCTCTTCCGAGACGCCCTTGATCTGGTCACGCATCTTGGCAAACCAGCCGGGCGATTGCGCCATGCGCTTCTTGATCTGCGCCTGAATGACTTCTTCTTCTTCGGACGTCGCAACACCAAAGGCTTCGCCCGCTTCGATGCGCGCACCCAGGAGAATGTAAAGCGTCGCGTCACCGCCATCGTCGAGAATCAGGTTGGGGCCATCATCGAACTGGAAGGATTTGTCGAGGTAATCCCAGTGCTCTTCAAGCGACTGACCCTTGATCGCAAACACCGGCGTGCCCCCGGCAGCGATGGCCGCCGCAGCGTGATCCTGGGTCGAGAAGATGTTGCACGACGCCCAGCGCACATCGGCACCCAGCGCCACCAACGTTTCGATCAGAACGGCAGTCTGGATCGTCATGTGCAGCGACCCGACGATGCGTGATCCGCTCAGAGGCTTGCTTTCGCCATACTCTTCACGCAGGGCCATCAGCCCCGGCATTTCAGTTTCAGCGATGTCCAGTTCCTTGCGGCCATACTCGGCCAGGGCGATATCTTTGACGATGTAGTCGTTTGCCATCTGCGCAATCCTCTTGGATGTTTGCGCACCGCCTAACAGGTTTGCCGCAAACGCTCAATGCGCGGATCCGCGCAAGCTGCATTCGCATAAATCAGCATGAAAACCATCCGCGTCGCGCCGCGGTTCCATTCCTTTCGTCAAATGTCCGTTTCCTCTCGGACTTCTTCGGGGATAGAACGTATCAAGACCGTTATTGCTCCGTCACTCCAAAGGACATTTCATGGCTCGCCAACCTCGTGCATGGCAAAGAATGTTGTCCGGTCGTCGTCTTGATCTGCTTGATCCGACGCCAATGGACATCGAGATTGAGGATATCGCGCACGGGCTCGCCTTTGTCGCGCGCTGGAACGGTCAGACGATGGGGGACTATGCCTATTCCGTGGCCGAACACTCGCTGCTCGTGGAAACACTTTTCGGTCGCGTGGCGCCTAACGCCCCGGCCAAATGGCGGCTCGCCGCCTTGCTGCATGACGCACCCGAATACGTGATCGGAGACATGATTTCCCCAGTCAAGGCAGCGGTTGGTCCGGGCTATGGTGCCTTGGATGAACGGCTGGAGGCGGCTGTGCATCTGCGCTTTGGTCTGCCTGCGAGAGTGCCCGTTGCCGTGAAGAAACAGATCAAGAAAGCCGACAAGATCAGCGCGTGGATGGAGGCCACACAGATCGCCGGATTTTCACCGGAAGAGGCTGACAAGTTCTTTGGCAAACCAGATACGACGATGATGGAGGGGCTTTCGATCGTGCTGCGACCGCCGCTGGAGGTCCGACAATCCTACACGGCCCGACACGCGGAACTTCTGGGAGAAATGCCATGATCTCCGTACGCCCCGCCATCGCGCTTGATTCACCTTCGATGGCCAACCTGTTGAATGTGATCATCGCCGAAGGCGGCACAACTGCCCTGACCAAGCCTGTAACAGGCGATGATTTGAATGACCGTATTGCCGCAACCGCTGGCCGCAATGCATGGCACGTGGCCGTCAATGCACAAGAACAGGTGGTTGGATTTCAATGGATCGCGCCATCGGATGCGCTGCCGTCGGATGCATGCGAGATCGCCACATTCGTACAGGTCGGGCAAACCGGTTTGGGCATCGGGTCAAGCCTGTTCAAGGCCACGACCAAGGCGGCAAAAGCGCTTGGCTACCGCTGGATCAATGCCAACGTGCGGGCCGACAACGAAGGCGGGCTGATCTACTACCAGTCGCGCGGATTTGCCGACTACGGACGGATCGAAGGATACCAGATGGCCAACGGTCAGATGGTCGACAAGATCTTGAAACGCTACGACCTCTAAGGCGGTTCAGCGCGGCGACCGTTTTGCAAGGATACGCTGAAGTGTCCGCCGGTGCATGTTCAGGCGGCGCGCAGTTTCCGACACGTTGCGGTCGCACAGCTCGTACACGCGTTGAATATGTTCCCACCGCACCCGGTCCGCGCTCATCGGGTTTTCGGGAGGCGGGGGTAGGTCATCGCCCGTGGCCAGCAGGGCGTTGGTGATGTCCGTCGCGTCCGCCGGTTTCGAAAGGTAGTCCGTCGCACCGATCTTGACCGCCGCAACCGCTGTGGCGATCGCTCCGTACCCGGTCAGGACAACCACCCGCGCATCGGGCCGCTTTTCACGCAACACTTCGACCACGTCCAGACCATTGCCGTCTTCAAGACGCAGATCAACCACGGCAAAAGCTGGCGGGCGCGCCGTGGCAATTGCACGACCGGCTGCCACTGAACCTGCGGTTTCAATCTCGAACCCACGCTTTTCCATGGCCTTCGCCAAACGGCGCAGAAAAGGTTCGTCATCATCCACCAGAAGCAGCGATTTGTCTTCGCCTATGTCTTGCATGTTCGGCTCGGCCATTGCGTCCCTTCCGGAGTTGCACACGTTTGTTATTATTACCGGAATATGGCCTTGGCGGGGGTGTTCGTCAAATCTGACAGGACAATTACATGTTTTCCACAAAGCAGGCGACGGTGTCTGCCATCGCTTCGGGTGTGACTTCCCTTCGGAAAAACTCGACAAATCCCTCTTCGGGCAGAACGAGGTAAGTGAACGTCGAATGATCCACGAGATAGAATTCGTCTTCAGCCGGGTGTGCCTTGTAATAGGTCCGGTAGGCGGCGCTGGCCGCTTTGACCTGCTCCGGTGATCCGGTCAGGCCGACCATCTTTTCGTGCAGGTTGTAGGCAAAATCACCAACCACTTCGGGTGTGTCACGCTCAGGGTCAATGGAGATGAAGACAGGCGTCGTGGAAATCCCCCGTTCGGCCAGAACATCAACGGCTTCGGCATTGCGGGCTGTGTCCAGCGGACAGACATCAGGGCAGAAAGTGTATCCAAAATAGACCAACGACGGCTCGGTGATAACATCCCGATCCGTGACGGTTTCACCTTTCGCGTCCAGCAACTCAAACGGCCCACCGATCTGACTGGTGCCGCCCGCGACCGCGCTGGCGCGGCATTGTGCAAATTTGTCCCCATCCGCCGGCCGTGTCAGAATATAGGTCGCAACCACCCCCAGAATGGCAGTCGCGGCGGCGGCAACGGCAACGAGGCGGGTCATTTCTATCCTCCGGAATAGACTGTAGGTTCACTTGCACCGAACACTGGTAACAGGCCTAATGGCGAAATCAATAAACGGCATCGTGACATAATGGCTCAACCCGATCTTGGCTTGCTCGTGGGGCAACAGCGATCCAACTGGATCCGGCTGCGGACCCTGATATTGCTGCGGTGGGTGGCGATCGTCGGGCAACTTGTTGCGATCACCTTTGCCCAGCGCATGTACGGCCTGCAACTGGAACTGGGGCTGTGCTACCTTGCCGTGGGCGTGTCTGTGATCGGCAACCTGATCGCCATCTTCGTCTTTCCCGAAAACAAGCGCCTGTCGGAAACCGAAAACCTGTTGATGGTCATGTTCGACCTGCTGCAACTCGGGTTCTTGTTGTTTCTGACGGGCGGTCTGCACAACCCCTTTGCCTTGCTCATGCTGGGCCCGGTCACGATTTCCGCCGCTGTTTTGACAACCCGTTCAACCATTTTGATCGGGGGCACCGCAATCGTGCTGGTGTCACTGCTGTCGCAGTATCACTTGCCGCTGCGCACCGAACAGGGATTCATCCTGCGCATTCCGGACGTATTCGTGTTTGGCAACTGGACTGCACTGGTGATCGCCATTGTCTTCATTGGCGCGTATTCGCGGCGTGTGACATCCGAGATGCATTCGATGTCGGATGCTCTTTCTGCAACCCAAATGGCCCTGGCCCGCGAACAAAAGCTGACGGATCTTGGCGGTGTTGTCGCAGCTGCCGCGCATGAGTTGGGCACACCGCTTGCCACCATCAAACTGGCCAGTACGGAGTTGATCGAAGAGTTGGGTGACAATCCGGAACTGCGTGAAGATGCGTCTTTGATCCGTGAACAGGCTGACCGTTGTCGGGACATTCTGCGCGACATGGGCCGGGCGGGCAAAGACGATCTTCATCTGCGGCAGGCGCCCTTGATGGCGGTGATCAGTGAAGCCGCGGAACCGCATGCGCATCGCGGCAAACTGGTTCACTACACACATGATCCGGATGCAGGTGATGAGATCGATCAACCCTCGATCCTGCGCAAACCCGAAATCATCCACGGGCTGCGCAATCTTGTACAAAACGCCGTAGACTTCGCGGCCGCGAATGTCTGGATCGAAGCGCATTGGACAGATGAAGCGATAACCATCCGCATCGTGGATGACGGGCGCGGGTTTCCCAATGACATCATTGGCCGCATTGGCGACCCGTTCATGCGTCGGCGACGCAGCGTGCCGGAAAAACTGAAGCGTCCCGAGTACGAGGGCATGGGCCTGGGCCTGTTCATTGCCAAGACCCTGCTTGAACGATCCGGGGCGGAGCTAAGCTTTGCCAACGGTTCGGACCCCTATGCGCCCAGTCAGGATGCGCACAGGCGAATGGGTGCAATCGTCGAGGTGACCTGGCCCAGATCAACGATAGATGGACGCGTCGGGAAAAATGCGGTTCCAACCGGACTAAATCAACCGATAGAAGTTTGAAGTAACGGAATCTTAACCGGGAATTAACCAGTTGGTAGGCATTGTGAATCCGGCTCTCACAGCCTGGATTCTTGGTATGACCTCCCTTGACCTTATCTTTATCGCTTTGATCGCCTCCGGCTGCGCCCTGTTGGTGTTGATTGTCGCATCCAGACCTTTGCAGAGTGCCTCCAGCGGTGACGCGGCCGCTGGCCCGGAGATTGCCATGCTGTTCTCTGGCACCACTCTGGAACACATCACCGACGCCGGTCTGGCAACCTTTGCGACAAAGCTGGATGCCTTCGGCTGGCTCGATCTGGTCGAACATCTCGAACATCGGTTTCCGGGCCTTCCCAAGTCGCCGCAGGATCTCGACGAAGGGGCCTCTGTCTTTGACGCAGTCGCGCCAAAGGACAAGGCGACCATAGCCGTGATGCGGGAAGGGGAGGTAACGCGGGTCGAAATCATCGATTCACCTGAAAACACTGTGGCGACCAACCAGCGTGTGCGTTTGCTTGAAGCTGAAATTGCCACCTTGCAGCGCTCCAGTGGCACGGCGCCCTACCCTATGTGGCAGATTGATCCGCAGGGCCGGATGATCTGGAAAAACGCCGCCTACGATGAACTGGCCGACTGTGTCGCCACAGCACCCGAAGATGAGGGCAAGCCATTGTTCGAAGACTCCAACGGCACGGTGTCTGAACGCCGGCGCGCGGCCGTCACCCGCAAGCCCGACGGCAAGACACTGTGGTTCGACGTGTCACTGCAAAAGGTCGGGGGTGTCACGGTAGGACATGCCGTAGACATCGAGGCCGTGATTGATGCCGAGGTCGCACAGCGGAATTTTGTGCAGACCTTGGCCAAGACCTTTGCGCAACTGTCGATCGGGCTGGCCATTTTTGATCGAAACGGACAGTTGGCTCTGTTCAACCCTGCCATGGTCGACCTGACGCGGCTGCCTGCCGAATTTCTCAGCGCGCGGCCCGATCTGCTCAGCTTTTTCGACAGGTTGCGCGACAAGCGCATGATGCCTGAGCCAAAGAATTATCATTCCTGGCGGCAAGAAATCGCAGACCTTATCGCCGCCGCCGAAGACGGTCGCTATCAGGAAACCTGGACACTGGATTCGGGACAGACCTACCGGGTCAGCGGACGGCCACACCCCGACCGCGCCGTGGCATTCCTGATCGAAGACATCAGCGCGGAAATCCTTGTGACCCGCAATTTCCGGGCCGAGCTTGAATTGGGTCAGTCCCTGATGGACACGTTCGATGATGCGCTTGTCGTGTTCTCGTCCGCAGGTGTGCTGACGTTCTGCAATCAGGCTTATCGCGCGATGTGGTCGCTGGACCCTGACAACACCTTTGCAGACATCACGGTCATCGATTCCCTCAAGGAATGGCAGACGCGGACACGCCCCGACCCATCGCAGGGCGAGGTGCGTGATTTCGTGATGAAAATCGGAGAGCGCGCCACGTGGAATGCTGTTTGGAAAATGACAAATGGCGACCACCTTGAGATTCATGTCACGCCAATTGCTGCGGGGGCAACACTGGTCCGATTTCACCAAATGCCAGCCTCGGTTGCCGCACCCGGCGCCCCGCTTTTCGAACAGGCCTGAGCCATTTCGCTTGCAGCGCTCGCACACCGCGATAATTTGCGGATATGCCGCAGCATTCCGTATCCCTTCAATTCGACGATGAGGCCGCGACGTCCGCATTTGCGGCACGTCTGGCGCGCCGTTTGGAACCCGGCGATACGGTTTTGTTGGAGGGCGAAGTGGGCGCCGGAAAAACGCACCTTGCCCGGTCATTGATCAAATCCGTACTCCCCGTCGACGAAGACGTCCCATCGCCGACATTTACGCTGGTACAGGTTTACGACACGTCGATTGGACCGATCTGGCATTGCGATCTCTATCGATTGTCATCCGAATTCGAGATCGAAGAGCTTGGCCTGACAGAGGCCTTCGACGACGCGATTTGCCTTGTGGAATGGCCTGACCGATTGGGCCAAACCGCACCCATCAACGCACTGTCCCTTGCGCTGACTTCGGACACTGCGACGGACGTGCGCAGCGCTCAGGTGTCGTGGTCGGATGACAAGTGGAACACAAAACTGGATTGGCTGGCAATTGTCTCAGCGTGAAGAAACCTGCGTTGCGTTCATCGCTGCATCCGGATGGGGGTCCGCGCACAGAACGCGGGTGGCCGGAGATGCGTCAAACCGCAAATATGATCGCCTGACACTGCCTGACGGTACAACCGCGATCCTGATGGACGCGCCGCCCGACAAGGGCGAAGACACCAGACCGTTCATCAAAATCGCAACGTATCTGCGCGACAACGGCCTGAGTGCACCAAAGATCATACATCAGGACACCGAAGCCGGATTTCTTTTGATCGAGGATCTTGGTGACGATCTCTTTGCGCGCGTTCTGCAAAATGATGCCAGTCTCGAAACACCGCTTTACGAGGCGGCGGTTGACGTCCTTTTGCACTTGCACAGGTGCGCCCCTCCCGAATTGGACGCCTATGATGCCAACACGATGGCAGACCTCGCCTGCCTGACGTTCGACTGGTACTCTTGGGCCGTGACAGGTGATGCCAATACCCAATCACGAGGCCGTTGCGCGGCCTTCTTGACCTTGGCCTTTGAGCCTCTTGCCAAGGCCCCCGCAGTCCTGATCCAACGCGACTATCACGCGGAGAACCTGCTTTGGCTGCCGGACCGGACTGGTGTGCAACGGGTCGGCTTGCTTGATTTTCAGGACGCGATGCTGGGGCATCCAGCCTATGATCTGGTGTCCGTGCTTCAGGATGCCCGCCGGGATGTACCGCCCCAGATCGAAACGCAGATGATCGACCGCTACATCAGTCATGCGGGCGTCTCTCGGACGGAATTCCGCGATGCCTATGCCCTGCTCGGCCTGCAAAGGAACATGCGCATTCTCGGCGTCTTTGCCCGTCTGTGCGTGCGGGACGGAAAAGAGCATTACGTGGACCTGATCCCGCGGGTCTGGGGGCATATCCAGACCAACCTGCATCACCCCGGTCTTGCAGACATGAAACGCATCATCGACACCGAAGTGCCTGAACCATCCCCCGAAGCCCTTCAGCGGATCAAGGACCAATGCGGCAAACACCTAAATCGGTAATGCTGTTCGCTGCGGGCTTTGGCACGCGGATGCGGCATTTGACCAAGACGCAGCCAAAGCCCCTGATCAAGGTTGGTGGGCGCGCGTTGATCGACCACACCTTGGATCATGTCTGGCCGTTAAAGCCGAACGTGGTTGTCGCAAATGCGCACTACCTTCCGGACATGATCGCTGATCACCTTGGTGGAACAGAGGTTCAGGTCGTTCAGGAAACGCCAGATATCCTGGACACCGGCGGCGGCCTGCGGCACGCGCTTCCGATCCTTGGGCCGGGGCCAATCATCACAACGAACACCGATGCCATCTGGACGGGGAAAAACCCGTTGTTGACGCTGTGCGAACACTGGAACCCTGAACGGATGGATGCCCTGCTGATGTGTGTTCCAGTGGCCCGCGCCATCGGTCACGCAGGCAGCGGCGATTTCACTATGGATGAAAACGGAATTCTGACGCGCGGTGCAGGATATGTTTTTGGCGGGGCGCAGATCATCAAGACCGATCTGCTGAACCAGATCGAAGACAACGCCTTTTCCCTCAACGTCATCTGGGATCTGATGCAGGGCGCGGGGCGCCTGTTCGGATTGGAACATGCTGGCATGTGGTGTGACGTGGGGCACCCCGAAGGCATCGCATTGGCGGAAAACATGATGGCCCGGAATGTTTGATCCAAGCGGTTCACCACGCCTGTTCGGTGTCGCGCCGGGGTGCGACTTTCCGCAGGCCCTGATTGCAGGACTGCGCAGCAGATTGCCAAAGGACGACCCCTTGGCCATATCCCGGGTCCGGCTGATCGTGAACACCAGACGCATGGCCCGGCGCTTGCGTGACCTCTTTGATGCCGGGCCATCCACGTTGATGCCCAAAATCCATCTGGTGACCGATCTGGACGATCTGCGCACCGGGGTTCCACTTCCCGCTCCGGTTCCGGCGTTGCAGCGGCGGCTTGAACTGATCCAATTGGTGTCCGAACTTCTGGACAGTCAACCCGATCTCAATGCGCGCGCATCGCTTTATGACCTGTCTGACAGTCTGGCGGCCCTTCTGGATGAAATGCGGGGTGAAGGCGTACCGCTGGACGCGGTTCTTAATCTCGATGTCAGCGATCAATCCGGCCACTGGGAAAGGGCCAAGACGTTCATCGGCATTGCCGACGCCTACCTCGCGGCAGATCCCGACGCCTTTGACGCCGAGGCGCGGCATCGGCAAACCATCGTCGATCTGGCATCACAGTGGGCCGAAAACCCGCCCGCGTATCCGATCATCGTCGCAGGTTCCACCGGATCACGCGGGGCGGTTTCGTTGCTGATGCAAGCGGTTGCGAAGCTGCCTCAGGGTGCGATCATCCTGCCCGGTTTCGACTTCGAAATGCCCGGTGAGGTCTGGTCTGACCTGT
Organism: uncultured Paracoccaceae bacterium; assembly: GCA_965657085.1. Taxonomy (GTDB): domain Bacteria; phylum Pseudomonadota; class Alphaproteobacteria; order Rhodobacterales; family Rhodobacteraceae; genus CBFHND01. The sequence goes on from CBFHND010000002.1 coordinate 162,778, forward strand.
CAAACGCGCTTTTGGCCGAGGATCACCCGCAATACCGGTTTCAGAAACTTGCCCAGACATTGGACTTTCATCCGAAAGACACCAAGGCTTGGGCGCCAGACATTGCGGCGCCCGATTTGGTGCGCAACCGCTTGGTCTCTTTGGCGATGCGACCGGCGCCCGTGACAGATGCGTGGCTGGTCGAGGGTCCAAAACTGGAAGGGCTGGCACAGTCGCTGGATGGTGTGACGATCCTGAATGCGGAATCGCCGCGGGCAGAGGCAATGACAATCGCAATGCGGCTACGGCAGGCCGCCGAAGATGGGCAAAAGGCCGCGCTTATTACGCCCGACCGGATGCTGACACGTCAGGTTTCCGCTGCGCTGGACCGCTGGGATATTCTGCCGGACGACAGTGCGGGAACGCCGTTGCAGCTGTCACCGCCGGGCCGGTTGTTGCGCCATGTGGCAGACCTGTTTCGCAGCAAGCTCGATGCCGAGGCATTGCTGACAGTTCTCAAACATCCGCTCACCCACACAGGTCAGGATCGCAACACCCACTTGCAGAAAACCCGCAACCTCGAACTGCGTATTCGCAAGCGGGGGTTGCCCTATCCCGAGCCTGCAAACCTGCGCGCCCTCGCTCTGACAGCGGACAGTGATCAGGATTTGATCGGCTGGGTAGATTGGATCACAAACACCCTTTGCGACCAGTATCGCACCGGCAAACTCCCACTTGGTGAATGGGCGCGTCTTCACCGGTCCTGTGCGGAATCCATTGCCGCCGGGTCGCGTGCGAAGGACAGTGGCGGGCTTTGGGACAAGGCCGCTGGCGAAAAGGCCCACGCAACCATGGAAAACCTGTCCGACGCGGCGGGTTTCGGTGGTGACATGACCGCGACGGAATATGCCGACCTTGTGGGGGCGCTGTTGTCGCAAGAAGATGTTCGTGACCGTGATGCGCCGCTTCCGGGTGTGATGATCTGGGGCACGATGGAGGCCCGTGTTCAGGGTGCTGACCTGGTGATTCTGGGCGGCATGAACGATGGCACTTGGCCCGAAGCGCCGGCGCCTGATCCATGGCTGAACCGGAACATGCGCAATGCGGCGGGCCTTTTGCTGCCTGAACGACGCATCGGGTTGGCTGCACATGACTTTCAACAAGCGGTGGCCGCACCCGAGGTGTGGATCACGAGATCCGTTCGGTCAGAGGATGCAGAAACCATTCCGTCGCGGTGGATCAACCGGATGCAGAACCTGCTTGAGGGCTTGCCGAAACAGGGCGGCCCAACCGCGTTGAAACAGGCCGTGGCGCGCGGTGATGATTGGCTTGCCAAGGTGCGCGCGTTGGAAAAGGTCGCGCGGGAAGACCCTGCGCCGCGACCTGCGCCCGCTCCACCGGTGGCTGCCCGTCCTCGCAAGCTTTTCGTGACCGAGATCAAGCGCTTGATCCGTGACCCCTATGCGATCTATGCCAAGCACTGTTTGCGGCTGCGTCCCTTGGGCCAGATCGTGCAGGACGCCGATGCCCGGTTGCGCGGCATTCTGATCCACACGGTTCTCGAACGGTTTCTCAAAGCTGTCGAGCATGATCCAAGCGCGTTGACGGCCGCGCACCTGAACCAGATCGCAGCGGATGTTTTGGCCAAGGAAGTCCCGTGGCCCACCATGCGATCGCTTTGGCTGGCAAAGATTGCGCGCGTGGCAGATTGGTTCGTGGACAACGAAAAGCAACGCCGCAAGAACGCGACGCCACTTTTGCTGGAGCGACAGGCGCAGGGCAATCTGACGTGGCCCGATATAGGTTTCAGCATCGGCTGTTTCGCGGATCGGATCGACCGGACCACCGATGGTGCGGCCATCCTCTACGACTACAAATCCGGCAATCCACCGACCAGGAAAGAACAGACGTTCTTTGACAAACAACTGCTGATCGAGGCCGCGATGCTGGAAGAAGGCGCGTTCGACGCCATTGGCAGCATACCGGTGCAGGACGCGGTTTACATCGGTCTCGGCAGCAGTCCCAAGGAGGTCAACGCGCCACTCGACGAAGAACCACCCGCGCAAACGCTGGCCCAGCTGCGCGCCCTGATCCTTGCCTATCAGGACGCTGACAAAGGCTTTGTCTCACGCCGGGCCGTGCAAGTCGAAGGCCGCGAAGAAGACTACGATCAACTGGCGCGCTTCGGGGAATGGGATACCGGTGCCAAGGCTGAAACGCAGGTGTTGAAATGACGGTTCTGGACGAAGCAACACGCCGCCAGACCGACGCCGCGCGCCCGGATGCATCAACCTGGTTGTCGGCCAATGCGGGCTCCGGCAAAACGCGCGTCCTGACGGACCGGGTCGCACGGCTGTTGCTGGATGGCGTCGAACCGCAGCACATTCTGTGCCTGACCTACACAAAGGCCGCAGCATCCGAGATGCAGAACCGTCTGTTCAAACGGCTGGGCGCATGGGCGATGTTGGAAGATACTGATCTGCGCCAATCCCTGTCCACGCTTGGCGTTCGGACAGAACAGTCTGACGATGATCTGCGTCGGGCCCGCACCTTGTTCGCCAGCGCAATCGAAACCCCCGGCGGCCTGAAGATTCAGACCATCCATTCGTTTTGTGCGGCTCTGTTACGGCGGTTTCCGCTCGAAGCCGGGGTAAGCCCGCAGTTCAAAGAGGTGGAAGAGCGGGCTGCGGACTTGTTGCAAGCCGAGATCGTTGACGACATGGCAGCGGGGGATGAGGCGGGATTGGTTCAGGCCCTTGCCACGCATTACACCGGCGAAGAATTCGAAAAGCTGACCCGGGAAATCACCCGCAACCGGCACAAGTTCACAAAAGACATGCCCTTGGACGCGATCTTGGACGCCTTCGGCCAAGGCCCCGGCAGCAAATCATCAGACGCGTGGAAGACAGCCTTTGACCGGACCGAAGATCACCTGATCGCTCAGGTCACCCCCATTTTGCACCAGATGTCGGCAACCATGGTGACGCTCGCCAAAACGCTGGATGCTTTGGACCTGAAAAGCCCGAATAGAGACACATTTGCGACCTTGTGTGACCTGTTCCTGAGGCGCTCGGACGGGCATTTTCTGCCCGACGCAAAGACGGGCAGCATTCCCACGAAAAAGGCGCAAGACGCGCTTGGTCCGCTTGTTGGTCCATTCCATGACTTCATGGAACGTGTGGCCACGGCAAAGGATATGGAATTGGCCATTGAGGCGGCAAACCGCACCTTCGCTTTGCATCAATTCGCCACGCGCTTTGTCCAACACTACGAAAGCGCCAAGCTTTTGCGCGGGTGGCTGGACTTCGATGATCTGATTTCCAAGGCGCGGCAGCTCCTCAGTGACCCGAAAGTGGCCGCTTGGGTCCTATACAAGATTGACGGCGGCATTGATCACATCCTTGTCGACGAGGCGCAGGACACAAGCCCCGAACAATGGATGGTCGTGCGCAAGCTGGCCGAAGAGTTTTCAAGCGGTGAAGGTGCAAACCCCAACACATTGCGCACCCTGTTCGTGGTCGGCGATACCAAACAATCCATCTATTCGTTTCAGGGCGCCGACCCGAAAGAATTCAACCGGATGCAGGCCGAATTCAAGGACAGGTTCCAAGGTGCAGGGCTTCGGTTTCAAGAGCGCACACTTGATTATTCGTTCCGGTCCTCGCCCGCGATTCTGAGGTTGGTCGACACGTGTTTCGATCCTGCACTACGGCCCGGTTTTTCAAACAACGCACAGCACATTGCCTTCAAATCCGATTTGCCGGGACGTGTAGATCTTTGGCCGGTTGTCGAAAAGACAAAGCCCGAAGACGACGGCCCTTGGTATGATCCGGTTGATCGCGTTGACCCAACGCACCACGATCTGATCCTCGCAGAACGTGTGGCCCAGCAGATCAAGGATCTGATCGCCGGGGACGAGACCATTCCAGAAGACGGACCAAAGCCCGGAACGCTGCAGCGGCGTTCCATCCGGCCCGGCGATTTCCTGATCCTCGTGCAGCGTCGATCACGGTTGTTTTCCGAAATCATCCGCGCCTGCAAATCTCTTGGCCTGCCAATCGCAGGTGCGGATCGCCTGAAGGTCGGCGCAGAGCTGGCCGTCAAGGACTTGGGCGCGCTTTTGTCTTTTCTGGCGACGCCGGAAGATGACCTTTCGTTGGCGGCGGCGCTGCGGTCACCCCTGTTCAACTGGTCAGAGCAGGACCTGTTCGATCTTGCACACCGCCGCGGCGATGAATTTCTGTGGCAGGCGTTGCGGGACAGGCGGGATATATATCCAGACACCTATGCCGTGCTTCAGGATATGCGGGACAATGCGGATTTCCTGCGGCCCTACGATCTGATCGAGCGGCTTTTGACCCGGCATGACGGTCGGCGCAAGCTGCTCGCGCGGCTCGGCACGGAGGCCGAAGACGGCATTGATGCGCTGCTGGGCCAGGCGTTGGCGTTCGAAAGGTCCTCGGTCCCAAGCCTGACCGGTTTTACAATCTGGATGAAAACCGACGACATCGAGATCAAGCGGCAGATCGATTCCGCCTCGGATCAGATCAGGGTGATGACGGTACATGGTGCGAAGGGTCTGGAAGCACCGATTGTCATTTTGCCCGACACGGCCAAGCGCGACATTTCCATGAACGACAACATTGTCGACCTTGATGAGGTGGCAATCTGGAAACCCAAGTCGGCCCTTGCGCCAAACCTGATCAGCACGCGTTTGGAAGAAATGAAATCCGACATCGCAAGAGAGCGGCTGCGATTGCTGTATGTGGCTCTGACACGGGCGGAAAAGTGGTTGATCGTCGCGGCGGCAGGCGAGTTGGACAAAAACGGCGACAGCTGGTTTCAGATCGTCGAGAGCGCCATGCAATCACTGAATGCATCGCCGGTTAAGGCGTCCTTCGGGCAAATCCTGCGGCACAGCCATGGTGATTGGGATCAGCCGGATATGGCTGCACACACCAAGGTCGATGTGGCGCAAGTCACTGTTGATCCTCTCTTTGCACAACCCCTCATCCGACCAGAAGAACCTGACAAGACGCTTGCACCATCCGACCTTGGTGGAGCCAAGGCCCTGCCCGGTGATCTTGGGCGGTCAGAGGATGAGGCAAAGGCGTTCGGCACCTATGTTCATCTGCTGCTTGAGCGATTGGCACCTTTGCCGCAATCGAACTGGCCCGACGCAATCGCCACCTGCCGTGCGTTGGCGAAGGGTGTGGCTCAGACTGACTTTGAGGCCGCCGAATCCCAGGCACTTGGGGTGTTAAAAAACCCCGATCTGGCATTTCTTTTCTTGGACGATGCGATGGAAGAGGTCGGCATCTCTGCAACGGTCGGGCACCGCCGTATTCACGGCTCGATCGATCGACTGGTCACAAACGGAAAGGACCTCCTGGCCGTTGATTTCAAGTCAAACCAAATGGTGCCACGGTCCGCACAGGACTGCCCTGTCGGTTTGCTCCGGCAGATGGGGGCGTATCTGGTTGGTCTTGAGCAGATATTTCCCGACAGGAACATCAAGACGGCAATCGTCTGGACCCGATCGAGCGAAATCATGTACCTCGACAACAATATCGTGACCCGGGCGCTTTGGACATCACCTGATCTTGACGTTACCGAGGGTGGTTCTTAGGTTCCAATCCGAACAGTATTCCTTTCAGGAGAAGAAAAATGGCAACCGTTGCAGTGACCGACGACACCTTCGACAGCGAAGTGAAGAATTCCGACATTCCGGTTGTCGTCGATTTTTGGGCAGAATGGTGCGGGCCATGCAAACAGATCGGCCCATCGCTCGAAGAGCTGTCTGCGGAAATGGACGGCAAGGTCAAGATCGTCAAAGTGAACGTCGATGAGAACCCGAATTCGCCAGCCCAGATGGGTGTGCGCGGCATTCCCGCGTTGTTCATCTTCAAGGACGGTCAGGTTGTCTCGAACATGGCAGGCGCGAAACCCAAAGCCGCCCTGCAAAGCTGGATCGAAGAGTCGATCTAAGCCATACCGGACCCATACCCGGCCCATACCGGACCCATATCGGATCAAGCGCCCCAATCAGGGCGCTTTTTTCATATGGGCCAACCAAAGCCAGACAGGCGCGCGGCAATCTTTTCTCTGGCGGATGGGTGTCCCGCGTTGATCGACTGATCTTGCCAGAACCACCACAGATATCTTTCATAGTCCGGCGTATGTGACGCGATCCTGTCAAAGGCATCGGGGTCGTCACCGGACAGTGCAATATGGTGAAAGTCGACTGCGGCAAACAGGATCGCCGACTTGCGAAAGAAGTACCCCGAAAACGCCACGCTGGAGTTCTGGGTGACCACGAAGGCGCAGTTCTGCAAATGCCGCACCATGTTCCCCTGATCGAGGGTCAGCATCGGATCGGCATCGACCATTTGCTGCAAGGCATGCAGTTCGTCAGGCCCATAGGTTTCCTTTGGGTGCAGGGTCGTGACGACGGGTGTATCCGGCTTGGCCGCACGGATCCTTTTCAACATCTGAAGCGGGCTACACAGTTGAAAGGAACGATGATCCAGAAGCCGCCCCTGCAAGGGAACATAGATGTAATCACCGGCGACTGATTGCCCGGGCGATGATCCAAAAAGACGGTCCTGCCAAAAGGAAAAGAACCGTTCGGCTGGCTTGAGATCCACGATTTCCGGCTCGAATTTGGCCTGCGCCACACGCCACTTCCACCGTTGGTCCGAGGCGTCGATTTGCCAAAAGGGATAGTGATAAACGCGGCGGAAGGTCAGGCCATTCGCGCCCGGCGGTGGCTTCATATGCGCAAGCGCATAACCCCTGCGGTGCTCTGCTTTCAAACGCTCGGCCATCGACGCACCTTTGAATTCAACCCGAAAGCCAGAATCCTGCACGACATCAACAATCAGATTTATGAAATTGTGTTTCCCTGCCGCAGCACTCTGGCGCAGGTCATTTTCAAGATAAAACCGCAAAATCAAAGGCTCAGCCATGCCGCAACCTACGAAGCGGTTGGGTCGCGGGCAAGAGCTGCACTTGTGCCTCAACGCGCCCAGCGCCATATATTCGTCCAACACGCAAGGAGACGATGTATGGAAAGTTCCGAGTTCCCCGGCTGGCATGGCACCACGATCATTGGTGTGAAAAAGGGCGATCAGATCGTGATCGCGGGTGATGGTCAGGTGTCCTTGGGGCAAACGGTGATAAAGGGGACGGCCCGCAAGGTGCGGCGCCTGTCACCTGGAGGGTTCGATGTGGTTGCCGGGTTTGCCGGATCGACTGCGGATGCCTTCACTCTGCTGGAGCGTCTCGAAGCAAAGCTGGAAGCAACCCCGGGACAATTGGCGCGGGCAAGCGTGGAATTGGCCAAGGACTGGCGCACCGACAAATATCTGCAAAAACTCGAAGCGATGTTGATCGTTACCGATGGATCGGAATTGCTGGTGATCACCGGTGCGGGCGATGTTCTTGAGCCTGAACATGACGTCGCTGCGATTGGGTCAGGCGGCAACTATGCACTGGCTGCAGCGCGCGGCATGATGGGCACCGAAAAATCTGCAGAAGAGGTTGCGCGCGATGCCATGGCGATTGCCGCCGACATCTGCGTTTACACCAACGGAAATCTGACCGTGGAAAGCATTGGCAAATGACTGATCTGACACCCCGCGAAATCGTGAGCGAGCTGGATCGCTTTATCATTGGTCAAGGCGATGCAAAGCGTGCCGTGGCCGTAGCCCTGCGCAACCGTTGGCGCCGCAAGCAACTGGCGGATGACCTGCGCGACGAAGTCTACCCCAAGAACATCCTTATGATCGGGCCGACCGGTGTCGGCAAAACTGAAATCAGCCGCCGCCTTGCCAAACTGGCCAAGGCGCCCTTTCTCAAGGTCGAAGCAACCAAGTTTACCGAGGTTGGATATGTCGGCCGTGACGTAGAGCAGATTGTTCGCGATCTGGTAGACAGCGCCATCGTGATGACACGCGAACACATGCGCGAAGACGTCAATGCCAAGGCCCGCGCAGCAGCAGAGGATCGGGTGATCGAAGCGATTGCCGGCACTGACGCGCGGGCATCGACACGTGATATGTTTCGCAAGAAACTGAAGTCAGGTGAGTTGGACAACACCGAGATTGAATTGGACCTTGCGGACACGTCCAACCCTTTCGGCGGCATGGAAATCCCCGGACAACCCGGCGGCGGCATGGGCATGATGAACATCGGCGACTTGTTCGGCAAGGCGATGGGCGGCCGAACCGTACGGCGCAAGATGACAGTGGCCGAAAGCTACGAGGTGCTGATTGGCGAAGAGGCGGATAAACTTCTGGACGACGAAACCGTGACACGCGCAGCACTTGCCGCTGTCGAAGACAACGGCATCGTCTTTCTGGACGAGATCGACAAGGTTTGCGCCCGGTCCGACGCGCGCGGTGGCGACGTCAGCCGCGAAGGTGTGCAGCGCGATCTTTTGCCCTTGATCGAGGGCACGACCGTCAGCACCAAACATGGCCCGGTGAAAACCGATCATATCCTGTTCATCGCCTCCGGTGCGTTCCACATCGCGAAACCCTCGGACCTGTTGCCCGAGCTACAGGGGCGCCTGCCGATCCGGGTTGAGCTGCGCGCGCTGACTGAAGAGGACTTTGTGCGCATCCTGACGGAAACCGACAATGCCCTGACCCGTCAGTACAGTGCATTGATGGGTACTGAGAATGTCGAAGTGACCTTTACCGAGAATGGCATAAAAGCACTGGCAAAGATCGCTGCCGAGGTGAACCAGTCTGTCGAAAACATCGGTGCGCGCCGTCTTTACACTGTTTTGGAGCGCGTGTTCGAAGAGTTGTCCTTTACCGCTCCGGATCGGGGTGGCGAAACAGTTGAGATCAACGCCAAATTTGTTGATGACAATCTGGGCGCTTTGGTAAAGTCCACGGATCTCAGCCGCTACGTACTCTAGCTTTGAAATCAACTCTGCTATAGGGCTGAAGGAAATTGGTCCGGACGCTCCATGCACCGTTGGTTTTTGATAATCTGTCTTGTGGTGTCTGCATGTTCGGACCGGGTTGCCTCTCCGATTGTGCCCGAGGCGCTGAACATCGGACACAACAGAACCGTCTTTGTTGGCACGACACGCAAAGAAGGCCCGCCCGGCACCTTCGGCATCGGCCGATCAGAGGAATTGCGGCTTGCGAAACTGATCGTGTCCATTCCGCCCAACCGAGACGTTGGCACCATTTCCGATGGTCTGGACAAACCAAGACCCGAGAAGGATTTCGTGCTGGCCAACCGGCTGGATTTTGACAGCGGCGTGCAGTTCCGTCAGGCCCTTGCACGGGATGTTCAAGCCTCAGGTTCACCAGAACGCGAAGTGACGCTGTTCATTCACGGGTACAACAACAGCTTTGCGGATTCTGTTTTTCGAATTGCGCAGCTTGCCGAAGATCTTGAACTGCCGGGGTCGTTCGTGTCCTACGCATGGCCAAGCCGCGGGAACCCATTGGGATATCAGTACGACGTCGACAGCGCGCTGTTTGCGCGCGATGGCTTACAGGAGCTGATGTTCAATATCGAGCGTGCGGGGATCAATCGCATCGTGCTCGTTGCACACTCCATGGGTGGCACTGTCCTGATGGAAACCTTGCGCCAGATCGAAATTGCGAACCCGGGCTGGGTCAAACGCAATATTTCCGGCGTTATCCTGTTGTCGCCCGATCTGAATGTCGATGTATTCCGATCCCAAGTGCGCGTCATCCAAGAGCTGCCCGATCCTTTTGTGATTTTCGTGTCAAAGAAGGATATTGCACTGCGCCTGTCGGCAAGGTTGCGCGGGGAAGAAACGCAGCTGGGCAATCTTACGGATCTGTCGCTTATCAGCGATCTGCCTATCTCGATTGTTGATGTCAGCGCGTTCCGGGATCGAAAAAGCGGCAATCACTTTGTCGCTGGCGGATCATCGGCGTTGATCAGTCTGCTGAACAACTCCGACCGCCTCGACCGTGAGTTCGCGGCCGGACGGGTCGGTGCCGTTGGTGTTCTGCCCGGACGGCGTCGCGTTTTGCGGAACGCGGCTGAAATCATTCTTGAACCACTCCAGCGATGAAATCGCACGCTGATGGCAATTGACGCGCGCACCACAGGCCAATTTATACGTTCGAACGGGCAATGGCTGGCGGCTGGCGGCCTTCTGACCTTGCTGTCCTCCTTTGGGCAGACCTTTTTCATCTCGCTCTTTGCCTATGAAATCCAGACTGATTTTGACCTGTCGCATGGGGCATGGGGCGGCATCTATTCGATAGGCACTGCTGTATCTGCGCTGGTGATGGTTTGGGCTGGCGCGCTTACCGATCATTTCCGCGTCCGCACCTTGGGTGCCAGTGTCCTTTGTTTGCTGGCGCTGTCGTGCATCCTGATGGCGATCAATCCGGTGGCGTGGACCTTGCCGTTTGTCATTTTCTGCCTGCGGCTGACGGGGCAGGGCATGGCAAGCCACACAGCGATCGTCGCCATGGCGCGGTGGTTTGTTGCCGCGCGCGGGCGTGCCCTGGCGATTGCGACGCTTGGATTTTCAGTGGGCGAGGCGATTTTGCCCCTGACGTTTGTCAGCTTGATGGCCTTTGTGGATTGGCGTTTGCTGTGGGTCGTGGCGGCACTACTGGCGCTTTTGGGCGTGCCCGTCCTTTGGCGGCTGTTGCGACAGGAACGCACACCGCAATCCATGGCCGAAGAAAACAACACTGTTGGCATGGAGGGCCGGCACTGGACACGCCATCAGGCGCTGCGTCATCCATTGCTCTGGTTCATGGTACCTGCCTTGTTGGGCCCCTCAGCCTTCAACACGGCATTCTTCTTTCATCAGGTGCACTTTGCCGGGTTGAAAGGCTTGTCGCATTTGATGCTGGTGGCGCTTTTTCCCATCTATACCGTCTGTTCGATCCTGGCCCTCGTGGTTTCCGGGTGGGCGCTGGACAAATGGCAGACCGGGCGGCTTTTGCCGTTTTACCAATTGCCCATGGTCATCGCCTTTGCCCTCTTTGCGCTTGGCGATGGCCTTGCAAGCGTGATCATCGGGCTTGTATTCCTAGCAATGACAACAGGGGCAAACTCGACCCTGCCCAATGCGTTCTGGGCGGAGTTTTATGGCACCCGAAATCTGGGGTCGATCAAGGCGATGGCAGCAGCCGTGATGGTTCTGGGGTCTGCAATTGGCCCGGGCATCACTGGGTTGATGATCGACACGGGTTTGGACCTTGATGTCCAATATCTCGCTGTATCCGTCTATTTCCTGTTCGCCTGTGCAATGGTCTGGAGTGGCATTGCCGGCACGCGCAGGGCCTAACGGCGTTTGCGCAGATACACGTAGTACGCGCCAGACCCCCCATGGCGCAGGTGCGCTGGTGTCACTTGCAAAACCGCAGATGAAAGGGGTGCCAAGGACAACCACTGCGGAACCTGATGCCGCAGCACACCATAGCGTACAGGTATCGGGCCACCATCGTCACGCTCCTTGCCTTTTCCGGTAATCACCAGAACCAACCGTCTTCCAGAGGTTTGCGATGACAGGATGAAACGGGTCAGCGCGGTGTGCGCACGATCGAGGGTCATACCGTGCAGGTCAATGCGCCCCTCCGGCTTCAGCTTGCCACGCTTCATGTGAGAAAACGCTTTCTTGTCCATGTTCAGCGCAGCGCTTTCAAACTGTTCGCTGATGGATGGTGCCAAATCGCGGGCAATCGCCGTTGCGCTCGCAGCGGATGGTTGTCGCGGAACAGCTTCAAAAACCGGCTTGGTCTTGGTCAAGGGTCCCGCTGGTTTGGCTGCCTCTGCTGAAGGTGCTGGTGCGGATCGCGGGTCAAGCCGTTCCGTCTTGACCGTGACCTGTTTCCACAACTCCAGCTCATCCGGTCTGAGCCTGCGGCGGGTCATAGCGCGCCTTCCGGCAACAACGCATAGGCGCGTTGAATCGGCATCAGGACATACATCCGGCCCGGATCACGCAAACGCCCCGCCTTGCGTCCGGCCTTATCACCAGTGCCAAAGAAAACATCTGCGCGCTGCGCGCCCTTGATCGCCGATCCGGTGTCCTGTGCAATCATCAAGCGCCGCAGTGGGCCCTTGCCATCTTTTTCCAACCAAACGGGCGCGCCCAATGGAACAAACGCAGGATCGACCGCCACGCTTCGCATGGTGGTGATCGATCTGTTCATCGCACCAAGGGGGCCACGATCTGCGGGGACTTCGCTGACCTCGCGGAAAAAAACATACGAAGGGTTGTGATACAGCAGTTCGCGGCCATCGACCGGATTGCGCCGCACCCAGTTCTTGATGACCTGTGCGCTGACCTGATGCGGAGAGTAAACGCCACGACGTACAAGTTCCGCCCCTATGGATTTGTAGGGGTGGCCATTGGCGCCTGAGTAACCAACGCGAATAAACGCCCCCGATGGCAGACGAATACGACCGGAGCCTTGGATTTGAAGAAAGAACAGTTCGACCGGATCATCGACCCAGGCAATTTCCAGCCCCCGGTTTCTGATCGCGTCGCCTTCAAGAATATCGCGTCGCGTCAGCCACGGGCGGTTCTTCCGCGCCTCGGGCGGCATGGCATAGACAGGATACCGATAGCGGATCGTCTGCGTGCGCGAGCCATCAAGCTCGGGTTCGAAATAGCCCGTGAAGAGCGCGTCTTTGCCGTCCTCAATCAGAACGGGACGAAAGAACAACTCGAAAAACCTGCGCGGTTCGGGGTTCTGCGACGCAAAGGCACACAAGGACCGCCAATCAGGGTCCTTCAAATCGCCACACGTGTTGCGAAAGACATTCAGAGCGGCAGAATGATCATCTTCGGCCCAGCCGTCGAGGTCAGTGAACTCTGCAACCTTGTATTGCGTTTCCGCCTGTCCGGGGTCTGCCATCATGCCGATCCAGAGGCCAAGCCAAGCTACAACCCAAAGGCTCAGGCGTCTGTTGAAACAAGAAACCAATTTGGATCATCCGAACCCATGGTGCGTGCAAAGGCCCATGTGTCTTTTTGGCGCTTGATGTCGGTTGTGCTGCCTTCGACGATGTCGCCGCCGCGATCACGCACGGCTGACTTCAATTCAGCTGCGAACTTGATCGTCAGCTCGGCTTCCTTCGTGTCTTCGTCAAAGGTCGCCTTTGTCAGCTTGACCTCACTCACGCCAATGAACTCGGCCTCGATGGTAAAGCCCTGATCTTCGCGTGCCGCGACGCCATCGACAAAGCTTTCGTAGATTTCTTCAGACAAGAACGGCTGTATCTGGGCAAGCTCGCCTTGCTCATATCCCATAACAATCATTTCGTAGGCACCGCGCGCGCCTTGCAAGAAATCGGACACGTTGAAGGACGGCTCGATGCGCTTCATCTTGGCCAGCGCTTCGGCATCTTCACTGTCTGCATCCACATGATCGGTAATATCCAGATCCGGGCCACCTTCGATAACTTCAAGATCAGGGCGCACCCGATCAGTTTGTGGCTTGGGCATGGGGGGTTGCTCAAATCCCTCGCGCGTTCCCAAAACACTTTTGAGACGCAGAATCAGGAAAACGGCAATACCAGCCAACACAAGCAGCTGGATCAGGGGCGCAGACATTTAGGAACCTCGTTTCGGCACAGAAGATGGTAACGGGCGTTTCGGACTACTATGTAGGTGAGGGGACGGATCAAGTCCACTGCACGCCACGCGAAAGGAACCCCGGCATGTACTTGTTTTTGGCATTTCTTGCGGTGCCGCTTATCGAAATTGCGCTGTTCATCCAGATCGGCGGGGCAATCGGACTATGGACGACGTTGCTGATTGTGGTGGCAACTGCCGTACTTGGCACCTACCTGGTGCGTAGCCAAGGCTTGCGGGCCATGGCGGATCTGCGTGGATCATTCGATGAAATGCAGGATCCTACCGAGCCTTTGGTGCATGGTGCGATGATCATTTTCGCAGGCGCTTTGTTGCTGACGCCGGGTTTTTTCACGGATGCCGTGGGCTTTTCCCTGCTCATTCCGGGCGTTCGGACGTGGATGTATCAGGCGATCCGCAAGCGGGTGACGATTCACAGCTTTGGCCCCGGTCCGTGTCAGCCGCCGCACAGGCACCCGCAGGACGACGTGATTGACGGCGATTTTCAGGACGTGACACCAAATGATGACCAGATTGCCGGGTCGTCGGGCTGGACCAAGCATTGAGGACATGACCGCAACCTGATAGATCGGCGAAAAGTCCATTTTCATCGGAGACTTCAATGGCTGAGAACGAAGCGCAGGCACAACCTGCACAACCACAGATGCGCGTCCTGGGACAATACATTCGTGATATGTCTTTTGAGAATATCATGGCCCAAAAAGGGGCGGGTGCTGACGTGCAACCGGATGTTCAGGTTCAGGTGAACCTCGACGCAAAAAAGCGCCCGACAGACAACCAGTATGAATCGTCCATCAAACTGAACGTGACATCCAAAGCCAAAGATGCGGACACTACGCTGTTCGTGTTGGAAGTGGACTATGTCGGCATTTTCCACATCGAGAACGTGCCAGACGATCAGATTCACCCGTTTCTTCTGATCGAATGCCCGCGGATGATTTTCCCGTTCCTGCGCCGGGTTGTCAGTGACATCACGCGCGACGGTGGCTTCCCGCCGCTGAACCTTGAAAACATCGACTTCATCTCGATGTACCGCAACGAGATTGCGCGCCGCCAAGCGGAAAACCCGCCCAAGGCCGACGCCTGATCAAAAAAGCTGGCGCCTTTTCGGGCGCTGGCTCTAACCTTTGGCTTTATGCCAGAGTGCCCCTTCACCCAACTTTTCAACAAACGCGGCATGCGCTTGTGCCTCGTCATCCGTGATTCTGCTGGACAGGGCGCGGGGGCGCGGGGGCGGTGTCCAAGATGTATCCGCGGAAACCGAGGTCTGTTGAGGTTTTGACGACAGGGCAAAGTCCGGCTGCCGACCGCCGATAAGCTCCAGATACACTTCTGCAAGAATTTCACTGTCCAGCAGAGCGCCGTGCAAAGTTCGCGCGGAGTTGTCGATGGCAAAACGTCGACACAAAGCATCCAGAGATGCGGGCGAACCGGGAAAGCGCCGACGTGCAATATCAAGCGTATCGATTGCCCGGTCATACGGGATCGACGGCAGTTTCATCCACGACAATTCGGCGTTGAGAAATTTCATGTCGAAGGCGGCGTTGTGAATGATCAGCTTGGCATCGCCGATGAAGTCTAGAAACGCCTGGCCAACTTCTGCGAACTTTGGCTTGTCCCGCAGGAAATCATCGCCAAGGCCATGCACCTCGAACGCTTCTTGCGGCATGGCGCGTTCGGGGTTGATGTACTGATGATACGTCCGACCGGTGGCGACGTGGCCCATCAATTCCACCGCGCCGATTTCGACAATGCGGTCCCCGCTTTGCGGATCAAAGCCTGTGGTTTCAGTGTCGAGAACGATTTCACGCATGGCTCAACCTTTCGCGGATGGAAGTGACGATATCATGCACCTGTCGGCGCGCATGTTCCAGCGTGTCGGTTTCAATTGCATAGTCCGATTGCGCGACCTTCTGGGCGTTTGGCATCTGTTTCGCCTTGATCTGCAAGAACTGATCACGGGTCATCGTGCCGCGTTCGAGTACCCGGGCTTCTTGGACGTCATCAGGGACAGTCACACAGGCCACTGCATCCATTGCGGCATCGCCGCCGGTTTCGAACAAGAGCGGTATGTCGAATACGATGATATCGGCCACTGCACTTTGCACAAAGGCCGCGCGATCCTGAGCAACAAGAGGGTGCACGATGGATTCGATTGCCTTCAGTGCCGTTGCATCCCGCGCAATGATTTCACGAAGCGTGTCCCTTGATACCATTCCGTTCTCAACTGCATCAGGAAAGTGTTGGGCCATTTCTGCGACTGCAGCACCACCCTTGGAATACAACCGGTGCACAGCGGCATCTGCATCCCACACTGCACAACCTTCTTCGGCAAAGAACGCGGCTGTCGTACTTTTGCCCATTCCTATGGATCCGGTCAGCCCCAGCTTGAACGTCATCGCAATGCCGCAGCCCGCGTCGCACTATCCACTGTGGGGCGTTGACCAAACCACCGCTCAAAGGCGGGCACCGCCTGATGCAACAGCATCCCCAAACCATCAACCGTCGTACATCCAATGCTTTCGGCCGTGGCCAAAAGGTGTGTTTTCAAAGGCGTATAAACCAAATCCGTCACAACGGAATCCTTGCGCAGGCCATCCAGCGGGACGCGCAATTCCGGATTTCCAATCATCCCCAGCGACGTAGTGTTCACGGTCAATGCAGCATCTTCAAGCATGTTGCCGGCCTGAACCCAATCAACAACCTGAACCCGGTTTCCGAAATCATCTGCCAGCTTTTCAGCCCGTATCCGCGTCCGGTTTGTCAGCATGACTTCGGGAACGCCCGCATCCAGAAGTGAGGCCACAACAGCGCGTGCCGCGCCACCGGCACCCAAGACCGCGGCCGGGCCAGATGCAGGATTCCAGTTGGGCGCACCTGACTTCAGGTTTTCAATGAAACCGTACCCGTCGGTGTTGTCCGCATGTATTTTTCCATCCTTGCGAAAGATCAACGTGTTCGCGGCACCGATCAGCGTAGCGCGGTCGGTAACCAGATCCGCGATCTCAAGAGCGGCTTCTTTATGTGGGATCGTGATATTCACCCCGACGAATCCCATTCTCGGCAAGGTTTGAAGAATCGATCGCAAGTCGGACGCCGCCACATCCATGGGGATGTAGTAGCCGCGCAGCCCATATGTCTTCAGCCAGTGCTTGTGCAGCTGCGGCGATTTAGAGTGTCCAATCGGAGACCCGATTACGCCGGCGAGCGGTATTTTCTTCACGGTCACGCTTCGATCACTCCTCGCAGGGCCAGAAAGCTTTGGATATGTAGCAATGGCATTCCCAGAACCGAATAGTAATCGCCTTCGATGCCGGACAAAAGGCGTACGCCCTCTTCTTCGATCTTGTAGCCACCGACGCTGTGCCGAATGCTGTCCCAGTTTCGGTCGAGATAGTCGCGCAAAAACCCATCGCTGAGGGTGCGCATCATGACCCGCACTTGTCCCACGTGCCGCCAGACGGGCTTTCCATCTTCGCAGATCACCGCAGCAGAGAGCAGTTGGTGCCTGTCACCGCTCAGAGCGGTCAACTGTGCCATCGCTTCTGAAGGGTCTGTTGGCTTTGAAAGCAACGTGCCGCGATGATCCAGAACCTGATCGGCGCCGATCACCAGTGCGCCTGGGTTCTTCTGACTGATTTTGCGGGCCTTCAATTCGGCCAGGGCATCAGCGATATCGCGCGGTGGTGCACCATCGGCGATCATCGATTCCTTAATGGTTTGTTCATCAACCCGAGGTATGTCGATAGTATGCATGATCCTGGCCTGGGTCAGCATGTTGGTCCTGATTGACGATCCTGATGCCAGAACAACGGGCTGGGTCATGTGGATAAGCCTGTTAGTTTGCGCGTGATCATCCAGAGGATCATCTGGCCAGTTCATTGAGATTGCCGTGCCTGTGCATCAGCGACCATGTTCCGTGGTTTTCTGCCAGATTTGTTATGGGTGGAACAAGGACATATTCGTGACAGTGTGCAAAGGGAATATTCCCGATTTACCCACAGTTTTGTTTGATCCGGAAACTAACTAACCTTTTATAAATTATAGGTTTTTTGTGGCTATCGAAGTATTCAACAGCACGTCGTTTGATTTTCTCAACATGTGGAGAAGTACGAGGGAAAGCCTATAATCCACAGGTTTCGTCTTCCCTACATATTCATCATCCTTTCTTTTCTTTCTCTTTTATTATTAGAAAGCGCTGAACGGGAGTATGAGTGTGTCTGAAATTCTGTCCGACGCTTATCTTTGGATCAAAGCGTTTCATATCATGTCGGTGATCGCATGGATGGCTGGTTTGTTCTATCTGCCTCGACTGTTTGTGTATCATGCAGAGAAAGTTGGGCTAGACGGGCAAACGCACGACCTTTTCGTAACGATGGAGCTGAAGCTGCTTCGGGTCATCATGAACCCTGCGATGATTGCCACCTGGGTCTTTGGCCTGTTTCTCGTTTTCACACCCGGCGTTGTTGACTGGTCCTTTGTCTGGCCATGGACAAAAGCGGCATCGATCCTTGGAATGACGTGGTTCCACATGTGGCTGGCCGGTCAACGCCGCAGCTTTCTTGCCAAGGAAAACCTGTTGTCTGGCAAGCGCTACAGGATCATGAACGAGGTTCCGACAGTTCTGATGGTCGTGATTGTTCTGTCGGTCGTTCTGAAGTTCTGATCCGATTGACTCAGCGGGCCCCAAAGCTTATCTGATGCCCAGCACCCCGTCCGGGGACCGCACAAAGCGTATATCATCATCTTAAGGCAGATCGGCCCGCTCGTGGCTGCTCTGATGTGTTTTCATGACAGCTGAACAACTCAACCTCGCCGATCTCAAAGCGAAAAGCCCCAAGGACCTCCTTGCGATGGCCGAAGAGCTTGAGATTGAAAACGCGTCAACGATGCGCAAAGGCGAGATGATGTTCCAGATCTTGCGTGAACGCGCAGATGAGGGATGGGAAGTCTCGGGGGATGGTGTTCTGGAAGTGCTGCAGGACGGATTTGGTTTCCTGCGCTCGCCCGAGGCGAACTACTTGCCCGGTCCTGATGACATCTATGTGTCGCCTGAGATGATCCGCCAATATTCGCTGCGGACAGGGGATACTATCGACGGGGTCATTCGTGCGCCCGATGATAACGAACGCTACTTCGCTCTTACAACCGCGACACGGATCAATTTCGAAGAACCTGAAAAGGCCAAGCACAAGATTGCATTCGACAACCTGACGCCACTTTACCCGGATGAGCGTCTGACGATGGAAACGGACGATCCCACGGTTAAAGATCGTTCTGCGCGGATCATCGACCTGGTGTCTCCGATCGGCAAAGGGCAGCGTTCCTTGATCGTGGCGCCGCCGCGAACGGGTAAGACGGTTTTGTTGCAGAACATTGCCAGCAGCATCGAAAAGAACCACCCGGAGTGTTACCTCATTGTGCTTCTCATCGATGAGCGGCCCGAAGAGGTCACAGACATGCAGCGGTCGGTCAAAGGTGAAGTGATCAGCTCGACCTTCGATGAGCCAGCGACGCGCCACGTGGCTGTTTCGGAAATGGTGATCGAAAAGGCCAAGCGCCTTGTGGAACACAAACGCGACGTCGTGATTCTGCTGGATTCGATCACGCGCCTGGGCCGGGCGTTCAACACCGTTGTTCCGTCGTCGGGCAAGGTTCTGACCGGTGGTGTTGATGCCAACGCGTTGCAACGTCCGAAACGCTTCTTCGGTGCAGCGCGAAACATCGAGGAGGGCGGAAGCCTGACCATCATCGCCACAGCCCTGATTGACACCGGCAGCCGTATGGACGAGGTGATCTTTGAAGAATTCAAAGGCACTGGCAACAGCGAGATTGTTCTGGATCGTAAGATCGCTGACAAACGGGTCTTCCCGGCGATTGATATTCTCAAGTCGGGGACGCGGAAAGAAGATCTGCTGGTCGACAAGGGTGACCTGGCGAAGACCTTTGTGCTGCGCCGTATCCTGAACCCGATGGGGACAACGGATGCGATCGAATTCCTGATTTCGAAGCTGAAGCAGACCAAGACGAATTCCGACTTCTTTGACTCTATGAACACCTGACGCCTTAAGGGGGCGTTGTGATGGATACGATCTTTGCCTTGGCCACTGCTCCGGGCCGCGCTGGCGTTGCTGTCGTGCGGGTTTCCGGCCCTCGGGCACATGAGGTCGGGAAAACCATGTGCGGGTCTCTGCCGGGTGCTGGGCGCTTCAAGCTCTGTGAAGTGAAGGATCATTCCGGCGCGGTTCTGGATAAGGCCCTGACGCTTCAATTCGATGGTCCGCACAGCTTTACCGGCGAAGATGTCATCGAACTCCACCTACATGGCAGTACAGCGGTCATATCGGCCGTTCTGGGCGCGCTTTCGCAGTTTGATGACATGCGCATTGCGGAAGCAGGCGAGTTCACCCGTCGTGCGCTTGAGAATGAAAAGCTTGATCTTGCGCAGGTGGAGGGCCTTGCGGATCTGATCGATGCAGAAACGGAAACTCAAAGGCAGTTGGCTTTCAAGGTTGTCGATGGTGATTTCAGCGCACTGGTCGAGAACTGGCGACGCGATCTGATCCGTGCGGCGTCGCTGTTGGAGGTGACAATCGATTTCGCGGATGAAGACGTGCCTGTCGATGTCACGCCAGAGGTAAAGGATTTGCTGGCGAACGTGTTGGACAGCCTTTCCAAGCAGGTTGAAGGGCTTTCTTTTGCTGAGCGTGTGCGAACAGGCTTTCAGGTCGCTATCATTGGTCCACCAAACGCTGGAAAATCTACTATTCTCAATGCCTTAGCGGGTAGAGAGGCAGCAATCACATCCGAATTCGCGGGCACCACACGGGACGTGATTGAGGTTCGGATGGATTTGAACGGTTTGCCGGTCACTTTCCTGGATACGGCAGGTATTCGCGACAGCGACGACCATGTTGAGAAGATTGGGATTGCCCGAGCACTGTCGCGCGCCAAAGACTCAGACTTACGTGTTTTTCTGATGGTTGACGGTTTCGATATACCTGTATCACCGGAACCTGATGATATTTTGGTGACGGCCAAGGCGGACCTAACCGGCGATCCGGAGGGCGTTTCGGGCCTTACTGGACAAGGTCTTCCGGACCTCACAGAGCGTATTCGCAAAACGTTGGAAGCGCGCGCCGTTGCTGGAGCATTGGCGAATCGAGAGCGCCACCGCATAGCACTTGTTCGGGCGATTGAGGGCCTTGAAGCTGCGACATCTGCACTTGAACACGGAGAGGCGGGATATGATATCACTGCAGAAGAGCTGCGGTCAGCGGTCCGTGCGTTGGAAACCCTGATCGGGCGCATCGATGTCGAAGCCTTGTTGGATGAGATTTTCTCGAGCTTCTGTCTGGGCAAATAGGTGGAGTGTTTCACGTGAAACAATTTGATGTTATCGTTATCGGCGGCGGACACGCGGGCACCGAAGCGGCACACGCTGCTGCGCGGTGCGGATCGTCTACTGCTCTTGTCACGATGACAATTGCCGGCATAGGCGTGATGTCCTGCAATCCGGCAATCGGCGGATTGGGAAAGGGACACCTGGTGCGTGAGATTGATGCTATGGATGGCGTCATGGGCCGTGTTGCGGATGCAGCAGGTATTCAGTTTCGCTTGCTGAACAGGCGCAAGGGCCCCGCCGTTCAGGGGCCACGCGCGCAGGCGGATCGAAAGATTTACCGAAACACCATGCTTGCAGCCACGCAGGCACAGCAAGGCATTGATATCATCGAAGGCGAAGTCGTTGACTTGATTACCTCCAATGGGCAGGTTGCTGGCGTCACTTTGGCGGATGGCTCCCAGATATCTGGGCAAAAGGTTGTCTTGACCACCGGAACCTTCTTGCGTGGTGTCATCCATATCGGCCAAGAGCAACGCCGCGGCGGACGAATGGGGGATAAGGCATCGGACCTTCTGGCACAGCGTATCGACGATCTTGGCTTGCAGCTTGGTCGTCTAAAGACAGGCACACCGCCCAGGCTGGACGGGAGAACCATCGATTGGTCCGATCTGGAATCTCAGCAAGGCGACGAATGTCCTGAACTTTTTTCGTTCATGTCCAAGAGCGTTTCAGCACCACAAATCAGTTGTGGGATCACTCATACGAACGAACAGACGCATGAGATAATTCAGAAAAATCTGGAAAAGTCAGCGATGTATGGTGGCCATATCGATGGTGTTGGCCCGCGTTATTGTCCATCGATCGAGGACAAGGTGGTGCGTTTCGCAGAAAAGACGTCCCATCAAGTGTTTCTGGAACCGGAAGGTGTGGACGATCCCACAATTTATCCAAATGGTATCTCAACGTCTTTGCCGGTTGAGGTTCAGCACGACTATGTTCGGTCAATAAAGGGACTTGAGAACGCGCAAATAACACAGCCGGGCTATGCAATCGAATACGATTACGTCGATCCGCGATCCCTTTCTCCGCTGTTGGAGTTGCGGGCGTTGTCCGGTCTGTTCCTGGCGGGTCAAATCAACGGAACCACCGGATACGAAGAGGCCGCTGCACAGGGACTTGTCGCGGGAATCAACGCGGCCCGCGCCGCCCAAGGCAAGGATCCAATGATATTCAGTCGGAGCGAAAGCTATATCGGGGTAATGGTCGATGATCTGGTGACGCGCGGCGTTACCGAGCCGTATCGCATGTTCACATCGCGCGCCGAGTACCGCCTGTCCTTGCGCGCCGACAACGCTGATCAACGTTTGACGCCACTAGCATCTAAGATGGGTATTGTATCGCCCGCCCGTCGTTCTGCTTTTGAAGAAAAAATAGAGTCGTTGGAAGCGGGTTTGAATGTGCTTCAAGCAGAGTCCTATACACCAAAACAGATTGCGGCGGCGGGTATTCCCATCAAGGAAGACGGGACACGGCGTACACTGTATCAGCTGTTATCATTCCCGGACATCGGGTTTGATGAGATTGGACCGCTGAAATCTGAAGTTCTTGAATTAAAAGAAGAAATTCGCATTCAGATCAGCCGCGATGCTCTATATGCCAATTATATCGCGCGCCAGAAAAAGGACATTGAGCGGCTCAATAAGGATGAAGGTATTGCGATTCCTGCTGATTTTGATTTCAGCGGGCTATCTGGCGTCTCGAATGAGATCAAAGGAAAGTTGGAGGCTGTCCGTCCTTCAAACCTGGGCCAGGCCGGTCGTATCGAGGGCATGACCCCAGCCGCACTTGCGCTTCTTTTGGCCAAGATCCGCCAAGGTGAGAAGCGTCCAGCATGATCGAGGTTCCAGATTGGGCAGAGCAGAATGTTTCACGTGAAACACTCGCTGATCTTCAGCAATACGCTGACCTACTTCTCAAATGGAATCCCAAGATAAATCTGGTTTCAAAGTCAGATGCCGGAGATCTTTGGAAGCGCCACATCTGGGACTCCGTTCAGGTGTTCGACGTGTCCTCCCCGGTTTCTGATTGGGTGGATCTGGGCAGCGGTGGGGGATTTCCTGCGCTTGTATGTGCAATACTTGCGAAGCGCGCACAAACGAAGACGCATTTTACTTTGATTGAAAGCGACGCGAGGAAGTGCGCCTTTCTGCGGACGGTGGCGCGAACACTTTCTCTTGATGTTACTGTATTCGCTGAGCGTGTTGAGAAAATTGATCCAATAGGGGCCGAAATTGTCAGTGCGCGCGCCCTGACGGCACTACCTGATCTTCTGGGGTATGTTGCGCGGCATATTTCGCCAACGGGAGCCGCGATTTTGCCGAAAGGCGAAAATTGGGAGAAAGAGGTTGATCAGGCGCTGGAAATCTGGAATTTCCAGTATCAAGCCATTCCAAGTCAAACGAACCCGGACGCTGCGATCCTGGTTATTAAGGATTTAGCACGTGCCTGATCCCACGCGGTCCTCGAACCCGAAGATTATTGCGATTGCAAATCAAAAAGGTGGGGTTGGAAAAACGACCACGGCAATCAATCTTGCGGCGGCACTGGCCGAGCTTGGTCACAAGGTTCTGGTCGTTGATCTCGACCCTCAGGGGAATGCGTCTACGGGTCTTGGAATTGATGCAGATGATCGTGATTTCACGACCTACGACCTGCTTGTAGACGACGCGCCGCTTCGCAAAATTGTGCAGACAACAGATGTCGACAACCTTTGGATCATACCGGCGACGGTTGATCTGAGCTCTGCTGATATTGAATTGATTTCAAACGAAAAACGTAGCTTTCTTCTGCATGATGCGCTTCGTCAGGTTCAGATGGACGCCTTCGATTTCGAGTTCGTTCTTATCGATTGTCCGCCGTCTCTGAACTTGCTGACTGTTAACGCGATGATCGCGTCACATTCGGTTCTTGTACCGTTGCAGGCCGAATTTTTTGCATTGGAAGGTCTTTCACAGCTTATGCTGACGATCAGGGAAGTGCGCCAGAGTGGAAACACAAACCTGCGCATTGAGGGCGTTGTTCTGACCATGTTCGATCAACGCAACAACCTGAGCCTTCAGGTTGAACAGGACGCGCGTGATAATCTGGGCGATCTGGTGTTCAAAACAGTAATTCCGCGAAACGTTCGAGTGAGCGAGGCGCCGAGTTTCGCTGTGCCGGTTCTAAGTTACGATACAGCGTCAAAAGGTGCCGCGGCGTATCGTGCCTTGGCGCGCGAAGTAGAAGCAAACAGTTCACAGAAAAAGCGGGAGGCCTAGATGGCAGGGAAAGATAAAAAGCGCGGTTTGGGCCGTGGATTGTCGGCGCTTATGGCGGATGTTGCCGAAAATGATGTAACGAGTGCTGCATCGGATGTGCCAGCAGAGCAGATGGTTCCAATTGAATTGATTGTCGCCAACCCGGATCAGCCGCGCAAGCGGTTCAACCAGGCAGACTTGGAAGATTTATCGGCTTCGATCGCTGAAAAGGGCGTCATTCAGCCGTTGATTGTTCGAAAATCCGGCGACCAATATGAAATTGTCGCGGGGGAGCGCAGGTGGCGCGCCGCGCAGATGGCGCAACTTCATGCATTGCCTGTCATCGTGCGTGATTTTGATGATACCGAAGTTCTTGAAATCGCAATCATCGAAAACATTCAGCGGTCAGATCTGAACCCGATTGAAGAGGCAGCAGGCTATCGCCAGCTGATGGACAAGTTTGGCCATACACAAGACAAGATGGCCAAGGCGCTGGGTAAAAGCCGAAGCCACATCGCCAACCTGCTACGGCTTTTGCAGTTGCCTGCAGACGTGATCGAGCTTGTGCAGAAGGGCGATTTGTCTGCCGGACATGCGCGAGCGCTTGTTACGGCTGAGGACCCGTCTGCATTGGCGAGGCAGGTTGTTGCGGGCGGATTGAGCGTTCGGGCGACCGAGGCGTTGGTTAAATCGGGACAGGCAGGCGAAAATCCAAAGGCTTCAGGGCGCAAAGCGATCGGCGGCGTGTCGAAGGATGCTGACACAAAGGCATTGGAAGGCGACCTTTCAGCATCTTTGGGAATGAAGGTGGTTCTTGCGCACAAACCCGGAGCGGAATCGGGCCAGATCACCATCAAATACGAAACACTTGAACAGCTCGATGAGCTTTGTGGAAAGCTGAGTGGTGCTTAAGCCAGTAGCTGTCGAATAACCTCGTTTAAAACCATAATACCTTGATCTGAAACGATAAAATGACCATCAGTGACATATGCCAGGCCCAACTCTTCCAGGTTGGCAACGGCAACCGCGTCCAAAGGTTTCCCGGCAAGTGCCTCGTAGCGGTTGGTGTTGATCCCTTCGCGCAAACGTAAGCCCATGAGCAAAAATTCTGTTGCCTCATCCGACCGATCAAGCGCAGTCCATTGTGTTTTTTCGGCAGCCCCAAGCCATCGATTGGGTTGCCGAAGCTCGTCCGTCGCGTACCTGGTGCCATCCATGGTTATCCGCCCATGCGCGCCGGGGCCGATGCCCAGATAGTCGCCGTAACGCCAGTAAATCATGTTGTGACGTGACACGGCACCATCGCGGGCATGGTTGCTCACTTCATACGCTGGCATGCCCTCGTCTTTGGTAATTTCCTGCGTGATCTCGAACATATCGGCGGATAGGTCATCATCCGGAAGACCGTTCAGTTTTCCAGCCTTGTATCTGTCACCAAATGCGGTGCCGCCCTCAATCGTCAGTTGGTAGAGGGAAATATGATCTATCGCCATTGTTAGAGCCTGTTTCAATTCCTGCTCCCACGCCTTCAGCGACTGATCCTGGCGACCGTACATGAGGTCAAAGCTCACCCGATCAAAGGTTCGGCGCGCGATGTCGAAGGCATCAATGGCTTCCTGCGCGGAATGCAACCGCCCCAGACGCCTGAGATCGGCGTCATTGAGTGCCTGAACACCCATCGAAATGCGTGAGACGCCCGCGCTCCTGAAATCATGAAACTTCTGAGCCTCGACCGAGGTGGGGTTTGCCTCCAAAGTGATTTCCAGATCGTTGGCACAAGGCCAAAGGCGCTGAACCTCATTGATCACGTGGTCGACAACGCGCGGCTCCATCAAGCTGGGCGTTCCCCCACCAAAGAACACCGAGGACACGACGCGACTTCCCGTGTGTTCAGTCGCACGTCGCAATTGCGCAATATAGGCGTCTTCCCATTCGCGATGATCGATTTGGGCGGATACGTGGCTATTGAAATCGCAATAAGGGCACTTCGCCATACAGTACGGCCAATGGACATAAATCCCAAAGCCGCCGTTGGTCCAATCCTCAGTCAAAGCAGCCCTTGATCAGCTTTTTAAAGGAATCACCACGATGACTGATACCGTTTTTCTGTTCGTGGGCCATCTCTGCAAAGGTCTGGGTATGACCAACGGGTTGGAACATGGGGTCGTAACCGTGGCCCAGCGTGCCGCGCATGGGCCAAACCAAATGCCCCTCTGCCACTCCCTCGAAAATTTCATCGTGACCGTCAGGCCACGCCAGTACCAGCGTTGAACAAAACCGTGCGGTCCGGGGGTATGTGGCTTTGCGGTCTTCCAGCATTCGGTGCGTTTTGGTCATCGCCATAATGAAATCCCGACCATTCGGGGTTTCGGCCCAATCCGCAGTGTAGACGCCAGGCGCACCATCGAGACCATCAACAACAATGCCGGAATCGTCTGCCAGGGCAGGAAGGTTGGTTGCCTTGGCGGCGGCATGTGCCTTGATCCGCGCATTTCCCACAAATGTGGTTTCGGTTTCTTCGGGTTCCGGCAATGACATGGCCGCTGCACCGACAACCTTGACGCCGTACGGGCGAAAAAGCTCTTCCATCTCTTCGAGCTTGCCCGCGTTGTGCGTGGCGACCAGAAGAGTATCGGTGGACAGCTTTCGCGTCATGCGGCTGCGGCCTTTTGCATCTCGACCAATTCGGACACACCTTTTTGGGCAAGGTCCATCAGGCTGTCCATCTGGTCGCGGGAAAACGTCTGACCCTCTGCACTCATCTGCACTTCGATCAACCGACCGGACCCTGTGAGGATGAAATTGCCATCCACGCCCGCTTCACTGTCCTCGGGGTAGTCAAGATCAAGAACCGGCTGCCCTGCGTAGATGCCACAGCTGACGGCAGCCACGGGATCAACCAGGGGATCAGTTACGACATCACCGGCCTTCATCAGTTTGTTAACAGCAAGTCGAAGCGCAACCCAGCCGCCCGTAATTGACGCGCAGCGTGTGCCACCATCGGCTTGCAAAACGTCACAATCGACAGTGATCTGACGTTCGCCGAGGGCCACGCGATCGACGCCGGCGCGCAAAGACCGACCGATCAATCGCTGGATTTCCACGGTGCGACCGCCCTGTTTGCCCGACGCCGCCTCACGCCGCATCCGGGTGTTTGTTGCACGAGGCAGCATGCCGTATTCGGCCGTTACCCAACCAAGGCCGGACCCTTTGATGAAGGGTGGAACCCGATCCTCGATGGTTGCGGTACACAATACATGCGTGTCCCCCATCTTCATCAAAACAGAGCCTTCGGCATGTTTGGTGAAGCCTGTTTCGATTGAAACATTGCGCATTTCGCCTAGGTCTCTTCCGGAGGGTCGCATGGTACATCCTTTGTGCTTTGCCGCGGGCATACCGTCCGAGCGTCCTGCGATGCAAGCAGATTGACCTTTTGCCGCCAAGCTCTTTAATGGCGTACCGGGGTTAATTCAGATGTCAGACAAGCCAAAGATTCTTGAAGAGCTGAACGATAGATCGCGCGAAGTGTTTCGCCGCGTTGTTGAGGGGTACCTTGAAACCGGTGATCCCGTTGGCTCCCGCACGCTGACACGTGACTTTACCGAAAAGGTCAGCGCCGCGACCATCCGGAATGTCATGCAAGACCTCGAATACCTTGGACTGCTTGACAGCCCGCATGTCAGCGCAGGCCGCGTGCCAACGCAGATGGGATTGCGGATGTTCGTTGATGGTTTGATGGAGGTTGGCGTTCCGGATGACTCGGACCGCGAGAAGATCGACGCGACCCTTGGCGGTCGTGAAAATGACGTCTCGGGTATACTTGATCGTGTTGGCTCAGCCTTGTCTGGTGTGACCCAAGGTGCATCACTGGTGTTGGCGCCTAAACACGAGGCGCCGATTCGACACATCGAATTTGTGTCGCTTGGCCATGACCGCGCGCTGGGCGTTCTGGTTCTGGCGGATGGGCATGTGGAAAACCGTCTTTTCACGCCACCACCGGGGCAAACGCCAAGCTCTATGCGTGAGGCTGCCAATTTCCTGAACGCTTTGATCGAAGGCAAGACACTGAGTGAGGTGCAAAGCGTTATCGCAACCGAAATCGCGGCACGGCGCCAGCAGATTGATACGCTTGCCCGAGACCTTGTGGATCAGGGTTTGGCCGTTTGGCAGGGCGAAGAGGATCAGAACGAACGCCTGATCGTACGCGGACGGTCAAACTTGCTGGGTTCCTCCACCGAAGGCGAAGATCTTGAACGGATTCGTACGCTGTTTGATGACCTGGAACGAAAGCGTGATATCGCCGAGTTTCTGGAGTTGACCGAAGACGGACAGGGTGTGCGCATTTTTATTGGTTCCGAGAACAAACTTTTTTCACTTTCGGGTTCCTCTCTGGTGGTTTCCCCATATATGAACACGGATCGAAAGATCATCGGTGCGGTTGGTGTCATCGGACCCACGCGCCTGAACTATGGACGGATTGTGCCGATCGTGGATTACACGGCACAACTGGTCGGCAAGTTGTTGTCCGACCGGAGTTAGAGGTGAACAATGGCCGAGCCCAAGAACGACGATTTTCTGGACGACATCGATAGCGCAGAGGCAGAAGAATTTGCCGAAGACATGCTTGAGATCGATGACGAGGCTTTGGAACTGGACGCACTCAAGGCAGAGCGGGATGAGCTGAAGGATCGTTTTATGCGCGCCCTGGCTGATGCCGAGAATGCGCGCAAAAGGTCGGACAAGGACCGGCGTGAGGCCGAGAACTATGGCGGTTCGAAACTGGCCCGTGACATGCTGCCCGTATATGACAACATGAAACGTGCGCTTGAAACCGCGACGGACGAACAGCGCGAGGTTTCAGGTGCATTGATCGAAGGTGTTGAGCTGACGATGCGCGAGTTGCTGAGCGTTTTCAAAAAGCATGGGATCGAGGTCATTGCGCCCGAGGTTGGTGATGCGTTTGATCCGCAGATGCACCAGGCAATGTTCGAGGCACCAGTGCCCGGCACGAAAGCCGGCGATATCATTCAGGTCGCTGCCGAAGGTTTCATGCTGCACGACCGTCTTTTGCGGCCTGCGCAGGTTGGTGTGTCTTCCACGCCAGCGTCCTAGGTTTTGGACGCTTCCTTTAACCGGTAGATCAAATTCAGCGCATCCTTTGGCGTCAGGTCATCGGGGTGCACGGCCTTCAGCATTTCCAAAGCCTCGGACGTTTCTTCGTGGGGTTTCTGAGCGGGCGTCACGCTGAACAATGGCAGATCATCAATCAATGCCTTTTGGGCGGCACCGCCCTCGCGTTCGCCCTTTTCCAGCGCTTCCAGAACTGATCGCGCGCGCTCGATCACGCTGTGCGGCAGTCCGGCCAATTGCGCGACCTGTACACCATAAGACCTGTCCGCCGCCCCTTTGTGCACTTCGTGCAAGAAGATAACCTCGCCTTCGAATTCCTTAACGGACACGGTTGCGTTCTCTACGCCTTCAAGCTTGCCAGCCAGTGCTGTCATCTCGTGATAATGGGTGGCGAACAACGCGCGGCTTTTGTTGACGTCATGCAGGTGTTCAAGGGTTGCCCATGCAATCGACAACCCGTCGTAAGTTGCGGTGCCGCGCCCGATTTCGTCCAGAATGACGAGGGCGCGATCATCTGCCTGATTCAGGATGGCAGCCGTTTCCACCATTTCCACCATGAACGTCGATCGCCCCCGCGCAAGATCATCAGCCGCCCCTACGCGCGAAAACAGTTGGCTGATTAAACCGATCTTTGCCGTGGTCGCGGGGACAAAACTGCCCATTTGAGCCAGAAGGGCAGTAAGAGCGTTCTGACGCAGGAACGTGGATTTACCCGCCATGTTCGGCCCGGTCAGCAGCCAAATGGCGGCCGTGTCACCGGCGCTGAGATCACAGTCGTTCGCGATGAAACCCGTACCGGATTGGCGTTTCAATGACGCTTCAACAACCGGGTGCCGACCCCCGGTAACTTCGAAATCCTTACTGTCATCAACAGTCGGGAGACACCAGTTTTCCGCCTCCGCCAAGTCACCAAGGCTGACCGCCACATCCAGTTCTGCCAGCGCTCTCGCCGTCTGGAAAAGCTCTGCCGACCACCGCAAAACCTGCTCTGAAAGGGTTGCATAGAGACGCTTTTCAATCTCAAGCGCCCGGTTTCCCGAGTTCAGAATACGTGTTTCCAGCTCGGACAGTTCCACGGTCGTAAATCGGACCTGGTTGGCCGTTGTCTGGCGATGAATAAAAGTCTCTGACAAAGGCGCGGACAGCATCTTTTCCGCATGTGTTGCCGTGGTTTCGATAAAATACCCTAGAACATTGTTGTGCTTGATCTTCAGCGCGGCGATCCCCGTTGTTTCACAATATCCCTTCTGCAGGCCGGCGATAACGGAGCGACCTTCATCGCGTAGCTTTCGGGCGTCATCCAGATCTTCGTTGTAGCCCGGTGCGATAAATCCACCATCCCGCGCCAACAAGGGTGGCTCGGCGACCAGAGCGTCGTCCAGAAGGCCAATCAGGGTGTCATGGCCAGACAGATTTGCCACGATGTCCGCGAGGCCGGCAGGAGCCGTTTGATCGGGTTGACCTTGATAAATGGCGGCGGCGGCAATCAATCCATTTCGGATTGCAGCCATATCGCGGGGGCCTCCGCGATCCAGTGACAAGCGCGACAACGCCCGGTCCAGATCGGGCACCTGACGCAGGCTGTCCCGAAGCGTTGCGCGCGCCTTGCTGTTCTCAAAGAAGTGGTTGGTGATGGCTTGCCGCTTGTGGATCGTATCGAGGTGACGCGAAGGGCTGGACAATCGACGCTCAAGAAGGCGCGCGCCACCGGCTGTCACTGTCCGGTCAATCGTCGCGAGCAAAGACCCTGATCGACCGCCCGACAAGGCTTGTGTCAGTTCAAGATTGCGACGCGTCGCAGCGTCGATTTGCACAACACTGGATTGGGATTCCTGCCGCGGTGGCTGAACCAGCGGCAGCTTACCTTTTTGCGTGATGTTCAGGTATTCGATCACCCCGCCCATTGCCGAAAGCTGGGCACGATCAAAAGCTCCGAACGCTTCGAGCGTTGTGACGCCAAACAGGTCGCACACCCGCTTTTCCCCTGCGGTGCTGTCAAAAGCCGCACGGGACAAAGGTGTGAGGGAAATACCGAAATCAGACACTAATTCGGCCATTTCACTCTCTGAACCTTCCGCTACGATCAGTTCGGATGGTGCAAGGCGCGCAAGTTCGGGGCCCAGTCGGTGCAAGGCAAGCGGCATGACGTGGAAGGCACCTGTTGAGACATCCACCCAAGCCAACGCACCTTCGTCGCGGACGTTTGAATAGGATGCAAGGTAGTTGTGATGGCGGGCATCCAGAAGTGAATCTTCGGTCAGCGTTCCGGGTGTGACCAGTCGCACCACGTCTCGTTTGACGACGGATTTCGAGCCACGCTTCTTTGCCTCTGCCGGGCTTTCCATCTGCTCGCATACCGCGACGCGGAAACCTTTGCGGATCAGGGTCAAAAGATAGCCTTCAGCAGAATGAACAGGCACGCCACACATCGGGATATCGTTGCCGTCATGCTTGCCGCGTTTGGTCAACGCGATGTCAAGCGCTTCGGCAGCGTCCACCGCATCGTCAAAGAACATCTCGTAAAAATCGCCCATCCGGTAGAACAACAAAGACCCTGGGTGGGCCTCCTTGATCTCCAGATATTGCGCCATCATCGGCGTGACGGTCATGCGTATCCCCCTTGCGTCCCGCGTGACCTTACAAACCCCCCGAGGCAAGGAAAAGGCAAAGCTGATTGAGGCAGGGCGCGCGCTGGGATATGAGGCGAAAAGCGCATCAGAGGAACGTCCGCAATGTCCAAGACCAAAGTCACCGCCGAAGAAGCATTGGCCTTTCACCTCGAACCCACGCCGGGCAAGTTCGAGATAACCGCGACCGTTCCAATGACCACACAGCGGGACCTGAGCCTTGCCTATTCTCCCGGCGTTGCGGTGCCTTGCGAGGCGATCGCGGAAAACCCGGAAACGGCCTATGATTACACCAACAAAGGCAACCTTGTTGCTGTCATCTCCAACGGGTCCGCGGTTCTGGGTCTCGGCAATCTGGGTGCGCTGGCGTCGAAGCCGGTGATGGAGGGCAAGGCGGTTCTGTTCAAACGCTTTGCCGATGTGAATTCCATCGATATCGAGCTGGACACAGAAGACACCGATGCGTTCATCGATGCTGTGCGCCTGATGGGACCTACGTTCGGGGGTATCAACCTCGAAGACATCAAGGCGCCCGAGTGTTTCATCATCGAACAGCGCCTCAAGGAAGAAATGGATATCCCGGTCTTCCACGACGACCAGCACGGCACTGCGGTGATTTGCGCTGCGGGCTTGCTGAATGCGCTGCATCTGTCGGGCAAGAAGATCGAAGACGTCAAGATCGTCCTGAATGGGGCCGGTGCGGCGGGCATTGCTTGTATCGAACTGCTCAAGGCGATGGGTGCGCGCCATGAAAACTGTATCGCGTGCGACACCAAGGGCGTCATTTACCAAGGCCGCACCGAAGGTATGAACCAGTGGAAGTCGGCCCATGCGGTCAACACAGATATGCGCACTCTTGAGGATGCCATGAACGGCGCGGATGTGTTTTTGGGCGTCAGCGTCAAAGGTGCAGTGACGCCGGACATGGTTGCCAGCATGGCGGATAATCCGGTGATCTTTGCCATGGCGAACCCGGATCCCGAGATTACACCCGAAGAGGCACATGAGGTGCGCGTCGATGCCATCGTGGCCACTGGGCGCAGCGACTATCCCAATCAGGTGAACAACGTTTTGGGCTTTCCGTACCTGTTTCGAGGCGCGCTTGATATCAATGCCCGCGCCATCAACGACGAGATGAAGATTGCCTGCGCCCATGCCCTTGCCAATCTCGCGCGCGAGGATGTGCCGGATGAGGTCGCGCTTGCCTATGGCAAGAACCTGACCTTTGGCCGCGATTATATCATTCCCACGCCCTTTGATCCGCGACTGATCCACCGCATTCCGCCGGCCGTTGCCAAGGCGGGCATGGACACAGGTGCCGCACGCCGTCCTATCATCGACATGGACGCCTACGAGCTTTCCTTGAAATCGCGGATGGACCCGACGGCCAGCATCTTGCGCGGTATCAACGCGCGTGCCCGTGCCAACCAGGCACGGATGATCTTTGCCGAAGGGGACGACCCCAAGGTGCTGCGTGCCGCGGTGATGTATCAACGCTCGGGCCTTGGCAAAGCCTTGGTTGTCGGCCGTCAGAACGACGTCAAGGAAAAGCTGGAGGCCGCTGGGCTTGGCGATGCCGTGCGCGAGCTGGAAGTGGTAAATGCCGCGAACACCGCGCATTTGGACACCTATAAATCATTCCTCTACGACCGTTTGCAGCGACGTGGGCACGACCGTACTGACATCCATCGCCTTGCTGCGCGGGACCGGCACGTGTTTTCGGCCTTGATGCTCGCGCATGGTCATGGCGACGGGCTTGTGACCGGGGCCACGCGCAAATCGGCGCATGTTCTTGAGCGGATCAACCATGTGTTCGATGCGGACGCCGCCCATGGTGCGGCGGGCATCACGGCGCTTTTGCACAAAGGCCGGATCGTTTTCATCGCTGACACACTGGTGCACGAATGGCCCAACGAAGAAGACCTTGCCAACATCGCCGAGCGCGCGGCGACCGTTGCGCGCAACATGGGGCTTGAGCCGCGTGTGGCCTTCGTCAGCTTTTCAACCTTCGGCTACCCCGTGTCTGAGCGGGCCGAGAAAATGCACCTTGCGCCGCAGGTTCTGGATCGGCGTGGTGTCGATTTCGAATACGAAGGCGAGATGACGGTCGATGTGGCGCTGAACGTAGGTGCGCAAAAGGCCTATCCTTTCTCGCGGCTGACAGGCCCTGCGAACATTCTGGTGGTTCCGGCACGTCATTCGGCCAGCATTTCGGTCAAGCTGATGCAGGAAATGGGTGATGCCACGGTGATCGGGCCAATCTTGTCCGGTGTTGATCGGTCGATCCAGATTTGTTCGTCTGTCTCAACCGCCAATGACATCTTGAACATGGCCGTGCTGGCAGCCTGCAAGGTTGGCTAATGGCGATCTATAACCTCGGGTCCATCAACATCGACATGGTGTACCGGGTGCCGCGTCTGCCCGCGCCGGGGGAAACCCTTGCCGCTTATGAGCACCTAAAGGGGTTGGGCGGGAAGGGCGCGAATATGTCTGTTGCAGCGGCGCGCGCTGCGGCCCGTGTGCATCATATCGGTGCAGTCGGACGGGAAGGCGCGTGGGCGGTTGAACGCCTGATGGAATATGGCGTGGATACGCGGTCCATCGATACAGCGGCGGCCCCGACGGGTCATGCGATCATCGCGGTGGACGATCACGGTGAAAACAGCATCATCCTCTATCATGGTGCCAACCACACAATAACCGAGTATCAGATCACGAAGGCCCTGCAAAACGCTAGCAGTGCGGATAGCATGGTGCTTCAGAATGAAACCAATGCGCAGGTGTTGGCGGCATCACGGGCCAATGCGCTGGGCATGAAGGTGATCTATGCGGCGGCGCCGTTCGACGCACAGGCCGTTGCCGATGTGGCCCAACATGTCGACCTTCTGGTTCTGAACGAGGTCGAGGCGCATCAACTGGAAGAGGCCACCGGCCGCCCCGTGGCGCAGATGGGGATCGAGGATGTGGTTGTCACGCTGGGCGCGGACGGGTGCCGCCATATCAACGTGTCGACAGGCAAGATCACGCAGTACGATGCCGTGCCAGTCACCCCGGTAGATACGACCGGGGCGGGCGATACTTTTACCGGCTACCTTGCCGCTGGTCTGGATCGTGGAATGTCGATGGCGCAGGCAATCCACCTTGCCACTGTGGCCGGGGCCATCATGGTGACCCGTTTGGGCACGGCGGATGTTATTCCCGACCTTAAGGATATCGAAGATTTCAAGCTGGGTTAGCCGCCGACAAAAGGTGCTGCACTTCCCCAAAGCTGTTTCACCCGCGCGTCCCGTCCACATGCTTTGCGATAAGCCTTGTAAGCCTTGGCCTTCGACTTTGGGCCGAACCGGGTAAGCACAAGTTCGGATTTCTTGTAGTAATCCTGATGATAGGCGTCTGCCGCGTAGAACGGCCCAGCGCTTAGAATTGGTGTGACGATGGATTGTTTCAATGCGGCGCCTGCGTTTGCCTTGGCGGCTTTGGCGGCGCTGGTTTGCTTTGGGCCATCCGCAAAGATTGCAGTCGTATAGCTTGACCCCCGGTCACAGAACTGTCCGCCTGCGTCCGTTGGATCGATGGACCGGAAAAACAGATCAAGCAGTTGTTTGGCTGAGACAATGTTTGGATCAAAGGTGATTTGCACGGCCTCGATATGTCCGGTGTTGCCCGATGTCACCTGTTTGTAGGTGGGGTTTTTCGTCGTGCCGCCAGTAAACCCGGACACCGCTTCGACCACACCTTTGACGCCTTCAAAATCGGCCTCCACACACCAGAAACAGCCCCCCGCAACGGTAAGTGTTTCCACGTCGGCCGCCCGGGCAGTTTTCATCTGCGCGCCCCAGCCGATGACAATCAGGATGGCGAGGATCAGAGGTTTGTTGAACAGGGTCATAAAGTGGCTCCTTCTACACGAATGATTGACGCGGTTGCGCTGAAGGCTCAAATCACAGCAAAGAGAGGTCACGCGAGCTTGATCGCATGTGAGAATTGGGGGCGGGAAATGTCAGAGCCGCAGGCAGTCAGAATCGCAATGTGGTCCGGGCCTCGGAATCTGTCTACCGCTATGATGTACAGCTTTGGCGCGCGCGGCGATTGCCGGGTTGTGGATGAGCCTTTTTATGCTGCGTATCTGGCGCGCTCCGGTCAACAGCATCCTATGCGGGATGAAATATTGGCCGCCCAGCCGCACGACCCGGTTGAAGTTGTGAGCGACCTGCTTGGTCCCTGCGCGCAGCCAGTGTTTTACCAAAAACACATGTGCCATCACATGCTGCCTGACATGCCGCTGGATTGGATTTCGCAGGTCAGGAACGTGTTTCTGATCCGGCATCCCAACCGCGTACTTGCCAGCTATGCGCAAAAGCGCGAAGGGCCGAGCCTTATGGATATCGGTTTTGTTCAGCAGGCAGAGGTTTTCGACCGGGTTATCGCGTCTGGAAGTCAGCCGGTCGTTATCGATGCCAAGGACATCCGCGATGATCCAGGGGGCATGCTGATCAAGCTGTGCGCGCGGCTTGGTATTCCGTGGACGTCCAACATGTTGAAGTGGCCAAGGGGCGGCCACCCGTCCGATGGGGTGTGGGCCGCACATTGGTATGGTGCCGTTCATGTCTCGACCGGATTTGCCGGGCCAGAAGCGCCAGTGCCACAGTTGGACGCGCAGTATGACGACATCGCGAAACAAGCGATGCCGTTCTACGAACGCCTGTCCGCATCAGAGTTCAGGATTTCAGCCGCCGATCCCGCGCCGCCAACAACTTGAGCCGAAGCGCGTTGAGCTGGATAAATCCGGCTGCATCCGCTTGATCATAGGCCCCTGCATCATCTTCGAAGGTCACATGCGCCTCGGAATACAAGCTGTAATCTGACCAGCGACCGACCGTGCGGGCCAGCCCCTTGTAAAGCTTCAGCCGTACAGTTCCGGTGACGTGCTCCTGGCTCTTGTCGATCAGCGCTTGCAGCATTTCGCGTTCGGGGCTGAACCAGAACCCGTTATAGATCAACTCGGCATAACGCGGCATCAACTCGTCCTTGAGGTGTGCGGCCCCGCGATCCAACGTGATCTGTTCGATCCCGCGATGCGCTTCCAGCAGGATCGTACCGCCGGGCGTTTCATAGATGCCCCGCGATTTCATACCGACAAAGCGGCCCTCGACCAAGTCAAGGCGGCCAATGCCATGCTTGCCGCCCAGTTCGTTCAGCTTGGTCAGAACCGTGGCGGGCGACATCATTTCGCCGTTGATAGAGACTGCATCGCCTTTTTCGAAACCAACCTCGATGTATTCAGCATCGTTCGGGGCATCCTCGGGCGCGACGGTGCGCTGATAGACGTAGTCGGGCGCATCATCGGCCGGGTTTTCCAGTACTTTGCCTTCGGACGACGTGTGCAACAGGTTCGCATCCACGCTGAAAGGCGCTTCGCCGCGCTTGTCCTTGGCGATCGGGATCTGGTTCTTTTCGGCAAAGTCAATCAGCTTCGTCCGGCTGCTCAGGTCCCATTCCCGCCATGGTGCAATCACCTTGATATCGGGGTTCAGAGCGTAGGCAGCCAGTTCAAACCGCACTTGATCATTGCCCTTGCCGGTCGCGCCATGGGCGACTGCATCGGCCCCTTCGGCTTCGGCGATTTCCACCAGACGTTTGGAGATCAGAGGCCGCGCGATGGACGTGCCCAGAAGGTATAGGCCCTCGTAAACCGCGTTTGCCCGGAACATCGGAAACACGAAATCCCGAACGAATTCTTCGCGCAAGTCTTCGATGTAGATGGAGGATGCCCCCATCATTTCGGCCTTCGCACGGGCCGGCTCCAACTCTTCACCCTGGCCCAGATCGGCGGTGAAGGTCACCACCTCGCAACCGTATTCGGTTTGCAGCCATTTCAGAATGATCGAAGTATCCAAGCCGCCGGAGTAGGCAAGCACAACTTTCTTGGGCGCGCTCATTGTCATGTTCCTGATTAGGGTTTTCAGGGGCGATACCGTGTTTCACAAAAAGGGGCAAGATTGACCGATGCGGCGCATCCGCATAGGGCAGGTGAGGACGCAAGGAGCAGAGATGACATTTCAGGAAGATGCCAAAAGCGCCGAAGCGCAGATGCGCCATGTTTTTCCGCGCACGCCCTTGTTGCGCAATGATCATCTGTCGCAACGCTATGACGCCGACGTCTGGCTGAAACGCGAAGATCTCAGTCCCGTGCGCTCTTACAAACTGCGCGGGGCGTTCAACGCGATGCGCAAGGTTATTCCCGGTTCGTCAACCTTCGTATGTGCCTCTGCCGGCAATCACGCGCAGGGCGTAGCCTTCATGTGTCGGCATTTCGGTGTGCACGGTGTGGTGTTCATGCCCGTCACAACACCACAGCAGAAGATCCAAAAGACGCAGATGTTCGGTGGTGATCATGTGCGCATCGAACTGACCGGTGACTATTTCGACGACACGCTTGCTTCGGCTCAGGCCTACTGCCGCGCGCAGAATGCCCACTTCCTGTCGCCTTTTGACGATGCGGATGTGATCGAAGGGCAGGCATCTGTCGCGGTCGAGATCGAAGCGCAGCTTGGCAATGCCCCAGACCATGTGATCCTGCCTGTTGGCGGGGGCGGGCTGTCCGCTGGCATGTTCAGCTACTTCGGCACCGACACGACGTTTACTTTCGTAGAACCGGAAGGTGCCAAGAGCCTTGCCGCGGCAATTGCCGAAGGCGCACCGGTCGACGTATCCCCGATTGATACGTTCGTGGACGGGGCTGCGGTGGCCAAGATTGGGCAGCGCAATTTTGAATGTTTGAAAACGGTTTCCCCTGACCGGGTCAAATCCTTGTCCGAGGATCGCATCTGCGCAACGATCATGGAGATGCTCAATGTCGAGGGGATCGTTCTGGAACCTGCCGGGGCCTTGGCGATCGAGGCGCTTGATCTGGTGAAAGAGGAGATCGTCGGCAAAACCGTTGTGTGTGTAACGTCCGGTGGCAACTTTGATTTCGAGCGTCTGCCGGAGGTCAAGGAGAGGGCGCTGCGCTATTCAGGGGTCAAGAAATACTTCATCCTGCGGATGCCGCAGCGGCCCGGTGCACTGAAGGAATTCCTGAACATCCTTGGTCCGGATGACGATATCGCCCGCTTTGAATACCTAAAGAAGTCAGCGCGCAACTTTGGTTCGGTTTTGATCGGGATAGAAACCTCATCACCCCACAACTTCGCCGCCCTTTTTGACAAGTTGGACAAGGCCGGATTTGCCTATACCGACATTACCAACAACGAGACGCTGGCACAGTTCGTCATCTGACAGGAGCAACCATGAAAATCGAAAACAAGATGGTCGTCGTGACAGGTGGCGGCAGCGGTATTGGCGCGGCAACGGCACGAAGAATGGCGGAAATGGGCGCGCGTGTTTGTGTGGCTGACCTTGATCAGTCAGCGGCACAGGGTGTCGCCGGCGCATTTGGGGGCCTTGCCGTACAATGTGATGTAACGGACGAAGAGGCGATCAAGGCCCTTGTGGCGGAATGTGCCGACACGCTTGGCCCGATTGATATCTTCGTGTCGAACGCGGGCCTTGGCAAAGGGCAGCCGGATCATGCCGCATCCGCGTCAAATGACGTTTGGGATCTGAACTGGAAGATCCACGTAATGTCACATGTCTTTGCCGCACGCGCGCTTTTGCCCGAAATGCTGGCGCGGGGCCATGGCCACTTTGTGAATGTCTCCTCTGCCGCTGGGCTTTTGAACCAGATCGGCGATTCTGCCTATTCCGCCACCAAACATGCCGCGGTCAGCTTTGCCGAGTCTCTGAATATCATGCATGCCGACGAGGGCATCGAAGTAAGCGTTGTGTGCCCGCAATATGTCGCGACACCATTGATAGGGCTCTCTGATGGCGATGCGGATCGGCATGAGAACCTTCTATCGGCGGACGATGTGGCCAAGGCCATCACAGATGGTGTCGAGGCAGGCACATTCCGGATTCTCCCACATCCGGTGGTCGCCGGGTACACCGCCTTGCGCGGGCAGGACCCCGACCGATGGCTGGAAGGGATGCGCAAGCTCAAAGCCGTGGCAGACGCCAAGATCGGCCGCGCCGATCTCAAAGAGTTTTACAAGCTGGTTTAAGCCGCGAGTTGTGCACGCATTTCTTGCATGAATGTCGCTTTGGACGACGCGTAACACGCCAGGATTGGCGCCAGATCAACTTCGGCTGCGCGGCCTTCGGCGGCCATGGACTCACCCATCTGGCAAAGGTCTGAAAAGTTCGAAAACCCGAGGTTCAGCGCGCTGCCTTTGAGGAAATGCAGGTCCTCTTCGATGGTTGCGGTGTCGGGATTGGATGAAAGTCGAGCAACGGTTTCCTCGACTTCATCGAGGAACAGTTCAACAACTTCGCCAAAGTCCTCGGCCCCAACTTCATCACGCAACACTGTCACACGCGTCCAATCAATCATCTTCAGCCTCCGCGCTTTTTCTGAAGGCTGTCACAGACGATTGAAAAACAGGTAAATCAAAAGGATTTTAACTTCTCAAATTTGACCATTGACCGGTCATTAAAGCCGCGGTGCGATATCTGTTGCGAAGTAATAACGCCGGACCTTCCGCAAATGAATTCCGCCACACGCGCATTGACGAACACCGGGGCACCCCCCGAATTGCTGCATTCGCCGCGCGCCTTGATCGTGGATGACAGCCGTTTGCAGCGAAAGATCCTGTCGAGTTCGGTCAAGCGTTGGGGCTTCGAAGTGTTCGAGGCAGCTTCGGGCAATGAAGCGCTTGAAATTTGCCGGGAAACGCCACCTGACATCGTTCTGAGCGATTGGATGATGCCAGGAATGAACGGGCTTGAGTTCTGCGATGCATTTCGAAAACTGTCGGGCGACAACTACGGCTATTTCATTCTGCTTACGTCGAAAAGCGAAAAGGGTGAGGTGGCGCAGGGGCTTGAGGCCGGTGCCGATGACTTCCTGACCAAGCCGGTAAATGCTCATGAGTTGCGCGCGCGGATCACGGCAGGCGAACGTATCCTGAAAATGCAACGCGAACTGACCGAAAAGAACCGGCTGATCTCGGACACGCTCGTTGAACTTCAACGCCTGTACGATTCTGTGGACAGCGACCTTATCGAGGCCAAGAAACTGCAACAGTCTCTTGTGCGCGAGCGATTCAAATCGCTGGAGGCCGGCGATCTGTCATTGATGCTTCGATCATCAGGGCATGTCGGTGGTGATCTGGTTGGGTTCTTTCAGGCAGATAACAATCACCTGGGCCTTTATGCGATCGACGTGTCCGGCCATGGGATCAGCAGCGCGTTGATGACAGCGCGGCTTGCTGGATACCTGTCTTCGGCGGCTCCTGATCAGAACGTTGCGCTGCGGCGGGATCGACACGGTAATTTCCAGATCAGACCACCCTTGGAGGTCATCGAATCGATCAACGATCTGGTGCTCGATGAGATGGACACCGAACACTACTTCACGCTGCTTCTTGCGGATGTCGATCTTGCAACAGGCAAGGTGGTCATAGGGCAGGCCGGGCACCCACATCCAGTGATTCAGCGCGCTGACGGGGCCATTGAACAAGATGGGCCCGGCGGCTTTCCTGTGGGTTTGATGTTTGGCGCTTCGTTCTCGCAGTTTGACGTACAGCTTGGGCCGGGGGATCGGTTGATCCTGCTCAGCGATGGCGTGGTGGAATGCCCTGACGAGGATGATATCTTGTTGGAAGAAGAAGGTCTTGCCGCCATCGTTTCCGATTTAAAGGATGTGCGCGGACAGCCGTTTTTCGAAGCGTTGATCTGGAAACTGAGCGAACATGCCGGCAATCAGGATTTTCCCGATGACGTCTCCGGCGTTCTATTTGAGTTTGATGGCCCTGCGACGCTGCGCGAAACGGTTTAGAAACAGCCTGTCGCCTTCATTGCCAAGAGCCTGCACCGCCTCGATCATAGGAAGCCGCAAGGTAACGTGATCCGGTTCGATCGGGTCACAGATCTGGCGGATCGGATGCGCAACGTAGATCGTGCACAGTTTTTCAGCCCACAGGTCATATTCCGGCATGAAGACAAAGCGCCGAAACGCGCCAAGCCGATAGGGCCGCGCAATCGACCATCCGGTTTCTTCACGCACTTCACGGTGCAAGGCCTGCACCGCCGATTCGCCCGGATCAATGCCGCCGCCCGGCAGTTGAATGTCCAACACCGTGTCCTGTTGCCCGGTCAGCAGCACATGCGATCCCATTGGCAAAATGGCATAGGCACCCGGACGTAACGTGTATTTGCGCGCTGCCTCTGGCGGGTGTCCGATCCGCGGGATCATAACAGACCTCTTTTTGTTTGGATTGCCTGTCCTATATAGTCCCGGTATGCCAAGCAGCGGCGTGTAAGGAAACCCCAATGACACTAGGTTCACAGCTTGCGTGGGACGACACCGTCCTGCCCTTTCAACTTGATGCTTCGGATATCCGCGGTCGAGTCGCCCGATTGGACGGCGTATTGGGCGGTATTCTGAAACAACACGAATACCCGCCAGCGGTCGAAGCGCTGGTGGCCGAGATGGCATTGCTGACCGCGCTGATTGGCCAGACGATCAAACTGCGCTGGAAGCTGTCGCTTCAGGTGCAATCCAAAGGCCCGGTGCGTATGATCGCCACGGACTACTACGGCCCGACGAAAGAAGGCGAGCCCGCCAAGATCCGCGCCTATGCCAGCTATGATGAAACGCGGCTGACGGATCGCGCACCGTTTGAACAGGTGGGCGAAGGGTATTTCGCCATCATGATCGATCAGGGCAAGAACATGGCCCCCTACCAAGGGATTACCCCGTTGGATGGTTCGTCGTTGTCTGCCTGCGCCGAGGCCTATTTCGCCCAATCCGAACAGCTGCCGACACGGTTCGAGCTGAGCTTTGGCAAAAGTACGGAAAAGGGAAAGGCCGAGCATTGGCGCGCAGGTGGCGTGATGCTGCAACACATGCCCAAGGCTTCACCGCTGGTTGCGCAATCGGAAGGCAACGGCGACATTCTGCGTGCGTCTGACCTTTTGTCGGACGAACCGGAAGAGAACTGGAGCCGGGTGAATATCCTGCTGGATACTGTTGAAGATCTGGAACTGATCGGGCCACAACTTGCCCCGAACGATCTGTTGTTGCGCCTGTTCCACGAAGAAGAGCCGCGCGTGTTCGATACACAGCCGGTGCGGTTTGGCTGCACCTGTTCGGAAGATCGCGTGCGACAAAGTCTGTCGATCTATTCAGCGCGCGACATTGAAAAGATGACCACGGATGATGGCCGCGTGACAGCCGATTGCCAGTTCTGTGGCGCCCACTATGATCTTGATCCCGCAACCGTCGGGTTTGAAGCGGAAGACGCCAAAGGTGGCTGATGCTTTCGACCGGATCGCTTCGGCGCTGGCGCGACCGGGCGAAGGCACGTCGGATTTTGACCTCAATCCGGAATTCCAACCGCCTGCGGGTCGCAAGTTGCGGCCGGCAGGTGTGTTGGCGGCGGTGATGGAAGATGACGCTGGTTTGAAACTGTTGCTTACCAAACGGTCCTCGGCGCTCAAACATCATCCCGGTCAAATCGCATTTCCCGGTGGCAAGCAGGACGACACAGATACGGATGTTGTCGCTGCCGCCATTCGCGAGGCGCATGAAGAAATAGGATTGCCCCCCGAGCAGGTCGATGTTCTGGGGCAGTTGCCCCAGCACGAGACTGTAACAGGTTTTATGGTCACCCCGGTCATTGCGCGTGTCCGAAGCACGTTTGAGATCATTCCCGAACCGGGGGAAGTCGCTGAGGTCTTCAAGGTTCCGCTGGATCACGTGCTGAACCCTGCGAACTATCAAATCCAATCCCGTCGCTGGCGGGGCACACGGCGTGCATATTTTACGGTTCCCTTCGGACCCTATTACATCTGGGGCGCAACCGCGCGTATGTTGCGGCTATGGACCGACAGAATGACATAACGCTTGATCCGCGCCCTGCGTGGCTGGAAGACAGCAACGCCTTGGCCGTGTGCGGATCGCTCGAAGACGCGGGATTTGCCGCGTTGTTCGTGGGTGGATGTGTGCGAAACGCGGTAATGGGTGGGCCCGCGACGGATGTGGACATCGCCACGGATGCCTTGCCTGATCAGATCATTGAAACCTGTTCCGCCGCCGGTTTGAAATGTGTGCCCACGGGCCTTGATCATGGCACCATTACCGTGGTGTCCGGAGGGCACCCGTTTGAAGTCACGACCTATCGCCGTGATGTCGAAACCGACGGGCGTCGGGCGGTCGTTTCGTTTTCGAAGGATGTGGCGGATGACGCGCGGCGTCGTGATTTCACCATCAATGCGCTCTATTGCACGCTCAAAGGCAAGGTGATTGATCCTCTTGGTGGGTTGCCCGATGCGCTGGCGCGGCGGGTCCGGTTCATCGACGACCCGGTGGCCCGCATCAAGGAAGACTATTTGCGCATCCTGCGGTTTTTCCGGTTCACAGCATGGTACGGCGACCCGGCGCTTGGCTTTGATGCTGATGCGTTGAACGCCATTGCCTCCAATCTTGATGGGTTGGACAGGTTGTCGGCGGAACGTGTTGGCCATGAGATAATCAAGCTTTTGGCCGCGCCGGATCCGACTGCTGCCATCGCTGTGATGCGACAGACAGGAGTTCTGGCTCATGTGCTTCCAGCGGCGGACGATCAATTGCTTGGTCCATTGGTGCACGTGGAACTGGCGGCGAATTTGCCGCCTGATGCATGTCGCCGACTGGCATCTTTGGGGGGTGATGATGTGACCGCCCGCCTGAGGCTATCCAACGCCGACGGTCGCCGGGTTGAAGCGATCAAGGTGCATTGTTTCGGTCCGGATACACCTGCGGCACTGGGATATCGCCACGGAACGGACATTGCCCAAAGCAGTATGGCCCTGCGC
Organism: uncultured Paracoccaceae bacterium; assembly: GCA_965657085.1. Classification (GTDB taxonomy): domain Bacteria; phylum Pseudomonadota; class Alphaproteobacteria; order Rhodobacterales; family Rhodobacteraceae; genus CBFHND01. Next base: position 207,676 of record CBFHND010000002.1, read on the forward strand.
GCGGCGTTCGAAAACCGGACGCTGAAAGACGGTGAGCTTGCGGAAATTGCCATTGGCGCATCCGCGCAATTTCCAGTGCAGGCCAAGGATCTGATGCCTGGGTTTCAGGGTCCCGCGCTGGGCGCAAAGTTGAAGCAACTCGAAGACGATTGGATCGCGTCAGGGTTCACCAAAACACGCGATCAGCTTTTGGGATGACTTTTGCGCCGGTCCGGGCTATGTCTGCGGAGCAACACAGGAGGCGTGCAACATGTACTACGGGATTTGGCTAAACCGCATCTGATCGGTTTCTCCCGTAGTGGCGGACCGACTGGTTCGTTTTTCATGTTGTACTTCTACGCGATCGAGACTTCCTGATGTTTAGATTCTTTGAAAACCTCATCAATCCATACGTGCCCTACAAAGAGACCAACAGACCGCCACAAGGGCTGTGGCCGTTTCTTTGGGACTACGCCAAACCGTTCAAGAAAGTGTTCGTGGTTGCGGCACTTTTGTCGGTCGTTGTTGCCGCAATTGAAATTGGTCTGATCTATTACATGGGCCGGGTCGTTGACCTGCTGAGCGGTGACCCGCAGCAGGTCTGGCAAGACAATAAGGTCGAACTGATTGCCCTCGCCATCTTCGTGCTCACCCTGCGCCCGGCCATTCAGATGTTGGACGTTTTGTTGCTGAACAACACGATCCTGCCCAACTTTGGCACCTTGATCCGGTGGCGGGCGCACAAGCATGTGTTGCGCCAATCCGTGGGCTGGTTCGAGGATGATTTTGCGGGGCGCATCGCCAACAGGATCATGCAGACGCCTCCTGCGGCGGGCGAGGTGATCTTTCAGGTGTTCGACGCGATTTCGTTTTCCATTGCCTACCTCATCGGGGCCGCGATCCTGTTGTCGACGTCCGATCCCCGGCTGCTGTGGCCGCTTTTGGGATGGTTCGTGCTGTATGGCTGTCTGACCACATGGACGGTCAAACGTGTCGGCCCAGCCTCCAAGGCCGCATCAGATGCACGCAGCACGGTCACAGGCCGGGTGGTAGATGCCTATACCAACATCCATTCGGTCAAGATGTTCGCCCATCACGACCTTGAATTGAACTATGCCAAGGACGCCATCGAACACACCCGCCGCACATTCCAGGTTGAGATGCGCATTTATACGATCATGGATGTCAGCCTTGTCACTCTGAACGGTTTGCTGATCGTCAGTGTGGTGGGCTGGTCGATTTACCTTTGGATGCAAGGCAGCGCCAGCGTCGGTGTGGTTGCAGCGGCCACTGCCCTGACGCTGCGCCTGAACGCTATGACAGGCTGGATCATGTGGGCGCTGACCACGTTTTTCCGGCAATTGGGCGTTGTGGCCGAGGGTATGGAAACCATCGCACAACCCATCCGCTTGACAGATGCGCCAGAGGCCAAGCCGCTTGATCTGACGAAAGGATTGATCGAAATGCGCGGGTTGACGCATCACTATGGTCGCACATCTGGTGGATTGGACGCCATCGACCTGACCATTCGCCCTGGCGAAAAGATCGGCCTTGTCGGACGGTCGGGTGCGGGCAAGTCGACCTTGGTGAAACTGCTCTTGCGGTTCTACGATCCCGAGGCCGGCACGATCCTGATCGATGGTCAGGACATCATGGGCGTCACACAAGACAGCCTGCGGCTGAGCGTTGGCATGGTGCAGCAGGATTCGTCGCTGTTGCACCGTTCGGTGCGGGACAACATCCTTTACGGGCGCCCTGATGCCACCGAAGACCAGATGCGCGCAGCCGCCAAGAAGGCGCAGGCCGACACGTTCATCGAGGGTTTGGTGGATCCCAAGGGCAACACCGGCTACGACGCGCAGGTAGGTGAGCGTGGTGTCAAACTGTCTGGCGGGCAACGGCAGCGGGTGACACTTGCGCGCGTGATCCTCAAGAACGCGCCGATCCTGTTGCTGGACGAGGCGACAAGCGCGCTCGACAGTGAAGTCGAAGAGGCGATTCAATCCACGCTGTACCAGATGATGGAGGGTAAAACCGTGATCGCCATCGCCCACCGTTTGTCCACCATCGCCCAGATGGACCGGATTCTGGTGCTGGATCAGGGGCGGATCGTCGAGGATGGGTCCCACGACGCGCTTTTGGCGCAGGGCGGCCTATATTCTGAATTCTGGAACCGGCAATCGGGCGGTTTCCTCAAAACCGAGGCCGCAGAATGAAGATCGAAGGATGGATCGAAGCGTTCCGCCCTGCCGAAGGGCCGCCGCCCCAGACGTTGGGCGCGTTCATGCGCTGGGCGCTTTCGGGTGCCTGGCCTGCGCTCTTTCTGGCGGCAGGGTTGTCGGCCGCTGCCGGTGCCTTGGAGGCCGGCACCGCACTGATCTTGGGGCGGGTGATAGATGCCAGCGTGAGCTTGGGCCCCGATGGGTTTTTCGGGGTTGAAAACTTCGGCCTTGTCATTGGCGCGATCCTTTTCTTTCTGGTGGCGCGTCCGCTGCTGTTCGGGCTGTCCGCATCCGCCAACGCGATCATGGTGCAACCCAACGTGAACCCGCTGGTCCTGTCACGGCTGCATCGGTGGACGCTGGGCCAGTCCGTCGGATTCTTTGATGACGATTTTGCCGGACGCATTGCGCAAAAACAGATGCAGACAGCCCGCGCCGTGACTGATGTGATGTCCGAACTGATCAATGTGGTGGCCTTTGCATTGGCGTCGTTGATCGGGTCCGTTGTTCTGTTGCTCGCCATCGATTGGCGAGTAGCACTTGGTTTTGGTGTTTGGTTGATTGGGTACTTTGCGCTCATCAACTGGTTCCTGCCGCGCGTTCGCACCCGGTCTGCCGCACGGGCGGGTGCGCGCGCAATGGTGTCGGGGCAGGTGGTTGATACGATCACGAACATCAAGACCGTCAAACTGTTCGCTCATGCTGATCACGAAGACCGCGCGGCGCTGGGCGCGATGCAGTCGTTTCGTGGAACGGCGCTGAAATTCGGATATCTCGCCGCGGGTTTCCGCTTTGCGTTGATGTCGATCGCGGGGATTCTGCCGGTGCTGTTGCTGGGCGGTACGTTGATCCTGTGGAACCAGGGGCAGGCGTCGGAAGGCGATATCGTTGCAGCAGGGGCGGTTGCCATCCGCATCGCGCAGATGACCGGCTGGGTCAGTTTTACGTTGATGGCCATTTATTCCAACATCGGCGAGATCGAGGATGGCATTCGCACTTTGACCCCGCGCAATCGTCTGGAGGATGAAACCGCCGCTACCGATCTGGTCGTGGCCAAGGGTGAGGTCCGGTTCGATCATGTCGACTTTGCCTATGGGCGTGCGGCAGGCGGCATTTCCGACATCAACCTGACCATCGCGGCAGGGGAAAAGATCGGTATTGTGGGCGCGTCCGGTGCCGGGAAATCGACCTTGGTTTCGCTGCTCTTGCGTCTCTACGAACCCGAAGGTGGCACGATCAGAATAGATGGGTCAGATGTGCGCGACGTGACCCAGGAAAGCCTGCGGCGCAACATCGGGATGGTCACGCAGGAAACGGCCATGTTCAATCGATCGGCGCGGGACAACATTCTTTACGGTCAACCGGATGCGTCCGAGGCTGATGTCATTGCCGCTGCGCAAGAGGCCGAAGCGCATGATTTCATTCTTGACCTTGAGGATCACAAGGGCCGTCGCGGGTATGACGCTCATTTGGGCGAACGCGGGGTCAAACTGTCTGGTGGACAGCGTCAGCGCATCGCACTTGCGCGCGCGGTCCTGAAAGGCGCGCCCATTCTTGTTCTGGACGAGGCGACAAGCGCGCTCGACAGCGAGGTCGAAGCCGCAATTCAAGCGGCTCTGGCCCGCGCCATTCGGGGCAAGACCGTTCTGGCAATTGCACACCGGCTGTCGACGCTGACGGAAATGGACCGGATCATAGTGATGGACGCCGGAAAGATCGTCGAAGACGGCACCCATGATGAGTTGCTGCGCGTGGGCGGGCTCTATTCCCAGTACTGGGACCGACAGTCTGGCGGCTTTCTTCGGACCAAAGCGGCGGAATAAGGCTTTAGTCGCGCGATGGACGCGGATACATCCGTCCCATGACACAGCACACGATCAAAAGACTTGGGTTGCACGGTGATGGCGTGGCCGACGGCCCCGTTTACGCCGCCAGAACCCTGCCGGGCGAAGTTGTTACTGGGGCTTTGGACGGCACCGCATTGACGGACATACGCATTGAAACGCCGTCCGACGCGCGTATCGCCGCGCCTTGCCGACACTACAAATCCTGCGGGGGATGCCAGCTGCAGCACGCATCAGACGCATTCGTGGAAGAGTGGAAAGCGCAAGTTGTTGTTCAGGCATTGGCGGCGCAGGGTTTGCAGAGCACGGTCAGAGCCACGTTGACGTCGCCTCCTGCATCCCGCCGCCGCGCCACCTTTTCTGCGCGCCGAACCAAAAAGGGCGCGACCGCAGGTTTTCACGGGCGTGCATCGGACGTGATCACCGAAGTGCCCGAATGCCGGGTCATCGATCCGGGGTTGTTGCCTGCTCTTGATGCCGCCAAGGCGCTTGCGGTCATTGGATCAAGCCGAAAGGCCGAATTGGCCGTGACCGCAACCTTGACCGAAGAGGGCCTTGATCTGGCCGTGACAGGGGGCAAACCTTTGGACGGTCCCTTGCGGGTGGAGCTTGCCCAGGCCTGCGGTGACCTCAACCTGTGTCGCCTGACGTGGGAGGGCGAAGTGATCGCCGCGCGCGGCCTCGCCATCCAACGGTTTGACGGTATGGCCGTGGTCCCACCGCCCGGCGCGTTCCTGCAGGCAACCGCGCATGGAGAGGAAACCCTTCAAGGGCTTGTTGTGTCCTTGTGTCAGGATGCCCGTCGCGTTGCCGACCTGTTTTGTGGATGCGGAACTTTTGCCTTGCCGCTGGCCCGCCACGTGGAAGTGCATGCGGTTGAGGCAGACACGGACATGATTGCCACGCTGGATCGTGCGCACCGGGATGCTACCGGGCTAAAACCTGTCACCGCCGAGGCACGCGATTTGTTCCGCCGACCCCTTTTGCCGGATGAGCTGTCGGCGTTTGATGTCGTGGTGCTGGACCCGCCGCGTGCAGGCGCCGCCGATCAGGTCGAGGAAATCGCGAACAGCACCGTGCAGCGCGTGGTGTACGTTTCATGCAGCCCTGCAACCTTCGCCCGCGATGCCGCGCGGCTTGTTGCGGCCGGATTTGCCCTCGAATGGGTCCAGCCGGTTGATCAGTTTCGGTGGTCTTCGCATGTGGAGCTGGTTGCATCTCTGCAACGCCCCTGATGCGATGTTTTGACAGTTTGGTGCGTGCTGTATTTTAGTATAGGGTAATGATCCCATTTAATGGTATTAAATGGTCAATAAGTGCTACGGGTATTTGAGGATGAAGCGCAGAAATTTGGTTCTTGGCGGTCTCGCGACCTCAGTTTTGGGCGCGTGTTCGAGCAGCAAGTTCAGACGGTACAATGGCCCACAGGTGACCTATGTGGTGGTCAACAAGGCCCCCCGGCAAATGTTCCTGTTCCACAAGCAGCGGGTGCTGAAATCCTATGACATTGACCTTGGATTTGCCCCTATCGGGGACAAGTTCTTTGAGGGTGATGGCAGGACGCCGGAAGGCCGGTACATCATCGACCGGCGTAACCCGAACAGCCAGTTCCACCTGTCACTTGGTATTTCATACCCCAACGCACAGGACATTGCCGAAGCACGGGCGCTTGGCAAAAGTCCTGGTGGCGACATCTTTATCCATGGCAAATCGAACCCTCTCAAGAAAGGGTCGAATGACTGGACGTGGGGGTGCATCGCCGTGACGAACCGCGAGATCGAAGACGTCTATGCGATGATCCAGAACGGCACGCCGATCCAGATCAACGCCTGAGGGTGTCAGTCTTCGGTAGCAGAACTTACGACAACAGCCTCTGCATCATCCTCGGATGTTGTCGGGTCTTCGACTGGCTGGGGTACCCGACGCGATGCCGCAGGGTTGGATTCAGGAACAAGCGCCTCGCCGGATGGATCACCCATGACCATTGTCCACCAGATCTTGCCGTTGCTTTCCTGAAACCACGCAAAGCCCATGTCGCGTGCATTGCCGGACATGATGGTGCGGCGGGTGTCAGGCTGTTCCATCCAAGCGGCGAGGGTTTCCAGTTCAGTTTCATAGGTTTCAGAGATGTTTTCGCCCACAAGGCGACCTGGATAACCCACGCGCTGAAGGCGGTCGATGGGTGAAGATCCGTCCGATCCAAAGTGCCATGGGCGGTTCTGAACCGACATGTCCCGAGCATGGGTGGCTGCAGCAGCGTTGAGTTGCGGGTTCAGTTCGACCGGACCAACGCCAGACGAGCTGCGCAATGCATTGACTGAATCAAGCATCCGGAACTGAAGCTTGGCGGTGTCGGCTTCTCGAATTTTATAGAACTTTGGCAGTGGCTTGCCGTCGGTCCCAACTGTCGGTTCTGTCGGAACGGCACATGCGGCCAGCGCGACAGCGCCTGCCAGCAGCAATGAAATGATACGGATCATGGTAGGCTCCACTCGAACTGTGTTGGTCCGTGGGATACAATGCGTTGCGTGGCATTTCAAACGCACATCGGCGTAAGCCTGCCAGATGACAGTTGTTTGAATTGCGACTGCGTCTTTCGCGCCATATTATGCCGACAATTGGCAGGAAAAGTTGCTGAAGGAGAGACACACATGTCCGATGAGCAAAAAAAATCGACAAGCCGCCGCGCCTTTTTGGCCGGGTCAGCCGCGCTTTTGGGCACGCCAGCCTTGGCGCAATCCATCCCTGCGGGGCAGGCCGAACGTGATCAAAATCTTGCGGTGCGTCGCAATATATCCAGCTTTCGAACGCTGGACTGGCGCCCCTATTTCGACAACCTGAACAATGGCGCGATCCTTGTGGATATCGACAGCCGCGCGGTCCACTACTGGAGCGGTGATCAATCGACTTACAAGCTGTACCCATCCAGTGTGCCGCTGACCGACGACCTGACGCGTCGTGGTCGCACGAAGGTGATCCAGAAGGTTGAAGGCCCCAGCTGGCGTCCGACGCCATCGATGTTGGAACGCAATCCCGAATGGCCCAAGTTCATTGGTCCCGGCCCCGATAACCCACTGGGAACGCACGCTTTGTACCTCAGCTGGACATATTATCGTATTCACGGGACACACGACACGCGCAAAATCGGTCGCCGTTCGTCAAATGGCTGTATTGGCCTGTACAACGAACACATCTCTGAATTGTTCGCTATGGCCAAAGTGGGCACACAAGTGTTGCTAATTTGACGACATTCGGGCGTTTCGGCGGGTAGACGCCCGAAACTAGGTTTGCAATCGGGATAGTTTGCTGTTTACACAGTTTTACGAGGTATGTCTTGGGTGCGCGTCCGCACAATTGCTGGCGCGCTTTTTCTGGAGGTTAACATGAAAAAACTCGTTCTCGCCGCTGCTCTGACTGCTGCTGCATCGACCGCTTTCGCAGGCGCGCCTGCTGACCCGATCATCGAAGCACCTGTTGTTGTTGAAGAAGCAACAAGCTCGTCTTCGGGCATCCTGCTGCCGCTGGTTCTGCTGGCGCTGGTTGCGGCTGCTGTCGCTGACTAATCGTCGCACGGTATTCGAAAAGAAAAGGCGGTGCTTCGGCGCCGCCTTTTTTCGTTCTCCGGTAGTCTTGGGCTGAATATTAATCCAGCCAACCGGCTAGGTTCTCCTCGATCACATTTGACAGCGCTTCAATGTGCGCATCGTCATCATTCAGGCAGGGAATATAGGTGAACGTCTCGCCGCCTGCCTCTTCAAAGCTTTCCTTGATCTCTTCGTTGATCTCTTCCAGCGTTTCAATGCAATCAGCAGAAAACGCAGGCGCGCAGATGGCGATGTTCTTCTTGCCTGCTTCGGCCAAACGGGCGACTTCTTCTACCGTGTAGGGCTGCAACCACTCTTCGGGCCCGAACTTTGACTGGAACGTCGTCGTGATTTTGGTGTCGTCCCAACCCAAACGCTCTTTCAGCAGGCGCGTGGTTTTCTGGCATTGGCAGTGATAGGGATCGCCCTCCATCAAATAGCGGATGGGAACCCCGTGATAGGAACACACCAGAATGTCGGGTCGACTGTCGACATTTTCGTAGGCGCGTTCGATCGACTGCGCCAAGGCTTCGATATACATCGGATGGCCGAAGTAGGGCTGAACCGTGCGTGTCGTCGGTTGCCACTTTTCCTGCATCAGGGCGCGAAAGAATTCATCGTTTGCCGTGGCTGATGTCGCACCGGCGTAGTGTGGGTAAAGAGGGAAAAAGAGGATTTTCTGGCAGCCTGCGGCCGTCATTTCCTGCACTTTGGATTTGGTCGACGGGTTGCCGTAGCGCATGCAGAAATCAACCACCACGTTGTCGCCGTAACGCGCCTGCATGGCCGTCTTGATCTTTGCTGTTTGCGCCTTGGTGATCGTCATCAAGGGGCTTTCGCCCTCGTCTTCGTTCCAGATGGACTTGTACGCGGCACCCGATGAAAAAGGCCGTTTGGACAGAATGATCAGCTGCAGCAGCGGTTGCCAGATCCATGGGCTGTAATCAATCACACGGCGGTCAGACAGGAATTCGTTCAGGTAACGGCGCATCGACCAATAGTCGTAGTTGTCCGGCGTCCCGAGATTGGCAAGCAAGATGCCCACCCGCTCCGCCGGGATCGCGGGATGGTCCTCTTTGGCGTGAACAGGGCGTTTGGCCGTCTTTGATGTGTCCAGCATGGGTCTTTCCGCTTGCTACAATGCACGTCAGATAAACGGTTTTGCGCTTGCGTCAATCTGGGAGGGGTGTTTCTGCGACATTCAGTGCATCTGCCAATCGCTGCTGGGCGGAGCCGGGGCGCAATGGCTTGGGTTGATTGTCCGCTGGGGCCCAACCTGTAAGAAAGATCAATTCGAAGGTCGCAGTTATGCGTCCCGAGCCGGTGCCAAAGTTGCTTTGATAGATGTCCTGCGCCCTTTCGAACACGGCGCGTGGGGTGGGTTGGCGCAGGCGTCCGGCCAGGGCATTGCCCTCACCCATGGCGCGCACATCGCGCATCAGGTGCCAGATGTCCGCATATTCTACCCGCTGTGTCAGGGTGTCGGCCACGGGCAGGGCAAAATCCGCACGCTGTAACAGGGCGCCAAGATCGCGTACCTCGGCCATGGGGGCCACACGGGGCGACAGGCCGCCCATCACCTGGATTTCCGCCTCGGCGAGGCAACTGCGCAGTTCTTGTAAGGTCTGGCCGCCAAAAAGTACCCCGATGAACAGCCCATCTGGCGCCAGCGCGCGGCGGGATTGGATCAGCTGTCCAACCGGATCGTTGGCCCAATGCAGGCCCATGGCGTGTATCACCAGATCATGTGCATCCAATGCCAATGGAAGTGTTTCGGCCCCTTCGATGACCGATGCACCGCTTTGCAGACCCGCCCAGACATCCGGGTAATCCGTCACGATGACCGGGTCCGTAAAGGTTCTGTTAACCATGGAGAGGCGATCCTGCAGTTCTTCGAACGCTGTTGCCTGAAGAAACAGGGCTGACGCCTGCATCCGGGCGCGTTTGGCCGCTCGGGCCTTGGAATCAGTCAGGGCTGTGCTGGATGTCATGAGGGAAGAATAGGATGGGCCAGACCCGGTTTCAAACAGCATTGAACATGATTTACCCGCCGCGTTGTCTGGGGTGTGGTCAACATGTCGAAAGCGACTTTGGCCTGTGTGGGTCTTGTTGGGGGGAAACACCCTTTATCGGTGGGACCGTTTGTGACGGCTGTGGCATCCCTTTGCCGGGCCGGCCCGACCCCGAAGGCGTTAGCTGTGACAGTTGCATCGCGTCACCGCCGCCGTGGGGCCGCGCCCGTGCGGCACTTCAGTACAAGGGAATGGCGCGCAAACTTGTATTGGGGCTGAAGCACGGTGACCGGCAGGAGGTGGCCATGCCGTCCGCCAAATGGATGGCTGGGGTCACAAGATCGCTTGTCGGCGAAAACACTCTGGTCGCGCCCGTACCGCTGCATTGGTCCCGGATGCTCAAGCGAAGGTACAATCAATCCGCTTTGTTGGCCGAGGCATTGGCTGAAGAGCTGGGAAAGGCCTATTGCCCGGACCTTCTGCAAAGGGTGCGATGGACGCAATCACTTGATGGGTTCAATCGGGAAGATCGGCGCGCATTACTGAAGGGCGCCATTCGCGCGCATCCCAAACGGCGTCACCGCATGGCGGGGCGATCGGTTCTTTTGGTCGATGATGTTCTAACCACCGGAGCCACACTTGGGGCCTGTACGCGTGCCTGCCTTGAGGCCGGTGCCATTCATGTCAACGTCGTTGCACTGGCGCGCGTGACCAAAGACGCCTAGATCATGTACCAACGACAGACTTGAAAGGTTCGGTACATGAAATCCGTTGAAATCTACACGTCGCCGCTTTGTGGGTTTTGCCACGCGGCCAAACGGCTGTTGAACGAAAAGGGCGTCGATTTTGCCGAAGTGGACGTTTTGGCGAACCCCGATCGCAAGCCCGAGATGATCCAGCGTGCCAATGGAGGCCGGACCGTCCCGCAGATCTTCATCGGCGAAACCCACGTTGGTGGGTGCGATGACCTTTATGCGCTCGAGCGTGCAGGCAAATTGGATGCGTTGTTGGCCGCCTGATGAAGGCCGGGCTTGTTCAACTGAATGCGTCTGATGACCCGGTGGCCAACCTTGATGTCACCCTTGGGTATCTGGGCGCGGCTGAAGATCAGGGGGCTGCGTTCGTTCTGACCCCCGAAGTTACGAACTGTGTGTCCAAAGACCGGGCGCGTCAGTCTGCTGTGTTGCAATATGAAGCCGAGGATCAGACGCTCGCGGCCATCCGCGCCTTTGCCGCTTCCCGCGGGATTTGGGTTCTCATTGGATCGCTTGCACTGAAGGAACATGGCGAAGACCGCTTTGTGAACCGGTCTTTCCTGATCGCACCCGGTGGCGATATCGCCGCCCGCTATGACAAGATCCACATGTTCGACGTTCAGATCAGCGCGGACGAGACATATCGCGAATCGTCAGGGTATCGGCCCGGGGAACAGGCCGTCGTGGCGCAGACACCCTTTGCGCGCATAGGTATGGAGATCTGCTATGACATGCGCTTTCCACTCCTGTCCAACGCTCTGGCGCAGGCAGGTGCCGAGGTTCTGACATACCCGTCCGCCTTTTCCCCGATGACGGGAAAGGCCCATTGGCATGCCTTGCTGCGGGCGCGCGCGATTGAAAATGGGGCGTGGGTTCTGGCCCCTGCCCAAACGGGCACGCATGCGGCGCAATCGGGCGTGCCACGCAAAACCTATGGTCACTCTCTTGTGGTCAGCCCATGGGGGGATGTGACACTTGACGCAGGTGACCTGCCGGGCGTTTACATGTTTGATCTGGATATGACCCAAACCGCAGAGGCCCGTCGCCGCATTCCATCCCTGGACAACGCGCGGCATTTTGACGGCCCATGACCCGAGCGAAAACATGAGTGACGACACAGACGCCCTTGCCATATCGCTGTTCAGCGAGATGTTGGCCGCTGATCAGATGGTCCGTAACCGTCTGAGCCGCGTGCTGCCCAAGGGCATGGAGATTTCCCATTTCTCGGTTCTGAACCATCTTGCGTGGCACGAGGGCGAACGCACGCCCGCACAGTTGGCCGAAGTGTTCAATGTCACACGCGGGGCCATGACCAACACCCTGGGCAAGCTGGAGTGGGCCGGATACATTCACATTCGACCTGACTGGGACGACGCCCGTCGCAAGCTCGTCGCCATCAGCCCCGCGGGCAAAAAGGCGCGTGATCAGGCGCTGAGCTCCGTGGCGCCTGTTGTCAGTGATATCGTCAAACAGATCGGCGCGGACCAGGTGCGCACCACGATTCCCACGTTGCGCGCTCTGCGCCGGAAACTCGCTCCTAAGGCTTGAGCGATGCGGTGACGTAGTTCACGCTCAGATCCCGATCCGACAGTTTCCAGGCCCACGTGAGCGGGTTGAACACAAACCCCTGGCGGTCAACAGGGTCCAGCCCGGCGTTTCGCATCAGATCGAACAATTCGTCCGGCGTGATGAATTTTGACCACTCATGGGTGCCTTTCGGCAGCCAGCGCATCACGTGTTCTGCACCCACGATTGCCATCATGAACGATTTCGGGTTGCGATTGATTGTTGAGCAGATGTGCAGGCCACCCGACTTCAGCAATTGCCGGCACGCTGTCAGATAGGCAAGCGGATCGGCGACGTGTTCGACCACCTCCATGTTCAAAACCACATCGAACTGTTCACCGGCGTCTGCCATCGCTTCGGCAGTGGTGTGTCGATAGTCAATCTCGAGGCCTGATTGCTGTGCGTGCACCTGCGCCACGGGGATGTTGCGTTCGGCGGCGTCCGCGCCCACCACATCCGCGCCCAGCCGTGCCATGGGTTCTGCCAAAAGACCACCGCCGCACCCGATATCCAGAATGCGCAGGCCTGCAAAGGCGTCAGGCTTGGTCAAATCACGCTGGAATTCTGCCGCGATCTGCCGCGTGATATAATCCAATCGGCACGGATTTAGCATGTGCAACGGCTTGAATTTACCGTTGGGATCCCACCATTCGGCGGCCATGGCCTCGAATTTTGCGATTTCTGAAGGATCAACGGTGACCTGATGCGCTTGCATTTCGTTCTCCATATGCTCAATTGGCGTTTGTGCCCTATATAGGCCTGTAATGGACAAATACCCGGACCAAAAGCGCGCAGTGCAATACTTGTACCCGCCGATCGACCCGTTCGATCAGCGGATGATGGACGTGGGCCAAGGGCATCGCATCTATATTGAGCAATGCGGCAATCCCGACGGCATCCCGGTCGTCGTACTGCATGGCGGTCCCGGTGGTGGGTGCAGCCCGACGATGCGGCGTTATTTCGATCCCGAAGTATTCCGCGTGATCTTGTTCGATCAACGTGGCTGCGGGCGTTCGCGGCCGCATGCATCGATCACCAACAACACGACCTGGCACCTTGTTTCCGACATCGAAGCGATCCGTGAGGCGCTGGACATCGAAAGCTGGATTGTCTTTGGCGGCAGCTGGGGTGCCACGCTGTCGTTGATCTATGCACAGACTCATCCCGACCGCACGGCACAGCTTGTTCTGCGCGGTGTTTTCCTGATGACGCAAATGGAACTGGATTGGTTCTACGGTGGCGGGGCGGGCAAATTCTGGCCCGAGGTCTGGGCACGATTCACCAGCCTGATCCCCGAAGACGAACATGACGATCTGATCGGCGCCTATCACCGGCGGCTGTTTTCGGGTGATCTGGGGCAGGAAACCCGTCACGCGCGGGCATGGGCGTCTTGGGAAAATGCGCTGGCCTCTATTCATTCGAACGGTGCGGGTGGCGAAGCACCCGGCGAATATGCGCGTGCCTTTGCGCGGCTTGAAAACCACTATTTCATCAACGCGGGCTTTCTGGATTTCGATGGTCAAATTCTGGCGCATATGGGCCGAATCGCGCATATTCCCGGGACCATTGTTCAAGGCCGCTATGACATGATTTGCCCTCCTGACAGTGCCTATGCGCTTGCCAAGGCCTGGCCTTCCGCCAAGCTCAAGATGGTGCGCAACGCAGGCCATGCCTTGTCCGAACCCGGGATCAGCGCAGAACTCGTGCGCACCATGGACAGGATCGCAGACCGATGAAACGAATGGACCGACGTGCCCTTTTTGCCTCTGGTGCTGCGGCAGCGTTGCTGGCGGCGACGGGCGTTTCGGCGCAATCGGCGCCGCGTCGGGGCGGGACATTGCGCGCGGCTTTGTCGGGGGCTGCGCGACATGATGTGTGGGAGGCCGCGCCGCGAAACCTGTTCATGCAGGTCGCGCATTCGGCGGTTTACGACGGGCTGACCGAAATCGCGGACGATGGAACACTGCGGTCGGCGCTGGCGCTGGATTGGCACACAAACGACGGTGGGCAAACGTGGTATTTTGATCTGCGCCCTGATGTGACGTTTCATGATGGCCGCGATCTGACATCGACCGATGTGGCACAATCCCTGCAATGGGTTTTGACAGATGCGCAGTTTACCACTTTCAAAGACCGTATCGTCGTCACATCACCAAGCCAGCACCCCGATTTGCCATATACCCTTGCCGGACCTGACGCGTTGATCAAACCAGCGGACCCTGCCGCCCGCGCCGCGGGTGTCGGGACCGGGATTTACAAGATGCACAAATTTGACGCCGGGCGGCACTTCGTGGCCAAGCGTGTTTCGGAACACTTCCAAGATGGCACATCGGGGTGGTTCGACACGGTGGACATCACCGCGATGGCCGCTGACGATCTGCGCGCCGAAGCATTGCGGAGCAACATGATTGATGTCGCGGACCTGACCGTGGCCGACCCCTATGCCGATCCCTCACAATTCTCGCAATTGCCAGATGGCATGGCGGTGTCCCGCCGGATCGCCGTGCCGGATGATCATGGGCCGGCCGGTGTCCTGCGCATGGCAGAACGGTGGTGGTTGGCCTGAGGGCTTGCAGACTCGGCCCACCTTACGTATATCCCTCTCAACAGCGGCGCGCTGGGGTCCACACCCGACGCTCCACCGGGAAACATCAACGGGCCGCGCGCCCGTTTTTTTGTGCCCAGATGCACGTAGGACCAATGACAAACGACCTGATCGCAAAAGCAGCTATCGACCGCCGCCTGGCCGAGATCATCACACCGGTGATCGAGGACATGGGCTATGAGCTGGTGCGCATTCGCCTGATGAGCGGCAAGGAGACCACCTTGCAGATCATGGCAGACAAACCCGATGGTGGCATCGAAGTGGACGGCTGTGCCGAGATTTCAACAGCTGTGAGTGCCACGCTCGATGTCGAGGATCCGATCCTTGATGCCTATACGCTTGAAGTGTCCAGCCCGGGCATTGATCGGCCCCTGACACGCCTGAAGGATTTCGAAGCCTTTGAAGGGTATGTTGCCAAGCTTGAAACCGACGAGCTGATCGATGGGCGTCGCCGCTTCAAGGGCGAGCTGGCGGGTGTTGAGGGTGACGAGGTTCTGATCAACGTGGCCGAAGGCACCATCGGGCTGAAGTTCGAGTGGCTGAGCGATGCCAAGCTGGTGCTGACCGATGAACTGATCACGGAAATGCTGCGCCAGCGCAAGGCGGCGGGCATCCTGAACGAAGACCAATTTGACGAGATCGAGACCGAAGGGTCGGACGAGGAGAAGAACTGATGGCTATTACATCCGCAAACCAGCTTGAGCTGTTGCAAACCGCCGAGGCCGTGGCCCGCGAAAAGATGATCGATCCGTCGCTGGTGATCGAAGCGATGGAAGAATCGCTCGCGCGCGCGGCCAAGTCGCGTTACGGCGCTGAAATGGACATTCGGGTGTCTATCGACCGCAAGACCGGCAAAGCCACGTTCACACGTGTGCGCACCGTGGTCGAGGATGAAGAGCTTGAGAACTATCAGGCGGAGTTCACCGTTGAGCAGGCCAAGCAGTATATGGAAGCGCCTGAGGTCGGCCAGGAATTCATCGAAGAAGTCCCTCCGGTCGAGATGGGCCGTATCGCCGCACAATCGGCCAAGCAGGTTATTCTGCAAAAGGTCCGCGAAGCCGAGCGGGATCGTCAGTATGAAGAGTTCAAGGATCGTGCGGGCACTATCATCAATGGTCTGGTCAAGCGTGAAGAATACGGCAACGTCATCGTCGATGTGGGCGCAGGTGAAGCGATTCTGCGCCGCAACGAGAAGATCGGCCGTGAATCCTATCGCCCGAACGACCGTATCCGCGTCTACATCAAGGACGTGCGCCGCGAACAACGTGGGCCACAGATTTTCCTGAGCCGCACGGCGCCTGAATTCATGGCTGAGCTGTTCAAGATGGAAGTGCCCGAGATTTACGACGGCATCATCGAGATCAAGGCCGTGGCCCGCGACCCCGGTTCGCGCGCCAAGATCGCTGTGATTTCCTATGACGGGTCCATCGACCCTGTCGGTGCTTGCGTCGGTATGCGCGGCAGCCGCGTGCAGGCCGTTGTAAACGAACTGCAGGGCGAAAAGATCGACATCATCCCGTGGAACGAAGACCAGCCAACGTTCCTTGTGAATGCATTGCAGCCTGCCGAGGTGAGCAAGGTGGTTCTGGACGAAGAGGCAGGCAAGATCGAAGTCGTCGTGCCCGAAGAGCAGCTGAGCCTTGCCATCGGCCGCCGGGGTCAGAACGTGCGTCTGGCCAGCCAGCTGACAAACCTTGATATCGACATCATGACCGAGGCCGAGGAATCGGCGCGTCGTCAGGCCGAGTTCGAACAGCGCACCAAGCTGTTCATGGACACGCTCGATCTGGACGAGTTCTTTGCCCAACTTCTGGTCGCCGAAGGGTTCACCAACCTCGAAGAGGTTGCGTATGTCGAACTGGATGAACTTCTGGTCATCGATGGCGTGGACGAAGGCACTGCGCAGGAATTGCAGGCGCGGGCCCGCGATGTGCTTGAAGCGCAGAACAAGGCGGCCCTGGACAACGCCCGTGCGCTGGGCGTTGAGGACAGCCTGGTTGAATTCGAAGGCCTGACACCCCAAATGATCGAGGCACTTGCCAAAGATGATGTCAAAACCCTCGAAGACTTCGCAACTTGCGCCGACTGGGAACTGGCGGGTGGCTGGACCACTGTTGATGGCGAGCGCAGCAAGGACGATGGGGTTCTTGAACCCTTCGATGTGAGCCTTGAAGAAGCGCAGAACCTGATCATGACGGCCCGTGTGTTGTTGGGCTGGGTTGATCCTGCGGATCTTGAGGCCGATGCGGAAGAAGGCGACGACGCCGAACTGACCGAGGAGACCGAGGCCTGATCGCAGGCCTCGGGGTCTGAACATGGGACGCGGTGGCGCTTCCAAAGATCGCTCGGACGGTCCTGAACGCAAATGCATTGCCACGGGCGAAGTGCAGCCGAAATATGGGCTCATTCGTTTCGTGGTAGGGCCCGATGCGCAGATTGTGCCCGATATCGCGGGCAAATTGCCGGGGCGTGGGATCTATGTGGCGGCGGACCGGGATGCGCTGGACGCGGCTGTGAAGAAAAAGCTGTTTTCGCGCGGCGCCAAGATGCAAGTGACTGTGCCGGATGATCTGGTTGATCAGGTCGAGGCACAGATTGCCCGCCGCGTTGTCGACTTGATTGCGTTGTCGCGCAAGTCCGGTCGGGCCGTGGCGGGATATGAAAAGGTCAAAACCTGGCTTCAGACGGAAGAGGCCGAGGTTCTGATCCAGGCCGTAGACGGATCGACTCGCGGCAAATCGAAACTGAGCACGCCGCACTATGGCAGCTATATCGGATGGCTGACTGCGGATGAATTGGGTTTGGCATTCGGACGCCAAACTGTGATACATGGGGCGCTGGCCTCTGGTGGACTCACGCAACGTGTTGTAGAGGAAGCCCAAAGGCTGAAGGGCGTACGCGCCAAAGCATAGGTGGCAGCGGCCATCTGGAAGGATAGACGAGCTTTATGAGCGATACTGACGGTAAGAAAACATTGGGTCTGCGCGGTGGCGCGCGTCCGGGCAACGTGAAACAGAGTTTCAGCCACGGGCGTACCAAGAATGTCGTCGTTGAGACCAAGCGCAAGCGCGTTGTGGTTCCCAAACCGGGTGCGGCCAAAGGCGCCGGCGGAACTACGCCGTCGGGTGATCCTGCGCGCCGTCCTGCCGGTATTTCAGATGCTGAAATGGATCGCCGTCTGAAGGCCGTGCAAGCGGCCAAGGCGCGCGAGGCTGAAGAATCCGCGGCACGCGAAGCCGAGGAGAAAGCCCGCGCCGAAGAGCGTGAACGCCGCCGTGCCGAGGCCGAGGCCAAGGAACGCGAAGAGAAAGAGCGTGAGGACAACCTCAAGGCCAAGGCAGAAGAAGAGCAGCGCAAGATCGCTGAAGCCGAAGCTGCGGCGCAAGCAGCAGCGGCTGCCCCTGCAGAGGCCCCGCGCGCCGCGCCGAACAGAACGGCGGCGCCTTCTGCCACTCCGCGCAAGCAAGAGCGTGAACAACAGCAGCGCCCCAGCCGAGGCCGCGGCGACGATGGTCGTCGTTCGGGCAAGCTGACGTTGAGCCAGGCAACCGGTGGCGCAGATGGCAACCGTCATCGTTCCATGGCAGCGATGAAGCGCAAACAGGAACGTGCCCGTCAAAAAGCGATGGGTGGTTCGGTTGAGCGTGAAAAGGTCATGCGCACGGTGAACCTGCCCGAGGCGATTGTTGTGTCCGAATTGGCCAACCGCATGTCCGAGCGAGTCGGCGACGTTGTCAAATCGCTGATGCAGATGGGCATGATGGTCACGCAGAACCAGACGATTGATGCCGATACCGCAGAACTGATCATCGAAGAATTTGGCCACACTGTGAACCGGGTGTCCGATGCTGACGTCGAACAGGTTATCAACGAATTTGAGGACAAGGATGAGGACCTGAAACCGCGTCCGCCTGTCATCACCATCATGGGCCACGTTGACCACGGCAAGACATCGCTGCTCGATGCCATTCGTGATGCCAAGGTTGTATCCGGCGAAGCGGGCGGGATCACGCAGCACATTGGTGCCTATCAGGTGACGACCGACAACGGCGCGGTTCTGAGCTTCCTTGATACCCCCGGCCACGCGGCGTTCACGTCGATGCGGTCGCGCGGTGCGCAAGTGACGGACATCGTTGTTCTGGTCGTGGCTGCGGATGATGCGGTGATGCCGCAGACCATCGAAGCCATCAACCACGCCAAGGCGGCCGAAGTGCCGATGATCGTGGCGATCAATAAGGTCGACAAGCCTGATGCAAACCCGGACAAGGTGCGCACCGATTTGTTGCAGCACGAAGTGATCGTCGAAAAGATGTCCGGCGAAGTGCAGGATGTCGAAGTCAGCGCGATCACTGGTCAGGGTCTGGATGAACTCCTCGAAGCCATCGCCCTTCAGTCTGAAATCCTTGAACTCAAGGCGAACCCGGATCGCGCCGCCCAAGGTGCCGTGATCGAAGCGCAGCTTGATGTGGGACGTGGACCTGTTGCGACGGTTCTGGTTCAGAACGGTACGCTGCGTCAGGGCGATATCTTTGTTGTCGGCGAGCAGTACGGTAAAGTCCGCGCGCTTATCAACGACAAGGGTGAGCGCGTGAAAGAAGCTGGCCCATCGGTGCCAGTCGAGGTTCTGGGCCTGAACGGCACACCCGAAGCAGGCGACGTTCTGAACGTGACCGAAACCGAAGCACAGGCGCGCGAGATTGCCGAGTACCGCGAAAAAGCGGCCAAGGACAAACGCGCCGCTGCCGGTGCTGCCACTACGCTGGAACAGCTGATGGCAAACGCCAAGGCGGACGAGAATGTCAGCGAGCTGCCCATTCTGGTCAAAGCGGACGTGCAAGGTTCCGCCGAAGCGATCGTTCAGGCGATGGAGAAGATCGGCAACGACGAAGTGCGCGTGCGCGTGCTGCACTCGGGTGTTGGCGCCATCACCGAAACGGACGTCGGTCTGGCAGAAGCCAGCGGCGCGCCGATCATGGGCTTTAACGTGCGGGCCAACGCATCTGCGCGGAACACGGCCAACCAGAAGGGCGTGGAAATCCGGTACTATTCGGTGATCTATGACCTCGTGGATGATGTGAAAGCAGCCGCGAGCGGCTTGCTCAGTGCAGAAGTGAAGGAAAACTTCATTGGCTACGCGAACATCAAAGAGGTGTTCAAAGTTACTGGCGTCGGCAAAGTTGCTGGTTGTCTGGTGACCGAAGGCGTCGCGCG
Organism: uncultured Paracoccaceae bacterium; assembly: GCA_965657085.1. GTDB lineage: Bacteria > Pseudomonadota > Alphaproteobacteria > Rhodobacterales > Rhodobacteraceae > CBFHND01. The sequence goes on from CBFHND010000002.1 coordinate 227,454, forward strand.
CCGGAGTGCTGGAGTGCGTCTGCTGCGTGACAACGTCGTGATCCACGAAGGGACGCTGAAAACGCTCAAGCGCTTCAAAGACGAAGTGGCCGAGGTGCAGTCGGGTCAGGAGTGCGGCATGGCGTTCGAGAACTACGACGACATTCGCCCGGACGATGTCATCGAGATCTTTGAGCGCGAAGAAATCACACGCACACTCGATTGATCAAAAAGATCATGAAACACGACAAAAGGACGGCTTCGCGCCGTCCTTTTTCATTTCGAGCGCACGGATCAGGCGGCTTTGGTCACCGGTGTTCCGGAAAAGATCGTGCCATCCACATTTACACTGATCCGACCGTCGGGAAGCATCTTTACGAATGTTCCCTGTACCAAGACGCAACTGCCCAAGATAATGGTTCGCAGCATGTCATTTCCTCCCCAAAAGAAATACACACTCGCAAGTAATCAGAAGTTGGTTAACAAGTCACAAAGAAAATTGGGAAAACACGCAATATTCTTTCGATTGTTCGGATTCCGTAAACAATCAGCTATAGCCAATCCCGCAAGATCGGGATGAGGGGTACATCCGCTTCGGGCATGGGATAGTTGCGCAGATCGTTGGCGCGTACCCATTTAAGCTGTTGATTTTCCTTTGAAACCGGAGTGCCTTCCCATTTTCGGCAGGCATAAAGCGGCATCAAAAGGTGGAAGTCGGCGTAGGCATGGCTGGCGAATGTCAGCGGAGCGAGGCAACTTTGCCAGGTCTCGATCCCCAGCTCTTCTTCCAACTCCCGGATCAAGGCCGCCTCGGGCGTTTCTCCGGCTTCGACTTTGCCGCCGGGAAACTCCCACAGCCCGGCCATTGATTTGCCTTCGGGACGTTGGGCAAGCAAAACCCGCCCGTCGACGTCAATCAGTGCAACGGCAGAGACCAGAACAACCTTCAAGACCGATAGTCCGCGTTGATATCGATGTAAGCGTGGGTCAAGTCGCAGGTCCAAACCGTGGCCTTTCCGGTACCCAGCCCAAGGTCGACCGCAACTACGATCTCGTCGCGTTTCATGTAAGTCGCAGCCTCGTCTTCTTCGTAGCCGGGGCTGACCCATCCGTTTTCTGCCACAAGGACATCGCCAAACCGAATGGTCAATTTGTCCCGGTCCGCCGCTGCGCCAGATTTTCCAATCGCCATCACGACGCGGCCCCAGTTCGGATCCTCGCCAGCAATGGCGGTCTTAACCAAGGGTGAATTGGCAATCGCCATGGCATGTGTTTTCGCGTCTGTATCCGACGCTGCGCCTGTCACGGCGACTTCGACGAACTTTGTTGCGCCTTCACCGTCACGCACGACCTGATGCGCCAAATCAAGCATCAGCGCGTGAACGGCCGATGCAAAATCATCATTCCCGGCAACTTCGATCCCCGACGCCCCGGTCGCTGCCATGATAAGCGTGTCCGATGTCGACGTGTCGCTGTCAACGGTGATGCAGTTGAAGGTGTCGGCGTTGTGCTCCGATAGCAAAGCCTGAAGGTTTGTCTGGTCGATCTTGGCGTCGGTAAAGATATAGACCAACATCGTGGCCATATCCGGGGCAATCATGCCTGACCCCTTGGCGATGCCCGCGATGGTGACCCGGCCACTAGGCGTATCCACCGTCCGTGCCGATCCTTTCGCATAGGTGTCGGTAGTCATGATCGCCTGTGCTGCATCCTCGATACCAGTGGCCGATAGCGTCCCGCAAAGCGTATCCAGTTTTTCGGTAATGCGGTCGTCCGGCAGCGCCTCTCCGATTACGCCTGTAGAACTGGTGAAGACCCGAGACGGTGGAACATCACAGGACCTGGCGACGGCGGCACATATTCGATCTACCGCGTCCTTACCGCCCCTGCCGGTAAACGCATTTGCATTGCCGGAGTTCACGAGGATGGCGGCACCCTCTGATCCGGCCATCCCAATCTTGGCCTGACAATCCAGAACCGCGGCGGAGCGTGTCGCACTTTTGGTGAACACACCCGCGATGGCGGTGCCGGGTGCCAGATGCGCAAGCATGACATCGGTGCGCCCGGAATAGCGCACGCCTGCCGCAACGGTCGCAAACGTGACCCCGTCCACAACGGGGAGGTCAGGGAAGCGCGCCGGAGCGAGTGGCGAAACAGCGAGAGTATTGGCCATGGATCAGTCGATCAGATCCAATTGTTCCAAAACCGCTGGGTCCACACCTTCGGACGCGCTGCGATCCACGTCTGCGTTTGCGGTCAGTTGTTCGACCGCTGCATCGACAGCGGCACGGCGCACTTCCTGCTCAAGATCCGCGCGCACATCATCCAGTTGTGGCACTTCCTGCTTTCGTGTTTCGTTCAGTTTGATGACGTGCCAGCCAAATTGGGTCTGAACCGGCGCCGAGACCGCGCCGACTTCCAGTGCGATGACCGCAGCTTCGAAATCCGGGACCATTGCGCCTGTACCAAACCAACCCAGGGAACCACCGCCGGGGCCAGAGGGGCCAGTAGATTTTTCTCGGGCAGTGGCCGCGAAATCCGCGCCTGCTTCGAGATCCGCAACAATGGTCTGCGCTTCTTCTTCGGTTTCAACAAGGATGTGCGAGGCGTTGTATTCCTGGGTCGCTTCTGCATTGGCATAACGCTCTTCGTAGGCGGCTTGCAGGCTTTCTGCGGTAACGGCCGTTTCGAGGATCGCTTCGACCGCTTCGCCTGCGATCAAGGACCGTTCTTCGTTATCAAGGGACAGGCCTACGCGCGCGGGAAGGTCACCGTCAAAGGATTGCTGCAAAGCCGTCTGCTGTACCAGCTGATCAAGGATACCCTCGAAAAGCACTTCGTTCGGCAGCTGTTGATATTGTTCCGGAAGAGTCGCCTTGGCCACCAGCATATGGCCCAGGGTGATCTCAACGCCATTGACGGTGGCCATCACCGTGTTTGCACTTGGGGCCTCCTCGGCTATGGCGGGCAAGGACATCGATACGGCGACGGCGAAGGCAGGCAGAAAAGTGAAGCTTTTGAGCATTGATTTATCCTTGAATAGACCCTTGAAGGGCCATGACATTGACACGGTTTCACGTGACCCTTACATCGCCCTATGGGCGCGGCCCGGGTCGGCTTACCCATGTATCTATGGGCTGCGCGAGACCCCGGCAAGCAGTTGCTGCGCAACACGACATAAGATCGGCTGGAGAACGCATGCTGGGTTTCGGAACACTTACCAAAAAAGTCTTTGGTACCCCCAATGATCGCAAGATCAAAGTGGTGCGCCCGCTGGTCGAAAAGATCAATGCGCTGGAGCCAGAATTCGAGGCGCTTTCAGACGAGGGCCTGAAGGACAAGACCGAAGCGCTGGCCAAACGGGCCATGGGCGGCGAGAGCCTTGATGATCTGTTGCCCGAGGCCTTTGCCAACTGTCGCGAAGCCGCAAAACGTGCGCTGGGTTTGCGCGCCTTCGATACGCAGTTGATGGGCGGCATTTTCCTGCATCAGGGCAATATCGCCGAGCAAAAGACCGGCGAAGGCAAAACCCTGACTGCCACATTTGCCGCCTACCTGAATGCACTGACGGGCAAGGGTGTGCATATCGTTACCGTCAACGAATACCTGGCCAAGCGGGATGCCGACTGGATGGGCAAGGTTTATGCGATGTTGGGCATTACCACAGGCGTTGCATCGGATCAGCCCGATGAGGATGCCAAGCGCGCGGCCTATGCCTGCGACGTTACCTATTCCACCAACAACGAGCTTGGGTTCGACTACCTGCGCGACAACATGAAATCGGAATTGAACCAGCTTTTGCAGCGCGGTCACAATTTTGCGATTGTAGACGAAGTTGACAGTATTCTGATCGACGAAGCGCGGACGCCACTGATCATTTCGGGGCCGTCCTCGGATCGGTCCGAGCTTTATGTCACCATCAACGACCTGATCCCACTGCTGACAGAAGAGCATTATGAGGTCGACGAAAAGACCCGCAATGTGACCTTCACGGACGAAGGCAACGAATTCCTCGAAGAGCAGCTGCGTGTGCGTGGCCTGATCGAAGAGGGCATGACCCTTTATGATCCGGAATCCACCACCATCGTGCATCACGTGAATCAGGGCTTGCGGGCGCATGTTCTGTTCCTGCGCGACAAGGATTACATCGTTCGCAATGGCGAAGTCGTTCTGATCGACGAATTCACCGGCCGCATGATGTCTGGTCGCCGTTTGTCCGAAGGCTTGCATCAGGCGATCGAGGCCAAGGAAGGCCTGACCATTCAGCCGGAAAACGTGACGCTCGCTTCGGTCACGCTTCAGAACTATTTCCGCCTGTATTCAAAGCTGGCGGGCATGACCGGTACAGCCATGACCGAAGCCGAAGAATTTGGCGAGATTTACGGCCTTGGTGTGGTTGAGGTTCCGACGAACCGCGAAATCGCCCGCGAGGACGAAGACGACAAGGTCTATCGAACCGCATCTGAAAAATACAATGCGATCATCGAGGAAATCAAAGCCGCCAACGAAAAGGGCCAACCGGTTCTGGTTGGCACCACTTCGATCGAAAAGTCCGAGATGTTCAGCAACATGCTCAAGGAGGTCGGCGTTCCCCATAACGTGCTGAACGCCCGCCATCACGAGCAAGAGGCCCAGATCATCGCTGATGCGGGCAAATACGGCGCTGTTACCATCGCAACCAACATGGCCGGGCGCGGCACAGACATTCAGTTGGGCGGTAACGTCGAACTGAAGGTGTTGGAAGCGCTGGACGCAGACCCCGACGCCGATCCCGAGAAAATTCGCGCCTCCGTCGAAGCGGAACATGAAGATGAAAAGAAACGGGTGCTGGAAGCTGGCGGATTGCTGGTTCTTGCCTCCGAACGCCACGAAAGCCGACGTATCGATAACCAGCTGCGCGGCCGTTCGGGGCGTCAGGGCGACCCCGGTCGAACATCGTTCTTCCTGAGCCTCGAAGATGACCTGATGCGCATTTTCGGATCCGAACGTCTGGACCGTGTTTTGAAATCGCTGGGCATGAAAGAAGGCGAAGCGATTATCCACCCGTGGGTGAACAAATCGTTGGAACGGGCCCAGGCCAAGGTTGAAGGCCGCAATTTCGACGTTCGCAAGCAACTTCTGAAATTCGATGACGTGATGAACGATCAGCGCAGAGTCGTTTTTGCGCAGCGTCGTGACATCATGGAAGCGGAGGATCTGTCGGAAATCACCTCGGACATGCGCCATCAGGTTATCGATGACCTGATCGACGAATACATGCCGCAAGGCTCCTATGCGGATCAGTGGAATACCGAAGGCCTTTATGCTGCTGTTATCGAGTATCTGGGTGTCGACGCGCCGGTGATGGCGTGGGCTGAAGAAGAAGGCGTGGACGACGAACAAATCCGCGAGCGCTTGATTGAAGCCACGGACAAGATGATGGCCGAAAAGACCGAGCAATTCGGGTCGGAAAACATGCGGATGATCGAAAAGCAGTTGTTGCTGCAAACGATCGATACGAAATGGCGCGAGCATCTTTTGACGCTAGAACACCTGCGTTCGGTTGTCGGGTTCCGCGGGTACGCACAGCGCGATCCGTTGAATGAGTACAAGAATGAGGCCTTCCAGCTTTTTGAAATCATGCTGGACAGTCTGCGTGTGGATGTGACGCAGAAGCTGTCGCAGATCCGGCCCATGACGGAAGAAGAGCGTCAGGCATTGGCTGCACAAGTCGAACAGCAACAAGCGGAATTCGAACAGGCGGCGGCGGATACGACACCTGCGCCTTCGGCTGAAGCCATTGCAAATGGCTTTGACGAAAACGATCCGACCACATGGGGTGACCCCGGCAGGAACGAACCTTGTCCTTGTGGTTCGGGCAAGAAATTCAAGCATTGCCACGGTCGCCTCACCTGATCAATCCGTCACATTCGTGCCTCAATGACTCCTTGAGCGGGTCACATCTCGGCCCGTTTTAAGTGCCATCCTTGCCTCGAACCCTTGTGGGAAAGGTGAGCGAAAATGGCCTATGTGAAGGAAATTGCGACCGCGGTTGGAACGCTGGCGTTCGCTGCGGGCATCGGAATGCTGATGCAGAGCAGCGAAACTGCCGCCCAACGCTACGGTGATGATGCGCAGGCGGTTTCGCCTGCCGTAAAAGCAGCACCCCAAGCAGATGATGCCGCAGCCGCTGCGCAGGACGGGCCAATGCTGGAAATGGACGCGATTACGCTGACTTCCGCACTGGACGAATCCAGCCCGACACCTGTTGGATCGGAAGCCGAGGTTGTCCTCGCGCTGGCTCCTGTGGTCGAACTGCCTGAACCGGATGTCTCTGACATTGCACCCGGCCAAAGCTGTGACATCACGGCGACCGCGAAACCTGCCAACTTGGCCATGATTGATCTGTCCGTGGTTGCGCCGTGCTTGCCGAATGAGCGTGTGACCGTGCACCACAACGGTATGATGGTTACGATGACAACCGCAGCGGATGGTTCGCTTGATATGCAGGTGCCGGCCTTGTCCGAAGATTCCGTCATCATCGCGGCTTTCGCCAACGGAGAAGGTGCGGTTGCACAGACGCCTGTGCCCGACATGGCTGAATTTGACCGTGTGGTTCTTCAATGGAAAGGCCGTTCCGGGTTTGAAATCCATGCCCGCGAATTCGGCGCGGACTATGGCCAAAAAGGCCATGTCTGGGTCGGAGAACCTGGCACGACGGAAGCGACTGCAGCCGGTCAAAGCGGCTTTATCATGCGGCTTGGCGATGCAAGCGCCGCCGAGCCTTTGATGGCAGACGTTTATACCTACCCGTCCGCCACGTCGACTCGCGAAGGCGAGATTGATCTGAGCGTCGAAGCTGAAGTGAACCTGTTCAACTGTGGCTTGGACATCGAGGCGCAATCGCTGGAGCTGCGGGATGGAGTGATCAAAACGCAGGATCTGACGATGTCTGTACCCGAGTGCGACACGATCGGCAGTTTTCTTGTATTGAACAATCTGATCCAAGACCTGAAAGTCGCAAGCAAGTAATCGTTGCTTTGAGGTTTCAGAATGGCTTTGAGACGTGCGGCGGCTTTCGCCGCACTTTTCTTTTGTTGGGCATGGGCTCCGTTGTGGGCACAGGACGTCACGCTGACCTCGCGTGACGGCGGGATAGAATTGAGCGGCACCCTCTTGGGGTTCGATGGCGAGTTCTACCGCCTTGAGACGATTTATGGCGAACTGACGGTCGATGGGTCTGGAGTTCTGTGCAGTGGTCCGGGGTGCCCGAACCTGCAGGATTTCGTTGCCCAACTGTCGATCTCCGGCTCGTCAACGATGGGCGCTGTTTTGATGCCTGCGCTGGTCGAAGGGTTCGCCTTGCGCGGCGGATACAGGTCGGAACGGAAAACACTGGATGCGACCCATTTCGTCTACACTCTGATCAACGAAGAAACCGACAAGAAGGTTGCTGAATTCACCTTCCGGATCACAACAACCGACGAAGGGTTTGCCGATTTGCTCGCCAATGAGGCGGACATCGTCATGGCCCTGCGCGAGATACGTGCATCGGAACGCAAGCGTGCGCGGGATGCCGGGATGGGGGACTTGACCCGGGCAAACCGCAGCCGCGTTCTGGCGTTGGATGCGATGGTGCCGATCGTGGCCCCTGACAACCCAGTGCGTGGGATCACACCGCAAAACCTGGCGCGTGTTCTGGCTGGTCAGATCACCAACTGGGCCGCTTTGGGTGGTCCGGATGCGCCGATCACCGTTCATTTGCCATTGGGGTCTACGGGTTTGGGTCAGGCCATCGAGGACCAGATCATGCGCGCGTCAGGCGGTGCATTCACGGGGGCGGAAACACGGCATGCCCGCGGCATCGATTTGGCGCAATCCGTGGCGCGGGATGCCTTTGCAATCGGTGTGGCAAGTTATGCCGAGACTGGGAATGCTGTTCCGCTGACACTGACGGGGGACTGCGGGTTCTCGCTACGGGCGGGACGCCGGACCATCAAGACAGAAGACTACCCGCTGACAGCCCCGATGTTTCTGTATCTGCCCGCACGTCGATTGCCCAAGATCGCGCGTGAATTCCTTGCCTATACGCGCGGCCCGTCTGCCCAGATCGTGATCCGTCGCGCTGGTTTTGTTGATCTTTCGCCCGAAGAAGTCGCGATTGACCTTCAGGGAAACCGGTTCGCCAATGCGATATCCAAGGCAGGGATCGAAACCTCCCTGGAGGAATTGCAGCGGATGGTACGCACCTTGGACGGTATGGCGCGCCTGACGACGTCCTTTCGCTTTGAGGCGGGATCAGTGCGACTGGACGCGCAATCGCGCTCCAACGTTCAACAGCTCGCCCGTGCGCTGGAAGTTGGTCAATACGATGCACGGCAGATCCTGTTCGCGGGGTTCAGTGACGGTGACGGTCCGGCCGAGGCGAACCGCGAGATTGCCCTGCGGCGCGCTGATGCTGTGCGCCGCGCGATTGCAAACGCGGCTGAAAGCACGGATCTGAAGCGTGTGCAGCTGGATGTGGATGCCTTTGGAGAAGCATTGCCCATGGCATGTGATGACAGTGCATGGGGCAGGCAGGCCAACCGCCGTGTCGAGGTTTGGGTACGCTAAAGATACCCTTCACTGCGAAAGCTTATCTCTCTCGATTTTCCGACAATCAGATGATCATGCAACGTCAGGCTTAGGGCGGTGCACACGGATTGAATCTGGGCAGTCATGTCGATGTCGGACTGGCTGGGCGTCGGATCACCCGAAGGGTGATTGTGCACGAGGATCAATGCGGAAGCGTTGAGTTCCAGCGCGCGTTTGGCAACCTCGCGCGGATAGACGGGCACATGATCGACCGTGCCTTTTGCCTGTTCCTCGTCCGCGATCAGAACGTTCTTGCGATCAAGATACAGCACTCGAAACTGCTCGGTCTCGCGGTGGGCCATCGTGGTGTGGCAGTAGTCAACCAGCGCATCCCAGCTGGAAATGGCGTGTTGGTTGATGACTCGGGCACGTGCCATCCGATGCGCCGCGGCCTCAACGATTTTCAGCTCTGTGATGACCGCATCGCCTACGCCTTTGATCTGATGCAAGCGTTCCTTCGGGGCGGTGACGACCCGATTGAAGTCACCAAATGCGTCCATCAACGCGCGGGCCAACGGCTTTACATCCTGTCGCGGGATGGCCCGAAACAGGACCAGTTCCAGCAGCTCGTAGTCCGGTACCGCAGCCGCACCACCCTCCATGAAGCGTGCCCGCAACCTTTTCCGGTGATCAGCCATGTAAGATGGTGTCTTGCCGTTTGGCATGGGAGCCGGCGTGGCCTCATCCAGATCAAACGGCAGGGTGTATTCAGCAAAATGGGTCATGCCCCAAAGCTGGCCTCTACATGGTTAGAAATCCGTTAACGCGCGCGCTTCATTCCGGACGGTGGGATATGAAAACGGCTTCCTCTACGCCGTCCGTGGTTTCCAAACCGACGAATGTGAACCCAAGACGGTCGCACAAGCGGCGCGAGGCGGTGTTCCGGGCGTCTGCGAAAGCATTGATACGAGTGATCGCTGTGCGGTCAAAGAGGAGACCTACGGCCAATTGGCAAGCGCGCATCGCGTGGCCTTGGCCATGGCTCGACCGGGCGAGGGTAATACCAATTTCGGCCTCCAGACCATCGTTTGACAAATAAAGCCCCATGTCCCCGATCAGGTCATCCGTGGCTGTCTGGGCAATCGCGATCTGTGTCCAATGCCCGGGTCGCAACAGGGGATCGATCGAGGCCATATGAGCGATGAACCCGGCAGCTTTTTCCCGCGACATCGCCTCCCAGCTTTGAAAGCGGGCGATTTCAGGATCGTCGCGATAAGCCAAGAAAGGGTCGAGGTCTTTCGCATGAAAGCGCCGAAGCGTGGTGGATTGAGAGGATGCCAGCATCTGACAAGGCTAGCGCAAAACAAGGGCGGGCTGATAGCCCGCCTTACGACGTGTCTGTTCTGTCATGGATCCCAACCGTTTCCCGGTGGAGCCTGCTCCACCTTAGCCCTTCATCGAATCCCAGAAGGATTTGACCGAGGAGAAAAAGCTTGTGCTTTCGGGGTTGTTCTCTTCCGACAGGTCCTCGAACTCGCGCAACAACTCCTTTTGGCGGCTGGTCAGGTTCACGGGAGTTTCCACCGCAAGTTCGATGAACATGTCACCCGGGCCACCGCCGCGCAAAGCTGGCATGCCTTTGCTGCGCAAGCGCATCTGCCGCCCCGATTGCGACCCTGCCGGGATTTGCACCCGACCGCGACCGCCGTCGATTGTCGGTACTTCGATGCTGCCACCCAATGCTGCCGTACCCATGGACACGGGTACGCGACAGTAGAGGTTGTTGCCATCGCGTTCGAACAACTGATGTTCTGATACCTCGATAAAGATATAGAGGTCGCCCGATGGCCCGCCGCGCATACCGGCCTCGCCCTCGCCCGCAAGGCGGATGCGTGTCCCGGTTTCGACGCCTGCCGGAATGTTTACCGACAGCGCACGATCCTTTTCGACGCGACCCGCGCCCTGGCAGGTTTTGCAGGGGTCCTTGATGATTTGCCCAAGGCCGGAACAGGTTGGGCATGTCCGTTCGACGGTGAAAAAACCCTGTTGCGCACGCACCTTGCCCATGCCGGAGCAGGTTGGGCATGTCGTGGGTTCGGCGCCGCCTTCGGCCCCTGATCCGTTGCACGATCCGCATGCAATGGATGTGGGCACGTTGATGGTCTTTTGCAGACCTGCATAGGCTTCTTCCAGCGTCACACGCAGGTTATAACGCAGATCGGACCCACGCGCGGCACGCCGTCCCCCGCCACCACCGCGTTGGCCACCCATGAAGTCACCAAAAAGATCGTCAAACACGTCCGAAAAAGCGGATGAGAAATCACCCTGCCCGCCGCCAAAGCCGCCGCCGGGTCGGCCACCGCCGCCCATGCCACCTTCGAATGCAGCGTGGCCAAAGCGGTCGTAGGCCGCCTTTTTCTCGGCATCCTTCAGGACCTCGTAGGCTTCGTTGGCTTCCTTGAACTGTGCTTCGGCGTCCGGATTATCGGCGTTGCGGTCTGGGTGCAGCTCTTTGGCCTTGGTGCGATAGCCCTTCTTGATCTCGTCGGCGGATGCGCCTTTGGAGACGCCGAGCACCTCATAATAGTCACGTTTTGCCATAGATCATGTCCTTCCTTGGAACGTCGAGGGCCGGCCCGGAGAACGGACCGGCCCTGTGAGTGGTTCCAATGCGCAACTTACGCGCGCTTATCGTCGTCCAGATCTTCGAACTCGGCGTCGACGATGTCGTCGTCATCGGCCCGTGGCTCATCTGCGGCCTGAGGCTCGGCCTCGCCGTCCTCTTGGGCGGCTTTGTAGATGGCCTCGCCCAGCTTCATCGCCGCTTCGGTCACGTTCTGGATGCCCGACTTGATCTTGTCGGTGTTCTCGGTTTCCAGCTCGTCCTTGAGCGCGGCAATGGCCAGTTCGATGGCTTCGATCGTGGTCGGGTCCACCTTGTCCGCGTGCTCTTCCATCGACTTCTCGGTCGAATGGATGAGGCTTTCGGCCTGGTTTTTCGCCTCGATCAACTCGCGACGTTCCTTGTCGGCTTCGGCGTTTTCTTCGGCGTCCTGAACCATTTTTTCGATGTCATCATCGGACAGACCGCCAGAGGCCTGGATCGTGATCTTCTGTTCCTTGCCGGTGCCCTTGTCCATCGCACCCACGGACACGATGCCGTTGGCGTCAATATCAAAGGTCACTTCGATCTGGGGCATTCCACGCGGTGCGGGTGGGATATTTTCCAGATTGAAGGCGCCCAAAATCTTGTTGTCCGAGGCCATTTCGCGTTCACCCTGGAACACGCGGATGGTCACGGCATTCTGGTTGTCTTCGGCCGTCGAGAAGATTTGCGACTTCTTCGTGGGGATCGTGGTGTTGCGATCGATCAGGCGGGTGAACACGCCGCCCAGTGTTTCGATACCCAGCGACAGAGGCGTCACGTCCAGCAAAACCACGTCTTTGACGTCACCTTGCAGAACACCGGCCTGAATGGCGGCACCCATGGCAACCACTTCATCGGGGTTCACACCCTTGTGCGGCTCTTTGCCAAAGAACTTGGTGACCTCTTCGATGACTTTCGGCATCCGGGTCATACCACCGACCAGAACAACCTCGTCGATGTCCGATGCGCTGAGACCTGCGTCTTTCAGCGCGGCGGCGCACGGCTTCATCGAGGATTTGATCAGGTCGCCAACCAGCGATTCCAGCTTGGCACGGGTCAGCTTCATGACCATATGCAGCGGCTGACCGTTGGCGCCCATGGAGATGAACGGCTGGTTGATTTCAGTCTGGTTGGCCGAGCTGAGTTCGATCTTGGCTTTCTCAGCGGCTTCTTTCAGGCGCTGCAGGGCCATCTTGTCGGCGGTCAGGTCGACAGAGTGTTCTTTTTTGAACTCGTCGGCAAGGTAGTTGACGATGCGCATGTCAAAGTCTTCCCCACCAAGGAACGTGTCACCGTTGGTGGATTTCACTTCGAACAGGCCGTCGTCGATTTCGAGGATGGTCACGTCGAACGTACCGCCACCAAGGTCATAGACCGCGATGGTTTGGGTGTTTTCCTTGTCCAGACCATAGGCCAGCGCGGCCGCTGTCGGTTCGTTGATGATCCGCAGCACTTCGAGGCCCGCGATCTTGCCCGCGTCCTTGGTTGCCTGACGTTGTGCGTCGTTGAAGTAGGCAGGAACGGTGATGACCGCTTGGGTCACGTCTTCGCCGAGGTAGCTTTCGGCGGTTTCCTTCATCTTGCCGAGGATGAAGGCGGAGATTTGGCTGGGCGAGTATTTTTCGCCGCGCGATTCGACCCATGCGTCGCCGTTGCCGCCATCAATGACGTTGAACGGGAGGTTCTTGAGGTCCTTGGCCAGATCGGCGTCATCGAACCGGCGACCGATCAGGCGTTTGACGCCAAAAATCGTATTGTCGGGGTTGGTGACAGCCTGACGTTTTGCCGGTTGGCCAACGAGGCGTTCGTTTTCCGTAAACGCAACGATGGAAGGTGTCGTGCGCGCGCCCTCGGCGTTTTCGATCACGCGGGGCTGGCTGCCGTCCATAATGGCGATGCAGCTGTTTGTGGTTCCCAGGTCAATACCAATGACTTTGGCCATGTTTTTCGATCCCTCTTACTAATCAAGGCGATGACACGAGGCGCCGACCCGTTTCGGCATCAGTGCCCCGAATGACAAGCACGAAGCGGAGTGCCTCGTGCGGTTCGGAGGGTATATAAGGAGCGTGTAATGCCCCTGCAAGCATTGTGGGGGGGCAGATCGGGCGAATTTTTCGGGTTTGGTGCGGATATGACGAAACTTACGGTGCGCGGCTTCGAGATTCACAAGGGTCGCATCGGGACTGCGGATCAAAAGGCGTGGGTGGACGCGGTGCGCGAAGTTGTGCAGACCGCCCCATTGTTCAGCCCGCAGACGCCCTATGGAAAGCCGATGCGCGTGCGGATGACATCTGCGGGTCAGTTCGGGTGGTTTTCGGATCGGCAGGGGTACAGGTATGTGCCACAGCATCCCGACGGCACGGATTGGCCGCCCATTCCGCCGCTTGTTCTTGGGATGTGGCATCGCCTGACAGGGCTTGAGCGGGCGCCCGATTGCTGCCTGATCAATTTCTATGGTGAAGGCGCGCGGATGGGCATGCATCAGGACAAGGACGAGGCTGATTTCGGATGGCCTGTCCTTTCGGTGTCCTTGGGCGATGACGGGTTGTTTCGCATGGGGAACAAAACCCGCGGCGGCAGTACTGAAAGCCTGTGGCTCACCTCAGGCGATGTGGTGGTGATGGGTGGTGCCGCGCGGCTGACTTACCATGGGGTGGATCGCATCCGCTTTGGGTCGTCCTCATTGTTGCCCAAGGGCGGGCGAATCAACCTGACCTGCCGGGTCGTTGATTAGGGCTGCAAGGTGCAGCAGCCCGAATAAACTTGCGTGGCATCGGGTCTGGTGATCACCAGATCGATCGTCAGCCCATAGGCCCGATCAGACATCCCATCCGAACACATCTGTGCCGAGATGGTCGCGACCATGTTGGCCGTCCCGTTTGTGCCTGTGATCGCCCAGCGGTCCAAACGGTTGGCGGACATGCGCGCGCCCGTCACCTCAAACGAGCGCGCCATGGTTTCGGGGTCTTCGAAGACGGCGCCATTTCTCAGGTCGAGGCCCCAGAACGGTTCTGTTCCGAAACACTGTATGGTGGCGGGGATCATGCCCGGAACCTGACCCGGTTGGCGCGCCATATAGCGCAACGAAACCCAGCCCGACGCCTCACCCAGATTGATGCGACCCCATGATCCGCGATCATTCGGCTGCACCACCTCGATGTTGCGCGCATCGGCCGGCAGGGTGCCGATCACTTGCGCATCGCCGCTTGGACCAGAGCGCACGTTCAAGGTGTCGTTGCTGGCCACGCCTGTCACATCATAAAGTGCAGGCCACCTATCCTGGCTGGCCAACACTGGCCCCGCGAAACACATCAAAAGCGCAATCAATCGTATGATCATCGTCTTGCCCCCCAGCTGAGCGACGCATGGCGGCGGGTGTAAAACTCGCCCATCAGGCCAACCATGACCAGCACCAGTCCGACATAGAGCGGGTACTCGATGGAACTGTAACGTGGATTGTAGTTGATGAACGCAAAGCCACGCGCCTGGTCAATGGAGTGAAACAACGGGTTCCAATCAAACATCGCCAGCATGAAGCTGGGCAGCGTGTTGGCCACGAACATTTTGCCCGACGCGATCATGTTGGCGCGTTGATAAACGGTGGTGAAAATCTTGACGAAAGTGGGAAACCACGGCTTCAACGCCAACAAGACAAGTCCGAGCGCGACGCCCGTGAACCACGCGATCATCAACATACCAAAGGCCCCTATGGGGTCATCGATTTCCAGCGGGACAAAGGCCACGTGGTAGATGAAAAGGATCATGAACAGCGACAAAAGCTGGATATATAGCGTGCCCAGAGCCGAGGATGCGATGGCGATGATTGTGTTCATCGGCGCGTGTTGCATCATCGGGTTGGCCGGCCCTTCCGAGCCAACCACGGATCCCAGCGTTTTGGTGTGGGTCATGTACAGGAAAATACCGGACATGATGTAGACGAGGAAATCCCCCCGGATCGCAGCACCACGCAGGCCCAGAACCGAAAACATCACATAGAAGGCCATGACAAAGATCGTGACCTGCAACATGTTCATCGCAATGGCCATGAAGGCATTGTTGTGTGCCTTGCGCACGCTTCGTACGACCGAGTGATAGATAAGTTCGGCCATCTGTATGGCCGACCCGAACCCCGATTGTGGATTGCGTCCTGATTGAAACATGTGCGGTTTTGCCTCTGGCTTTCGCGAAAGTCGCAGGGAATTCTTGCCGTTCCGTTAGCGTCGCAGCATAAGGTGCTTGCGCCCTTTATTCAACAAATCGCCGCGCGAGGAGAGCAAGATATGGATTATGAGCAACTGGTGCCTGTTATGCGCCGCCTTGCGCTTGAGGCCGGGGACAAGATCATGGCGATCTATGACGCGGATGATTTCGATGTGAAGGTCAAGTCGGACGACAGCCCTGTGACGGCCGCGGACGAGGCTGCGGATGCGATTATTTCCAAAGGTTTGCGCGCGGCTTTTCCCGACGCGATGCTGGTGACCGAGGAACAGTCGGCCACCCACTCTGAGACAGGTGATACGTTCCTGATCGTCGACCCGCTGGACGGCACCAAGGAATTCATCCACCGCCGGGGCGACTTTACCGTGAACATCGCGCTGGTCGAAGGCGGCAAACCCACACGCGGTGTCGTGTATGCCCCGGCCAAGGGGCGCATGTTCTTCACGCAGGCCGATGGCCAGTCGGTCGAGGAAATGGGCACCTTCGACAAGGATCTGATCGGCGAAGTGCATCCCATTTCTGTCTCTGATCCGGACAATGCGGCCCTTCTGGTTGTCGCGTCGAAGTCGCACCGGGATCAGGCGACAGACGACTACATCGGCAAATATGATGTGAAGGATATGAAAAGCGCGGGCTCGTCGTTGAAGTTCTGCCTGATCGCAACGGGCGAAGCCGATATCTATCCCCGCGTCGGCCGCACGATGGAATGGGACACGGCCGCAGGCCATGCGGTTCTGAATGGCGCAGGTGGAGCGGTGATTCGCTTTGATGACCACACGCCGTTGCAATACGGCAAGGAAGGGTATGCCAATCCGTTCTTTATTGCCCATGCTCCCGGCGTTGATCTGAAACCGGCCTGATGTCTGTTCTGATCGTTATCCCCGCGCGCTTCGAATCCTCGCGTTATCCCGGCAAGCCCTTGGTCGAACTGACCGGTGCCACAGGTGATGCGCGTAGCCTGATCGAACGCAGCTGGCGCGCAGCCTGTGCCGTGTCAGGGGTGGCCCGTGTGGTGGTCGCCACGGACGACGACAGGATCAAGGATGCCGCCGAAGCCTTCGGCGCAGAGGTGGTGATGACCTCAAGTGCCTGTGAAAACGGCACCGAACGCTGTGCCGAGGCACACGAGGCGCTGGGCGGGGGATACGATATTGTCGTCAACCTGCAGGGCGATGCGCCTTTGACCCCACCATGGTTCGTCGAAGCGTTGATAGATGGCCTGAACGAAGCGCCGGGTGCCGACATTTCGACTCCGGTGCTGCGCTGTGATGGTGCCACGCTGAACGGGTTTCTGGCCGACCGTCGTGCGGGTCGTGTGGGCGGCACCACTGCTGTTTTTGCAACAGATCGCACGGCCCTTTATTTCAGTAAGGAAGTCGTGCCCTTCACCGGCAAGACCTACGCCGCGGACGCTGAAACACCCGTGTTTCATCATGTGGGTGTCTATGCCTACAGGCCCGTGGCGCTGGCGGCTTATCCTTCTTGGCCTGCTGGTCCGCTTGAACAGCTTGAGGGGCTGGAACAGCTGCGGTTCATGGAAAATGGCAGGCCGGTTTTGTGCGTCGAAGTCCACTCCCGTGGGCGCCAGTTCTGGGAACTGAACAACCCCGAAGATGTACCCCGGATCGAAGCAATGATGGCTGAAATGGGTCTGGAATGACCCTGCCGACGGTCAGCGTGGTCATTGTCAGCCGCGGCCGGGCGGAGGCCCTAAAACACTGCCTTCTGGGCGTCTCGCAAATCCAATACCCATCGTTCGAGGTGGTGGTGGTTGCCGATCCGGAAGGGATAAAGGCGGCGTCGGAGCATGGTTTTGCCGACCACCTCAAACGGATCGATTTTGATGAGGCGAATATCGCGGCGGCGCGCAACCTTGGTATCAGCAATTCCGCCGGTGATATCGTTGCTTTTCTGGACGATGATGCGGTCCCCGAACCCTCGTGGCTGCATCATCTTGTGGCGCCCTTTGCAAACGCCAGGGTGGCGGCGACGGGTGGATTTGTCCGGGCGCGCAACGGGATCAGTTTCCAATGGAAAGCGCGCAAACTGGATGCCCTTGGCCATGCGTCGCCCATCGACATTGATGAAGAACGGGCCACAGTGCTGACCCCGACGTCCGGCACAGCGATCAAAACCGAAGGCACGAACATGGCGATGCGGCGCGATGTGTTGGTGTCCTTGGGCGGTTTTGACCCCGCGTATCACTATTTTCTGGACGAGACCGATGTGAACATGCGCTTGGCTGCTGCGGGACATTCCACGGCACTGGTGCCGCTCGCGCAGGTGCATCATGGCTTCGCCGCCAGCAAGCATCGCCGCGCGGACCGAGCGCCCGCCGATCTGTTCGACATCGGAGCCAGTTGGGCGGTTTTGCAACGCAAATTCGTCCCACAGGATCGCCGCAAGCAGCACTGGCGCGATGTGCGAAAAGGCGAACGGCGCAGGGCCTTGTCGCTTATGGTATCGGGGCATATCGAACCGCGTGACGTGGTGCGCTTGATGGCGCGTCTGGATCAAGAATATGGTCAGGGGATCGCACGTCATATCGGGGGTGGGCAGGTCTCTGCACATGCCGTGACCGCCTTTCGCCCGTTTCCTGCGCGCATTGGGCCCCAGACCTATCTGACATCGCGGGCAAGCACCGCGCGGGCGCGGAGGGCGGAAGCGCGTGCGCGAGTCAAAGCCGGAGAGGTGGTAACCCTTCTTGTCCTGTTGCCCAGTGGCATCTTCCACCACGCCGGGTTTCACCGTGACGGCTATTGGCAGCAATGGGGTGGGCAATTCGGCAAGAGCGTCAGATCGCAACCACTGGTGCGGTTCTGGCGTTTTGCCAGTCGTGCCCGCTTTGAACGGGCGCGGATCGAGGCAGTCCGGCGATTGCCCGGCAATTGACGCATCAACTGTGCAACATTCCGCACCGGAACATCACAATTTGCGTCGATTTTAGCCATGCGGGAATTTTCGCCATGATTTATGCACGGATTCATGGTTATATCCCCGTCAACCGTCATAAGAACGGAAAAATGAGGACCAGGTATGCGTAAAAAAGTGACCAAAGCCATCTTTCCGGTGGCCGGGTTGGGAACCCGTTTTCTTCCTGCCACCAAATCAGTGCCCAAGGAAATCATGACCTTGGTGGATCGTCCGTTGATCCAATACGTGATCGACGAGGCGCGTGCGGCGGGGATCAAGGAATTCATCTTTGTAACCTCGCGCGGCAAAGGCGCGCTTGAGGACTATTTCGATCATGCCCCGACGCTCGAACAAGAGCTGCGCAAGAAGGGCAAGACCGAACTTCTTGAGACGCTCAAGGACACCAACATGGACAGCGGCGCGATTGCTTATATCCGCCAGCACAAGGCGCTTGGCCTTGGCCATGCGGTGTGGTGTGCCCGCCGTCTTATCGCCAATGAGCCGTTTGCCGTGATCCTGCCCGATGACGTGATCGCCGCCGAAAAGCCGTGCCTGCAACAGATGGTCGAAGCCTATGAAGAGGTTGGCGGCAACATGGTGGCCGCGATGGAAGTGCCCCCGGAAAAAGCATCGTCTTACGGGGTTCTTGATATCGCCGATGACATGGGCAGCATGGTGCAGGTCAAAGGCATGGTCGAAAAACCCAAGGAAGGCACAGCGCCCTCCAATCTTGCCGTCATTGGCCGCTATATCCTTGCCCCCACGGTTCTGAGCAATCTTAACCGGATCAAGGCCGGGTCGGGCGGTGAAATCCAATTGACCGACGCCATCGCCGATGAGATTGCCCAAGAGCGTGATGTGTTCGGCTACAGGTTCCGCGGACAGCGCTTTGATTGCGGATCGAAGTCTGGTTTTCTTCAGGCGACTGTGGCCTTTGGACTGGCACGCGATGAATTGCGTGATGATCTGAGCGCCTATATCCGCGACATCGTGCAAATGGAAAAGGCTGCTGAGTAAGCGGCACGGGGGCAGAATTCGTGACATGTGTACTTGTGACTGGCGGCGCGGGCTATATCGGCTCGCACGCCTGTAAGGCGTTGAAAGCCGCGGGCTTTGTGCCTGTGACATTCGACAACCTTGTGACCGGTTGGAGGGACGCGGTGAAATTCGGCCCCTTTGAACAGGGCGACCTGATGGACCGCGCGCGACTGGACGAGGTGTTTGCCAAGCACAAGCCAGTGGCCGTGATGCACTTCGCAGCCTTAAGCCAGGTCGGCGAAAGCATGTCGGAGCCCGGGAGATACTGGCACAACAATGTTGGCGGGTCCTTGACGTTGATCGAGGCTGCTGTGGCCGCCGGATGCCAGAACTTTGTGTTCTCCAGCACATGCGCCACCTACGGGGATCAGGACAACGTGGTGCTGGACGAAAACAGCGCGCAATACCCCATCAACGCCTATGGTGCATCCAAGCGCGCGATCGAGGATATCTTGCGCGACTTCGAGGCCGCGCACGCGCTTGAGCACGTAATTTTCCGCTACTTCAACGTCGCCGGGGCCGACCCGGAAGGCGAGGTGGGCGAATTCCACCAGCCCGAAACCCACCTGATCCCCCTGATGCTGGATGCGATCGACGGCAAGCGTGATGCGTTGACGATCTTCGGGACAGACTACGACACGCCGGATGGCACCTGTATCCGAGACTATGTCCATGTTTGCGATCTGGTCGATGCGCATGTTCTGGGCCTGAAGTGGTTGCAGGACGGCAAGGGCAGCCGCGTTTTCAACCTTGGCACGGGCAGCGGATTTTCCGTGCGCGAGGTCGTGGACCATTCGCGCAATGTCACCAACCGCGATGTGCCGATCACCGAGGGCCCAAGGCGGCCGGGCGACTGTACCAAGCTGGTGTCGGGGTCTTCGCGTGCGATGTCCGAACTGGGCTGGAAACCCGCGCGATCCGATCTTCAAACGATGATCGCCGACGCATGGAGATGGCATCAAACTGGCCACTACACCGCATAATCCGCCGCCCGCGCGGCTTTTGGATCTGACGCGATTGATGCGCCGGGCCGGGCGCGTTCTGACAGGCGTGGACCGGGTTGAATTCGCCTATCTGCGCCATCTGTTGTCCGTTGAGACCCCTTGTTTTGGACTCGTGCGATCGCCCTTTGGCTATGTCTTGCTGGATCGCAGCGGTATGCAGGGTTTCGAGGCGCGGATAAGTGGGCGAACACCTTGGTCGTCGCCTGATATGCTGTCCTGGTTCGCACGCGGTCAGACACCCACGATGCAAAGGGCGCAAAGCGACGTGCGCAGGATGGCCATGGCGCGGTGCGCTCCTGCACGTCTTGGCGCGATGTTGCAACGTCATGTGCCGCGTGGGGCCTCGTATCTCAACACGGGCCACTCCAACCTGACGCCGCGCGTGTTGCGCACGATCAAGCAGACGCTGGGCGGATCAACTGGCGTCTTCGTGCACGACGTTATCCCGCTGGAGTACCCACAGTACCAAAGGGCGGGCACTGTAGAGCCATTTGCCGAGAAGATGCGACAAGTGCAGGCCCATGCCGATCTGATCATCTGCAATTCTGCCGATACGCTGACGCGTGCGCAGGCAGTGCTAGCAAAATGGGGACAAGCGCCGGAGGGGATTGTTGCGCATCTGGGAACAGACGTCATCGCGCCAGATGTCAGCCAGTTGCCCGAAGGACTGTCCCCCAAGGCCCCGTATTTCGTTGTTGTGGGCACGATCGAGCCGCGCAAGAACCATGCACTTTTGCTGGATATCTGGGAACAGGACGCACCTGAAAATGCATGTCTCGTGATCTGTGGCAGCCGGGGCTGGAACAACGAGGCGGTGTTCGACCGGATCGAACGCATATCGGATGGTTCGGTGATCGAGGTCGCGGGCCTGAATGATGCAGCACTCAGTGCGCTTGTCGCATCATCCAACGGGCTGTTGTTTCCTTCATTTGCCGAAGGTTTTGGCCTGCCCGCAGTGGAGGCGGCGGCTCTGGGCGTTCCGGTTGTGTGCAACGACCTGCCTGCTTTGAGGGAAGTCCTTGGAAATATTCCCATTTACGCATCCGTCTCTGATCGGTATTTGTGGAAAAACACGATAAGAACACTCGCCTCGGCAGGGACACAGCGGACAAATATACCGCCATTTTCCCCGCCCACATGGTCAGACCACTTCAACATCGTGTTAAGGATGATTTGATAGCTGCGATCGGGTGGATGCATCCCGACGGGTAGAAGGCACGGTTTTTGGGCGTTTGGCAGTCATACCGGCTAAGACTTCAGCGGCGGCGCTGGCGGCTTCGGGCGTTTCGTAAACGCCGGGAATTGCGGCGTGTTGTGGATCGTACAGACCAGTTTCAGCCCGATGATATCCTGCTGTTCTCGACCATGCGGAACGAGAAGGTAAGACTGCCCTACTTCCTGCAATACTACCGTGACATGGGCGTCAATCATTTCCTGATCGTGGACAATGACAGCACTGATGGCTCCACCGACTACCTTGCGGATCAACCCGATGTTTCGCTTTGGCATACCAGGGCGGGGTACAAGCGTGCCCGCTTCGGTGTGGATTGGTTGAACTGGTTGCAGATGAAATATGCCCACGGGCATTGGTGTCTTGTGGTCGATCCCGATGAATTTCTTGTTTACCCGTTCTGTGACACGCGGCCGTTGCGTGCATTGACCGATTGGTTGGATGCGTCTTCGATCAAATCGTTCAGTGCGATGTTGCTGGATATGTACCCCAAGGGCCGTTTGGATCAGCAACCTTATCAGGCGGGGCAGGATCCGATGGAAATTGCCAGCTGGTTCGACAGCGGCAACTACACGATGAGTCGGAACAAGCGGTTCGGAAATCTGTGGATTCAGGGCGGACCGCGCGCGCGTGTGTTCTTTCCCGACAAGCCTGCAAAGGCACCTGCATTGAACAAAGTGCCTTTGGTCAAATGGGACCGCAGGTACGCTTATGTCAGTTCGACCCACATGCTGCTGCCGCGCGGGTTGAACCAGGTTTATGATGAATGGGGTGGTGAAAAGGCAAGCGGCGTGTTGTTGCATGCCAAGTTTCTGGACACCTTTACCGCCAAGGCGGAGGAGGAATTGGGGCGTGGACAACACTATGCCGCGTCGGTGGAATACAAAGCCTATGCCGATAGCCTCAAGGACGATCCCGACCTGTGGTGCAAGTGGTCCGAGAAATACATCAACTGGCGGCAACTTGAGATTCTTGGTCTCATGTCCAAGGGGAACTGGGCATGAGCGTTGGCATCATCATGTTGGTGCACACGGCGCTTAGCCGTGCGGAACAGGCTGCCCGCCATTGGGCAGCGGCAGGGTGTCCGGTTGTCATTCACGTCGACAAAAGTGTGCCGCGTCGTGTGCACGACCGTTTCGTACGCGCCCTGAGCGATGTGCCAAACCTGGAGTTCACCAAGAGGTACAGATGCGAATGGGGGACATGGGGCATTGTTGCGGCGTCGCAAGCTGCGTCCGAGATGATGCTCGACCTCTATCCGCAGGTGCGTCACGTCTACCTTGCTTCGGGATCATGTCTGCCCCTCCGCCCGGTCGAAGAGTTGGTGGAATACCTCGAAGACCGCCCGCGCACCGACTTCATCGAGAGCGCGACAACCGCGGATGTGCCGTGGACCGTTGGTGGGTTGGATCAGGAACGGTTCACGCTCAGATTTCCATTCTCCTGGAAGCGGCACCGTTACTTCTTTGACAAATATGTCGAACTGCAAAGACGGCTGCACCTGAAGCGCAAAATCCCCAATGGGATCGTGCCACACATGGGGTCACAGTGGTGGTGCCTGACGCGACAAACCCTGTCTGCCATTCTGCAAGACCCTGACCGGGATGAGTATGACAGGTACTTCCGGCAAGTTTGGATTCCCGACGAAAGCTATTTCCAGACACTGGCCCGACAGTATTCGACCAACATCGAAAGCCGGTCCTTGACCCTGTCCAAGTTCGATTTTCAGGGCAAGCCGCATATATTCTATGACGATCACTTACAGTTGCTGCGTCGGTCTGACTGTTTCGTCGCGCGGAAAATCTGGCCACATGCAGACCGGCTGTACGAGGCGTTCCTCACCGATCCTGCGGGCGCGATGAAACGCACCGAGCCGAACCCCGGCAAGATCGACCGTATCTTTGCCAAGGCGGTGGACCGGCGAACACGTGGGCGGCCCGGGCTTTATATGCAAAGCCGCTTTTGATACAGACGAATTCGCCGCACATCTTCAGGCCTTGCAGGACTTTCAGGTCACGCTTCTAAACCGGATGCAAGTCAGCGGACAAACTGCGTTTTACGTGGCCTACGAGGATTTGCAGAGTGTCGAGGTGATGAACGGTCTGGCGGCTTATCTTGGGGTTGAAGGTCGGCTTGAAGCGCTGGACAAGAACCTGAAAAAGCAAAACCCAAGCCCCATTTCCGAGAAGGTCAGCAACTATGCGGAGATGGAGCAGGCCTTGTCTGGGCTGGACAGCTTCAATCTGACCCGCACACCCAATTTCGAACCGCGCCGCGGACCGGCTGTTCCGACCTATGTCACTGCCGTCAACGCACCTTTGATGTATATGCCGCTCCGCAGTGGGCCCGAAGATCAGGTGTTGGACTGGTTGGCCGCGTTGGACGGCGCGCGCGCGGACGAACTGGTTCAGAAGATGTCACAAAAGGATTTGCGCCAGTGGAAGCGCAAACATACCGGCCACCGCAGTTTCACCGTTTTACGGCATCCGGCGGTACGCGCGCATCATGCGTTTTGCTATCGAATTCTGAACCCTGGTCCGGCTTGTTATGATGCGCTGCGGCAAACACTGATCCGGCGGTATAAACTGCCGATCCCGGTGGACGCACCGGGTGCGGATTATGATCGTGCGGCGCACCGAGCGGCGTTCGCGGCCTTTTTGACCTTTCTCAAAGGTAACCTTGCGGGGCAAACCGCGATCCGGGTCGACGCGGCATGGTGCACTCAGGCGCAAGCCGTTCAGGGTTTCGGGGAATTTGCATTGCCTGACCGGTTGATGCGCGAAGATCGGCTGCAAGCGGAATTGGATGATCTGGCAGCGCAAGTCGGGATTGAAACATCACCCCGGCTTGCAAAAGCACAGGAGGTCGGCCCCTTCGCGCTCGAAGACATCTACGACGCACAAATCGAGGCGTTGGTCAGCGACGTGTACCAGCGCGACTACATGATGTTTGGATTTGACAGCTGGCGCTGATCAGGCGGCTTGTACGGACTGGGCTTCGGCGAGGATCGCATAGAGCGTCGAAGCATCGCGATTGGCACGCAGTTTCGCACAGATCGACGGTTCGCGCAGGGTACGGGACACCAGTGCGAGCGCCTTGAGATGCTCAACGCCCGCGTCTTCCGGCGCGAACAGGCCAAAGGCGATATCGACGGGCTGGCGGTCCACCGCGCTGAAATCAATCGGCTTGTCCAGAACCACGAAAACACCGACGACCTCGTCCAGATCATCCAGACGCGCGTGGGGCAAGGCCACGCCATGCCCAACACCCGTTGGGCCCAACGCTTCGCGTGCCAACAGGGCCTCGACCACGCGGCCGGCATTCATGCCATAGGCTGATTGCGCGAGATCACCGATCTCTTGCAGAAGGCGTTTCTTGCTGGAAGCCGCGGTCAACACCTTGACCGCTTCCGGCTTCAGAAGCTTTGCAAAATCCATCTTGCCCGCACTGTTCTGACGCCTGCGCGTCGTTGCCTTTTATGGGTCGATCCAGCCTATGTTGCCGTCATCACGCCGATACACGACGTTCAACCCGTCTTTACCTTCGTTGCGGAACACCAATATCGGCGCTCCAGCCAATTCCATTTGCATAACTGCTTCGCCTACGCTCAGCGATGGGATCTTGGTTTCCATCTCCGCCACGATCATGGGCTGCAGCGATTCCGGCTCCGAGTCGGCCTCGCCACCATCTGAGGCGAGGATATATGAGGATGCGCCGAAGAGTTCAACCGGCTCTGAACGGTCCTTGTGATGGTCCTTGAGCCGACGTTTGTAGCGCCGCAGTTGTTTTTCCATCTTGTCGCGGCAGCTGTCGAAGGCGGCATAGATTTCTGTTTCGTGCGCCTTGGCCTGCGCGGTCAGCCCGGTCGACAGGTGCACCGTCGCCTCGCAAACAAATTCATGAGCAGATTTCGAGAAAACCACCAATGCATCGGTCGGTCGCTCGGCATATTTCCCGACGACCTCGTCCAGTTCCGATTTCACGTGCGTCTGTAGTGCTGCACCGATGTCGATTTGTTTGCCGCTGATTTGATACCGCATTCTGTCTCCTTGTATTTTGCAATCTGACACAAAGACTGACGGCCCTGGTCAGGGTCGTTTTCTTTCAGGTCAAGATCGCGGAAAACAGCATTCCTGTGTGTTGCTGTGAACCGGCCGTGGTGACCAAGGCGGGGATATTCACAGACATAAACAGCAGATTTGCCATACCCTGATCAGGCCTGAAACAACGCGAACTGTCAATGAAAAGCGCGCAGCCAGGCAGCGATATTTCGCGTCAATTTGCCCGAAGAGGTTAAGAAACGCGGAAGTTTTCGCCCAGGTACACCCGCCGCACGTTCTGGTTTTCGACGACCTCTTCCGGGGTTCCGGACATCAGCACGCGGCCTTCGTGCAGGATATAGGCGCGGTCAACAATCTCTAATGTTTCCCGCACGTTATGATCTGTGATCAACACGCCAATCCCACGTTTTTTGAGATCGGCAACCAAATGTCGGATATCACCAACCGATATCGGATCGACACCGGCAAAGGGTTCATCCAGCAAAAGATACTTTGGGTTGGCCGCGAGACACCGCGCAATTTCGACGCGCCGCCGTTCCCCACCCGACAAGGCCATTGCAGGGGCTCGGCGCAGGTGTTCGATTGAAAATTCGCTTA
The DNA here is from genome assembly GCA_965657085.1 of uncultured Paracoccaceae bacterium. Classification (GTDB taxonomy): domain Bacteria; phylum Pseudomonadota; class Alphaproteobacteria; order Rhodobacterales; family Rhodobacteraceae; genus CBFHND01. The sequence goes on from CBFHND010000002.1 coordinate 253,695, forward strand.
GCAGTTCTTCAAGCCGCTCGCGCCGCTTGTGACGGTCGGATTCGGTGATATCGAGGATCGCCGCGATGTTGTCCTGAACGCTGAGACCACGAAAGATGCTCATTTCCTGTGGCAGATATCCGATGCCCAGTTGCGCCCTGCGATACATGGGCAACGTGGTCACGTCCGTTCCGTCGACGGTCACTGTGCCACCCTCGGGCGTTACCAGACCCGCAACAGCATAAAACGTCGTGGTTTTGCCCGATCCGTTGGGGCCAAGCAGAGCCACGACCTCGCCCCGATCCAGATGCATCGAGAAATCGCGGATAACGACCTTTTTGCGATAGGATTTGCGCAGGTGTTCGATGTGCAGGCCGGAACTGCCGGGCGTCAGGGTGAGCTTGGTCTCGGCCATCAGTTGTCGCCAGTTTGCAGGATCGTCTTCACCCTGCCGGACATTTGCGCGGTGCCGTCGTTCAGGTTGACGGTCATGCGATCCGCGGTCAGGGCGCTGGGCCCTTGGGTCAGCAGAACGTTACCTGACATGATGATGGACCCGGAATCGATGTCGTAATCCGCGCGCTCTGATTCGGCGGCATCGGCACCAGCCAACAATGTCACACCGCCGGTGGCCTCAAGCCGTGCAATGCCTGCATTCGCATTGCGATAGATCACCAGAACGCGGCCAGCTGACAGGCGCATGTCGCCCTGCCCGATCAGTACGTTGCCCGTAAACACGGCGGACCCCGATGATTGATCGACGGAAAGGTTGTCCGCGGTCACCTCGACCGGTTGCGTCGTATCCTGACGAAGTGTGCCAAATGCGACGTTCGTTCCCTGGGCCAGTGCCGGCGCGGCAAGGGTCAGAATTATCGCTACTGTCAAAGGGCGCAAAGCAATCACGGGCGTCACTCGTCTATCTGTTTGGGATCATATATCAGCTTCACGCCGTTTGTGAAAATCAATTGGCTCGGGCCTCCGTTCTTGCTGGCCGACAGGGCCATTTGCCCCGCGTTCAATGTGCCAAATCCGGTGACAGCAGAAACAGGACCCGGGGTCGTCAGCGTCGCGGTATCAAGGTTTGTCACCAGCTGGTCAGTCGTGATTGAAAAACCGGTGCTGGTGGTGACCACGACGTTTCCCATTATATCGGTGGTCGCATTGGCCAGATCAATGGCCCCCTGATCGGCGCGCAAAACAACGCTTGTGCCGCTGGCCAATTCAATCTCGGCTGAAAGGTCCTGTACGACATTGCGGCCCATTGCGTCCGTCTTCATGTCGCCAGCCGAAAAAGAGATCAGATCACCGTTGCGGCTGGTCCCCGAAAACACTGGCCCCGTGATCTGCTGTTGGTCCACCCGGTCGCGGATTTCGTCGTCGGCAAAGGGGATCGTGGCCACCGGATCGACGTTGCGGGACAGCAGGAACAACGTGGACAGGATGCCCAGCGCCATAAGCGGCAACAAGACCTTGAGCCATGCAACCAGTCGCGAATACCAGTCCATGGCGCGGCCCTAGCCCAACCCGACGCGCAGGCAATCGTGAATGTGCAGCAGGCCCACGGGCGTTTTTGACTCGGCGGTTTCGGTCACGAACAGGCATGTGATCTTGCGTTGGTTCATGATGCCCACGGCCTGCTCGGCCAGGGCATCTGGCGCAATGGTGGTCGGGGCCTGGGTCATGACATCCTGCGCCACATGGCTCAGCAAACCGTCCATATGCCGACGCAGGTCCCCGTCGGTGATAATGCCAACAAGACTTCCACTGTCATCCTGCACGCCCACCACGCCAAAACCCTTTTGGCTGATCTCGATCAAAGCGTCGGACATCTGGGTATCTGAGCCGACAAGCGGCAAGGCACCGCCTTTGTGCATCAGATCGCCGACGCGGCTCAGTTGTGCGCCCAGCTTCCCACCCGGATGGAATTCGCGGAAGTGTTCGGCGGTAAAGTCCCGGTTCTCCATCAACGCGACGGCCAGCGCGTCGCCCATGGCCAAGGTCATGGTGGTCGAACAGGTGGGCACCACGCCGGTGCCGCAGGCTTCGCCAACGCTTGGAAGCACCAGCGTGACATCGGATTGTATGCCAAGGCTGCTGCCCTCGCGGCTTGTGATCCCGATCAGGGGAATGTCAAAGCGCCGGGAATAGGTCAGCAGGTTCGCCAGTTCAGGTGCTTCGCCAGAGTTCGAGATCGCCAGTACCACGTCGCCCGTGGTGATCATGCCAAGATCGCCGTGGCTTGCCTCGGCCGGATGCACGAATTGCGCGGGCGTTCCCGTGCTGGCAAGGGTCGCCGCGATCTTGCGCGCGATGTGGCCCGATTTTCCAATACCCGTGACAATAACCCGACCACGGGTGGCAATCATCAGGTCGATGGCGTCACGAAACCGCGCGTCCAATCCATCGGCCAACGCTGTCAAAGCCTCTGCTTCGGCGCGGATCACCCGGCGCGCCGTGTCGATGAAGGGTGTTTTATCCGTCATGAGTGGGCAAAGATATCTGTGTCCGGCCACCCTTCAAGGTCGAGCCGGGCGCGCATGGGCAGGAAATCAAAACAGGCCTGCGCAATTTCGGCCCGGCCTTCGCGTTCCAGCCGGATGTTCAATTCGTCCCGCAGGCGGTGCAGGTAGAGAACATCCGATGCCGCATAATCAAGCTGCGCCTCGGTGAGCGTGTCGCTGCCCCAATCACTTGATTGCTGCTGCTTGGAAATGTCGATGCTCAGCAGTTCCTGAAGCAGGTTCTTGAGGCCATGACGGTCGGTGTAGGTGCGGATCAGGCGGCTGGCGATCTTGGTGCAATAGACCGGTGCGGTGACAGCCCCAAAGGCATTGAGCATCGCGGCGATGTCAAAGCGGCCAAAATGAAACAGCTTGAGCACATCGGGGTTTTCCAAAAGGGCGCAGAGGTTCGGGGCCTCGGTCTGGCCTTTCATGATCTGCACGATGTGTGCGTTGCCGTCCCCGCCAGAAAGCTGCACGACACACAGGCGGTCGCGGTGGGGATTGAGGCCCATGGTTTCGCAATCGATTGCAACGATTGGTCCAAGATCAAGGCCGTCAGGCAGGTCGGATTGGTAAAGATGGTTTGTCATAGGCTCGCTATAGCGCGCATTCCGGCACTGGGAAAGCGGATGCGGGTCATTTGCGCCAGATTGCGCCTTAGCAATCGTGAAGGGCTTCGCGTGTGGGGCGTGGCAGCTGCGCAAGAAGCGCCGCGACAAGGGCGCGGCAGGCATCGCCTTTCCACTTGGATGAATAAAGATGTGACGGCAGATCGGGATGCCGCAGAACCAGCCTGCGCCAGCCATGCACGATCAGGCAGCGCAACGCGCCGATCTGGATCGGGGTCAGTCGCCGGGGATCAAGCTCAAGCGCCTGAACAGCTTGCAAACGGTCATGCAGTGCTGCGTATTCTTGTGCCAGCGCCTTTGGCTCAAGCTGCTCTCCGAACCAGGCGGGCGGCTCTGTCCCGGGCATCGACAGCGCGCCTGCGGGGGGCTGTGCCGTGTTCAGGCCGACGTAGATCCGCGATGTCAAAGGGGCAAACCCCAGTTTGTTCATCCTATCGCGGCTCTCGGCGGCGGACGTTTCAAGAAGGACGATCTGCCAGTCCCGTGCAGCCGTGGCTGGCGGTGCATAGATGCGGTGACTGGCGGCTGCGCTTTCACGGCGGCCTGTGTCAGTCAGCCGGTGCAGGCTGGTGCGACCGGCCTTGTCGGAGGCGATCCAGTCGTCGTTGCGCAAGCGGTGAAGGGCAACCCGGGTTGCTTCGGGTTTGATCTGCATCTCGGACATCAGCGCGGATAGAACGGGGCCTTCGATCTGATCCCCCTGCCCTTGCGCCAGATCCCCGAACACTGTCGCCAACAACGACCAAACGCGCAAGTTGCCTTGCGCGTTCAGGATCGTCAGGGCGTTTTGATACGGGTCAGAAGGCATTCATCGTCAACAGTTCATATTCGGCCACGGGTTCGTCATCCTGATTGGTCAGGGTCACGTGCCAGCGTACTTCGCCATAATCATCATTGCGAGGGGTCTTGGCCTTGACCGTCAAACGCACCTTGATGCTGTCGCCCGCTTGCACCGGTTTCATGAAACGCAAATTGTCGAGGCCGGTGTTGGCCAGAACCGGGCCGGGATCGGGCTGTACGAACAGTCCGGCCGCAAAGCTGAGCAGCAGATAACCATGCGCAACGCGACCGGGGAAAAACGGATTGGCCTTGGCAGCGTCCTCGTCCATGTGGGCATAGAAGGTGTCGCCGGTGAAATGCGCAAAGGTTTCGATGTCGTCCATCGTCACCGTGCGACTGTCGGAATAGAGCGTTTCGCCTAGGATCAGATCGCCGAATTTCCGGGTGAAAGGATGCGGCCCTTCGCTGTGTTCGGTTGCGCCGGGCACCCATTTCTGTCCGATGGCTGTCAGGATATCCGGGCTGCCCTGAATGGCGGTGCGCTGCATGTAATGCAGAACCGCGCGAATGCCGCCCAACTCTTCGCCACCGCCTGCGCGGCCCGGTCCGCCGTGCACCATATGCGGCAAGGGTGCGCCGTGGCCCGTGGCCTCGGCCATGCTATGTGCGTTGTTGAAATAGAGGCGTCCGTGAAACGCGCCTGACCCCAATGCGATCTCGCGCGCGACGGCACTGTCGCCCGTGATGATCGACGCGACCAAGGACCCCTGACCACGATTCAGAAGCCGCATCGCGTGATCCACATCGTCGTAGCCCATAAGGGTCGAAACCGGCCCGAACGCTTCGGTGTCGTGCACCCGTTTGGCCACATCCGGGTTGGGACAGTGAAACAGCATTGGCGGTACGAATGCGCCTTCGCTGCCTGCCATTGCAAAATGATCGGGATCGCCAAAGATGCGCTCGGCTTCACCTGCGATGGCCTTTGCCTTGTCCAGAACGTCCGATTTCTGAGCGTTGGACACCAAAGCCCCCATTTGAGTGGCCTTGTCGCGCGGATCCCCGATGACCGTTTGTGCCAACCGATCGCGCAGCGCGCTGGCCACTGCATCGATTTGGCCGTTCGGCACCATGATCCGGCGGATCGCGGTGCATTTCTGGCCTGCCTTTGCCGTCATTTCGCGGTGCACTTCCTGCACAAACAGGTCGAACTCAGCCGACCCCGGCTGTACGTCAGGGCCCAATACGGATGCGTTCAGGCTGTCTTGTTCGGCGGTAAAGCGGACGCCGTTGGTCAGGATATTCCGGTTTCCACGCAGTTTGAGAGCGGTGTCGGCAGATCCGGTAAAGGTCACGACATCCTGGCAATCGACGTGGTCCAGCATGTCACCGATACCCCCCGACACCAGTTGCAAGGCGCCGTCCGGCAACAGGCCACTGTCGAGCATGATGCGCACGCAGGCTTCGGTCACATAACAGGTGGCCGTGGCCGGTTTGATGATCGCTGGCATCCCCGCCAGCAACGTGGGCGCCAGTTTCTCCAACATGCCCCAGACCGGGAAGTTGAAGGCGTTGATATGCACAGCCACACCCTGAAGCGGCGTGCAGATGTGTTGACCCATGAAAGCACCCGTACGCCCAAGCTGCTCTGGTGTGCCGTCGATGTAAACCTGCGCATCGGGCATCTCGCGCCGTCCCTTTGACGCAAACACCAGCATGGTGCCGATCCCACCATCCACGTCGATCTTGTGATCCGACAGCGTGGCCCCTGTGTCATAGCTCAGATCATAAAGCACCGGGCGATGTTCGCGCAGGTGCAGGGCAAGGGCCTTAAGCATCCGGGCGCGGTCATGAAACGTCAGCGCGCGCAACGCGGGGCCGCCAACGTCGCGGGCGTACCCAAGCATGGCCTGCACATCCAGCGCATCGTTGCCTGCGTCCGCGATCACCGTGCCGGTAATCGCACTGGAAATCGATCGCGCACCGGAGCCTGGTGCCACCCACGACCCCGCGACATAGGAATGAACATGTAGCATGAGGCCCTCTTAGTGTTGGTCGTAGTCCACGATCAGTCGATCACCCAGCGCATAACACTGGCACGTCAAAACATACCCGGCTTCCACCTCGTAGTCTTCCAGCGCATGATTGCTGAGCATCTCGTATTCGCCTTCGACAACCTTGGCTTTGCAGGTCGAACAAACCCCGGCCTGGCAGGCAAAGGGGGCATCAAGGTCATTTGCCAAAGCGGTTTCCAGAACGGACGCATCCTTGGGCATCACGAATTGATGTGCGGTGCCGTCAATGATCACGGTCGTTTCGGTGCCGGTTTGCCCCTCGGCCCGCCGGGCAATGGCTTGCTTGGCCAGTTGCCCCTGTTGGCCTGCGCCAAAAAGTTCGAATTTTATCTGATCTTCGGACAAGCCGTGCGATTTCAGTGCATCGGCGATGGCCAGCATCATCGGTTCAGGCCCGCAGATGAACGCCGTGTCCACCGACGCCACGTCGATCCAGCTTTTGAACAAGGCGGCGCATTTGTCCTGATCCACTCGGCCTGAGAACAGATCGATATCCTGCCCCGTTTCCAGCACATGGATGATGGTCAAGCGGCCCATGTAGCGGTTCTTGAGGTCTTCAAGCTCTTCGCGGAACATGATCGTGCCCACGGCGCGGTTGGCATAGACCAGTGTAAATGTGCTGTCGGGTTCGCGGGTCAGAACGGTTTTCAGGATCGAAAGCACCGGGGTGATCCCCGAACCACCAGCGAACCCTAGATAAGATTTGGCCTTATTAGGCTCAATTTCTGTGAAAAACCGACCCTGCGGCGCCATCGCCTCAAGACTGTCACCCACACGCAGTTCCGTGTTGGCAAAGGTGGAGAACGCCCCACCGTCCACGCGTTTGATCCCGACTTGCAGCTTGCCATCGTCCAGGCCGGCGCAGATCGAATAATTGCGGCGCAGTTCCGTGCCGTCGAAATCACGCCGAAAGGTCAGGTATTGGCCTTGGGTAAAGTCAAAGGCATCCGGGTCCTTGGGTTCAAGCGTCACAACCACTGCATCACGGATGGTGTGATGAATGTCGGTGACGGTCAGGGGGTGAAATTGGGCCATTGGTCCGCGCCTCAGATACACTTGAAATAGTCGAAAGGTTCCAGACAGTCGGTGCACCGCCATTGCGCCTTGCAGGGGGTCGATCCGAACTGACTGATGCGCTCAACCGCCTTGGATTTGCAGCGCGGGCAGTGTTCTGGCCCGCCTGCGGCACGGGGGGGTGCGATGCCATAGCCTTCGAGCTTCGCGCGCCCCTTTTCAGACAGCCAATCGGTTGTCCACGCAGGCGATAACTGCCTTTTTAGAGACAGATTCTTGATGCCGTGCCCCCGCAATGCCGTTTCGATGTCGAGGTTGATGATCGTTGTCGCAGGGCAGCCCGAATATGTAGGCGTGACCGTCACTTCCAGTGTTTCACCTTGCCATTGGACGTCACGAATGATGCCCAGATCGACCAAAGAGATCACGGGGATTTCGGGGTCTGGCACCGCGTCCAGCCACGCCCAGACCTGATCCAGCGTCGGCTTCTCGGTTACCATTGCGCATCCGGGTAGGCGCGGGGCAGGAACTGCATCGTGGCCAGCATATGACCCAGGTGTTCCGTGTGGCGCGCGCCTGTTTTGCCGCCTTGATGTGCGAAATCCTTGTCCGGGCGGGTCAAAGTGGCCTCGGCCAACACGGCACCTGCTTTTGCGTCGAAAGCATCGCGCAGGCTTGATGGGTCAAACACGGCGCGATCCACATCATCAGCTGTAAACATTTCCCCGACATAGGGCCAAAGCCGATCCAGTGCCGCCTGCATCCGCGCATGGCTTTCCTCCGTGCCGTCGCCCAGTGCGATCACAGTGTCCGCGGCCCGGTCAAAGTGATAGGTCACTTCCTTCAGAGACTTTTCCGCGATGGCCGCGATGCGGTCGTTGGAATGGGACTGCAACGCATTCAGCATCAGCCCGTGCCATGCATCAAACAGAAACTGGCGCATCATCGTATGGCCAAAGTCACGATTGGGCTGTTCGACGATCAGCAGGTTGCGGAAATCCCAGACATCGCGGTGGTAGGCCAGCGCGTCCGCATCACGGCGCTTGCCTTCGATCTCTCCGGCAAGGCCCAGCCAAAGCTGCGTTTGTCCGATCAGGTCCAGTGCCGTGTTGGCCAGCGCAATGTCTTCTTCCAGCACCGGCGCATGGCCGCACCATTCGGACACGCGGTGGCCCAGCACCAGCGTGTTGTCACCCATCCGCAGCAGCCATTCGAACACCGGGTCCATCACATGGCCCCTACATCGTCTGGAATATCGAAGAAGGTCGGGTGGCGGTACACCTTGTCGTCCGCCGGATCGTAAAGCGCGCCCTTTTCATCGGGCGAAGACGCCGCGATTTCCGACGCTGGCACGGCCCAGATGCTGACGCCTTCCTTGCGGCGGGTATAGACATCACGCGCGTTCTTGATCGCCATTTCCGCATCCGGCGCATGAAGCGACCCGACATGACGATGCGACAGGCCATGCTGGCCGCGAATAAAGATTTCCCAAAGGGGCCATTCGTTTTTCATCTGTTCACTCCGCCGCGACTTTTGCCGCGGCCTTTTTGGCGGCGTGAGCCATCATGCCCTCACGCACCCATGCACCGTCGTCCCAGGCCTTGTTGCGGGCCTCCATGCGTTCTGCGGTTTCCGGCCCATTGCCGCGCAGCACGTCAAAGAATTCGTCCCAGTCGGGTTGGCTGAAGTCATAGCCGCCCTTGTCCTCGTTCCATTTGAGGTTCTCGTCGGGAATGGTGAGACCAAGGTATTCGGCTTGCGGCGCGGTCTGATCGACGAATTTCTGGCGCAGCTCGTCGTTCGAGTTCATCTTGATCTTCCATGCCATCGACTGGGTCGAGTGCACAGAGTCGGCATCCGAGGGCCCGAACATCATGAGGGACGGGTACCAGAACCGGTTCAACGCATCCTGTGCCATGTGGCGCTGGGCGGTGGTGCCGTTGGCCATCTTCATCATGATGTCGAATCCTTGCCGCTGGTGAAAGGATTCCTCTTTGCAAATCCGTACCATCGCGCGGGCATAGGGTCCAAAGGATGTGCGTTGCAGCGGCACTTGGTTCATGATCGCGGCGCCGTCGACCAACCAGCCGACCGCCCCCATATCCGCCCATGTCAGGGTCGGATAATTGAAGATCGACGAATACTTCATACGCCCATCCAGCAGCATCTCGGTCAACTCATCGCGGCTCACACCCAGTGTCTCGGCCGCGCAGTAAAGGTACAGACCATGGCCCGCCTCGTCCTGCACCTTGGCCAGAAGGATCGCCTTGCGTTCCAGCGATGGGGCGCGGGTGATCCAGTTGCCCTCGGGCAGTTGGCCTACGATTTCCGAATGCGCGTGCTGGCCGATCTGGCGGATCAGCGTCTTGCGATAGCCCTCGGGCATCCAATCCTTCGGCTCGATCTTCTCGCCTGCATCGATACGCGCTTGAAACGCGGCCAGCTTTTTGGGATCGTCTTGTGTCGCCTCGGATTTCACCATCTGTGCATACATCGTTCAGACCCTTTCAAGGATAAACAGTGTCGTCATACGCGCTCCAGAATGAGCGCCACACCCTGACCCACGCCCACACACATGGTGCACAGCGCATAGCGGCCTTTGGTGCGTTGCAGTTGATAGGCGGCGGTCATCACCAACCGTGCACCGGACATGCCCAGCGGGTGTCCAATGGCAATTGCACCGCCTTGGGCGTTCACGCGCTGATCATCGTCCGCCACGCCCAGCGCGCGCAATGTGGCCAGCCCCTGCGATGCGAAGGCTTCGTTGAGTTCGATCACGTCCATCTGATCGATGCCAAGACCCGCGCGCTTCAACACTTTTTCACAGGCGGGAATGGGGCCAATGCCCATCACGCGCGGTTCAACGCCAGCCGCGTTCATCGCAACAACGCGGGCCATCGGTGTCAGACCGTTCTTTTGCGCCGCCTCTTCGGAGGCGATCAGCAAGGCCGCGGCACCGTCATTGACGCCAGAGGCATTGCCCGCCGTCACCGTCAGGTCAGCACCATTGATCCCGCGCAGTTTGGCCAGACCCTCGGCGTTGGTGCCGGGGCGCGGGTGTTCGTCGGTGTCCACGATGATCGCTTCGCCCTTGCGTCGGGGGATCGTCACCGGGGCAATCTCGTCGGCAAAAGCGCCTGCCGCGTGGGCGGCGGCCCAGCGCGCCTGCGACCGCGCTGCGAATGCATCCTGATCCGCGCGGCTGATCTGGTGGTCTTCGGCCACGTTGTCGGCGGTCTGGGGCATCGAATCGATCCCGTATTTGGCTTTCATCGCGGGGTTGACGAAACGCCATCCAATTGTTGTGTCGAAAACTTCGTTGGCGCGGGAAAAGGCTGATGTCGCCTTGGGCATGACAAAGGGTGCGCGGCTCATGCTTTCCACACCGCCGGCGATGGCCATGTCCAGATCGCCAGCGCGAATGCCCCGCGCGGCCAGTCCCACCGCATCCATGCCGCTTGCGCACAGGCGGTTGATGGTCGATCCCGGAACATCCACAGGCAAACCCGCCAAAAGCGCCGCCATACGTGCGACGTTGCGGTTGTCTTCGCCTGCCTGGTTCGCACAGCCAAGGATCACATCGTCGATGCCTGACCAGTCCACTTGCGGATTGCGCGCCAGCAAGGCCGCGATCGGCGCAGCCGCCAGATCATCTGCCCGTACAGAAGACAAAGCGCCCCCATACCGACCGATCGGTGTGCGCTGTGCGTCACAGATGAATGCCTGCATCGAAGTCTCCCTGCGTGTTGCCAGAAGGTACGGGAACTGGCGATTCGCCGCAATCAAAATGTTACGGATACGTTTGGCGGTGTAAGATTCGGTAACACGTTTTAACAGAAGGACAGGATGCAGTCGCAGAGCCACAGTTCCGTTGACGGTCAACGCCATGCCAGGCTGCGGGTCGATTGAATTGTGAGGGAGATCATTGGTGCGGCAGGTCGGACAAACCTGGAGCCAGATGCTCTCATCGCTCCTGCAGAGCGACTGCCGCATTCTAATGTCTGGCTTGTTTCGGCATCGTCATTCGGAAGAACCTGTGGTGCCCAGAAGAGGACTCGAACCTCCACGTCCATACGGACACTAGCACCTGAAGCTAGCGCGTCTACCAATTCCGCCATCTGGGCACGGGTTGGTAGCG
>CBFHND010000003.1:0-221355 GCA_965657085.1 uncultured Paracoccaceae bacterium
CTGGCGCGGGAAGGAAATGGTGGCCAGCACGTCGTGCTCGCTGTCGTGCATGAGGGTGGCCAGTTCAGGCCAGCGTGGCCGCAGCTGATCAGCCACCTTGCGCCACATCCCCCCTGCGGATGCACGGTCGGGCTGATCGAAGGCCTGAGGGATCGCAGCCGCCACAACGGTGTACTGACCGCGTGAGACGTGCGCCAGGGCGTTGCGCATCCAGTGCACACGACAGACAGCCTTGCCATGAGGCGTCGCAGACACGCTCGATGGCGTTCTTCAGGCCACCATGAGCATCGGAGATCACGAGCCTGGTCCCGGCAAGGACGCGCATGAAGTCGCCCTGATCATGCTTTGAAAGGATTGTTGTCTTGGTCATCGGGGTTTCCGTGTGGTTCGTGGTTGAAGCGCTGAAACGCCACCCGAACATACACCTCGGTGGCCACCCAATCCTGCACCGCGGGCAGCGCAGAAATTGCACCACATCCTCGGACACTGACCGGCTGACCCGCCAGCCGACAATTCGCCGGGCGAACACGTCGATCACGAAAGTGACTTAAATGAACCCCTTTCCAGGTCGGGACATAGGTGAAATCGCTCACCCACAGCACGTTCGGGGCAGGCGCCTGGAACTGACGGTTCACCTTGTCCAACGGGCATGGCTGGGCCTTGTTCGGTGCCGTCGTCTTGACTTTCTTTCCACGAATGACGCCTTCAAGCCCCATCTCCTTCATTAGCCGCGCAACCGTGCATCTGGCCACACCGAACCTTTCCCGGCGCATCTGGTGCCAGACCTTACGGACGCCATAGATTTTGAAATTGGCATCGAACACGCGCTCGATCTCGGGGCGCAGTTCAGCGTCTGCGGCGCACAGCCGATCTTTGCGGATATCGACATCATCGCCGCCCACCGGCTTTCATGCTGCCCTTGGTTGTCCAGAACAATGCGAACGGCACGCGCGCGCACTTCGGGGGAGTATTGGTTCGTTGCCTTGCTCATGGTGCTCCATCCTGCTCAGAAGTTGGAGCCGCCGGCAAACCCGGCGCGGGTCATACGGTTTGTTTGCAGTCTTCATGTCATGGCGCGGCTGATCTGCTGAAAGGTCCAGAAAGCTCATTCTTGCAAAATTCATCGCAGCTTTGTCATTCGCATCCATCGCGTTCCGATACGCGCGGTTCCATGTCCGCTCATAGGACCATAAGGTGAAGTCGACTTGCGTTAGCCCTTTCATTTCAAGATGCTAATTAACTTTCTGAAATTTGTAAGGTGTTTCACCCCAATGGCACAGCGGATGGTGGAACAGCGGCATTGGCGCTTCCCGCCACCCTAGTGCGAGAGCTTTGTCACCTGCATCGATGTCAGCGATGAAGCGCTCGGCTTCGACATCTGGAAGCTGAATGGGTGTGATTGGCGACATAATGACCATCGGAAACCCCGTCGTCCAGAACTCTTGAAAGCTCCGGATGCGTCTCCAGCGGCCATGAATTGGAAAAAGCGTAGACTCAGGAAATTGAATTTTCGCGCAAGACCTCACGAATTGATTTAACTATGCCTGCTGCAGATTAGCCTTTTGGTGGGTAGAACTGAGGCCATAGCGGCAGGTCATCCATTGTGAATGCCATTTTCAAGAATTGATACTCCCGGACACTGCGGCATTGGCAACTCGGGCCCAATCTCGACCGGTGTCTATGACCGTCTTGACCCGCTACATTCGAATTCATGGCTTCAGTTTTTCTTCGCGAAGCATGAACGGCTGCCATTCCCTTTGCAAGACAGCATGAGATTTCTGCAATGGCTGCCGTGGGCTCAAAGCAGAGCTCTCGCACCATGCGACACCGTCAGGAAGTCTGGAAGGGCTGGGCGACACCCCGAAAAGGGTTGTGGCCGGGCAGAACCTGAACCGATGGACTGGATGGCGTGTGATACCCTGTGTTTGGGTTCTGAACGGGCCTGCCACTCTGATCCCACCGCAAAATGCACATGCAAAGAAAAGCGCGCCACCATCCGGGGCGCGCTTTTTCAATGGGGTTGAGCCGCCTCAGACCGTGTCGAGCAGCGCATCGACAAGGTCGGTGCGTTCCCAGCTGAACCCGCCGTCAGCCTCGGGCGCGCGGCCAAAGTGGCCGTAGGCCGCCGTGCGCTGGTAGATCGGTTTGTTCAGACCCAGATGCTCGCGGATGCCGCGCGGGGTCAGGTCCATGACCTGATCGATGGCCGCCTCGATCACCGCGGGCGGGGTTTCGCCCGTGCCGAAGGTGTCGCAGTAGATCGACAAGGGTTTGCTGACGCCAATGGCATAGCTGAGCTGAATGGTGCATTTGTCCGCAAGGCCCGCGGCCACCACGTTCTTGGCCAGATAGCGCGCGACATAGGCGGCAGAGCGGTCCACCTTGGTCGGGTCCTTGCCCGAGAACGCGCCGCCGCCATGCGGGGCGGCACCGCCGTAGGTGTCCACAATGATCTTGCGCCCGGTCAGGCCCGCATCGCCATCGGGGCCGCCGATCACGAACTTGCCCGTAGGGTTCACGTGCCAGGCCGTGTCGCCGGTCAACCAGCCTTCGGGCAGCACTTCGATGATATAGGGTTCGACAATGGCGCGGATGTCGGCGCTTGTCAGATCCTCGTCGAGGTGCTGGGTGGACAAAACGACCGAGCTGATGCCGACGGGTTTGCCATCGCGGTAGGTCACGCTCAGCTGGCTCTTGGCATCAGGACCAAGGGCGAGTTCGGTCCCATCCTTGCGCACCTCGGCCAGCCGCCGCAGGATCGCGTGCGCGTATTGAATGGGCGCAGGCATCAACGCTTCGGTTTCGCGGGTGGCATACCCGAACATGATGCCCTGATCGCCCGCGCCTTCGTCCTTGTTTCCGTTGGCATCGACGCCTTGGGCGATATGCGCGGATTGTTCGTGCAGCAGGTTGGTGATCTCGCAGGTTTTCCAATGGAACTTGTCCTGCTCGTAGCCGATGTCACGGATGCAGTCGCGGGCGATCTGGTCGATGCGGCCCATGTAGTCGTGCAACTTGTCCTGATCGCTCAGCCCCACTTCGCCGCCGATGACCACGCGGTTCGTCGTGGCAAAGGTTTCGGCAGCCACACGCGCCTCGGGCTCTTCGGCCAGAAACGCATCAAGCACCGCGTCGGAAATTCGGTCACAGACCTTATCGGGGTGGCCCTCGGAAACGGATTCCGAAGTGAAAGTGTAGTTCGAACGGGACATTAAGCGCTCCAATAGATGAATAGAATGCCACGCCAGGAAGCCGTTGTAGCATTAGCGACAGACGCTTACGCCGGCCGCCCTGCCCCGTCAATCAAAATGCGCCGCCACACCAAGAGACCGAACGCCGCAAGCAGCATCAGGGCAACAGGCATATCCCCCATCCGCGCATAAAGCGTGGGCGGCAGCGGCAGGGGCAAGGCAGCGTCGACGTGGCCCGACACGCCCAGCGGCAGGCTGTCCAGAACGGTGCCGCGCGGTCCGATCATGGCGGATATGCCGGTGTTGGCCGCCCGCGCCATCGGCAGACCCTGTTCGATGGCCCGCATCCGCGCCTGTGCCAGATGCTGTTGAGGCCCTGCAAATTGGCCAAACCACGCGTCGTTGGTGACTTGCAGCAGCAGGTCGGGCCGCACCGGGGCCGCGCCCACATCATGGGCAAAGACAGCCTCGTAGCAGATCAGTGGCAGCGCACCGCCCAGATCGCCAAGGTCCAGCACCTGCGGCCCCGGCCCGCGCGCATAGCCTGCGCCGTTGATTTCAGCCAACCCGACCAGCCCAATGCGCCGGGCCAGATCGGCCAAAGGGAAGTATTCACCAAATGGAACAAGGTGGTGCTTGTCGTAGCTCTGGGCCACCTGCCCCGCGGCATCCAGCACCACAAGGCCGTTATAGTATTGTTCATCAACGCGCCGCTGAATGCCCAGCACCACAGGCGCACCACGCGCGGCATCCGCGATCTGGTCAAAGACGGGTTGCGCGTATTCCTGCAGGTAAGGCAGTGCGGTTTCTGGCCACACGATCAGATCCGGCTGCACCGGTGCAGGGGCTGCCGTCGCCATTAATTGCCGGTTGACGAAGACGGGGATCTTTTCGGGGTCCCACTTTTCATGCTGCGGGGCATTTGGCTGCACCAGCCGCACGGTATGCGGCCCCATCTGGGGTGCTGCGATCTTTGGCGGCATCGCCACTGACGCCAGCGCCAGCAGCGCAGGCCCCAGCACCAGCAAGGGACGATCCGAGAAATGCACGAGTACCGCAGCCCCAAGGCACAGAAACAGCATCACGCCGTGCGGTCCGCCCCAAGCCAGCCCCGCGGCCACGGGGGTTTCGAGCATACCTTGCGACAGCATCGCCCAGGGAAAGCCGGTGAACACGTAGGCGCGCAACAACTCGGATAGCGGCCACGCGACGGCCAGACCGAACACCCCGGCCCGCAACCGCCGGGCCACCCCGAAGGCCAAGGCCCAGAAGAGCGCAAGCCCCCCCGCCAAGAGCACCAGCGCGAACGGGGCCATCCAGCCATGCCGCGCGGCATCAACCTGAAAGGGTTCCGTGATCCAACCGAGTGTCACAAAGAAATAGCCAAAGCCGAAAAGCCATCCGACCAATGCCGCACGTTTGGCGCGGGCTGCACCGCGATACAAGACGAACACTGCAAAGAGCGCCACCAGCATCACCACGGGCCAGTCATAGGGAGCCTGCCCAAGGGCCGCAAACCAACCAAGCGCCACAGCCGCCGGAGCGACCTGCCAAAGAGGACGCGCCGCAAGCCACGCGGCCCGGATCATTCGGCTGCTTCCTGCCCGCTCAACCTGACGCGCAACCGTTTGATGCGGCGCGGATCGGCATCCATCACTTCGAATTCGGGGCCATCAGGATGCACCACGACCTCGCCCCGCGCAGGTACCCGGCCCGCCAGCATGAAAACAAGACCGCCAAGCGTGTCGATCTCTTCTTCATCGACATCGTCGTGATCGGTCAGCGACCGCCCGATCTCGGTCTCGAAATCTTCAAGCGGCGTCTTGGCAAGTGCCAGATAGCAGCCTGTCGCCTCTTGGGCAAAGAACGTGCCTTCGGCCACGTCATGTTCGTCCTCGATCTCACCGATGACCTGTTCGATCAGGTCTTCGATGGTCACAAGCCCATCAACGCCGCCGTACTCGTCGATCACAAGCGCCATGTGGCGGCGTTCGGTCTGCATCTTGGTCAGCAGAACGCCGATGGTCATCGACGGCGGCACAAAGAGCAATGGCCGCAGCATCGCCTGAAGATCAAAGTCACCGCCGCCGCCGTTGAATCCATGCGTCAGGGCCAGATCCTTGAGGTGGGCAAAGCCGATGGGCGTATCGAGCGTGCCCTCGTAGACCGGCAGACGGGTCAGCCCGCTGTCCTTGAAAACCTGCACGAGTTCATCCAGCGTGACCGAAGACGCCACGGCGGTGATATCGGCCTTGGGAATGGCCACATCCTCCACCCGCATCCGGCGCAGGTTCATCATGCCGTGTTCAGCCTCGGCCGGGGTCACAACAGCGGGTGTTGAAGGCCCGTCGTCTTCCACGTCCGTGGGGCTGAGCGCGCCAATAACACGCGTCAGGAAACCGCTCTTGCGGGGGGTGTTTTCTTCGGTCTTGTTCAGGCCAGTGTCTGGCTGCGCGCTTTGCGCCGCGTCAGACGATCCGTCGTTGTCGCCCATCGGGTCCTGTCCAGTTCGGGCGGTGGTATCCGCCGGTGTGTTCAATATGGGTCATCGACGCCCAGATTGCCAAGTATTTCGGTCTCAAGCGTTTCCATGACAGTGGCATCTTGGTCACGTTCGTGGTCATAGCCCAGCAGGTGCAGCAGGCCATGTACAATCAGGTGCGTGGCGTGATCCGGCAAGGATTTGCCCATCTCGCGCGCCTCGCGGGCGCAGGTGTCGTAGGCGATCGCGATATCGCCCAGTTCAATCACCCCGTCAAAGCCCGGCCTCACAGGCACAGGTGTTGCCCCGGCTTCGACCGCCCCACGTTCTTCGGCCGGCCAGCTCAGAACATTGGTGGGCACGGGTTTGCCACGGAATTCGGTGTTCAGGGCGGCGATACGCGCGTCATCACAGGCCAGAACGGACACCTCGACCGCATCCGCATCTATGCCTTGGGCTTGAAGAACGGCCATGACGGCAGCATGGGCCATAGTTTCAAGCCCGAGGTCGGACCACCGCGTATCTTCAATAGAAACATCGAGAATCACGAGCCGGGCATCCCGTCACCGTGCGACAGCCCACCAAAGGACAACGGACCACCAGCCCTTCTGCGCAGGCCCCGGCCACAAAATGCTACACCACGCATGATCGCTACCCCGTTTCGCTGTCTGCCTCGTAGGCCTCGATGATGGCGGCGACCAGCGGGTGGCGCACCACGTCCCTGGACGTGAAATAGTTGAAGCTGATCTTGGGAATGGATTTCAGCAGCCGTTCCGCATCCGACAATCCCGAAGGCACCCCGCGCGGCAGGTCGATCTGCGTGCGGTCCCCCGTGATCACCATGCGGGAGCCTTCGCCCAACCGGGTCAGGAACATCTTCATCTGCATCGATGTCGCGTTCTGCGCCTCGTCCAGCACCACGAAAGCGCGTGACAATGTGCGGCCCCGCATGAAGGCCAGCGGAGCGATCTCGATCTGCTTGTCTTCGATCAGCTTGGCCAATTGCTTGCCCGGCAGAAAATCGTTCAGCGCATCGTAAAGCGGCTGCATGTAGGGATCGACCTTGTCCTTCATGTCGCCCGGCAGATAGCCAAGCTTCTCTCCCGCCTCGACCGCCGGACGGCTGAGGATGATCCGGTCCACATGGCCCTGAATGAACATGCTGACACCCACGGCCACGGCAAGATAGGTCTTGCCCGTGCCCGCAGGCCCGATGCCAAAGGCCAATTCATTGTCAAAGAGCGATTGCACATAGGCTTTCTGCGCTTCGGTGCGCGGCTCCACCAGTTTCTTGCGGGTCTTGATCTCGACCTTGGCACCAACGGGCATTTCCAACTGGTCACCCGCGCGTGTGCCGGTGTCCTGCTCCGATCCGCCCATGCGCAATTCGCGGTCCACATCCGCCGCCTCGACCTCCTTGCCGGTCTCAAGCCGCAGATAAAGCGCGTTCAGCACCTCAATAGTGCGCTTTTGCGCCGCCTCTTCGCCAAGAATGGCAAGCTGGTTGCCACGCCGGATGATCTGCACCTCAAGCGCGGATTCCACGGCCGTGAGGTTGCGGTCATAGGGGCCACACAGGTCAATAAGCAGCCGGTTGTCTGGAAATTCGATCAACGCCTCTGGGGCGGCGGGGGACGCGGTCGGGGGGATCTGGGCGCTGGTGGCCAATCGTGGCTCCTGATTCAAAGGTCTGGCTGAGGGTCGCAACTTTGCCCGGGGACTGCAACGGGCATGGGCGGATTTTCACGTGCTTCAAACAAAAACGGCGGCTGGTGATCCAGCCGCCGCATTGAGGATTTTCAGGGTCCGCCGGATCAAAGCGGATCGCTGATGGTCTGGTTGCCCTTGTAGGGGCCCGTCGCCGTGTTGGGCGGCGCGATGCCGGAACACACAGGCTTGCCGTATTTGTCCAGACGCTGCGACAGGTATCCTTCGATCCCGTCGTCGATGATCCAGTGATCACAGCCGTTGGGGTCCACCCAGATCCCGGCCACAAGCTGGCTGAGATCTTTTTCGCGGTTGCCCTGACCGTAGTCGATGGTCTTGTCGTTTTTCACGCGGCCGCCGCCACCTTCACCGGTGATGTCACAGGCCGAAATTGCCGTTGCCGCGGCAAGAGACAAGATGATCTTGATCGCTTTCATGTCTCTCTCCTTAACGGATGCAAATGATTTCAACGCGGCGGTTCTTGGCCATGCCACCCGCCGTGTTGTTGGCCGCAACAGGCAACCGTTCGCCATAGCCGCGGACGTCCGCGATGCGGGCACCCGATGCCTGTGCTACCGCTGCAACTGCATTGGCACGGCGCAGCGACAGACGCATGTTGTAAGCGTCAGAGGCGCGGCTGTCTGTGTGACCAGTGATGATATAGGAAGTCGCACCCGCAGACTGGAAGAACTGCGACAGACGCTGACGGCCCTGCGCGTTGATCTTGTGGCTGTTGGTAGAGAAGAATTGATCGCTGTTCATCACACCACAGACATTGCCCCGACGGCAGACCGGAATACCCTGCCGTGTAACATGCGGTGTCATGTAGCCTTCAAAACCATCGTCCATGACCCAGTGCTCGCAGCCATCCGGATCCACCCAGATCGTTGGCGCATAGCGTTCGTTGGTTGCCATGTTGTCTCTGTCAAGCAAACTGCTTTCAGCATGCGCCGCAGTCGCGATAGCCGACAAACCCACAACGGCGGCAGCAGCTGCGCCCATGAGTTTGTTCAGGCCTTTGGAAAAATCAAATCCCACAGCCTCGTTCCTTTTCATTGTCCCCCGCGTGAGCCCAAAATTAAGGAACCTTCACGCAACACATTCCAAAATGTTAGGTAAATTTTCGACAGCTGTGAAGACAAATCAACAATATATTGTGGTTTGAGGGCGGATTTCTTCAATTATCCCCCAAGCTTAGATCATTTTCGTGGAATTTTGCGCCGAAGTTACGCAGAGACGCGCACACCCGACAGGGAATTGGCCCCTGATTCCACAATCCGAACCCGGGCGATCTCGCCGATGGCGGGCGCATTTTCGGCCACGTGCACGGCATGCAGGTATTCAGACTTGCCCACCCGCTGGCCGGGTTTACGCCCGTCCTTTTCGAACAAAACGCTGACCTCGCGGCCCACCATATCGTTCTGGATGGCACGTTGCTGGCGGGTGATCAGGGCTTGCAGACGTTGCAAGCGGTCATCGGCTTCGGCGTCTTCGACCTGCGGGCGTTCAGCGGCAGGCGTGCCGGGGCGGGTCGAATACTTGAAGGAGTAAGCGTAGCCGTAGTTGACCTCTTCGATCAGGTCGAGGGTTGCTTGAAAGTCGGCTTCTGTCTCTTCGGGAAAGCCTACGATGAAGTCCCCCGACATCACGATATCGGGGCGTGCCGCGCGGATGCGTTCGATCAGGCGCAGATAGCTTTCGGCGGTGTGGCTGCGGTTCATCCGCTTGAGGATGCGGTCGCTGCCAGACTGAACAGGCAGGTGCAGGTAAGGCATCAGCTTGGCGCATGTGCCATGCGCCTCGATAAGGTCATCGCCCATGTCATTGGGGTGCGAGGTGGTAAAGCGAATACGTTCCAACCCATCGACGCGGTCGAGATCCCAGATCAGCTTGGCCAGGGTGTAGTCGGACCCGTCCGGACCGGCCCCGTGATAGGCGTTGACGTTCTGCCCCAGCAAGGTGATCTCGCGCACGCCACGCTCCACCAGATCGCGCGCCTCGTCGAGGATACGCGCGGCGGGACGGCTGACTTCGGCACCACGGGTATAAGGCACCACGCAAAACGCACAGAACTTGTCGCACCCTTCCTGCACCGTCAGAAAGGCAGTCGGCCCACGCGCGGCTTTGGGCCGGGATTTGAGCCGTTCAAACTTGTCCTCTTCGGGGAAATCCGTATCCAGCGCCTTTTCCCCGCTCCGCGTCTTTGCTTCCAGTTCGGGCAGGCGGTGATAGCTTTGGGGTCCAACAACCAGATCGACCAGAGGCTGACGGCGCATGATCTCTTCGCCTTCGGCCTGTGCCACACAACCCGCCACGCCAATTTTCAGGTCCGGCTTTTCCGCCTTCAGCCCCTTGAAGCGCCCCAGTTCGGAATAGACTTTTTCCGCCGCCTTTTCGCGGATGTGGCAGGTGTTGAGCAGGATCATGTCCGCATCATCAGCCGAACCGGTTTCGACATAGCCCTGCCCGCCCAGCGCCTCGGCCATGCGCTCGCTGTCATAGACGTTCATCTGGCAACCGTATGTCTTGATGAAAAGCTTCTTGGGCTCGGACATGGGACCGCTTTCGGATGGATGGAGATTGCGGCGGGGATTATCAGGGCGCGGCACGTCTTGCAATGCACAGCACTTTGTCGGACTTTGGGGCGAACAGAGGTTTCGGACACCATGCATCATGCTTCCATCGACGCATTCCTGAAAGACGGCAAGGCCGCCTTGGCCAAAGGGCCTGTCGCCATGATCATGGTCGAGGATGATGTCGAAGTGGCCACCACCCTGCGGCATCACCAGCAGGCGGGGTTTGCGTCGGTCATCGCCTTTATGCCTGATCTGTTCGATCTGCCCCGCGATCTTGAGGCCAGCGTCGAGCGGGTCAATTACGATCCGTCCATCGAAGGTGCCGTACCCGCCGCGATCAACAGGGTGATCGAAGCGGCACCGAACATCTGGATGTACTACTGCTACAACGCGGAATACCTGTTTCACCCTTTCTGCGAGACGCGCAGCGTGGGCGAGATGCTGACCTTTCACACCGAAGAGCGGCGCGATGCGATGCTGACCTACGTGGTAGATCTTTATTCCGACGATCTGGAACAGCACCCGGATGCGGTGTCCCTGGACACCGCGCATCTGGATCGATCAGGGTATTACGCGCTGGCGCGCAAGGACATGACCAACGGCCATCCCAAGGAACGGCAGCTTGATTTCTTCGGCGGTCTGCGCTGGCGCTACGAGGAGCATATCCCGGCGGCCCGGCGCAAGATCGACCGCATCGCGATTTTCAGGTCAAAACCCAAGCTGCGTTTGCTGGACGATCACACGTTCAATGACGAAGAATACAACACCTACGCCTGTCCGTGGCATCACAACATCACGTCTGCGGTGGTGTCCTTCCGCACGGCCAAGGCGCTCAAACGCAATCCGGGCAGCACCTTTGATATCGAAACGTTCAAATGGCACAACTCCGCCCCCTTCGAGTGGCATTCGCGGCAGTTGCTGGATTTGGGCCTGATGGAGCCGGGTCAATGGTTCTGATCAGCCTTTGAGCATCGGGAACCAATCTGTGCGCAGCTTCTGACCATCAACCATGTCGTGGCCCGGAAAGGGCGGCGACGTCGGACCGGGACGGTTCACGTACCGCGCATCATCCCCCACAAGGCGCAATGAGAACGCGCGGCGGCGGCTGGTTGACGTGTTGCCGCGCGCGCCATGCAAGGTGCGGTAGTGAAAGGCCACCGCGTCGCCCGGCTGCATTTCGAACTCCAGCACACGCATGCCTTCTGCATCCGGATCCGGCACGGGCCTGTAGGGTGAGGGGTCGAAAAAGGCGTCGCCCTTGGCCCAGCGGGTCGGCAGCACGTCCTTTTCCCACAGGTGCGAACCCGCGACGCACCGCAGGCTTGCTTCTTTGACCGGATCAAGAGGCGACCAGAAGCTGACCGTCTGGCGGCCTTGCACGAAGTAATACGGCCCGTCCGAATGCCATGGCGTCGCCATTGAGGTCCCCGGTTCCTTCACCAGAACATGATCATGAAACAGCTGAACCGACTGTGATCCCATCAGCGTCGCGGCAACATCTGCGGCGGGTGACGTGCGGATCGTGTCCGCAAATTCGGGGATGCGCTGCCAGTTGCAGTAGTCGTCGAAAAACCGCCCCGTTTCACCCGAGCGTTCGTTCTCAGAGGCATAGGGACCCGGTGCAGCCATATTCCGGTCAATGCCCGCGCGCAGGCTGTCCACGTGTTCGGCAAAAAGGCCGGGGATCAGGACAACACCATCGCGCTGGTAGGCGTCGATCTGATCCTGGGTGATGGTGATTTTGGACATGGAGGTCATTCAATAAAGGGCACTATGGTGCACTTCCGCGCAAGGCGCCCGGCAGGTCAGGATTTGCGGCGCAGTCGAATCACAACATCCACCGATGCGATCTCGGCGCCTTCGGGGGCGTCTGGAAGCTGTGCGATCACCAGTTGATCCGATGGGGCATCAGTCAGCCGCGCCTCGTCTTCCCAGAAAAAGTGCGGGTGGTCATGCGTGTTGGTGTCGAAGTAGCTTTTTGAGCCATCCACCGTCACCTCTTGCATCAGGCCCGCATCGCAAAAGGCGCGCAGCGTGTTGTAAACGGTCGCCAGGGACACCGCGTCGCCTTCGGACTTGGCCGCGTCAAACAGGCTTTCGGCGGTCACGTGGCGGTGTTGCCCATCGCCCACCAGCAGAGCCGCAAGGGTCACACGCTGGCGCGTGGGGCGCAGGCCCGCGCCCGCAAGCCACTTGGTTCCGTTTGCCTGCCGGTCGGCGGTGCTGTCAGGTTGAATGCTCATGTCTTGTATATAAAGAGCGACAGGGCCTGTTTTCAAATGAAAACCGGACTTGCGCCGCAGCCATTGCACCCAATCGGCACGCATGGACCGTATGTCACACACGCGCACGGCCCTGTTCACGCACTTGGCAAGCGGGCCGCGCCAGTGCTAGAGGGGTCCGAATTGAACCATACGGCAAGAGAGCGCAAATGTCCGATTACCCAACCAGTTTCAACCGTGACGACCTGTTGAAATGTGCACGTGGCGAACTTTTCGGGCCGGGGAATGCGCAGCTTCCTGAACCGCCCATGTTGATGATGGACCGTATCACCGACGTCTCCAGCGATGGCGGCGCGCATGGCAAGGGTCATATCACCGCCGAGTTCGATATCACGCCTGAGCTTTGGTTCTTCGAATGCCATTTTCCCGGCAACCCGATCATGCCCGGCTGTCTGGGCCTTGATGGTCTGTGGCAGTTGACGGGGTTCAACCTCGGCTGGCGCGGCTGGCAGGGGCGCGGCTATGCGCTGGGTGTGGGCGAGGTCAAGCTCAAGGGGATGGTGCGGCCCGATCGCAAGATGCTGACCTACAAGATCGATTTCACCAAGGCGATCCAGACCCGGCGTCTGACCATGGGCGTGGCCGATGGCATCGTCGAGGCGGACGGCGAAGTGATCTACGAGGTCAAGGACATGAAGGTCGCGCTGAGCGAAAGCTGAGGCGCGCGCACTGCCCCGGCCATTTGAAAGGCAGATGCACAATGATCTCCTATGTTACTGTTGGTGCCGATGACATCGCCCGCGCAAAACGGTTCTACGATGCGTTCCTGCCGGCACTTGGCTATGCGTTGGAAGAAGGCCCCGAGGGCCTGAGCTATGCCCTGCCGGTGGATCCGGGCACGCGTCCGATCTTTCCAGATTTTTACGTCAAGCCGACCTTTGATGGGCGCCCGGCCTCGGCTGGCAACGGTGCTATGGTCGCATTCGAGGCGACCGGCCAGGCCCAGGTGCGCGATCTGCACGCCGCAGCCCTTGCCGCGGGCGGCACGGACGAAGGCCAGCCGGGATTTCGCGCAGCTTACGGACCCACCTTTTACGTCTGCTATCTGCGCGATCCCCAAGGCAACAAGATCGCAGTGTTTTCCAGCAATCCAGACGAACCCGGACGAGACGGGTAGCGCGATCAAAAGGCGCCAGGGACATCGTCGCGGCACAGAGTAGGGCGGCAGCAATCCTCGCGCCTTGAAGCAGGTCAGTCCGCCAAAGACGGCCCGAAGTATTTCGCCGCGAAATCAGCCAGATGGGACCGGTATCTTTCCCAATCCCGAGAGCTGTCGCGGTACACTTTCTCGCGCACCTGAAAAAGGCTGGCGGTTCTGACTGCGCTGTCACCCTCGTGGGACTTCAGACAGGCATCTTCGAAGGACAATCCGCAGTGATCCAGCAAAGCGCGTGTTCGATCTTCGGGGGATTGGGTGAAGCCGTTATAATCCACATCGTGGATGCAGCCCGCAAAGCGGCTGTGCCAGAACGCCATGAGCCGTTCGTACCGGCCGTAATAAGCGCCCAAGTCATCCAGGTCGAAGGCAAAGGACAATCGGTCGGAAGCAAAGTTCTGACGGTAGTTCGACCAGCACACCGCCATGGGATCCCGCACCATGTGCAGGATCACCGCGTCGGGAAAGGCCGAGGCGATCAGACCGGCAAAATGGAAATTCATCAGGTTCTTGTCGACAACGTGGGTTGCGCCCTGCGACAGTGCGGCCAGCCTGTAGAGGTATTGCTGGCGAATGGCCATCAACGTGGCCTTGTCAAACCCGTCCTTGCCGCCCTTGGCCGCGCGCAGACATTCCGCCTGAAATCGCCAATTTCGCCTGCGCCGTGCACTTGCGAGTGGCTGGACAGGACACGTTCGATCAGTGTGCTGCCCGAGCGCGGCATCCCGATGATGAAGATCGGGATCACGGGCGGCGTGTCGACGTCTGACAGGGTCAGCATGGGCAGGTTCGGGCGGTCGAACATCTCGCGCCCCGCGTCCAGCACCGCAAGCTCCTGCGCCACGTCGAAGGATCGTGTTCGTTTCGCCAGATCGTTGGCGTGCCTGTAGTGGTCGAAGGCGCGGTCGGTGTCGCCCGTGCCATCCAGCACCTTGCCCAACGCGAAGTGCAGCTTGATCCTTTCAACGGCGGGCAATTCGTCACCCGTCACCACCTGTTCCATCCGCGCGATCATGGGATCGCCCGCAGGCAGCTTGCGGGCTTCGACGAGGTTAACATAGGCGTCCGCATGGGTCGGATTGTGTGCAATGGATGTCTCATAGCATGAGATCGCCCTGTCGATCCGGCCGGTGCGCGCGCAGATGGATCCAAGGTTGCACAGGGCCACCGCATGGGTCGGATCGACTTGCAGCGCCTGTTCGCAACTGGCAATCGCAGCGTCGTACATTTCGCAGGTGACGTAGGACCGTGCGAGGTTGATATGCGCCTCGGCAACGTCGGGGGCACGGCGCGCGAGGTCCTTCAGAACCTCGACGGACCGCTGCGGCTGGCCCGCTTGCAGCAACACCATGCCAAGGTCATTTTGCACGTCCAGACGACCGGGAGCCTGCCGCAGCACGGCCTCGTAGAGGTCGATGGCTGTCGCAAAATCGCCCTTGTCCTCGGCGGTGCGGGCGGCGCTGTGCATCTGGTTGGGCGACTGGCGCTGCGTGGCGGAGCCCCGGGCCAACAGCGCCTCGATCTTCCTGACGCCTGCTTGGGCTTTGGCGTTGCCGGGAAACCGCGCGATGACAGAACGGTAGGCAGACAGGCTCGTGCCCAAGTCCCCGGACTTCAACGCGGCCTCGGCTGATCGAAGCACGTTTGCCACCTTGAATTTCCCTTGTGCCATCGCGGACACCCCTTGCCCGGGCCGAACGCACCTGCGGAAAGGCCCCTGCCCCCGTGTCTGGCAAAAATCCCGCCTCCCCTCAACGCTTGATTTCAGCCATGGATGTGGGCGCGTGCCGCCCTGCCCCGCCCTAATTGGTTGCGCGTTCTGCTTCGGCTGTCTTACATAGCCCAAAGACCACCAAAGGAGTGCGCCGCATGCGCCGTGTCGTCGTCACAGGGTTGGGTATCGTCTCATCCATCGGGAACAATGCAGCCGAAGTGCTGGCATCACTGAAATCGGGCGCTTCGGGCATTGTCGCCTCGCCCGAGATGGCCGAGCACGGTTTTCGCAGCCAGATCGCAGGCACGCTCAAGCTGGATGTCGCCGAACACGTGGACAAGCGCACCTTGCGGTTCATGGGGCCGGGTGCCGCCTATGCACAGATCGCAATGGCCGAAGCCATCGCCGATGCGGGTCTGGAAGAAGGCGATATCGTCAACCCGCGCACCGGCCTTGTGGCTGGATCGGGCGGGCCATCGACCTCGGCCATGCTGACGGCGCACCAGACGGTTCTGAAAACCGGCGCGACCAAGCGGATCGGCCCCTTTGCCGTGCCCAAGTGCATGTCTTCGACGATCAGCGCCAATCTGGCCACCGCCAACAGGATCAAGGGTATCAACTATTCGATCACCTCGGCCTGCTCTACGTCGCTGCACTGTATCGGCAACGCCGCCGAACAGATCATGCTGGGCAAGCAGGACGTGATGTTTGCCGGCGGCGGTGAAGAACTGGATTGGACCCTGTCGTGCCTGTTCGATGCCATGGGCGCGATGAGCAGCAAGTACAACGATACCCCGGCAGAAGCTTCGCGCGCCTTTGACGCGGACCGCGACGGGTTCGTGATTTCGGGTGGCGGCGGCATCGTGGTTCTGGAAGAGTTGGATCATGCGCTGGCACGCGGCGCGAAAATCTATGCGGAAGTAACAGGCTACGCGGCCACGTCGGACGGCGCGGACATGGTGGCCCCTTCCGGCGAAGGCGCAGAACGTGCCATGCGGCTGGCAATGGCTTCGCTGCCCGAGGGCCGCACGGTCGACTACATCAACGCCCATGGCACATCGACACCGGCGGGCGACAAACCCGAGATCGAAGCCGTGCGCCGCAGCTTTGAAGGCCGCAAGCAACCACCCGTCAGCTCGACCAAGTCGATGACCGGGCACAGTCAGGGCGCAGCGGGAGCACAGGAAGCCGTCTATTGCCTGCTGATGCTGGAAAACGATTTCATCACGCCTTCGATCAACGTGAAAAACCTGGATCCCGATTTCAAACCCGAAGAGATCGCGACGTCGCTGGTTGAAAATGCCGGACTGGATTCGGTGATGACCAACAGCTTTGGCTTTGGTGGCACAAACGGGTCGATGATCCTTTCCAAATATAACGGATAATTTCAGAATGTCGGATTTGCTTGCAGGAAAACGCGGCCTTGTCATGGGTGTCGCCAATGATCGTTCCATCGCTTGGGGGATTGCCAAGGCGCTGAGCGAGGCAGGGGCCGAACTGGCCTTTACCTATCAGGGCGAGGCGTTCGGCAAACGGTTGGAGCCACTGGCGGCCTCTGTCGGCAGCGACTTCATGGTTGATGTGGACGTAACAGACGATGCCAGCCTCGACGCCGCCTTTGAGCAATTGGCCGCGCGTTGGCCCACGATCGACTTCGTGATCCACGCCATCGCCTTTTCCGACAAGTCCGAACTGACGGGGCGGTTCCTCAACACCAGCCGCGCCAACTTCAAGAACTCCATGGACATCAGCGCCTACAGCTTCATCGAAGTGGCCCGGCGCGCGCATCCTATGATGGTCGAGAACGGTGGATCGCTGATCACCTTGACCTATCTGGGGTCGAACCGGGTTGTGCCCAACTACAACGTGATGGGTGTGGCCAAGGCCGCATTGGAAAGCACCACGCGCTATCTGGCCAATGATCTGGGCCCCGAAGGCATCCGCGTGAACGCGATCTCACCCGGGCCGATGAAAACGCTGGCAGGGGCGGCCATTGGCGGCGCACGCAAGACCTACAAGCACACCGACCAGAACGCACCCATGCGCGCCAACGCCACGCTGGAAGCCGTGGGCGGCACCGCCGTCTACCTCTGTTCGGACGCTGGGGCCTGCACCACGGGCGAGATTATCCGCGTCGATGGCGGGTTTCATGTGCTGGGCATGCCCCAGCCAGAACACCTCTAGACGGATAACCCAATCGGAGGACCGGCATGTCAGGCACGCTCACCCTCCATGGATATCGCTACAGCGTCTACAGCCGCATCGCGCGGATCGTCCTGCACCTCAAGGGCGCGGAATATCGGTGGGTTGAGGTTGATCCGTTCACCAACCCCGACCCCGCGTATTTGCAAATCCATCCGTTCAACCGGGTTCCGGCGCTTGTGCATGGTGATTTCACCCTGATCGAAACGGCGGCAATCACCCGCTATCTCGACGACGTTCTGGACGGACCCGCCTTGCAACCCGAAACCGCGCAGGATCGGGCGCGCATGGCACAGGTCATCGCGATGATCGACAGCTATGGCTACTGGCCCATGGTGCGGCAGGTCTTTTCCCACAGCGTCTTCCGCCCGCTGGTGTCGCAGCCCCCCTGCCCCGACACCATCGCCGAAGGGTTGGCGGCGGCCCGGCCCGTGCTCGCGGCCCTTGATGCCGTGGCCGAAGAAAGGCGCGTGTTGAACGGCAAGGCAGTGACATTGGCCGATTGTCATCTGGCCCCGATGCTCGACTATTTCACCCGCGCCGACACAGGACGCGACGCGCTGGCCGGCTATCCCGCCCTATCCGCGTGGTGGCACGGCATGGCGCAGCATCCGGTCATGACTGCCACCGATCCCGGCCTTGCGGCCCTTGCCCGTTAAAGCACTTCGGACTGCCACAACCAGACCTTGAGCCCCCCATGCGCCACCGCGGGTCCTTGCGGTTTCCACGGCAGACCACAGGCCTTTGCCAACCCGGCCTCGCTGGTGACCAGCCCCACGCGCCAGCCCTTGAACCGCGCCTTCAAGGTCTCGCCCAGAGTTCCGTAAAGCGGGTAAAGCTGTTTCTTGTTGCCGATGCGCGCGCCGTAGGGCGGGTTGACCATCACCAGCCCCGGCGGACCGTCTGGCGGCACCACCTCGGCCGCACCATGTACGGTGAACTGACAGGATGCCGCCACCCATGCCCGCTCGGCATTCTTGATGGCCATGCCGATCACACCCTGATCCCGGTCCGACCCGAAGAAGCGTACCGGCCCCGTCGCCACTGCCTCCCGACGCAGCGCGGCAAAGGCCTGCGGGTCAAAAGAAGCCAATTGCTCGAACGCAAAGCTGCGCGCGCGCCCGGCCTGTAGCCCTGCCGCAATTTCCGCCGCTTCGATCACGAACGTGCCTGACCCGCACATCGGGTCAACGACGCTTTGGGTGCCGTCAAAGCCCATCTGCAATAGGAACGAGGCCGCCATCGTTTCGCGCAGCGGGGCCTTGCCCACGGCTGCCTTGTGCCCGCGCTTGTGCAGCGGCTCGCCCGAGGCGTCGAGGCTGATGGTTACGCCATTGTCTTCGATACGGACCTTGATGACCATCTGCGCGTCCGGGCTGACGGCTATGCCATGGGTTTCGCGCAAGGCGGTTTCGATCCGCTGGGTCGCGGCCCCCGCGTGATAGATTTTCGACTTCTTGCTCGTCACCTGAACCTTCACCGGCACATCCGGGCGCAGCACATCGCCCCATGGAAACTTGCGGGCGCGCTTGTCCAGTTGCGCCAGATGAAACGCCATGAACCCACCGACGCGCACCAGAACCCGCACCGCACAGCGCAGTTCGAGGTTGGCGCGCCACACCTCGGACCAGTCACCGCGCAGGGTCACCCCGCCCGGCCCGGTGTCGGCCACGTCAAAGCCGCGTGCCAGTGCCTCGCCGCGCAACTGCGGCTCGAGACCCGGTGCGCAAACCGCGAAGAGTTCAAGAGTATCATTCATTGCCCCGTCATATCGCCAAGCCCGCCCCCTTGCGAGGGCGATTCCGGCGACTGTGCCCAAGCGACTCCAAAAGCACGGAACCGGGCCATTCTACACTCTGATGGCCCACCAAGGCGCAGCGGCATGTTTCCGCCATGTGTCTAAATCGCCAGCGCACCGCACCCTTTGCTGCTCAATTTCGCGGCATTTGCAGGCGCAGCATTCCTGACGTGCCCATGATTTGTTGCTCTTTCGCCCATCACATCATCGGGTTTGCCCGCAGAGTGTGCGTGCCGATCGCAGCGCGACCCACTTGAAAAAGGCGAACCAACGGAGAGAGAGATGATGAAAAAGATACTATTGGGAACGGCTGCCATTCTTGCTGCAGGGGCCGCGCACGCACAAGATTGCGCCGATCCGATCAAGGTCGGGGTCCTGCATTCGCTGTCGGGCACGATGGCCATTTCGGAAACCACCCTCAAAGACACGGTTGAAATGCTGGTTGATCAGCAGAACGCGTCAGGCGGACTGCTGGGCTGCCAGATCGAAGCGGTGGTGGTCGACCCGGCCTCCGACTGGCCGCTCTTTGCGGAAAAGGCGCGCGAATTGCTGACGGTTGAAAAGGTCGACGTGATCTTTGGGTCATGGACATCGGTCAGCCGCAAATCGGCGCTTCCGGTGCTGGAAGAGTTGAACGGTCTGATGTTCTACCCTGTGCAATACGAGGGCGAGGAATCGTCGAAAAACGTCTTCTACACCGGGGCGGCACCCAACCAGCAGGCCATTCCGGCGGTGGACTATTTCCTTGAAGAGCTGGGCGTCGAACGGTTTGCGCTTCTGGGCACTGACTACGTCTATCCGCGCACGACCAACAACATCCTTCAGGCCTATCTTGAGGACAAGGGCATCGCCACGGCGGACATTTTCGTCAACTACACGCCCTTCGGTCATTCAGACTGGGCAACAATCGTGTCGGATGTTGTGGCCATGGGCGAAGAAGGGCGGCCCGTGGGCGTGATTTCAACAATCAACGGCGATGCCAATGTGGGCTTTTACAAGGAACTGGCAGCACAAGGCGTGTCGGCGGATGATATCCCCGTAGTCGCCTTTTCAGTGGGCGAAGAAGAGCTTTCGGGTCTCGATACCACCGATCTGGTCGGCCATCTCGCGGCCTGGAACTACTTCCAATCCGCCGAAACCGACGTCAATGCGGACTTCATCGCCGCATGGAAAGAGCGCATGGGCGAAGACCGTGTGACCAACGACCCCATGGAGGCCCATTATATCGGCTTCAACATGTGGGTGAACGCGGTCGAAAAGGCGAAGACCACCGATGTGGATGCCGTGCGTGACGCCATGTACGGTCAGGAATTTCCAAACCTGACAGGTGGCACTGCCGTGATGTTGCCGAACCACCACCTGGCCAAGCCTGTGTTGATTGGTGAGATCACCGAGGACGGTCAGTTCGACATCATCAGCCAGACAACCGAAGTCGCCGGTGACGCATGGACCGATCACTTGCCCGAAAGTGCTGTGCTCGTTTCCGATTGGCCGGGTCTGGGCTGCGGAATGTACAACACCGAAACCAAAAGCTGCGTACAGATCGAATCCAACTACTGATCCGTACCAGACAGACGATGCGCCGGGCCTTGAGGGTCCGGCGCGTTGCTGCCCCGAAGAAGGTTTTCCGATGCTTCGCTTTCTCCTCTTTCTTGCGGCTGTCAGCCTTGCCATGCCGCTGGCCGCACAGCCGCTTGGCCCCTTGCAAACGGCCCTTCAGGCCGAGCCGAAAAAGGTGGAACGTGCATCGCGCAAGACCGTTGGCGACGTGCTGGACCGGTTGGCCGAAACCGGATCTCCGAACCTTCAGCCCTTTTTGGAAGCCTGGGCTGACCGCCGGGTCGTTCTACGGACCGAAGGGGGCCTGTTTTTCATCGGGGAACGCGACGGCGCCGACTATGTGCTGACCGACATCGACACGGGCGAAACAAGTCGCGTGGACAAATCAGAGGCAAAAGCGCTCAGGCCCAATGCAGGTGTACGGCGGGTCATCGGCACCGCCCTGATCCAATTCCAGTTGAGCGATCCACGCAAATCCGCGCGGATTGATGCGTTGAAGGCTCTGGAACGCGCCGGGTCGGCCGAGTTGCTGGAACCCTTGCGCGCCTCCATGACCGAGGAACCGGATGCCGGGGTGGCCGCGATAAAGGCCGCGCTGGAACGGCGTCTGACCGCCCGCTTTGACCCCGATCCGAAGGCGCGGATCGCGGCAATCGAGGATTTGTCCGACAGCATATCGATCGCGGACCGTGCGGCACTGTCGCGTATCCTTGTCACACAACGGGCCGTTTTCGCAGGCGACCCGCCAGAGACCGAAAACATCGCCCGGTTGCTGGTGCCCGGCGATGATCTGCCACTGGCCAAGGCACACGCATTGCTGGTTGACGCGGGGCTCGCCGAGACCTTGGTGACACCCGCAACGCGGGACTCTGCCCTGATTGCGGGTATCGACGGCGATCAGGTGGCCGGAGTGCCGGTCGAAACGCTCGACACCGAAAATGCACGCTGGGCGGCCTATGGCGCGCTGACGGGTGCCGCGCCTGCCTCTGACGGCTGGGGCGCGATCCCGTTGTCCGATTTCGAAGGGGTCACGATCTACGACCGCTACGTCGAAGAAAACCCAGACGTCACCGCCGCGGCAGAGCGCGCATCCGCATCCGTCGAGACCCGGCTTGCGCTGCATCAGACGGCTGATCTGGGGCTGGATGCGCTGTCGCTCGCGTCAATCTATTTCCTTGCCGCTGTAGGCCTTGCCGTGACCTTCGGCGTGATGGGCGTCATCAACATGGCGCATGGTGAATTCATCATGATCGGGGCCTACACCGGCTACGTGGTGCAAACCTTCATTCCTGACTACACACTGTCCCTGATCGTTGCCCTGCCCTTGGCTTTCGTCGTTGCGGGCGCTGCGGGTGTGACGTTGGAACGGCTGGTCATCCGCCACCTGATGCACCGCCCGTTGGAAACCCTTCTGGCGACCTTCGGCATCTCGATCGCCTTGCAGCAGATTGCCAAGAACATCTTTGGCACACAGGCCCGCCCCCTCACCTCACCGGATTGGCTGGCTGGATCCTGGGTGATCTCCGAGGCCATTTCGATCTCTTGGATCAGGGTCGCCATTTTCGTGCTGGCACTGGTGTTTCTGACGGCCATCATTCTGGTGCTCAAACGCACGCGCCTCGGGCTCGAAGTGCGCGCGGTCACGCAGAACCCGGGCATGGCCGCCAGCATGGGGATCGACCCCGGGCGCATCGGGATGCTGACCTTCGGGCTGGGGTCCGGCATCGCGGGCGTGGCGGGCGTGGCAATCGGGCTTTATGCGCAGGTGACCTCGGAAATGGGCGCGGGATACATCGTGCAATCCTTCATGACGGTTGTGGTCGGCGGTGTCGGTTCGGTCCTTGGCACCCTTGCCGGGGCCGGGATGATCGGGGGAATGCAAAAGGGCATTGAATGGCTCAATCCCTCGAACACGCTGGCAGCGCAGACTTACATGATCCTCTTCGTGATCGCCTTTATCCAGTTCCGGCCCCGCGGCATTGTCCCGCAAAAAGGCAGGGCCGCGTCATGACCCTCTTGCGCACGCCCCATGTGGCAACCGTCCTGATCGCGCTGGCCATCGTCACGCTGGGGGCCACGGTTCTGGCCGAGGCGGGGCTGGTCTCGACCTCCTTCGTCAAGACTTTGGGCAAGACGCTGTGCCTGTCCCTCGTGGCTGTCGCGATGGACCTTGTCTGGGGCTACACCGGCATCCTCAGCCTTGGGCACATGGCGTTTTTCGGGATCGGCGGCTACGCCATCGGCATGTGGCTGATGCGTGCACGCACCGAAAGCATCGTCGCAGCCCAGCTGGATCGTGCCGCCTTGCCCCCGACGGCGGCGGAAATCGATCAGGCGGCGGCGGTCCAAATCTTCGGGGTTGTCGGATCGGACACCTTTCCTTGGATGTGGGCCTTTTCCGACATCCTTGCGGTGCAACTTCTGGCCGTTGTCGCCGTGCCCGGCCTTCTTGCGCTGGTCTTTGGATGGCTCGCCTTTCGCAGCCGTGTGACGGGCGTATACCTGTCGATCCTGACGCAGGCAGGCACCCTCGCCCTGTCGCTGTGGCTGTTTCAGAACGACAGCGGCCTGCGCGGCAACAATGGCCTGTCGGGCCTGCAAAACATCCCCGGCGCTGCGGGTGTGCCCCAATCCACCCTGTCCTTGTGGTTTCTCTGGGCATCTGCGGCTGCGCTTGCGTTGACTTACGTTCTGGCGGCGTGGGTCGTGTCCGAGCGGTTCGGGTCGGTCCTGCGGGCGATCCGCGATGATGAAACCCGCGTGCGGTTTCTGGGCTACGATGTCGAGGCTTACAAACTGGCGGTCTTCACCGGCACCGCGATGCTCGCCGGAATCGCGGGGGCGCTGTACTATCCGCAGGCGGGCATCGTGAACCCCGCGGAAATCGCCCCCATCGCCTCGATCTACCTCGCGGTCTGGGTGGCCATCGGCGGACGCGGGCGGCTCTATGGCGCGATCCTGGGGGCTGCTGCTGTCTCGCTCTTGTCGTCGTGGTTCACCGGGGGCGGTGCGCCAGACATCGACCTTGGGTTTTATGAAATCCTCTGGACCGATTGGTGGCTGGTGCTTCTGGGCTTTGGCTTTGTCGCCGTCACGCTTTTTGCCCCCGAAGGCATCGGGGGGTTGTTCGACCGGTTTGATCGACCCAAACGCGTGGGCGATCTTGGCCCGGATCAGGGCGCGTTACGGCGTGAAGAAGCACGGGGGGCCGCGGAATGAGCACGCTTCTCGAAGTGTCTGGTGTCACCAAGACCTTTGACGGGTTTCGCGCAATCGACAACCTGTCGTTCTCCATCACAGAGCCGGAGTTGCGCGCCGTGATCGGCCCCAACGGCGCAGGCAAGACAACCTTCATGGACATCGTCACGGGCAAGACCCGCCCCGACACAGGCACCGTGCGCTGGGGCGAGATGTCGACCGATTTGACGCGCCTTTCCGAGGCCCGGATCGCGCGGCTGGGGCTGGGACGCAAGTTCCAGAAGCCCACGGTGTTCGAGGATCAGACCGTGCGGGAAAACCTGCGCCTCGCGCTCAAGGGCGCGCGCGGGCCTGTGCGGGTGCTGTTCCGGCGGCGCGCGCAGGCAGACAGGATCGCGGCATTGGCGGCGCAGGTCGGGCTGTCGGACGCGCTTGGGCAAAAGTCAGGCGCGCTGTCGCACGGTCAAAAACAGTGGCTGGAGATCGGGATGCTGCTGGCGCAGGAACCTCGCCTGCTTCTGGTCGATGAACCCGCCGCCGGCATGACCAGCGCAGAACGCGAAAAGACCACCGAGATGCTGATCGAGGCGGCGCGCACGCGTGCGGTCGTGGTGGTCGAACATGACATGGAATTCGTACGCAGGCTGGACTGCCGGGTCACGGTCCTGCACGAAGGCCGTGTGTTGGCCGAAGGGTCGCTCGACCATGTCACATCGGATGCGCAGGTGATCGACGTCTACCTCGGCCGCGAAAACGGGGGCGCAGATGCTTGAAGCCCGCAACCTGACACTGTCCTACGGCGGATCGGTCATCATCCCGGGCCTCGATTTCGAGGCCCGGATCGGAGAAGTGACGGCTGTGATGGGTTTGAACGGGGTTGGCAAGACATCGCTCCTCTCTGCCCTTGCCGGGCGGCACCCTGCCGGGGGCGAGGTCAGCCTCGATGGCACGTCGCTTGCACGCAGCGCCCGCGCGCGGGCACGTGCCGGCATCGCCTATGTGCCGCAGGGCCGCGAAGTCTTTCCGTTGCTCAGCGTGCAGGAAAACCTTGAAACCGGATTTGCCTGCCTGCCCCGCGCCGAACGGCGCATTCCCGATCACATCTTTGATCTGTTCCCGGTCCTGCGCGACATGCGCACACGGCGCGGCGGCGATCTATCGGGCGGGCAACAGCAGCAACTGGCCATCGCCCGCGCGCTGGTGACAAAACCGCGCGCGCTGTTGCTGGATGAGCCGACCGAAGGCATCCAGCCGTCGATCATCTCGGACATCGGGCGCGTCATCGCACAACTGCGCGCCGCGCAGCAGATGGCAATTGTTCTGGTGGAGCAGCGTTTTGACTTTGCCTGGACCTTGGCGGACCGCATCGTTGCCATGCGGCGCGGCCGCATCATCCACAATGAAGAGCGCGCCTCGTCCAACCGCGAAGAGGTCTTGTCGCTCGTATCGGTCTGAGCCTCGAACACGACAGCCGCACAGCGTCTTTCACTGCGCGGCTGCCGAGGGTTTCGCCTTGCACTAGGCCGCTGCCGTGGCCTCGATTTCGAACAGCAGGCCGGGGATCGCCAACCGCGTCACGCCCAGCAATGTCATCGGTGGGGCTTACCCCAGCGGTCCGAACCACATCCCCAGCACGTCAAAATGCTTCAGCACCTCATCCACATCCGTGGCGTAGACGCCCAGCCGAATAACGTGGCTCAGATCCATGTCAGCGCCGGCCAGAACAGCCTGAAGATTGTCGAGGGCCAGCGCGATCTGGGCGCGCATGTCGCCGGGATGCTGCGGCGCACCATTGGCGTCGACTGCGGTCTGTCTTGCACAGACAAGTTGGCGGGTCGCGCCATCGATGATCTCTGCCTGATTGTAGCCAAGACCCAAGGACCAGTCCCACGGGTTTACAGGTGTGCGTTGCATAGTGATTTCTCCTTGTTGATGTTCGCAGGACCGGTCCAGGATCAAATGGTGCCAAATTTTGTCACCAAAAGATGCCAGCGTGAAAACATGAACATCAGACACCGAC
Organism: uncultured Paracoccaceae bacterium; assembly: GCA_965657085.1. GTDB lineage: Bacteria > Pseudomonadota > Alphaproteobacteria > Rhodobacterales > Rhodobacteraceae > CBFHND01. The sequence continues at coordinate 25,887 of CBFHND010000003.1, forward strand.
ATGACACGATCGTGCGTACCCTGCGCCGCAACGGAACCTCGACGATTGATACCTTGGCGGATCAGGTCGGCGCATCGCGGCGCACCGTCCTGCGCGACATCTGCGCGCTGCGGGATGAGGGGTTAGTCATTCATTCCGAAGCAGGCCGCGGCGGCGGCGTACAACTTGATCCGCAATCCATGCAGACAACCGCGCGCCTTTCGGTGGCCGAGGTGTTTGCCCTGTTGATCAGTGTCGCGGGCATGCGGGCCGCACAAAACCTGCCCTTTTCCGATCTTGCGGACGCGGGCCTTGCCCAGATCGAAAAGGCGTTGCCGTCGGACAAGGTGCGCGATCTGCGCCGCATTCTCGAATGCCTGCACATCGGGCAATTGTCACCACTGCAGGACTTGTCGGATTTGGGGCAGATTGATCCAGCACTGCTTCCGGCGTTTGAAACCGCCTTCCTGCAACGGCTTCACCTGCGGTTCGACTACCGCGATGCCAAAGGCACAAGGACCAGCCGCGAGGTGGAACCTCAGGCGATGCTGATCTTGCAGCCCTTGTGGTATCTGGTCGGCTGGGATCCGGCGCGCAATGATTTCCGACACTTCCGCATGGATCGGATCAGCAGGCCGCAAGTTGTCGAAGGCGTGGAGTTTCGGCGCAGACATGTGCCGTTCGAGGACGATGTCTGCCCCTACACCGATCTGATGCGCTGAACAGGTCCGTCGCGCGCACTGGTGTGGCCGGGACTCAGTTGATGCTGACCAGTTCGATATTGAAGGTCAGGTCCTTACCCGCCAACGGGTGGTTGGCATCCAGCGTCACTGTGCTTTCATCTGCCTCGACCACGGTCACCGGCATCGCCTGTCCATCGGGCGTTTGCATCTGCAATTGTGTGCCGGGTTCCAGCGGGATGTCGGCGGGGATACCTTCGCGTGGGATCGCCTGACGCATTTCGGGGTTGATGGGGCCATAAGCGTCAACGGCGGCCACCTTGACCTCTTTCTTGTCGCCCACGGTCATGCCGGGAATGGCCGTATCGAGGCCGGGGATAATCTGGCCGCTGCCCACCTGAAATTCCAGCGGGTCGCGCCCTTCGGAACTGTCGAAGGTGGTGCCGTCCAGAAGGGTGCCGGTATAGTGAATGCGTACGGTGTCGCCCGATTTGACTTCGGTCATGAGGTCCTCGCTGTGAATGGGGAATGGGGGAGGCCGCGTATCTGCACGGGTGGCTCCGGGTTGTGCGCAGTGTGACCAAAGGGGCTGCTTATGTAAACCCTCGGCCCGGCAATGGCACCGGGTGTACCAAGTACAATTTCGTGCTTTTGTCATGGAAGGGGGCGTGACAGTCTGCGCGGTGACAGCCGCCGGAGACCCACATGCCCATCACCACCTGCATCTTTGACGCCTATGGCACCTTGTTCGACGTCGCCGCCGCCGCACGGCAAGCGGCGTCGGAACCTGATTTCGAGCGGCTTCAAGGCACATGGCCCGCGCTGGCCGAACACTGGCGCGCCAAGCAGTTGCAATACACATGGCTGCGCGCGGTCATCGGGGCGCACACCGATTTCTGGGAGGTCACCGCACAAGGCCTCGATTGGGCATTGGAAAAAACCGGGTTGGATGGGGATGCCGCCCTGCGCCAGCGGCTGCTTGATCTTTATTGGGAGCTTGAAGCCTACCCGGAGGTCCCGGACATGCTGCGCGCGCTGAAGGATGCAGGGTTGAACACTGCGATCCTGTCCAACGGATCGCCGAAGATGCTGCAAGGGGCCGTGCAATCAGCAGGCATCGGCGATGTGCTGGATGACAGCCTGTCCGTCGAATCCGTTGGCATCTTCAAACCCGATGCGCGGGTTTACGACCTTGTGGGCGCACGCTTTGGCTGTGCCAAATCCGAGGTGCTGTTCGTGTCCTCGAACGGCTGGGATGCAGGGGCTGCGGCGGGCTATGGGTTTACCACGGCCTGGGTCAACCGCGCGGGCGATCCGGTGGACCGGCTGCCCGCGACCCCGCAACATATGCTGGCCGATCTGACCGGCATTCCCGCCCTGGCAGGAGTATAATCCATGAACATCGACATGATCCGCGCCGCCGCCAAACGGCTTGAAGGCCACGCCCGACGGACGCCCCTGTTGAACAGCCCGTTTATCGACGATCTGGCCGGGCGCCGCGTCTGGGTCAAACCCGAATGCCTGCAACACACCGGCAGCTTCAAGTTTCGCGGCGGGTGGTCGGCCCTGTCGGCCCTTGCGCCTGAAACACGCGCCAAGGGGGTCATCGCCTATTCCAGCGGCAACCACGCCCAGGGGGTTGCCCACGCCGCGACCCTGCACGGGGTGCCATCGGTGATCGTCATGCCCTCGGACGCCCCCGCCCTGAAACTGGCCAACACGCGCGCTTTGGGGGCCGAGGTTGTTACCTATGACCGTGGGACAGAGGACCGCGATGCCATCGGCGCGGCCCTCGCCGCCGAACGGGGCCTGACCCTGATCCGCCCCTATGATGAGCCGCAGGTGATCGCGGGCCAAGGCACCTGCGGCCTCGAGATTGCCGAACAGGCGCAAGAGCTTGGGGTGAATGCCACCGAAGTGCTGGTGTGCTGTGGTGGCGGTGGTCTGACCGGCGGCATTGCCCTTGCACTGGAGGCCGATGCCCCGCACATGCGCGTGCGCCCGGTAGAGCCCGAGGGATTTGACGATGTGAAACGGTCGCTTGCCACGGGCAGCATCCAGCGCAACGCGGCCGTGTCGGGCAATATCTGCGATGCGATCATCTCGCCGCAGCCGGGCGACATCACCTTTCCCATCATGGCGCGGCTGTGCGGCCCGGGGCTGGCGGTCAACGAGGATGAGGCCCTGCGCGCCATGGCGCAGGCGTTCCTGCGCCTCAAGATCGTGGCCGAACCCGGCGGGGCCGTGGCGCTGGCCGCAGCCCTGTTCCGCAAAGACGAGATTGAAAGCGAAGACGTGATCGTGACAGTGTCGGGCGGAAACGTGGACCCTGCCATGTTTGCCCGCGCCCTGGAGACCCTTGCATGACCCGCTTCACCATCGCCAGCTTCAACGTCAAGAACCTCATCGGGCCGGACAAGGAATACTATGAATTCCAGCGCTATACCCCCGAGGAATATGCGTGGAAACGCGACTGGCTGAGCGAGCAGTTGCAATCGCTCAATGCCGATATCGTGGGCTTTCAGGAAATCTTCGAACAGGAGGCCCTGCGCGACGTGATCGACATGGCCGATGCCGAAGGGGCCGAGGCCAACGCCGCGGCGATCCCCAGCCGGGACAAGAAATACCGCAAGAAGGCGATCTTTCGCAAATTGGCCTATGCGCCCTATTCGGAAGCCAGCCTTGCCTTTGCGCCCAATGTTACGGACGGCGAACCGGGCCACCGCCGCCCCGGCTTGGCAATCCTGTCACGCTTCGGTTTTCAGGGGGAACCCGAAGTCATTCAGGATCTGGCACGCCCCTTGCACATCCCGCTGCAAGCCTTGGGCGGGGGTGGTGATGCAGGCCACTACACGTTGGAAAGGCTCAGCCGCCCGATCCTCAAGGCGCGTATTCCCGTAGGCGACCGGGTTATCACCGTGTTCAATTGCCACCTGAAATCCAAACTGGGCGAATTCATAAGGCCCAAGGGCGCCGAATACGCACCCGAGGCAGATCTGGTGAACTACGACCCCGTGGGCCGCGCCATGGGATCGCTGCGCGCCGCCTTGCGCCGCATGGCCGAGGCCTGGGTGCTGCGTCGCGAAATCATGGACGAGATCAAGGCGGGGCACCCTGTGATGGTGCTGGGCGATTTCAATGATGGCGAACATGCGGTCAGCTCCGAAATCATCGCGGGCGAAGTCCCGTTTCGTAACTATTCATGGATGCTGCGCCATGATGCCAAGAGCCATTCCGACCGCTACACGCGCGAGGAAAACCAGATCATCACCGAAGCCGTGCAAGCCGCGCGCCTGCATTCGGCGGAAAAGCAGTTCGTGCGCAAAAGCCTGCGCGACATGGTCTACACATCGGCCTTCGGGGGCGTTTACGAAAGCATCGACCAGATTTACATGTCACGGCACTTTCTGCCCGAAGCACCGGACAGCATCGGCGAGATGGAGTATTACAGCGTCATGAACGATCATCTGACGGATGGCAGCCACGTCGAAGCACCCTATAACAAGCTGGCGTCGGACCACGGCCAGATCATGGCGCATATCCGGCTGGGCACCGAAGAAGGAGACCAAAGATGAACCTTGCAGATCTGGGCGACGTGCGCCTGCATTACCGCATCGATGGTCCCGACGATGGCGCGCCGGTGGTCTTTGCCAATTCGCTGGGCACCGACATGCGGTTGTGGGATCCTATCCTGCCGCTCTTGCCCGAAGGTCTGCGCATCCTGCGGTTCGACAAGCGTGGACATGGCCTGTCGACCTGTCCCAAGGCGCCCTATTCCATGGGTGCATTGGTGGGCGATGCCGAAAAACTGATGGACATGACGGGCTTCAAGGATGCGCTGTTTGTTGGCCTGTCCATCGGCGGGATGATCGCGCAGGGGCTGGCGGTCAAGCGTCTCGATCTGGTGCGCGCCGTGGTTCTGTCGAACACGGGTGCGCGCATCGGCAACCCTGACCTGTGGAACGACCGTATTCAGGGCGTGCGCGATGGCGGGATCGAGGCATTGGCGGATGCTGTGATGGAGCGGTGGTTTTCCAGGGAGTTCCGCGAAGGCCCCGATCTTGAGCTGTGGCGCAACCTGTTGGTGCGCACCCCGGACGAAGGATACATCGGCTGTTCGGCGGCGATCTCGGGCACGGATTTCTATACCACCACGGCCAGTCTGCGCCTGCCCACCCTGGGCATTGCAGGGGCCGAAGACGGCGCGACCCCGCCCGATCTGGTACGCGAAACCGTAGAACTGATCCCCGGCAGCCAGTTCCACCTGATCCGCAAGGCCGGGCATCTGCCGTGCGTGGAACAGCCACAGGAATACGCCGACGTCCTGACCCGGTTCATGCGCGATACGGGCCATATCTGATCATGGCGGCCAGCGTTTTCGGCAGCGCCCTTTACGGGTCACTCTTCCCCACGGGCGAGGCTGGACGGCTCTTTTCCGACAGCGCCGAAGTGCGTGCCATGCTGTTGGTCGAAGGGGCTTTGGCCAAGGTGCAAGGCCGCCTTGGTGTCATCCCTGAGATCAGCGCCGCCGCCATTCACCGTGCCAGCCTTGAGGTCATTGTAGACCCCGGCGCATTGGCCGAAGCCACCGGGCGGAATGGTGTGCCCGTGCCCGGTCTGGTCGCCACCTTCCGCACCGAGATGAACGCCCCCGAACACGCGCAATACGTCCATTGGGGAGCCACCAGCCAGGACATCATCGACACCGCACTGATGCTGCGCCTGCGTCAGGCGCTGGGACTGCTGGAGGGTGACCTCAAATCCCTTCTGGCCCTGTTGGCCGAGGCCGCTGACACCTATGCCGAAACCCCAATGCCCGCGCGCACCTACGGTCAGATCGCCACCCCGACCAGTTGGGGGGCCGTTCTGGCCGGGTGGGGCGCGCCGCTGATCGACGCGTTGGAGGCTTTGCCAGACGTGCGGGGACGCAGCCTCTGGGTGTCGTTGTCCGGTGCGGCGGGCACTGCCTCGGCGCTGGGGCCACAGGCGGCAGAGACACGCGCGGGTCTGGCCGAGGCCTTGGGGCTGAACGACCCGCACCGCACATGGCACACCGACCGGGTGCCCCTGATGCGCATCGCGCAGTGGATGGCCAATGTGACGGCAGCGCTCTCGACCATGGGTCAGGGGCTGATCGGCCTGACGATGTCAGGGATCGAAGAGGTGTCCCTGACCGATGCGGGCGCGTCCTCCACCATGCCGCAAAAACAAAACCCGGTGGGGCCTTCCGCATTGGTGGCCCTCAACACCCACATGGGCGCGCAGATGGCTGCCCTGCAAACCGCCGCGAGCCACCAGCATCAGCGCGATGGTGCAGCATGGTTTGCCGAATGGATGATCCTGCCGCAGATCGCCTTGAGCACGGCAAGCGCGCTGCAACATGCGCTGGCATTGACCGAAACAACCACCCCATGCACCGACAGAATGCGCGCGGCGCTTGACGGCGGTTTGGGCCTCATCCATGCAGAGGCGCTCAGTTTTGCGCTGGCGGCACAGATGCCGCGCCCCGAGGCGCAGGCCGCGACCAAGGCGCTGTGCAAGGCGGCACAAGACACCGGCACCCCCCTGCCTGATCTGGCGCGTGCAGACCATCCCGATCTGCCGCCCGACCTGTTCGACCCGTCCGCACAGATGGGCGATGCACCTGCCGCCGCACGTGCGTTCGCCGACCGTGCACGAAAGGCCGCAACCACGTGAGGTTGCCCGTCGTCTTCATCCTGATCACCGTCATGCTGGACGCGATGGGCATTGGCCTGATCATCCCCGTGATGCCCGACCTGATCCGCGAAGTGAACGGCGGTGATCTGGCACAAGCAGCCCTTTGGGGCGGGGTTCTGTCCACGACCTTTGCCGTCATGCAGTTCCTCTTTGGCCCCATCATCGGGGGGTTGTCCGACCGCTATGGCAGGCGGCCCGTTCTGTTGATTTCACTGGTAGTCATGGCGCTGGATTATCTGGTCATGGCCGTGGCGGGCACCATTTGGCTGTTGTTGGCAGGCCGCGTCGTCGGCGGAATCACCGCCGCCACACAATCGACCGCCAATGCCTACATGGCCGATATCTCGCGCCCCGAGGAAAAGGCCGCCAACTTCGGCCTGATCGGCGCGGCCTTTGGCATGGGCTTTGTGCTTGGCCCGTTGATGGGCGGTTTACTGGCAGAATTCGGCACCCGTGCGCCGTTCTATGCGGCGGGCGCGCTGGCGGCGCTGAATGCAGCCTTCGGGTGGTTCGTCCTGACCGAAACCGTGACCGATCGCATCCGACGCCCGTTCTCACTGGCCCGCGCCAACCCGCTGGGCACGCTCAAGGTTCTGGGGCGACTGCCGGGTCTTGGTGCACTTCTGTTCGTCTATTTTCTCTACCAGGTGGCATTTACCGTTTATCCAGCGGTCTGGAGCTATTTCGGACAGGAACGCTTTGGCTGGAGCCCCGCGATGATCGGGCTGAGCCTTGCCCTGTTCGGGATCATGTTGGCCATCGTGCAGGGTGGTTTGATCCGGGTGGTGCTGCGGGTTCTGGGCGAACGCGGCACGGTGATCTATGGCCATGTCTTCGATGTGTTTGCCTTTCTGGCGCTGGCCTTTGTCACGTCGGGCACCATCGCTTTGATCCTCACCCCGATCGCCGCCTTTGCGGCGGTGATCACCCCCGCACTGCAGGGGATCATGTCAAAAACCGTGGGCGACGATCAGCAGGGCGAATTGCAAGGCGCGCTGACTTCGGTATCGGCGTTGGCGATGATCCTGTCACCGCTGATGATGACCTATGTCTTTGCGGTGTTCACCGGGCGCGATGCGGCGCTCTATATGCCGGGCGCGCCCTTTGTTCTGTCGGCCTGCCTGATTGTGGCGGGGTTGGCCATGTTCATGTGGCGCGGCCCGGCGCGGGTTCCCTGACGGCGCATCGGGGCCGTGCCGCACGCGGGGCGCTAAAAAGTCGGTTTCAGGCTTGCGCTTGGGCGGCTGGTCGATCAACGCTGGCACATCCGCGCCACTGGCCCAAGACAAGAGTTCCAAATGCAGACCATCAAAGCCGCCGTATGCCATGAATTTGGTGCCCCTCTGACCATCGAAGACATTCAGATCCGCGCCCCTGAAATGGGCGAGATCGAAGTTACCCTCGACGCGGTGGCGATCTGCCACTCGGACATCTCCTTTGCCGACGGCATCTGGGGCGGCAGCCTGCCTGCCGTCTACGGCCACGAGGCCGCAGGCCGCGTCAGCGCGGTGGGCGCTGGCGTGAACGGTGTGCAGGAAGGCGACAGCGTGGTGGTCACTCTGATCCGGTCCTGCGGGTCCTGTCCCAGCTGCTCGGGCGGGCGCCCTGTATCGTGCGAGACCCCCTATGATGGCGACAAGGGGCCAATAACCACAGCCGAGGGCGGCAAGCTGCATCAGGCGATGGCCACCGGCGGCTTTGCTGAAAAGGTGGTTGTGGACCAACGCCAAGTGGTCAAAGTCTCGCCCGATATCGACAAGGACGTGGCCAGCCTCATTGCCTGTGGCGTGATCACCGGGGTGGGCGCGGTGGTCAATTCCGCAGGCTTGCGCGCAGGTCAGGACGTGGTGGTGATCGGCGCGGGAGGCGTGGGCCTCAATGCCATTCAGGGTGCGCATATCGCGGGCGCGCGGCGCATCGTGGCGGTGGACATGAGTCAGGACAAGCTGGATGTGGCCCGCGAATTCGGCGCAACACACGGCGTTCTGGCCACGCACAAGGCACCATGGCTTGCGGCCTACAAGGCCCTGGGCGGACGCGGTGCCGATGCCGTGATCGTGACGGTCGGCGCGATCCCCGCCTATGATCAGGCCCCCAACTATCTGGCAGCCGGTGGCAAGGTCATCATGGTGGGCATGCCCCATGTGGGTGGGCAATCGGCCTATGAGCCGGTGAACCTTGCCGCCGCCGGTCAGGGCATGGTCGGATCGAAGATGGGCGATGTGGTCATTCAGCGCGATATCCCGTGGATGGTGGACCTCTATCAGCAGGGGCGGTTGAAGCTTGACGAGTTGATCTCCGGGCGCTGGTCGCTTGATCAGATCAACGAGGCGATTGCCGACACCAAGAGCGGATCGGCCCGGCGCAATGTGATTGTTTTTGACCGCTGACGCGGCAAAACTCCTGAGCACAAACAGACAGATAGGACACGACATGAAGCTGGTGGACCTCGATGTGATCTTGACAGCGCCCCCTGCACCCGGCTGGGGCGGGCGGTACTGGATACTGGTCAAGCTGACAACGGACACCGGTATCGTGGGCTGGGGCGAATGCTATGCCTCGTCAGTCGGGCCTGACGCGATGGGTCATGTCATCCGCGATGTCTTTGGCCGTCACATGGAAGGCGAAAACCCCGAGAACATCGAACTGATGTTCCGCCGCGCCTATTCTTCGGGATTCACCCAGCGGCCCGACCTGACGGTCATGGGCGCGTTTTCAGGATTGGAAATCGCCTGCTGGGATATCCTTGGCAAGGATCGCGGGCGGCCCGTGCACGCGCTTCTGGGCGGGCGGATGAACGACCGCATTCGCGCCTACACCTATCTCTACCCGCTGCCGCAGCATGATCTGGGGGCCTTCTGGACCTCGCCCGAGATGGCGGCAGAGTCCGCCGCCGATTGCGTGGCGCGCGGCTATACCGCCGTCAAATTCGATCCCGCAGGCCCTTACACCCTGCGCGGTGGCCACATGCCAGCCATGAGCGATATCAGCCAGTCCGTGGCCTTTTGCGCCGCCATCCGCGCGGCCGTCGGCGACAAGGCAGACCTGCTGTTCGGCACGCATGGGCAGTTCAGCACCGCAGGCGCGATCCGGCTGGGCCAAGCGCTAGAGCCCTATTCCCCGCTCTGGTTCGAAGAGCCGATCCCCCCAGACGCGGTCGAGGAAATGGCAAAGGTCGCGCGCGCGGTGCGCATTCCCGTGGCCACGGGCGAACGTCTGACCACCAAGGCGGAGTTCGCGCCCGTGTTGCGCAGTGGTGCCGCCACCATACTACAACCCGCACTGGGACGCGCAGGCGGCATCTGGGAAATGAAGAAGGTTGCGGCCATGGCCGAGGCCTACAACGCACAGATGGCCCCGCATCTTTATGCGGGCCCCGTGGAATGGGCGGCGAACATCCATCTGGCCGCATCCATCCCCAACATCCTGATGTGCGAAAGCATCGAGACGCCTTTCCACGATGCGTTGATCAAGGGATCGATCCGGGTCGAAGACGGCTACATCACGCCTCCCGATACACCGGGGCTTGGGATAGACGTGGACGAGGATCTGGCGCGCGCGCATCCCTATACGGGCGACGGTCTGCATCTGGAAATGCAGGAAGACCCCTGCAACTACGCCGAAGGCAACGCCTTTGAAGGCGGCGCACCCGCCCCACGCGACTAGCGGTAAAGGCGGATGCCTGCCACGGCGATGTCGGCCTGAAATTCGCGCCCCACGGCCAGAACGCCTATCCGGCGCAGCTGGGCCGGATCAAATGCCGCGTCGGTGCGATGCGGCTCGAAGCGCGCGAAAGGAAGCCGCAAGGTTGTCCACTCTTGCGGCGCATTGAAAGACAGGCGAAACGACTGCCACGGACGGTTCAACGCCGTGGTGCGCAAACGCAAGTCATAGTCTTCGGCATTGCCGCGCACGTCAATCTCGATACCGTTGAAGCCGCTGGCATCTGCGCTCAGGTCAAAGGCAATCTGGATGAAGCCGCCGTTGTTGTCGGTTGAAACGGCGCCGGTCAGGCGGGTGGCCATACGGCCCGCAACCTCTTCACGCGCAGCCTGCCCTTGCGACACGCCACCCATCACTTCATCGGCCACATAGCGCCAGTCGGGATCAAGTTGCATCATGGGTCCTTCTGCTAGGGCGAAGTTGGAGCAGGACAAAAGCCCGCACAGGATCAGGGGCATGAGGCGCATCAGGTGCGCGCCGCCTCAAAAGCAGCCCAGGCGGTTTCAAACTCTGCAAAGGTGATCCGCTTGCCCTTGACCGCATCAAAGACAATCGTCTCGGATCGCACAAGGGTGGCGATGGCATCGGCCAGCTTGGGGATCACGTCCTCTGGCACCACCACACCACCGTGACGATCCGCATGGACCAGATCGCCCGGAGAGATGTCCATGCCGTGGATGCGCACGGGCTGGTCGTAGTCCACAACATGCACAAAGCCGTGGCTTGGCCCGATGGACCCGGCGACCACCGGATAACCTTCGGCCAGATCACCCAGATCGCGCATCACCCCATCGGTGAGGGTGCCCGCGAGGCCGAAGGCCTTGTGGATGTTGGTGTTGACCTCACCCCAATAGGCACCGATGGCGGCAGGCACATCCAAATCCTGCACCACACAGACAGCGGGGCGCGGGCCTTCGGACATGTATTTGTAATAAGCCATACGCCGCGCCTTGATCACGTTCGGTGCTTCCTGCGGCGGCGCCACTGCGCGGATGCGCGCAGTGCGGGCATAACCAACCATCACGCCTGAAGGATCAGAAGCCAGCATCGTGCCACGGGTAAAGGCGTTGAAGCCGCGCCCGCCTTGCGCCACCTCAATGGCGTTGCAGACGGTGGGGGTATCCACGCCACGCAACAGATCGACAAGCGCCGCGTCCATCACCCGGCCCCCACCATGGTTGCGCCTTCGCACAGGGCCGACAGCTTGGCATAGGCGATGTCGGGGTCCACGGCGCCAAAGCCCGCGAAGGTACCGAACCCGCAATCGCTGCCCGCGATCACCCGGTCCGCGCCTACAATGTCGGTGAACCGTTCAAGCCGTTGCGCCACGACCTGCGGGTGTTCGACGAAATTCGTGGTGGTGTCGACCACGCCCGGCACCAGCACCTTGTCATCGGGGATATCGCCCTTGCGGTCGCGGAACACGGCCCATTCGTGGGCATGGCGCGGGTTCGAGGTTTCAAACAGCACATAGCGCGCCTTGGCCGCCATCAGGGTGTCAAACACCTTGTCCATACCGATGTCACACACATGCGGTCCTTCATAGTTGCCCCAGCAGATGTGGATGCGCACCTTGTCCGCTGGCACGTCCGACAGCGCATGGTTCAGTGCCTCGACATGCGCGCCCGCGATCTTGAGGAACTCTGCATCGCTGAGATCATTGAACAGCATGTGCCGCGACAGCGCCAGATCGGGGCAATCCAGTTGCAGATCGAGGCCCGCGGCCACGATGGTTTCGTATTCCTCTTTCATCGCATCGGCCAAAGCGGCCAGGTAGGCATCGCGCGTCGCGTAGTGATCGTTTTGCAGGAACAGCGAAATGACACCGGGGCTGGCCGCATTCATGAAGCCCCGCGTGGCTCCGTGCTGGGCCATGGCGGCCTTGAGGTTGGTGATGTCTTTTTCCAACTCGCCCTGCCCTTTGCTACGCACCTCGCCTGTGCACATGGGGCGCGCGTATTTGGGCGTACCGCCATCCTCGGCCAACCGCTTGAGAAAGGTGGGAAACTGTTTCAGGTCGGCTGGCGCATTGCGCGGGCTGTCGCCGGAAAAGCCGGTGTAGCGGTCCTTGACGTAGGTCGCATAGCTGATCTTGGAGGTCTCGCCGTCGCTGACGATATCGACGCCCGCCGCCACCTGTTTGCGCACGGTTTCGGACACCGCTGCGGTCATACAGGCATCCAAGGCCGCCTGATCGTAGGGCGTGCCGTTTTCGCGGGCAAAGATGAAATCGACCACCTCTTGGGTGCGGGGCAGGCTGCCCACATGGGTTGTGGCGACACGCATGGCGTACTCCTTAGATCTTGCGCGCCATCAAGACGCTGTGGCGGTTCGTTTCGGGGTCTTCGGCCAGAAACCCGGTCAGGCGCAGGCCGTTGTCTTCCAGACAGGTGGCGTATTCGGCGGGCGAGAGCGACGCGTGATAGACAGGCTCGTCGCCGACGGTGCCCTGCACCTCACCCGCCTCCGGCCCCACGGTCAGCATCAGGACACCGCCCTGCCCCAGATGATGTGCCATGCGCGCAATGCACCTGCGTTGATCTTCTGCCGTCAGGTGGAAAAAGCTGTTCCAGGCGATGATGCCATCAAAGGTCTCGCCCAGATCAAGGCTGCGCATGTCGGCTTGCCGCCAGTCTCCATCCGGCCAACGGGCGCGCGCCAACTGCAACATCCTGTCCGAGAAATCGACACCCGTGACGGCAAACCCCTCGGCCATGAACCAGCGCGCGATCGGCTCCCCCGCGCCGCAGCCAAGATCAAGCACACGGGCCCCGGGCGGCAACCCGGCGGTAAAGCGCGCCAGCCACCGCGCCTCGAACAAGGCACGCGAGCGTCGCGCGTCATAGACCGAAGCCTGACGGTCATAGGTGCCTTGGATATCCTCGGGTTTGGCTGTCATCCGGTCCACGTGGGCCCTGCGGGATCATCCGTCGCCACAATGTGATAAAGCGATGCCTCCCCCGACATGGATGGCACCGCGGTGTGCATCAGGTTTTCCGGCACGCTCATGGTGTCGCCGGGCGCCAGAACGGTTTCGCCACCGTCCCAGATCACCCGCCAATGGCCGCGCATGGGCATCAGAACCGAAGGCCGGTCATGCTTGTGCTTTCGTTCCGAGGCGCTGGACCGGGTCACGAGATCGACCTCAAAACCGGGCTTGTCGCGGATGATCCCGGTCTCGCCAATCACCTTCACGGGGCGGTCCTTGGCCAGGGCAACCATATCCCAATACCGCCGCACGCCCATACCGACGACCTGCATCGGCGACATTTCGGGAAAGGTTTTCAATTCGGCATCCGACAGCACCTGCATGGGGGCCACGTCGTCGGGCAACGCATCGCCCGCCTTGGTGTCGTAAAGCTGACCATTCTCGCCCAGAACCAGACCGTGATCCTGTGCATCTTCGATCACCTGCGGTGCCCAGATCACACCGCCGCCTGCGTCGTCACCCCCGAGGATCGCCATGATCATTCCGTAATCGGTGCCGATGTTCTCGAACCCGCGAAAGATGCCGGTGGGCAGGTTGATGATATCCCCCTCTTCCAGCACCACCTCGCCCGCATCGCCATAGCGACCCCAGAAAAACCGCCAACGCCCCGACAGGACAAAGAACACCTCGGCCGTGCGGTGGCTGTGCAGGCTGTTGCGGCACTTGGGCGGCTGGCCCGCCGCCCCGATGTTGAAGCCATGGGGGATGGCGATGTGCACGTGCTGATCAGGGCTTTCTGATACGCCGCCACCGATGATGGTGAAGTTTTCCTTTTGATCGCTGCCGGGAGTGTGGGCATCGATAAAGGCGGTTTTGCACGGGCGCAGATCGCCATAGCGCACGATGCGCGGTTCCATGTCCTGGGGTGTCATCGCGTGTCCTCCCTCAACCCGTGGCCAGCAGGATCTGTTTCCAGATCGCAGTTTCATCAAAAAGCGCGTATTCCCGGCGCAGGCCCCACGGGCCGAATTCCGCATGGGATATGCCCAGTACATAGACCTCGGCCCCCGTGGGTGCGCCGAAATAGCCCCATCCGTCATGTTTGCCATGCAAGGCCCAGCGGATCGCGACACGCGGCGGCATCTTGTCATCGGTGCGCCCGATCTGGTGGTCGATGGAGAAGGTCGCATCGGGAAAGGACGCGCGCAGGCCCATCCAGAACCGATCAACCGGGCCGGTGCCGTGGCCGGTGCTGCCGCCGGGGTATTCCGATTGCACGGCCCGGTCGTATTCCGCCGGGATCACCGCCATGTCCGCACCCATGATCCGGGTCAGGATGTCAGCGTATTTGACGCCCCATTCGTTGTCGTTGCCGCGCCCTGTGTAGGGGCCGGGCCGATCCGTGGCGGGCGTCAGGGGGCGCACGCACTGCTCCGGCCCGCCTTCGGCTGCGATCAGGTTGGCGGCATAATCCTTGGCGTCCCATCCCAGCTGTTGCACGATCGCGGTCTGGTCACGGATCAGCCATTCGTCGTTGATCTGGTCGTTGATCGCGTGACAGTCAGCGATGATGCGATACTGCAGTTTTTTGCCCGTAGCCTTGCCATAAACCCCGTCCGCCAGATGCGTCGCGGTGCTGAGGATGCGGTGGCTCGACAACATCCCTTCCTCTGGTGTCCCGCTCCAGATCACGTCTTCGCCCAGCAGCGTCCGGTCGGGAAATTCCGCAAGCGTGGCCATGGTGGCCCCGATCACCTTTTCATTGCCAATCACAACGGACCCCGGGGACCGCACCACGATATCGGGGCTGTAATAGTGGTGCAGCGTGGCGATGCCGCGGTCTTCCCATATCTCCTTGGTGATGCCGATGATATAATCGGGGAAGTCCGTCCAGCGGTTGGAGAAACCTTTCATGTGCCTGTTCCTTCGGGCAAGCGGGCAGAGCCGCGAATTTTCAAGGGGCCGGGGATTTCGACCTGTTGCGGGGCCGCGTCCGATGCCGTGACGCGGGCCATCAGTATCTCGACCGTGCGCTCGACCATCTGGCGCGCGGGCTGGCGCACGGTGGTCAGGTCATAGCTGGGCCACGCGGACAGGCTCACATCATCGTAACCTACCACGCTGACATCCTGTGGCACCTTCAACCCCAGTTCAAACCGCAGCACATCCATCACGGCAAAGGCCATATGATCGTTGGCCACGAACACGGCGTCAGGTTTGATCTCACTGCCGAACATACGCCGCGTGGCCTCTGCCGCCTGATCGAATTTGAAGTTGCCGCAATCGCGGGCGAACAGGCTTTGGCCTGCTGCCTGCAGCCCCGCCAGAAACCCCGCCTCCCGGTCACGTTGTGTCGAGGCACCTTCCCAGCCCGCGATGTGGGCGATGCGTTGATGCCCCCCGGCAATCAGGAACTCGGCCAGCGCCTTGCCCCCTGCGAAGTTGTCCGACGTCACCGATGACAACCGCGCATCATCCTGCCCGCGGTTGAACAGAACGATGGGAATACCCGCCGCCTCGCAGCGCGATGTCAGGTCATTGGACATGCCAACCGAGGCCGCAATGATCCCGTCCACCTGATAATCCAGCAATTCGTCGATCACGTCCTGAACGCCGTCTTCATCGTTCCCCGCCATGAAGACCAGCACGTGATAGCCCTGCGCCTGCAAGGCCTTTGACAGCTCTTCCAGTGCTTCCGGGTAAAACTGGTTTTCCAGATAGGCCACAACCAACCCGATGATCCGGCTTTGCCCGGTGTTAAGCGATCGCGCCAACACATTGGGACGATAACCCAAGGCATTGGCGGCCTCGCGCACCCGCTTGGCAGTCTCGCGGCTGACCGAGGCGCCGGGCGTGAACACCCGGCTGACCGCCGAACGCGACACGCCCGCCCGTTCGGCCACCTGCAGGGATGTGACACGCACCCCCATCAGTCCGCCGTCCAGCCGCCATCGACCATCATCGCGGTGCCCGTGACCATGCCGCTGGCGTCCGAGGCAAGGTAGAGGGTCGCGCCCATGATGTCGCTGACTTCGCCCACGCGGTCGAGCTTGATCTTGTCCATGATCCACGCGCGTTTGTCGGGATCGTTGAAGGTGGGTTCGGTCAGCGGCGTGCGGATGAAGGTGGGGCAGATGGTGTTGATGCGAATGCCCGCCTTGCCCCATTCGATGGCCATGGATTTGACCATGCCTTCGACCGCATGTTTCGACGCGCAATAAACGGCGCGGTCGGGTCCGCCCACATGGCCCATCTGACTGCTGATATGGATGATCGACCCGCGCGTACCTGCTGCGATCATCGCCCGCGCCGTATAGGACGACAGGAAATAGGCAGCCTTGACGTTGATATCCATCACCACATCATAATCGGCTGCGTCAGTTTCCACCGCCGCCGAATGCCGGGCCAGCCCTGCAGAATTCAATACGATATCGTATGGTTTGGCGCAGGCGGCCTCCACCGCCGCAAGGTCGGTCTGGTCCAGCACCAGCGCCTCGGCGCTGTGGCCAGCAGCGTGCAATGCCGCCACCGCATCCGACAGCACATCCGCGCGCCGCGCCGCACACACCACATGCGCCCCGGCCTCGGCCAAGGCTGCGGCACAGCCCAGCCCGATGCCCGAAGAGGCCCCGGTGACCAATGCACGCTTACCACTCAGATCGAATGTCGGTGTCTTCGGCAAATCCACTATAGCGCCCTCCCTGTCTGGGGATCGAACCCGACCCGCGCGGTGTTGAATTCACGCATCCGCGCGAACACGTCCACGCCAATTTGGTCGTACATGTGCAAAAGGTCCACCAGCACCCAGTTTTCCCGGATCAACCCGCTTTCCACCCGCCAGAAATCAAGGCTGCGCATCTCGATCTTCTTGCCCAGGGGCGGAATGC
The DNA here is from genome assembly GCA_965657085.1 of uncultured Paracoccaceae bacterium. Lineage (GTDB taxonomy): Bacteria > Pseudomonadota > Alphaproteobacteria > Rhodobacterales > Rhodobacteraceae > CBFHND01. Next base: position 42,803 of record CBFHND010000003.1, read on the forward strand.
CCAACCAACCGTCGTGGGTGATCGATTGGTACATGTCGGGCCAGCCCGTGACCGCCGCATAGTTGCGGTCACCGAAGAAATGATAGGTGATTTCACCCACATATTGGCCGCGGTCCGGCATCCCGTTCAGAAACGGTTTCTGGTGCCACTTGCGAAAGCCATCGATGCCCCGACCCGATCCAATGCCCGAAGGCCCGTACCACATCATGCGCGGATGCCAGAAACGCGGCATTTCCATCACCTCAGGTCCGCCTTGGCTGGGATGCCGTTTCATATGCTCCAGCATGTCGATGATATGCTGGCAGGTCGCCTGCCCGGCTTTGGCATCATAAGGTCCCGGCACGATGCCATCGCAACTGGCAGGCCCCGGCACATGCCATTCGCGGCCGAGGCTCGGTACCATGGGCCATGCACCGGCCTGCATCATCACCTCGGGAATGTCCCAAAGCGCCTGCATCTCGATGATCTTGCCGTCTTCGAAGCGATAGAATTCGTGAAAGCGCATGTGCGCGATGTGCCCCGTGAGCGGGATATCCAGCCACGGTGCGGCAAAGGTGCCGGTGTAGAACCCGCCACAGCCAACCCAATCGGCCCCTTCGGGCGTGGGCCCGGCCATCACGATATGGTCGCGGCGCTCCATATCCGGCCACGCCGACACCAGCGGCGCATAGACGTGATCAACATAGGCATCGACGCCCTTGATCGTCTCGAACGGAAAGGCGAGGCGAAACACCACATCCGGCGCGCAGAGGCCGTGCAACGTCCGGCGCACCACATCCAGATCGAAGTCATATAAGGCCGCGCACAGCGGCTGGATCAGCGTCTTGTGGGTGGAATGTCTGTCCATATCTTCATCTTGCCAAATAAACTTCGGGGGTCCGGGGGCAGAGCCCCCGAATAGCGCCCCCTATTCCGCTGCGTCCCGTGCTGGGGCCCCCGTGCCATAGGGCACGTTCACACCGCCATAGCGGCGCACACGCAGGTTGCATTGTTCGGCATGGCCCACGAACCCCTCCAACATGCACAGCCGCGACCCGTAAGCCCCGATCTCGGCGGCGGCCTCGTCGGTGGTGATCTTCTGATAGCTGTGCGTCTTGAGGAACTTGCCGACCCACAGGCCACCCGTATAACGCCCCGCCTTCTTGGTGGGCAGCGTGTGGTTTGTGCCGATCACCTTGTCGCCGTTTGCCACATTGGTGCGCGGCCCAAGAAACAGCGCGCCATAGCAGGTCATATGCTCAAGGAACCAATCATCGCGGTCAGTCATCACCTGGACATGCTCGCTGGCCACATCATCGGCCACCGCCAGCATCTCGTCATAAGTGTCGCACAGGATCACCTCGCCATAGTCGGCCCAACTGACCCGTGCCGTGTCGGCGGTTGGCAGGATGTCCAGAATGCGGTCAATCTCGGCCAGGGTCGCATCGGCCAGCTTGCGGCTGTTGGTCAGCAGAACTGCGGGCGAGTTGTAGCCATGTTCGGCCTGTCCCAGAAGGTCGGTCGCGCACATCTCTGCGTCCACGGTGTCATCGGCGATCACCATGGTCTCGGTAGGCCCGGCAAAGAGGTCGATGCCCACCCGGCCGAACAACTGACGCTTGGCTTCGGCCACGAAGGCGTTGCCGGGACCGACCAGCATATGCACAGGCTCGATGGTTTCCGTGCCGATCGCCATGGCCCCCACGGCCTGAATGCCGCCCATAACGAATATCTCGTGCGCGCCGCCCAGATGCATGGCGGCGATCACGCCGGGGTTGGGTTTGCCCTGAAACGGCGGCGTGCAGGCCACGATGCGCGGCACACCCGCCACCGACGCCGTGGCCACCGACATATGCGCCGAGGCAACCATCGGAAACTTGCCACCCGGCACATAACACCCCACCGACTGCACCGGGATGTTCTTGTGGCCGAGGATCACACCCGGCATCGGCTCCACCTCGATATCGAGCATCGAGGCCCGCTGCGCCTCGGCGAACTTGCGCACCTGCTCTTGGGCAAACTTGATGTCTGCCAGCTCGCGCGGGGTCAGCTGTGAGATCAGATCGTCAATCTCTTGCTGGCCGAGACGAAATGACGAGGGACTGTAGCCATCGAACTTTTCGCTCAGCGCACGCACCGCCACATCACCGCGCGCCTCGATGTCTGCGAGCGTCGCCTCGACCACCGCGCGGGTCTTGGCGTCGTCCTCGGCGCGCTCTGCATCGGGCTTGCCGCGTTTGAGATATTCAATGGTCATACTTCACCTCATTCGTCCGGTCGGGGGGCCGTGGCCTCGCCTCGGTCATATTTCTCCCAGCCGTGACCGTCGAAGACATCGACGCCCAACTGGGCCAACACATGCGGAAAATCGACCATCACCCAGTTGTCGGTGATACGCCCCTCCTCCACTTTCCAGAAATCCATGTAGCGGATCTCGATCCGCTTGCCGGTTGGGGCAACGCCCATGAAGTCGCCCGAATGGGTGGCCTCCTGCCGACCGAAGGCCGCAGCCCATTCCCCCATGAACAGCCGCGCCTCATCCACGCAGACCTTGTCGGAAAAGGCCGCCTGAAACGGGCGCTGCCAATTGTCCTGAAATTCCTGCAACCCAGTCTTGGTGCCGCAACCCTGATTGCCCATCCAGCGAAAGGATTGGGCAAAGAACTGGCCGATGTCATCGATGCGGTGATCGTTCAGACCATCGACCATGCCTTCGATCACAGCGCGGGTTTCGTCCGTTTTGGACATGTCCGTGTCGCGGCTCAGGGCCGCCTGTTGGGGACGCGCGCCTTTCATGGGCAAACCTTTGGTCGGGTGGACACGGCGGGAGCCTCCGGCGGGAGTTTATCTGGCAAGATGAAGAACATGGTCATCCCTTTACGGCCCCGGCGGTCAGCCCCGATACGATCTGTCGTTGGAAGACCATCACCAGCAGGAACAGGGGCGCGGTGATGGAAACCGCGGCGGCCACCGCCTCCACCTGATCCGTGGTGGTGGTTTCACGGTTGAAGTACCCCGCGATGGCAGGCACCATCGTCTGGTTCTGCGCATCCAGAAGCAGGGCGGTCACCAGAAAATCGTTGTACCCCAAGAGGAAACTGAAGAGCCCCGTGGTGATCACCCCCGGCCACATCACCGGCATGATCACCCGTCGAAACGCCTGGAAATGCGAACACCCATCGACGCGCGCGGCCTCGTCCAGTTCGGACGGGATGTTCTGGAAAAAGGACCGCAGCATCCAGATGGTGAAAGGCTGGTTGATGGCCACAAGCACCGCGATGATCGCCCAAGGCTGGCCATAAAGCGTCGGCGACAGATCACCGAAGATCGGGCGCAAGATCTCGGCCGAGTTGATGAACCACGGCAGATAGCCCGCCACCAGCACCGAGTGCGGCAAGGCGCGGAACACCAGCGCCACGATGAGCAGCCAAAAGGCGAGGTTCGATCCCGACCGCGCCAGCCCGTAGCCCGCCAATGTGCCCACGGTCAGCGAGATGGTCACCACGCCCGCTGTCACGATCATCGAGTTGATGAAGTTCCGATAGAACCCGTTTTCGACCCAGACCGACGCATAGTGTTCCGTGGTTAGCCCCAGAATTGGCGTGCCCAAGGGGCCTGCAATGCCGTTGAGCGCACCAAGGATATGCGGCAACACGCCAAAAAAGATCAGGACGAACAACACCCCATAGACGGCGGCCCCCACCAGCCAGCCAAAGACGATGAAGCCGTGGGGCGTGTAATCTTCGACAAGCCTCGGCAGCAGGGCAAAGGCCCAGCGCACGGCAAAGTACAAAACCACCAGCCCCATCACCACGTCGAGCAGGCTGAGCCCATGGCCCGCCGCGCGCGTGGCCGGTCCGGTGATCACGTCCCACGCGCTTGCCGCAAAGGCGTCGCGCGGTGATTTCACGCTCATCACCGCGATCCAAACGATCGGGAAGGCTGCGATCAGGCACCAGAAGGTGAGGAACGCGCCCGATGCGATCTTGAGCGACAGCGGCTGTGCAGTTGCCTTGCTGGACATCAGTGCGCCCCTCCCTTGTGGTCGCGCCAGGTGCGACGCAGGGGCAGGATCAACAGGATCACGATGCCCACCATGGTCAGCATGGCCGAGGCCGCAGCACGGCTGATCGCCCTGTTGCCCGCATCATCCGGCGTGAGGAAATCGAAGGTCAGCCATTGCAACGAGATAACATGCGCCTGCGAGCGGAAGCCGATGATCTCGTCGAAGACGCGGTAGGAATCCATCAGGTGGATCAGCGAGATGAAGATGATCAACGGCATGAGGTGTGGAACGATCACATAGCGCAGTCTCTCGAAGCGGTTGGCCCCATCGATGATCGCGCTTTCGAGCGTGTCCATGTTCACCGTTTGCAGCCCCGCATAGAAGATCACGAAGGCAAAGGGGGCAACGTGCCAGACCCGATAAAAATACATCAACAACTCTATGGTCCACGCCTGGGCGAACATGGCGATGTCCTGCCCGCTCCAGCGTTCAAGGGTGGCGGTCAGAATGCCATCGCCCACGAACAGCCAATAGATCGAAAGCGACCCGATCACCGGCGTGATGATGAACGGCAGAAGGGACACGAAAATCACTGGCCCACGCAAGCTCTTGGCGGCGTTGTTGACCGCAAGGGCGATCATCAACCCCACGCCGACCACCAAGGGCAGCGTCACCAGCGTGAACATCAGCGTGAAGCGCAACGCCTTCCAGAAATCGATTTGCAGGATATCCCGCCACTGCCCCGACCCGATTGCCGCCCAGACCTTGTCCATCTGCAGCAGGTTTCGATAACTCTGAAAGCCCACCCATTCGGTCGTGGTCTGCGTCTTGCCCGTCACCTCGTCGATCACCGGGATTGTCTTCATCTCCGTGGTGCAAGTCTGGGTCAGGAAACCGGGGGTACACGTCTCGACCTCCACCCGTTGCAACACCGGTTGTGTGATCTGGAAACTTTGCAGAAATACGCTGATCAGGGGTGCTGCGATGAACAACAGCATCATCAAGACCGAAGGGCCTACAAATAATGCGAAGGTTCTGAATTTCATCGGTTCGACCTCGATCAATCAGTGCGAGACTGCTTGGCGCAAGCCGCAATGCGCGGATTGGGCAAAGCGACAAAGCGGCTGGCCGGGACGCCCCCGGCCAGCCAATTGGCGATTATTGCAGCACCCCGGCTTCCTTGGCCGATGTGGTGTAGGCTTCGGTCACCGCGGCCAACGTGGCCGCCGCATCCCGCGCGCCTGTGAAGAACGCAGGCAGTTCATTGCCCAGCGCCGTGTGCAGCAAGCCCATCTGCGTGGTCGACGGATAAGGCGCCGCCGCAGGCGACGCGGTTGCCGTGGCGATTGCCCCTTCGGCGTTGGCACCCGGCACGAAGCCATCAATCAGCCAGATCGCATCGTCATTGTGGGCCGTGACCATTTCGGTATCCAGACCTTCCATCGCCACGCGGAACGCGGCGTCGGCCTCTTCATCCGAGATGTTCTTGGCGATCACGATGCCGTCCCACCACAGCGTGGTCGCGGGTGCGCCACCTGCCATGGCCATGGGCGCTGCGGCCATCTTGACCTTGCCAACCACTTGGCTTTCCTCGGCATTGTCCATGGCGCCTGCGCGGCTGGCCCAGAGGTTGGCCATGGCGATCTTGCCTTGCTGGAACTGCTGTTGGACGTAGGTGGAATCGGACACCAGGTATTCGGGGTCCATATAGGCCGTCATTGCCATCATGGTCTCCAGAGCCTTCATGCCCGCGTCCCCTTCGACAGCGGCGGTGTTGTCATCGTTGAAGAACGTGCCGCCAAAGCCCAGGAACATGTTGTTGAAGTCCTGCGCGAGGTTCCAGCCCGATTTCATCGTGGCGCCCAGAGGGTAATCCACCACGCCCGCCGCCTTGATCTTTTCGGCAGCAGCCAGCACTTCACCCCATGTGCCGGGCGTGTCGATGCCCAGATCGGCAAGGATGTCCGAGCGGTACATCAGGTGCTGCGTGTTCACCATCATCGCCACGGCCATCGTCTTGCCATCAATCTTGATCAACTGGTTCGGCGCGAGGTTCTGGCCGTATTTCGCCACGAGGTCATCCAGCGGACGGATTGTTCCTGCATTGAGCAGCGGCGTCACCGTGCCATTGGACACGCCACCGATCTGATAAAGCGCCGGGTTCGCCTCGAAGGCGGCAGGCTGCTTTGTGCGGAATTCCTGATCCAGCTCGGCCTGGAAGTTGCCGCATTCGGCCATGGCGTCAGTCGCCGATTTCCACGCTTCGAAACCCGCGCTCAGCGACTTCAGCGAAACCGTGTTTTCAAAGGAACACGCGGCAAAGGCCGATGTCCCCAAAAGTGAGACGACGCCCGCCAGTGCCAGTTTTTTCAAATACATGTGCAAACTCCCTGTTGCGTTGGTGCAAGTGCAACTTCGAAGACTGCACTTGTCGTTTTGACCCCTTGCAGGGCGGATGGAATGACATCAGGCGCGGTCGGTGCGCGCGCCTGTGTCCTTGTTGAACAAATGGCAGATGTCCGAGGGCACGGCGAAAGACACGCTGTCCCCGATCTCTGCGCGGTAATCCTTGGCCGTTTTGACCGACACCAACTGCCCACCTGCGCGCACTGTCAGCATGGTGGCATCGCCCAAGAGTTCGATGGTGTAGATGGGCGCGGTAATCTGGCCGCCTTGATCGGCAAGGCTGGCATCTTCGGCGCGAAATCCCAGCGTCACGGGACCATCCGGCGCATCAAGGCCCGCGATCTCCACGCTGGCACCGCGGAAGGTGCCGTCCGTTATCTCTCCGTCCATCAGGTTCATCGCGGGGCTGCCGATGAACGACGCCACGAATGTGTTGGCGGGATTGTCGTAAATGTCGGTAGGTGTGCCCACCTGCTGGACCTTGCCCTGCTTCATCACCACCACGCGGTCGGCCAATGTCATGGCTTCGATCTGATCGTGGGTGACGTAGACGGTGGTGACTTTCAGTTCGTGACTGAGGTTCTTGATCTGCGCACGGGTGCTGACGCGCAGCTTGGCATCAAGGTTCGACAGCGGTTCGTCCATCAGGAACACGTTGGGTTCGCGCACGATGGCACGGGCCAAGGCCACGCGCTGGCGTTGACCACCCGACAGCTCTGCGGGCTTGCGGTGCAAGAAATCGTCCAGTTCCACCATGGCACTGGCGCGGCGCACCCGTTCGTCATGCGTGGCTTCATCGACCTTGCGCACCTTCAGAGGGAAGCGGATGTTTTCATAAACGTTCATGTGTGGGTAAAGGCCGTAGGACTGGAACACCATCGCCACGTCCCGGTCTTTCGGGTCCAGATCGTTGATGCGCTTGCCGTCGATCAGAATGTCGCCCTCGGTGATATCCTCAAGCCCTGCAATCATGCGCATGGTCGTGGTCTTGCCGCAGCCCGAAGGGCCCAGCAGCACCAGGAATTCTTCATCCGCAATCGTCAGGTCAAAGTTGTCGACGCCGACAAAACTGCCCCAACGCTTGCTCAGATTCTTGAGCTGGATTTCAGCCATGCCACCCCCCACTGGGCAAATATCCCTCACCGTAGGCAGTGGCAGTGACGCTTGGCAACACATTTTGCACACGTGTGCAAAAATCCCGTACCGGCAAGGATTTCGCGGCGGTCAGACGATGGAAAAGCGTGCGTGAAAGTGGCTGTAGGCCCCGAATCGCCTCAGGTTTTGCGCAAAGCGGCCACGGCATCTGCAATGCCCGCAGCCGATGGCAGCGTCACGGCATAGGCCGGACCGGTGGCGATGAAACTGTCCTGCGCGGTATAGCGTGCGATATGCGGTACACGGGCTTCGGCCAGCAAGGCCATGACCCCCTCGGCCACGCCACCGCTGCGCCGGGTTTCGTCCACGACCAACACCCGGTCATGGCCCTTCAGCGCCTGCTTCAATGCAGCCGCCGGCAGCGGTGACAGCCAGCGCAGATCGATGATTTGCGCATCTTCGATCCCCGCCTGTTCAGCCAGATAGCGCCCGTTGCCAAAGGTCACGATGGCCACATCACCCTTGTCCCCATGCACCCCGACAGCGCCGAGGGCGATCCGGTCCTCCGGCGCGGGATAGGTGCGCATCCACGCCCCGTCACCGGGCTGCACATCCCGCATCGGGTAAAGGGCGATGGGTTCAACAAAGACACAAACCCGCTGTTCCTCGCGCGCAAGCCGGTGGCATTCGCGCAGCATCATCACCGCCTCGGCCCCGTCCGACGGGCAGGCCACGATCACACCGGGAATATCGCGCAGCACGGCCAACGCGTTGTCGTTGTGAAAATGCCCGCCAAAGCCCTTTTGGTACCCAAGCCCCGCGATGCGGATCACCATCGGGTTGCTCCACTGCCCGTTCGAGAAGAACGGCAGCGTCGCCGCCTCCCCGCGCAACTGGTCCTCGGCGTTGTGCAAATAGGCAAGGAACTGGATTTCCGGCATCGGCAGAAACCCGTTGTGCGCCATGCCGATCGCCAGCCCGAGAATGGATTGCTCATCCAGCAGCGTGTCGATCACCCGCCCCGCACCGAACCGCGCGTGCAGCTTTTGCGTCACACCATAAACACCGCCCTTGCGGCCCACGTCTTCGCCCATCAGCACGGTTTCGGGATGGGCCAGCATCAGGTCAGTCAGCGCCCAGTTCAGCAGCCGTGACATCGGCTGTGGCTTGTCCATCTGGTCGGCGTCTGCACCAAAGACCTGCGCCCGCGTCTCGGGATCGGGGCCATTGCGGGCCGCGGCTGTCCGCTTGGGCGGGACCAGGCTGGCCATCACGGCCTTTGCGTCCTTCAGATGCGGCGCTTTGACGACCTTTGCCGCCTCGGCGCGGGTACGGTCCAACGTATCGCTATAAATATCCAACAGGTCCACGGGCGCATGGCCCAACGCCACAAGCCCGCGCGCACTGTGCAACAGCGGATCGCTGGCCTCGTCCGCCTCCACCTCGGCGCGGGGCAGGTAGGTTGTGGCCACATCCGCGCCCGCATGACCATAAAGCCGCACGGTCCGCAGATGCAGAACAGCAGGTTTACGCGTTCTGCGCACATGCTCTGCCGCGGCGCGGGTCGCATCAAAGGCTTGCCACAGGTCCAGCCCGTCGCCTTCGAAATACGCCAGCCCGGGCCGATGCTGCAACGATGCCTTGACCCAGCCTTTGGGCGACTTGGTTGAAATGCCGATGCCGTTGTCCTCGACGATGAACAGCAAAGGCAAAGGCACGCCTTGCGCAGATGTCCACCCGGCGGCATTGATCGCCCCCTGGGCCGTGGAATGGTTCAGCGACGCATCGCCAAAGGACGCAACGGCAATTGCATCATCCGGCAACACCGCATGTTCGGGCCGCGCCCGCCGTGCCATGCCGATGGAATAGGCGGCGCCGACCGCCTTGGGCAGGTGGCTGGCGATGGTCGAGGTCTGCGGCGGGATCATCAGGTCACGGCTGCCCAGCACCTTGTGGCGTCCGCCGCTGGTCGGATCGTCGCTGGAACAGGCAAAACTGAGCAGCATGTCGCGGCACATGTCCTGCCCCTTCTGTGCTGCCCGCGCGATTTGAAACGCGCCGTCACGGTAGTGCAGAAACGCAATGTCCTCGGGCCGCAAGGCATGGGCCACCGCAGCCATCCCCTCGTGGCCCGAGGACCCTATGGTGTAAAACCCCTGCCCCGCCGCCTGCATCTCGCGGCTGACAATGTCCAGCGCACGACACAGAACCTGATTGCGGAAAAGCTGCAGCGCCGCATCGGGTTCCAACCCACCTGAAGGCGCGGACCCAACGGGAAAATCCTCCGCCGCCACACGGCGCAGGAAATTCTCATGCACAATTTCAACCCGGCTCATCGCGCACCCATCTTCTTTGGGTCAAAATACTTTCGGGGGGTGAGGCCGCGAGGCCTCAGGGGGGCAGACAGCCCCCCTTGGCCCGATCAGAAAAAGGCCTGCAGACCGGTCTGCGCGCGACCAAGGATCAGCGCGTGCACATCATGTGTGCCTTCATAGGTGTTCACGGTCTCAAGGTTCATCAAATGACGCATCACCTGGAATTCACCGGAAATGCCGTTGCCGCCATGCATGTCGCGGGCCATGCGCGCGATATCCAGCGCCTTGCCGCAATTGTTGCGCTTGACGATGGAAATCATCTCGGGCGCGGCCTTGGCCTCGTCCATCAGGCGGCCCACTTGCAAGGACCCTTGCAAGCCCAACGCGATCTCGGTCTGCATGTCGGCCAGTTTCTTCTGGAACAATTGCGTACCCGCCAGCGGTTTGTCGAACTGTTTGCGGTCCAACCCATATTGCCGCGCCGCGTGCCAGCAGAACTCGGCGGCGCCCATGGCGCCCCAGCTGATGCCATAGCGCGCGCGGTTCAAACAGCCGAACGGCCCCTTGAGGCCCTGCACGTTGGGCAGCAGGGCGTCATCCCCCACCTCCACGCCGTCCATGACAATTTCGCCCGTGATCGATGCCCGCAAAGACAGCTTGTTGGCAATCTTCGGTGCGCTCAGCCCTTTCATCCCGGCCTCAAGCACGAAGCCACGAATGCGCCCGCCGTGCTCTTCACTCTTGGCCCAGACCACAAAGACATCCGCGAAGGGTGCGTTCGAAATCCACATCTTGGACCCCGTCAGCTTGTAACCCGTGGCAGTTTTTTCGGCGCGGGTCTTCATGCCGGCAGGATCCGACCCCGCATCGGGTTCCGTCAGGCCAAAACAGCCCACCCATTCGCCGCTCGCCAGCTTGGGCAGGTATTTCTTGCGCTGATCTTCGGAGCCGTAGGCATAGATCGGATACATCACGAGGCTCGATTGCACCGACATCATTGAACGGTATCCGCTGTCGATGCGCTCGATCTCGCGGGCAACAAGACCGTAAGAGACATAGGACCCGCCCAAACCGCCATACTCCTCGGGGGTGGTCACACCCAAAAGACCCATCTCGCCCATCTCGGCAAAGATGCTCTTGTCCGCTGTCTCGTTCGCAAAGGCGTCGACAATGCGCGGCGCCAGCTTTTCGCTGGCATAGGCCGCAGCGCTGGATTGGATCATCCGTTCATCTTCGCCGAGTTGATCGTTCAGGCGAAACGGGTCTGCCCAATCAAAACTGCCCAAGTCAGGCGCGTCCTTGGCTTTCAGGATTTTGCTTTCTGCGTTCATCGGGCTGGTCCTTTTGCGATTCCTTGGTTGGGCGCAGTATTGCAAAGTTTCGGGCAAATCTCTAACGATGCTTTGTCCTGCAAAGCATGAGTATTTATCATAGATGATCGCGCCCCGCAGATACTTGCCTTCCACCGGCGCACTGCTGGCGTTCGAGGCAGTGGCACGGCTTGGCACGGCAACTGCGGCAGCGACCGAATTGAATCTCACGCAAAGCGGTGTCAGTCGCCAGTTGCGCACGCTCGAAGACCACATCGGGGCCAAGCTGCTGCGGCGCGACGGACGTACCCTTGTCCTGACTCCGGCCGGACGAGCCTATGTCCGCGAGGTTCGGCAGGTCTTGCACCGGCTGGCTGCCGCATCCGTGGCCGCACGCACCAATCCCGACGGCGGGGTGCTGAACCTTGCCATCCTGCCTGCCTTTGGCATGCACTGGCTGGCCCCACGTCTTCAGGATTTTGCGCGTGCCCACCCCGAGGTCACAGTCAACCTCTCCACGCGGCTGGCGCCCTTTGATTTCAGAACGGAACGCTTTGATGCCGCGATCCACTTTGGTCGCGCGGATTGGCCGGGGGCCGACCACCTTGCGCTCATGTCTGAAACGGTGGTGCCGGTCTGTGCGCCCGGCACATTGCGCAACGCGGATGCAAAGGTGATCGCCGCACAACCCTTGTTGCACCTGGAAACCCGCCCGCGCGGATGGGCGCGATGGCTGGCTGCGCAAGGGGTGCTTGATCCGTTGCCCGCAGGCATGATGTTCGATCAGTTTTCAACCATGGCGCAGGCGGCGATTCATGGCATGGGCATCGCCTTGCTGCCCACCTTCGTGGCCGATCCATACCTTGCCAGCGGACAGCTTGAACTGGCGACGACCCGAACAAGCGAAAGCATCGGCAGCTACTACCTGGTGTGGCCCAGCGACCGCGCTGACCTTGCCGCGCTGCAATCCTTTCGGGCCTGGATTGGCCAAAAAACCGATCCTTCGCCCCAAGACTGACATGCGCTTGCCCAAATGATGCCACAAAGTATGGCTATCACACCAGTTGGTACACGGGTGGGGCCGGACCTTACAGGAGCATCTTGATGCTGCAAAACATGAAAAAACTGGCCTTCGCGGCCACTGTGACCGCTTTTGGCGCACAATCCGCCGCTGCCGAAGAGCACGTCGTTATTATCACCGGAAGCTCGTTCTTTCCCCAGGTAACCTACGTTGACCCGTCAGACACTGTGCGTTTCGTCAACGAGAGCAGTACCACACAATCGATCAACGGCCAGGACGGCAACTGGGAAGTGCTAAATATCCCCAATGGTGGTGCGGCCACGTTGACTATCGTTGAGGGCATGAAGAACCAGTACACCGGTGACGGTTTTACTTCGGCAGAAACCGGCGAAACCATCACACCCACTGGTTCTATCAGCTTCGCAAACCCGCCACTCGGCTCGATCTGATTGGCTTCACAGCAGCCTATCTGCCCCGCCCGCATCCGCCGGCGGGGTTTCGGCGTTTGGGACCAACGGTTCGATCAGCTCGGGTCCGGACGCACGGTTGGAGTTCACGGCACGGTCCACCCTGTGCCAGACAAACGTATTCTCATCAGCGCCGGTCATCAAAGTGGCCGCGCCTTTGCCCGCCTCGCCCAGCCACAAAGGCAACTCTGACTGCTCAAGGATGACCGGCATCCGGTGATGAATTTGTGACATCGCCTTGTTGGCCGCAGTTGTCACAATGGCACAGGTGCGCATCGGGTCATCCCCTCGTGCCCAGTCTTGCCAAACGGCGGCAAATGCAATCGGCGCGCCATCATTGCGCGTTATGTACCAGGGCATTCGGTTGCCCGCCTCATCCTTGGTCCACTCATAAAAGCCGCTGGCCACGATCGCCGCCCGCCGTTCCCGGCAGGCCGCGCGAAAGGCGGGCTTTTCGGCAATGGTTTCAGCCCGCGCATTGATCAAAAGCGGCCCGTCAGACAGCGACTTGTACCAATGCGGAATGAACCCCCAACGCATTGCCACCAACTGTCGGCCCACACCTTCGGGGCTATGGATCACATGCACGGGATTGGTTGGACAGACGTTGTAGTTGGGGACCCGCGGCAGATCGTTCGCGGGCCTTGCGGCGAAAAGCTGCGCCATGGCATCCGTGGGCAGCGTGATGGCAAATCGTCCGCACATGTCAAAACCTGCCTATGGTCGTTTGGGCAAAGGGGGGTCAGCCAACAGCCAGCCCCCCACCCGTGATCATTTCACCTTAATTCGGCCATCGGTATAGGGCGTGAACGGGCCGTTGGCCGCAAGGAACTCGGCAGTGACATCGGCAAGGTCAGGGCCGAAGTCATAGGCGTTCTGCGCGCTCTGGAACATCTTGTAGCCGTCACCACCGTTGCGGACGTAGTTGTTGGACACCACGCCATAGGTCTTGGCCGCGTCGATGGGCGCACCCCCCACCATCACGTCGGAAATCCGGCTGCCGGCGGGCTGGCTGGGATCAACGGTATAGGTCATGCCGGCCACTTGCGGGAAGCGGCCTGCGCCCTCTTCCATCTGGCTCACGCCGTTCTCAAGTGCTTCGAGCACGGTGGCCCCGGGCACCTCGAATGTGGACAGCGTGTTCTGGAACGGAAGCACCGTCAGGACCTCACCCATGGTCACGGGGCCTGCATCGATCGAAGCGCGGATACCACCGCCGTTCTGAATGGCGATCTCGATACCCTGATCCTTGACCCGGTCCAGCATGGCATCGGCGATGAGCGATCCCATCGAACATTCCATCGCGCGGCACACCGAACGGTCGCCCCCGATCTCGGTCGCGGCCTCTGCCACCACGCGGTTGCGGATCTCTTCCAGCGGTGCCGCCGCTTCCTTGATCCGGGCCACTGTGTCACCATCCTCGGTCACGCTGCCATCGATGACCAGCGGCTCGCCCTTGGCTTCGACGATTTCGCCCGCGTCATTGAAGGTCACGTTCAACTCACCCAGGAACTTGCCATAGGCATAGGCCTGCACGATGGCCGTGTCGCCCACCATCGTTGGGTACGGACCCGCCGCGCGATCGCTGGTGTTGCTGAGCAGGGTGTTGGAGTGCCCACCGACGATCACGTCGACACCCGTGGTGGCCGCTGCCACACGCTGGTCCACCGTGTAGCCCGAGTGCGACAGAACGATAATCTTGTTCACGCCCATCGCCGTCAGCTTGTCCACCTCGCCCTGCACCGCAGCGACAGGATCGGAAAAACTGATGTTGGGGCCGGGGCTGGCCAGTTCATGGGTGTCTTCGGGCGTCAGGCCAATGAGGCCCAGCTTTTCGCCGCCACGCTCGATCACCACGGATTTCGGCAGTTTTTCTGCCAGCAGCGGCTCGCGCGAAACATCGGCATTCGACATCAGGACCGGGAAATTCACCGCATCCATAAAGCCGCGCAGAACCTCGGGGCCATCGTCGAATTCGTGGTTGCCCACGGTCATCGCGTCATAACCCAACTTGTTCATCATCTCGGCGGCCAGCTTGCCCTTGTAGTAGGTGTAAAACAGCGTGCCTTGAAACTGGTCGCCCCCATCCACGAGGATCGCGTTGTTCGACCGTGCACGCGCATCCGCGATGGCCGTGACCAACCGCGCTGATCCGCCAAAGCATTTGCCCTCGGCATTGTCCTCGGCGTTGCATCCGCTGTCGTATTTGTTGATCGGCTCAAAGCGCGCGTGAAAATCGTTGGTGTGCAGGATGGTCAGCGTGTAATCCGCCATCGCCGTGCCCGCCGTCAGTGCAAGTGCGGCGGCGGTCTGTGTCAAACGCAAAAGTATCTTCAGCCCCCCTCTGGTTGAAATCTATGTCCACTCTGGCCCCACCGCCTTCCAGAGTCAAAAGCTCAAGGCCCATGATGGCCAGATGATGTATGGGCACGTCGCCTGCTTGACCACACACTGAGCACAGGGCATCACGGGCCACATGATGATTTACAAGATTTTCCGCGACGCTGAATGGCGTATGCTGCGCGAAAACGGGCAGACCCAAGGCGCACCCATCGACGTGACCGATGGCTACGTTCATTTTTCGACCATTGAACAGTCCACTGAAACCGCCGCCAAGCATTTCGCAGGCGAAGACAACCTGTGGCTTCTGGGCGTCGAGGCGGAGCCTCTGGGCGACGATCTCAAATGGGAAACATCCCGGGGCGGCGCCCTGTTTCCGCATCTCTATCGCGACTTGCGCCTGACGGACGTGGCATGGGCCCAGCCCCTGCCCCTGACGGATGGCGCACATCAATTTCCAGCAGGCCTGACATGACAGACAGCTTCATCGACCCCACCCGCGCGCAGTTCGACGCCTTCAAGGGCCTCGACCGTGACCACCCTATCGAGATGGTCAACCTCGTGCGGCTGCACGACGAGGCGCGGTATCCGAACGATCATGCCTTGGCCGGGGACAAACTGACCGGGGCAGAAGCGTATGCCAACTATGGCCGTGAAACGGCGCCAGTCCTGCAAAAGGTTGGGGGCAGCATCCTGTGGCGCGGCAAATTCCAGACGGCGTTGATCGGTCCGGAGGACGAGGCATGGGATGCCATGTTCATCGCCCGCTATCCGAACGCCCATGCCTTTCTGGCAATGGTGTCCGATCCCGACTACCAGGTTGCGGTGGTGCATCGGCAGGCTGCGGTCGCCACCTCGCGGCTGATCCGCTCAGCACCGGCTGATGGCGGGGCCGCTTTCGGATGAAGCGCCTGATCGAACAGATTGGCATGGGGGCGATGCGCAGCCTCGACCCTGAACGCGCCCACGCGGTGGCCCTGATGGCCTTGCACACGCCCTTCGCCCCATTGCCCGGCCCGGTGCGCAGCGACCGGCTGGCCACACAGGTGGCAGGGCTTGATCTGCCGAACCCAGTGGGTCTGGCCGCAGGCTTTGACAAGAACGCCACCGCCATCAGGCCGCTGATGCGCGCAGGCTTTGGCTTTATCGAAGTGGGGGCCGCCACCCCGCTGGCCCAGCCCGGCAATCCCAAACCGCGCCTCTTTCGCCTGCCGCAGGACCGCGCAGCGATCAACCGCTTCGGCTTTAACAATGACGGCGTGGATGCGATCACCGCCCGTTTGGCGCGCAAGCCTGCGGGCATCCCCGTTGGACTCAACCTCGGGGCCAACAAGCAAAGTGCCAATCGCGCCGAAGACTTCGCGCGGGTGCTACAAACCGCGCGCGACCATATCGACTTTGCCACCGTCAACGTCTCCTCGCCCAACACCGAGAAACTGCGCGACCTGCAAGGGCCTATGGCGCTGGCCGCGCTGCTCGACGGGGTGATGCAGGTGCGTGGGCAGGTGCCTGTGTTCCTCAAGATCGCGCCGGACCTCACGGATCAGGACCTTGCCGACATCGTCAAGGTGGCGCAGGTCGCCCGTGTGGCCGCGATCATCGCCACAAACACAACCCTCGACCGCGACGGGTTGCGCAGCGTGCACAAGGATCAGGTGGGTGGTCTTTCAGGTGCCCCGCTCTTCGAAAAATCCACCCGCGTTCTGGCCAAGCTCAAGACGCTCACCGACATCCCTCTGATCGGTGTGGGTGGCATCTCCAACGCCCGCGATGCCTATGCCAAAATTCGTGCCGGGGCCTCTGCGGTGCAGCTGTATACGGGGTTGGTCTATGGCGGCCTCAGCCTTGCGGCTCGCATCGCCAAGGGCCTCGACGTTCTGCTGGAACAGGACGGGTTTGCCAATGTCGCCGATGCCGTCGGCACCGAGACACAAGACTGGCTCTAGCGTCTTCGACAAAACAAACGCCGCAGGATCAGGACGCGCCTGCGGATCGCTCCAACGCCGGGTATTTCCACCCCAGCGTCACACCACGTGCCGCAAAGGACACGAGCAGCGACAGCCACAAGCCGTGGTTGCCAAGGATCGGTATAGCGATCCAGGCACATAGCACGTAGACCACGAAGCTCAGCGCCATCATGTTGCGCATGTCCCGCCCGCGCGTGGCCCCGATGAAAATGCCATCCAGCATCCACGCCGCACAGCCGACAAGCGGCGCGGCCACCATCCACGGCAGATACGCCCGCGCACTCGTCTGCACATCTGCGTCCTTGGCCATCACGTCGATCAGCCACGGCCCCACCAGCGCAAAGGCCAGTGCCATCACCACGCAAATGCCCAAGCCCCAGCCCGAGGTCAGCATCGCACTGCGCCGCACCCGCTCAGGCTCGCGCCGCCCCACGGCCCGCGCGATCAGGGTTTCGGCGGCAAAGGCAAAACCGTCCATCGCGTAGGCGGTGATATAGAGGAACTGCACCAGCACCTCGTTGGCGGCCAGCGTCACATCACCGAACCCCGCGCCGAGGAATACGAACGAGGTGAAAATGCCCATCAACAGCGCCGAGCGGATCAGGATATCGGTGTTCACCACCGCCATGCGGATAAGGCGCGCACGGTCGAAAACCCGCGACCAGTCGCGCCAGTCGGGCCGTGCAAAGGCCGACCGGCACAGCCACAGTCCAAGGCCTGCACCAAGAAACTCGGCGATCACCGTCGCCAGTGCCACGCCCTCCACGCCCCAGCCCAGCCCCAGCACGAACCACAGATCGAGCAGGATGTTGGTGCCATTCATAACAAGCTGGACCCAGAACACGCCGCCTGTCCGCTCCATCGCCACCAGCCAGCCCGTGAGGGCAAAGACCGCAATGGCCGCGGGCGCGGACCAGATGCGGATTGCCAGATAGTCGCGCGCGAGGTCTTCCACTTCGGGCGTCGCGGGCGAAAGCTCAAAGGCCCCCCAGAACAACACGCCCTGCAAGGTGATCAGCAAAAGCCCCCCTGCCCCCGCGATCATCAGCGCGCGGGTCAAAAGCGCCGACACTTCGGCGCTGTCACCGGCCCCTTCGGCCTGCCCCACCAACCCGACCGTGCCCATGCGCAAGAACCCGAAAATCCAGTAGATCGTCGTGAGGATGATGGCGCCCATGGCCACAGCGCCGATCGGGGCGGCCTCGCCCATCTGGCCCACAACGCCCACATCCACCGCCCCAAGGATCGGAACCGTGGCGTTGGACAACACGATAGGCAAGGCAACCTTGAGAACCCGGCGATGGGTGATCGGCGCGGGAACGCTTGGGGCCTGCGCGTTATCCGTCACGATTTTGCGGCATCAGGAAATGGCCGGTGGCCTGCGCGAACAGTCGGTCGCGGTTGTCTTGCCAGCCCTCGACGTGGACAGAAGCATAACGGCGTCCCGACCGATTGATCCGCGCCCGCGCATACCCATCACGTGGCAAGCCCGAACGCAGGTAGTCCACCGTAAAATCAATCGTTTTGGGCAAGCGCGGCATCGGCCCCGCCGCAAGAGTTTCAGGATCAAGCGCACCGGATTCCAAATCCTGCCATATGTGCGACCAACTGAGCGTGATAACCGCCGTGACCTCGAGAAAGGCCGCGGTGACGCCTCCATGAATGGCAGGCAACAAGGGGTTGCCGATCAATTTCTTGTCGAACGGAAGCACAGCGGTCAGCTCATCGCCCCGGCGGTCGAATTCGACGCCGAGATACCGGATGTAAGGCACACCATCCACCAAGGCGCGCAAGGCCGCGTCGCGCCGTTTCTTGACTGTTTGCACAGGTTCGGGGGCTGGACGTTTTGCCATCATTTGCCCTCAACCGTGAATGCACCCGCCGCCGTGGCCACCGGGTTTTCCAGATCACCGTCGCTGGCCACCGCACGCACAAAGGCCGCGGTACGTGTCACGTGATAGCAGGTGGCGCGCGCGGTGACCGTCTGGCCGGGTTTGGCCGCGCGCATATAGTCGATGCGCAGATCGATGGTGGCCGTGCCGCCGGGGTTGCTGGGGTGGCTCATCACCGCAGCGCCGCAGCACGTATCCATCAAGGCCGATACCGCGCCGCCATGGATCACTCCGGTTTCAGGGTCGCCCACCAGCTTTTCGGCGTAAGGCATCGTAATTTCGGCCACGCCATCTGTCAGTTCCGTCAGCACCATGCCAAGGTCTTGCGAATGGGGAATGGCCTCGATGAATTGTCGCGCCACTTGAACCTTGTCCACCATCCGGTTGATCCTTTTGCAAAACCCTCAGGTCCGTTTTGGGCCGCCCTCGGCCAAAGGGCAAGACCACCTGTTGCGCTTTAGAACCGCCGCGCCTAATTTGCGCGTGGGGAGAATGCCATGACCGACGATCGTCTGTCCTTCAAGGAAATGTGCGCGGAATTCGAGGTGACACCGCGCACGTTGCGTTACTACGAGTATATCGAACTGCTGCAACCTGACCGGGAAGGCCGGTCACGGTTCTACGGCCCCCGCGAACGTGCACGCATGAAGCTGATCCTGAGGGGCCGCAAATTCGGCTTTCAACTGGAAGAGATTCGCCAGTGGCTACTGATCTATGAAGAAGACGGCACCGAGGCGCAGATGCAGGCCTGGATCGAAATGGCCGATCGCCAGCTGAAAGAACTGGCCGAACAGCGCGCCCAGTTGGACGAGGCGCTGGATGAACTTCAGGACCTGCGCAACAACGTCGCCGGCGCTCTGGCCAAGCGCTGATCCGCAGGGCCTTTTCCTGAACAATTGAAACACTGCACGCAGGATTCCGCCGGTTGATCATGCAGGCCAGCCGCCTGCGCAGCCCGAAATCACCAACTTTCGCCCAAAGTGACGTAACGTATAGCTTACGTCAACGTCAACTTATGTTGTAATGGAATCATCCCATATACATGTCACCCCATGAAACGACACGATGAGTGATCTGATGGACGAGAAAACACTGACTATCCGCGAGATGTGCGACACCTATGATGTCACGCCCCGCACCCTGCGCTTTTACGAAGCCAAGGAACTGCTGTTCCCGATCCGGGAGGGCCAAAAGCGCCTTTTCACCAAACGCGACCGCGCGCGGCTCAAGCTGATCCTGCGCGGCAAACGCTTTGGCTTCAGCCTTGAAGAAATCCGCCAGCTGCTGGACCTGTACCACTTGGGCGACCAGCAACACACGCAGTTGGCGCGGTCCTACGAGATCGCCAAGGACCGCCTGTCCGACATGGAACGGCAACGCGATGAGCTGACCGAGGCCATCGACGATCTCAAGAACCAGTTGAAGTGGGGCGAGAAGATGCTCGCCTCGATGAACCAGTCGCAAAAAGCGGCGCAATAAATCCCAACACCCGACCGAGACACAAAGGGAGAGACCTATGCCAAGCTATACAGCACCGACCAAAGACATGCAGTTCGTTCTGCACGATGTTCTGAAGATCACCGAAAGCACAATTCCGGGCTATGACGAGCTTGAGCCTGATTTCACATCGGCCATCCTCGAAGAGGCAGGCAAGATCAGCTCCGAAGTGCTGGCGCCGCTGAACCCCGTTGGCGACAAGGAAGGCTGCCGTCTCGAAAACGGCGTGGTCTATACCCCCACGGGCTTCAAAGACGCGTTCGAGCAGGTCAAGGAAGGCGGCTGGACCGGTCTGGACATGCCAGAGCAGTACGGCGGTCAGAACATGCCGGTCGTGATGGGCAGCGCCGTTGGCGAGTTCTTTTCGGGCGCCAACCAGGCGTTCACCATGTACCAGGGCCTGACCCACGGTGCGGCATCGGCCATTCTGGCCCACGGCACGGACGCCCAGAAAGACACGTATCTGCCCAAGATGGTGTCCTGCGACTGGACCGGCACCATGAACCTGACCGAACCGCATTGCGGCACCGATCTTGGCCTGATGCGGACCAAGGCCGAACCACAGGCCGACGGCAGCTACAAGATCAGCGGCCAGAAGATCTTTATCTCGGCCGGTGAGCACGACATGGCAGAGAACATCGTGCATCTGGTTCTGGCCAAGATCACCGACGGCCCCGAAGGCATCAAGGGCGTGTCGCTGTTTATCGTGCCCAAGTTCATGGTCAACGAAGATGGCAGCCTTGGCGCGCGCAACGGTGTGTCCGTGGGCAACATCGAAGAGAAGATGGGCATTCACGGCAACTCGACCTGCGTGATGAACTATGACGAGGCCACCGGCTACCTCTTGGGCGAAGAGCACAAGGGCATGCGCGCCATGTTCACCATGATGAACGAAGCGCGTCTGGGCGTGGGCATGCAAGGTCTGAGCCAGGCCGAGGCCGCGTATCAGAACGCATTGGAATACGCCAAGGACCGCCTGCAAGGGCGTGACGTGACCGGCGTCAAGAACCCCGAAGGCCCTGCCGATCCGCTGATCGTGCACCCCGACATCCGCCGCTCACTGATGGATCAGAAAAGCTTTGCCGAGGGCGCACGTGCGTTCATCCTGTGGGGGGCCACCATGATCGACGCCGCCCACCGTTCGGGCGACAAGGATGCCGATGGTCTGGTGTCGCTGCTGACGCCTGTCATCAAGGGCTTCCTGACCGATCAGGGCTATGACATGACCATCAAGGCCCAACAGGTTTATGGCGGTCACGGCTATATCGAAGAATGGGGCATGTCGCAGTACACCCGCGATGCCCGTATCGCGATGATCTATGAAGGGGCCAATGGCGTTCAGGCACTGGACCTTGTGGGCCGCAAGCTGGCCGAAGACGGCGGCAAGCACGTGATGGCCTTCTTTGATCTGGTCAAGACCTTCATCAAGGACAACGCCGGTCAGGACGAAGCTTTTGACAAGGATTTCCTCAACCCGCTGAAGGCCGCGTCGAAAGACCTGCAAGAGGCGGGCATGTACTTCATGCAGAACGGCATGACCAATCCGAACAACGCGCTGTCGGGGTCTTATGACTTCATGCACATGTTCGGTCATGTCTGCCTTGGCCTGATGTGGGCCCGCATGGGCAAGGCGTCGAGCGAGGCGCTGGCGGCCGGGACATCGGACGCCGCGTTCTACGAGACGAAGCTGGCCACCGGGCGCTACTACATGGCGCGCCAGTTGCCTGCCACGGCGCTGCACCTGTCACGCATCCAGACGGGTGCCGACACAGTCATGGCGCTGGACGCCGCGAACTTCTGAAACCGGTAAGGCGGGGTATACCCCGCCTTACGCCACGCCCGAGGGTCTGATGCCAAAACGCTTTCGCCTGACACGCCGCTTTCCGGTCGCGATGACCGAAGACGGCTATCGCAGGCTCAAGCGGTTTGCAGCCGATGCCGGGTTGGATGAAGGTGAAGCGCTGTCTTTTCTGTTCGAAAACTTCGACAGCATCACCGACGAGGAAAACCTGGGTCACCGCTTGCGCCTGTTCAATGCCGAATTGGACAGCCGCAAACGATGACCCTTTGATCTTGGGGAGACTACCATGAAAGACCTGATCGCACCCGGTGGCTGGATGACCGACGAGCACCAGATGATCGCGGACATGACCGCGCAATTCATCACCAACGAATGGGCCCCCCATTTCGAACGCTGGCGCAAGCAGGGCGAGATGGATCGCGAAACATGGCAACAGGCGGGCGAGTTGGGCCTGCTGTGCCCCTCCATCCCCGAAGAATACGGCGGCGCGGGCGGTGATTTCGGCCACGAGGCGGCGATCCTGATCGAAGCCAGCCGCGCCAATCTGGCCAGCTGGGGCCACGGCATCCATTCGGGCATCGTGGCGCATTACGTGCTGGCCTACGGCACCGACGAACAAAAGGCACGCTGGCTGCCCAAGATGGTCACCGGCGAACTGGTGGGCGCGCTGGCGATGACCGAGCCGTCGACCGGGTCGGACGTGCAAGCGATCAAGACGCGCGCCATCCGCGACGGCAACGCCTACAGGCTCACGGGCCAGAAAACATTCATCACCAATGGCCAGCACGCCAACCTGATAATCGTGGCGGCCAAGACCGACCCAACGCAAGGATCCAAGGGCGTGTCGCTGGTGGTTGTGGAAACCGACGGTGCGACCGGCTTTGCCCGCGGCCGCAACCTCGAGAAGATCGGAATGCATGCCGCCGACACCTCCGAGCTGTTCTTTGACAACGTCGAAATCGCGCCCGAGAACATCCTTGGCGGCGATGAGGGCCAGGGGTTCTACCAGTTGATGAACCAGCTGCCGCAAGAACGTCTGATCATCGCCTGCGGCGCCGTGGGCGCGATGGAAGGCGCGGTGGAGCGCACCGTTGAATACTGCCGCGAGCGCCAGGCCTTTGGCGACAGCCTGATGCAATTCCAGAACACGCGCTTCAAACTGGCCGAATGCAAGACCAAGACCGCCGTCAGCCGCGCGTTCTTCGACGAATGCATGGCCGAACACCTGCGCGGTGAACTGACCGTCGATAAGGCCGCCATGGCAAAGTACTGGTGCTCGGACACCCAAGGCTGGGTGCTGGATGAATGCCTGCAACTGCACGGCGGCTACGGCTTCATGCAGGAATACGCCATTGGCGAGATGTGGACCGACGCACGTGTGCAACGCATTTACGGTGGCACCAATGAAATCATGAAAGAACTGATCGCGAGGGCGCTGTGAAGTCGAACCGGCCCTCCGGGGGGAGTTTTCTTGGCAAGATGAAGAGTGGACTGTCGACCAGTGTCCACCCGACCACCCGGAAACCAATGGCGACGGGGCGGTCGGGCTTCACCTCGCACGCGGCTCAACTCTCCAGTCTACCGCGCAGGGTGACGATGGGGCACGTAGGGTTAACATCGCGTGAACAGGTTCTGCCTTCATCTTGCAAAATAAACTCCACGGGGGTCCGGGGGTGTGAAACCCCCGGTCCGAACTGCACAACCGACGCCTTGGGAGGGGCCTTTACATGACGCTTCAACTGCATTGCTTCGGCGAATCCGGGAATTCCTACAAGGCGGCGCTGCCCCTGTCTCTCAGCGGGCTGGACTGGGAACCGGTCAAGGTCGATTTCTTCGCCGGTGCATCGCGCACGCCGGAATTCCGCGCCCTGAACCCGATGGGCGAAGCGCCCCTTTTGGTGGACGGCGACCGCACGATCAGCCAATCCGGCGCGATCCAGCAATACATCACTGACAAATCCGGCAAGTTCGGCGGTGACGAGGCCGACAAGTACGAAGTGCTGCGCTGGGTGCTCTTTGACAATCACAAGCTCAGCTCGATGGCGGGTTTGACGCGGTTCCTGATGAACTTCCTGCCCGAAGACAAACGACCACAAGAGGTCATTGGCTTCAACCTCGGCCGCCTCAAAGGTGCCTATACCGTGCTGAACGACCACCTTGAAGGGCGCGACTGGATCGTCGGGGCTGGCGCGACCAATGCCGATTTCTCATGCTGCGGCTACCTGTTTTACCCCGAACCTTTCGGGTTCGACCGCAGCGAATGGGCCAACATCGACCGGTGGCTTGGTAACATCCAGTCCCTCGATGGCTGGAAACACCCCTATGACTTGATGCCCGGCAGCCCGGCTGACCGCGCGTAATCCAACGTGGCGGAACCGATTGAACATGCGGTTTACCCGCCCCAGAAACACCTAGAACACTCGCCAAAAGGACATATCCCATGACCGAAGCCTATATCTACGACGCCCTGCGCACGCCGCGCGGCAAAGGCCGCAAGGACGGCGCGCTGCACGAGGTGACATCGCTGCGCCTCAGCGCATTGACGCTGAACGCGGTCAAGGAGCGCAACAACCTTGACGGTCACGCAGTCGAAGACGTGATCTGGGGCAACGTGACCCAGGTCATGGAACAGGGCGGCTGCCTTGCGCGCTCTGCCGTGCTGGCCTCCGATCTGGATGAACGCATCCCCGGTCTGGCGATCAACCGGTTCTGCGCTTCGGGCATGGAGGCCGTGAACCTGGCCGCCAACCAGGTCAAGGGCGGGGCCGGAATGGCCTATATCGCCGGTGGTGTGGAAATGATGGGCCGTGTTGCCATGGGCAGCGACGGCGCTGCCATTGCCGCGGACCCTTCGGTGGCCATGGACACCTATTTCGTCCCGCAGGGCATCTCGGCCGATATCATCGCCACCAAGCATGGCTTCTCCCGCGATGACGCCGACGCATTGGCCGTTGAATCGCAGCGCCGCGCAAAGGAAGCATGGGACGACAAGCGTTTTGCCAAATCGGTCATCACCGTGCGCGACCAAAACGGCCTCGCGATCCTGGATCACGATGAATACATGCGCCCGCAGACAGATATGCAAAGCCTTGGCGCGCTGAACCCGTCGTTCCAGGCCATGGGCGAGGTCATGCCCGGCTTCGACAAGGTTGCGATCATGAAATACCCAGAGCTTGAGCGCGTGAACCACATCCACCACGCGGGCAACTCCAGCGGTATCGTGGATGGGTCCGCGGCCGTGCTGATCGGCAACAAGGAATTCGGCGAGAAATACGG
Source organism: uncultured Paracoccaceae bacterium (assembly GCA_965657085.1). Classification (GTDB taxonomy): domain Bacteria; phylum Pseudomonadota; class Alphaproteobacteria; order Rhodobacterales; family Rhodobacteraceae; genus CBFHND01. The sequence continues at coordinate 68,175 of CBFHND010000003.1, forward strand.
CCTGAAACCACGTGCCCGCATCCGCGCCACCACCAAGATCGGCACCGATCCCACCATCATGCTGACCGGTCCCGTCCCCGCGACCAAGAAGATCCTCGAAGACAACGGCATGAACATCAGCGACATCGACCTGTTCGAAGTCAACGAGGCCTTCGCGTCGGTCGTATTGCTGTTCATGCAGGCCTTCGACGTGGATCACTCCAAGGTCAACGTGAACGGCGGCTCCATCGCCATGGGTCACCCGCTGGGGGCCACGGGTGCGATGATCATCGGCACTTTGCTGGATGAACTTGAGCGTCAGGACAAGGAAGTCGGCCTTGCCACCTTGTGCATCGCGTCGGGCATGGGTGCCGCCACCATCATCGAACGGGTCTGACCCAATGGACGCGCGCCACATCTATCAAAACGCATTGGACATCATGTCCGCCGGCACGGTTGCCGGTGATGTGGATGCTGTGGCGCGTCATACCCATCTGCCCTTCCATCTGAAGACACTGGAAGGGTCTGTGGCCTACAACACGGTCGAAGAGCTGAAGCAAGGCATCCACGACTACCGCCGGATGATGCAGGACATGGGATGCGACGCCCTTGTCCGCGATTGTGATACCGCCAAGCGGGTGGGGGCGACCCGCATTGTCGGCTATCATACCACCAAGCTGCAAAGTGCAGGACAGAACGTGTTGCCCCCGTTCCTGTCCAAAATGGTCATGATCCTCGATGGCGACATGTGGAAAGCCAGCAGCGTGGACACCTCGGTGCGTACGGCTGACCTGACTGGGACTGAGACGCCCTTCGTGCAGCAGTTTCTCGACCCTCGGAACCGCAGAGTGTCGAAAGAGGAAGCGCTGCTGCGCCTGTTCCAGACCATTCTGGATCGGGTCAGTGCTGTTTTGATCAATGGTGACGCTGATGGATGGGTAAGCGCGGTCGCTTTGCCTTTCCAGCTTGTCACGCGGCAAGGCATCCAGAGCTTCGACACCGAGGCCGCTTTGCGCGAGGACTTTGCCGTTTACCAGAAAGAGTTCAAGGACCACGGCGTCACCGACATCTTCCGGCAAGCCCTGACCGCCCAGTTGATCGACGGCGATCAGATGACCGGCACCTACCGCACACACATCATGCGCGGCGGCAATCATGTGGTTCCCCCGTGGGAATCCTCGATGACCCTGCGCAACGACAACGGCCAATGGCGCATCACCACGGTGATGCGCGCCATCGGCCATCTCAACTGGTCGGCGATCACCCCCGCCGACATCGAAAACACAGATGAACATTACCCAGAAAAGGGAGACAAATCGTGACCGATTTCACCATGCAAAAAGATGCCGATGGCGTCGCAACCATCACGTGGGACGTGGCTGACAAGACCATGAACGTGATGTCCATCGAAGGTCTGGGACAACTCAATGACCTGATCGACGACGCGCTGGCCGACGAGGCCGTCAAGGGCATCGTGATCACTTCCGGAAAGGACAGCTTTGCCGGTGGCATGGACCTGAACCTTCTGGCCAAGATGAAGGAAAGCGCGGGCGACAACCCTGCACAGGGCCTCTTTGACGGAACGATGCAAATGCACGGTCTGCTGCGCAAGATCGAGCGCGCAGGGATGGACCCAAAGACCAACAAGGGCGGCAAACCGATTGCGGCTGCGGTGCCCGGCACTGCCGCTGGCATCGGTCTGGAACTGCCACTGGCCACGCACCGCATTTTCGTGGCCGACAACCCCAAGGCCAAGATCGGCCTGCCGGAAATCCTCGTGGGTATCTTCCCCGGCGCGGGCGGCACCACGCGTCTGGTGCGCAAGCTGGGCCTGATGGGCGCATCGTCGCTTTTGCTTGAAGGCAAGATGCTGGCCCCGGCCAAGGCGAAATCCGCAGGCGTGATTGACGAGGTGGTCGATGATCCGGTTGCCGCAGCACGCGAATGGGTTCTGAATGCCTCCGATGCCGATCTGGTCAAGCCGTGGGATGCCAAGGGCTACAAGATGCCCGGCGGCGCGCCTTATCACCCCGCAGGCTTCATGAACTTTGTGGGCGCCAATGCAATGGTCAACGGCAAGACCCAAGGCGCCTTCCCTGCTGCCAAGGCGATGCTGTCGGCGGTCTATGAAGGCGCGCTCGTGCCCTTCGACACCGCGCTGAAGATCGAAGCGCGCTGGTTCACCAACATCCTGATGAACCCGTCCTCCGGTGCGATGATCCGGTCACTGTTCCTGAACAAGGAAGCGCTGGAAAAAGGCGCCGTGCGTCCCAAGGATGTATCCGATCAGCGCGTCAAGAAACTGGGCGTTCTGGGTGCGGGCATGATGGGCGCGGGCATCGCGCTGGTGTCGGCGCAGGCAGGCATCGAGGTCGTGTTGATCGACCGCGATCAGGACGCCGCGGACAAGGGCAAGGCCTATACCGAGACCTACCTCGACAAGGGCATCTCGCGCGGCAAGGTCACGGCGGAAAAGAAAGAGGCGATGCTGGGCCTGATCACCGCAACGCCTGATCTGGACACGCTCAAGGACTGCGATCTGATCATCGAAGCGGTCTTCGAAGACCCCGCCGTCAAGGCCGAGATGACCAAGAAGGTTGAAGCGATCATTCCCGAGGACTGCATTTTCGCCTCCAACACCTCGACCCTGCCGATCTCCGATCTGGCCAAGGCGTCGTCGCGTCCCGAGCAGTTCATCGGCATTCACTTCTTTTCGCCTGTCGAAAAGATGCTGTTGGTGGAAATTATCAAGGGCGAGAAAACCGGCGACCGGGCCGTGGCCAAATCGCTCGACTATGTGCGTCAGATCCGCAAGACGCCCATCGTGGTCAACGACGCGCGGTTCTTCTATGCCAACCGCTGCATCATCCCCTATGGCGGCGAAGCCACGCGGATGATCACCGAAGGTGTGGCCCCGGCCCTGATCGATCACGCGGCACAACAGCTGGGCTTTCCCGTGGGCCCCGTGCAATTGGGCGACGAGACGTCCATCGATCTGGCCGTGCGCATCATGAAAGCAACCAAGGCGGCGATGGGCAATGCATATCCGGCGTCCGAGGCCGATGACCTGATCGTCTGGATGGAAGAGGAAGGCCGCCTGGGGCGCAAGGCCAAGGCGGGATACTTCAACTACGATGAAAAGGGCAAACGCACCGGCTACTGGAAGGGTATCCACGACAAGTACCCGCTGGCCGATGAACAACCCGACCTGATCGAAGTGCAGCACCGCCTGATGTTCGCACAGGTTCTGGAGGCGGTCCGCGCGCTGGAAGAAGGCGTGTTGGAAGACATCCGCGAAGGTGACGTGGGCGCGATCCTGGGCTGGGGCTTTGCGCCGTGGTCCGGCGGCCCGTTCAGCTGGCTCGATATCATCGGCGCGGAATATGCCGCCGAACGGTGCGACCAGTTGCAGGCGGCGTACGGTGACCGCTTTGAATGCCCTGCCCTGCTGCGCGAGATGGCTGCGAAAGGCCAGACGTTCTATGGACGCTTTGGCGGTGAGGCGGCGGCTGCGGCCTGAGCCTCTTCAGTTGGACAAAGGAAAGGGCGCTCTGGTCGGGCGCCCTTTTTTGCATTTCGGGATGTCATCGACCCGGCGCGGAACAAGGTCGAAGACCGCCGCGCATACCGTGGATCACCGCACCGCAACCCGCCGCTGTGCGCATCTATCGCAAAGGCGCAACAGCGTCTCTTGGCAGCCCCGTCAAACCGCCAGCGGCGCGCCTTTGCGTTCCCATGCGAGCGGTTGGACCGGCGCATCCAATGGCGTTTCAGCCACATGGTTGGTGTAGTTCGACATCACTTTCTGTGCGAGGCCAAGGATCACGTCCAGTACCGCGCGGCGATCATAACCGGCGTCAAAGAACTCCTGCATCTGGGCCTCGGACACGACCCCGCGCCCACGCAGCATACGCAGTGTGAACGTGCGCAGAGCTTCCAGTTTGACCGAGGGCAGAGGCGTTTCATCGCGCAGCGCGGTTGAAATCTCGTCCGATACCTTCATCCGCTTGGCGATGCCTGTATGGGCCGGCACACAGTAATGGCACTCGTGTTCCACGTTGATCGTTTGCCAAACCACCGTCAGCTCATCCGCATCGAAAGCCGTCTGTGTAAAGAGGTGATGCAACACCTGATACCCTTCGAGCATCTGGGGGCTTTCAGCCATGACCCGGTGCAAGCCGGGCAAACGCCCGAATGCCGCTTGCGATTTCTCCAAAAGCGGCTTCGACGCCTCGGGAGCGGTGTCCAGATCGTGTGCGATAAAGTCAGTCATATCCATGTCCTTTGCGTGGGTGTACGCGGAGATTTAGCCTTTCTTTAGTGATCACTCAAGTATATAATTGAGCAATCGTTCAAGAATAAGTGAGCCCGGCGAAACATGCCCCGCAAACCAAGCTATGACCGTGATGCCCTGATTGACCGTGCGCGCGACCTGTTCTGGCGCAAAGGGTGGGCTGGAACGTCATTGAAGGATCTCGAAAAGGCGCTGAACCTGCGCACAGGCAGCTTTTATGCCGCCTTCGGATCAAAGGACGCGCTTTATGAACATGCGCTTGACCGGTATGCTGCGGACGGTCTGGCCCGGCTGGATGCTCTGGAAGCGGAACTTGGCCCGCTGGGCGCGCTCAAGGCGCAGCCGCTGCGGGTTATCATGGCGAAGGAACGACCGGCCAACGCCTGCATGTTGGCCAAGACCCTGCTGGAGCTTCAGCCACAGGATCACGCATTGGCGCAGGCGGCCGAAAAGCACCTGCACGCCATGGAGGCCCGCTTTGCCGATCTGTTTCGCGCGGCACAATCCAAGGGCGAAATCGCACCGCATCACGATCCCGAAGTGCGCGCGCGGCGGTATCAATCGGACCTGATGGGCTTGCGTGCCTCCGCCGAACGCAAGGATGTGGATGCCGTCGCCCTGGCTCAGGACATTGCCAGCGATCTGGATGCCCTCACCGTCACGGAATAGCGTCCCAAACCAACAAAGGGCCCCGCGTGGGACCCTTTGAAGGTGCTGCACAGACGCAATATGGCAGTCTCTGAACCCGGTCCGAGGCTCCGGGTTTGGGGGCGGAGCAGCGGCAGGACCGCCGATCGGGTTCAGAGATTGGACAGGTGCGGCCCCTCTCCGACCGCACCCAGGCCTTAGCTGGCGACCGCCATTTCAACGGCGTCAGGCATATGAGCCACCGCGCCTTGCGCGTTTTCAACTTCCCAGCATTCCACCAGAAAGGTCGAATGCGCTTCATCGTGGACATCGTAGACAAAAGGTTGACCCGTCAGCATGTCCCCCAAGGACACATGGCTGCGTGGACAGTGCATCAACGCGCCACATTCGGCATAGATCACCTCTTCGTCGGCGAAGAACAGGGTGATCATCTCGACCTGTTCACGTGGAGCCACACGGGTCACGCCCATGACGCCATCAAGAGATACCGCAGGCACGACTGCAAAAGGATCACCGTGCGCATCCGCTGCGGCATCGGTTTCGATCATCACACCCTGATCCGGCATCAGGGTCATGGCCACCCGGTTGCCCAGAACGCCCTCGGGTATGTGAACGGGCCAGGCGTGCACCGGCACCTCGATCGCGTCGACCCAGATCATGTTGCGGCGAATTTCGGTGATCACCTGCATACCGTTGTCAAAGGTCAGCACCTTGTCTCCAACGGTCAGGGCGGCAACGTCGCGCCAGCCAAGGTTCGAAGCAACGCGTGTGCCTGCTGTCAGGCCATGTGCCGTGATCTGGCCGCCGTTGTAGGACCCGCTGGTCTCTGCCATCCGGTAGGCCGTGGTGCTTGATTTTGCTTTCCATCCAAACATGTCTTCATCCCCTCAGGTGTGCGCCGTTATGTGTGCAGCATGGGCGCTGTTGTTAACCACGATCAGAAACAGCGATTCGCGGGGCGGAGACGGGCCATCATCTGGGCGGAATTGGGGCATTGTTTACGGATACGGGAACAGTATGCGGCCATTGCAGCCACTGTTTCGCGATTTACCGGATTTCGAAGGCGCGTCGCAGAATAATGAAGAAAGCTTTAGGCATTTTTGCCCGGATCAAAGGTGTATCCGAATCTCTCGATGTCCTCGGCACAGGCGGTCTCAATTGCTGCGCGCGCCGCCGTATCGTAATACTCACGGTAATCGGCCTTGCGCTGCGATGTGTTCACCCGCTCCAATGCCACTGGAAACCCAAGATGCGCCTCCAGCGGGCGGATATCCGTCTCGATATGTTCGAGCCGTACGAAGAGATCGCAGTGCTCAACACCTGCGCCGTCACTGACATAGCTGCGCGCGGGGTTTTGGCGCAGGCTTGCCTGCACCTGCGCGGACGCGACGAAGGCCCCGAACTCCAGCTGCTGGGCAAGGCTGACCGCCGGATGATCAAAGGACTGCCCTTGAAGCCAGTGATAATAGCTGACCATGCGGTTCCAAGGGTTGCGCACGAGAGTGAAGATAAAGAACTCCCCAACCGCCTGCCGATCAACCAAACCTTCGATATCGGCCAGTGTGGAGTGTTTCCACAACCGGCCCCGCGCTTTGGCATCCTTCAATCGCCGTCTGCGGCGCAGCGCCTTGGGCGTGTCGCCCAGCATGATGTCGTCTTTCATCGCGCGCGCTTCGAGGGCCAGCGCCATGGAGGTGCCCCCGGTCTTGGGCGCGTGTACAAAGATATAGCGGCGGCCGTGGCTGATGATCATGCGCGCACTCTAGCAACCGCGCGGGCTTTTAAAAGAAGTCTGGCTTCAGCCGGAGAATTTTGAAACCGAACGCAGCACACCGGTCACTGCGAACGCAGCGCAATGATCACCCCGGCCACCATGATGAAACCGATGCCGATCATCATGGTGCCGGTAATCACCTGACCAATCAGCAGCCAGCCAAAGAACGGCCCAAAGATCATGATGGAATATTCCAGAACGCTGACCTGGCTGGCCTCGCCCCACTGGTAGGCGCGGATCAAAAGAAAGACGCCTGCCACGGACACAACCGCCTGCAAGGCAATAAAGGGAAAGACCGAAGGGATCGGCCACACCCATCCGCGCAGCAGGAACCCTGCGGCCCCTTCCGGCACATCAGGCCCGATCAGCCAGAGTCCAATCAGAACCAGCGCGCCAATCACACCTTGCAGGCCCATGATCCCGGCCAGCATCGACACGGTACTTTCCTCGGCACACAGAATGCGCGTGGCCAAGGACCCCATCGCATAGAAAAAGCCGCCCGCGACCGGCAGCAGCATCACCGCCCCCGGCAGACCCTCGTTCAACCCCAAAACCAAAAGGACGCCGGTGAACCCCACTGCCACCGCCACAACCCGCCACGGCCCAATGCGTTGGCGCAGCACTGCCACGGTCATCAGGATCACGAAGATGGGCGACGTAAAGAGCCCCGCCAGCGATTGTGCAATCGGCATAAAGGCCAGCGACCCGAAATAGCACATCATGCCCACGGCAATCAGCAGGCTGCGCAAGCCCACGGCCCACCACCGGAGGGGCCAGAGCGTGCCCATGCCCAGCGCGCTCAACCCCGCAATCAGAGCAAGGGCCATGACCGCGCGCACCGACAGGAATTGCCACACGCTGATTTCCGTGGCGATCCGCGACACGAAGTTGTCAACAAACCCCAACAGGACCATCGCCCCGATCATCGAGGCCGCAGCAGCCTTGGGCCGTGTGGGGGCAACGGTTTGTGTCATGGAGGGTGAAACTCGTTCTGAAAGCGTCTTTCTCTTGCCTTATCGTCTTTTCCGCGCAATTCAAGCGAAGTGATTTGCCAAGGGGGGAGCCTGAGATGGGGTGGATGACAGATGAAACCGGGTTGGACAAATGTGCAGCCAACCATGTGGCGCTGACGCCGCTGTCGCATCTGCGCCGTGCCGCGCATGTGTTTGCGGATCGCACGGCGGTGATCTACGGCGATCACCGGGTGGATTACGCCACCTACCATGACCGCTGCACGCGGCTTGCCTCGGCTCTGTCGGGGATGGGCGTGAATGCGGGCGACGTGGTTGCCACCCTCATTCCCAACCTGCCCGCACAGGCCGAAGCGCACTTCGGCGTGCCTGCCTGTGGTGCCGTGCTCAATACCATCAACACGCGCCTCGATCTCGATACCGTGCGCTATATCTTTGAACATGGCGACGCCAAGGTCGTGATGGCCGATACGCAGTTCATCGAACTGGCCGAGGCCGCTGTTGCGGCTCTGGACGGCCCTGCCCCGATGATCATCGAGGTATCGGATGCTGCCGCAGGTTTCCCTGCCACCGGACGCCACACCACCTACGAAGACATGCTGGCGGCTGCCGATCCTGACTTTGACTGGGTCATGCCGCAGGACGAATGGGAAAGCCTCGCGCTGAACTACACTTCCGGCACAACGGGGCGCCCCAAGGGCGTGGTCTATCACCACCGGGGTGCCTACCTGATGACGATGGGCACACCCATCAGCTGGCAGATGACCCTGAACCCGGTGTTCATGGCGATCGTGCCGCTGTTTCACTGCAACGGCTGGAACCACACATGGATGATGCCCTTGCTGGGCGGCACTTTGGTGTGTTGTCGGGATGTCAGTGCCGGGGCCATCTACGATGCCATCGCAGACGAAGGCGTTACCCATTTTGGCGGTGCGCCCATCGTGCTCAACATGATCGTGAACGCCCCCGATGCCGAACGCCGGCCTTTCGATCATCAGGTCGAGGTTTTCACCGCAGGCGCACCGCCCGCCCCCGCGACCCTCGCCAAGATCGAGGCATTGGGATTCAACGTAACCCAGGTCTACGGGCTGACCGAAACCTATGGCCATGTCACCGAATGCATCTGGCAGGACGCGTGGAACGATCAGCCACAAGACGCAAAGGCCGCCATCAAAGCCCGTCAGGGTGTGGCCATGCCAATGATGGAACATATCACCGTGATGGACGCCGATATGGCACAGATCCCGATGGATGCCGCCACACAGGGCGAAATCATGATCCGGGGCAATTCCGTGATGAAAGGGTATCTCAAGAACCCCACCGCCACGGCAGAGGCCTTTGCGGGTGGTTACTTTCACTCAGGCGATATCGCCGTGCAGCATCCCGACGGCTTTATCCAGATCGCGGACCGCGCCAAGGACATCATCATCTCGGGCGGTGAAAACATCTCGTCGGTCGAAGTCGAAGGTGTTTTGATGGGCCATGCCGATGTGAACCTTGCCGCCGTTGTCGCCAAGCCCGACGACAAATGGGGCGAAGTGCCCTGCGCCTTTGTCGAACTGAAGGACGGCACCGCCCCGACCGAGGCGGACCTGATCGCCTTTGCCCGCAAAACGCTGGCCGGGTTCAAGGCACCAAAGCGTGTGATCTTTGGCGAACTGCCGAAGACCTCCACCGGCAAGATCCAGAAATTCGAACTGCGCAAACAGGCCGAGTTGCTGGGCTGATCGCTTTCAACCTGACCAGTAATTTCCGGGGGTCCGGGGCTGGCCCTCGGCCCGCCCGTACCAAGTGCTTTGCCGCATGGCCATGGGCGTGATAGATTGGGAACAATCAAAAAAGATGGTCCGGGCAGACCCATGACAGCGCTGAAGAAATACGACCGGCTCGAGGCAACGGGCCTCTGGCGTCCCACGGCGGACGACCAGCGCCGCGAGGTCGTGGTGTCCATCGGCGACGCGACCCTCGTGATCAGCGATCTTAACGACACAGCCCTCACCCACTGGTCCATCGCCGCCGTCGAACGTCAGGGCACCGGGTGCAATCCCGCGACGTTCAACCCCGATGGAGATCCCGGAGAAACGCTGGAACTGCCTGCCGCCGAGGCCGAAATGATCGAGGCCATCGAAACCCTGCGCAAGGCGGTGGACCGTGCCCGGCCCCGTCCCGGCCGACTGCGTTGGCTCGGCGCGCTGATCTCCACCTCGGCCGTTGTCGCCGTGCTGGTCTTCTGGTTGCCCGGCGCGCTGATCTCCCATGCGCTGAACGTGGTGCCTGAAGTCACACGGCAGGCGATTGGCAATGAACTTTTGACCCGGATCGAACGGGTGTCCGGTCCGCCCTGCCGCAGTGCGGGCGCCGCACCCGCGTTGGCCCAACTGGCGAACCGGACCGGAACCCAAGGCATCATGATCCTCCCCGGTGGCGTGCGCAGCAGCCTCGCCCTGCCGGGTGGTCTTGTGCTGTTGAACCGGGCGCTGGTCGAAGACCATGAAGAACCCGACGTCGCCGCAGGCTACATATTGGCGGAAAAGCTGCGCAGCCAGAATGCGGCCCCTTTGCGCGATGTGCTGGATGCCGGTGGCTTGCGCGCCAGTGTGACATTGCTGACAACCGGGAGGTTGCCTGCACCCGTCCTTGACGCCTATGCCGAAACCGCACTGGCGGCACCGCGCGCCGAGGTTGATTTTGCCACCTTGTTGATTGCCTTTTCCGAGGCCAGCGTGCGCAGCACACCCTACGCCTACGCCCGTGACATCTCCGGCGAAGAAACTCTCACGCTGATTGAAGCGGACCCGATGGCCGGGCAATCACCCAAACCTGTTTTGCGCGATTCCGATTGGTTGCAGCTTCAGGCGATCTGCGACGGCTGATCGCCTGACGGCGGAGCGTGATCAGCGCAACTTTGCGCTGCCAAATCCCGCGCCACGCGCCTGAGACAAGGCGGTGCGCTGCGCCCGTGCGGATGCAAACGGCCCGACCAGAACCATCCGCAACTCGCGGCCACCGCGGTTGAACTTGCCGATGCGTGCAGGCATCCCCATCCGCATCATGCGCTGTGCGGCCGATTGGGCCGACGCGGAGGTGCTGAACACGCCCAGCTGGACATAGCCCTTGCCGGAAATCCGTTCACCCGAACGGGCGGTGGCGGCTTTGGGTGCTGCGCGCGTCACGGGCTTCGGGGCCACCGCGGCAGGTTTTGGCGCGGACCGCGACGACACTGTGGGATAGCGGCTGGTTGCGCTGGCGGTGTTGCGCTGGATGCGCTTGACCAGAACCCCGTTGCGACGCTCAAGCGTGACAGTGCCAAGCTGGCGTTGCTGGGTCTCGATGTCGGTGTAGGGATAAACCAGTGGCACCTGTGCCGTTACATCCCGCCCATTGGTCTGATTGATCAGGCGGCGTGGTACGGTCGATGTCCACAGCAATGTCGTGCGCGCGTGTCCATTCAACGACTGTTCGGCCCGACGCGGGTTCAGGCGGTCGTCCTCCCAAACGCGACGGTAGCCTTTGGGCACCGGTGCGAACTGAGTGTTCAGCCGATCCGTATAAACATGGCGTGGCACCACGCGGGTCTGGCCCGTCAACCCGGTTCGGGCCGTCGCCACCTGTGCAGGGCGACGCACGGCGGTGGCCTGTGTCTGCGCAGGCACCCGACGCACCTGCGGCTGGGCCTGAACGCGGCGCGGCGCGGGTTGCGCGGCGGCGGCGCGACGGACAGGAACCGCTTGCGGGCCGCAGCGCACGGCGGTGCGGGCCCCGGAATTGATGTACTGGCTGCTCAGGGCAGATGCACCGCTACACGCGGCCTGACGTCGCACAGGCACTGGTGCTGCCTTGACGGGTGCCGCGACCTTTGGCGCGGGGGCCGGAGTTGGCGTGATCACCACGGGCTTGGGAGCGGTGACGACCTTGCGCCGCGCCACGGGGCGCGGTGCAGGGGCCGGCCGCGGCGCGGCCTTGGCCACAACACGCGGTTTGGGCTTTGGCGCGGCCGCGGGTTGGCGCACGTTCACCGGTGTGGGTTTTGGCAGTGCCTTGGGTTTTGGTGCGGGGGCCGCCGCCGCAGCGGTCTGGGCTGCGGGTTCAAATGTGATCTGCACCGGCGCTTCAGCGGGCTTGGCCGCCGCCGCCGCCGCCGTGGCCACCTGACCACTCAGCGTCGGCTGCGCGCCACACACCTGATTGCGTGACCGGTTTACACGCGGCACCCAAGTGGTGTTTCCGTCAATGCCCGCGCGAATATAGATACAGCCCCGGCTGTCCACATACTGCTTGCCCTTGAAGCTGGCAGGCGGGAACTCCGCCGGAGCGTCTTCAGCATTGCGCAGGTTCTGCGCGTGGCTCACAGCCAGTGTCGACGACGCCATCATGACAGCGATGGCAATAACTCTTGTAACTTTCATCTGCGCCCCCACAGTATATAGGGGCTAGGATGCAACAGAACCCCGGGTGAGTAAAGCACGCAGGGCCGCTATTTGGTGCCAAACATGCGGTCTCCGGCATCTCCGAGACCCGGAACGATATAGCCGACCTCATTCAGCTGCGTATCAATGGCCGCCGTGACGATGGGAACGTCTGGATGCGCCTCTTGCATACGGGCGATTCCTTCGGGTGCCGCCAGCAGACACAAGAAACGGATGTTGGTTGCACCGGACTGCTTCAGCAGATCAATCGCAGCCACCGAACTGTTGCCCGTGGCCAGCATCGGATCGACCGCGATCACCAGTCGGTCCTCCAGCGCTTCAGGCACCTTGAAGTAGTATTGTACGGGCTTCAGCGTCTCTTCATCCCGGTAGAGACCTACGAACCCCACACGCGCCGACGGGATCAGCTCCAGCACCCCGTCCAGCAATCCATTGCCCGCCCGCAGGATCGAGATCAACGCCAGCTTCTTTCCATCCAGCGTCGGCGCATCCATGGTTTGCATCGGCGTCTCGATCCGCTTTGTGGTCATGGGCAGGCCGCGCGTGACCTCATAGGCCAGCAACTGGCTGATCTCGCGCAGCAACTGGCGAAAGACCGCCGTGGGCGTGTCCTTGTCGCGCATGATGGTCAGCTTGTGCTGCACAAGGGGATGATCAACGACAGTGACGTGTTCGGTCATGGGACTCTCCGGATGTTGCATGCTTTGCTTGTGCCAAGCCGCCGGGCCAAAAACAACCGCGCTTCTTCTGCACGACAACAAACCAGCGTTCGAAGCAAAGGCTGGTCCCGCCGTCAGGCGCCAGGTCTGGCCACACCAAGATGCCGTGCCACGATATCCGCCACCTCGGCAAAGCCGATCTGGCCCAGCGGGCCGGACCCTGCACCGGCCACCAGAACCGGGACCCGTTCGCGTGTATGGTCGGTGCCGACCCACGTGGGATCATTGCCGTGATCGGCGGTCAGAACCATAATGTCGCCCGCGCGCATCTCTGCCATGAGATGCCCAATCTGCCCATCGAACCATTCCAGATGTCTGGCATAACCCGACACGTCCCGGCGATGCCCGTATAGGCTGTCGAACTCCACGAAGTTGGCAAATGTCAGGCTGCCGTGCCGGGCCGTTTCCACCAGATCGCCAAGGTGCGCCATCAACGTGCGGTCATCCCCCTTTCGCACTTCGTCGACCCCCTGCATCGAGAAGATGTCGCCGATCTTGCCCACCGCATAAACGCGGCGGCCTGCGTCCTGCACCCAGTTGGTCAGAACCGGCCCCGGCGGCAGAATGGCAAAATCCTTGCGGTTGGTGGTGCGTTGAAACGCACCCGGCACACCGACAAAGGGGCGTGCAATGACGCGGCCCACGCGCATGTCATGCAGCATGGGGGCAACCGCCGCGCACAGATCCAGCAACCGTTGCAATCCGAACGTGTCCTCATGCGCTGCAATCTGGAACACGCTGTCAGCACTGGTATAGCAAATGGGTTGCCCGCTGCGCATATGCGCGGCCCCGAACTGCGCAATCACCTGCGTGCCCGAAGCATGGCAATTGCCCAAGATACACGTTGTGCCTGCGGCTGCGCACACGGCTTCCACCACATCGTCCGGAAAGGCGGGTGTGGTATCGGGAAAGTAGTGCCAGTCGAAAGGGACCGGCAGGCCCGCCAGTTCCCAATGGCCCGAAGGCGTATCCTTACCTTCCGACGTTTCTGTCGCGGCCCCCCACAGGCCCTCCGGCGCCGGCGTGTCATCATCCACATCGCGTGTGAAGTCTCCGGCCAGTTCAAGCGCCTCAAGCGCGCCAAGTCTCACAAGGTTGGGAATGTTAAGTGGCCCGCTGCGCCCCTCTTCGGCGCGCCCTGCCGCGCAGGCGGCGATGATATGGCCCAAGGTGTTGGCGCCCGTGTCCGGCACTTCGCCGTTGAAATAGGTTTCGGCGTCAGGCGCACCGCCGATGCCGACGCTGTCCATCACGATCAGAAAGGCGCGCGCCATCACCCGGCCTGTTCGTGGATCAACGGTGGCACCTCGGGCTGTCCTGCGCCCAGCACGATCGCGGCGCGCAAGGTCGCTTCGGCCCGGTCTGCCTGATCGGGGCGGGCGGCGTGGATCACGGCCAAGGGCTGCCCCTTGGTCACCCGCGCGCCCAGGCGCACCACGTCAGAAAATCCGACCGCCGGGTTGATCTTGTCGCCCTCAACCGCGCGGCCACCGCCCAGCGCCACAACCGCCGATCCCAACGCGTGGCCATCGATGGATTGCACAAAGCCACTGGCGCGTGCGCTCACTTCGCGGATCACCGTCGCCTCGGGCAGGAACCGCGCAGGGTCCTCGACAAACCGAACAGGCCCGCCCATCGCCGCGATCATGCGTCCAAACCGTTCGGCAGCGGCCCCGTCGCGGATCGCAGCACCAATCTTGCCTGCGCCTTCTTCGACATCCTCGGCGAGGCCTGCCCCGGCCAACAGCACACCGCCCAGCGCCGCGCAGGCCTGTGCCAGCGGACCACGGATATCGCCACTGCGCAGCACGCGCATCACCTCGACGACCTCCAGTGCGTTGCCAAGGCTGGGGGCCAGCGGCTGGCTCATGTCCGTGATCAGCGCGCTGGTCTTGCACCCTGCGGCATTCGCCGTGCGCGTCAGTGCCATGGCCAGTTCGCGCGCGGCCTCCATGTCCTTCATGAAGGCCCCGCTGCCCACTTTGACGTCCAGAACCAGACCATCCAAACCCGCCGCCAGCTTCTTGGACAGGATGGAGGCGGTGATCAGATCAAGGCTTTCAACCGTCGCGGTCACATCCCGGATCGCATAAAGGCGTTTGTCCGCAGGGGCGATATCGCCCGTTGCGCTGACAATCGCACAGCCCGCATCCCGCACCACCTCGCGAAAGCGGTCCGCGGCAAGACCCACGCTCAATCCGGGGATCGCCTCAAGCTTGTCGAGCGTTCCGCCCGTGTGGCCCAGCCCACGCCCGGAAATCATCGGCACATAGGCCCCACAGGCTGCAAGCGCCGGGGCCAACACCAAGGACACGCAATCGCCCACGCCCCCGGTCGAATGCTTGTCCAAGACGGGCCCGTCCAGTTTCCAGTTCATCACCTGGCCTGAATCCCGCATCGCCATGGTCAACGCCACGCGGCCCACATCGCCCAGACCGTTCAGACAGACGGCCATGGCAAAGGCCCCGGCCTGCGCATCGCTGACCGCACCATCGGCGAGGCCTTGCGCAAACCACGCCAGCGCATCGCGCGACGGCGTCTGGCGCTGGCGCAAGGTCGCGATCACATCACGCGCGGTCGTGGGTCCGGCGCTCATGCGTCACCTTCCATATGTGCCGCACCAAAAGCTCCTGGCAGCAAATCGGCCAGTGTCATTTGCTGTTCGAAGCCACCAGTTGTGGCCATGGTCACAACTACGTCACCCGCCCCGAATTCCGCCAGCTTCTGACGGCACCCGCCACAGGGCGTCACCGGCATGGGACTGCCCGCAACCACATAGGCCCCGGTCAATTCGGTTTCGCCAGCTGCGACCATTGCGGCGATGGCACCGGCCTCGGCACATGTGCCTTCGGGATAGGCCACGTTTTCAACGTTGCACCCAACATAGACCTGCCCGGATGCCCCGCGAATGGCGGCCCCCACCTTGAAATTGGAATAAGGCGCATGGGCGTTTTCGCGCACGGCGATTGCGGCCTCTTTCAATGTCATTTCAATCCCCCATCTCGGCGTTGATCCGGGTGGCGAAATCCCCCGGCAACGACACCTCGAGCAATTCGATGTCCTGCGAAGGCGCACTCAGACGCGTGTTCATGCCCGGCGGGATAACAAAGGCGTCGCCCGCCTCCAAGGGGAAGGGATCGCGTCCTTCCCCCTCCAGTGTGACGGTGCCTTCCATCACGAAAGTGAACAGGATGTCACTGTCATGGCTGGTCCATTGCGGATCGCCCTGACCGCGTCGCACCACCTGCACACCCGCCACGTTGCCGGTGTTCTGCGCGATGGTGGTGTCGCGGGCCTCGAAACCCGGCAAACGGAAGGGGTGCCATGTCGCGTACTCGGCCTTGTGATGCACGAACCGCTGGCCCTGAAACACACGGGACGGGTTGGCCGGACCGTTCGGCAGTTCCATGTCATGGTCGATGGTTGTGACGTGCTCGGCGGGCACGCCGATCTCGATCACTTCGATGTTGTCACTGGCAAACAAAACCCGGTGCCGGATCTCGGGCGGCTGGATCACGCAATTGCCCGCATGAAGGCGAAACGGTTCCCCCTGATCCTCGTAGACCAGATCGACCCAGCCGCGGTAACAAAAGATCAACTGAAAGCCGACCGTGTGATAATGCACCATGTCCGGCACGGGGCCGCCATCGGGAATGCGGATATGGCTGGCGATGATCGACCCGCCCAGACGGTCAGGGATCAGGTCGCGGTAATGCATGCCCGCGCGGCCAATGACCCACGGCGCCTGATCGGCCAGTCGCCGCACGACAAAGGCGTGTACGGTCTGTGGCATTTCAAGCGGCGCGTCATGCGGTTCGATGGTGATTTGGGTGCCGCCCGGCGCGGTCAGGGTTCGCGCACCATCTGCAAATCCATCTGCATCCTCGGCCCGGATCAGGATGTGTCCGGCACCTTTGGCATCAGCATCAAGACGCACCGCCATGCCATGACCGGAAAACACCACTACGGCAGGATCATCCGCAGGATAGATCATGTCCATCCGCATCCTCAGCACCTTTGTGAAAAAGGCGATATCGCCTCGCACGTCCTGCGTGCCGAGAACCACTTCGCCCAAGATTTCGCCAGATTTATCCGCCATGGCACCCTCCGAACCGACAACCTGTCGCGCACATGGATGAAAGACAACCCGCTTCGCTTGTTCTGGACACAAATACCCCAAACGCGAAGGCAAGCGGGGCCGCCGTTGGCGGGCAACATAAAAACCGCATGCATCGAAAGACACGTCTTTTTGATCGGCGCCTGCCCCTGCGTCACTCAAACCGGTTGGCGCAGCAAGCAAAGTAGTTTAACGCTAAACTATTCCCAAAAAGCCGGAGACAGGCATGTCTGACACCCCTTCGACCAAGCAAGCAGCGCTGCACTACCATGAATTCCCCAAACCGGGAAAACTCGAAATTCGTGCGACCAAGCCCTTGGCGAACGGACGCGACCTTGCGCGCGCTTATTCACCGGGCGTGGCCGAGGCCTGCCTTGAGATCAAGGACGACCCGGCCAATGCTGCACGCTACACCGCGCGCGGCAACCTTGTGGCGGTGGTCACCAATGGTTCGGCCGTTCTTGGCCTTGGCAACATCGGTGCGCTGGCGTCCAAGCCGGTGATGGAAGGCAAGGCGGTCCTCTTCAAGAAATTCGCGGGCATCGATTGCTTTGACATCGAAGTGGATCAACCGGACCCTGAGAAGCTGGCCGATATCGTCTGCGCGCTGGAGCCCAGCTTTGGCGCCATCAACCTTGAAGACATCAAGGCGCCCGATTGCTTTACCGTCGAGCGCATTTGCCGCGAGCGGATGAACATCCCGGTCTTTCACGACGATCAGCACGGCACGGCCATCGTCGTCTGTGCCGCTGTCACCAATGCGCTGCACGTGACCGGCAAATCCTTTGAAGACATCAAGATCGTCAGCACCGGTGGCGGGGCGGCGGGGATTGCCTGCCTCAACATGCTGCTGAAACTGGGTGTGCGGCGCGAAAACGTCTGGTTGTGCGACATTCACGGGCTGGTCTACGACGGGCGCACCGAGGATATGAACCCGGCCAAGGCCGCCTACGCGCAACCCACGGACAAACGTACGCTGGATGATGTGATTGACGGTGCCGACCTGTTTCTGGGCCTGTCCGGTCCCGGGGTCCTGTCGCAGGATCACGTGCGCAAGATGGCCAAGCAACCGATCATCTTCGCGCTGGCCAATCCGACGCCCGAAATCCTGCCCGATCTCGCGCGAGAAGTTGCCCCCGATGCGATCATTGCCACGGGCCGCAGCGACTTTCCCAATCAGGTCAACAATGTGCTGTGCTTTCCCTTCATCTTTCGCGGTGCGCTCGATGTCGGGGCCACCACCATCAACGACGAGATGCAACTGGCCTGCATCGACGGCATTGCAGCCCTTGCCCGGGCCACCACCAGCGCCGAGGCCGCGGCCGCCTACCAGGGTGAACAGCTGACCTTTGGCCCTGACTACCTGATCCCCAAACCCTTTGATCCCCGGCTGATCGGCGTGGTGTCCTGCGCCGTGGCCCAGGCCGCGATGGACACCGGCGTCGCCACCCGGCCCATCCCGGATATCGAGGCCTACAAAACCAAGCTTGACGGTTCAGTCTTCAAATCCGCCTTGCTGATGCGGCCCGTCTTTGATGCCGCCAGATCAGTGTCGCGGCGCATCGTCTTTGCCGAGGGCGAAGATGAACGCGTGTTGCGCGCAGCCCAGGCCATGGTCGAGGAAACCACCGAGCGCCCCATCCTGATCGGCCGTCCCGAGGTGATCGAGGCGCGCATCGCCCGTGCGGGGATGACCCTGAAGCTGGGCGAACATGCAGACCTCGTGAACCCCGAAAACGACCCGCGTTACCGCGACTATTGGGGCACCTACCATGAACTGATGGCGCGCAAAGGGGTCACGCCCGACCTTGCGCGCGCGATCATGCGCACCAACACCACAGCCATTGGTGCTGTCATGGTGCACCGGGAAGAAGCCGACAGCCTGATCTGCGGCACCTTTGGTGAATTCAAATGGCACCTCAACTATATCCAGCAGGTGTTGGGCACATCCGATCTGAGTGCACACGGCGCGCTGAGCCTGATGATCCTCGAAGATGGGCCACTGTTTATCGCTGACACCCATGTGCACACGTCGCCCAATCCTGCGCAGATCGCCGAAATCGTGATCGGCGCGGCGCGGCACATGCGCCGCTTTGGCATCGACCCGCGCATCGCCCTGTGTTCACAATCGCAGTTCGGCAATCAAAAGGGCGGATCGGGCGCACGGCTGCGCGAGGCCATGGCGATCCTTGATTCCGCCCCCCGCGATTTCACCTACGAAGGCGAGATGAACATCGACACCGCGCTGGACCCCGAATTGCGCGCGCGCCTTTTGCCCGGCGGACGGCTGGACGGGGCCGCCAACGGGCTTGTCTTTGCCCACGCCGACGCGGCCTCCGGCGTGCGCAACATTCTCAAGATGAAAGGCGGTGGGCTTGAAGTCGGGCCAATCCTGATGGGCATGGGCAACCGTGCACATATTGTCAGCCCGTCGATCACCGCGCGCGGTTTGTTGAACATGTCAGCCATCGCAGGCACACCGGTGGCCGAGTACGGCTAAGGCCTGAGCGTGGTATGCGGCTTTGCAGGACCGGCGCGGCCAAGTTTGCAAAACCTGATGCGATTTGCGGAAAATCTCCGGAAACGTTGAGGTTTGCAAAGTTTTGCAGCCCCAAGCGGAAGAAATCTGCAAATTTTTTGCGCCAAAGGGTCGCGCCGGGATTTTCGTTGCTTGCCCAGATGGGATGACCCCGCGTAACACCAAGGGCAGAAATATGAAGGAGGACCCCCATGGGCTATGCTGCAGAATACGACGCTTGGAAATCTGATCCAGAAGGCTGGTGGATGAAGGCGGCAGAGGCCATTGACTGGGTCGAAAAACCAAAACAGGCGCTGTTCGACCGGGGCGACCACATCTATGAATGGTTCGCCGACGCCAAGGTGAACACCTGCTACAATGCCGTGGACCGCCATGTAGAGGCCGGGCGCGGCGATCAGGCGGCGATCATCTATGACAGCCCGATCACCGACACCAAATCCACGATCAGCTATGCCGAACTTCAGACCCGTGTCGCCGCACTGGCCGGGGGGCTGGCTGCAAAGGGCGTGACCAAGGGCGACCGGGTCATCATCTACATGCCCATGGTGCCCGAAGCGCTTGAGGCGATGTTGGCCTGCGCGCGGCTGGGGGCGGTACATTCGGTGGTCTTTGGCGGCTTCGCCGCGCATGAGTTGGCCGTACGCATCGACGACTGTGCGCCCAAGGCGATCATCGCCGCCTCTTGCGGGTTGGAGCCGGGCCGCGTGGTCAAGTACAAGCCGCTGCTGGACGGCGCCATCGAGATGGCCGCGCACAAGCCCGACGTCTGCGTGATCCTGCAACGCCCACAAGAGGCCGCCACCCTGATCGAAGGCCGCGACGTGGATTGGCACCGCTTTCAGGAGGGCACGACGCCCGCCGACTGCGTTCCGGTCGAAGGCACGCATCCCGCCTATATCCTCTATACCTCAGGCACCACCGGCGCGCCCAAAGGCGTGGTGCGTCCCACTGCGGGGCATCTGGTGGCGCTGAACTGGACGATGAAGAACATCTACAACGTCGATCCCGGCGATGTGTTCTGGGCCGCATCAGATGTGGGTTGGGTCGTTGGCCACAGCTATATCTGTTACGCGCCGTTGATCCACGGCAACACCACCGTGGTGTTCGAGGGCAAGCCCGTGGGCACGCCCGATGCCGGCACCTTTTGGCGGGTGATTTCCGAACACAACGTGCGCAGTTTCTTCACAGCCCCCACGGCGTTCCGTGCGATCAAGCGCGAAGACCCCAAGGGCGAGTTCCGCAAGCCCTACGATCTGTCGTGCCTGCGCGCATTGTATCTGGCCGGCGAACGCGCTGATCCGGACACTATCGAATGGGCGCAGGACCTTTTGGGCGTCCCGGTTTATGATCACTGGTGGCAGACCGAAACAGGCTGGACCATCGCGGGCAACCCCGCGGGGCTTGAGCCTTTGCCGGTCAAGATCGGCTCGCCCACCGTGGCGATGCCAGGCTATGACGTGCAAATTCTGGATGAAGGTGGCAACCAGATGCAACCCGGCGAGCTGGGTGCGATTGCGATCAAGTTGCCGCTGCCGCCCGGCACCCTGCCGACGCTCTGGAATGCAGAGGGCCGGTTCAAGAAAAGCTATCTGAACACCTTCCCCGGATATTACGAGACCGGCGACGCGGGCATGATCGATGCCGACGGGTATCTCTATATCATGGCGCGCACGGACGATGTGATCAACGTGGCGGGCCACCGCCTGTCCACCGGCGCGATGGAAGAGGTTCTGGCCGGTCACCCTGATGTGGCCGAATGCGCGGTGATCGGGGTGACGGATCAACTCAAGGGGCAGATGCCCATGGGCTTTGTCTGCCTGACCAAAGGGGTGAACCGCGCCCACGACGAGATCACCGCAGGATGCGTGAAGCTGGTGCGGGACCAGATCGGACCCGTTGCCGCCTTCAAGCTGTGTCTTGTGGTCGACCGCCTGCCCAAAACACGGTCTGGCAAGATCCTGCGCGCCACCATGGTCAAGATCGCCGACAGCGCGGAGTTCAAGATGCCCGCAACCATCGACGATCCGGCCATTCTGGATGAAATAAAGACAGCGCTGCAGACGATCGGTTACGCTGGAGGCTCGGATTCTTAACACAAGGCCAATGATGTGACAGCTTCCAACCCGGACCGTGCCCAAGCCATCCAGACCCTTGTGGACTGGATTTTGCAGGAGGGGTTGGATGGCACACCGTTCGAGCCGCTGATCGAGCACCTGTGCGAAAGCCTTGTCGCCGCCGGTATTCCGCTGCTGCGTGGCAATTTCTCGATGCGGGCGCATCATCCCGAAGTGGGTGCTTTTGCCTATCGCTGGAAGCGCAAGACCGGCATTGTTCACGAGACATATGAACGTTCCACCACGGCGGGGACCGGATGGGAGCAAAGCCCACTCTACAAGCTGGTGCACGGCAACGACGCCGAATTGCGCCACCGCCTGACCCAAGCAGAAGAGCCGTTTCCCTTCCCGATGTTCTATGAATTGAAGGAAATGGGCGCGACGGACTATTTCGCCAATCAACTGACCTTTGCCGACCAATCGACCCGAATACCGGGCGATCAGATCAGCACAACCGTTGGCTTGCTGGCGTCGTGGACCAGTGATGGCCCAGACGGGTTTTCCGACGCGGACCTGGAGGATTTGCGGCGCATCCTGCCACCGCTGGGGCTGGCCCTGAAATCCAACGCCAATCATAAAATGGCGTCTGACCTGTTGTCCGCCTATCTGGGTGCTGATGCGGGCGGGCGGGTGCTGTCGGGAGACATCGGACGCGGGTCGTTGCAGACCATCGAAGCGGTGATCCTGTATTTTGACCTTCAAAGCTTTACCAAGTTGTCCGAGGCGCTGGACGGCCCCGAGATCATCGAAATGCTGAACGACTATTTCGGCAGCGTCGTGCCCATCATCGAAACCCGTGGCGGCAATGTGCTGAAGTTCATGGGCGACGGTCTGCTGGCCATATTTGAAAAGGACAAGGTGCCGGCAACCGAGTTGACCGCCATCAAAACCATCATCGATCTGCAAGAGGCGGTCAAAGAGATCAATGACCGGCGCGCCAAAGAGGCGCTGACCTGCACCGGCTTTTCGATCGCCGTACATGCGGGCGAAGTGCTTTATGGCAACATCGGATCAAGCGCACGATTGGATTTCACCGTGATCGGTCCGGCAGTCAACACGGCGGCCCGTTTGATGGGCATGTGCAGCCTCGTTGATCAGACAGTGATCGTGGCCGCCAATGTCGCGCGGCCCGTCATGTCCTTGCGCGATGATCTGGTGTCGCTTGGCCAATACCGCCTGCGTGGCGTCGCGGACCGCCAAGAGCTTTTCACTCTGGACTGAGTTCACGCGGGTTGCTGGTCCGACGAGAATGGTTTCGCCCTTGCCCGCGACCGGATGATCGCACCGCACATCTGACGAAAGCGT
The DNA here is from genome assembly GCA_965657085.1 of uncultured Paracoccaceae bacterium. Lineage (GTDB taxonomy): Bacteria > Pseudomonadota > Alphaproteobacteria > Rhodobacterales > Rhodobacteraceae > CBFHND01. The sequence goes on from CBFHND010000003.1 coordinate 91,062, forward strand.
GAAGTCACCTCCGCTTGTTTGGGAGTCGAACGCTGGCTAGGCTGACCAAAGGTCAATCAAAGAGGTGGCACAATGCTCAGGCGATGGATTTTGATGGCGGTCGCGGCGCTGGGATTTGGCGGGCAAGCCTTTGCCGCCGAAGGCACCCGCATTCAGGTCAAGGGCGAGCTGATCGATACATGGTGCTACTATTCCGGCGTCATGGGTGGCCCGGATGCCGTTGTGGGCAGTGCCCATCACACCTGTGCGTTGTGGTGCAGCGCGGGCGGTATTCCCGTCGGCCTGCTGGCCGAAGATGGCACCGTCTACATGGTGTTGAAAATTGACGACGATGACCAATCTGCAGGTGGCGACACCGCCCTGCGCATGGCCGCCCACACGGTCGAGGCCGATGGCATGCTGTATGAACGCGACGGGTTGAATTACCTCGTGGTCAGCGCCGTAACCTCCGACCTCGATATCCAGACCCTCAACCACGAAGATTACGGCAACGTGCCGCCCTTCTCGATCCCGGATCCGAACAAATGAGACATCTGATTGCAATGCTGGCCCTGATCGCCGGCCCCGTCGCGGCTCAGGACTTCTCCGAAGGCTCGAACGCCAGATCGTGGAACCTCTATGCCGAACAGCCTGCCACCTTCGAGGCCGAAGTCGTGGACCTTCTGTGTGACCTGACCGGCGATTGCCCAGCCGACTGCGGGGCCGGAAAGCGCCAGCTTGGACTGAAACGCACCGCTGATGGGGTGACGGTACTGCCGCTGAAAAACAGCCAGCCCGCCTTTTCCGGGGCAGCGACCGATCTGGCACCCTTCTGTGGTCAGACAGTGACGGTGGACGGTCTTTTGATCGAGGATCCGGACCTGAATGTCAGCAACGTCTACCTGGTCCAGACGATCACCCCCGCAGGGGGTGAAACGGTCAAGGCCAACCAATGGACAAAGGTGTGGGCCAAGATGAACCCCGAGGCCAAGGGCAAAGGCCCATGGTTCCGCCGGGACCCGCGTATCAAGGACATCATTGCATCCGAAGGCTACCTTGGCCTCGGTCTTGAAGAAGACGCGACCTTCATCGCAGAAAACTTCTGATGCAGCAGCGCGTTGCGGCGTGGGTCTGTGCGGCGTTCGTGATGATGGGAACAGGGGCGGCGGCACAGTCGCCCTTTCCGCTGGCTCTGGGCGGAGACTATGCCCTGACCGATCACACAGGCGGCACGCGCACGCAGGCTGATCCGGACGGGCGCGCGCAACTGGTGTTTTTCGGTTACGTGAATTGCCCCGACATCTGCACCGCCGCCTTTCCGATGATGGCGGATGTCACGCAGACACTGGAAGACGAAGGCGTTTTGATCACTCCGGTGATGATCACCATCGCCCCCGATATCGACACGCCCGAAGCGATGCAGGCCCCCTTGCGCAAATGGCATGACCGTTTTGTGGGGCTGACGGGATCAGAAGTGGCGCTGGCTGCTGCCTATGAGGCCTTTTCGGTCGAGATCACGCCGCTGTTTCAGGACCCCGAATACGGCTGGATTTACGCGCACGGCAGTTTCATCCACCTACTGGATGCCGAGGGTGAGGTTCTGACGCTGATCCCGCCCATCCTCGACGCCGAGCGCGCGACCGAGATCGTGCGCAGCTATGTGGGCGCTACCCCACCCGAGGGTCCAGCCGACTGATCGTCGACAGGTATTCATTGGAATAATCCACCTCCAGTTCGATCCAGACCGGCAGGTGGTCGGACATCTCGTGGGTGCGCCAGTCACTGTATTCACTGGACCAGTCGGCATAGGGCTTGCCGGTATTGGGGCGGCTGCGAATGGCCTTGGCGACCTCTTCGTAATCGGCCACCTCGTCGTCGGTAAAAACCGCCTGCTGCCACTTGATCACCCCATGCTCCAGCATGTGCGATTCCGCGGGTGGGCCACAGAAAGCGATCTGATCATAATGCTTGGTGCCGGTCAGCGACGTAGGGCCGATATCGGGCACGTGAAACCCGTTCTCGGTCAGGGCCAACATCCCCGGATCATCGCGTTCCTCAATGTTCATGTCGCCGAGGAAGATATGCACCTCGTCGGTGTCATCCGCGCGTTTGGCCAGTTCCTTGGCCACCACGCGAATTTCGTCCTCGCGCATGGGGCGGCCGTCTTCTTCGGTAAAGACGATGTGCGCGCTGCAAAGGGTAAAGCGGAACCACCCGGCCTGAAAGGCCGCGAAAAAGGGCGTGCGCCCCACCTGTTCGTCGCCGGGCAACGCGCCCTTGGGCAGCACCAGTTCGCCGATGAGGTTGCGGAATTGCACCTTGTTGCGGTTGTAGACAAAGGCCATGCGCTCGTGATTGCCGCGCCCTGCGCCCGAACTGTCGTTGATGAAGAAATCCCAGTTGGGGCCAAGCAGTTTCATCAGGCGCTGCATGGCTTCGATGTTCTTGACCTCTTGAATGGCGCAGATGTCGAAATGATCGATGATCTCGGCGATGTAGTGAAAGCTTTCGTCGAGGCGTGGGCGCCCCCCATCGAAGTGGCGGATGTTCCAACTGCCGATGATCAGACTGTGCGGTTGGCGGCGCGCGGTGATCTGGCCATTAAGCATTGCTCGCAGGCGCAACAGACGGTCCGCGATCCAGCCGCCCTGCCCCGGTTCGGTGCGTCCACGGGGGTATGCGTATTTGAGAGATTGGTAGAAAGCCATTGCAAGTCCTCGAAATGAGATTGGTTCAATGGCTGGACCTTACCACAGATCTTCGCGTCATGCGCGAAGAAACACAAGCGACGGGCCACATCAGGTGGCTCTTTGCCCAATGCACCTGCGGCTTATTCAGGCTTTGGGATTTCTTCACCCAAAGAAGAATGAGCTTCGCCCGGATTGGGCGTCAGGTCATAAGGTTTGGCAATGCGCCAGACATGAGCAGGGATCATGTTCTTCATCTTGGCCGGTGCTTCGCGGCGCAGATGCAGGATGGTTTCGGCGGCTTTCATTTCCAGCCGCGCGCGGGCGAACTCCAGCCCCCTTGGGCCAATACGCGGTTGCAGGAAGCTGACCAGAGGCCGCAGCCAGCGCGGCATGCGGCGCAGCGGAAGACCGCCCGCGGCACGCGCGGTGTTGGCGATGAAGCCCTTGACCGCGCTTGTTCGGTTGCCCCGCGAGTCCAGTGGCGAGAGGGTGATGTCGCTGCCCAATGCCTCCAGCATTTCCGCGCCACGGGCATTGCGCACCAACAGCCATTGATCGCCCTGCCCCGCCATGTAGCCCACTGTGATATCGGCCAAGGCGTTGGTGTAATCAACACAGGTCCGACAGGTCAGCGGAAAGAAGTCCGACGGCAGGTCGCTGATCGGCAGGCTGAGGAAAGGGACAAGCCGCGTGCGCCCATCGGCATAGCGCAACTCAACCCGGTAATCGGCGCGGAATTCGAGATAGGTGATGGTGTCCGGCGCGTCGTCCAGCAGGGCCAGGAACTGGTGAAACGCCTCGGTCGTCGTGTTGTCGGAACAGGGCGTGCCAATGACATAGAGACGTTCAAAGCCCAACTGCGCCTCAAGCGCGCGCAGCGCGTAGACCTGACAGGGGATACCGATCAGGCCAAGCCGTTTGATGCCGCGCGCCTGTGCCTCTTCCAGCAGGGCCAGCAACGGCGCATAGCCCATGCGCATACCCTGCGCGCGAACCATGTCGGCAGCATCAGTGATCAGCGCGGGCACCGGCTTCCAGCGGTCCTGTGCATCCGGCACCATGGTCAGCACCGCCTCCACCGTTCCTTGCGCCAGAAGACGCGCACCCAGCGCGGTCGTGATACCCGTCCATTGCGCGCCTGCGGCAGGCGGCGTCAGCCGCGCGCGGTGCATCGCCTGTACGGGGCCAAAAAACACCTCGTCGCCCGTCCCGCGCACACGGCCATGCACGGCCTGTTCCAGCCTTGGATAGTCGGGTTTGATGAACTGGCAGGCTTGCCCGCAGGCGGACGGATCGGCCATGCGCGACACTCCGCAATCCGTGCACAGGCTGCGCGGTGCGGGCGCGCGCAGGTCCATCAGGTGAACTGCTCCGAAATCAGGCGCTCTTCGAGACCGTGACCGGGATCAAACAGGATGCGATGTTCGACCGACGGTTCGGACCGGATCACCACGCGCCGCACATCGGTCACCGACCGGCTGTCGGCGTCGGCCATCACCGGGCGCTTTTCGGGTTCCAGCACGTCGAACTGCACCTCGGCGGTTTTGGGCAGCAGTGCACCGCGCCAGCGCCGGGGGCGAAAGGCCGCCACGGCCGTCAGTGCCAGAACATCCGACCCGATGGGCAGGATGGGGCCATGGGCGGAATAGTTGTAGGCGGTGGAGCCCGCCGGGGTCGCCACCAGCGCGCCATCGCAGCTGAGCGCGTCCAGCCGCAGCCGCCCGTCCACGGTGATGCGCAGCTTGGCCGCTTGCGGGCCTGCGCGCAGCAAGGACACTTCGTTGATGGCCAGCGCCTCGTGGACCGACCCATCGCCACAGGTGGCGGTCATGGCCAACGGGTTGATCACCGCCTCTTCGGCGGCCTCGAGCCGGTCCACCAGATCGGTTTCGCTGTATTCGTTCATCAAAAAGCCGATTGTGCCCCGGTTCATCCCGTAAACAGGGGCAGGCAAATGTTGGGTGCCGTGCAGCGTTGCCAGCATGAACCCATCACCGCCCAACGCCACGATCACGTCGGCCTCATCCAACGGCACATCGCCGTAGCGCACGACCAATGCCGCCCGCGCGGTCTGGGCCACGGGGGCCGAACTGGCGGCAAATGCGATCTTGAGGGCCATGGTGTTTCCTATCGGCGGCGTTCTGCCTGATTTGAAACATATTATTCCTGCCGCCGCCAGCTTTGCCGCAATATCCAAGCCTTGCGTCGTTTTACCCGCTTTCGGGATTGGTTTGTTTCCGATACGAAACGCGGCAAATGTGATTCACCATGCAGGAGCCTGCCCCATGAATGCGCCGCACCGCCAACCCGGATTTTTCACTCAATCGCTGGAAGACCGCGACCCCGAACTGTTCGGCGCCGTACGCGATGAATTGGGCCGCCAGCGCGACGAGATCGAGCTGATCGCGTCAGAAAATATCGTGTCGAACGCGGTGCTCGAGGCGCAGGGGTCTGTTCTGACCAACAAATACGCCGAAGGCTATCCCGGCCGCCGCTATTATGGCGGCTGCCAATTCGTGGATGTGGCCGAGAACCTCGCCATCGACCGGGCCAAGCAGTTGTTCGACTGCGGCTTTGCCAACGTGCAGCCAAATTCAGGCAGCCAGGCCAACCAGGGTGTGTTTCAGGCGTTGCTGAAGCCCGGTGACACCATCCTTGGCATGTCGCTGGATGCTGGTGGTCACCTGACGCACGGTGCGGCCCCCAACCAGTCGGGCAAGTGGTTCAACGCCGTGCAATACGGCGTGCGCCGCGACACGCTGAACATCGACTACGATCAGATGGAGGCGCTGGCGCTTGAGCACAAGCCGCAGATGATCATCGCCGGTGGGTCGGCCATCCCGCGCCAGATCGATTTCGCGCGCATCCGCGAGATCGCGGACAAGGTCGGCGCCTATGTGCTGGCAGACGTGGCGCATTTCGCCGGGCTGATCGCGGCGGGCGAATATCCCTCGCCCTTCCCGCACTGCCACGTGGCCACGACCACCACGCACAAAACCCTGCGCGGCCCGCGCGGCGGCATGATCCTGACAAATGACGAGGCACTGGCGAAAAAGTTCAACTCCGCCATCTTCCCCGGCATTCAGGGCGGCCCGCTGATGCATGTGATCGCAGCCAAGGCCGTCGCCTTTGGCGAGGCGCTGGACCCTTCCTTCAAGACTTACCAGCAGCAGGTGATCAAGAACGCGCAAGCGCTGGCCGATCAGCTGATGAAAGGTGGGCTGGATACCGTCACGGGCGGCACCGACACCCACGTGATGCTGGTCGATCTGCGACCCAAGGGCGTGAAGGGCAATGCCACCGAAAAAGCACTGGGGCGGGCGCATATCACCTGCAACAAGAACGGCGTGCCCTTCGATGATGAGAAACCCACCATCACATCGGGCATTCGCCTTGGCTCTCCTGCGGGCACCACGCGCGGCTTTGGCGAGCCCGAATTCCGCCAGATCGCGGATTGGATCATCGAGGTGGTCGATGGGCTGGCCGCCAATGGCGAAGACGGCAATGCCGAGGTCGAGGCCAAGGTGCGCGGCGAAGTCGCCGAGTTGTGTGCGCGTTTCCCGCTTTATCCCGACATGTAATTCCGACGGGCACGCCGCGTATCCGCGTCGTGCCCGGATTGCCTTTGACCCACCAGAACCCTTTGCGGGTGAACAAAAGCAATCCCGTTTGTGAAAACTGCAAAGGCCGGTCGCCCGCCAGTTGGATGCGCTGTTTGTGGCGTGCTGTTCCGTTACAGATGACCGGTTGCCCGCGCCCAGATCAAAAACGCCACCACAACGATCAGCAGGTTGAACACGATCACACCTGCAAGCCCCAGCAATTTGCCCCGCCGCACGTCCGCCCGGTCGATGGCCTTGAGATGTGCCAACATCTCGGCTTCTGCCCGCGCGACGGCCTCGGTATCGACCATGCGCATCAGCTTGGGGTTGCCGCCCAGCGCCTGTGCTTCAAGGATGACCGCCCCCTGCCGGTGCAACCGTGCCGGCAAGCGTCGCCCCGCCTTGCGCAAAGCGGCCTCAAGGCTGCGCGCCTTGACGCCCAGAGCGCCCGTGACGCAGCGCCGCAAACGGTCCGCCACGGCATCAATGTCCTGCCCTTGCATCATGGCGGCACTCTAGGCTCTGGCACAGACGCGGTAAACAGGCTAGCTCAGAGGTCATGCTTTCCCTGATCGACCACGCGCCAGCACAGACAGACACAACAGCCACGCCGCTCTTGATCGCGCATGGGCTTTATGGATCGGCGCGCAACTGGGGCGTTATCGCCAAACGCCTGTCGGACAACCGCCGCGTGATCACGGTGGATATGCGCAACCACGGCACCAGCCCTTGGAACGACACCCACACCTATCCCGACATGGCCGCAGACCTGGCCGAAGTCATCGATCGGATCGGCGCGCCGGTGGATGTTCTGGGCCACTCGATGGGCGGCAAGGCGGCCATGACGCTGGCCGTGCAGCATCCCGACCGGGTCGCGCGGCTGATCGTGGGGGACATCGCGCCGGTGTCCTATGCCCACAGTCAGATGGAGTTCATCGACGCCATGCGCGCCGTGGACCTGAAGGCTGTCACGCGCCGGTCAGACGCAGCCGCACAACTGGCCGCACAAGGCGTCGAACCGGCACTGCAATCCTTTTTCACGCAATCACTGGACGTAGCCGGGCGGCGCTGGATGCTGAACCTTGACGCTTTGGCACGGGCGATGCCCGACATCTTGGCTTTCCCCGCCCTTCAGGGGCAGTTTGACGGCCCCACGCTTTTCTTGTCAGGCGGCGCGTCGCACTATGTCACTCCCGAACATCGCCCTGCCATCAAGGCACTTTTCCCCAATGCCCGCTTTGCCAAGATCCCCGGCGCGGGTCACTGGCTGCACGCTGAAAAACCGCGCGAATTCGAGGCAGCCGTGCGCGCCTTTCTGACCATGGCGGCCCCGGCCTCTTGACGCCACGCCTTTGTGGGTTTCACCTTACACCCTGAAAACGCCTGAGAAAACGAGTCGACCAAAGGGGCAAATCATGTGGGACAAGGCACTCGATCATTTTTTGCGCGGGATGATGGTGAAGGATCGTCTGACCGTCACATACCCCGACGGCACTGATCGCACCTATGGCCCCGAGACAGGCCAGCATGTCGCTCTCCACATTCACGACAAGGACACCCTGCGCGCGATTTGCATCAACCCTGACCTTGGTGTGGGCGAAGGCTATATGAACGGCACGTTCTCGCCCCGCAACACGACACTCATGCATCTGATTAAGGTGCTGGTGCAAAACCGCGCCGAAGGGCGGGTGCCTGCGTGGTTGTTGGCCAGCAACCGTGCGCGTTTCCATCTGCGCAGCTTTGTCCAGCGCAATGCACCACAGCGGGCGCGGGCCAATGTGGCCCATCATTACGATCTGTCGGATGACCTTTATGCGCGGTTTCTGGATGCGGACATGCAGTATTCCTGCGCCTATTTCACCGATCCAGACATGTCACTGGAAGACGCGCAATCGGCCAAGAAGGCGCATATCGCGGCAAAACTGCTGCTGGAGCCCGATTGCCACGTGCTGGACATCGGGTGCGGCTGGGGCGGCATGGCCCTGACCCTTGCGCGCGACCACGGGTGCCGGGTGACGGGCATCACCCTGTCGGAAAATCAACTGGCCACCGCACAGGCGCGCGCCAAGGCCGAAGGCCTTGATCATCTTGTGACGTTCAAGTTGCAGGACTATCGCCACACCGAGGGCCAGTTCGACCGCATCGTGAGCGTCGGGATGCTGGAACATGTGGGTGTGCCAAACTTCGACACCTATTTTTCGCGGGTCGCCGAATTGCTGTCGCCGGACGGTGTCGCTCTGATCCACACCATCGGGCGCAGCGCACCGCCGATGGCGCACAGTTCATGGATCAACAAATACATCTTTCCCGGCGGCTATGTCCCTTCGCTGAGCGAACTGGCACCGGCGCTTGAACGGTCGGGCCTGTGGCAGAACGACATCGAGGTCTGGCGGATGCACTATGCCTACACTCTGCGCCACTGGCTGGAACGGTTCGAGGGGCACGCCGACGCACTGCGGGCGCAATATGACGACCGGTTTATTCGCATGTTCCGCTATTACCTGACCGTCTGCATTGTCGCCTTTGAGGACCAGATGCAGGGGGTGTACCATCTGCAACTGGCCCACAAGCGCGACGTTGTGCCGACCAGTCGGAACTATCTGTACCCCGGCTGATCACGTAAAGCTGCCCTGTACTTCGGCCAAAATACACTGCATCCCGGACGGGTCGGGAAATTTTGTGCGGCTCGTCCCCCAATCGGCGCGCTTAGCCCTTGCACCTTTGGCCGCCATGCCTATAACCCACGACAATTTGGACATCACCGGGGGGCAGACATGCCAAAGCGCACCGACATCAAGTCGATCATGATTATTGGCGCGGGCCCCATTGTGATTGGGCAAGCCTGCGAATTTGACTACTCCGGCGCACAGGCCTGCAAGGCCCTGCGCGAGGAAGGTTACCGGATCATTCTGGTCAATTCGAACCCTGCGACGATCATGACGGACCCCGGCTTGGCCGATGCCACGTATATCGAACCCATCACCCCCGAAGTGGTCGCCAAGATCATCGAAAAGGAACGCCCCGATGCGCTGCTGCCCACGATGGGCGGGCAGACCGGGTTGAACACCTCCCTCGCGCTCGAAGAGATGGGCGTGTTGGAAAAATACGGGGTCGAGATGATCGGGGCCAAGCGCGAAGCCATTGAAATGGCTGAAGATCGCAAGCTGTTCCGCGAGGCGATGGACCGTCTGGGCATCGAAAACCCCAAGGCCACGATCATCACGGCACCCAAGCGCGATGATGGGTCCAAGGATCTTGATGAAGGCGTGCGGCTGGCGTTGGAAGAGCTGGAAGAGATCGGCCTTCCCGCGATCATCCGCCCTGCCTTTACCCTTGGCGGCACCGGCGGCGGCGTGGCCTACAACCGCGATGACTACATGCATTTCTGCCGCTCGGGCATGGATGCATCGCCCGTGGGGCAGATCCTTGTGGATCAAAGCCTTCTGGGCTGGAAGGAATACGAGATGGAGGTGGTGCGCGATACCGCCGACAACGCCATCATCGTCTGCGCCATCGAAAACGTGGACCCCATGGGCGTGCACACGGGCGATTCCATCACCGTGGCCCCGGCGCTGACGCTCACGGACAAGGAATACCAGATCATGCGCACGCACAGCATCAACGTGCTGCGCGAGATTGGCGTCGAAACCGGCGGGTCGAACGTGCAATGGGCGGTGAACCCCGCCGATGGCCGCATGGTGGTGATCGAAATGAACCCGCGCGTGTCGCGGTCCTCGGCTCTGGCGTCCAAGGCCACGGGCTTTCCCATTGCCAAGATCGCCGCGAAACTCGCGGTGGGCTACACGCTGGACGAGCTCGACAATGACATCACCAAGGTCACGCCCGCCTCGTTCGAGCCGACCATCGACTATGTCGTGACCAAGATCCCGCGCTTTGCCTTCGAAAAGTTCCCCGGCTCCGAACCGTATCTTACCACCGCGATGAAGTCGGTGGGCGAGGCGATGGCCATCGGCCGCACGATCCACGAGTCGATGCAAAAGGCGCTGGCGTCCATGGAGACGGGCCTCACCGGCTTTGACGACATCGACATTCCCGGCGCGCCCGATCCTGCCGCCGTGACAAAGGCGCTGAGCCAGCAAACCCCCGACCGCATCCGTGTGATCGCGCAGGCCATGCGCCACGGGCTTTCGGATGACGACATCCACGGCATTACCATGTTCGATCCGTGGTTCCTGGCCCGCATCCGCGAGATCGTGGACACTGAGGCAGAAGTGATTGCAGACGGCCTCCCCACGGACGCCGCAGGGCTGCGCGCGCTCAAGATGATGGGTTTCAGCGATGCCCGTCTGGCCAAACTGACGGGCCAGACCGAAAAGGACGTGCGCAACGCGCGCCGCGCCGAAGGGGTCGTCGCCAGCTTCAAACGCATCGACACCTGCGCCGCCGAGTTCGAGGCGCAGACGCCCTACATGTATTCCACCTACGAGGCGCCGGTCTTTGGCGAGGTCGAATGCGAAGCGCGCCCATCGGACCGCAAGAAGGTCGTGATCCTGGGCGGTGGCCCCAACCGGATCGGCCAGGGGATCGAATTTGACTATTGCTGCTGCCACGCCTGTTTCGCCCTGACCGATGCGGGGTTCGAGACGATCATGGTCAACTGCAACCCCGAAACGGTGTCGACGGACTATGACACCTCGGACCGGCTGTACTTTGAGCCGCTGACCTTTGAGCACGTGATGGAAATCCTGCGTGTGGAACTGGACAACGGCACCCTGCACGGCGTGATCGTGCAATTCGGCGGCCAGACCCCGCTGAAAATCGCGCAGGCGCTGGAAGACGAAGGCATCCCGATCCTTGGCACCACGCCAGACGCCATCGATCTTGCAGAAGACCGCGAACGGTTCCAGAAGCTGGTGCAGGACCTTGGCCTGAAGCAACCCAAGAACGGCATCGCCCATTCCGACGCCGAAGCGTTGGACATCGCGGGCGACATCGGCTTCCCGCTGGTGATCCGGCCTTCCTATGTTCTGGGCGGCCGCGCAATGGAGATCGTGCGCGATCAGGCCCAGCTTGAACGCTATATTTCCGAGGCCGTTGTGGTCTCGGGCGACAGCCCTGTTCTGCTCGACAGCTACCTCTCCGGTGCGGTCGAACTGGACGTGGATGCGATCTGTGACGGCACGGACGTGCACGTCGCAGGCATCATGCAGCACATCGAAGAGGCCGGCGTGCACTCGGGCGACAGCGCCTGTTCGCTGCCGCCTTATTCCCTGCCCGAGGACATCATCAACCAGATCAAGGACCAGACGCATGCGCTGGCCAAGGGTCTGAACGTGGTGGGCCTGATGAACGTGCAATTCGCGATCAAGGGGGCCGACATCTACCTGATCGAAGTGAACCCCCGCGCCTCGCGCACCGTGCCCTTCGTGGCCAAGGCCACAGACAGCGCCATCGCATCAATCGCCGCTCGTGTCATGGCGGGCGAGCCGCTGGCGAACTTCCCGATGCGCGCGCCCTATGACGCCAGCGCCAAATACGACGACGTGCTGCCCTTGGGCGATCCGATGACACTGGCCGATCCGAATATGCCATGGTTCTCGGTCAAGGAGGCCGTGATGCCCTTTGCCCGCTTCCCCGGCGTCGATACGATCCTCGGCCCCGAAATGCGCTCAACCGGCGAGGTTATGGGCTGGGACCGCGATTTCCCGCGTGCCTTCCTCAAGGCGCAGATGGGCGCGTCGATGCCCCTGCCGTCGTCGGGCTGTGCCTTCATCTCGATCAAGAACGACGACAAGACCGAGCAGATGCTTGAGGCGGCACAGATCCTCACGGGCCTCGGCTTTACGCTTGTGGCCACCCGCGGCACAGCGGCGTGGCTGGTGGATCAGGGCGTGGCCTGCGGCACGGTCAACAAGGTCTACGAGGGCCGCCCGGACGTGACCGACCTGATGAAGGACGGCGGCGTGCAACTGGTCATGAACTCGACCGAGGGCGCCCAGGCGGTGGAAGACAGCAAATCCATCCGCTCCATCGCGCTTTACGACAAGATCCCCTACTTCACCACCGCCGCCGCCTCCTATGCCGCGGCTCTGGCGATCAAGGCGCAGGCCGAGGACGAAGTGGGTGTGAAGGCGTTGCAGGGGTAGTAAATAGCGAATCACTCCCTGAACACACACAGTATGTGGTGACTCGAAACGCATCTGAGCACCAGAATTTGAAAAAGTGTCCACAAATTGTGTTGACGAAGGCTACAAAGAGTGTTTAAAACCGTGTAAAACACCATATGTTGGTGGAAAGACGCTATATTGCGTCAAATTTTCTTGACATTCAGCCAAAAACAGCGCAGTTTGGTCCGTGGTCGAAAAATGACGACGCCGCCAAGGTTGCAGCCAAGGCGACGTCTAGCTTTCGATCCACACGTTCTGAGTAAGGACGCTTGGCAAATCGAGTGCACCCGCCTTGAATCAAAAGGTGGACGGTGAGTCAAGCTTCCTTCTCTTTTATCAACAGAAGGAGCCAATTATGGCCTCACATTACGTCAACAAAAACGCTCAAAGCAACGGTGACCATGAAGTCCACAAAACTGGCTGTTCATGGTTGCCCGAAGTGCGCAACAGAATCTTCTTAGGTGACTTCGCAAGCTGCGGCCCTGCAGTCTCAAAAGCGAAGTCTTACTACGGCCAAGTGAACGGGTGCTACTACTGCTGTAACGCTTGCCACACATCATAGCGGAGAAGAAACAATGGCTACGAACCCCCCAAGCGGAGACGGCAAGCGAAACGGAGCTGTCCGCAAGAGATCCCAAACCCAAGCGCCCAATGGAAATTGGGTAAAGCGTGACAAAGACACAGGACGCTTTATGGACCAAAAGACCTCAAGCAAAACGCCTTTCAAAGGTGTACGCAAAGAGAAATGACTGCGTAGGGCGAGCTATACTCGCCCTACTTTTCGTGATTCCAATTCCACTCTCTACTCGAAAATCACTTCCGTGAGCCGTGCCGCGCCCTCTTTCAGGATCAGGTGCCGTTCGGGCGCATCATCGAGGGAAATGCGCTGTTTCGGGCCGTGAAAGGCGAGCGACGCCACATAGCGGCCATGAAGATCGTGTACCGGCACGGCCATCGCCACCATTTCAGGAATGAATTCTTCGGCGTCCACCGTGTATCCGCGCGCTTCGCTGGCGTCGAGTTCGGCCAAAAGGGCCCCCGCATCCGTGATGGTGTTGTCGGTGTAGTGCTTGAGATCAAGGGCAGAAACGAACTTGCGGCGCTCGTCGGGTTGCAGGCTTGACATAAACGCCTTGCCGCTGGCTGTGCAGTGAAACGGCACGTTCGATCCGCGCGGCAACTGCACGCGGAAGGGCCAATCGGCTTCGACCCGGTCAAGGTAGTGCATACCTGTTTCCTCGGGCACGACATAGTTCACGGTTTCCTGAATCTGGTCAGACACCCTTTGAAGGATCTGGTGGCGCGCGATGTGAAAGCGTGAAGCGTGCAGCACCCCGGCCCCGATCTGGCGCAGGCGGCGGCTGGGCCGATACCGCATGCCCCCCTCTTCGCGCACGAGAAAGCCTTCGCGCTCGAGCGTGGCGACAAGCCGATGCACCGTTTGTTTGGGCAGGCCCAGCTCTGCGTTGATTTCCGTGGCCGACATCGGGCGCTCACCGCGTCCGATCACCTCCATGATCAGAAGCGTGCGCAAATTGGTCGGAATACGTTGCGGTCCCATTTGAAACTCTTGACTTGCCAGAATCGAGATGCGCTGAGTATAGTGCGATCAATGATAAAAACGAGACAAAAAGTCTCATTTTTTGATCTTGGGAGGGATCAGTGAAATTCGACTTCGTGGTTATTGGCGCAGGCTCAGCCGGCTGTGCTGTTGCTGGGCGTTTGAGCGAGAACGGAAAATACTCCGTTGCGGTGCTCGAGGCCGGAGGTCGTGACACCAACCCGTGGATCCATATCCCCGTCGGATATTTCCGCACCATGGACAACCCGCGCACCGACTGGCGCTATGTCACGCAGCCTGATCCGGGCATCAATGGCCGGGCGATCCCGTGGCCGCGCGGTCGGGTTCTGGGCGGGTCCAGTTCGATCAACGGCTTGCTCTACGTCCGCGGACAACCGGGTGACTTCGACCACTGGCGGCAACTGGGCAACACCGGCTGGGCATGGGACGATGTCATGCCGTTCTTCAAGAAGGCCGAAAACTGGCAAGGCGACGGCGAAGACCCCGACGACGTGCGCGGGACAGGCGGCCCGCTTCAGGTGTCGCCCACGCGGCTCAAGCGTGATGTCGTGGACAAGTGGATCGAGGCAGCCAAGGCCGCAGGGTACAAGGAAGCGCCCGACTACAACGGGCTTGATCAGGAAGGTGTCGGGTATTTCCAGCTGACGCAGGCCAACGGCCGCCGCTGTTCATCGGCGCGCGCCTATCTCACGCCCAACCGCAACCGCGAAAACTTGACGATCATCACCAACACGCAAGTGAAGGATCTGGTGATCACAGAAGGCCGCGTGACAGCCATAAAGGCGGACAAGAACGGCCAGCCTGTCACCATCGAAGTGGGCCGCGAAGCGATCCTGAGCGCAGGCGCCATCGGGTCGCCGCAAATCCTGATGCTGTCGGGTATCGGCGGTGGGGCCGACCTTGCCCCGCACGGCATTGACGTGGCGCACGACCTGCCCGGCGTGGGCAAGAACCTGCAAGACCACCTTCAGGCGCGCCCAGTCTTCAAGACGGATCTCAGCACCATCAACGTCGAGACCAATTCGCTGTTCAAACAGGCGATGATCGGGCTGGAATACATCCTTCGGCGCACCGGCCCCATGACGATGGCGGCCAGCCTTGGCACCGGGTTCCTCAAAACGGACCCGGACATGGACACCCCCGACATCCAGTTCCACATTCAGCCCTTTTCGGCGGACAAGCCCGCAGACGGGCCGCACAAGTTCTCGGCCTTCACGGCGTCGGTTCTGCAAATGCGCCCCGAAAGCGCGGGGCACCTTGAACTCACGTCCTCCAACTGGCGCGACCACCCGGACATTCACCCCAATTACCTCGCCACGGCGACCGACCAACGCACCATCGTCAAGGGTATCCAGATCGCGCGCAACATTGCCAGGCATCAACCGCTGGCAGCGCATGTGCTGGAAGAACACAGCCCCGGCCCTTCCGTGGCGCTGGACGATGAAGCCGCGACACTGGATTGGGCGCGCAACACGGCCGTCACGATTTATCACCCCACCGGCACCTGCAAGATGGGCGTTGACCCCATGGCCGTGGTTGACCCGCGCCTGCGGGTGCACGGCATCAAGGGACTGCGCGTGGCGGATGCTTCGATCATGCCGACGATCACGTCCGGAAACACCAATGCCCCCGCGATCATGATCGGGGAAAAGGCAGCAAATATGATACTAGAGGACGCGCGCGCATGATGGATATGGCACTGGATTTCGGCAAGATCATCATTGCCGATCTCATCCTGTCCGGGGACAACGCGCTTGTCATCGGCATGGCGGCGGCGGGGCTGTCGCCCAAATTGCGGGCGCGCGCGATCCTCTATGGCATGGTTATCGCCGCAGTGTTGCGCATCGTCTTTGCGGTCGTCGCCACGCAGCTTCTCGAAGTACCGGGCCTGTTGTTTGTTGGCGCGCTGTTGCTTTTGTGGGTGTGTTGGCGACTTTACCATGAAATCCGCGAAAACCTTGATGCCCGGGCCGAAGAGGCGATGCACGACGCCGAAGACCCCGAGGCGGGCTACACCGGCCCACCGCGCCGCACCATGGCTTCGGCCCTGTTTTCGATCACGCTTGCCGATGTATCCATGTCATTGGACAACGTCCTTGCCGTGGCCGCGATTGCGGATGGCGACACGACAATGCTGGTCTTCGGGCTGGGCTTGGCCATCGTTCTGATGGCCTTTGCGGCCACGATCATCATGCGCGTCCTCACGAAATACCCGCTGATTTCGTGGCTGGGCCTTTTCGTGCTGATCTATGTCGCGGGTGAAATGTTCGTACGCGGGTTCTTTGATGTGGACCTTGGAATTGGTCCGATGCTCGGACTTGTCGAAGGATGGGCCATGGGCAAAGGGCATTGACGTACACCAGTTGAGAGGCAAGCGTAGTTTATACGACCTCGAAAACGTTGCAGGCAGCGCCTTCGTCCTGCGACGAAACAAGAAAACCAGAGGGCATTGAACCATAGGGAGGAAAACCATGTTCAATCTCAAAACCCTGGCGGCAGGTGCTACGGCCCTGACGCTGATGGCTTCGGCGGCGATGGCCGAAACCACAATTCGTGTGCAGTCCGTGATTTCGGCAAAGGCAGACGAAGTAACCATGCTGCAGGACTTTGCCAATGACGTCGAAGCGCTGACAAGCGGTTCGGTCAAGTTCGAAATCCTGCCTGCAGGTGCGGTTGTCGGTGTCCGCGAGACGCTGGACGCCGTGGACAGCGGCCTGATCGAAGGCGGCTTTGCCTGGACGCACTACTGGTCGGGCAAACACCCTGCCGCGATGCTGTTCGGTTCGCCTGTTGCGGGCGCCGGTGTGGGCATCGACAACATCGCCTTCCTCAGCTGGTTCCAGTTTGCAGGCGGCAAAGAGCTGTATGACCAGCTGTGGGACGAAATGGGCGTGAACGTCAAAGGCTTCATGCTGCAGCCCGTGGGCCCCGAAGCCCTGGGTTGGTTCAAAGAGCCGATCACGTCGATGGATGACTTCCGCAAGTATCGCTTCCGGACGCCTCCCGGTATCCCCGGCCAGACCTACAAGGACATCGGTGTTGCATCGGTCGCCATGGGCGGCGGTGACATCCTGCCCGCTCTGGAAAAAGGCACAATTGATGCGGCTGAATGGTGCTGCCCCAAGCCTGATAGCGTGTTCGGCTTCCAGAAAGTGCTCAAGCACTACTACCTGCAAGGTCTGCACCAGGTTGTTGTGAACGCCGACCTCTACATCAACGGCGACGTCTATGACGGTCTGACAGATCACGAGAAGAAGGCCATTGAAGTTGCGGCCAACGCATCGCTGTCCAAAGCCATGTCCTACCGTATCTACGAGAACGGCAAGGCCCTGAAAGACCTGACAGAGAACCACGGCGTGATCCTGCACGACACACCTGCGGACTACTTCCCGGCCTACATGGGTGCCGCAAAGGCGTCGCTGGAGAAGAACGCAGCGGAGAACCCTTTCTTCGCCGAAGTGTGGCAGTCGCAGAAAGACTTTGCTGACATCGCGGTTCCCTTCTGGGCCGGTGCACAAGCCTCGAACGCGGCTCTGGGCAAAGCCCACGCAGACACCCTGAAGTAATCGCTTCTTGCATGGACAGGCCCCCGTCACCGGCGGGGGCCTGCGCCAGCCACACACCACCTATCGCTTCCGTTAACGCAAGGGCCCCGGCATTGGGGGTCTTTTCGCCAATGGAAAAGGAGAGCGGGCCATGACCGATGAGGTAAACCCGGACGAGCTGGACATCACCGACGAGCTGATTGCCGAGCGTCGTGCCGAAGAACCGGGCCAAACGCCCGAAGACATGACGCCCTGGATGCGGCCCATCACGGCCACCATTGACGTGATCAACCACTGGGCTGGTCGCATCATCTGCATTCTGATGATCCCTTTGATCCTTTCAATCGTGTTCGAGGTTTTCTCGCGCAACATGTTCGCCATTCTGACCGAGAATGGCCTGAATGACGTCGCTATCGCATGGGGCTTTGGGCCCACGTTGTGGGTCTATGATGTCAGCCGGATGATCGGCGGGGTCATGTTCATGGCCGCAGCAGGCTATGCCTTGATGCGCGGCGTGCACATTCGCGCCGACTTTCTGTTCCGCAATTGGACTCTGAAGACACAAGCGACAGTGGATGCGACGCTGTATCTGGCCTTCTATATCCCTGCGATGCTCTTCTTTACGTGGGTCTCTACTGAATACTTCCTAAAAGCGTTCTGGTCCGGAGAACAGGCTTCCGACTCCACTTGGGCTCCTTTGCTCTGGCCCGCGCGTCTGGCCATGCCCGTTGGCGCATTGCTGCTGTTGCTCCAGGGCTTCCCGGAACTCTTCCGCGCCTTTCACCAGATGGGCAAAGCCCGCGAACGCCTATTCGTGCGCTTTCTGCCGCTTTATTTCGCCGCCCTTCTGGTGGTCACGCTGGCCATCTTCTTCCCTGATGTGATGCCTATTGGCGAATGGTGGAAAGACGCCTTTGGCCGCGAGGGTCTGCTGGGTGTGGACAAGCCAACAATCGGTTTGATTATGCTCGCCGTGATGCTCTTTTCGATCTTCGTGGGCTTTCCGATCTCGTTCACGCTGATCTTCTTGGGCTTTGTCTTTGGGACGTGGGGGGCGAATTTCAAACTCGCCACCTTCCTGATGACCTTGCAAACCAACTCGGTCATGCTGTCTGACCAACTGGTCGCGGTGCCTCTGTTCATCTTCATGGGCATTGTGATGGAACAGGCTGGCCTGATGGAACGCCTGTTCCAAGCGGTTCAAATGATGATGAGCAAGACACGCGGTGCGCTCTTTATCGCCGTATTGTTTGTCTCGACAATCTTTGCTGCGGCCACAGGCATTGTCGGTGCCTCGGTCACGATCCTTGGCATCATGGCTGCGCGTACGATGAACAAATCCGGATATGATGTCAGGCTTGCCGCCGGGACCATCACCGCCGGCGGTACTCTGGGTATTTTGATCCCACCCTCGATTATGCTGATCGTTATGGGTCCTGTTCTCGAAGTGCCTGTGACGGACCTTTTCCGCGCGGCCATCGTGCCCGGAATTCTGCTGGCTGGTCTTTATATGATCTATGCTCTGGGTCGGTGTTGGCTGAACCCCTCTTTGGGGCCGATCCTGCCACCCGATGAGCAACCCGAAACATCGCCTTACTACTTGCTCGAAGTTGTGTTGGTCATGGGTTCGCTGGTCGCATTTATCTGGCTGATCACCAAGGGTTTGACTGATGGGTTTGGCTTCCCGATGGGGGCCTTGGTTGTGCCGCTGATCTGGGTTGGAATCATGTTTGCTGCCTACACTTGGGCTCGCAAAGCAAAGCCGGGTGGCTTCTACTTCTCTGACCTTTGGTACGAATTCTTCATGGGTCTGGTGCCGCCAACTGTTCTTATTGCCTTTGCACTCGGTTCGATCCTTGCCGGGTGGGCGACACCCGCCGAAGCTTCGGCTTGTGGTGCATTTGGTGCGATCCTGTTGTCTGCGCTCTATCGCAAACTGACGCTCAAAGGCTTCTACGACGCCCTGATCAAATCTCTGGAAATCACGGTTCTGATCATGTTCCTCGTGGCCGCATCCAACTTCTTCGGGGCTGTGTTCTCGAACCTCGGAACACCCAAGATGCTGACCGAGCTTTTGCTCAGCCTTGATATGTCACCCATCTTGATCCTGATGCTGGTCATGGCATTGGTCTTCCTGCTGGGCTGGCCTCTGGAATGGGTGCCGATCGTGTTGATCATCGTGCCAATTCTGGTGCCGACGATTTCAGGCCTACAAGAAGGTTTGGGCTTTGGTACGGATGCGAAAGGCGCCAACGATCTGCTTGTGTGGTTCGCCATACTTGTGGCGGTGAACCTTCAAACTGCATGGCTCAGTCCGCCTGTTGCATTGTCAGCCTATTTCCTCAAAGGCGTGGTGCCGGAATGGGATCTCAAGGACATCTACCTGGGCATGATGCAATTCATGGTCATCCAGTTGATCGGTCTGATCCTCATTTTCGTTTTCCCACAGATCGCGCTTTGGCTACCTAATGCGATTTATGGAAACTAGAGTTGAAAGTTTCTGAATAATCAAATCCGAGGGTGTGAAAACAGCCTCGGATTGCTATCACCCGCCTGCACATTCTGGAGTGTTCTTCATGGCCCGTGACTACCTCAAAAAAGCGACAAAAACTGCACAGACCGGATCGTCGGATGTGCATGATACCGTCGTGAAAATCCTTGGCGATATCGAAGCGGGCGGGGATGCCGCCGCGATGGAATATGCCGCCAAGTTCGACAACTACGATGGCAACGTGATCCTGACCGACGAAGAGATTCAGGCCGCCATCGCCAAGGTTCCGCAAAAGCTGAAGGACGATATCGCCTTTGCCCACGACAACGTGCGCCGCTTTGCCGAGACCCAGAAGAAGACGATGACAAACGTCGAGTTGGAAGTGGTGCCGGGCCTGATCGCGGGTCAGAAAACCATCCCCTGCCGCGCGGCCGGATGCTATGTGCCCGGCGGGCGCTACAGCCACGTCGCATCCGCCATCATGACGGTGACAACCGCGAAGGTCGCGGGCGTCAAACACATCACTGCCTGTTCGCCGCCCCGTCCGGGCGAAGGCGTGCCGCCGGCCATCATTTACGCCGCGCACATCTGTGGCGCGGACAAGATCCTGTCGATGGGCGGTGTTCAAGGTGTGGCCGCGATGACCTTTGGCCTTTTTGGCCTTCCCAAGGCCGATATCCTTGTTGGTCCGGGCAACCAATTCGTGGCCGAAGCCAAGCGTATCCTCTTTGGCCGCGTGGGCATCGACATGATTGCCGGCCCCACCGACAGCCTTGTTCTGGCCGATGCCACTGCCGATCCGCACATCGTGGCCACCGATTTGGTCAGCCAGGCGGAACACGGCTACAACTCGCCCGTGTGGCTGGTCACCGATGACCGCGCACTGGCCGAAGACGTGATGAACCGCGTGCCAGACCTGATCGCCGATCTGCCCGACCTCAACCGCGAAAACGCGACAGCCGCATGGCGCGATTATGCCGAAGTGATTGTCTGCGCCGACCGCGAGGAAATGGCCGCGACGTCGGACGACTATGCGCCCGAGCACCTGACCGTGATGGCCGAGGACCTCGATTGGTGGCTGGATCGTCTGACCTGCTATGGCTCGCTGTTTCTGGGCGAGGAAACAACCGTATCCTACGGCGACAAATCCTCAGGCACCAACCACGTGCTGCCCACCTCGGGATCGGCCAAGTACACAGGCGGTCTGTCGGTTCACAAGTACATGAAGATCGTCACATGGCAGCGCGCCACCCGCGAAGGGTCCAAGGATGTGGCCATCGCCACCGCCCGGATCAGCCGCCTTGAAGGCATGGAAGGCCATGCCCGCTCGGCGGACGTGCGCCTTGCCAAGTATTTCCCGCAGGAAAACTTCGACCTCTCGGCGGAGGAATAGGTGCAACCCGACCTCTTCAGCGTTCAAGGGCGCGTGGCCTGTGTGACGGGGGCCTCATCCGGCCTTGGTCAGGCGGCGGCGTCCCTTCTGGCCGCGCATGGCGCGCGCGTGGTGGGTATTGCCCGCCGCGCCGACGCCCTGTCGGCATGGCAGGCTGAAGCCAAGGGCGAGGTCGCAACCTTGACGGCGGATTTGTCGGATCGCAGCGCTCTGCGGGATATCGCGGCAGAGACAGCCAAGCCGTTTGGCGCGCCCGACATCCTGATCAACGCCGCAGGCATCAACACCCGCACCCACGCAGATGATGTGACGCCCGATGACTGGGACCTGACGCTGGACCTGAACCTCAGCGCCCCCTTCTTTCTGGCGCAGGCCATGGTGCCCGCGATGAAAGCCAAGAGCTGGGGCCGCATCCTGAATTTCGCGTCCCTGCAATCGCGCCGCGCCTTTGCCAATGGCATCAGCTATGGCGCGTCCAAGGGGGGTGTCGAACAGTTGACCCGCGCCATGGCCGAAGCCTGGAGCGCGCATGGCATCACCGCCAACGCAGTCGCGCCGGGGTTCTTCCGCACCGAACTGACCGGCCCGGTTTTTGCCAACCCTGAACTGGCGCAAAAGAACGCGGACCAGACCTGTATCGGACGCAATGGCGAACCTTCCGACCTTGATGGGCCGGTCTTGTTCTTCTGTTCCGAGGCCGGCGGCTATGTGACCGGCCAGACCCTATTTGTCGACGGAGGTTTCACCGCGAAATGAAAGCCTTGGTATACACAGGGGTGGAAACCCTCGACTACCGCGATGTCCCGATGCCCGAGCCTACGGAAGGGCAGGCGCTGGTCAAGATCCTCGCCTCTGGCATTTGCGGGTCGGACATGCACGCCTATCTGGGCCACGATGAACGCCGCCCTGCCCCACTTATTCTCGGGCACGAAGCCGCAGGGATCGTTCAGGGGGGCGCGATGGATGGTCAGCGGGTCACCATCAACCCGCTGGTCAGTTGCATGGCCTGCGAGCCGTGCCTGCAAGGGCGCACCAACATCTGCGCCGACCGCATGATCATCTCCATGCCCCCGCGCGAGGGGGCCTTTGCAGAATGGGTGGCCATCTCCGAAGGCAACCTTGTGCCGGTTCCGGATGGCACACCTCTGGAACATGCGGCCCTCGCCGAACCCATCGCCTGCGGGTGGCATGCGGCACGGCTGGCCCTGCCCTTGGTTCATGCATCCGCCCCCCGCGCGCTGGTCATTGGCGGCGGTGCGATTGGCATGGGGGCCGCGTTGTCCTTGCAGGCGCAGGGCCTTGCCGATGTCACATTGATAGAACCGCACGACGCCCGCCGCGCCTATATCGCGGACCGCGCACCCTTTGCCGTCGGCACCGAGGCCGACCTGAAGGATGCGCAATTCGATGTTGTCATCGACGGCGTGGGCTTTGATGCCACCCGCGCACTGGCTTCAGCCCGTGCCAAACCCGGCGGCGTGATCGCACACATCGGGTTGGGCAGCGCCACGGGTGGCTTGGACATCCGCCGCATGACATTGCAAGAGATTACCTTTATCGGCACCTACACCTACACCGCCGAAGATTTCCGCCAGACCGCCAAAGCCATCTTTGATGGCAGCCTTGGTGCTTTGGACTGGATCACGACCCAACCGCTGGCAACGGGCGCCGACGCCTTTGCCGCCATCCGGTCGGGATCCGCAACTGCCCCCAAGACCATTCTCATCCCCACACATGAAGGAGGAAACGCGTGAGCATTTCCAAGCGAATAGTGGACGATATGGCCGCGAACGACATTTCGTTCGTGACCACCGTTCCCTGCAAACAATTGGCCGGCGTCATCGACGAAGTGGAGGCCCGCGACGGCATGTTCCACATCCCGTCCAACAAGGAAGACGAAGGCATGGGCCTGTGCGCCGGTGCATGGATGGGCGGCAAACGCCCCGCCATCATCATGCAGAACACCGCCATCGGCGTGACCATCAACACGCTGGCCACCCTGATCCAATACTACCGGATGCCCCTGCCGATGCTGATCAGCTACCGGGGTGAACTGCGCGAACCTGTCGCCTGTCAGGTCGAAATGGCCGTGCACACCAAGGCGCTGCTGGCCCAGATGAACATCCCCACCTACCACTTCCACAACCAGTCGGACGTGGAAGAGCTGGATATGATCCTGAAATACACATTCATGTGCAACAAACCCGTGGCGATCCTGACCGACGCCAACTTCTGGGGAGGCTATGGCGACCAATGATCCGTTCTGAAATCCTGCGCGAGATCGCGCCCATCCTTCGTGACCAACTGGTTGTCTGCAACATTGGCCTGCCCAGCCAGGAACTGCACATGATCGACGATCAACCCACCAACTTCTACATGTTGGGCACCATGGGCCTGTCGTCCTCCATCGGTCTGGGCCTTGCCCTGGCGCAAGACAAAACCGTCATTTCCATCGACGGCGATGGGTCGGTGCTGACCAACCTTGGCACACTGCCCACCATCGCCAACAACGTGGCCGACAACTACATCCTGATGATCATCGACAACGGGTCCTATGGCTCGACCGGCGATCAACCGACCTATGCGGGCAAGAAGACCGCCTTGGAAAACGTGGCAGCCGCCTGTGGCTGCGAGAACGTCGTGACCTGCAAGGATGTCGACACCGGCAAAACCCTGCAAGCGGCAATCGACAGCAAGAAGATGACGATCATCGTCGTCAAATGCGACAGCGGCAACATCAAGCTGCCGGTCATCACCATGGACCCCGTGGTCATCCGCGATCGCTTTATGAAAGCGGTGGCCAGCTAAGGCCCCGCCCTTGCCCCTGCTTGACCTTGCGTCCGGCAGGGGCTTTTCACCACCCCGCTCTTGACCTTGCCGGGCCTTCGGTTTCGTATGGGAAACCACGAAAAAAGGGGCGCGGGCCATGTATACACCAGCGATCACTGGCACAGGGGTCTTTACCCCCGATCAGACCATCACAAACGCCGAACTGGTGACGGCCTTCAACGCCTATGCCGACAAGTTCAACGCCGAACACGCGGATGCCATCGCTGCGGGCGAGGTCGAGGCCAAACCCCACTCGTCCGAGGATTTCATATTCAAGGCGTCTGGTATCGAACAACGCTTCGTGCTCGACAAATCCGGCGTTCTGGACCCCGACGTCATGCACCCGCTCTTGCGCCAACGGTCTGATGATGAACCCGGCGTAATGGCCGAAATGGCGCTGGATGCAGCACGAAAGGCGCTGAAACAGGCGGGTAAAACTGCCCAAGACATCGACGCGGTGATCTGTGCCGCCTCCAACCTCGAACGTGCCTATCCGGCCGTTGCCATCGAAATTCAGGACCTTCTGGGCATTCAGGGCTTTGCCTTTGACATGAACGTGGCCTGTTCGTCGGCCACCTTCGGCATTCAGGCCGCCGCTGACATGATCCGCTCGGGCTCGATCAAATCGGCTTTGGTTGTGAACCCGGAAATCTGCTCGGCGCACCTCGAATGGCGCGACCGCGATTGCCACTTCATCTTTGGCGACGTGGCCACCGCCATGGTCATCGAACGGGTCGAAGACGCCAAAGGCCCCTATTTCGAGATCAAGTCCACCCGCTGCGCCACCGAGTTTTCCAACAACATTCGCAACAACAACGGCTTCCTGCGCCGCTCGCGCCCCGATGGGGTGGCAGACCGCCGCGACATGCAGTTCATGCAGAACGGCCGCAAGGTGTTCAAGGAAGTGCTGCCCATGGTGTCGAAACACATCGCCGACCACATGGCCGACGAAGGTGTCGAAGCCACCGATCTGAAACGGCTCTGGCTGCATCAGGCCAACAAGTCGATGAACGATTTCATCGGCAAGAAGGTTCTGGGCCGCGACCCGGAACCCGGCGAACAACCCAACATCTTGCAGGACTACGCCAACACGTCCTCCGCTGGCTCCATCATCGCCTTCTCGAAATATTCGGAGGATATGAAAGACGGCGATCATGGCCTGATCTGTTCATTCGGCGCTGGCTATTCCGTGGGGTCCGTCATCGTGCAACGCCACGGCTGATCCTGCGGCGGCATTGCGGGTCGGCGGGTGGGCGCCTTTCGCGCGTCAGCGCGGAACAGTTCAGCCGACGATCACTGCTTCGACACCCGCGCATGCACCTCTTCAACGCTTTCCACCCGTTCCGAATACCGATCCACAAGGTACTCTGACCGGCCCCGCATCAGCCATGTGAATTTGACCAATTCCTCCATGACATCGACGATGCGGCGGTAAAACGGCCCCTCAGGCAAACGTCCGTCCTGAAATTCAAGCCACGCCTTGGGGATCGACGATTGATTGGGGATCGTCACCATCCGCATCCAACGCCCAAGGATGCGCATCTGGTTCACCGCGTTGAACGATTGCGATCCACCCGACACCTGCATCACCGCCAATGTCTTGCCCTGCGTGGGCCGGATACCGCCCTTCATCGACAGCGGCAGCCAATCCACCTGCGTCTTCATCAGTCCGGTCATGGCCCCATGGCGTTCGGGGCTGGACCAGACCATGCCCTCGGACCAGATGACCATATCGCGCAGTTCGGCCACTTTGGGGTGGCTTTCGTCCCCATCATCGACCAGCGGCAAACCCGAAGGGTCGAACATGCGGGTCTCACATCCCAGATGTCGCAAGACCCGCGCGGCCTCTTCGGCAGCCCGACGCGAATAGCTCACGTCCCGCAACGATCCGTAAAGCAGCAGAATACGCGGTGGGTGACGCGGGGCATCCGGCGCGCACAAAAGGTCAACGTCTATGGTGGGCAACGCCGCCGCAACCAGCGCCGGCAGATCGTCCGTTTCAGGCACTCTCTTCCTCGAGGTGCAGCTTCATGTCGATCAGGACCTGTTGCAGCAACGTGGTCTCGCGCAGCAAGCGCTTGGCTTCGTTGACGGTGATGATGCCGTCCTCGATGGACTGCTGGTATTCCGTCATCAACATGGCAAACCGCTGGCTCAGCGCGATCACGTCCGAATTGACCCCGCCCGAGGATTTGCTGTTGGGCCTGCGGTCATCAAAGGCCAGCGATCCGCCCTGCAACTCTGCCAGCGCGCTGGTGACGTGTGGGAAGGACGCCTGCTTTTCCAGGTGCACGACCGCATCGATCGGCATGAACCTGTCTGCATGCTCAGGATTGTCGGAGTAATACCGCCCCAAGGTCGCCTTGGACTTGCCCGTCATTTCGCACGCTGGCTCGATTCCCACATCCTTGACCAGGGCCTCAGTGTGTTTCTTCAGATAACTGCCAATTCCAGCCATGTTTTTTACCCAAACTCCCGTTGCGATGCGGCACCCCGTGTCGGGGGAAAGCATCAGACCTTTTCCCATTAATTCGAACGCAAGGAAATGTCATTTACAAAACATCCCAAGGTTTTCGGGATTTCTGAGTGGCCGGTGTCCCCAGCACCGGTTTCAGGGTGGGGTTCGTCATGCAACTGCCGCGTGGGATTGGCAGGCCGGGCAACCGGCAGCCGGCGTGGCGAACCCGTCAGTTTAAATGGTGCGCGCCTTGCATCCATCCCCAGGGTTTCGGCCCGTGCAAGGCGCACTTTTACTAACTGCCGGGTTTACTCCCGCACAGGCCGAAGCCACCACAGATGGCTACCCCACCCTGTACTTGCCCAGAGCGCGTCTGCATCGTAACAGACAGAGCATGGCCAAACTCTACTTCCACTACTCCACCATGAATGCAGGCAAATCGACGGTCCTGCTGCAAGCTGCGCACAACTACCGCGAACGCGGCATGGAGCCCTATCTGCTGACCGCCCAATTCGACAACCGCGCGGGTGATGGACGTATCGCCAGCCGCATTGGCATCGGCAGTGACGCCGACACATTCGCCCCGGACGAAGACCTCTTTGCCAAGATCGCAACGCGCCTCGATCAGGGCCCGGTGGCCTGTATCTTTATCGACGAGGCCCAGTTCCTGACCGAACCCCAGGTCTGGCAACTGGCGCGCGCCGTGGACGACCTGGGCGTGCCAATCATGTGCTATGGCCTGCGCGTCGATTTTCAGGGCAAGCTGTTCCCCGGCTCCGCCTGTCTGCTCGCCCTTGCCGACGAAATGCGCGAGGTCCGCACGATCTGTCATTGCGGCAAGAAGGCAACGATGGTGGTGCGACAGGGCGCTGACGGCACCGTGCTGAAGGACGGCGCACAGGTGCAGATCGGCGGCAATGAAACTTACGTCTCGCTCTGCCGCCGACACTGGCGCGCCGCCGTTGGGGACGACGCATGAAACGCTTCTGGTACGGGGTGTTAACAGGTGTGGCCCTGTGTAGCGTCCTGATCCTCACGGGCATTCCCGGCATCACGCGCGGCACGTTGCAAATCATCGACGACAACGCCGTGGCCCGTTGGCAGGCGGCGCGTCTGGCCTTTCTGAGCGACGCGGCATTCCTTGCCTGCGCAACCGAAAAGGATTTGCGTCAGGCCGCCGAAGCACGGGGCTGGGAGGTTGAAACCGTGAACCTCGCAACCGAACAAATCCCCGAACGCCTTGATGACGCAACCTTTGCCATCCGCATCCACGTCCGGCCGCCCATGCCTTTGGACAAAGACCCCGGCGACATCGAAGGCTTCGATGATCGTGGTTGCCTGATGCGATGACAAAACGCGATCAGAACACCTGAACGTGGATATGGTCGTCATGTCGCGCCGCACGACACCCCTGAAACCGGATCTTTGGTGACTGCAAGGCCATCCGCCGGACAAGATGTGGTTCGAGGAACAGTTTCTGCACACCCGGCTCCGCAATCAAAAGGTTGACCAGATAGGCGGTCCGACCTTCGTTCAGGCCACGGTCCGGCCAGACAGGTTGCAGCCACGACAAATCCTACCGCATCGTGGGCGCTGCAGGTTTGCAATCCGTTGGCCCCGTCTCAAAGGCGAAATACCCGATGGGAGATCGGGTCTTGCCAGGCAAGAACTGCCCCTCATCTTCATAATAGAACGCAAGATCAACTTTCCGTCCATCCGCGTGCGACAAGTGCGGCAAAAGCGGAAACCCGTTTACAAAGGGAAAGCTGGCATCGAGCACCCGCACCTATGTTCGAGGGAAGCGGTCCGGCATGGACGCGGCAACCTTTTCCAGCACGGCAAGAGTTTCTGGCGTAACGTAGGTGCGGTTCAACGCGCAATACATCCAACTCTGCACCTGCAGAGGCCCATCACGCGTACATCCGATGGCCGTTCTTCCGAAGTTGGGGGCCACGACAACTGCCGATGCTGACAACGCGACATAGGCCAACACGAAGGCAAGTAGCCTGCGCCGTAGAAGCAGGGCAAGCATCCAGACAAGCCCGCCGACTTGGGTCAACAACGTCAAGATCATGATCAGCCCCAAGTGGCCAATCACACGCAGCACGGCCCACGTACTCAAACCGCATTCGGCGGGGCCATCCCCTCTACCAGAACCGCGCGCAGGTTTTCCACGGCCATCAGCCCCATGTCCGTGCGCACTTCCAGCGCGGCGGTGCCCAGATGCGGCAGCAAGACAACATTATCCAGATCAATCAACGCCTGCGGCACCTTCGGCTCAAATTCATACACGTCTAGCCCCGCCCCCGCGATCTGGCCCGTCTGCAATGCCGCGATCAAGGCCGCCTCGTCCACCACATCCCCGCGCGAGATGTTCACCAGATGCGCGTGCCGTTGCATCGCATCAAACACCTCTGCCCCGATCAGGCGATGGGTGTCCGCTCCGCCCGGCACGGCCAGCACCAGCACATCAACCGCGCCTGCCAGCGCGGTCAGGCTGTCCATCGCCGTGGCCTCGAAATCCAGTGCCTTGGGACTGCGGCTGAAGTAGGCGGCCTTCATACCAAAGCCATGCACACAGCGCCGTGCGATGGCTTGCCCGATCCGGCCCATGCCGACGATGCCCACGGTCTTGCCACCCAGATGCAGGCCCAGCATCTGCGTCGGATGCCAACCTTCCCATGCGCCTGTGCGCACCAGCCGCTCGCCTTCGCCTGCGCGTCGCGCACTCATCAGCATCAGCATCATCGCCACATCTGCCGTTGCATCGGTCACGGCACCGGGCGTGTTGCTGACTTGCACCCCTGCGCCGTGGGCGGCGGCCACATCGATATGGTTGTACCCAACGCCGAAATTCGCAAGAACGGTGGCCCGGATCGCGCCGGTTTCGGCAAAGACCTCGGTGCTGAACTGATCGCCCAATGTGGGCATGACGCCGTCATACCCTTCGAGGGCCGCAATCATTTCAGCGCGCGACAAGGGCGCATTGCTGTCCCGCACCGTCACATCGAAATGCTTCTTGGCCTCTTCCAGAACCGCATCGGGCATGGGACGCGCGATAAATACCTGTTTCAATGCATCCGTCCCCCGTTGCCCACAGGCCCGTCTGGCCCGATCAAAACGATCTCGCCCGCCGCATCTGGCAGACCCAGAACCAGAACCTCTGACATGAAGGGACCGATCTGGCGCGGCGGGAAATTCACCACGCCCATCACCTGTTTGCCCACAAGCTGCTCGGGCGTGTAGTGCGCCGTGATCTGTGCGGAGGTCTTGCGCTCTCCGATCTCGTCGCCAAAGTCGATCCACATCTTGATCGCAGGCTTGCGCGCCTCCGGGAACGGCTCCGCGCGCAAAACGGTGCCCACGCGCACGTCCACCTTCAGAAAGGTGTCGAAATCAATCTCATCCGCCATGGGCCAACTCCTTCGACCGATCCGTTGCCGCCGCGACCGCACGTTTCAACAACGCGGGAAATCCTGTTTCAAGGTCCATCAGAACCTCCAACGCGGCTTGCGTGGTGCCATTGGGGCTGGTCACGTTCACCCGCAATTGGCCGGGGTCTTCCTCTGACGCTTCGGCCAACGCCCCGGCGCCGGCCACGGTGGCCTTGGCCAGTTGCATCGCCAGATCAGGCGCCAGGCCCTGCGCCGCACCGGCGGCGGCCAGCGTCTCGATCAGGTGAAAGACATATGCCGGGCCAGATCCGCTGACGCCTGTAACAGCATCCATCTGATGCTCGCCCTCCAGTCGTACGACCTGACCCACGGCGCGCAACAGGTCCTCGGCGACATCGAGCCCCACGGCCCCCGCCGCGGCGTTGCCGGTGATCGCTGTGATCCCCCGGCCTATGGCGGCTGGCGTGTTCGGCATCGCACGCACCACGGGCGTGTCGCCGCCCAGCGCGTCTTCGAAATAGGAAATCGGCGTCCCGGCCGCCACGCTCACGAAAAGCGTATCGCCATTGCCAAGGGCCGCCATGCCCGGCACCGCGTCGCCCATCATCTGCGGTTTCACGGCGACCAGCACAATAGCAGGCGCATTCGGGAGGCCTTCGTTCAGGTGGACCCCAAGCTCTTGCAACCACACCGAGGGATGCGGGTCCTGCACCCAGACTGAAGCGGCGGGCAACCCGCGCGCAATCCATCCGGCCAACATGGCCGACCCCATCTTGCCACAGCCCAGCAAAACCAGACCACGGCGTGCAATGTCACTGTTTTCCAATGCGATGCCCCTTCCCATTGCGGTTCAGGGCAAACTGTTACGCGCGCCCATAAGCCTCTGCAATGGCGACCTGCAGGGCATCCTTGGGCGTCCGATCCCCCCAGACCAGCATTTGCAGCGCAGGGTAATACCGCTCGGCACTCATCACCGCAGCGCCGATCATGGTGTCGATCTGGTCAGGTCCCGCAACCTGCCCCCCGGCAAGCACCAGACCGTAGCGGTAAACCATCAGCTTCTGCTCGGGCCAATAGGTAAAGGCCCCCGCCCAGCATTGATCGTTCACAAGGTTCAAAAGCGCGTAAAGCCCCGGCAACTTGTCCTCGGGCGGCTCCATCTCGAAGGTGCACACCATCCGCAATGTCTCGTCATAGCCGGACCAGGCCAAGGTCAGCGAATAGGTGCGCCATTGCCCCTCGACCGCCATTGCAATCTGGTCATCTGCGATGCGGTCAAAATCCCACTCGTGATGCTCTGCAAGATGCTCAACGATATCAATGGGATGAATGTCGTCTTCCAGGATGTGCTCGGAAAGGGCCATGTCGCCACCTCTTTTTCTCGCTCTAGCGAAGGGGCTTGGCAGCGCCCCCAAGCGCTAGGTGCCTGCTCTGAGTGTCGGGGTTGATCCCCCGTATCTCTACCAAATATGGTGCAGGTCCCAAGGCGATCTGGCAACCCTTTATTTGGGGATAAGCCCGATAAGTTGTGGACAACCGCCCCAGACGCACAAAATCCGCCCTATTCCCCTGGCCACAAACATCTGCACCCAAAGCGCCCCGTGGCCAGAAACGCAAAACGCCCAGCACATCACCGGGCGATCACGCGAAACTTGCAGAACTTGAAATGGCGCGGCAGCGCCGCCTTTGGGTCACTTGCCCTCAAGCGCCTCGATGCGCGCTTTGAGCGCTTCATTCTCTTCACGCGCCTTTTGCGCCATGGCACGCACCGCGTCGAATTCTTCGCGTGTGACGAAATCGCGATCGGCCAGCCACCGGTCCATCAACGACTTCATCGCCGTTTCCGCCTCGTCCTTGGCGCCCTGGGCCACGCCCATGGCATTGGTCATCAATTGCGAAATATCGTCGAAAATCTTGCCGCGTGCTTGCATCGGTGGTCTCCTGATCGTGCGTTGACCTTTATATGGGCTGCTGGCACCAAAGCCGCAAGGTTGACTTCCCCCAAAGCCCAGAGGCATTCAGACGCAGATGATGACCATGCTCCCCTTCCCCGATATCTCGCCAGAGATTTTCTCCGTGACCCTTTTCGGGTTCACCTTCGCGCTGCGCTGGTATGCGCTGGCCTATATCGCGGGCATCCTGATTGGCTGGCGCATGGTCGTGATGGCCGCAAAGACCCCGAGGCTGTGGCGCGCCGATACTCCCGTGATGACCCCCGCCCAGATCGAGGACTTGCTGACTTGGGTCATTGTCGGCGTGATCCTCGGTGGGCGATTGGGCTATGTGCTCTTCTATCAACCCGCCTATTATCTTTCGAACCCCGGCCAGATCCTGTTGATCTGGCAGGGCGGCATGGCCTTTCACGGCGGGCTTTTGGGTGTGATCATCGCGGCATGGATTTTCACCACACGCCATGGCATTCCCAAGCTGTCGGCGGCGGACGCCATTGTGCTCGGTGTGCCGCCCGGCATCCTGCTGGGCCGGATCGCCAATTTCATCAACGCCGAACTTTGGGGCCGCCCCACCGATTTGCCCTGGGGCGTGGCCTTTCCCGGCGATGCCGCACAGTATTGCCCGGACGTCATAGGCCTCTGCGCCCGCCACCCCAGCCAGCTTTACGAGGCACTGCTCGAAGGGTTCATCCTAGGCGCTGTCCTGCTTTGGCTGGTCTGGCGCAGGGGTGCGCTCAAAACCCCCGGCAAGGTGTGCGGCACCTTCTTTGCAGGATACGGCCTTGCCCGCTTTGCTGTTGAATTCGTCCGCCAACCCGATGCGCAGTTCGTCACCGATGGCAACCCGCTGGGCCTTGCCCTGCACATCGGTGGCTACGGGTTGACCATGGGGCAAATCCTCAGCCTGCCGATGATCGTGCTTGGCCTTTGGCTGATTGCCCGGACGCGCCCTACGGCATGACACTGGCGGATCACCTGATCCGGCGCATCACCGCCACGGGGCCGATTGCGCTGGCCGACTACATGGCCGAGGCGCTGTTGCATCCCACCATGGGCTATTACACCACCCGCGACCCGCTTGGCGTTACGGGTGATTTCACCACTGCGCCCGAGATCAGCCAGATGTTCGGTGAACTCATTGGCCTCAGCCTTGCGCAAGCTTGGCTGGATCAAGGATCACCCAAGGCCATTACCCTCGCGGAATTGGGACCCGGTCGTGGCACCTGCATGGCCGACATCCTGCGCGCCACGCGGGCGGTGCCGGGCTTCCATGACGCGGCCCAAGTGGTTCTGGTCGAAGCCTCCCCAACCCTGCGCCGCATGCAGGCGGAGACCCTCAAGGACGCAAATCCCATTTGGGCCGATACCGCAAACGACCTGCCCGAGGCACCGCTGTTCCTGATCGCCAACGAGTTCTTCGATGCGCTGCCCATCCGCCAGTTTCAGCGCGCAGGCGGTGGCTGGCGCGAACAGATGGTCGGTATGCAGGATGGCGCGCTGGCTTTGGGTCTGGGGCCTGCAAGCCCACAACCGGCCCTGTCGCATCGGATCCAAGACACCAAGGACGGCGACATTGTCGAAGACTGCCCCGCCGCCGCCCCGATCATCGACACCCTGAGCGACCGGATCGACAGGTTCGGCGGGGCTGCGCTGATCATCGACTACGGGGATTGGCGCAGCCTGGGCGACACGTTGCAGGCCCTGCGCGATCACCAGCCCGTCGATCCGCTGGACGCCCCCGGTACCGCCGACCTGACCGCGCACGTAGATTTCGAAGCGCTGACCAAAGCCGCGCGTTGCCCGTTTTCGCGCGTGACGCCGCAAGGCGTGTTTCTCGAACGGCTCGGCATTACCGCCCGCGCACAGGCGCTGGCCAAGGGACTGCGCGGATCGGCACTTGATGCGCATATCTCTGCACATCGGCGGTTGACGCACCCGGAGGAAATGGGAAACCTGTTCAAGGTGCTGAGTCTCTTTCCCAAGGGGGCTGCTCCACCACCGGGGCTGGAAACATGACTTTGGAAATCCTGACATCGGACGTGCTGTCCGGCACGCATCACGGGTTCTTCACCCGGCGCGGCGGCGCATCTTCGGGCGTGTTTGCGGGGCTCAATTGCGGCACCGGCAGTTCGGACCAGACAGAGATCGTGGAGATCAATCGCGCCCGCGTGGCCGAGGCGATGGGCGCGTCCCATCAGAACCTTCTGGGCGTGCATCAGGTCCACTCGACCACCGTGATCCCGGTGACCGAACCTCTGCCGGAAAAGCCTCGTGCCGATGCGCTTGTCACGGCAACGCCCGGTCTGGCCCTGTCCATTCTGAC
Source organism: uncultured Paracoccaceae bacterium (assembly GCA_965657085.1). Lineage (GTDB taxonomy): Bacteria > Pseudomonadota > Alphaproteobacteria > Rhodobacterales > Rhodobacteraceae > CBFHND01. The sequence continues at coordinate 125,429 of CBFHND010000003.1, forward strand.
CGCAGATTGTCAGCCGGTTCTCTTTGCCGATCCCAAGGCGGGTGTGGTGGGCGCGGCACATGCCGGATGGCGCGGTACGCTGGACGGCGTGCTGGAGGCGACGATAGACGCCATGATCAAACTGGGCGCGCAAGAGCAGGATATCGCGGTGGCCATCGGCCCCTCGATCAGCCAACGCGCCTACGAGGTCGGCCCCGAATTCTTCGAGACCTTTCTAGACGAAGATCCGCACAGCGCACGCTATTTCGCCAATGGCGAAGCCGACAGGTTGCACTTTGATCTTCCCGGCTACGGCCTTCAACGCCTGCGGGATCGCGGCGTCGGGGCGGCCGAATGGACACGGCATTGCACCTATTCAGACCCCGAACGCTTTTACAGCTATAGGCGCAGTGTCCATGCAAAAGACGCCGATTATGGCCGCCTGATCGCCGCAATCACCCTGTGATCAATTGAGGCAACCGCGCCCCAATCTCGCAAAATTTGCCACAATTTTTCTTTAAATGGGCCGTACCTCGCCCAAGTCGCGCCCGATTGCCCCGTCATTCAAGGCTCAACAAAGCGCAAAAAGCGCACAAGAGATCGAGCAGAGGACGACAGCCATGAAAACGAACACACGCTTTATCAAGTCCGTGATTGAAACAGCCGACAAGGATGCGCCCGCCCTGCCATGGGCGCGTGGTGCACGCCGGGCCGCGTTCATCGCAAAACGCAACGGATCAGGTCAGCCCGCAAGCGCGCTGCGCAAAACAGCCTGACCCGGCACAAATTCCCAGCGCCCCGACCCGGGGTCGCGTACCGCCCGCTCCCGATTTGATTCGGGTGCGGGCGCTTTTCGTGGCGAAAATGTGGCACCTCTGCCTTTGATGCCTGAAACAATCGCCGCCGATTGCCCGCATTGATCCGACCCAGAGCACCAATGTCGCGCAAATTTTGACAATTTTGCGTCCCGGCGCCCCACTGTCACTCATCAAGACACGTGAACCAAAGTTCATCTGTCGTCGCTGGTGGGGGCCGGCATCAGATGTGACTGACCGACAAAAAGGTTTTTCGCATGACGACCCCTGCCCTAATGGCCCGCATTCCCGGACCATCTGCTTCTGCACCACGTTTCGCGGTGCGTCCCTCCACGGCCGCTCTCCCGGCCTCCCGCATTTTCGAGGTTGCCGCCCTGCGCGCTGATGGCAGCCAGACTGTGTCACAGCATAAGGCCCCGGCCCTGCCATTGTTTGAAGCGGCGTTTTCCGCCTTTGCCCGTGGCACCGTTCTGGACGGGGCCGATGGCGCCATTGCGATCGAAGATCTGCAGCCGGGCGACTGGTTGCGCACCTCGTCCGGCGAACCCGCACAGGTAACGTGGATCGGATCGTCGAATTTCGTGCCTGCCGACATCGGGCGTCGCACGCCGCTGGTGCGGATCATGGCCGACACATTTGGCTTGGCGCGTCCTGAATCCTTCTTGTCACTGGGGCCCGCCGCGCGGTTGTTGCAAACGCCCCACCAACTGCAAGGCACAACAGGCGGGGCCGCGATGCTGACGCCGATACAAGCGTTCGTAGACGGCGTGAACGTGATCGAAGTGGTGCCACCGACCCCGGTGCGCCTGTTCCACCTGTGCCTGACACGCCACGCGGCGATCTTTGCCGGGGGCCTCAAGGTCGAAACCTTTCACCCAGGCGCCAACGCCACCCGAAGCGTCAGCCACGCGGTGCGCGACCTGTTCCTGTCGATGTTCCCGCGCATCGCGCATGTCAGCGACTTTGGCCCGCTGGCGCACCCACGCGCACCGGAACTGGATGAAAACGCCGCCTGATCAGGCACTTTGGCTTAGCCGCTGTTCCAGCACTTCGAAGGGCACACCCGGCTGATCCTTGGCCATACGGATCACCAGCGAGGTCTTGACGCTGGCCACGTTCGGCGTGGTCAGCAACTCGCCCGTCAAAAAGCTTTGAAAACCTGACAGGTCCGGGGCCACACATTTGAGGATGAAATCCACCTCACCATTCAGCATGTGGCATTCACGAACCAGAGGCCATCCACGGCATAGTTCCTCAAAGGCACTGAGGTCACTTTCGTTCTGACTGGCCAGGCCCACCATGGCGAACACCTGCACTTCGAACCCAAGCTCGTGCGCATCCACATCCGCGTGATAGCCGCGGATGTATCCCGCCTCTTCCAGCGTGCGCACCCGACGCAAACAGGGCGGCGCCGAAATGCCAACCCGCTTGGCAAGCTCGACGTTGGTCATACGCCCGTCAGCCTGCAATTCCGCCAGTATTTTGCGATCGATTGGATCCAGCCGCGTGCTTGCCATTTGCGCCCCCTGATTTTTCGGTTGTTATAACACCACCGCCATGCTGCGCAATAATGTTTCGTCATCGCGCAATTTTCTTATCGAGGAGGGTAAGATATTTGATCCAACGCAAGGCAGGTGGCGCAATTTTTGGCAGGATCAGCCGCAGGAGGATCACAGATGAAATTCATGGTGTTCGGTCTTGTTCTTGTTGCGGCGGTTATCCTGGCCGCGCTTTACGTTTTGCGCCGCGCGGACCACCGGGCCGATCAATCCCAGATGGATCATCTGCTGACCTTCCAGCCGAAGAACCCACCGCTTTATGATGCTGCGATGGTTGCGGATCTTCCGGACCCTGCCCAGCGCTACTTCAACTTTGCCATAACGCCGGGCACGCCGCTCTTCACCGCTGCCGTGATCGACATGAAAGGGCAGTTCGGCATGGGCGACAAGGACAATCCGGGATACCGTGACATGGTCGCCAAACAGATCCTGGCCGCCCCCTACGGCTTTGTGTGGAAGATGGCGACCAGCGCTGGCCAGCCGACGCTTTCGGGGTCCGACAGCCAAAGCTGGACACGGTTCTGGCTCGCCCACCTGATACCCGTGGCCCGGTTCGGCGGCACCGACGATCATCGCCGTTCCGCCTTCGGGCGCTATGTGGCCGAGGCCGTGTTCTGGACCCCGGCGGCGGTGTTGCCCGGCCCGCATGTGCGTTGGTCGCAGGCGGGACCCGACACCGCACGCATGACAATGACGCACGATGGCATGGCACAATCCGTTGATGTCACTGTCGATGACCGCGGCCAGCCCACTTTGGTGGTCCTTGATCGCTGGACGAATGCCAACCCGGACAAGACATGGCAGCTTCAACCATTTGGCGGGCGGCTTTCGGCCTTTGAAGAGTTCGGCGGATTCCACCTGCCCACCCATGTCGAGGCGGGCAACAACTTTGGCAGCATGGCCTATTTCCCGTTCTTCGTGGCGGATATCACCAGCATCACCTTTCCTTACCCCTGACCTGCAAGGCGGCCATGCACGCAACGCTGCATTTGCGGGGTTCAAAGCCTGCGCGCGCGGCGCTATATCTGCGGGGCTGCAAACGACATCTGGCGCGGGGGATATGTCCATGGCCGACACACGACACACCAAGGTTCTGATTATCGGCTCCGGTCCTGCGGGCTATACCGCGGGCGTCTACGCCAGCCGCGCCATGTTGGAGCCGATCCTCGTGCAGGGGATCGAACCCGGCGGTCAGCTGACCACCACGACCGAGGTCGAGAACTGGCCCGGCGATACAGAGGTGCAAGGCCCCGACCTGATGGTGCGTATGGAAGCACACGCCAAGGCCATGGGCTGCGAGATCATCGGCGACATCATCACCTCGATCGATTTTTCCAAACGGCCCTTCGTGGCACAATCGGACAGCGGTACGGTTTACGTGGCCGATGCGCTGATCCTTGCCACCGGCGCACGCGCCAAGTGGTTGGGCCTGCCCTCCGAGGACAAGTTCAAGGGCTTCGGCGTCAGCGCCTGCGCCACCTGCGACGGCTTTTTCTACAGGGGTCAGGAAATTGTGGTGATCGGCGGCGGCAACACCGCAGTCGAAGAGGCGCTGTTCCTGACCAACTTCGCCTCCAAGGTCACGCTGATCCACCGACGCGACGAATTGCGGGCGGAAAAAATTCTGCAAGACCGATTGATGAAGAACCCGAAGATCGAGCCGCTGTGGTTTCATCAGCTTGAAGAGGTTTATGGCACCGACAGCCCGCTGGGCGTCGAGGGCATCAAAGTGCGCAACGTCAAAACCGACGAGATCACGGACATCCCATGCAAAGGCGTCTTTGTCGCCATCGGCCACGCGCCTGCCAACGAATTGGTCAAGGACGTGTTGGACACCCACATGGGCGGGTACGTGGTGACCAAACCCGACAGCACCGAAACCTCGATCCCCGGCGTCTTCGCTGCTGGTGATCTGACGGACCACAAGTATCGTCAGGCCGTGACGTCTGCTGGCATGGGTTGCATGGCGGCGCTGGAGGCTGAACGCTTCCTTGCCGAGAATGAGGATGCGGACGGCCAAAAAGACGCCGCGCAGCCTGTGGGTCATGGCGCCGAGGTCAAACAGGACGCCTGACCGCCCCTCTCCCGAACGCGGTGCGCACGAGGGGTTGCGCCCCGTGCGGTTGACCGACCTCGCCCCAAAGGCCAAGCTGCGCGGGATGGGAACGCAACACTCTGACCTTTGGCGTGGCACTTGGACCACCCGTGCCCGCATTGCCAGCGGGCTGGTGCTTTTTGCCTATGCCGCGGGCCATTTGCTGAATATCGCACTGGGGCTTTATTCCGAAGCCGTTATGAACACTGCCCAGGACTGGCGACAGGTCCTGACCCGCAGTGCCTTGGGCAGCTTCATTATCTATACTGCTCTCGCCACTCACGCGGGTCTGGCTCTGACCCGGCTGATCGAACGGCGCAGCCTCAGGATGCCTTTCATGGAGGCTTTGCAATACTTCTTCGGCTTTGCCATCCCGCTGCTGCTGGTGACCCACGTCACCTACACCCGCGTCGCCCACGAGGTTTTTGACGTCAACGACGAGATGAGCCTGTTGATGTACCTGATCTGGGGCACCCAATCGGCGTTGACGCAGACCCTTCTGGTTCTTGTCGTTTGGGTGCACGGATGTATCGGGCTGCACATGTGGTTGCGCGGCAAGAGGTGGTGGCAGCAATTCATTCCAGCCCTGACAGGCGTGGCAGTTTTGGTGCCCGCCGCTGCGCTGGCCGCATTCATGGTGCAGGGTCAGACCCTGCGCACCGCTGTGGCTGCAGATGCTGACCTGCACCTTGATATTCTGGACGACTACAACCTGCCCGGCCCCGGCGAATTCGCCTGGCTCGAAGGGGTGGAAAGCGGTGTGTACTGGGCTTTTGTCGCCTTGCTGGCCGCGGCCATTTCCGTGCATCTGGGCCTGCGCCTGCGCGCATGGGGCCGATCGGTGCGCATTGCCTACATCGATGGCCCGGAAATCACGGCCCCCAAGGGTCTGACCCTTTTGGAGATGTCGCGCAGCGCGGGCGTGCCGCACACATCCCTGTGCGGCGGGCGCGGGCGGTGCACCACCTGCCGCGTGGTGATCGAAGCGGGTGCCGAACACCTGCATCCCCCCGAGCCCGCCGAGGCGCGCAGTCTTGCCGCCGTGGGGGCCGCGCCCGGCACCCGTCTCGCCTGCCAGATCCGGCCAACAGACCCCGCAACCGTCTTTCGGGTCTTTCGCCCCGATGGCAGGCAAGGCCGCGCCCACGCCAGCCAAGGGCAGGAACGCCCCCTTGCCATCCTGTTTCTGGACATGCGCGGCTTTACCGCGCGCACGGCGGGGCAATTGCCCTATGACGTCGTGTTCCTGCTGAACCGCTTTTTCGATGCCGTGGTCCCCGCCGTGATTGCCGCCGGTGGCACCATCGACAAATACATGGGTGACGGATTTCTTGCCCTGTTTGAAACGCCCGACTCGCAAAGCTCTGCCCGCGCGGGGCTGGCTGCGGCCGCAGGCATCGGGCGCGCGCTGGATGCCTTCAACGCAGGGCTGACCACCGAAGGCGCGCCCCCAGTGGGCATCGGCATTGGCCTACATCTGGGCGATGTTGTTCTGGGTGAGATCGGCGCGGCAGGACATGCCCCGCGCACCTTGATCGGGGATGCTGTCAACACCGCGTCACGGCTGGAAGGGCAAACAAAACCCCTTGGCGTTGAGCTTTTGATTTCAAAGGCGGTCTTCGAGGCGGCGCAATACACAGTTGATCCGGCGCACGTGCAAACGCTTGAATTGCGCGGCGTGGCCGAACCCGTCGACGTGCTGGCCGTCAAGAAAGCGAGGGATGCACCGCAAGGCGATGCATGATAGTGCGGCCTTGGTGCCTTGCACGATTCACAGCCTTTTGGACCTCTACGCATGATGTCTTCCACTGCCGCCCTTGCGCACATTCCGCATCTGCCTCCGAAACCTCTGGTCGGGCACACGCTTGATCTGCTGCGCGACAGCTACGGCTTGCATCACCGCTCCGCCGCTGCACACGGTCCGATCTACAAGATCAAGCTTCTGGGCCAGTGGCGGGTGTCGCTGGGTGGTGCGGATGCGCTCGAATTCATTCTGGGCGACACCACGCACCTGTTTTCAAGCACCGATGGCTGGGACATGCTGCACGCGCTGTTTCCCGGCGGGCTGATGCTGCGCGATTTTGAGGATCACCGGGCGCATAGGCGCATCATGCAATCGGCCTTTCGCAAGCCCGTGATGGATGCCTACCGCACCGGGATGTACGATGCTTTGAACGACCTGGTTGCGGCGTGGCCCGCAGGCAAACCCGTTGCCTTTTTTCCCGCGATCAAGGACCTGACGCTCAAGATGGGGGCATCGGTGTTCATGGGGCTGCCGCCGGACGATCCGCGGGTGCCACAGCTGAACGATGCCTTTCAGGCGGAAGTGGCGGCATCGCTGGGCCTTGTGCGCAAACCACTGCCATTTACGAAACTGCGTCGCGGCATGGTTGCGCGGCGGCACCTGCTGGAAACCTTTCGCGCACTGATCCCTGAACGGCGCTTGGCGGGGGGCGATGATTTCTTTTCGCAGATGTGTCAGGCGGTGGATGAGGACGGCAACAGCTGGACCGAACAGCAGATCGTCGATCACTTCAACTTCCTGCTGATGGCAGCGCATGACACAACCGCCGCCAGCCTGACCAAGGTGATCTGGGCCTTGACCACCCATCCCGAATGGTATGCCCGCGTCGAGGCCGAAGTGGACGCCTTGCCGGACGGCGTGCCGGACACGGCGGCATTGGACGCAATGCAGAACACCGATGCGGTGTTCCGCGAATGCCTGCGCCTGTTGCCGCCTGTGCCGTTCATTCCACGCCGCGCCACGCGGGATTTCGAATGGGAAGGCGTTAACGTGCCTGCGGGAACGTGGGTCAGCGCCACGCCGGGGCTTGTTCTGGTCTCGCCCGAGCATTGGAGCGACCCCGAGCGCTTTGACCCGGACCGGTTCAGCCCCGACCGCGCAGAAGACCGCAGCCACCGCTATGCCTGGGCCCCTTTCGGGGGCGGCGCGCACAAATGCATCGGCCTGCATTTCTCGACCATGCAGGTCAAGCTGTTCGTGGCCCTTCTGATGCGCCGTTTCAAGGTCACGCTGGATCAATCCGCGCCGGTCCGCTGGATCCGGGTTCCGATACCCCAACCGCGCGGTGGATTGCCGATCCGGCTGAAATTGCGCAACTGATCGCCGTTTGGGGGGAAAGTTTGCTGCATTTGCGTCACATGCGCGCGGCGCGGCCTCAAATCCCTAGACTTTGCACCGTGCATGGGTCTAAAGCGCGCGCAAGCCCGGCGGCGCAGGCCGGGATAACCCGTTGCACGATCCGTTAAATGAAAGACATCTCATGACGACCCAGAATAATCTCGCACCTATTCCCGAACTCTTTGTTTCCTATGAAAGCGCGCAAAAGCTGAAGGTCGAGGCGGCTGATCTGGTCAGCCACGACCTGACACCCCGTCAGATCTGTGATCTGGAACTGTTGATGAACGGCGGCTTCAACCCGCTCAAGGGGTTCCTGTCCGAAGCCGATTACAACAGCGTCGTCGAAACCATGCGCCTGACCACAGGTGAGCTGTGGCCGATGCCCATCACCCTGGACGTGTCCGAAGATTTCGCAAGCAAGCTCGAGATCGGCCAGGACATCGCCTTGCGCGATCAGGAAGGCGTGATCCTTGCCACCATGACCGTCACCGACCGTTGGGAGCCCAACAAGGCGAAGGAGGCCGAAAAGGTCTTTGGCGCCGACGATGACAAGCATCCGGCCGTAAACTACCTGCACAATCAGGCAGGCAAGATTTACCTCGGTGGTCCGGTCACCGGCATCCAGCAACCCGTGCACTATGATTTCCGCGGCCGCCGCGACACGCCCAACGAATTGCGCGCCTATTTCCGCAAGATGGGCTGGCGCAAGGTTGTGGCCTTCCAGACGCGCAACCCGCTGCACCGCGCGCACCAGGAACTGACGTTCCGCGCCGCGCGCGAAGCACAGGCCAACCTTCTGATCCACCCCGTCGTGGGCCTGACCAAGCCGGGCGACGTTGATCACTTTACCCGCGTGCGCTGCTACGAGGCTGTTTTGGACAAATACCCGGCATCGACCACCTCGATGTCGCTGCTGAACCTAGCCATGCGCATGGCTGGCCCCCGCGAGGCGGTATGGCATGGCCTGATCCGCAAGAACCACGGCTGTACCCACTTCATCGTGGGCCGCGACCACGCAGGCCCCGGTTCGAACTCCAAGGGCGAAGATTTCTATGGCCCCTATGATGCGCAGGACCTGTTCCGTGAGCACCAGGAAGAAATGGGCATCGAAATGGTCGACTTCAAACACATGGTTTGGGTCTCCGAGCGGGCCCAATACGAAGCCATGGACGAGATCAAGGACAAGGATGACGTCACCATCCTGAACATCTCGGGCACCGAACTGCGCCGCCGTCTGGCCGAAGGTCTGGAAATCCCCGAGTGGTTCTCCTTCCCCGAGGTGGTCAAGGAACTGCGCCGCACCAAGCCGCCGCGCTCGCAGCAGGGCTTTACCGTGTTCTTCACCGGCTTCTCCGGGTCGGGCAAATCCACCATCGCCAACGCGCTGATGGTCAAGCTGATGGAAATGGGCGGCCGTCCCGTCACCCTTCTGGACGGCGATCTGGTCCGCAAGAACCTCAGCTCGGAGCTGGGCTTTTCCAAGGAACACCGCGATCTGAACATCCGCCGCATCGGCTATGTCGCCTCCGAGATCACCAAGAACGGTGGCATCGCCATCTGCGCGCCCATCGCGCCCTATGCCACGACCCGCCGCGCGGTGCGCGAAGACATCGAAGCCTTTGGTGCCTTTGTCGAAGTGCACGTGGCCACGTCGATCGAGGAATGCGAGAAACGCGACCGCAAGGGCCTCTACAAGCTGGCGCGCGAAGGCAAGATCAAGGAGTTCACCGGGATTTCGGACCCATACGATGTGCCGGAAACCCCTGAACTGCGCCTTGAAACCGAGAACGTCGAAGTCGACAATTGCGCCCATCAGGTTCTACTGAAGCTGGAAAGCATGGGCCTGATCGCGGCTGAATAATCACAGACCATTCAGCCCCTGTGCGGCAGTCGCCTTTGCATTGCAAAAGCGACGAGAGCATCACCCGGTTGCAAAAAACACTTCCACTCACAGCCCCGCCCTCTGGCGGGGCTGTTGCGTTTTTGAAAGCCACAAGCGCGGCGGCAACTTGTTCACGCCCGCTCTTGCCCTACCTCACGTCTATTCGAAGACAGAGAGGTAGCCCCAATGAAACTCACCCGCCGTCAAACCCTGCTGTCCGGAGCGGCACTGCCACTTGCCGCCGCAGCTCCTTCTGCCAGCCTCGCCGCTGCACATGCCGCCGCCTTGCCCACACATCGCGATTTCACGCTTGGTGATTTCAAGGTCACCACATTGCTGGTCGGCAGCCGCAGTGTTCCCGACCCTCAAAACATCTTTGGCATGAACGTGGACGCCGAGACCTTCAACGAGGTCAGTGCTGCCAACTTCCTGCCCACCGATGCGGCGCAATTCTTCTTTACGCCGACGGTGGTGAACACCGGCTCCGAGGTCATCCTGTTCGACACCGGATTGAACGCCGCCGGAACATCCGCAGCCTTGAACGCTGCCGGTTATGCGCCTGCGGACGTGACCCACGTGGTCTTGACCCACATGCATGGCGATCACATCGGTGGCCTGATGGACGATGCCGGGAACGAAACATTTGCGGGTGCCGCCTATGTCACGGGTCAGGTTGAATTCGATGCCTGGGCCAAGGCCGAAAACGAAGGCTTCGAAGCCAAAGTGCGGCCTCTGGCGGAAAAGTTCAGCTTTATCGGTGGCGGCGACGCGGTTCGGTCGGGCATCACGGCCGTCGAGAGCTTTGGCCACACACCGGGGCACATGACCTATATGCTGGAAAGCGGCGGCAAGCAGTTGCTGTTGATGGCCGACACCGCCAACCACTTTGTCTGGTCGCTGGCCTACCCGGATTGGGAAGTGAAGTTCGACATGGACAAGGCCGCAGCAGCAGCCACCCGCAAGCAGCTGATGGGCATGGCCGCAGCGGATCGGTTCCCGCTGATCGGCTATCACATGCCGTTTCCCGGCATGGGCTTTGTCGAGACCCGCGGCGAAGGCGGTTTCCACTATGTGCCGCACAGCTATCAGCTGATCTGACAACGCAAACGCGGGCGCACCCTGGCGGTGCACCTGCGGACAGCTACTGCCCGGCAGCGATCCGGGCGGCGGCTACCTCGTAGTCTGCAAACCCCTCGGCCTGACGCTTGGCGCGCAACAAGGCGTCGCGCATCTGCGCGTAGCGTGCAGCATCCGCTGACCGAACGGCCTGCACGATCTCGTCTTCGGTCTTGCATACGATCAAACCATCCAGATCGAAATATTCCCCCACGTCCGGCGCACCCCAATAGATCGGAACCGTTTCACACAGCAGCGCATCCACCAGCTTTTCGCTGAAATAGCCCGGCGCGCGGATGTTTTCGATCACCACCGAGAACCGGAACGGGGCCAGCCCTTCCCACTTGTGCTCGAACGGCGCATACCCACGGCCCATCACCTGTGCGTCCGTATCGCGCGCCACGATGCTGTGGCGCAGCTTGTGCCCCTCCAGATCGCGCCGCCCCGACGCGATCAGCGACACATCGCGCGACTTGGTCAGATCAAGCGTGGCATAGTCCGGCACCCATGTGCGCGCCGCAGGCAGAAAGCGCGCGTTCGGCACCGCTTTCAGGGTTTGGGGATCGTGAGTAAACACATGCGCATAGCGCCGCCAGGTCCACCGCAACACCGCCAGATGCCGCGCATGGATGGCGCGCGGTTCGACCACCATCACGCTGACCGGACACCGCACGCCCCAGCGTCGGAAATGCATCGACGTCTTTGGATAGATGATCAGATGATCCTGTGGCCCCAGATCGGCGACCGTTCCCCCTTGCAAGCGCGCAGGCTGTCCCAGCGGCCAGTGCAAATCCGCCAGAGGCATCGGCAGGACCTTTGCCCCGATCCCAATGCCATAAGGCAACACTGCAATCCCGCCATCATTCATCAGACAGGTGCACCGTTCCGGACATCAGGACAAATCCCTTGCCGGCAACCTCAACGCCCGTGATTGCATCCCGTGGGCCGATCACGCGCACCTGCGCCTGTCCCGGGCGCCCCATGCCATGGCCCTGCTCGGCCACGAACGCCGGCCCGTCAATCAGACCATGCGCCCAGAGGTAGGCCGCCATTGCCCCGGTCGCGGATCCCGTAAACGGGTCTTCCGCCGGGCTTGGCGGCGCCATGAGCAAACGCGCAAACGTGTCACCCACTTCCGTGGCACCATCCAGAACGCACCAGAACGGCTCCATCACATCGATGTCGCTGCCCAGCGCATCCGCGTATCGCGCAAGGGCTGTGAGATCGAGGCTGGCCCGTTCCAACGTTGCGCGGTCCTTCAGAACGGTGATGCAAAACGGCAGGCCCGTGCTCACCACCTGTGGTGCTCCGATGATGTCACTGGCGTCCAGTCCACCGACCGCGGCCACCAGATCGGGCACGACATGCGCCCCGAATTGCGGGGCCACCTGAGTCATGCGGACGGTTTCACCATCCACATGCACCGGCACGATACCGGCACCTGTCTCCAACGTCAGATCGCCATCGTCGATCATCCCCCGACTGCGCATGGCAGCCACGGTGGCGACGGTCGGATGCCCGGCAAAGGGAATCTCGCGGCTGGCCAGAAAATAGCGCACCCGCACATCCGCGACGTCCGATGGCCCCGTGAACGTACATTCCACCAGCGATGTTTCCCGCACATAGGCGGTGCAAGTCTCAACGCTCAGGCCCGCGCCATCGTGCACCACCGCACAACCGTTGCCGCCAAACGCCCGGTCGGTGAACGCATCGACCCAGTCAAACTCAAAGCTCATTCCACCCCCACGTAATCCTTGGCCGCACCGAAATCCCGGCGCACCGTCTCGAAATCAGCTTCGAACGCTTCGATGCTTTGACCGAAGGCGGCCTGAAACGCCGCCTTGCGATCCCCAAGACGCCCCAATTGCGTGAAATAGTCAAACAAGGCCGCGTCCCCATGCCGCCCCGCCAACAAGAAAGCCGCAAAGCGCGCAAGCCCATAGGCCTTGCCATCGGCCAGCGCCCCGGTGGTTTGCAGATCATTCAGGTTCAATCGGCTGCGCCGGGCCGGCGTTTGAAGTTCGAAAAGGGCGACGCCATCCACGGGCGCACCGCGCGTCCTGAAGTGCCGTTCAAAGACTTCTGCCGTGCCTTCGACCAGCCATGCCGGCCCCAAAAGCCAATCATCCGCGCCGCGCCGGGCCGGACGGTCCTGTGCGAGATCGTATTGCAACTGGTGCACATATTCATGCGCCATGACCGGCCCCGCAAGATCGCGCGCCCGCGCGGCCCATGCCGCATCGAATTGCGCATCTTCCTGCCAGCACAGGGCGACAAAGGTGCGGTTCGCCACCCCACCGATCCGTGTGCCGGGACAGACGCGCGCTGCCACGAGCGGTGTCTTGCGTGCAGGTTTGCCCAACGCGGCATAAGTCCGAGCCAACTGTGTCTTGAGCCCCTGCGCATCGCGGCCAGCGGCCAGCGCATACGGTGCCGCGACCGTCATGTTGAAATTTGCGAGGAAATAGGCCCGGACCCGCACATGCGTGTAATGCAAAACGTCGGCTTCTACCGGGTCACGGGTGAAGATCGGCGTTTCCGCCAGCGCGCTGCCCGCCCCGCAAAGGGCCAGCAGCAGCGCGCACCTTTTAGTGTACCGGCTGCGGCGCCAGATCATGCTGACGTGCCAGCACAAAGGCCATACGGCGGTCGGCCACAAGGGCAAGCTGTGTGCCCTGAGCGTCATGCACCGCATAAAGCTGTTCGAGCCCTTCGGCCTGTTCGCGCACTTCCGCGGGCAGGTCCGACACCGAGATCGCCTTGACGTAGACGATGTTGCCCTCGGGCTTGAAATCAAATGGCGTGTTCATCGCTTACCCTTTCCTGATGTTGATCGTCTGCACAATCGTTTCGGGCTTGGCCCGGGTCAGATCGACATGCAGCAGACCGTTTTCCATGATCGCCTCGCCCACCTCAACGCCGTCCGCCAGAACAAACGTCCGTTGGAACTGTCGCGCCGCGATGCCGCGATGCAGGAACACGCGCCCGTCACTGTCGTCGGATTGCCGTCCCCGGATCACAAGGGTGCGGTCCTCGACCGTGATTGACAGGTCTTCGTCCCGAAAACCGGCCACGGCCAGCGTGATGCGATAGGAAAAATCAGAGGTCTGTTCGATGTTGAAGGGCGGATAGCCCTCGTTGCCGGTCTTTGCCGTGCGTTCCAGCAGGCGTTCCAGCTGTTCGAACCCCAGCATATGCGGGTGCGACCCCAGCGTCATTTTGGTCATGCGACACGTCCTTATCAGATCAAGCGACAGTCAGGCGCGGCCCCGTTGTGGCAACCGCTTAACAAGAATATGGGAGGAACACGCGCCGTGCACAAGGCCATGATCGCCTTACCCGATCAAATGCCACGCAAAATTTCTAGGCGCAGCGCGCGGGCTCGCCTATATTGATGGTTCCGAAACGACCAAAGAATCGGCAGATGAACGCGCAATCCGACCTGGCCATGAAAACCGATGACGTCCTGCGGGTCGAACTTGAGGTGTTTCGCCGTGAACATCGTGACCTCGACGAGGCCATTCATGCCCTCGTGGATCGTGGCACGGGTGATCAATTGACCCTGCAACGCCTGAAAAAGCGCAAGCTGATGTTGAAAGACCGCATTTCCCAGATCGAAGACCGGCTGACCCCCGATATTATCGCCTGACCGCGCCCGTTGCACCGGATTTCCAGATACGTATAGTGCGCGCTCACGCGCCAGAAGGCTTTTGTCATGACCAAACTCTCCCCCGCCGTCGGTATTATCATGGGCAGCCAGTCCGATTGGCCCACGATGCGCGAAGCCGCCGATATGCTGGATGCTCTGGGCATCACTTATGAAAAGCGCATCGTTTCAGCGCACCGCACACCGGACCGGCTGTGGGACTATGGCAAGGCGGCCGCCGACCGCGGCTTGCAGGTCATTATTGCCGGTGCGGGTGGCGCTGCGCATCTGCCGGGCATGATGGCCTCCAAGACGCGCGTGCCGGTCGTTGGGGTGCCGGTGCAGACACGTGCCCTGTCGGGGGTCGATTCCCTGTATTCGATCCTGCAAATGCCGCGCGGCTTTCCCGTGGCCACCATGGCCATCGGTGCTGCGGGTGCCGCCAACGCCGGATTGATGGCGGCGGGCATCCTCGCCTTGCAGGATCCAGACCTTGCCCGGCGCCTCGATGCCTGGCGGGCGGACCTCTCGGCCTCCATCCCGGAGGAGCCATCGGATGACTGACCCCTTACAAACCGGCGCTACCATCGGGATTCTCGGCGGCGGTCAACTGGGCCGAATGCTCAGCGTCGCGGCGGCGCGGCTCGGTTTCAAAACCCACATCTTTGAACCGGGTGAAAACCCGCCCGCAGGGGATGTGGCCCACACCGTGACAACAGCATCCTACGACGACACCGCCGCGCTGACCGCTTTTGCCCGGTCTGTCGACGTGATCACCTATGAATTCGAGAATATCCCAACCTCCGCGCTCGACACGCTGGAAGACCTGCGCCCGATCCATCCCAACCGCGACGCCCTGCGCATCTCCCAGGACCGCCTGACGGAAAAGGACTTCCTCAAGGGTCTGGGCCTTGAAACGGCACCCTACGCCGATCTTCCCGATGCCGCAGCGCTTGACACCGCAATTGCACAGATCAGCACACCCGCAATCCTGAAAACCCGCCGCTTTGGCTATGACGGCAAAGGGCAGGCCCGCCTCATGTCCCCCGAAGACGCGGCAAGCGCTTGGGCAGACATGGCCGGATCACCAGCCATCTACGAAGGCTTCGTCGATTTCAGCGCCGAAATCTCGATCATCGCCGCACGCAACCCTGCGGGCGATGTGTCATGCTATGACCCCGGCGAAAACGTGCATCGCGACGGCATCCTGCACACCACGACTGTGCCCGCGACCATCCCGCCGCGCCTGCGTACGGACGCGGTTCTGCTGGCCGCCCAGATCCTTGGGGCGCTCGATTATGTCGGTGTGATGGGGGTGGAACTGTTTGTGACGCCACGCGGACTGGTCGTGAACGAAATCGCCCCGCGCGTGCACAACTCGGGCCACTGGACGCAACAAGGCTGCACCATCGACCAGTTCGAACAGCACATTCGCGCCGTGGCGGGCTGGCCCTTGGGCGATGGCACCCGCTACGCAGATGTCACCATGACCAATCTGATCGGCGATGACATGGACGATGTGCCGACACTGGCCCGCGACCCCAAGACCGCGCTGCACCTTTACGGCAAGGCCGAGGTCAAGGCCGGCCGCAAGATGGGCCACGTCAACCGCATCACCAACTAACCCTTCTTTGGGTCAAAAATACTTCGGGGGAGGCCGCAGGCCGGGGGCAGAGCCCCCCACCACCGCAGATGCGAACCGCATCTGCAAAATATCGCGTGCGCGCCAGCGCGCCGGTCTACAAAAACCGCTCCGCGATATTGCCACTCATAAAGCTCACACGCCCGCCGCTCAGGGTCATGGCCACGCGCTTGGTCTCGGCGTCCAGCACGACGATATCCGCGCGCTTGCCCGCCTCCAGAACACCGCGATCCTCCAGCCCGACAGCCTGTGCAGGCCCTTCCGACACAAGGCGCCATGCGCCTGCAAGATCCAACACCCCGGTCTGTGCAATCATCAAGGCAGCGCGGCGCGGACTAGGATAATGATAATCCGACGCCAGGGCGTCACATAACCCCATGGCGATCAGGTCCAGCGCGCTGGCATTGCCCTTGTGCGATCCGCCCCGCACCACGTTGGGCGACCCCAGCACCACGACACCACCCTGCGCCTTGGCCGCCTCTGCCGCTCCTAGAGTTTCCGGAAATTCGGCGATGTGCACGCCGCGCGCATTCCATTGGGCGCGGTCTGCGGCTGTCTGGTCATCGTGGCTACCCATGCGCACGCCTGCAGCACTCAGGCGTGTGCACAGATCATCCAGCGCGGCAGGCACCTCCGGCCCCCGCCCATGCAGGTCCAGCAACATCTGGAAATGCGTCTCGGGGTTGCGCTGCGCCTTCAGCGCCTGACCCACCAGCCGGGGCGGCTTGCGCCCTTCGGCCAGACGGTCATGCGGCAGATGATCGTTGAACACCACGTAATCCACACCCCAATCGGCGATGAGCTCGGGCAACGCTTTATAATCTTCCAACAGATGCGTCTCGAACCGCAGTTGTGCCCTGATGTCGGTGACAAGCTGCGGCGCCGTATCCCGGATCGCGGCAAAGACCTGAGCACCAAAGGCCATGCCCCGCACGCCGCCTTCCCAGCTGACGAACTGCGCCAGGTATCCCGTGGTGATGCCGTTGGCCGCCAATTCCGCCTCGGTCGCGACCAATCCCTCGGCCATCTGCTTCATCGCACCGCGGCGCGGGGCGAGGTGGCGCTCAAAGCCATCACCGTGAATGTCGACGATCCCCGGCAGCACCATGTATCCCGACAGGTCCACCGACCGCCCCACCATGTCGGCCACGATTTGCCCGCCTGCGATGCTCAGGGGGTCGTCCTGCAACCCGTCGCGGCGCAGCACCTGCGCGCCCGTCAGATCAACGTCCAACATCGCGCCGCACCCCCATCACACATGTCGCATCGGGGCAATCCAGCTGCTCCAGCACCGCATCCAGCCAATTGAGATCAGGGTTGAACGCCCCGTCCCGCAAGAACGCCATGGTCTGCGAAATCACCTGCGGATTGTTCATGATGAAGGTGTGTGTCACCGGCAAAACGATGTGTGCCGTCATGCCTTCAACCTTGGTCGAGGCGACGGACACCTTGCCATCGTCCTCCCCCGGCAACAGCGATGAGAAATAGGCGTTGAGCGATTGATTGCCCGCGATCACCCCGACCGGGTAATCCACTGGTGGCAACTGTCTGGGCAATGCCGATGGCCCGGTGCCCAACTGCTGGCCTGCGGGGCCATTGAACCAGCCGAACACCTCGAACCCGCCCAATACATCCACGACTTCGCTGCCCTGATTGGGCGGGGCCAGCATCACCACCCGGCCCAGCCGGTCCAGCGGATTGCGACGCAGCCATTCGCGCACAAGGATAGCTCCCATCGAATGGGTCACGAAATTGACGCGGTCCTCTCCGCAGGCTTTCAGAGCTTCGGGCATGACCTCTGCCGCCAATTCCGGCACAGGCGCCTGCGTGGAATCGTATCCGGGGCGCACGACGGTATAGCCATCCGCCTCCAACGCCGCCTCCATCAGGGCAAAAGACGCCTCAGTCCGGGCCAATCCGTGCAGCAGGATCACGCACTCCGCGCGCGCCGCCGCCGACCATCCCAGCAAAAGCGATATGAACACCAACAACCTCATAATCCTTGAGATAGACACATTGCCCGGCCTATGGAATGGCAGCACAGCAACAAAGGTGATCAAATGCCTCAACGTCCCCCACGGATCGCGATGCGCGCGATCATAGTCCACCGCGAAAGGCTGCTTTTGGTCAACGCCTGGAAAGAGGACGAGAACCCCCTGATGTGCGCGCCGGGTGGCGGCGCGGAAGCCCATGCAAGCCTGCCCGACAATCTGGCCCGCGAGGTAATGGAGGAAACCGGGCTTGCCGTGACCGTGGGCGCGCCCTGTCTCGTGAATGAATTTCACGACCCGGCCCGCGACTACCATCAAATCGAAGTGTTTTTCCGCTGCACGCTGCAAGGCTCCGATGTGCTGCCCGAAGGGTGGCAGGACCCCGAAGCCATCGTGACCCGCCGCCAGTGGGTTACGGCAGACCAGTTGCGACACACGCCGCACAAACCTTCAAGCCTTTTGCAGATTGCCTTTGGCGAAAGTGACGGTCTCAGCTACGACCCGCTGGAACCTTTGCTGACGTGATCGCCAGCGCGATGCCGCCCAGCACCAGCACGGTCGCCACGCCGACCTGAAGCCGCAAGTCTTCGTCCAGCAGCAGCGCACCGCCCAGAATGGCGATGATCGGTACGCTCAGCTGCACGACAGCCGCGGTGCTGGACGCCAGACGTGGCAGAACCGAATACCAAAGCGCATAGCCCAGTCCGGAGGTTACCGCTCCCGACAGGATGGCCAGTGCAATCCCCAGCGGGGCAATCTGCATCCACGGCCCCACCAACACCAACGCCAGCAAGGGGGCCGCAAGCACGAAATTCGCCGCCGTTGCGGCCAAGGCATCGCTCTCGGACCGCCCCGACAGGGTGTACGCGGCCCAGCCCAGCCCCGCCGCCACCATCGCGGCCGCCCCCAACGGGTTCGAGGCCTGCGCCGTTGACGGCCAAAGGGCAATCACCAGACCGCCAAAGGCGATGCCCGCTCCGGCCAATTGCCGTGTTGAAGGCGCTGATCCACGCAGCGCCGCCCATGCAAACATGGATACCTGCACCACGCCAAACAGGATCAACGCGCCCAGACCCGCATCAATCGACACATAGGCCCAGGAAAATCCGGCAATATAAAGCGACAGGCTCAGCGCGCCCAACACCCGGGCACGCCGCAGCAAGGGCAACGCCTGTCGTCTGACCGTCAGGATCATGCACAGGATGACAGCGCCCGACACCACCCGGATCAGCGCGAAACTGGCCGCATCAATGCCCCCATGCGCGATGGCCGCCCGGTTCAGGATCGAATTGGCAGCAAAGGCAACCATGGTGAGGAATGTCAGCAAGGCAAGGCGCATGATCCACGCTTAGCCGCTGAGGCGTTGCGCGGCTAGTCGAGATCGTCAAAGGCAGCTGGATAGACCAGCCGCGCCGACGGACAGTCATTGCCCGGCCCCAGATAAAGCGTGTGCGCCACAGGATAGGGCGTTTCCAAACGGGCTGCCCGCGCATTGGAAAACCCCGCCTTTTCGTAGAACGGCACAGACCCCAGAACGACAATCCGGCGCGCATCCGGCGCGGCGCTGGCCCAATGAACGATCTTTTGCATCAGCCGCAGGCCGTGCCCCTGCCCTTGTGCTGCAGGCCAGACCGCAACGGGTGCCAGACACAGCCACCCTTCTGGCGCACGCATCCGCGACAGGGCCGCATAGGCCACTGGCCCTTCGGGTCCGTCCAGAACCCATTCGTATTCCATATCACCACTGGCGCGCAGGGCCTCGACCAGATCCGCCTCGTCCTCGGTGTCAAAGGCCGCGCAGAGCATCGCGCGTACCGTGGCCACGTCGCCTGCGTCGATATTGCGAAAAGCACCCATGCCCCGCGCATAGCAAAAGGGGCCGCCAAATGGCAGCCCCTTCGCAGTCTCCTGGACGTTGGCAGATGCCAGTTACATCATGCCGCCCATGCCGCCCATGTCGGGCATACCACCACCGGCGGCTGCGCCTTCCTTGGCGGGCTTGTCGGCAACCATGGCTTCGGTTGTGATCAGCAGGGCTGCGACCGATGCGGCGTCTTGCAGCGCCGTGCGCACAACTTTCGCAGGATCGATCACACCGAACGAGAACATGTCGCCATATTCTTCGGTCTGTGCGTTGAAGCCAAAGGTGACATCGTCGCTTTCGCGGATCTTGCCCGCGACAACCGCACCGTCAACGCCTGCGTTTTCTGCGATCTGGCGCAGAGGCGCTTCGATGGCTTTGCGTACGATGTTCACACCGACGTTCTGGTCGTTGTTCTCGCCTTCCACGCCGTCCAGCACTTTGGCGGCCTGAACCAGGGCAACACCACCACCGACAACGATGCCTTCCTGAACAGCGGCACGTGTCGCGTTCAATGCATCGTCAACGCGGTCTTTGCGCTCTTTCACTTCAACCTCGGTCATGCCACCGACGCGGATAACGGCAACACCGCCTGCCAGTTTGGCAACGCGCTCTTGCAGCTTTTCACGGTCGTAGTCCGAGGTTGTTTCCTCGATCTGCTGACGGATCTGGGTCACACGTGCTTCGATCTCGGCTTTCTCACCGGCACCGTCCACGATTGTGGTTTCGTCCTTGGTGATCTGCACTTTCTTGGCTGTGCCCAGCATGTCCATGCCGACGTTTTCCAGCTTCATGCCCAGATCTTCGGAGATGACCTGGCCACCGGTGAGGATCGCGATGTCCTGCAGCATGGCTTTGCGGCGATCACCGAAACCAGGTGCTTTGACGGCCGCGATTTTCAGACCGCCGCGCAGTTTGTTGACAACCAGTGTTGCCAGCGCTTCGCCTTCAACGTCTTCGGCAATGATCAGCAGGGGTTTCTGCGATTGGATCACTTGCTCGAGCAGGGGAACCATCGACTGCAGCGACGACAGTTTCTTTTCGTGCAGCAGGATCAGGCAGTCTTCCAGCTCGGCTGTCATCTTGTCAGCGTTGGTGACAAAGTATGGCGACAGGTAACCGCGGTCGAACTGCATGCCTTCGACGACGTCGGTTTCTGTTTCCAGACCCTTGTTCTCTTCAACGGTGATGACGCCTTCGTTGCCGACTTTCTGCATCGCGTCCGCGATCTGACGACCGATTTCCGCTTCGCCATTGGCCGAGATGGTGCCCACTTGCGCAACTTCGTCGCTGTCTTTGACTTCGCGTGCCGCGTTCTTGACCGCTTCAACCACTTTGGCTGTCGCCATGTCGATGCCGCGCTTGAGGTCCATCGGGTTCATGCCAGCGGCAACCGATTTCATGCCTTCGCGCACGATGGCCTGGGCCAGAACGGTTGCGGTTGTTGTACCGTCACCCGCTTCGTCGTTGGTCCGGGAAGCAACTTCCTTGACCATCTGTGCGCCCATGTTCTCGAACTTGTCTTCCAGTTCGATTTCCTTGGCAACCGATACACCGTCCTTGGTGATGCGCGGTGCGCCAAAGGATTTGTCCAGAACCACGTTGCGGCCCTTGGGGCCCAGCGTGACTTTCACAGCATCCGCGAGGATGTTGACACCTGCCAACATGCGGTTGCGGGCATCGGTGTCGAATTTGACGTCCTTAGCAGCCATTATATCTCTCCTTGAGAATTGGTTTGTTCAGCGATGAAATGGGATCAGAGAAGCGCGCGGCTTACTCGATGATGCCCATGATGTCGCTTTCTTTCATCATCAGAAGCTCTTCGCCGTCGACGGTGACTTCTGTGCCCGACCATTTGCCGAACAGGATGCGGTCGCCTTCCTTGACGTCCAGTGCGATGCGCTCGCCATCATCGTCACGGGCGCCTGCGCCCACTGCGATAACCAGACCTTCGGCCGGCTTTTCCTTGGCGCTATCGGGGATGATCAGCCCGCCAGCAGTTTTCTCTTCGCTTTCCGTGCGGCGTACCAGCACGCGGTCATGAAGCGGTTTCAATGCCATCTTTGCAGCTCCTTAAGGCTCAAAGTTTCTCCCTTGGGGCTCATGCCCCACGTATCGTTAGCACTCACTTCGCCTGAGTGATAACGGCGCATAGCTAGGCAGTGCGCCCAAATGAGTCAACAGGTCGGAGACGAAAAAAACCGCCAATTGGAACGATGCCGGGCTTGCGCCTTCGCACCACCGCCCTAATCTGGCCCGACCGCTTCGCATCAAGGAGGTGCGCCATGCACCGGATCGCTTCGCTTTTCGCGCTTTTCATGCTGCCGTCGATGCTGTGGGCGGCCTGCGCCGGCACCGACATGCGACCCGGCCTTACACAGCCCCAATCGGATGAGCTGCAAACGCGCCTGTCGGCCACGCCCTATGCCTCCGGCAATCACTGGCTGGCAGTCAGGGGCGCACACCGCATCCACCTGATCGGGACGATCCACGTCGCCGATCCGCGCCTGCCCGCCCTCGTCGCACGCCTGACCCCGGTGATCGCGAGCGCCGACATCCTGCTGGTCGAAGCCACCAAAGCCGAAGAGGACGCGCTTCAAAACGCACTCGCCACGCGGCCCGAACTCCTGAGTCTGACGGAAGGGCCCAGCCTGATCGACCGCATGTCGCCGGAAGACTGGGCAGCACTGGCAGAAGCCGCGCAGGCCCGCGGCATCCCGCCTTTCATGGCCGCCAAAATGCAACCCTGGTATCTGTCGCTGATGCTGGGCATGCCACCTTGCCTTCTGCAGATGATGCGCACGGGCGCCGAAGGGCTCGACAAGCGGCTGCTGTCCGTTGCCGCCGATCAGGGCGTGCCAGCACGGGCCCTGGAGCCCTTCGACACGCTGTTCCGGACCTTTGCACAGGACCCGATTGAGGATCAGATCGAGATGCTGCGCCTCGGCGTACTGAGCGTTGCAGAGGCCGAAGACGCCATGCAAACCCTGACAGCGCAGTATTTTGAAGAGCATCACGGCGCGGTTATGCCGCTGGCCCGCATCACCACCCGCGCACGCATCCGGATGGACCCCAACCGTTTCGATGAGGCCTTTGACATGTTGGAGCAGGCCTTGCTTGAAAACCGCAACCGCGCATGGATGGACACCATCCTGACTGCTTCAGGTCAAACTGTCGTGGCTGTCGGTGCGGCGCATTTGGGCGGTTCGTCCGGTCTTCTGAACCTGCTGGCGCTGGAAGGTTACGCGCTGCGCCGCCAGCCCTTCTAGCGGCCCAGCACCCGCTCGGACTGCATGACCGCCTCGGCCCCCTTGGGCGTCAGGCCGTAAACGCCCTTCTCGACCTTTTCGAACCACCCATAGTGGTCGTCCCGCATCATGCGCGTGGCCCGGTCCACACCGGTCTCGCGCGCGACATCCGCCCCCTTGCACGCGCCGACCTCATATAAATATAGCGCCACCTTCAATGCGTCCTGCCGATAGGCGGTGATCAACCCGACGCGCGTCTGCCCCCCGTCATTGGGATCACCCACGCGGCGTGCAAATTCACGCAAAAGCGCGCCCTCCCGCGCCTTGGACTTGCGCGGCGCATAAGGCCCCGGATCGCAATGCACCTCGACCAGCCCGTCGCTCAGCCGCACGGTGATCAGCCCCAGACCCAGCCGTCGCGCGAGTGTGGTCATCTCTTTCACGGACTTGGCGAACCGCCGCCCCTTGCCACGCGCCACGGCCATGTACACATCGTCCGACACCCGCAGCCGCGCCACGCATTGATGCACCAGCGCCAGCGAAAACCCCAGCTTCAGCTCGACAATCACCGGTGGTTCGCCGCCCCGCACCGCGACAACGTCCGCCGCGCCCACTTCCGATTTCACCACATACCCCTGATCCTCCAGGAACCCCTTGATCGGCGGGTAAAGATCGGTTTCTCGCAGGTCACTCATGCAGGTCAGCTAACACCATATCCGCCAAAGCCCCAAGCCCCTCTTCTTTGGGTCACAAATACTTCGGGGAGTTTGAGGGGCAGCGCCCCTCATCGAGCAAAAAGGCGTCCGCGCAGCGGTCCTTTGACCCAAGGCCCGGCAATCAAAATGCCGCAGGTGACAAGCACCCCACACCCCCCTATAACGCGCGCAAACAGACCTCAATTTCAGGATCCGCCCCATGACAACGCTTGTTTTCGGCCACAAATCCCCCGACACCGACAGCACCGGCAGCCCAATCATCTGGGCGTGGTATCTCAACCAGATCAAAGGTGTGGATGCCAAGCCCGTTCTGTTGGGAGAGCCGAACACCGAAGCGGCCTTCATGCTGGAACGCTGGAACCTCGACAAACCCGAGATCGTCTCGGACGTGGCCGCGGGCACACCGGTGGTGATCGTCGACACCAACAACCCTGCCGAATTGCCTGCAGGCATCAATGATTGCGACATTCAGGCCATCATTGACCACCACAAACTGGTCGGCGGTCTGGAAACCGCTGGCCCCATCGACATCCGCATCGAACCTCTGGCCTGTACCGCCACCATCATGTGGAAGATGATCGGCAAGGACATCGCGCAGATGCCCGAGAACGTCAAAGGCGCGATGCTGTCGTGCATCCTGTCAGACACGCTCGAATTCCGCAGCCCGACAACCACGCAGGAAGACAAGGCCGTCGCCTTTGATCTGGCAGAGCAGCTTGGCGTTGATGTCTCGGCCTATGCCTCTGAAATGTTCGAAGCGAAATCCGATGTCTCCGCATTCTCGGACGCGGAACTGCTGCGCATGGACTCCAAGGAATACACCGTCGATGGCAAGGATTTCCGCGTCTCCGTTCTGGAAACCACCGCGCCCAAGCTGGTGCTGGACCGCAAGGACAGCCTGATGGCGTCGATGACGGACGTGGCAAACGAAGACGGAGCCGACCAGGTGCTGCTGTTCGTGGTCGACATCCTGAACGAAGAGGCCACGCTGCTGGTTCCCAACGATCTGGTGAAGACCGTGGCCGAGAAAAGCTTTGACGCAACGGTCGAGGGCGACACGGTCGTTCTGCCCGGCATCATGAGCCGCAAGAAACAGATCATTCCCAACCTCAAGGTCTGATCCAGCCGCAGGCGCTGCGCAACAAATGTAAGGCGGTCCTCTGGGCCGCCTTTTTGTTGGCTGCTAGGGTGTGCAAAATCGCGGAGGGATCATGACACCTGTTCTGTACGAAAAAGACGGCCGCATCGGGCGCATCACGCTGAACCGGCCCGAAGTGCTGAATGCCATTGATGATGATTTGCCCCGCGCCCTGCAGGCGGCGGTCGCGGCGGCGGATGCCGACCCCGAAGTGCATGTCATGGTCCTGTCGGGTGTCGGCGATGCGTTCTGCGCAGGCTATGATCTGGCCCACTACGCCGCCGATCCGAACAACACGCTGACACAGGACATGCCCTGGGATCCGATGCAGGACTATCAGTTCATGTGGGCCAACACGCAATGTTTCATGTCGCTCTTCCGGGCGATGAAGCCGGTGATCTGCAAGGTGCACGGCTTTGCGGTGGCCGGTGGTTCGGACATCGCCCTGTGCGCAGACCTTACAATCATGGCCGATGATGCACAGATCGGATACATGCCCGCGCGGGTCTGGGGATGTCCCACCACTGCGATGTGGGTGTACCGCGTGGGTGCCGAACAGGCCAAGCGGATGCTGTTCACCGGCGACAAGATCACCGGCACTGAGGCCGCGAAGATGGGCCTTGTGCTGAAGTCCGTGCCTGCCAGCGACCTAGATGCGGAGGTCGAGGCCCTCGCCGCACGCATGGCGACCGTCCCGGTCAATCAACTGGCGATGAACAAGATGGTCATCAACCAGACGCTCGAGGCCACGATCACCCAGACCCAGCGGCTGGCCACCGTCTTCGACGGCATCACCCGACATTCGCCCGAAGGTCTGAATTTCAAGGCGCGCAGCGAAGCGATGGGCTGGAAGCAAGCCGTGCGCGAACGCGACAGCGGCCTTTATGACTGGACCCTCGATCGCCCCATCAATGGACCCGAATGACGGGCCGTGCAGCCAAAAAGCGCCACCGCCTGGCGCATCGAAAACGGCTAATTGCTTGTCGCCTGAGGCAATCCATGACAAATGTTAGCGCAAACATCGCCTGAAGGACCCTACTCCATGACGCAAATCATCACGTCCCTGTCCGAGATTTCGGATCGCTACGACGCCCTGTTCGTTGACCTGTGGGGATGCGTCCACAATGGCGTGCGTGCCTTTGACGAGGCCGTGGCCGCCCTGCAGGCCTATCGCGCCACTGGAGGGGCCGTTGTTCTGGTCACAAATGCACCGCGGCCCCGTGCCGGGGTAGAGCCGCAGTTGGAACAGTTCGGCGTGCCGCGTGATGCCTATGACACCATCGCCACCTCTGGCGACAGCGCCCGGTCGGCCATGTTCCGTGGTGCGGTTGGATCGAAGGTCTATTTCATCGGTGAAGAACGCGACCACACGTTTTTCGACCCCATTGGCGTGGTCAAGGACCCCGTGGAGATCATCAAGGTTCCTTTGGAAGAGGCCGAAGGCATCGTGTGCACAGGGGCTTTTGACGCAACAGCCGACCCCGATGTGATGCGCCCGCAATTCCTTTATGCCAAACAGAAGGGCCTCAAGCTGCTTTGCGCCAATCCGGACATCGTGGTGGATCGGGGCCACACCCGTGAATGGTGTGCCGGTGCATTGGCGCAGCTTTATACCGAAATGGGCGGAGAAAGCCTTTACTTCGGAAAGCCCCATCCGCCGATCTATGACCTGGCCCGGCTCCGGCTGGCCGAACTGGGCCGCGATGCGGACCCTGCGCGCACGCTGGCCATCGGTGACGGCGTCCTGACCGACATCCGCGGTGCCATGGGTGAGGATATCGATTCTCTGTTCATCACCGGGGGGCTGGCCGCGACTGAGACCAAAACGTCGCAGCATCCGGAACCAGATGCGCTAAGTGCTTATTTGGAAAAGGAAATGGTCAATCCAACCTATGCAATCGGCTTTCTCAGATAGGCATTTTTCCTCTTGATTTTCTGCGCCTGCAAAGTAATAAAGTTGCGACGAATGGTCGAACGGCCTCAGAAAATTACCGGAGCGTGAAATGTTGGACAATTTGCCCCGCGGAACGATCTGCATCGAAGACATCGAGATGGGCATGACGCGCTATCTGCGCAAAGTCGTGACAGACGAAGATATCGAAATGTTCGCGCAGATCAGCACGGACCGGAACCCGGTGCACCTTGATGACGACTATGCACAGGATACGATTTTCCAGGGCCGCATTGCGCACGGCATGCTGACCGCCGGGCTTATTTCGGCTGTGATCGGCGAACAGCTTCCGGGCCATGGCACGGTCTACATGGGGCAAAGCCTCAAATTCCTTGCCCCCGTCCGGCCCGGCGATCTGGTCTATGCCGAGGTGAAGGTCACGGACATCGAGTTTTCCAAGCGCCGTGTGAAACTGGATTGTCATTGCAGTGTCGATGGCAAGAAGGTTCTGATTGGCGAAGCCACCGTTCTGGCACCCAGCCGCAAGTTCGACTGATCCTTTTGGCAGACGGGCGCGCCTGACGGCGCGACTGTCATCCTTCAGGGGGGCGTTGCCCCCCGGTGCCTATGGCACCTCCCCCCAAAGTATTTCCGACCCAAAGAAGCAGTGCGCGCCTGCTTGCTTCCGGCCTTTGGCCCGGCTAGGCATTGGCCATGAAAATCGTGCGGGATTATCAATTCGTTGAGGCGGGCGACCGGGGGGCCACAGTGGCCATCGGCAACTTCGATGGTGTGCATCTGGGCCATCAATCGGTGATCGCCATGGCCCGCGATGCGGCGCCTGAGGCCCCTCTGGGGGTTCTGACATTTGAACCGCACCCGCGCGAATTCTTTGCCCCCGACGCGCCACCCTTTCGCCTGATGGGGCGCGATGCCCGCGCCAGTCGTCTGGAAAAGCTGGGTGTCGAGCGGCTGTATGAACTGAATTTCAACGCAAGCCTTGCCTCCCTGACGCCCGAAGCCTTTGCGCGCGACGTTGTGGCCGAGGGTCTGGGCCTGAGCCACGTGGTGATCGGCGCGGATTTCTGCTTTGGCAAGGGACGCGCCGGAACAGCGGACGACTTGAAGCGGTTCGGAGCCGAGATGGGCTTTGGCGTCACCATCGCCCCGCTGCTGGAACGCACGGCCGCCACTGTGTCCTCCACCGCGATCCGCAAGGCACTGAGTGCGGCGCGGCCACGTGATGCGGCCGAAATGCTGGGCCATTGGCATAGGATCGAAGGCCCGGTGATCGGCGGCGAACAACGTGGCCGCGAATTGGGCTATCCCACCGCCAACATGAGCATCGAGGGCCTGCATCCGCCTGCCTTTGGCGTCTATGCGGTGCTTGTCGATGTGCTGGAAGGGCCACACAAGGGCAGCTACCAGGGAGCGGCCTCCATCGGGGTGCGGCCCATGTTCGGGGAAAACCGGCCCAACCTCGAAACCTTCATCTTTGACTTCACCGGCGATCTGTACGGCACGCCCCTGTCGGTGGCCCTTGTCGATCATCTGCGCGGCGAGGAAAAATTCGACAGCCTTGATGCGCTGATCACTCAGATGGACGCCGATTGCACCCGCGCCCGCACCATATTGGACACCCTATGACCGCGCCGATTGCGCCCAAAGGGCTGGCCAAGAGGTTCTGGGAACGCAAGCCGCTGGACAAGATGAGCCAGGCCGAGTGGGAGGCGCTCTGTGATGGCTGCGGCAAATGCTGTTTGAACAAGCTGGAAGACGAGGACAGCGGCGAAGTGGCCCTGACCCGCATTGCCTGCCGGTTGCTGGATGATACGACCTGCCGGTGCGCGCACTACGAAAACCGCCATCAGTTCGTGCCGGATTGCATCGTTTTGAAACCTTCCAACCTGGACACCCACGCCTATTGGATGCCGCAAACCTGCGCCTACCGGCTGCTGTGGGAGGGCAAGCCCTTGCCCGCGTGGCACCCTCTGGTCACAGGTGATGCGGACAGCGTGCATGCCGCCGGTGTGAGCGTGCAGCACCGCACGCTGAGCGAATTCGACATTCCCGAGGACGACTGGGAAGAGCACATTATCGAGGAGCCCACCTGATGTTTTTTGCCTCTGACAACGCAGGTCCCGTTCACCCTCAGATCATGGACCGGCTGAACCGCGCCAATGACGGCTATGCCATGCCCTATGGCGCCGACCCGATCATGGAAGAGATCCGCCGCCAGATCCGCGACATTTTCGAAGCACCCGAGGCCGCCGTTTATCTGGTGGCCACAGGCACAGCGGCGAATGCACTGGCGCTGGCCTGCTATACCCAACCCTGGCAGACGATTTTCTGCAGCCCCGTCGCCCATATTCACGAAGACGAGTGCAACGCGCCAGAATTCTATGCGGGGGCCGCGAAGCTGACGCTGGTGGCGGGGGATCACAAGATGTCACCCGACGCCTTGCGTCACACCATCGAAGGCGAAGAGGTGCGCGGCGTGCACGGACCGCAACGCGGGCCCGTCAGCATCACCCAAGTGACCGAGCGCGGCGGTGTCCACTCCTTGGAAGAGTTGCGTGCCCTGACGGCCGTGGCCAAGCAATTTGGCCTGCCTGTGCATCTGGACGGAGCACGCTTTGCCAATGCGCTGAGCGCTCTGGAGTGTTCACCCGCGGACATGACGTGGAAATCCGGTGTCGACGTGGTCAGCTTTGGCGGGACAAAGAACGGCTGCATGGGCGTCGAGGCGGTGGTGTTCTTCGACCCCGACAAGGCGTGGGAGTTCGAGTTGCGCCGCAAGCGCGGAGCGCATCTGTTTTCCAAGCACCGGTATCTGTCGGCGCAGATGGCGGGCTATTTGCAGGACGGGCTGTGGCTGAAGCTCGCGGCACAGGCCAATGCCAATGCGGCACATCTGGCCAAAGGGTTGCGCACGAAGGGGGCCACCTTTCTGCACGCCCCCGAGGCGAACATGATCTTTGCCAGTTTCCCGCGGGCCGCGCACCAGCGCTTGCACGACGCTGGGGCGAAATACTATGTCTGGGAAGGATCGCTGGAAGGCGATGACCCCAACGAGATGCTGGCCGCGCGGCTGGTCTGCGACTGGTCGATCAAGCGCGAGCAGATCGATACTTTCCTAAGCCATCTCTGACGCGCGGTCGAAAGGCACCTGGGCCAAAAAGTCCCTGATCGCGGCGGCAACCTCCTTGGGGTGGGTGATGGGGGCCATGTGCCCCAGCCCTTCCAGAACAACGCGCTTGGCGTGGGGCAACCGCCGGGCCAGTGCGCTGTTGACCGCATCGGTCATGTCGTCAGATTGATCCCCTTCCATCAACAGAATAGGCATCGTGGCACGTTCGAATTGACCGGGGGCCAGCAAACCGGGGCTGTCATGCAGCACCACGGCGGACGAGGCCCCGACAAAGTGAATGCGATCGGCCATGTACTGCCGGGTTTGTTCGGGGATCTGATCCCACCTGGTGCCATCACCCCAGCCCCGGTTGAAGGCCCGCGCCGCCTCCATTTTGTCGCCCGATGCCAGTGCCGCATCGAAATCGCGGTTCTTGGCGTAATACCCTTCGACCCGGCGAGGTTCATCGACGGCCGCAGCAGCAAAGAACACAGGTTCGATCAGCACCGCACTGCGCACCAGTTCAGGGTTCTCGATGGCCAGCCGCAAGGCCACTGTCGCGCCAAAGGAATGGCCGATCAGGTCCACTGGTCCGCCCTGTTTCGCGATCATGTCCCGCGCGATCCCGGTGGTCAGGTCGTGCACGTTGCCGGTGCCGTCCCAGTCGTCGGTCTTGCCATGGCAGGGCATGTCGAAGGCATCCAGCGTGAGCACATCACCCATGGCCTGCCCCACCCCGCGCCACGCGCCGGAATGGGCCAGCGTACAATGGATCGCAAGCGCCTTGCGCGGCCCCTGCCCGAAGCTGCGCGAATGGACGTGAAAGCTCACAATGAGCCAGCCAGATGCGCGTCCAGATCGGCAATGCGGTCCTGCCCCCAGAACCTCTGATCGGTGTCCGTGATATAGAAAGGCACACCGAAAACGCCCCGCTCCACGGCCTCTTCAAGGTTGCGCGCATAGGTTTCGGCCCCGGCCAGCAGACCGCTGTCGGCCAAGGCGGGATCAAACCCCGCCTCCGTCAGGCATGCGCGGATCACATCGTCTTCGGCGATGTCCTTTTCATCCGCCCAGACAGAGCGGGTGATCGCATGCACCAACGCGCCCAGATCACCGCCCCCTGCGTTTTGTGCCGCGATAAAGGCATAGGACGCAGGCGCGCCATTGGTGGGCCAATGCGCCGGTTTGAGGTTGAAGGGCACATCCAGTTTCCGGGCGGCGCGCGTCAACTCCTGCGCACGGTATTCGATGCGGCTGGGGTGGCGATCCTTGGGCGGTGTGCCGCCCGTGCGTCCGAAAAGCGCGATGATATCGACTGGCTTGTAGGTGATCGTTGCCCCGTGTTTGGCCGCCACCTCTTCGAACCGCGTGCCCGCCAGGTAGGTGTAAGGCGACAGGGTCGCAAAAAAGTAGTCGATATGGGCCATGATTGTCTCCTGACAGGGCTTGGTTGCTAGCCCGAACGGTAAGGCCATGCTAAGCGGTGTCAACATCACGAATCTGTCACATTCCATGCTGCTTGGGAGTTCACACATGCCGCACGTTCAGGAACCCAAGCTGATTTCAGGCAATGCCAACATGCCGCTGGCGCAGGCCATTGCCCGGCGCATGTCGCTGCATCGCGGTGTGAACGTGGGACTGGTCGAGGCCCGGGTCGAACGGTTCAACGATGGCGAGATTTTTGTCGAGGTCTTCGAGAACGTACGCGGCGAGGATATGTTCATCATCCAGCCAACGTCGAACCCTGCCAACGACAATCTGATGGAACTCTTGATCATGTGCGACGCCCTGCGCCGCAGCTCGGCCGCGCGCATCACCGCCGTGATCCCCTATTTCGGCTACGCCCGTCAGGACCGCCGCACCAAGGCGCGCACGCCGATTTCGGCCAAACTGGTGGCGAACATGCTGGTGGGCGCTGGCATCGAACGGGTGCTGACCCTCGATCTTCATGCCGCCCAGATCCAGGGCTTTTTCGATATTCCCGTGGACAACCTCTATGCCTCGCCTGTCTTTGCGCTCGACATCAAGTCACAGTTCAGAGGTCAGTTGGACGAGTTGATGATCGTGTCGCCCGACGTGGGCGGTGTGGCCCGCGCCCGCGAACTGGCCAAACGACTGAACGCCCCCTTGTCCATCGTGGACAAGCGCCGCGAAAAGCCCGGCGAAGTTGCGGAAATGACGGTGATCGGCAACGTGAAGGACAAGGTCTGCCTGATCATCGACGATATGGTCGACACCGCAGGCACCCTATGCAAGGCCGCCGAAGTGCTGATGGAAAACGGCGCCAAGGAAGTGCACAGCTATATCAGCCATGGCGTGATGAGCGGCCC
This sequence comes from uncultured Paracoccaceae bacterium, assembly GCA_965657085.1. Classification (GTDB taxonomy): domain Bacteria; phylum Pseudomonadota; class Alphaproteobacteria; order Rhodobacterales; family Rhodobacteraceae; genus CBFHND01. Next base: position 157,610 of record CBFHND010000003.1, read on the forward strand.
GGCGGTGGATCGCGTCACCAAATCGGTGATGAAATCGCTGGTCATCACCGACAGCATCCAACCGACAGAGGCGGTCAAGGACGCCGCCAACATCCGCATTGTACCCACGGCACCGGTCTTTGCGCAGGCGATTCTGAACATCTGGAACGGCACCTCGGTCAGCTCGCTGTTCGATGCCGAAACGCTGGGTCCGATCTACGACGGGATGTACGCCGCGGAGTGACGCGGCCAGACCCAAGGGCGGGGGCCTGAAGCCCCCCTTACGTCCTAGTAGAGATCCCAGTCGTCCGGATCGGCCAATTCACCAATCGACATCCACGCGATGCGCAAACGGGCCACGCGCGTGTCACCCCAAGTGCGGAAAACAAGGTCAAAGCCGTCGTTTGTGACCGCTTCGGCTTTGATATCGGCACGGATCACCGTGGCAGCGTCCATGTCCCACAACGACACCGAGGTCTGAACCGCAGGCGGTGACCGGTAGGGTTGGGAAAAGACGATGCGCTTGCGGCGCTCGCGCTGGCCGCGCCCGGTCCACATTTCGCCATCGTCCTCGAAATCGGAAAACAGGATCGGGTCCCCTTGATCGACACCGATCATATAGTTGCGCAGCTTCTTCATTGCGTTGCCTTACGTGCACGTCACTTGCTTGTTGCAAGAGTGCGCAAAAATTAGTCGATAATGCAAGAAGGCCCCGGAACGTCCGAGGCCTTTAGATCACTGTTCAGCAATTTAGAGGTTGGGCTGTTTCGGGTTCAACCCGATTTCGGTGCCCATGGCCACCATGTCGGCCAAGAGCTTTACAGCTTCGTCCGTAGGACCGTTGCCGGTCTTGACCGTGTCGTAGGCGGCGTGCGCCTCATCGATCATCTCGTCCAGATGCTCTTGGGTGATGTCCGCACGCGAAATCGCACGCTCCGCCAGAACGGATACGCCACCTGCGCCGATTTCGGCGAAGCCACCGGTGACGACATATTCCGTCGTCGTACCACCCGCATCGACACGCAGCACACCGGGGCGCAAGGTCGTGATCGTGGGCGCGTGGTCGGCCATGACGGTCATGTCCCCGTCAGAACCGGGGATCAGCACCGAAGCCACTTGCATCGACGCAAGGCTACGCTCGGGCGACACCAGATCGAATTGCATATCTGCCATTGTCGTTCTCCTGATCAAGGCGCGGTGGTGGGGGACGCCCCCACCTTACACGGCCTGATGTGCGGTAAGGTGGGGGTGCCCCCACCCGACCCTTGGGATCAGGCTGCGTCCGCAGCCATTTTCTCGGCTTTGGCGATCACTTCGTCGATGCCACCAACCATGTAGAAGGCACCTTCGGGCAGGTGATCGTATTCGCCGGCCACAACCGCCTTGAACGACGCGATGGTATCTTCCAGAGGCACCTGCACACCGTCAGAGCCGGTGAACACTTTCGCAACGTCGAAGGGCTGCGACAGGAAGCGTTCGATCTTGCGCGCACGCGCCACCGCCAGCTTGTCCTCTTCGCTCAGTTCGTCCATGCCGAGAATGGCGATGATGTCCTGCAGCGATTTGTAGCGCTGAAGCACCTGCTGCACATCCGTGGCCACCTTGTAGTGCTCTTCACCGATCACCAGCGGATCCAGCAGGCGCGACGTCGAGCCCAGCGGGTCCACAGCCGGGTAGATGCCCTTTTCCGAGATCGCACGATCCAGAACGGTCGTCGCATCGAGGTGGGCAAAGGATGTCGCGGGCGCGGGGTCGGTCAGGTCGTCCGCAGGCACGTAAACGGCCTGAACGGAGGTGATCGAACCATTCTTGGTCGAGGAAATCCGTTCCTGCATCGCACCCATGTCGGTGGCCAGCGTCGGCTGGTAGCCCACCGCCGAAGGAATACGACCCAGCAGGGCCGAAACCTCGGAGCCCGCTTGGGTGAAGCGGAAGATGTTGTCGACGAAGAACAGAACGTCCGAACCGGTGTCATCGCGGAACTGTTCGGCCAGCGACAGACCTGTCAGGGCGATCCGCATACGCGCACCGGGAGGCTCGTTCATCTGGCCATAGACCAGTGCGATCTTCGACTCGGGCAGGTTGTCAGGAACGATAACGCCGGATTCGATCATCTCGTGGTAAAGGTCGTTGCCCTCACGCGTCCGCTCGCCCACACCAGCGAACACGGACACACCCGAGTGCACCTTGGCGATGTTGTTGATCAGTTCCATGATCAGAACGGTCTTGCCCACGCCGGCACCGCCGAAGAGGCCAATCTTGCCGCCCTTGGTGTAGGGGGCCAGCAGGTCGATGACCTTGATGCCCGTGGTCAGGATTTCCGTGGCTGTCGACTGTTGGTCGAAGGCAGGCGCATCGCCGTGGATCGAACGTGTTTCTTTCGCGTCGACGGCCCCTTTTTCGTCAACCGGGTCGCCGGTCACGTTCAGGATGCGGCCCAATGTGCCCGACCCGACAGGCACCTGAATGGGCGCCTCTGTGTCTGTGACGGCACCGCCGCGCACCAGACCTTCGGTCGCGTCCATCGCAATGGCGCGCACTGTGTTCTCGCCAAGGTGCTGCGCCACTTCGAGCACAAGCCGCTTGCCGTTGTTGTCTGTTTCCAGCGCGTTCAGAATCTCCGGCAGCGATGCCTCGAACTGAACGTCAACGACGGCGCCGATGACCTGGGTGATTTTTCCGACGTTAGCCATGTCGTATCTCTCCGGTTGTCTTAGAGCGCCTCGGCGCCCGAAATAATTTCAATCAGTTCGTTGGTGATCACGGCCTGGCGTGAGCGGTTGAACTGGATGGTCAGCTTGTCGATCATTTCGCCCGCGTTGCGCGTCGCGTTGTCCATGGCGGACATGCGCGCACCCTGTTCGGACGCCCCGTTCTCCAGCAAGGCCGAGAAGATCGCCGTGGTGATCGCGCGCGGCAGCAGATCGGCCAGAACGGCCTCTTCGCTGGGCTCGTAATCATAAAGCGTTGCTGCCTCGGCCGCATCGTCTGCCCCTTCGGGCACCTGAAACGGAATGATCTGCTGTGCGGTCGGGATCTGGCTGACCACGTTGACGAATTGCGAAAAGAAGATCGTCGCCACGTCGAACTCGCCCGCGTCAAAGCGTGCCAGAACGTCCCTGGCGATGCCCTGCGCATCCGCGTAACCCACGCGCTTGACCTCTGTCAGGTCGACGTGACCCACAAAGGTATCGCCCAGATCACGCTTGATCGCGTCGCGGCCCTTCTTGCCCACGGTCAGGATCTTGACGGTCTTGCCCGCCGCCTGAAGCTCCAGTGCACGCTGTTTCGCCATTTTGGCGATGTTGCCGTTGAAGCCACCGCAAAGTCCGCGTTCGGCTGTCATGATCACAAGCAGGTGCACCTGATCATTGCCCGTCCCGGACAACAGCTTTGGCGCACTGTCGGACCCGCCAACAGCAGCGGCCAGCCCTGCCATCACGGCGTTGAACCGTTCGGCATAGGGACGCGACTGTTCGGCAGCTTCCTGTGCCCGCCGCAGTTTTGCGGCGGCCACCATTTGCATGGCCTTGGTGATCTTCCGAGTGTTCTTGACACTCTCGATCCGGTTTTTAAGGTCCTTGAGACTTGGCATTGCCTTATCTCTCCTTACGCGAAATCAGCGGCGAAGGCGTCCAGGGCGGCGCGCACCTTGTCGGCGGCATCGTCCTTGATTTTGGGGTCTTCGTTGGTGATCCAGTCCAGAACGTCCTGATGCTTGCCGCGCAGGTGTGCCAGAAGGCCCGCTTCCCAGCGGCCCACGTCCGACACGTCGACCTTGTCGAGGTAGCCGTTGGTGCCCGCGAAGATGATGCAGACGATCTCGGCGTTGGTCAGGGGCGAATACTGCGGCTGTTTCATCAGCTCGGTCAGGCGCGCACCACGGGCCAGCAGCTGCTGGGTCGCGGCATCAAGGTCAGAGCCGAACTGGGCAAAGGCCGCCATCTCGCGGTACTGCGCCAGCGACAGTTTCACCGGACCCGCCACCGAGGACATCGCCTTGGTTTGCGCCGAAGAGCCAACCCGCGACACCGACAGACCGGTGTTCACAGCAGGGCGGATGCCTTGGTAGAACAGTTCCGTTTCAAGGAAGATCTGACCGTCGGTGATCGAAATCACGTTCGTCGGAATAAACGCCGACACGTCGCCACCTTGGGTTTCGATGATCGGCAGAGCCGTCAGCGACCCGGCACCGAAGTCTTCGTTCAGCTTGGCCGAACGCTCCAGCAGGCGCGAGTGAAGATAGAAAACGTCGCCGGGATAGGCTTCGCGGCCGGGCGGACGGCGCAGCAGCAGCGACATCTGGCGATAGGACACGGCCTGTTTGCTGAGGTCATCGTAGATGATCAGCGCGTGGCGGCCGTTGTCGCGGAAATGCTCGGCCATGGCGGTCGCGGCATAGGGGGCAAGGAACTGCATGGGCGCGGGGTCCGATGCGGTCGCGGCCACAACGATGGAGTATTCCATCGCGCCGTTTTCTTCGAGCTTCTTGACCAGCTGCGCCACGGTCGAACGCTTCTGACCCACGGCCACGTAGACGCAGTAGAGCTTCTTGCTCTCGTCGTCGCCAGCAGCTTCGTTGTAGGATTTCTGGTTCAGGATCGCGTCCAGCGCGACAGCCGTTTTTCCGGTCTGACGGTCACCAATGATCAGCTCACGCTGGCCACGGCCAATCGGGATCATCGCGTCCACGGATTTCAGACCCGTCGCCATCGGCTCGTGCACGGATTTACGCGGGATGATGCCCGGCGCCTTGCTGTCGGCCACCAGACGCTTGGACGCGTTCAGCGGGCCCTTGCCGTCGATGGGGTTGCCCAGACCGTCCACAACGCGGCCCAGCAGTTCGTCACCGGCGGGCACGTCCACGATCGAGTTGGTGCGCTTGACGGTGTCGCCTTCTTTGATGTCGCGGTCCGACCCGAAGATAACGATACCCACGTTGTCCGCCTCGAGGTTCAGGGCCATGCCCTGAATGCCACCGGGGAATTCAACCATTTCACCGGCCTGAACATTGTCGAGGCCGTAGACGCGGGCGATACCGTCGCCAACGCTCAGAACACGGCCAACCTCGGCCACTTCTGCTTCTTGACCAAAGTTCTTGATCTGGTCTTTCAGGATCGCAGAAATTTCTGCAGCTTGGATACCCATTTATCCGACCTCTTTCATTGCATTCTGGAGGGAGTTCAGCTTCGAACGGATCGACGTGTCGATCATTTTCGAACCCACTTTGACGACAAGACCGCCGATGAGGCTTTCATCAACGGTCGCATTGATTGTTACGGTTTTGCCCATGCGGGCCTTGAGCGTCTTGGCCAGTTTGTCGGCCTGCGTCTTGGTCAGGGCCTTGGCCGAAGTGACATCCGCCGTCAGCTCGCCTTTGTCCTCGGCGATGATATCGCGCAGCGACTGCACCAGCTGGGGCAGAACGAATAGGCGGCGCTTTTGCGCCATCAGGGCCAGCGTGTTGGACATGATGGGCGACAGCGACATCTTGGCGGCCAGCGCGCCAATGGCAGCGCCTTGTTCGTCACGGCTGTAGACCGGGGAATTGATCAGAGCGTTGAAATCGCCCGACGTCGCCATGACATCCGACAATGCGTTCAGATCGGTTTCAATGGCTTTGACCTTCTTGGCCTCTTTGGCCAGGTCATAGACGGCAGTCGCATATCTCGCAGCGATGCCCGTCGAAATCGAAGCTGGTTCGGACACGTCCACCCTTCCGATGTCTGGCCCCGGTTCGCGCAAGATAGCGCAGCACCGAGGGTGTTGGCGCGGGTTGATGGCATCAATCCGCTGAAATCAGGGGGGATGTAGCAGACGCTTTGCCACCCCGCAACAGGTCGTGCATGCCAACGGATTCTGACGTTTTTCAACGATTTCAGCAGCTTGACGTAGGTGCGACCCTTTGCGCGGTCAAAATTGTTGAGAAAGACACTCAAAATCACGTCGCTTGGGACCTGAATCAGCCCCACAAAGACAGCTCAAAACGCCTTGCGCGTCTTCCCGCCACAGATATTCGGCGCGACGGGGGCCGCCCCGCACGCCGCTTTGACCATGCTCAGTGATCGTGACCGGGATTGCTTCGGGCCAGTTTGCGCATCAATCCCGGCCACACGAGGTTGTCGCCCGATCCCGGCACGAAGCCTGCGGCCGCCTGCGCCTGCACCGTATCTGCCATGCTTTGGGGTTCTTCGTGCAGGTTCTCGCTGCCCGCCGCCTGCGCGAGGATCTGCGTCTTGCAGGCGTTTTCGAGGAAATACATCCGCAGAAACGCGATGGCACAGTTTGGACCCAATGTCAGCGTGCCGTGATTGCGCAGCATCAACAGGCTCTTTGTGCCCAGATCGGCCACGATGCGATCCCGCTCATCGAGGTCCAAAGCGATCCCTTCGTAGTCGTGATAGGCCAGATCGTTGTTCACGATCATCGAAAACTGCGTATAGCGGCGCAAACCTTCGTTCTGAACACTGACCGCCACGCCGTAGGGCGTGTGCACGTGAATGACGCATCCCGCATCTTCCCGTGCCGAATGAATCGCCGAATGGATGGTGAACCCTGCCGGGTTGATGAAATAGGGCGTATCCTGGCAGATGTTGCCCTCGAGGTCGATTTTCACAAGGCATGAAGCCGTCATCTCGTCGAACATCACGCCGTAGGGGTTGATCAAAAACCGCTCTTCGCCGTCCTCGTCCGGCAACCGCGCCGAAATGTGGGTGAACACCAGATCGGTCCAGCCATGCAGCGCGCACAGCCGGTAGGTGGCGGCCAGGTCGCAACGCAGCTTCCATTCGGCATCTGACACCTGGCCCTTGAGGGTGGGCAACATGGCGGGATCGGGAATGTCGAACCCCTGTCCAATGGCGGCTGTGGCTTCGTCTTTCATGGCATCCTCCGTGATTATCCCTCCAGCCTACGGTTTTTGGCAACGAAGGCCAGTAAAACAGAGTGTTTCCAGCGCGAAGCCTTGACCGCAGGAATTCAATCCTGAAGGGTGGTGCGGATTAACGTCAATTTTAGGATATTTGTCATGGGTGCCTTTGCACTGCTTTCGCTGCTGGGCCTCGGCCTTGCCGCCACGGCCCTCTCGGGGGACGACACCGATGATATCGTCGAAGAGGACGAAGTTGTCGCAGAACCCGAAGAAGAAACCGACCCCGAATTGGGCGCAGTCGTCGAGTACGACGAAGAGACCAACACCGTCACCATCGAGAAGGGCGCGGACGAGGACGGCGATGTGGTTGTCGTGACCAGCCGCGGCCAGAACGATGGCGATCTTGAAGGGCGCACGCTGTTGCCCAACAACAGCTATGATCTGACCATCTATCTGGTACCCGAAGGCGTTGACCTGATGGCGGCGTTGAACGGCGATCACGACGCCGAAACCGTTGGCAACGGGGGCGATGGGACGGAGGCCGATGATATCGCCGCTTCGGTCGGGGCCACGCAATTGGGGCAGTGGTCGTTCGACATCGATTATCGCGGCGAGGACACCCTGCCCGATCTGGACATTGCGGACGGGGTTGATCCGGTCTTTGGCCAGATGTACGGCTCGTTTTATGGCACATACTTCGTGCCCGACAGTGCCGCCGCAGTGACCTCTGAAGCCAACCTGCTGGACGGGTTCACCGATACCGAAGGTGATCAGGGTATCTTCTACAAACTGCGCACCGAAGGCGAAGAGATCACCGGTACGGACAAGAACGATGAAATGTGGATCCGCGCCAGAGACGTGACCGCGCGCGGGGGGGATGGCGATGACCTTTTTGAAGCGGACGCCGGCAGCGGGAACGCGCTTTTTGGCGACGGTGGCGACGATACATTCCTGATTTTCAACGATGCTGTCAGTTCGGTCGACGGCGGCGCGGGGGCGGACAGTCTGTATCTTACCGACTTCAACGGCACGGCAACGGGCGGTGATGGCGATGACACCATTCTTGTTGGTTCGTCCGGCTCCGATGCCGACATCAACGGCGGTGCAGGCGATGATCAGTTCATTGTCTATGAAAGTGGCATCGGCAGCCTGACGGGCGGAGAAGGGGCCGACAGCTATACGCTCAACCCGGTTCTGCGCGACAGCCTGCAACCCATGACCATCACCGATTTCGACCCTGCCGAGGACAGCCTTGCCGTGGGCGTGGCCAGCGATGCGGGGCCTTACGAGATCACCATCGTGCGCGATCTGGCGTTGAACCGGACCGAAGTGCGCGTGACGGTGCCGGGTGTGGAGGCCGAAGCCTCGGCCGAGTATGGCGTTCTGATCCACCTTGAAGGCGCGCCCGAGATCAGCGAAAGCGATATCGTGCTGGTCGATGCCGTGTCGGACGACGTGATTTACCCCTATTGATCCGAAAAACCGGGCGCGGTTTCAAACGCCCCGCGCCCGTCCAACTGCAGGTTCGGTCAACCCCTCCAGCACGCTGGCGCGTTTGCGGGTGCGGCTGACGCGGCCCTTTGGCGGATAGACCAGCTTGGTTGCCTCCACCATGAAAGCGCCCCCGGCGAACATGCCCGGCGTCATGCGCCCCACCTGTTCAAACATGCCCGCCGATTTCATCCAAAGCCGCTTGCCTGACGGAAACTGGTACAGCGCGCCCACATGCCGTTCCGGCAGGAACTGATGTTTGCGCAGCTGGGTTTCCAGTTGGCTGGCCGAATAGGGACGCCCGAACCCGAATGGCGTGCGGTCGCGCCGCGACCAAAGCCCCGCGCGGTTCGGCACAATGAACAACGCCTTGCCCCCCGGCCCCAGCACCCGCCAGCATTCTTCCAGCAGGTCATGCGGATGGTCCGAGGTTTCCAACCCGTGCAGCACCACCAGCTTGTCCACATGGCCCGTCTCAACCGGCCACAGTGTTTCATGCATGAGCGCCGCCACGTTCGGCCCATCGGGCGGCCACGGCATCACCCCCTGCGGGCCCGGCATCAACGCCATCACCCGGCGCGCGTCCTTGAGGTAGGGACGCAGCAGCGGCACGGCAAAGCCGAACCCCGCCACCGTCTGCCCCTTGGCCTCGGGCCACAGTTCCAGCATCCGGGTGCGCAGGGATTTCTGCGCCGCCCGGCCCAGCGCGCTGCGGTAATAGAAATTGCGCAGATCCTGCACGTCGAGGTGCATGAGAACCCTTTCACCTTGGGCCGCGATGGGCCACGATGCCCCTACCCTAGCAAGCCTAAAGGAAATGGCCATGCCCCTCGAGATCATCACCGTCCCCTGCCTGCAGGACAACTATGCCTTTGTCGCCCATGACAACGCCAGCGGCGACACCGCAGTGATCGATGTGCCCGAAACCGCCCCCATTGCGCAGGTTCTGGCCGACAAGGGCTGGACGCTGAGCCACGTTTTGCTGACCCACCACCACTGGGACCACGTGGACGGGTTGGCCGCGCTGCTGAGAGATCACCCCGCGCAGGTCGTGGGGGCCAGCGCCGATGCGCACCGCCTGCCAAAGCTGGACATGCAGATGGCCGAAGGCGACAGTTTCACCATCGGCGGCGAGCCGGTGCACGTCATTGACGTCAGCGGTCATACCGTGGGCCACATCGCCTTTCACATGCCCGCATCAAAGGCGGTCTTTACCGCCGACAGCCTGATGGCGCTGGGTTGCGGGCGGCTGTTCGAAGGTACGCCGGCCCAGATGTGGCAAAGCCTGAGCAAGCTCGCGGCGCTGCCCGACGACACGATCGTCTATTCGGGCCACGAATACACCGCCAGCAACGCCGCGTTCGCGGCAACCATTGATCCGGGCAATTCGGCGCTTATATCACGCTCAAAGGACATCGCGGCCAAACGCGCAGCCGGGATGCCCACAGTACCTTCGACGCTCCGGCTAGAACTGGACACGAACCCTTTCCTGCGCGCCTCAGACCCCGCCATTGCCGCACATCTTGGCATGACGGGCGCAACGCCATCGGACATCTTCACCGAAATCCGCGCGCGGAAAGACCGGTTCTGATGCCCAAAACACAGCTGATTACCCCCGCATCACGAATTTTGTGATGCCAAAAGGCAAGAAAAGCCTTGAAGCTGGGCGGGGATCAACCAAACTCTAATACTATGAGGCCATGGTTGATGACGGGGCTTCGACGACAATACGCCCCCATCGACCCAGATCAGAAGGAGCACGCTCGTGCCTTCATTCTCGACGACTTTGGAAAAGGCGATACATTCCGCGTTGGCTCTGGCCAACGAACGGCGCCATGAATTTGCAACGCTGGAGCATCTGCTTCTGGCGCTGATCGAAGAACCCGATGCCAAGCGGGTGATGCAGGCGTGCAGCGTCGATGTTGACGAACTGCGCAGCACGCTGGTTGAGTTCGTGGACGAGGATCTGTCAAACCTTGTGACGGACATCGACGGCTCCGAAGCCGTGCCAACCGCTGCATTCCAGCGGGTGATTCAGCGCGCGGCGATCCATGTGCAGTCCTCGGGCCGCACCGAGGTGACCGGCGCCAACGTGTTGGTCGCCATTTTCGCTGAACGCGAAAGCAACGCGGCCTACTTCCTGCAAGAACAGGACATGACCCGTTACGACGCGGTCAACTTCATCGCGCATGGCGTGGCCAAGGACCCCGCTTTCGGCGAGGCGCGGCCCGTGTCCGGCGCCCCCGAGCACGAAGAAGAGCCGCAAGGCGTCACCGAAGGCGAAAAGAAGGAAAGCGCGCTGGCCAAGTACTGCGTGGACCTGAACGCCAAATCGCGCGATGGCGAAATCGATCCGCTGATTGGCCGCGATTCCGAGGTGGAGCGTTGCATTCAGGTGCTGTGCCGCCGCCGCAAGAACAACCCGCTTCTGGTGGGTGATCCCGGCGTGGGCAAGACCGCCATCGCCGAGGGGCTCGCACGCAAGATCGTGGCAGGTGAGACGCCCGAGGTGCTGCAGAACACCACCATCTATTCGCTCGATATGGGCGCATTGCTGGCGGGGACGCGGTATCGCGGCGATTTCGAAGAACGGCTGAAGGCCGTGGTCACCGAGTTGGAAGACCACGACGACGCGGTGCTGTTCATCGACGAAATTCACACAGTGATCGGTGCCGGTGCGACCTCGGGCGGTGCCATGGACGCCTCCAACCTTCTGAAGCCTGCGCTTCAGGGCGGCAAGCTGCGCACCATGGGCTCCACCACCTACAAGGAATTCCGCCAGCACTTCGAAAAAGACCGCGCGCTGAGCCGCCGGTTCCAGAAGATCGACGTGTCCGAACCCACGGTCGAAGACGCGGTGAAGATCCTGCGCGGCCTCAAGCCGTATTTCGAGGATCACCATGCGGTGAAATACACAAGCGACGCGATCAAGACGTCCGTCGAACTGGCAAGCCGCTATATCAACGACCGCAAGCTGCCCGACAGCGCCATCGACGTGATCGACGAGGCGGGCGCGGCCCAGCACCTTGTGCAGGCCGCCAAGCGCCGCAAGACCATCGGCACCAAGGAGATCGAGGCCGTCGTGGCCAAGATCGCCCGTATCCCGCCGAAGAACGTCAGCAAGGACGACGCCGAGGTGCTCAAGGACCTCGAAGGCTCGCTCAAGCGCGTGGTCTTTGGTCAGGACAATGCCATCGAAGCCCTGTCTTCGGCGATCAAGCTGGCCCGCGCGGGCCTGCGTGAACCTGAAAAACCCATCGGCAACTACCTCTTTGCCGGACCGACAGGCGTCGGCAAGACCGAGGTGGCAAAGCAACTGGCCGATACGCTGGGCGTTGAACTGCTGCGCTTCGATATGTCCGAGTACATGGAGAAACATGCGGTCAGCCGCCTGATCGGTGCGCCTCCGGGCTATGTCGGCTTTGATCAGGGTGGCATGCTCACGGATGGTGTGGATCAGCACCCGCATTGCGTGCTGCTGCTGGACGAGATGGAAAAGGCGCACCCGGATGTCTACAACATCCTGCTGCAGGTCATGGACCATGGCCGCCTGACCGATCACAACGGCCGCACCGTGGATTTCCGCAACGTGGTACTGATCATGACCTCGAACGCAGGGGCCTCCGATCAGGCGCGCGCGCCGTTGGGCTTTGGCCGCGACCGCCGCGAAGGCGAGGATACCGCCGCCATCGAACGCATGTTCACACCGGAATTCCGCAACCGTCTGGACGCAGTGATCAGCTTTGCACCACTGCCCAAATCCGTGATCCTGCAAGTGGTCGAAAAGTTCGTGCTCCAGCTCGAAGCACAGCTTCTGGACCGCAACGTGACCATCGAACTGACCAAGCCCGCTGCCGAGTGGCTGGCCAACAAGGGCTACGACGACAAGATGGGCGCCCGCCCCCTTGGCCGCGTGATCCAGGAACACATCAAGAAGCCGCTGGCCGAGGAATTGCTCTTTGGCAAGCTGGCCAAGGGTGGTGTGGTCAAGGTCGGCCTGAAAGGCGGCGCGCTGGATCTCAAGATTGAAGGGCCGGACAAACCGCGTATCTCGGGCAACAAGCCTCCGCTTTTGACGGCGGAATGATGCGACCATGATCCGGGCGGCCCTTCTTGCCCTGACATTGGTACCCGCCGCGGTTTTGCCCGCGGCGGGAGATCCTGTGTTCAGCGCCCCGATCGCCTGCGATCTTGGATCGAACTGTTTTATCCAGCAATATGTAGACCACGACCCCGGCAAGGGCGCACGCGACTTCCGTTGCGCCCCGCTCACCTATGATGGCCACAAGGGCACCGATTTCGCCCTGCGCACCCACAACCAGATGCGTGCGGGCGTCGATGTGATCGCCGCCGCCCCCGGCACCATCAAGGCGACCCGAGACGGTGTGGCCGACCGCCTCTATTCCGACGCCAACGCCGAATACGTATCGGGCCGCGAATGTGGCAACGGGGTGGTGATTGACCACGGCGACGGCTGGGAAACCCAATATTGCCACCTGCGCAAAGGGACGATCGCGGTGCGCAAAGGCGCGCAAGTCAAAACCGGTACGCGCCTGGGCGAGGTCGGGCTGAGCGGACGCACACAGTTCCCCCACGTCCACATGGGTGTCCGCAAGAACGGACAGGTGATCGACCCCTTCGATCCCGATGGCGAACTGACATGCGGCACCCCTGACACCAACACACTCTGGGCAGAACCCCTGCCCTACCGACCTGGCGGTGTGCTGACCGTGGGATTTTCCGACGGCATCCCCTCTTTCGATGATGTCAGATCAGGCCGCGCCGCTGAAAGCAGCTTGTCTGCGGACGCGCCGGCGGTGGTGATCTACGGCTTTGCCTTCGGCGGACAGGAAGGCGATGAAATGCGGCTCGTGCTGCGGGGACCCGGCGGCGTGATCGTGGATCAGACGGAAACCCTGCCCAAGGATCAGGCACAATTTTTTCGTGCGGTTGGCAAGCGGTTGCCCGGCGAAGGCTGGCCCCGCGGGACATACGCCGGCACTGTCACGCTCAGCCGTGAAGGTCGCACCGTAAACAGTCAGTCCTCGGAGATCCGCGTGCGCTAAGGCAGGGCATGCCCTGCCCCGCGCGACCACCTTCCTGGAACCCGTAAGGTGGGCCTTCGGGCCACCCTATTTCTCAGTGAATTTCAATTCGATGCGACGGTTTTGCGCGCGCGCCGCAGCCGTGTCTTCGGTATTGATCGGCTGATACTGCCCAAAGCCGTTGGCCGACAGGCGACCCGGTGGAATGCCCAGGAAGTTGACCATGTACTTGACCACCGACAGCGCCCGCGCCTGGCTCAATTCCCAGTTGTCCGCAAACGCACCCTGACCCGACAGCGGCACGTTGTCCGTATGTCCATCCACCCGGATCACCCAGTCGATCTGGGGCGGAATGTCACCTGCGATGTCACGCAGAATGCCCGCGATCTTGGCAATCTCGCCTTCGCCCTCTTCCGACAGTTCGGCACCGCCGGGCGGAAACAGAACCTCAGAGGAAAACACAAACCGGTCCCCGACGATCCGGACCCCTTCCAGCGATCCCAGAACATCGCGCAGCTGCCCAAAGAACTCTGACCGGTACTTTTCCAGGTTCTGCGCCTCGGCTTCCAAACGCTTGCGCTCGGCCTCTTCCAACTCGCGCCGCCGCCGCTCTTCTGCCGCCACCCGCGCCAATGCCGTGTTCAACTCGCTGCCCAGCGATTGCAGTTGCACCTGCGACGCCGCATCGCGGTCCTTTGCATCGTCCAACAAGGCCTGCAACTCCCCCAGTTGGGTGCGCAAGGCCGCGACCTGCTGGTTCAACAACTCGGTCTGACGCTGTGCCTCGGCACTTTTCACCTCTTCGTCCGCCAGCGCCCGGCGCGCTTCGGCCAGAAGGATTTCGCGCTGCTGCGCTTCACTACTGCTTTCCCCGGCCACCTGTTCGGCGGCCAATTTCGCCGCCAGCGCCGCCGCAAGCTGGGCGCGCACATCCTCGACCGAGGCTGACGCCGCATTCGCCGCAGTCTCAGCCGCCAGCCGCGCCGCCAAGGCTTCGGCCAACTGATTGCGCACCTCTTGCAAGGCCGCCGCACTGTCTGCCTCGCTATTGCGCGCCGTATCCAGATCGGCCAGCGCCGCAGCCAATCGCGCGCGAAGATCAGCCGTATCAGCGCTGCCCGCTTCGATCGTCGCCTGGGCCAAATCCAACTGCCCCTGCAAGGCGGCAATGGCCGCTTCCAATTCGGCCTTTTCGTTCAAAAGCCCCTGCCGTTCCGCCGTCAACTCCGCCGCCGTGCTTTGGGCATCCGACGCGCTGGATTGCAGCTGCTCCACTTGCAAGAGCGCCGCCACCAATGCCGCATCCAGATCGGCTTCCGCCGCCCGTGCCGCGGCCAAAAGGGTCAGCGTATCCTCGGCCTGCTGGCGTTGCTCTTCCAGAGCCAGCGTCATGGCCGTCAATTCGGTGTCCGCCTCTTCCAAGCGCTTGCGCAGCAGTGCGGCGGCCTCTGCTTCGGCCAGACGTGCAGCCTCTTGCTCACTCAGGGCCGTTTGTGCAGCCGTCAGATCGGCGCTCAAAGCCGCAGCTTGCCCTTCGGCCTCCGCCATGCGCGCCCGTAAATCGGCCACCAGCGCGTCCAGCGCCTTACGGCGCGCCGCCGCCAAACGCGCGGCCTCGCTTTGCGCATCGACCTCATCCCGCGCCGCGGCCAGAGCAAGGTTCAGCGCCTCCTGCTCGGACAGGATGCGCGCCTGTTCGGTCCGCAAATCGCTGACCGTGGCCCGCGCTGTGTCCCGGTCGGCAATCAACGCGGCAACCTGCGCCTCGAAACCGGTGATCCGGGCTTGGGCCGCATCAAGATCGGCGGTGCGTGCGTCCCGCTCCGCCGTCAGGGCGGCAATGACCGACGCCTGCTGCGCCAATTGCGCCTCCGCATCGTTCAAAGTGGCATTGAGTGCATTGAGCCGCGCATCCAGCTGGTTGCCGCGCCGCTCTTCCAGCCCCAGCGCCTGCGCCAGTGCCGCCACTTCGCCAGCCAGCGCATCCAACTCGCTTTCCTGCCCCGAAATCGTTTCCCGCAGCACGAACTGCACCACCATGAAGATGGTCAGCACGAACATCAGCACCAGCAAAAGGCCGGTCATCGCATCCACGAACCCCGGCCAGATCGAGGCTTGAAAGCGCTGCCCGGTGCGGCGCGACAGGGCCATGATCAACCCTCGCCTTGGTGCGGATCAGATTGCGGCGCGGTCTTGCGGTTGTTGCGCCGGTTCTGGCCGCGTGGCTGGCTCAGCGCTTGAGCCAGCGCGGAAATATCCGTGCGCAGTTCCGCCATGCTTTCCTGACGGCCGGCGGAAATCTCTTCGAGAATGCGCAGCATCTGCACATCGATCGATCGCAGGCGCATCCGGCTTTCGGCATCAATGCCGTCGCCGCCGCCTTGTGCTTCGAGATGCGCAATCAGCCGTTCCTGCCCCGCAGCCACCCGTTCCAGCGCTGAATTCTCGGTGTCGCCGTTCTGCATCTGCCGGGTCATGCCGTCGACCGCATCGGCCAGCTTGCCCAGCTTTTCATCCAACATCGAGCGGCTGACATCGGATTGGGTGAACATCTGTTGCAGGGCTTCCATCTGCTCGGCCAGATGATCGATGACCCCGCCCATGACGTTCTGATCACTTGCGCTCTCCTCGCCCGAGGCAAAGGTGACACGGGTGATCGAGCTGAGCCATTCTTCAAGCTCGCGGTAAAACCGGTTCTGACCATGGCCCGCGAACAGCTCAAGCAGACCCACCACCAACGACCCCGCCAACCCCAACAAGGACGAGGCAAAGGCCACGCCCATGCCCGAAAGTTGACTGTCGAGCCCGTTCATCAGCCGTCCGAACACGGCTGTGCCCGGCTCACCATCCTGTGGGGCAAGGCTGCGGATCGTGTCGACCAACGCGGGCACGGTGGTGGCCAGCCCATAGAACGTGCCCAAAAGACCAAGAAAAATCAGAAGGTTGACGATATATCGCGTAATCTCGCGCGCTTCGTCGATGCGCGTGGCCACGGAATCCAGAATGGACCGGCTGGATGAGGCCGACACCTGCATACGCGCGCCCCGGGTGCGCAGCAAAGCCGCCAGCGGTGCCAGCATTTGCGGCGCCTTGTCGCTGGGCTGCAGCGTTTCGGCGGCAAACCCTTCAATCCAGCGCACCGACCCGATCAGTTGCAGAACCTGCCAGAACGTCGCCACCACGCCCACGAAAAAGACGAAGATGATGAACCCGTTCAGATAGGGGTTCGCCTGAAACACAGGCAGCACGCGCGGCATCGCCACGAACGCCGCCATGCCACTGAAGCCAAGCACCAGCAGCATCAGCGCGATCTGTCGCACCGGTTGGGAAAATTGTGGTCGCGCCTCGCGGTCGGCTTGCGACATGCGCCGGGCTCCTTGCCCTTTTGTTCTGCTCTGCAGCTAGGTTAACGAAAACCGCCGGTCAAGGCCAAGGATTTATGCGCAAATGGCCCGCACCCGCGCATCCAGCCAGTCCAGATCGGCGTCTTGCAGCCCCAATTCATTCAGATGGCGCGTGGTGTTCCAAAGATACTCGGTATTGGGGCCGCGACCGCCCACGGCGGTGGCGATGATTTGCGCCTGTTCTTCCAGCGGCATGCCACCACAGTACTGCACGTGATCTGCGTCAATCACATAGGCCAGCGCAGCCACCTGCCGCCCATCCACCAGGTCAAGCGTGACCCTGTGCTCCACATAAGCCGACGAGATCAACTCGCGTTCGCGCAGGTAGGCCAGCGTTGCGTCCTCCTGCCCCGCCGCAACCGCCAGCGCCAGTCCCTCGCAGGATGCGCCCTTGACCTGATCCAGCGCCAGAACAAGGCCGGGATCCTCTTCGGTGCCGCGATGGTGGATCGACCGCATACAGAAGGACCGTGCGTAATCGGGCAGACGCGCCACCACCTGCTCGGCCACGTCAAAGCCCGGGTTCCACAGCAGACTGCCATAGCCGAACACCCACATCGTCATCGCGCTGGTCCTTTCCTTGCACTCTGGGGTAAATCTGATTTCGAGGCAGAGGAAAAGGGGCACATGGTGCGGCGGCTGATCTGGATCGCGATAGTGGCGGCGACCCTGTGGTGCGCGTGGTGGGCCGTAGCGGCCTTTGGCCTGCACAGCGGGTTGACCGCGTGGTTCGATGCACGCCGCGGCGATGGCTGGCAGGCAGAGGTGCAAGGCCCTGACATGCGCGGCTTTCCCCTGACCCTGCGCGCGGACTTGACCGGGATCGCGCTGGCCGATCCAGACACCGGGCTTGCCATCGAGGTGCCAACCCTCAACATCGCCGCGCCCACCATCTGGCCGGGTGATGTGACCGTCACGTGGCCCCCGGCCCCCATCCTGATCGCAACGCCACAGGGCAAGGCAGAAGCCACCGCACAACACAGCGTTATGGGGCTGGCCCTGCATCCCGGCCCGGCCCTCGCCCTTGAACACCTCGCATGGGATGCAGGCCCATGGCGCATCACCACGCCGGAGGGGTCATTGGCCACGGCCACAGCGCTGCGCCTTGCCATGGTGCAATCCGGCGACCGCGACAGCGCCACCTATACCATCGAGGCGACCGCGCCCGATTTCGCCCCCGGCACCACACCACGGGCGGCGTGGCGGGTGCCGGATGATTGGCCCCTGACCTTCGATGCGCTGAGCATCAATGCAACGCTGGATTTTGACCGCCGATGGGACCTGCGCGCGCTGGACGAACGCCGCCCGCAACCGCGCCGCATCGCCCTGCACCTGGCCGAAGCGCATTGGGGCGATCTGCGCCTGCGCGTGGCGGCAGACCTGACCGTGGACGCAGAAGGCATTCCCACCGGCACCGTCAACCTTCAGGCCGAGAACTGGCGCGTGATGCTGGATCTGGCGCAGACTGCCGGCGTGTTGTCGGCGGGAATGAAAACGCAGGCAGAACAGGGGCTTGACCGATTGGCCCGTATGGGTGGCAACCCCAAAGCCTTGGACCTGCAACTGAACCTGCGCGGTGGGTTCATGGCCGTGGGCATCATCCCCATCGGCCCCGCGCCCCGGTTGATCCTGCGTTAGCGGCAGTATGATCCCGAGCGGTAGCGCGCGGTGTCGAAGTGAAAGTGATCGCGGTGGTAGCGGTCGGCCTCGGGGCCAAGCACGGTTCCGAAGGGGCCGCACGCGCCCGCGTGCATCTTGCGCAGGGCTGACCGTGTGCGCGGCGCGTTCCAGCCCTTGAGCACGGTAATCTTGGTGCCATCGCGCAGGGTAAAGCCCGAAATATCGATCGCACGGCCCTTGCCATGTTCTGAAATCCGCGCGCCTTTCTGGCTGTTGCGCGTGCGGCAGGCATAATGCGCCGCCACCCTGTAACCCGACAGCCCCCCGCCCTTGCGCGACAGCGCAGGTATCGCCGTGCGCTCGGTCCAGCGCTTCAACGCCTTGGCCGTGTCACAATCCATCACCGATTGCTGGCTCAGCGTGACGCCGGATACAGAGCGCAGCTTGATCCCGTCGGACAGACCGCAGCCCGCAATGCGCCCCGGCACTGCGCCGACATAGCTGCCCTGCAGATCGGGATCGCCGCACACGGCCCCCTTGGCCCGCTTGCGTTTGCGCGCCATGGCCTTCTGTTCCACCTCGGGCGGGCGCAAATTGGGGCGCAGCACTGTGGCAGGCCCCGCCACTGCCGCCAATCGCACCGCGGTCGTATCGGGGCGCGGAACAACAACGGTGCCGCCAACATTGCGTGCCTCGGTGCCGGCACGGGCCACAGGGCGCAGCGACGTGTCAGGCGCGGCCATGGCGACCGAGGCCATGAACATCACAACGGCAGCAGCCAGACGGATCATGCCGTGTCCCCCCCACTGCTGCGGCCAAAATTCGGCGCGTCGGTGTCCTGGCCCGCCTCGATGATGCTGCGCCGAATGGCGCGGGTGCGGGTGAAGTAATCAAACAGGTGGTCCCCGTCCCCGGTGCGGATCGCGCGTTGCAGGGCAAAAAGCTCCTCGGTGAAACGGCCCAGAATTTCCAGCGTCGCCTCGCGGTTGGTCAGGAAAACGTCGCGCCACATCGTGGGGTCAGAGGCCGCGATGCGGGTGAAATCCCGGAAGCCTGCGGCGGAGTATTTGATGACCTCGCTGTCAGTCACCCGGCGCAGATCATCGGCCACGCCCACCATCGTGTAAGCGATGAGGTGCGGCGCATGGCTGGTCACCGCCAGCACCAGATCGTGGTGATCCGCGTCCATCTCGTCGACGTTTGCGCCCATGCCTTCCCACAGAGCGCGCAGCCGCGCGACGGCGTCCGCGTCCGACCCTTCGACCGGCACGATCAGTGTCCAGCGGTTGTCAAAAAGGGTGGCAAAGCCCGATTCCGGCCCCGAGTGTTCGGTGCCCGCAACCGGGTGGGCGGGGATGAAATGCACGCCCGGCGGCAGATGCGGGCCCACGGCATCGACCACGTCCCGCTTGACCGATCCCACGTCCGACACTGTCGCCCCCGGCGCCAGATGCGGCGCGATGTCAGCGGCCACGGCGCCCATCACGCCCACGGGCACACAGAGCACCACCAGATCGGCGTCTTTGACCGCCTCGGCAACGCTGTCGCACACCCGGTCGCACAGGTCGATCCGGCGCGCGGTCTCGCGGGTCTCGGCGCTGCGGGCATAGCCTGTGACCTCACCCGCCAATCCGCCCCGTTTCATCGCCCAGAACATCGAGGACGCAATCAGGCCCAGCCCGATCAGCGCCACGCGGTTGTAGATCGGTGTAGTGGTCATTGCGCAGCCCTCCATTCGGCCAGGGCGTCGATCACCCGGCCCGTCTGATCCGCATCGCCCACGGTGATCCGCAGGCCTTCGGGAAAGCCGTAGGACGTGGGCCGCCGGATGATGATCCCTGCCGCGTTCAGTGCTGCCTCCGCCGCATCGGCCTCCGCCCTGTCAGCGAACCGCGCCAGCACGAAATTGCCATGGGCATCGTCACAAGCCGCACCCAGCTGGCGCAGTGCTCCGGTCAGCCGCGCGCGCTGCTCGGCATTGAGCGCCGCACAAGTCCGCACCCAATCGCGGTCCCGAATGGCGGCCTCAGCGGCGGCCAGTTGCACCACCGACAGGTTGAAAGGCTGGCGGATGCGGGTCATCACGTCGATCATCGCAGCCGGGCCATAGCCCCAGCCGATACGCAGCCCACCCAGCCCGAAAATCTTGGAAAAGGTGCGGGTCATCAGCACGTTGGGTCGTGTCGCTGCCAACGTGACCCCGCCATCATAGCCTTCGGCATATTCGGCATAGGCCCCGTCGATCACCAGAATAACATGGTCCGGCAGCCCATCGGCCAACCGCTCCAGATCGCCATCGGGCAACATCGTGCCCGTGGGATTGGCCGGGTTGGCCAGAAACACCAGCCGGGTGCGGTCGGTCACGGCCCCGAGGATAATATCCACATCCACCACC
This sequence comes from uncultured Paracoccaceae bacterium, assembly GCA_965657085.1. GTDB lineage: Bacteria > Pseudomonadota > Alphaproteobacteria > Rhodobacterales > Rhodobacteraceae > CBFHND01. The sequence continues at coordinate 178,415 of CBFHND010000003.1, forward strand.
CGGTCGCTTTCAGGCAGGCACACCGGCGTGGCGCCGGCCATATGCGACAGGATCGGGTACATGGAAAACCCGTGCTCGGTATAGATGATTTCATCACCCGGCCCCGAAAACGCCGTGGCCACGAATTGCAGCACCTCGTCCGATCCAACGCCACAGATGATGCGCGCAGGGTCCAGCCCATGCACTTCGCCAATGGCCGCGCGCAATGCGGCGTGATCGGTGGAGGGATAGAGATGCACGTCCTGCGCCGCCGCAATCAGCGCCGCCTTGGCCGCAGGCGGCGCACCCAGCGGGTTTTCATTGGACGACAGCTTGAGCACATCGGCCACACCGTCCAGATGGGCCTTGCCGCTTTGATACAGCGCGATGTTCATGATCCCCGGTTGCGGTTCGATCTTGCCCATGGTCTGGCCCATATCCTGTCCTTTCAGGCTTTGGTGATGTTCTAGCCCTGCAAACCCTGCGGGACCAGCGCGAAACGAAAAAGGCCGCGGCGGTGTCCCGTCGCGGCCTGTTTTGGCTTGGAATGTCGGCGAAGTTTAGTTCTTCGCGTAGAATTCCACGACGAGGTTCGGCTCCATCATCACTGGATAAGGCACGTCGCCCAGAGCCGGTGTGCGCACGAATGTCGCTGTCATCTTGGAATGGTCCGCGTCGATGTAGTCAGGCACATCACGCTCGGGCAGTTGTGTCGCCTCAAGAAGTGCTGCCATCTGCTTGGACCGGTCACGCACTTCGATCACGTCGCCTTCCTTCACGCGGTAGGAGGGGATGTTCACCTTTTTGCCGTTCACACGGACGTGGCCGTGGTTCACGAACTGACGCGCGGCAAACACGGTCGCCACGAACTTGGCACGGTACACAACCGCGTCCAGGCGACGCTCCAGCAGACCCACGAGGTTTTCACCCGTGTCACCGCCCACACGGTCGGCTTCTGCATAGATGCGGCGGAATTGTTTTTCCGTCAGGTCGCCGTAGTAGCCTTTCAGCTTCTGCTTGGCACGCAGCTGGATACCGAAATCCGACAGTTTGCCCTTGCGGCGCTGACCGTGCTGACCGGGGCCATATTCACGACGGTTGACGGGGGATTTGGGGCGGCCCCAAATGTTTTCGCCCATGCGGCGATCGATCTTGTACTTGGCAGACGTGCGTTTTGTCACGGCTGATCTCCTTCTGTTAATATGCTTCCACAACTTGTCCCAAAAGTGCGTACCACTTTTGGGGCCGTGGACAGCGGAAGGGCGTTGTCCTCTGGCCGAAGCCCGACAGGCATCCCCTCGCAGGGGCCACCAACACCAATGAAGCCGCGCTTATACGCGTGCAGCGGACAGAGTCAACGCCCCTTTGGTGTGGTGCACTCGTTCGCCAAGGAAATGCGTCAGATCTGTTTCTCCAGAAGGGTGAACGGCGCCAAGCGAACGACTGGTTTGAGCCCGAAGTGTCCGATGCTGCGCTGTGCATGAATGGCCGCTATCGCTAAACGTCAAAGCCTCTGTTCCACCATCTGTTTGGGTTGTCCCGATCTTCGCTAAAGTCAGCGCGGCTCGCCAGAACCCGCTGAATCAAAATGACGGGCTCTTCATATGAATGTGTCTCTCGAACTGCTTCGATGGCCTTTGCAAGCATTGCTGCATCTCCATCTACTGTGAACGTCAGTACTCTTGCCGGCATTTCAACCGTTTCTGGGCTATCGCCCAGCTTCGAACCTTTCTTAGGTCGAAAAAACTGCTTTCCTGCAAAGCTCTCGAAAGCCACGCCCTCGTAGGGGCCATAGGGCAGGCTGATCGCCTCAACAACCGCCTCTCTGACGCGCGCATCGTCTCGGTCTGCCAGTTCGACCCAGACAAACCAAACGCTGGCGAATGAACACGTTGTCAGGTGGCTGTTAAGTTCGGATATTTCTTTCATGGCGACCCTCTTTCGGCTTTCGATTTACGGTCGGATAGCAGAAGCTTACTGACATCAGGGTGTCAGCAACGGTTCGAACGGCCGCAAAAAGGGGAGAGCAAGCTGATGGCGCAGACAGAAAGACTGTTCGACATTATCCAAATGCTCAGGTCTGCGCAAAAGCCTGTTCTTGCCGCAGAAATCGCAGAGGCCCTCGAAGTCTCAACGAGAACGATCTATCGCGACATTGCGCACCTTCAGGCCCGACAAGTTCCGATCCAAGGCGAGACCGGCATCGGCTATATCATGCGTGATGGATATGACCTGCCACCGCTCAGTTTTGACGAAGATGAGGCGGAAGCAATTGTTGTCGGCCTGTCCCTCGTCTCGCGGACAGGCGACAAGGGACTTTGGAAGTCAGCTAAAAGTGCAGCGCGCAAGCTCAGGGCAGTCGCACCCGGCCTGCGTCATCTAATTGCTTCGTCTTGGGGGGCCGACCCACCCAATGCCGACGCTGGCATGTTGATCCGGCGGGCGATCCGCTCAGAACATAAACTGCATCTGTCCTACAAGGACGCAACCGAGCGCGCGACAGACCGCGTCGTCTGGCCGTTGGCGATGATCTATTATTGTGACAACGAAGTCCTCGTAGCTTGGTGCGAGTTGCGGAGTGCCATCAGACATTTTCGGGTAGACAGGATGCAAGAGTGTGGCCAGCTTGAAGATCAGTTTCGTGGATCTGGGGCATCAATCCTTGCGGAATGGGAAGCAGATCACAAAGCTCTAGTCGTTCAGACGGAGACCTTGTTTTGACGCCGCCGCGTTAAAGCCGTCGTTCGAGGAAAAAGGACGTGCGGCAACTTCGTCCCGCAAAGCGGACACAGCATCCAAAGGTTGCACCGTAGCGGAGGAACTGGCGCAACAGACACTCCGGGCCGCCACTCACCCCCGACGATCCCGCCTTCGCACGTAGTGGTTTTTCCGGCCAGCCCGAAAGCGCCAACCAAACGTCCACCACGCCATGTACCCAAAACCTACCGCGCCATCTGCACGACCTTCTCGTGACAATGGCAGCTCACGATATGGTCGTTGACCAGCCCGCAGGCTTCCATGAAGGCATAGACAATGGTCGGGCCGCAAAACCGGAACCCCTGCTTCTTGAGATCCTTCGAGATTCGCGTGCTGAGATCGGTAAAGGGCGGCACCTCTGCTTGCGTGCGAAACTTCGGCTGTAGGGGCGCCCCGTCAACATAGGTCCAAAGATAGTCATCAAACCCTTGTTGGGCGCTCATCTCAAGGTAGGCGCGGGCGTTGGTGATGGTCGCTTCGATCTTGCCCCGATGCCGGATGATGCCCGGATTCTGCAACAACCGCTGCACATCCGCCTCGCCCCATCCGGCGATCACCTCGGGGTCGAACCCTGCAAAAGCCTCGCGGAAATTATCGCGCTTTTTCAATATGGTGATCCAGCTCAGCCCGGCCTGAAACCCATCAAGTATCAGCTTTTCCCACAGCGCGCGCGCGTCGTATTCGGGCACGCCCCATTCGGTGTCGTGATAGTCGAGGTAAATCTGTTCGGCCCCCGCCCAACCGCAGCGTTCAACCATTACGTGACCCCTTGTTTCCACCATCGGTACAATTGGAATAAAATAGGAACATTAAGCCGTTGTTAGAGGTTCCGGAGTCACAAGTCTACACGCACAGTGAGTGAGGTTTGGATCTTGGTTTCCAGAAAGCAACGGTTTGCCGACGTGCCCCCGGGCGGGGACAATCCGCTGAACTTTGCGGTCAACGCGCGGGACAAATCGACCTTGGACATGGTGGCCGAAGCGATCCGCCACAAACAGACCCTTCTGGCCTTTCAGCCCGTGGTGGTGTCCCAGGACCCCGGCAGGGTCGGCTTTTACGAGGCGCTGATCCGGGTCATGGACGACACCGGGCGCATCATCCCGGCCAAGGATTTCATGCCGGTGGTGGAACAGACAGAACTGGGCCGCGAAATTGATGCCTTGTCGCTTCAGATGGGTCTGCGCGCTCTGCACGAGGTGCCGAACCTGCGCCTGTCCATCAACATGTCGGCCCGGTCCATCGGCTATCAACGCTGGTCCAACACGCTCAAGCGCTGGCTGGACCGCGACGCAACCATTGCCGAACGGTTGATCCTCGAAATCACCGAAGGCTCTGCAATGACGATGCCCGAACTGGTGATCGACTTCATGGATCGCTGGCAGGCGCGCGGCATCTGCTTTGCACTGGATGATTTTGGCGCGGGCCAGACCGCCCTGCGCTACTTCAAGGATTTCTTCTTTGACGTGCTGAAAATCGATGGCCAATTCTGCGTGGGCATTGCACGCGATCCCGACAATCAGGCGCTGGTGGCATCGATGGTGTCCATCGCCAAACACTTCGAGATGCTGACCGTGGCCGAATTCATCGAAACCGAAGAAGACGCCATGACACTCGCCAATATGGGCATCGATTGCTTGCAAGGCTTCCTTTATGGTGCGCCCAGCACGCGGCCATCGTGGATGATGAAAGGCGGCCAACGCGCCGCAGGGTGATCCGTTTCAAACCGCACCGGCCCGCTGCGCCGCATGCACAACGCCCGGGCCCGCCCCTCTGTGCAGATACAGTCAAATCCCGCCACCCCCATCGGCTGAGACACCCTGTCCGTTGCCGCGGCGCGGCGAATCCGATAAGCACCCGCGCAAGGCGAGGGTGTGGGGCCGCTCGTGTTGTGCATGGTCCCGAGCGACCCTCGATCACTTTGAAAGAGGAAATTCACCATGACCAACATCGTCATCGCATCCGCTGCGCGCACTGCCGTCGGCAGCTTCAGCGGGTCCTTTGCCAACACTCCGGCACATGATCTGGGCACCACCGTTCTCGAAGCCATCGTTGAACGCGCGGGCATCGACAAGGCGGATGTATCGGAAACGATTCTTGGTCAGGTTTTGACAGCGGCCCAGGGCCAGAACCCCGCCCGTCAGGCACATATCAACGCGGGCCTGCCACAGGAAAGTGCCGCGTGGGGCATCAACCAGGTCTGCGGGTCGGGCCTGCGCGCCGTGGCCCTTGCCGCACAGCACATCCAACTGGGCGACGCTGCAATCGTCGCGGCAGGCGGTCAGGAAAACATGAGCCTCAGCCCCCATGCCGCACACCTGCGCGCCGGGCACAAGATGGGCGACATGAAATACATCGACACGATGATCCGCGATGGCCTTTGGGACGCCTTCAACGGCTACCACATGGGCCAGACGGCCGAGAACGTCGCCGAGAAATGGCAGATCAGCCGCGATGCGCAGGATGAATTCGCCGTCGCCAGCCAGAACAAGGCCGAAGCCGCCCAGAAGGCTGGCAAATTCGCCGACGAAATCGTGCCCTTCACCGTGAAGACCCGCAAGGGCGACATCGTGGTCGATGCCGATGAATACATCCGCCACGGCGCCACCATGGAAGCCATGCAGAAACTGCGCCCCGCCTTCACCAAGGACGGATCGGTCACAGCCGCCAATGCTTCCGGCCTGAATGATGGTGCCGCCGCGGCCCTGATGATGACTGCCGACGAGGCCGAAAAGCGCGGCATCGAACCGCTCGCGCGCATCGCCTCCTATGCCACCGCCGGTCTGGACCCGTCGATCATGGGCGTGGGTCCGATCTATGCCAGCCGCAAGGCGCTGGAAAAGGCGGGCTGGAAGGCCGAAGACCTCGACCTGGTCGAAGCCAACGAAGCCTTCGCCGCCCAGGCCTGTGCCGTGAACAAGGACATGGGCTGGGATCCGGCAATCGTGAACGTCAACGGCGGCGCAATCGCAATTGGCCACCCCATCGGCGCCTCGGGTGCGCGCATCCTGAACACCCTCCTGTTCGAAATGAAGCGCCGCGACGCCAAGAAAGGCCTCGCAACCCTGTGCATCGGCGGCGGCATGGGCGTGGCCATGTGCCTTGAACGCCCCTGATCCAGATCAAGGCGGCGCACCCGCGCGCCGCCTAATACCCTGACGCAGAGGTCCCCGCAGCTTTTTTGCAAGTGCAGCGTAATATTCTTGCGCATAGCGACATAGCTGCGTAATAACCTTTCGAACACAAATTGGAGGAGTTTCCTGATATGTCCCGAGTAGCCCTCGTCACCGGAGGATCCCGCGGGATCGGTGCGGCCATTTCCCAAGCCCTGAAAGACGCCGGTTACAGCGTTGCCGCAACATATGCGGGCAATGACGAAGCCGCGGCCAAGTTCACCGACGAAACCGGCATCAAGACCTACAAATGGAACGTCGCGGATTACGACGAATCGACTGCCGGCATCGCACAGGTCGAGGCCGATCTTGGCCCCATCGACGTGGTTGTGGCCAACGCGGGCATCACCCGCGACGCGCCGTTCCACAAGATGACGCCGGAACAGTGGCATCAGGTCGTCGACACCAACCTCACAGGTGTGTTCAACACCGTGCACCCTGTCTGGCCCGGCATGCGCGAACGCAAGTTCGGCCGCGTCATCGTCATCAGCTCGATCAACGGCCAGAAGGGCCAGTTCGCCCAAGTGAACTATGCCGCGACCAAGGCGGGCGATCTGGGCATCGTCAAATCGCTGGCACAGGAAGGCGCGCGCGCAGGCATCACCGCCAACGCGATCTGCCCCGGCTACATCGGCACCGATATGGTCATGGCCGTGCCGGAGAAGGTGCGCGAATCGATCATCGCACAGATCCCCGCAGGCCGTCTGGGCGAGCCTGAGGAAATCGCGCGTTGCGTGGTGTTCCTTGCCTCCGACGACAGCGGCTTCATCAACGGCTCGACCATTTCGGCCAACGGTGCGCAATTCTTCGTCTGATCTTCTGCAGACGCATCAAAAAAAGGGCCGGTCACTGCGACCGGCCCTTTTCCGTTGATCCCGTAAGTGCGGTGTGCACGCCGCTCAGCGGGAAGCCTTGCCACCAAAGAGCCAGCCCCACGCATCGCGCATCATTTGCGCGCGCTCTTCATGGGCTGCTGTCATTGCATTGCGGGCGGCGGGGTTTGTTGTCGCTTCGATCATATCGGCATCCTCTGGATCAGTGTTTTTGAATTGATATGAATATGGCCCCTTAATCGGCCTGCGACAAACGAGACTTTCAATAGGCTCAGTTAAGCTGTATTAAACTGAACATGTCCGATCGCCTGCCCCCTCTGACCGCATTGCGCGCCTTTGACGCGGCGGCACGCCATATGTCCTTTGCCAAGGCCGCAGAGGAATTGCACGTCACGCCGGCCGCCCTCAGCTATCAGATCAAATCCCTTGAGGATCACTTGGGCGCGCCGCTCTTTCGGCGTCTCAACCGTGCGGTCGAGCTGACGGAATATGGCGCGGCCCTTGCCCCCGGCACCCACGACGGCTTCCAGACGCTGGCCGCCGCTTGGCGCGCGGCACAGCGGCTGCAGGACACTCAGACCCTGACCGTGACGGCAGGCCCCGCCTTCACGGCCAAGTGGCTGGCCCCGCGCCTGTACGAATTCGCGCAAGCACACCCGGAGATCGAATTGCGGTTCTCGGCCTCGCTGCGGATGATGGATTTTGCACGCGACGCAGTCGATGTGGCGATCCGTTTTGGCTATGGCCCCGATCCGGGTCTTTATGCCCTGCCGCTGGCCGAAGAATGGGTGTGCCCGGTCATGACCCCCGAATTGGCCGCGCAATACCCCACCCCAGAAAGCCTGAAAAACGCCACGTTGATCTTTGATTCCAGCATCGATTTCCTTGATCCTCCCTGCGACTGGGCGGCATGGTTTCGCACCGTTGGTGTCGATTACGCCCCCGACCACGGCCCCCGCTTCAGCCAGGCGGATCACGCCGTGGACGCGGCCCTTGCAGGCGTCGGCGTGGCCCTTGGCCGCCGCGCGCTTGTGGTCAAGGATCTGGATGACGGGCGGCTGGTGGCACCTTTCCCCACGGCCTTGGGCACACGCGCGCGGTTCCGGTTCCTGTGTCCCGAAGGCACCGAAAACCGCCCGCAAGTGGTGGCCTTTCGCGATTGGGTCGTGCAAGAGATCGCCAAAACCGCCCACGTGACAGACGCCATGACCATCATCCCCGCCACGGACATCCCCGCCCCATGACACGCAAGACGGCCACCGGCATCGGCTTTATCGCGGTGTTGCTTTGGGCGCTGCTGGCACTGTTTACCGTGGGTGCCGCCCCGGTGCCGCCCTTGCAGCTGAACGCGGTATGTTTTGGCATCGGCGGTATGCTGGGCCTGATCTGGTGTGCACGAAACGGCGGATTGGGCCGATTGCACACGGTGCCATGGTACGTCTACGCCTTTGGAACATTTGGGCTTTTCGGATATCACGCGCTGTATTTCTCGGCCCTGCGCCTGGCCCCTGCGGCCGAAGCGGGGCTGATCGCCTATCTCTGGCCGCTGCTGATCGTTCTGTTTTCCGGCCTCCTGCCCGGTGAATCCCTGCGTGCGGGCCATGTGATCGGTGCGGTGATCGGCTTCATGGGCGCGGCGCTGATCGTTTCGGGGGGCAGTGCCGGGTTTCAGGCTGCTTTTCTGCCCGGCTACCTGTTGGCCGTGGCCTGCGCACTGACATGGTCAGGCTATTCGGTGATGTCGCGCCGGTTCGGCGCAGTGCCGACGGACAGTGTCGCGGTGTTCTGTCTGGCCAGCGCAGCCTTGTCCGTGCCATTGCACCTGATGTTCGAAGAAACGGCTTGGCCAACCACACCCACCAGTTGGGCCAGCATGTTCCTTTTGGGCCTCGGACCGGTGGGGCTGGCCTTTTACGTGTGGGACATCGGCGTCAAGCAGGGTGATATCCAGATGCTGGGCACCGCCTCATATGCGGCGCCCCTGCTGTCGACGCTGGTTCTGGTTGTGGCTGGCGTGGCCGCGCCCAGCTGGATGCTGGCGGTTGCGGCAACACTGATCACAAGCGGCGCACTGATTGCCGCACGCGCCAGCCTGCGCAGTCCTGCTTAGCCGGACAGGCGCGTGATTTCTTCTTTAAGTCGGAGTTTTTGTTTCTTCAACGCCGCCACTTCGAGGGCGTCAGAGCCGGGAGCGCGTTGCGCTTGTTCGACGGCCATGCTCAGGTTTTGATGCTTTTTCTTCAGTTCTTCGAGATGTGCGCTCAGGCTCATTCATTCCTCCTAAAGTTTATGTGCCAGTCCAACAGACCACGGAAAACATGTTCTGTCACGCCGCAGTCGCATTATAGGACATAAGCATTTTAACGAACGGTTAAAGACTGAGCGCCGCCCCTTCCCGCAGAACTGCCGCGATTTCAGGGGCATAGCTTTCGCGGTCTCCTGAATGGGCTTCGCCGCAGTGCAATATCTTTGGAAAATGCAGGCGAAATTCCGCACGTCCCCCTTTGCGGGCCCGCACGATCACCAACTCCGGCGCACGTCCCGCGCGCGCCGAAAGCGGAAACGCCTCGATGCTGCCCAGTACCGGCGAAAGCCCGGCCAAAAGGTCTGGCAAGCGGCTCATGCGGTGAATGAAATGCGCATATCCATGATGGCGCAACCGCTTGGCCGCCACTGCCGTCCACAAGGCAAGGGGCGTGTCTTCGCCCAACGCGCCTTCACGCGCAGGGTCGGCCGCGCTCAGCCCGGTCTGCCGGTCAAAATAGGGCGGGTTGGCCAACACGTGATCGAACTGCCGATCCTTCAGGTCTGCAGGCAAGGCCGCCAGATCGGCACAATGCGCCTCGAGCCCGTTGCGCTGCGCCAGTGCCGCATAGCCGTCATGGCGTTCGACCCCGACCAGCGCCAGCCCCGGCACCCGCGCGCCAAGACATAAGGCAGCCGCCCCTGCCCCGCATCCCAGATCAAGAACCGATTGACCCGCCTGTGCGTCCACGCTCGCCGCCAGCAGAACAGGATCGACACCCGCCCTGTATCCCCGGCGTGGTTGCCACAAGTGCAGCCGCCCACCCAGAAAGGCATCAAAGCTCAGATCAGCATCAGCCCATGTCACGGCTGACCCAGATCGATGTCATTGTCCCGCATTACCCGGACCGCCGCATCGTGATCGTCCACACGCACCATCAAGCGGCGCGGGAAAATCCCGATACCGCCTTCCAGAATGCTCATGTTTACGTCCATTTCAAAGCAGTCTATATCCTCGCCTGACAGAAGAGCGGACGCGAAAGCGATGATCGTGGGGTCGGTGCTGCGCAGAAGTTCCTTCATATTCGGGGATGTAAGAGCAAGGACCCTCTGTTGTCGAGAGGGCGCGACCGGGCTCGCAGGGGACACGCATGGACACCAGCCACGCACAGCAAAAACCGCATGACCGTCTGGCCGCTTATCTGGCGGCCGATCTGGATGCGGTGAACACCCTGATCCGCGATCGCATGGCCTCTGAACACGCCCCTCGCATCCCCGAGGTCACGGCTCACCTGGTCGAGGCGGGCGGCAAGCGGTTGCGCCCCATGCTGACGCTCGCGGCGGCGCGTCTGTGCGGCTATGACGGGCCGTTCCATGTGCATCTGGCCGCGACCGTGGAGTTCATCCACACCGCGACCCTGCTGCATGATGACGTGGTCGACGAAAGCGCCCAGCGGCGCGGACGACCCACGGCCAACCTGCTGTGGGACAACAAATCCTCGGTTCTGGTCGGCGATTACCTCTTTTCCCGCAGCTTTCAATTGATGACCGAAACCGGGTCTCTCGATGTGCTGCGCATCCTCTCCAATGCCTCGGCCACCATTGCCGAAGGCGAGGTGCTGCAACTGACCGCCGCGCAGGATCTGGCAACGGACGAGGCTGTGTATCTGCAAGTGGTGCGAGGCAAGACCGCCGCGCTGTTTTCCGCTGCCACCGAAGTGGGCGGGGTGATTGCCGGGGCTGACCCCAAGGTCGTGCAGGCACTCTTTGACTATGGCGACGCGCTTGGCATCGCCTTTCAGATCGTCGATGACCTGCTGGATTACCAAGGACAGTCGGCGGCCACGGGCAAGAACGTGGGCGACGATTTCCGTGAACGCAAGCTGACGCTGCCGGTGATCAAGACCGTGGCACGCGGCGATGCCACCGAACGCGCGTTTTGGGAACGCACCATTGAAAAGGGCGACCAGCGCGACGGTGATCTGGATCATGCGCTGATGCTGCTTGATCGTCACGGTGGGCTGGCCGACACGCGCGACGATGCGGTGGAATGGGCGGAAAAGGCCAAGGCGGCGCTTGGCGCTCTGCCCGATCATGACCTGCGCGACATGCTGATTGATCTGGCCGATTACGTGGTGGCGCGCATCAACTGAGCGTTGTCGCCCGGCACCACCAGTCGGGATGTCTTTCAGCAACCGACGTGGCAGCGACCCGCGCCTGATCCGGTGTTGGATAGAGGCCGAAACACGTGGCCCCGGACCCGGACATCCGGCCCAGCACTATGTCATCCGTGCTGCGCAAGGCCTGCAAAACCTCACCGATGATCGGGGTTTGCGCCACCGCCGGGGCCTCAAGGTCATTGCGCTGTTCCGACAACCAAGCGGCCCAATCGCACGCCTTGCTTGGAAGCGGTGCCATCGGTGGATGGGTCTTGGTCTGCAGGGCCTTGAAGACGTCAGGCGTGGCAACATGCACACCGGGGTTCACCAGAACCGCCGCAAAGCGCGGGCCATTGTCCAACAGGCTGACCTCTTCCCCGATCCCTTGCATCCGGGCGGCACGCGCCGCCATACACACAGGCACATCCGCCCCCAGCAACAGCGGATCAATATCGCTGTCCAACGCGCGCAGAACCGCGGCGGCGTCTGACGAACCACCACCAATCCCCGCACCGTGGGGCAGGTTCTTTTCCAGATGGATCGCGCCGGTCCAACCCGCAGCTTGCGCCGCGCGCCAGACCAGATTGGTGCGGTCCAATGGCACTCCGACCGCATGAGGGCCTGTCACGTGCAGGCCCATCTGCGGTCCGGGTTCAAGCCGCAGGACATCACCCAGATCGGCAAAGGCCACCACTGAATCCAGAAGGTGATAGCCGTCGGCGCGTTGGCCGACCACATGCAGTGTCAGGTTGATCTTGGCCGGCGCAAAGGCCTCAATCGTCATTTGCGACCTTCAAAGGGTCTGCGCCTTCCTCGGCCAGAACCGCATCAAGGCCCACCTCGAGCTTGCGGCGGATACGCGCGGGGTCGGCCTCGCCATCGTTGTCTTCAGCATCCACGAAACTCAGCGCACGCTTCCATTGGAATTCCGCCTCGCGGGCGCGTCCCACGGCCCACAGCACATCGCCCAGATGGTCGTTGACCACCGGATCGACCGGCATCAGTTCGACCGCGCGTTCCATATGCACGACGGCCTCATCATAGCGTCCAAGACGGTAGAGCACCCACCCAAGGCTGTCCACGATATAGCCGCTGTCGGGGCTCGCCGCGACCGCGCGCTGGATCATGTCCAACGCCTCGTCGAGGTTGATCTGCTTTTCGACCATCGAATAGCCCAGGTAATTCAAAACCTGCGGCTGCCCGGGATTAAGGGCCAATGCGGCGCGAAAATCGGCCTCGGCACTGTCCCACATGTCCAGCCGCTCATGCGCGATGGCACGGGCATAAAGAAGGAACCATTCGGACCGCGCACCATCTTCGGTCAGTTCCAGCGCGGTGTCATAGGATTTGACCGCCTCTTCGAACTGATCCTGCTGGCGCAGCAGGTCGCCCAGCGTGGAATGCACCACGGGCAAATCCCCATAGCTTCGGGACAGCTGTTCCAGCACTTCAATGGCCGCGTCCGGCTTGTCCGCTTCGCGCAAGGCGGCGGCACGCCCCAGTTCGGCGGCATGAAAGGCGGGGCTGGTGGCCGGCACTTCCTTGTAGACGGCAATGGCCAGATCAAACTGGCGCAGCTCTTCCAGCAGTTCGGCATTCAGCAACAGCGCATCCACATGATCGGGGCGCAAGAAACGTGCCAGCCGACCGTAAAGCAGCGTGTAATCCGCGCCAGCCTCACCGCGCAGCGCGCCCGCCAGCGAATAGAACACTTCGGCCAGACCATCGCGCGGGGATGTGACATGGGTAAAGGGCAGCGTTTGTCCTGCATCCAATGCCTCAAGCATCGTGCGCAATTCGGGGTCCATGCCGGGGCCAAAGGCGTCGCGCAGGCTGGTGGCGGCTTCGGCATTCCGGTCCAGTTGCGACAGGACCTCGGCCAGCGCCATGGCCCCGCGCCGCGTGCGCACCATGGCCCCTGCATCACTGGCCGCAAAGATCGCATGCGCGGCCTCGAAATCTCCAATATGCGCCAGCGCCATTGCCTTGTGATAGAGGGCAAAGCCTTTCAGCCCCTGCTGTTCGGCCACAGCGTCAAAGGCCGCCATGGCCGCAGCCGTGTCACCGGCCCCCACATGCGCCCAGGCCACCACCAGGCCATCGACAAGGGGGCCAATGCCCTGCGCATCCATGTCGCGCGACAGGATGGCATCGAAATCTCCGGTGGCGGCATGATCGGCAATCACCACCATATGCGCGGCCTGGCTGCGCAGGCCCTCGTCTTCCATCCGCTGGGCAATCGGCAGGGCGCGTGCAACATCCCCCGTCAACAGCCGCGCCAGAACGGCGTCTTCCATCAGTCCGGGGTTGGACGGATCGCGCAAAAGCGCCTGACCAAAGTACCGGGCCGCCGTGGCGAAATCATTCTGGAAAGACGCCTGCCGCGCCGCAAGATACGCGCCCGCCGTTTGCTGGGCGGCGACATAGGTAGGGCCCGCCAGAAGGGCAACGGCGGCAACGGTTCTGAGAAATGTGCGGATCACGAAAAAGGCGCCTCTGCTCTGACTTGGTTTCATCAGAGGCTAGCACGTCTGATGCCATGTGCAATGGGCGGAGGGCTCACAATGCCGCGTGGGCCGGGCGTTGCCAAATATCGTGGCACGGGCACAAGAAAAAGGCGGGCCAAGGCCCGCCTTACAAGGTCACATGTTGGGATAGTTCGGCCCATCGCCCCCCTGCGGGGTCGTCCAGTTGATGTTCTGCGCCGGGTCCTTGATGTCACATGTCTTGCAGTGCACGCAGTTCTGGAAGTTGATGACAAAGCGCGGGTCCTTGCCCTCTTCTGTCACGAACTCGTAGACGCCAGCCGGGCAATACCGCGCCGACGGGCCCGCATAGACAGGCAGGTTCTTTCCAACCGGAACGCTCGCATCCATCAACTTGAGGTGCGCAGGCTGGCTTTCCTCGTGGTTGGTGAAGGAAAACGCCACGTTTGTCAGACGGTCAAAGGACAGCGTGCCATCGGGCTTGGGATAGTCGATGGGCTTGTGATTGGCTGCGGGTTCCGTCGCCTCGGCATCGGATTTGCCGTGCCCCAGCGTGCCCAGCAGCGAAAAGCCCAGCGTGTTGCACCACATGTCGAAACCACCCACGGCCAGCGATGCAGTGAGGCCATATTTCGACCACAGCGGCTTGACGTTGCGCACCTTCTTGAGGTCCTTGCCAATTGCACCCCCGCGCACATCAGCCTCATAGGCGCTCAGCTCATCGCCCGCGCGGTCGGCCTTGATCGCGTCAAAGGCCGCCTCGGCCGCTGCCTTGCCCGAGAGCATCGCGTTGTGGTTGCCCTTGATGCGCGGCACGTTGACCATGCCCACCGAACAGCCCAAGAGCGCCACACCCGGCGCTACCATCTTGGGCATCGACTGGAAACCGCCTTCGGAAATGGCCCGCGCGCCGTATGCGACGCGCTTACCACCTTCAAGCAGCTCCGCAACCATCGGATGATGCTTGAACCGCTGGAATTCCATGTAGGGGAACAGATGCGGGTTCTTGTAGTTCAGGTGAACAACGAAACCCACATAAACCTGATTGTTTTCAAGGTGATAGATGAACGATCCGCCGCCGGCGTTGGAGTTCAGCGGCCAGCCCATGGTGTGGGTCACGCTGCCTTCCTTGTGCTTGGCCGGGTCGATTTCCCAGATTTCCTTCATACCAAGGCCGTATTTCTGCGGCTCCTTGCCGGCACTCAGGTCATATTTGGCAATCACTTCCTTGCTCAGCGATCCGCGCACACCTTCGGACAGGAACACGTACTTGCCATGCAATTCCATGCCCGGCTCGGTGTTCTCGCCAATGCTGCCATCCTCTTCGAGGCCAAAGACACCGGCCACCACGCCCTTGACCTCGCCCTTGTCGCCATAAACCAACTCGGAACAGGCCATGCCGGGGAAAATCTCGACGCCCAGTTCCTCGGCCTGTTCGGCCATCCAGCGGCAGACGTTGCCCATCGACACGATGTAGTTGCCGTGATTGTTCATCAGCGGCGGCATGGGGAAGTTGGGGATGCGCAGCTGTCCCGCCTCGCCCAGCATATAGAAATGGTCTTCCTTCACAGGCACGTTCAGCGGCGCACCCTTTTCTTTCCAATCAGGGATCAGCGCATCAAGGCCGCAAGGGTCCAACACTGCACCCGACAGGATGTGCGCGCCCACTTCTGACCCTTTTTCCAGCACGACCACGTTCAGATCGGCATCCAGTTGCTTCAGACGGATCGCCGCCGACAGGCCCGCAGGACCGGCCCCGACGATGACAACGTCATATTCCATCGCTTCGCGTTCAATATCGGCCATTTCGGCGGCTCCCTTTTCATGTTGCGGCGTTCCGTGGTCCGGATGGGCCGCGCACTGTCAATTCTTCGCGCGTGGCTACCTTAGGTGCCTGCGCATTGCAATGAAGTGCCGGACCTCCATGAAAAAATCCAGCAAAAATTCACCAAGCGACGGTACGTTACGCAGCAGGTCGTTACGTCAACCGACGGTGCAGTCTCAGGATTGGCGCTCCGGCCTGTCCCCCATCAGGTATCGCGGCCCTGTACCGTTGGTCGCCGCCCGGTCCGCCGGGTTGTAAAGCGCACAGGCTTCAAGGCTCAGGCATCCGCAGCCGATACAACTGTCCAGCGTGTCACGCATGCGGGTCAGCGTTTCGATGCGCGCATCCAGCGTCTCACGAAATCCCGTGCTGATCCGCGCCCAATCGGCCTTGCTGGGCGCACGGTGGCGCGGCAACCGGTCCAGTTCCACCTTGATCTGCGCCAGTGAAAACCCGAACTGCTGCGCAACCATGACAAAGCTCAACCTGCGAATGTCGGCCCTTTGGTACCGGCGCCGCCCGCCCGCATTGCGCCATGGCGCAATCAGTCCTTCGTCCTCGTAATACCGGATTGCCGACACCGCCAGACCCGTGCGCGCGGCCATGTCTCCGATGCTCAAACCTTCAGACCTCTGCACTTTGAAAAACTCCTTGACCTCAAGTGAACTTGAGGTGGGACAGTAGGACATCAACACCCGGAAAGGAAACTCAAATGGCCGCTCAGCTTGAACACACCAACTTCACTGTCTCCGATCCCGATGCCACGGCAAAATGGATGTGCGATCTGTTTGGCTGGCATGTGCGGTGGACCGGAGGCTCGCGCGATGTGGGCTATTCGGTGCACGTGGGAACCGACACGCACTACCTCGCGCTCTACGTCCCCAAAGATGGCGGATTAAGGCCACGCGAAGACCACTACATGACCAACGGCGGCCTGAACCATATCGCGGTGGTGGTCGACGACATCGCAAACATGCGAACGCGCGTGGCCGACCACGGGTTCACCCCGGGCGAACACTTCGACTACGAACCCGGTGAACGCTTCTATTTCCATGACCATGACGGCATCGAATACGAGGTTGTGTCATACGACTGATCCTCGGCGCTTTCGGTTTCTTCGGGCCATCAGAACACCCGAAATGGCCAAAGTCCGCTGACAGAGCGCGATACCGCTCAAAAAGTCCGGCCACAGGCCGGACAGAAGCCCCCCATCCCCTCTTGCAATTCCCCGCGCCAATGGGTCAGGTAACATGCAACATTTACCTCGCGACCCCTTTTGGGCCGCCCGACCCGTTGGACAGCAGCCATGGACAAGATCCCGATGACCCGCAAGGGGCACACAGACCTTGAGACCGAACTCAAGCACCTCAAGACCGTCGAACGGCCTGCCATCATCAAGGCCATCGCAGAGGCGCGCGAACACGGCGACCTGTCGGAAAACGCCGAATACCATTCCGCCAAGGAAAAACAGTCCTTCATCGAAGGCCGTATCAAGGAACTGGAAGGCGTGATTTCGCTGGCCGAAGTCATCGACCCCACCAAGCTTTCCGGTGCAATCAAGTTCGGTGCCACCGTGACGCTGGTCGATGAAGACACGGACGAGGAAAAGACCTATCAGATCGTCGGTGAATACGAGGCCAACATCGAGGCCGGGTTGCTGAACATCCGCTCGCCCATCGCCCGCGCCCTGATCGGCAAGGACGAAGGCGACAGCGTCGAAGTGCGCACCCCCGGTGGGGACAAGGCCTATGAAGTTCTGAAAATCATCTACGCCTGATCGGACGCCACCATGGCTGACACCCAGCCCCCTGCATCCTCTTCCAATGCTCCACCCCGGCGCACCGCCGGGCAGAAACCCGCGCGCCCAACGCCGCTGGGCATTTACGACCGCCCCCGCACCGGCGGCATCAGCAGCATCGAGATCATCGCGCTGGCGCTGTCGGCGCTTTGGCTGATCGGATCGGCCATCTTCTTTCTGACGCTCGACGTTGAACCGGCCAACGACGGCACGGACGGGATACGGTTCCTGATGACCATGCTGTCGATCTTCATGCCCGTGGCGATGATCTGGGTGGCGGCCACCGCCGCCCGTTCCAGCCGCGTGATGCGCGAAGAAAGCCAGCGCCTGCAGGCCGCCATCGACGCCATCCGCCAGGCCTATATCGCCCAGCAACAGGGCCGCGATCTCAGCACCGAACCCTCTGTCGCGCGCAAGCTTGATGAAATTGCCGCGGCCGCGCGCAAGACCGAAACCGCGCTGGCCACTTTCTCGACCCGCCGCGACGCCGCTGAACCTGCGCGCCCGGCCCCTGCCCCGTTGGCCGCACCCGCAGCCGATGAACAACCGGCCCTTGCCCTCGGCACCCAGGTCGAGGACATCTCGCCGCCGCTGCCCCATGCCGATTTCATCCGCGCGCTCAACTTCCCCGAAACCGCCGAAGACGAGGCCGGTTTCGCCGCTCTGCGCCGCGCGCTCAAGGACCGTCCCACCGCCCAGATGATACAGGCCGCTCAGGACGTTCTGACCCTGCTGAGCCAGGATGGCATCTATATGGATGACCTGCGCCCCGACCGTGCCCGCCCCGAGATCTGGCGCGCCTTTGCCCAAGGCACACGCGGACGCAGCGTCGCGGCCCTTGGTGGCGTGCGTGATCGGTCATCGCTGGCGCTGACGGCAGGCCGCATGAAGCAGGACCCGATCTTCCGCGATGCGGCGCACCACTTCCTGCGCCGCTTCGACAAGAGCTTTGCCGCCTTTGAGCAAACGGCAACAGACGCCGAAATCTCCGGCCTCAGCGACACGCGCACCGCACGCGCCTTCATGCTTCTGGGCCGTGTCGCCGGGACCTTCGACTAGGGCGCCGATCAGATCCCGAAACTGCTGTAGGGGATAAAGCGCACGGGGTCGCCCTTGCGCACATCCAGCGCGCCATCGGGCAATTCCACCAGTCCCTCGGCCCAGCTCAGCCCGCTGATCCGCCCCGACCCTTCAGAGGCAAAGACTTCCACCCGGCCCTCCCGCACCCGCGCGCGCAGATACTCGCGGCGGCCCGGTTTCTTGGATTTCTCGAAGGCGGCGGGCATATCGAACCCCTGCGGTTCCCGCCACGCCTGCCCCGCCATCACGGCGAGCGCAGGCGTTGCAAACACCAGCGTGCACACCATCGCCGCCACCGGGTTGCCCGGCAGGCCGAAAACCGGCGTACCGTCCCACAGGCCCAGCGCCAAAGGCCGCCCCGGCTTGACCGCGATGCGCCACATCTGCATCGCCCCGGCCCCGCGCAACAGGGCCGACACGTGGTCCTCATCCCCTGCTGACGCGCCGCCACTGGTCAGGATCACATCCGCCTGCGCAGCCCCCGCCGTCAGCGTCCGGGCCAGCTTCGCTGGATCATCCGGCACCCGGCCAAGGTCAACGGCCTCATACCCCAGCCGCGCCACAAGGCTCAGCAACATGGGACGGTTGGCATCGAAAATCTGTGTCTCACCCGCATCCGATCCGGCCTCGGCCAATTCGTCCCCGGTCGACAAGACGCCAACCTTCAACGCCGCGCGCACCTCGACGTGTCCCACGCCCGTGGCCGCCAACAGCGCCATATCCGCAGGGGTCACGCGCCGCCCCGCACGCAGGATCACATCGTCCGCGCCCACATCCTCGCCCGCGCGCCGGGTGTTGGCACCGGGTTTGATCGGCCCACGAAAGGCAATCTGATCAGCACCCGCCGTCACGTCCTCCTGCAACACGACCGTGTCCACACCCTCGGGCAGAAACGCGCCCGTCAGCACCCGCACCGCATGGCCTTCAGGAACCGCGCCCTCGAAATCCCCGCCTGCCGCCGCGCGCCCTTGCAGCAACGGCAAAACATGCACGCCCTCGGGCCGCCCCCCGGCAAAGCCATAGCCATCAACGGCCGTGTTCGGGCGCGGCGGGTTCGACCGTGCGGCCACAACCTCCTGTGCCAACACCCGGCCCAAGGCTGCGGCCACCGGCACCGATTGGGTGGCCGTCACCACGTGAAGCCGTGTCCGCAACAGGTCCAACGCCTCGTCCACCGGGGTCCAATGTGTCCCCGGCGGCAGGGCGAAACAGTCGTTGCGCAAAGGCGGCGGCGCAATCGGCGCGTCCTTCAGAACGTCCTCATGCCCCAGCCCCAGAATCCACCCTTCCTCGGGCGCCTCCACATCCAGCATCCGCGC
Source organism: uncultured Paracoccaceae bacterium (assembly GCA_965657085.1). Lineage (GTDB taxonomy): Bacteria > Pseudomonadota > Alphaproteobacteria > Rhodobacterales > Rhodobacteraceae > CBFHND01. The sequence goes on from CBFHND010000003.1 coordinate 198,065, forward strand.
CAGGGTGCCCGGCTCCAGCGCCGAAAGCATCCGCGCCACCTCGTGTACCTGCCACGCGTCCTTGATCCACCCCTCGGGCGCGGGGCCAACCATCATCGACGGCCAAATCTCGACCAGGCCAACACCGCCCTGCAGCGCCTGAAACGGCCACACGCACAGATCGTCGCCAAACCGCCGCCGCAACCGTGCCAGCACCGGCAGCCCCATCAACGCCTGACCGCCCACCGACCCCACACCGCTCAACTGCCACAGGGCAAAGGCCCCCTTGGCCTGCGCTTCGGCCATGCGCCTTTCGGTCATGCCATGCCCGGTGCGCGCCGTCCCCTTGCGCGGCAGATGGGCGATGTCACGCTTCAGCGCATTGCCCCAGAACGGCCCGACGCCGGGAAACTGCTCATTGATTGCACCCGCCACGTCAAAGCGGTTGTTGGCCCCTGGCGCATCCTCGATCCGCGCCTCCAGCCAATCCCAGAGCGCCAATGGATCGTCCGACCCGCACACCCGCGCGGCAAACCCCGCTGGATAGCCGAAGGGAAAGTCAAATCCCGCCAGCACCCGCCGCCCCGCCGCGCGTTCCTGCGCGATGGTGTCCCCGATCCACGCCTCGGCGGCGGCCCGGTTGCGCAGGTACACCGGCGCGCCCGCGCGCCCGTCCTGCGCAAGGCAGGCCCAGATCGCATCGGCAACGGGCCGTGGCCCCCGATCATTGCCGCCGGACCAATCGACCATCAGGATGCTGTCCCAAGACGTGGTCAAAGCCCCACCTCAGACAGAATGAAATCGGCAATCGCGCCCGTGTCATTGAGGTCGAACACCGGCACCGCCACATCGACCGCGCAATCGGCGGCCACCGCGCGCACGGACGGATCGCCGGGCGCGATCAGCGGATTGCCCGGCTCGGCCCTGTGCGCCTCGACCTTGGGGTGGCCGTCGCGCTTGTACCCTTCGACCAACACCAGATCGACCGGTGCCAGCTTGGCCAGAAGCACCTCAAGCGGCGGCTCGTCCTCGTCCTTCAATTCGTGCATCAGCGCAAAGCGGTTGCGCGAGGCCAGCAGCACTTCGGTGGCCCCCGCAGCGCGGTGGCGATGACTGTCCTTGCCCGGGTGATCCACGTCAAAGCTGTGGTGGGCGTGCTTGACCGTGCTGACCGTGTGACCACGCCCGGTGATCTCGGTCACCAGCCGTTCCATCAACCCGGTCTTGCCCGCGTTCTTCCAGCCAACGACGCCGTAAATCCTCATCCCTGCCCTTTCAATATCTCGGCCGCACGGGCCAGATCATCCGGTGTGTTCACATTGAAAAACGGATCAAACCCGGCCACGGGAAATTCCGCAAGCCGCCCGTCGTGTGTGTCGGTCCACAGCACCACCTTGCGCAGCCCGTCCTTGAGAGCGCGGCGCAGATCATCGCGCAGGGCCACGGGCCAAATCCCGAACGTCGGATGCCGTATCAGGCCCGAGCGGGACATGGATTTCGTCTCTTCCTCGCCCCGCGGTGTCGCTGCCAACGCCAGCGGGTGTTTCATCCCTTCGGTGGCCAGCAACAGGCGCGGCACCAGATCACAGGGGAAAAACGGCGTGTCGCCCGCCACTGTCACAACCGTGTCCGCGCCCTGCGCCGCCGCCCAGTCCAGTCCCGCCAGAACCCCGGCCAAAGGCCCCGCGAACCCTTCGATACTGTCGGCAATCACCGGAAGGCCCAAACCTTCAAACCGCGCCGCATCCCCGTTCGCATTCAGCGCAACGGCAGCCACCTGCGGGGCCAACCGCGCGACAACATGGCTCAGCAAGGTGCCATCGCCCAACGGCAACAGCGCCTTGTCCCCGCCGCCCATCCGCGTGGCCAAACCACCCGCAAGGATCACGCCCACCGGCTGTTTCATGTCGCCTGCTCCTCCGATCGTGGCCACCGACCGGCCAGCAGTACCAGAACCACGCATCCCGCCAGCACCAGTCCCAATCCCGTCCATCCCAAGGCGATCACCGCGCCCAGCGCCAGTGCGCCATACAGAACCCCCATCACCAGCCGCATCCGTGCCACCGCGCCGAGCAGGGCAGCGGCTTCGGCCACATCCGCAGGGACCCCGTAAAGCATGATCCGCGTCTGCAGGGCGCGGCTGCGAAAGGCCACGCCGTCCCCTTCGGGCCAGCACAGCCGGGTGCGCGTGGCCTCGGGCGCAAGGCTCAAGGCCTGCACGATCACGCTCCACTGCGCCATGAAGGTGATGCGCCCCACAACGGCAAGGATCAAAGCCGCAAGGGCCAGCAGAACGCCCAGCCAGACGCTCATCCCTGCGCCCCCTTGCGCCCGGATTTGCGCGGCTCGTCCTGCACTGCACCGGGGTCGGCATCGCGGATCAGGCGGTCTTCACCGGCCAGACAGACAAACCGCTGCCCCCGCATCCGCCCGATCAACGTCAGCCCCACCTCGCGCGCGATCTCGACGCCCCATGCGGTGAAGCCAGACCGCGAGGCCAGCACAGGAATGCCCATCATCGCTGTCTTGATCACCATTTCCGAGGTCAATCGCCCCGTGGTGTAGAGGATCTTGTCATCCGCCCCCACGCCTTCGTCCAGCATCCAGCCCGCGATCTTGTCCACCGCGTTGTGGCGGCCCACGTCTTCCATGTAGACCAGCGGGCGATCCTCATGGCACAGCACCGTGCCATGGATCGCCCCCGCCTCAAGATACAGCGACGGCGTGCGGTTGATCGCAGCGCTCAGGGCATAAAGCCACGATGTCCGCACAGGCGTCTCCGGCAGGCGCACGCCCTCCAGCCCCTCCATCATATCGCCAAAGACCGTGCCCACGGCACAGCCGCTGGTGCGGGTCTTCTTCTTCAGCTTTTCCTCGTGGTCCGTCTCGACCGCTGTGCGCACCACCACGACCTGCAATTCATCATCGTAATCCACACCGGTGATCACATCGCCGTCACTCAACATGCCCTGATTGCGCAGGAACCCCAGTGCCAGATACTCGGGATAGTCCCCGATGGTCATGGCAGTGACGATCTCCTGACGGTTCAGGTAAATCGTCAGGGGCCGTTCTTCGACCACCGAAATGGCAACCTCCGCCCCGGTGTGGTCATGGCCCGTCACCGCCCGCGTCAGCCCCGCGCGCGCGGGGTCCGGCGCAACCAGATAGCCCGACAGATCGCGTGTTTTGGCCAATTGCATCCCCTCCCGTTGCCCGCTACCCCTTTCAGCGCAGTCTAGGGTCACTCAATGCCTATCACCACCACCAAATCGGCCTATTGGTCCGGCTTTCGCGATGGCACGCCGTTCATTCTGGTGGCCGCCCCCTTTGCCGTGCTGTTCGGGGTGCTGGCGACCGAGGCTGGCCTGAACCTTTTTGAGGTGATGTCGTTTTCGGTGGTGGTCATCGCCGGGGCCGCGCAATTCACCGCCCTGCAATTGATGCAGGAAAATGCGCCCACGCTTGTGGTGATCGTTTCGGCCCTTGCAGTGAACCTGCGGGTGGCAATGTATTCCGCGGCGCTGACCCCCTATATCGGGCAGGCCCCGCTGTGGCACCGGGCCTTTGCCGCCTACATGCTTGTCGATCAAAGCTATGCGCTCAGCCACGTGAAATACGAGACCGAACCGCAAATGTCGGTGCCCCAGCGCATCGCCTATTTCTTTGGCACCTGTTCACCCATCATTCCCACATGGCTGGGCGCCAGCTTTCTGGGCGCTTGGCTGGGCACCGGCCTGCCACCCAGCCTGCCGCTGGACTTCGCGCTGCCCGTGACCTTCCTGTCGATGATCGCACCGATGTTACGCAGCATTCCCCACCTGATCGCGGCCGTGGTGGCGATCTGCGTGGCACTGGTGGCGTCGGTCGTGCCCTATTCGCTGGGCCTGATCATCGCGGGCTTCTCCGGCATGATCGCGGGCGCGCAGGCCGAACTCTGGCTGCAAAGGCGCGCCGATGGATAAGCTGACGCTCTGGACCGTGATCGTTGCACTTGGCGTGGGCAGCTACGGCTTGCGCTTTGCCTTTCTGGGGCTGGTCGGCGGCAGACCCCTGCCCGCGTGGCTGATGCGGCATCTGCGCTATACCGCCGTGGCGATCCTGCCCGCGATGTGCGCGCCTTTGGTGATGTTTTCCAATGCCACCGAAACAGGCCCCGATCCGGCGCGGCTGGCAGCGGCTGCAATGACACTGGCCATGGGTGCAGCCTTTCGAAACGTCTTTGCCGGGCTTTTCGCCGGGGCCATCACTTTGGGCCTGTGGCTAACACTTCTGGGCTGATTGCGGGACGGCGGGCGGGGCGTTTTGCCCCAAAGGGGCAAGAGCGCCGTTCAGCCGTTATTCCGACAGGTTCAGCGCGGCGATCCCGTCCTGAATCGTGCCTTCGTCGTTCTCGTAGTACACGTCCGTCACCACGCCGGGACGCTCCGCGATCTGCTTCATCAGCTTGCCGGGGAACCAGGTCGTCTTGATGCCGTCAAACTCCGGCAGAGCCGCCAGAATGGCCGAGGTCGAGGAGGTACAGCCCGCATCGCCCACAGCCCCGTGCTTTTGCACCAGCGCCAGCGCCTGTTCCGCTGTGGCGGCGCTGACCTGCATCTGCTGGGTCACCACACGGTAGGTGCTGCGCGCATGGGCGCTCTTGTATCCGGCAAAAACCGCAGGCGTCACACCATACAGAACATCCTGATGTTCGGGCACCACGATGTTCTTGAAGGATCCCGCCGGGTCCCAGATCACCCGCTGCGATCCACTGATCATCAACCCGGTGTGCGCCCCGCTGCCGTTGCGGTTGTTCACCACCGTGATCAGGGTCAGCGTCGGAGGGCCGGGGTGGCGATAGGCCTTGGCCGCGATCACCGCAGGGTCCGAATCGTTGTTGGGTTTGGTTGTACAGGCCGCAAGCGTGGCCACCAGAGCCATGGCAATCAAAATCCGCATCTTGCAAAAACCCCTTAAATCACCCCGGAAATATCGAGGGTCAGGAAATGAACATCGCCATCAGAACCAACAGGACAACGATCAGGATCACCGACCAAGTGGTGAACTTCATGAAACCGTCAAATGTCTTTTCCTGAACCTTTGTGTCCATCTCGCCGTGTTTGTGATCTGCCATGTCTCGGGCTCCCGTTTTGTCTGTTTGGCCGCTGGTTACTGTATTTGGCCGGGCCTGTCACGCGGTCAAACGCGCGCAGGGCACCGCGGGCTCAAACCTTTTCCAAATCCTGCGCCAGCCGAAATCCGATCCGGTTGGGCGCGGCCTGCTCCACCGCCTTGGGCAAGGCGCGCAACATCACGTTCAACTGGCTGACATGCTGGATAAGCTGGGTGCGCGCGCCCGTCGGGTCCGTGCCGTAGAACGTGATCACATCCGGGTCGAAATACCCCATGCCCTCGATCCGCAGAACGCCCGCGTCGCCCCCGGTAAAGCCCATGGCCACCTCGTGTTCGTTGTCCAGCTGTTCTTCGAAGTTCTGAAGGTAGATGATGATGCGCTCATAGGCCCATTGCGCGGGGCTTTTCTGGCCCGTGGGCGTGTTCGCCACTGCCTTGGGCATGGGCTTGTCCGTTGCGCTTTTCACCGTCGGGTCGCAATGGACCTCGTGCAGGCGCGGCAGGGCCTCGGCTTCTATGGCCTCGGCGGTCGTTTCGATCTTGTCGCCCATCATGCGCCCCTTCAGCGGGCCGATCAGACCCGCGTGTAAACCCAGGCCTCGTCGTCACGCCGATCGCGTGTGGCCAGACCCGTCTGATAAAGGTGCGACAAATGCGCAAAAGCTTCAACCAGCGCCAGGCCATATTCGCCCTCACCTATCGATCTTTTGAACAGCGGCGCAAAACACTCCGACGCCGCCTTTGGCGTGTCCAGATGCTCCAACAGCCGCTTCAGCGCACCATGATGGTTGTCGACCAATTGCCGCATCCGCGTGGGCAGCCCGGTAAACGGCAACTTGTGCCCGCCCAGCACCAGATGATCCGCCCGCGCCAGCGTGCCCAAACGCTCGCAAGCCTCCAGCCACTCGCCGATGGGGTCGGCCATGGGCTCAGTGGCATAGACGCCCACATTGGGGCTGATCGACGGCAGTATCTGATCGCCCGCCAGAACCAGATTGTCATCCCGGCTCCAGAATGTCGCGTGCTCGGGCGCGTGGCCATTGCCCATGTGGATGTCCCACGTGCGCCCGCCGATCTCGATGCTCTGGCCCTGCTGGATCCGGGTGTAGCCCAAGGGCATCGGCGCCACGATGTCGCCGAAGTTGAAAGGCCGCTCGCCCGCGCGCTTGTCATAGATGTCGCGGTCCATGCCCGCGCTGCGGTAAAAGGCCAGCGATTCCGCGTTGGGCACGTCCTGCACATCCAGCGTCAGCATCCGCGCGGTCAACCACGCGGTGCGCGTCGTCACCAGCTCGGCTCCGAAATCACTTTGCAGCCACCCGGCCAGCCCGATGTGATCGGGATGGTGGTGCGTCACGATCACCCGGGTGATCGGCTTGCCCGCCAACGGGCCATCCATCATCTGCTGCCAGATGGCACGCGACTTTTTCGACGCAAACCCGGTGTCCACCACCGTCCAGCCATCACCATCATCCAGCGCGTAGACGTTGACATGGTCCAGCTTCATCGGCAGCGGCAACCGGAACCAAAGAACGCCGGGGGCCACCTCGATGGCCTGCCCATGCTCTGGCGGGGTTTCCCACGGATATCTCAGCCCGGCGGGCACACCACCCGCCATCAGGCGACCAACTCATCAGCGCTCAGCGCAAAGAGCGCATCCGCCCCGGCCTGCGCATGGGCCAGAAGGCCCACATGTTCGGGCAACAGCCGCTGAATATAGAACCGTGCCAGCTTTTCGCGCGGCCCGCCTTCCGCATCGGCAAGTGCTGCGGTCAGATGCATATGCCCACCCAGCACCCGCGCAAAGGCGCGCAGGTAGGGGACCGCCCCGGCAAACCTGTCCTGCATGTTCTCTTGTCCCACCAGCCACTCGGTCGCCTCGCGCAGGTTTTCCGTGGCCTGCCACACCGCCTCGCCCATGTTGGGGAACCGTGCCCGCGCGGCCTCCGCCTGTTCCTCGATCTCGTCCAGAAGGCGGGTCGCGGCCTCGCCTCCGTCCATCATCTTGCGCGCCACAAGGTCCATGGCCTGAATGCCATTGGTGCCTTCGTAGATGCCGGTGACACGCACATCGCGGCTGTATTGCGCGGCCCCTGTTTCCTCGATCACACCCATGCCGCCATGCACCTGCACGCCCTGATGGGCCGCGGCCATGCCCACATCGGTGCCAAAGGCCTTGGCGATGGGCGTCAGGAACGCCGCCCGCGCTTTCCACTCGGCGTCACCGGTGGCTGTGGTCATGTCAATGGCCACCGCGCACGCCAGCGCAATGGCCCGCGCCGCGAAAATATCGGCCTTCATCTCGCTCAGCATCCGACGCACGTCCGCATGGTCGATGATGCACCCCGTCGGCCCACCGGTCGTGCCTTGCTTGCGGTCCATCGCATAGGCCACAGCGTGCTGGTAGGCGCCCTCGCCCGCGCCAATGCCCTGGCAGCCCACGCCAAGACGCGCGTTGTTCATCATGGTGAACATCGCGGCCATGCCGCCCTGCTCCGGCCCGATCAACCATCCCTTTGCCCCGTCATACTGCATCACGCAGGTGGGCGATCCGTGCAGGCCCATCTTGTGCTCAAGGCTCACGACCTTGAGGCTGTTGGCCTGCCTCGCCTCGCCGGCATCATCGGGCAGGTACTTGGGCACCAGAAACAGGCTGATCCCCTTGGTGCCTGCAGGTGCGCCCGGAATGCGCGCCAGCACCAGATGGCAAATGTTGGACGCGAAATCATTGTCGCCCCAGCTGATGTAAATCTTTTGCCCGGTGATCGCATAGCTGCCATCACCCTGCTCCTCGGCCTTGGTGGTCAAGGCCCCCACGTCCGATCCCGCCTGCGGTTCGGTCAGGTTCATCGTCCCGGTCCACTCGCCCGCGATCAGCTTGGGCAGGTAGACCGCCTTGATCGCGTCGCTGGCGTGGTGTTCCAGCGCCTCAATCTGGCCCTGGCTCATCAAGGGGGCCACTTGCAGCGACAGGCAGGCGGCGCTCATCATCTCGTTCACCGCGGTGGTCAGGGTCATCGGCAATCCCATGCCCCCGCTCGCAGGTGTTGCGCTCATTCCGATCCACCCGCCTTCGGCGATGGCACGAAACCCTTCGATGTAACCGGGTGGCGTGCGGACCACTCCATTCTCCAGCCGCGCAGGCTCCAGATCACCGGGCCGTTGCAAGGGGGCCAGAACCTCTTCGCACATCTTGCCCGCTTCGGTCAGAATGGCGGTGCTCAGATCGTCGGTGGCCTCGGCGAACCGCGCCGTGGCGCGCACCTGGTCCAGACCCACCACGTGATCGAACAGAAACGTATAGTCCTCGACAGGGGCACGATAAGGCATGGGGTCCGCGTCTCCGCTCGGGGCCGCGACCTTGGCAAGAGGTCAGGCGGCTTGTATGGGCTAACTTGCCCCCATTCTTGCACCTGCCCCCGGGGCCAGAGCAACCCGAACGCCGCGTCACGAGACCCCAACCCGCCATGCCCGAAACCAACACCGAAACATTGCGCCCCGATGCCACGGGCCTCGCCCGCGCCGCGGCCCTTCTGGGTGCCGGGGAACTGGTGGCCTTCGCCACCGAAACCGTCTACGGGCTGGGCGCAGATGCCCGCAACGGCACCGCCGTGGCGGGCATCTACGCGGCCAAGGGCCGACCCAGCTTCAACCCCCTGATCGTGCACGTGCCGGACGTGACCACCGCGCGCGCCCTGACCCAATGGAGCGAAACCGCCGACAGGTTGGCCGCCGCCTTCTGGCCCGGCGCCCTGACACTGGTGCTGCCGCTGGCCCCCGGTCACGGCCTGTCCTCGCTGGTCACGGCGGGTCTGAACACCGTGGCCATCCGCGTGCCCGACCACCCCGACGCACACGCCCTGCTGCGCCACTTTGGCGGCCCCATCGCCGCGCCCTCGGCCAACCCCTCGGGCCGGATCAGCCCCACAACCGCCGCCCATGTCCGCGACGGCCTCGACGGCAAGATCGCGGCCATCCTCGACAGCGGCCCCTGCACCGTGGGCGTGGAAAGCACAATCGTGTCGCTCGACGGCCCGCCCACCCTGCTGCGCCCCGGCGGCCTGCCCACCGAGGCCATCGAGGCGGCCCTCGGCACCCCGCTCGCGCAGCCCCGTACCTCGAAGATCACCGCGCCGGGTCAACTGGCCTCTCACTACGCGCCCAAGGCCACGATCCGCCTTGACGCAACAACCGCCACCCCTGACGAAGTGCACTTGGGCTTCGGACCCATAGCAGGCGACATTACCCTGTCGGCCTCCGGTGACCTGACAGAAGCCGCCGCCGCGCTCTTTGACGCCCTGCACCGGCTGGATGCCATGGACAAACCCATCGCCGTGGCCCCGATCCCCGATCATGGCCTCGGCATGGCCATCAACGACCGGCTTGCCCGCGCCGCCGCCCCCCGGCCCTGATCTTCTTTGGGTCGAAAATACTTCGGGGGAGTCCGAAGGACGGGGGCAGAGCCCCCTGAAACATCGCGTCAGGCCGCAGGCCTGCCCGCCGGATCAGCCTCAGGCATGACCCGCCGTGCCCGACAGGGTCAGGGGATCAACCCCAAGCGACTTCAACGCGCGCTGCCACTTGTCCTCATCAGGGCCGAACACAAGGTCCCGGTCCGCGTCGCAGGTCAGCCAGCCGTTGCCCAGGATCTCCTGCTCCAACTGCCCCGGCCCCCAGCCAGCATAGCCGAGCATCATCAACGCCCGCTCCGGTCCGGCACCGCGCCCGATGTCCTCAAGGATATCCTGCGTCGCGGTCATCCCGAACCCGCCTTCCACCTTCAGACCCTGCAGGCTCGACGTATAATCATCCGAATGCAGCACGAACCCCCGCGAGGTCTGCACCGGCCCCCCGAAATACACAGGCATTGCGCGGACATCCGGCGTCACGATGATGTCAAGCTGCTCCATAACCTCACCCAGAACCAGATCCTGCGCAGGCTTGTTGACGATCAACCCCATCGCCCCGCCCTCGGAATGCGCGCACAAAAAGACCAGCGATCGGTCAAAGCGCAAATCGCCCATCCCCGGCATCGCCACCAGCATTTTGCCCGTCAATTCCAACGCTTGGCCTGTTTCGTCCTGATCATCCACCCGCATAACGCGACAATGCGGCCTCAGCACCGGGCGCGCAAGTCCAACCATGTTCCACGCTGGGCAACTCCCCGCCGAAACATCGTTAAAGCAAACGTGACTTGGCATTTCGCCCCGATATCGCCACTTAAGAAGCATGACTTTGCTGCGCGCGCTCACCCTTGCCCTTGCCGGCCTTTTGCTGGCCCTGCCCGCCCAGGCCCGTGATCCCTTTGACGATCCGGTGACCGCGCGGGTGATCCCCGGCTGGACCTTGCCCGATGGCCGCCAGATGGCCGCCCTTGAACTGGTGCTTGATCCCGGGTGGAAAACCTATTGGCGCAGCCCCGGCGACGCAGGCATTCCGCCACAGTTCGACTGGTCCGCCTCGCGCAACCTGTCAAACGTTCAAGTGACATGGCCCACGCCAAAGGTCTTTCACCAGAACGGGATGCGCTCAATCGGATACACTGATCGGGTGATCGTCCCGCTGACGATTTCCGCGCGCAAAGCCGGCAAACCCGTGCGCCTGCGCGGCGACATGATCTTGGGTGTATGCGCCGATGTGTGCATGCCGCACCGCCTGAAATTCGATGCCATGTTGTCGCCCGGTGACACACGGCCCGTGCCCGCCATCGCCGCAGCCCTGGCCCAAACCCCGTATTCGCCCAGCGAAGCCGGGGTCAAGGCCGCCACCTGCCGCCTCACCCCGACGGGCGACGGCATGAAGATCGAAGTGCGCGTGCAAATGCCCAGCGCCGGGGGCCGCGAAGTCGCGGTGATCGAACCCGGCCTGCCGGGCATCTGGGTCAGCGAAAGCGACACCAGCCGCAGCGGCGATTGGATCGTGGCCGCCTCGGAAATGATCCACGACAGCGATGCGGCCTTCTCGATCAACCGCAGCGCCGTCCGGATCACCATTCTGGGCCAAAGCCACGCTGTGGATATTCAGGGCTGCACCCCCGGATAACCGGTTCAGGCCGCCACCCGCGCGCGCCCACGCATCCGCATGACCTGCCAGCCGATTGCGGCCAACGCATAAACCACCAGCAACAGCGCCAGAACACCGGCCAGAAACAGGCCCAGCGCCCCAACCATGGGCGCACGCCCGGCCAAGCCCGGCAGCGCCTGCACAAGCGGCGGCCACAGCGCCTCGGTCACAAAGGCATATCCGACCGTCAGGACGAACCACCCCAGCACTCCGGCCCAAACCGCCCCCAGCAGCCAGCGCAGCCCCGGCGCGCGCAGCCCCCGCCGCATCGCCGCGACCTGACGGCTCACATCATGCTGCACCGCGACCAGCGCAGGCACCACCAACAGCACCAGCACCATGCCAAACCCAAGGCCATAGACCAGCGTGATCACCGTGGGCTTCAGGAATTGCGCCTGTTGCGATTGTTCATAAAGCAGCGGCGCCATGCCCAGCACGGTGGTCAGCGTGGTCAGCATCACGGGCCGCAACCGGTCCGCCGCCCCGTCGATGATCGACGGCACCAGCCCCCGCTCGGACGCATAGTCGTCGATGGTCGTCACCAGAACGATGGAATCGTTGATGATAATCCCCGTCATCCCCAACAGCCCCACCACCGTGAACATGCTCAGCGGCACGCCCCAGACGGAATGCCCGTAGATGGTGCCGACAAGGCCAAAGGGGATGATCGCCATGACCACCACGGGCCGCGTCCAGCTGCTGAACACCCAGGCCAGCACCAGATAGATGCCGGTCAGGCACAGGATCAGCCCGGTCATGGCTTCGGTCAAAAACGTGTCTTCCTGTTCGCTCAGCCCGGACAGCCGCCATTCCACCTGCAACTCCGAGGCGATGCGCGGCAATATCTCGGTCTCAAGCGCGGTGTTGATCTCGGTCGCGCGGGCGGGATCATCTTCAGAAATATCCCCGGTCACGGAAATCAGCCGGATGCCGTTCTCGCGCCGCACGGTGGAAAACCCGGTGCGCCGTTCGACGCTGACAATATCGGCCAGCGGCACATAGAACCCCGCGGGCGTGCGCATCTGCGTCCGTTCCAGAAAATCGGCGGTCAATTCGTTTTCCGGCAGTTCCACCTGAATCGTCGCGCTGCGCGGCCCATCGGGGAAGGTCGCGGCCTCGATCCCGTTCAGACGACTGCGCAGCGCGCGGCCCAGCGTGTCGATGGTAAAGCCCAAGGCCTGCCCCTGCGCGGTCAGATCAAGGATCAGTTCTTCCTTGTCATAGGCCAGGTTGTCTTCGACCGCGCTGACTTCCGGATATTGCAGCAGCGCACGTTTCAACGCCTCGGACGCGGCCTTGAGCGCATCTGTGCTGGCCCCGAAGAACTGCACGTCCAGCGCATCGCCCCCCGGCCCCGACCGCCAGCCCCGGAAGGACACGGTTTCGACCAGCGGATGACGCAGCACCCGGTCCTGCAGGTCCGCCACGAAGGCAAAGCTGGTGTAGGGCCGCTGGTCCGCATCGATCAACTCGATCGAGATGCCGCCCAAAAGGTCACTGTCCTTGGCATCGGTGCCCGCCAGCCCCCGGCCCGCATTGCCGCCGATTTCTGCGATGACATAATCGAGCGGATTGCGCCCGTGTTCTTCTTCGTAGTCCGCTCCCAGCGCTTCGGTCGCCCGCTGGAACTCGCGCATCATCTCCAACGTGTCTGCGCGCGTGGCCCCCTCGACCATGGCGAAGTTGCCAGTCACCGACCCGCGTTCAGGCGCGTTGAAGAAGCGCCATTGCACATCGCCCTGAATGAACAGCGCCACCTGGCTGGCCAGCACCACCAACACGCCCGCCAGAACCGCATATCGTGCCACGATCACACCGGCCATGAAGGGGCGGAACAGCCGCTCGCGCACCCATTCGAACCCCCGGTTGACGATGCTTGACGGCAGGTCGATCCCCGACGTGCCCATGCGCGCAACCACCCGCGCCTTGATCCCGCGCGGCAGGACCAGGAACAGGGCCGCCACCGCCGCCACGGCATAGCCCGCCACGCGTACCCCGTCCCACAGGATCACGCCCAGAATGGTGTCGCCCTCGGGCGCGGTCGTCATGGCCCAGACCAACATGGCCAGACCGCCGACAAAGACCGCCGTGACCACAACCGCAACGCCCAGCTTGATCCGGCTGAAGTACCCGTCGCCCTCGGCGCGAATGGCATGGGCCATGTGATGCGGCAGGATCAGGAAACACTCGATCAGCGACGCGATCAGCACCGCGATCACCGTGAAAGGAATGTCGCGGATCAGATCTCCAAAGCGCCCGCCCACGGCGATCAACCCGAAAAAGGCAATGACCGTGGTCAGCGTGGCGGCAAAGACCGGCATCGCCATACGCTTGGCCGCGTTCTCCGCGGCCACCACCGGCGGCTCGCCATAATGTCGGGCCCGGTGATCCGCATGTTCGCCCACCACGATGGCGTCATCGACAACGATCCCCAGCGTGATGATCAACCCGAAAAGCGACACCATGTTGATGGTCAACCCGCCCAGGTACATGAAGGCAATCGCCGCCATCATCGCCACCGGAATGCCCGCCGCGACCCAGAACGCCGTGCGCGCATTGAGAAACAGGAACAAAAGGCCAATGACCAGCGTCAGGCCCACCATGCCATTGTCGATCAGGATGTTCAGACGCGCGGTGATCGCCTCGGCCCGGGTGCGGATCAATTCCACGGTCACCGCAGGCGGCAAGGTGGATTTCAACTCCGCCGACACCTCTTCCACGGTTTCCTGCACCGCGATCGCGTCACCCTTGTTGGACCGGTCCACCCGGATCGACACCGCCGGGTCCTCGCCCACGAAATAGGTGCGATCGCGGTCCACGCCCTGCCGTTCAATCCGCGCGACGTCCCCGATGATCAGCTTTGATCCGTCCGGGTTCGACCGCAGCACGATGCCCTCGATCTCTTCGGCGGTGCGCTTTTGCGTGCCCGTGCGCACCCGCGCATTGGCCCCGGTCACGTCGCCTGCGGGGTCGGCATCGACCTCTTCGGCAATGGCGGCGGCAATGTCGGTGAGGGTGATGTCATAGGCGATCAACCGGGCCGAAGGCACTTCGATCAGGATTTGCGGGGCCGCAACCCCGCGAATGGTGGTGCGCGTCACCCCCCGCGCAAAAAGGCGCGTCACCAACTCATCGGCAAAAAGGCCCAGCTGCTGCGGCCCCACCGGCCCGGTGATGACCACATCCGTCACCCGGTCGCGCCACGCGCCCCGGCGCACGGTCGGCTCTTCTGCCTCCTCGGGCAGGGTCGTGATGGTGTCCACCGCCGTCTGCACGTCATCGGCGGCACGGCCCATGTCCCAGCCCGGCTCGAACTCAAGCGTGATAATCGCCAGCCCCTCGCGCGACGTCGCGGCAGAGCTTTCCACCCCTTCGACCGCCAAAAGCCCCGGTTCCAGCACCTGCACGATGCCCGCATCCACATCTTCGGCCCCGGCGCCGTCCCAGACCACGCGCACGGTCACATTGTCGACGATCACATCGGGAAAGAACTGCGCGCGCATGTTCGGAATGGCCACCAGCCCCGCCGCCAGCAACACCACCAAAAGCAGGTTGGCAACCGTCCGGTGGCGGGTGAAATAGGACAGGATGCCTCCCGCACTTTTGGGGATGCCCCGTACCACGGCCTAGCCGCCCATCCGGCTTTCGATACGCTCGACAATGCGCACCGGAACCATCGGTTCGGCCAGCCGCGCCAACACGCGCGCCTTGGCCTCTTGCGGCATCTGCGTGCTGGCCTCGACAAAGGCCACGAGCCGCGCGCGCCGCTCCTCGCTCAGCTCAAGCATCTCCGGGGCAACCACCGTCTCGGCGGCCCCTTCCTCGGACCGGCGCAACGGCTTGACCGCAATGCCCGCCCCCAGAAGCGGCGAACGGGCCTCGACCACCTCGCGACCGGCAAGCCCTTCGCCCCGCACAAGGATATCATCACCCTGACGGCGCAACAGCTGGACCGCGATCGCCTCCAGCCGGTTGTCATCACCCAGAACCAGCACCGTGCCGGACGACGCATCCCGCGCCGAGGACGGCAGGCGCACCACCCGCTCCAACGCCGGCTCTTCAACCTCCAGCGTCACGAAATCACCGGGCTTGAACCCGCGTGCGTTGTCCAGTCCGGCAAACAGCAACCGCCCCGTCTGCCCCTCGCCGGCATCCGCCGATGCGCGACTGATCCGGCCATGGGCCTGCAGATCAATGCCCGCCACGTCCAGTGTCGCCGTCACCGGCGCCGTGATCAAACGGCCCTCTGCGTCCAGCAGCCGCACATATTGCGCCGTGGACACCCGCGCCGACACTTCCAACGCCGATGGATCAATGAGGTCGGCCAGCTTTTCATTGCTCGACACCAGCCGCCCAAGGGCGAGGTTCGTGGCCGACAGTGTGCCATCAAAGGGCGCGATGAGCGTGGTGTCATCGAACCGGCGCTCGGCCTCGGCCAGCGTGATCTGCGTCCGCGACAAACGTGTTCTGGCCAGATCGATGCGCGCCTCGGCCTGCGTCACCGCCTGCCGGCGTGACAGAACCGCCTGCCGTGCACTGGATGCCGCCAGTTCGGCGACTTCCACCGCCGCTGCCGTGCCGACGCCCCGCTCGGCCAGATCAACCTGCCGCTGGAACGCGCGCTCTTGCAAATTCGCCTGATCCTGTGCCGCCGCCTCTTCGTCGCGGGCCAACCCGATGCTGCGTTCGGCATCGCGCAGTTCGGCCTCGGCATCGGCCAGATCGGCCCGCGTACGGTCCAGCACGGCCTGCGCATCGGCCGGGTCGATCCGCACCAGCACATCACCCGCGCGCACGTCGCCGCCATCCTCGAAACTCGGGGCCATCTCGACCACACGGCCGCCTGCCGCCGCACGCAATTCCAGCGATCGGCGCGACTGAACCTCGCCAAAGGTTTCCAGAATGGGCGTCACGGTGGCTTCGGTCGCGGTGATCACGTTGACGGCAAAGGTGCGCTCGCGCGCAGGTGGTGCCTGTTGTTCGCGCGACATGCGTTCATCCACGGCACCCCGAATGAGGCTCCCGGCATAGCCCACCAGCCCCAGCGTCAGTGCCGTCAGAAAAACCCCCAAAAGGCTTCTCATTAAAAACCGCATAATTCATGTCCTTCAGGTGCCATCATGCACATGTCTAATCTAGGCCCCGGCACCGAAATTACCAAACGCATGACCGTGATACGGCGCGCGCGCCTACTTCCGTCGATGATGTTCATCCAAACGCGGCAATATTTCGACGAAATTGCAGGGACGATGGCGATAATCCAGTTGCAAGGCAAGAATCTCGTCCCACGCGTCCTTGCAGGCCCCCGGACTGCCCGGCAGCGCAAAGAGGTACGTGCCCATGCGCACACCGCCCGTGGCCCGGCTTTGCACCGCCGATGTGCCGATCTTGTTCATGCTGACGATGGTGAAAACGGTGCCGAAGGCGTCGATTTCCTTTTCATAGACATCGCGGTGCGCCTCGACCGTGACATCGCGGCCCGTCAGGCCCGTACCACCGGTGCTGATCACCACGTCGATCTGCGCATCGTCGCACCATGCGCGCAGCTGGTCCGCGATCTGGTCCCGTTCGTCACGAATGATCTTGCGGTCGGCCACGATATGCCCCGCGCCTTCGATCCGCCCCACCAGCGTATCGCCCGATTTGTCCTGTGCGATATCGCGCGTGTCGCTGACCGTCAGGACGGCGATGCGGATGGGGATGAAATCCTTGGTCTCGTCGATACGGCTCATGCTTTCTCCAATATTGCCAGACGCAGGGCCAAAGCGGCAAAGACGCCGCCCGAAATCCAGTCCAGAACGCGGCTACCCCTTGCCAGGCGCGCGCCGATGCCGCTGGCAAAGACACCGACGCCGCCGTTCACGATCATGCCGCCCACGGCCATGACCCCGCCAAAGATCAGGAACTGGCCCAGGACCGGCCCGGCCTCGGGCACCACGAACTGCGGCACGAAGGCCAGAACGAACAGGATCACCTTGGGATTGCTCAGGTTCACGAACAACCCCGTGCGAAAGGCGCGCGCGGCGGTCATCGGCGGCGCGGTGCCACGTGCCGCGGACCCACCGCGCACCGTTTGCACCGCCAGCCACAACAGGTAGGCCACGCCGATCCACCGGATCACGTCAAACGCGCCCGGCACCGCCGCGATCACCGCGCCAAGGCCCAGACCCGCCAGTGCCGTGTGCACCATCCCGCCCACGGAAATGCCCGCGCTGGCCGCCACCGCTGCGCGCGGCCCACTGCGCAATCCCTGACCAAGGCAGAACATCATGTCCGCCCCCGGCGTCAGGTTCAGCGCCAGCGCCGCGGGCACAAACGCCGCGAGGGCCACGGGATCGATCATGCGCCCACCTCGAACCAGTTGACCGTGGGGCCAAGGTTGACCACCCGGCTTGCACCGATATGCCCCTCCTGCCCCCAGCAATCGTGGATATGCCCGCACAGGACCAGTGGCGGTGCCGCCCGCTCGATCGCGCGGCGCACGGCGGTCGACCCCACGGACAGGCCGGTGCTGGTCACATCGACCACGCCCTTGGGCGGTGAATGGGTGATGAAGATGTCCGCACCTTCGAACGCCGCAAGCATCGCACCCGCCTCCGCCTCGCTCAGATCGCATGACCAGTCGCCAAAAGGCGTCTCCGGCACGCCGTAGCCCAGCCCGAAAAGGCGCAGACCCTCGACCTCGACCCCCTGCCCGTGCAGAACCGTGGCGCGGGGGGCCGCGTCGCGCAGCTCGTCCACGCTTTCGGCGTTGCCGGGCACCAGCACCATCGGCGCCCTGATCCCGTCCAGCAGCGCCATCGCGCCCTCCAGGTCATACCGCCCGTTGCAATAGTCCCCGGCCCCGATCACCAGATCGGCCTCGGCACTGGCCGCCACCAGATCGGCGGCCCGTGCACGCGCATGGTGCAGATCGGAAAAGGCCAGAACCTTCATGCCCGCAACCGCGCCTTGAGGCTCAAAAGGTCCGCCCAGGCCTCGCGCTTGGCCGCCGGGTTGCGCAACAGGTACGCGGGGTGAAACATCGGCAAGGCAGGCTTGCCACAGGCTTCGGTCCAGTCCCCGCGCAGCCGGGTGATGCCCCGCTTGCCCAGAAGCGCCTGCGCGCTCACATTGCCCATGATGACCAGCACGTCAGGCTCGGCCAATGCGATGTGGCGTTCCAGAAACGGCTTCATCATCGCGATCTCGTCGGGCTTGGGTTCGCGGTTCTGGGGCGGCCGCCAGGGCAAGACGTTGGTGATATAAAGCCCCGCATCCTCGCGCGTCCGGCCCCGGCCAATGGCATCGAACATCGCGTCCAGCAATTGCCCCGCCGCGCCCACGAAAGGCTTGCCTTCGCGGTCCTCGTCACGCCCCGGTGCCTCGCCCACAACCATCACCCGCGCACCCGCCATGCCATCGCTGAACACCAGATTGCGCGCACCCTTCTTCAGATCGCAATGCTCGAACGCCTCCATCGCCGCGCGCAGATCGGCCAGCGTGGCAGCGCCCGCCGCGGCCCTTTCGGCCAACGCGACCGCATCCACCTTCGGCGCAGCGGGCGGTACAGGGGGCGCGGCCCCTTTGGCGTCGGGCTTGGCGGTTGCCGCCGCGGGCTTGGCCATGGCCGCAGGTTTGGGTTGCACCGCAGGCAGCTCGTACCGGTTGATCGGCGCATCCGCGATGCACTCGTCCACGCCCAGTTCCACCTGCCAGGCCAAAAGCGCGATCGCGTCGGAGAATCCCATGTCGTTCATCGCGCACAGGCTACTCCCCCGCCGCACCCGCCACAATGGCCCCCGCACATGCCCAACGCTACCGCTTGCCGCAGCACCCGGCCCTGCCTATAACCCCTGCAAACCAGCCGGAGCCGCCCATGACCTTTGCCCACCGCCACCTTCTGGGGATCGAACAGCTGCGGCCCGACGAAATCACCACATTGCTGGACCTCGCCGACGACTACGTGACGCTGAACCGCACGGCCAACAAACACTCCGACACGCTGGCGGGGCTGACGCAGATCAACATGTTCTTCGAAAACTCCACCCGCACACAGGCCAGCTTTGAAATTGCAGGCAAGCGGCTGGGGGCGGACGTGATGAACATGGCCATGCAGGCCAGTTCGATCAAAAAGGGCGAAACCCTGATCGACACGGCCATGACGCTCAATGCCATGCACCCCGACCTGCTGGTGGTGCGCCACCCGCAATCGGGTGCGGTGGACCTTTTGGCGCAAAAGGTGAACTGCGCGGTGCTGAACGCGGGCGACGGCCGCCACGAACATCCCACGCAGGCGCTTCTGGATGCGCTGACGATCCGGCGCGCCAAGGGGCGTCTGCACCGCCTGTCCATCGCCATTTGCGGCGATATCGCCCATTCCCGCGTGGCCCGGTCCAACATCATGCTGCTGGGGAAGATGGAAAACCGCATCCGCCTGATCGGCCCGCCCACCCTGATGCCCAGCCAGATCGACGCATTCGGCGTCGAGGTCTTTGACGACATGGCCGAGGGGCTGCGCGACGTGGACGTGGTGATGATGCTGCGCCTTCAAAAGGAGCGCATGGACGGCGGCTTCATCCCCTCCGAACGCGAATACTACCACCGCTTCGGGCTGGACGCGGAAAAGCTGGCGCACGCCAAACCCGACGCCATCGTCATGCACCCCGGCCCGATGAACCGGGGCGTGGAAATCGACGGCACGCTGGCCGACGACATCAACCGCAGCGTCATTCAGGAACAGGTGGAAATGGGCGTGGCCGTGCGCATGGCCGCGATGGACCTGCTGGCACAGAACCTGCGCGCCACCCGCGCCGCGTGACGCGGACAAAAGCGATCCATGCGCAGGTATCCCAATCACGGCAGCAATCGCAAAAGCCGACACGCCTTGGCTTTGAAAAATTGGACGATCCACGCCATATCTACGGACTGATGCGGCAGGTACAGAAAGGCACGACATGACCCAGAAAATGGAGGTCGCCGCAGGCGAGATCGGCGTGGCCCGTGTCTTTGCCGTGGACCTGCCCGATGCCGCCGCCCGCGACGCCTTCGTGGCGGCCACCGATGATCACGCGGTCAAGGACGCGCTTGGCACCTCCTTTCTGGACATCGACTATGTCGAACACTTCAACCTGTCGGATCTGGGCGACATGGGCCTGACGGAATACCTCAACGAAGGCTGGGGCATCCCCATGGAACAGCTCGATCCGATGCGCAGCCAGCTTGCGGCCATCGACGGCTCGGTGCTGCTTGTTGGCTCGCGGGCCTTTGGCGGCTTTGCCAAATCGCTGACAATCGCACCACCCCTGCGCCACGTGGCCACCTTTGTTGAGGAAGCCCCGCCGGTGGTGTTCGAAGACCTGCCCTCGGAAGCTGCCGAACCTTACAGCGGCACCCCCGCCCCCGCGCGCAAACCGGCGTCCGACGCGGCCATCCTGGGCCGCGTGGCAACCGTGGCCCTGCTGGTGATCTTTCTGATCACCGCCCTCGTCATCTGGATCGCCTGAGGGCCGCGGCTGCCAAAACAGCCAGCCGTGGTACGTCCATATCCTCCCCAAAAGACCAGCGTAAAAACCGTTCGCTTGCCTAGCACCCCTATCCAAGCACGTGGAGCGCTACCATGGACGTACAGAACGCCCATCCGGCCCGGGTGGCACGCATGACGGCACCTACGTGCAGGACTACGAAGTCGTCGCGGGGTCCGGCACTCTGGATGAATGCAACGGGGCGATGGTCGACGGGCAGTATGTCTATTTCGCAACCGATGATTTTCCGTTCTTCCCGCGGTGTTTCAAAGGCACGGTGTCGAACGACTTTATCGGTGGACGCTGATACGCAGGCCGCTACCGCGTCAAACAAATCTTGGCGGCAGCGAAACTGCGGCAATGGACAGACACGTGCGACGGTCCTGAAAGGACACGGAGCGCTTTTGCTTGTGGCTGGGTCTGTCTGCCCCGAGGCCTGAACCGACATCCGGACCCGGCCTTGGCAACCACACGGCCTGTTGGCCAAACGCGGAACGCTCCGCTAAACCCACCATTTCGCGCCAACGCCCGAAATACTGGACAACTTCGCCCCGTTCCCCCAAAAGCAGGCGCAACAGCCACGAGGGGCCCCATGTCCAAGACCCTGTTCACCAACGCCCACCTGATTGACCCCGAAGCAGGCACCATCACCGTCGGCGGCCTTCTGGTCGAAGATGGAAAAGTTAAAGAAGTATTAACGCAACCCATTGAAAACAAGGAAATGTTTCGCGCGCGAAACATCGTGGACTGCGGGCTGCGACACCTGGCACCCGGCATCGTGGACATCGGGGTCAAGGTCTGCGAACCCGGCGAGCGTCATAAGGAAAGCTTTCGCAGCGCGGGGCAAGCCGCTGCCGCCGGCGGCGTGACCACCATCGTCACCCGCCCCGACACCGCCCCCGACATCGACAATCCCGAAACGCTGGAATTCGTCATCCGTCGCGCCCGCGAGGCGGCCCCGGTGCACGTGCACCCCATGGCGGCCCTGACCAAGGGACGCGCAGGCCGCGAGATGACCGAGATCGGTTTCCTGCAGGACGCAGGTGCCGTGGCCTTCACCGATTGCGACAACGTGGTCACCGACACCAAGGTGTTCAGCCGCGCGCTGACCTACGCGCGCAGCCTTGGCGCGCTGGTCATAGCCCATGTGCAGGACCCGGGGCTGAGCGCAGGCGCTGCGGTGACCTCGGGCAAGTTCGCCTCGCTGCGCGGCCTGCCCGGCGTCACGCCCATGGCCGAGCGCATGGCACTGGACCGTGACATCGCGCTGATCGAGATGACCGGCGCGCGCTATCACGCCGACCAGATCACCACCGCACGCGCCCTGCCCGCGCTGGAACGCGCCAAGGCCAATGGCCTCGACATCACTGCGGGGACCTCGATCCACCACCTGACGCTCAATGCGCTGGACGTGGCCGACTACCGCACCTTCTTCAAGATCAAGCCGCCCCTGCGCGACGAGGCCGACCGCGTGGCCGTGGCCGAAGCCGTGGCCGCGGGCCTTATCGATGTGATCAGTTCGATGCACACCCCGCAGGACGAGGAAAGCAAGCGCCTGCCCTTCGAGGAAGCCGCCAGCGGGGCCGTGGCCCTCGAGACGTTCCTGCCCGCCGCGATGCGCCTTTACCACGCCGGGCTGATCGACCTGCCGCAGCTGTGGCGGGCGATGTCGCTGAACCCGGCCAAGCGTCTGGGCCTGCCGTCCGGGCGGCTTGCCGTGGGCGCGCCTGCGGATCTTGTGCTGTTCGATGCCGACGCACCCTTCGTGATGGACCGCACCACCCTGCGATCAAAGTCGCGCAACACGCCGTTTGACGGGCAGCGGATGCAGGGTAAGGTTCTGGCCACATATGTGGACGGGACCTGCGTGTTCCGGGAAGGGGATTAAGCCATGCCGTTGATCGACAGCAGTTGGATGGTGCTGATGGTCTGGGCCATCGTGGGGTATGGCCTTGGGTCCATTCCCTTCGGCATGATCGTGTCGCGGCTGATGGGCCTGGGCAACCTGCGCAACATCGGATCGGGCAACATCGGCGCGACCAACGTCTTGCGCACAGGCAGCAAACCCGCAGCGGCCCTGACCCTGCTGCTGGACGGTGGCAAGGGCGTGGTCGCAGTCCTGCTGGCGCGCGCAATCTCGGGCGAGGACGCGGCACAAATCGCGGCCCTCATGGCCATGATCGGGCACTGCTATCCGGTGTGGCTGCGGTTCAACGGCGGCAAGGGCGTGGCGACGTTCCTGGGCCTGATGCTCGCGCTGGCATGGCCCGTGGGCGTGGGCAGCTGCGTCGCGTGGCTCATGGGGGCCGCGGTCAGCCGCATTTCGTCCGTAGGTGCCTTGGTCGCCGCAGCGTCCTCGACTTTCCTCATGTTCTTCACGTCCAATGGACAATACCTGGTTCTGGGGGCGCTTTTGACCTTGCTGATCTACTGGCGTCACCGCGCCAACATCAAACGCATCCGCACAGGAGCAGAACCCCGGATCGGATCGAAAACAGTGTGAAACTGACCCGGGATAACAGCGCGTATCCCCTTGTCTTTCAACGCTTCTCTGAACCAGCCATGCGTCATGGCCTCGATCCCCAAGCAACCACTCGATCTTGGGCAAGCTGCTCAGCAAGGCCCGTGCCCCGA
>CBFHND010000004.1:0-210049 GCA_965657085.1 uncultured Paracoccaceae bacterium
GCCGATTTCCCGTCGAGCCGCTTCATGCCATGCGCAATCCGTCTGCGCCAAAGCGGTGCATCACGTCCTCGCGCGGGGTCAGGTGCACCCGGTCGCCGTGGCGGAAACCGACTTCGCCGCCCGCGCGTACGGTGATCGTGTCGCCAAGGCCTGTATCGTGGATGTGAAAAAACGTATCTGACCCAAGGTGTTCAGACACGCCGACCACACCGGACCACGGCCCGTCGGTGGCCGACACTTCGATGTGTTCGGGGCGGATGCCCAGCGTGTGACAGCCGTATTTCTCGGCCTCTGGCCCTTCGATCAGGTTCATCCGGGGCGATCCGATAAAGCCCGCGACAAAGAGGTTGCGCGGCTCTTTATACAGCTCAAGCGGGCTGCCCACCTGTTCGATATAGCCTGCGCGCAGCACCACGATCTTGTCGGCCATTGTCATCGCTTCGACCTGATCGTGGGTGACGTAGATCATCGTGGTTTCAAGCCGCTTGTGCAGTTCGGAGATTTCCAGCCGCATGCCCACGCGCAGCGCAGCATCGAGGTTCGACAAGGGTTCATCAAAAAGGAACGCGGCCGGTTCGCGCACGATGGCCCGCCCGATTGCAACCCGCTGGCGTTGGCCACCCGACAGCTGTCCGGGCTTGCGATCCAGATAATCGCTAAGGTTCAGCACGCTTGCGGCGGCTTCGACGCGGCGGTTGATCTCGGCCTGATCCAGCTTGGCCATGCGCAGGGGAAAGGCGATGTTCTTGCGCACCGACATATGCGGGTAAAGAGCATAGGATTGAAACACCATCGCCAGCCCGCGCTTGGCCGGGGGTACGTTGGTGGCGTCCTTGCCATCGATGCGGATCTCGCCGCTGGTGATGTCTTCAAGCCCCGCGATCAGACGCAGCAGTGTGGATTTGCCGCAGCCCGATGGCCCCACGAACACGGTGAATTCGCCGTCTTCGATGGTCAGGTCCAGCGGCGGGATCACTTCCACGTCGCCAAAGCTCTTGGTCACTTGATCGAGTGTGATACGTCCCATGGGTAGCGTCCTATTTTACCGCGCCGAAGGTGAGGCCGCGAACAAGTTGTTTCTGGCTGAACCAGCCAAGGATGAGGATCGGCGCAATCGCCATGGTCGAGGCGGCGCTGAGTTTGGCATAGAAAAGACCCTCGGGGCTGGAGTAGCTGGCGATGAAGGCCGTGAGCGGGGCCGCCTTGGCCGCAGTCAGGTTGAGCGTCCAGAACGCCTCGTTCCAGGCCAGGATGATGTTCAGCAAAACCGTGGAGGCAATGCCGGGGATGGCCATGGGCGTCAGCACGTAGAGGATTTCCTCTTTCAACGTGGCACCGTCCATGCGCGCGGCTTCGAGGATCTCGCCGGGGATTTCGCGGAAATACGTGTATAGCATCCAGACAATGATCGGCAGGTTGATCAGCATCAGCACGATTGTCAGGCCAACCCGGCTGTCCAGCAGGCCCATCTGGATGAACAGCAGGTAGATCGGATAAAGCACGCCCACCGCTGGCAACATCTTGGTCGACAGCATCCACAGCAGGATGTCCTTGGTCCGCTTGGACGGCACAAAGGCCATGGACCACGCGGCGGGCACCGCCACCAGAATGCCAAGAAAGGTTGATCCCAGCGCGATGAACACCGAGTTCCACAAGAACCGCATGTAGTTCGAGCGTTCCTGTACCACGGCATAGTTTTCCAGCGTCCAGTCAAAGAACAGGAAAACGGGCGGATCGCTGATCGCCTGCGCTTCGGTCTTGAAGCTGGTCAGGATGGTCCAGAGGATCGGAAAGAAGATCAGCAAGCCAATGGCCCAAGCCAAGGTGGTGTTGATCGCCTTGCGTTGCGGTGTAACAGAACGGGCCATCAGAAGGCTCCCTTCAATGCGGTGCGGGGCGTCGACGTCAGGCGCAACTGGCGCGCCGTTGAGGACATATGGATAGGATCACGCATCGAGGTTCTTCCCCACGATCCGCATCAGGAAGATGGCGACAATATTGGCCAGGATGATGGCATAGACACCACCCGCGGACCCCAGGCCCACGTTCTGACTTTCCAGCACGCGCTGGAAGATCAGGTAGGACAGGGTGCGGGTCCCGAAGGCACCGCCCGTGGTCACGAATATCTCGGCAAAAATTGACAGAAGGAAAATCGTCTGGATCAGGATCACAACGGTCATGGCGCGGCTTAGGTGAGGCAGAGTGATGAACCAGAAGCGTTTGAGCACGGGCGCGCCGTCCATTTCGGCCGCTTCCAGCTGTTCACTGTCCAGCGACTGGATCGCGGTCAGCAGGATAAGCGTGGCAAAGGGCAGCCACTGCCAGCTGACGATCAGGACGATCGACGACAGCGGCGCTTGTGACAGCCAGTCGACAGGCGTGGCGCCAAAAAATCTGAAGAGGTGTGAGAACAGACCGTTGGACGAGTCCATGAAGATGTTCTTCCACACCAGCGCCGAAACCGTCGGCATCACGAAAAAGGGTGCGATCACGAGGATGCGGACAACGCCTTGGCCCCACATCGGTTGATCCAGCAGGATCGCCAGCAACACGCCAAGGCAAACGGTAATGATCAGAACGCCGCCTACGATGGTCAGCGTGGTCATGACGGAAGGCCAGAAGGCCGAAGACGTTACAAACCGGACGTAGTTGTCGAACCCGGCGGACCCAAGATCGCCACCGCGCAGCGGCAGGTATTTGCGAAATGAGAACCACAGCGTCATGGTCAGTGGCACCAGCATCCAGCCCAAGAGCAGGATCACGGCAGGGGCCATCATTAGACGTGCAGCGGATCTTGATGCTTTGGTGGCCATGAGATGCACCTTTCCTGTGGATGCGCGCAGCATCCGGGCGATGTGTCAATCTTGCAAGGGTTCGGTCGGGGTAGATCGGGGGCGACGGTTGAGCCGCCCCCGAGTGGAAAGCGTGGCTTAGTAGCCCGCGGCTTCCATAGCTTCGGTGGTGATGGCCTGCGCCTTGGCAAGGGCCTCTTCCACGGTTTGCTGACCGGCATAGGCCGCCGAGAATTCCTGGCTCACTTCGGATGCAATGCCGGCAAACTCGGGGATCGCCGCGAACTGCACACCAACATAGGGGCTTGGTTCGACGGTGGAGTTGTTCGGATCAGCCGACAGGATCGAATCCAGCGTCATCTGAGCGAAAGGCACGGCCTGGTAGTCAGGGTTTTCGTAGAGCGATGTGCGCGCACCCGGAGGCACGTTTGCCCAGCCTTCCTTGCCGGCCACCAGTTCGATGTAGCCAGTGGATGTGGCCCACTCGACGAATTCCTTGGCCGCGGCTTCTTTCTGGGTGCCCGCGGGGATCGCCAGCGCCCATGCCCACAGCCAGTTCGACCGCTTGCCCAGACCGTTGTCGGGGGCCAGTGCGAAGCCGACGCTGTCAGCCACGGTGGAATCGTTGGGGTTGGTCACGAAGGACGCAGCCACCGTGGCGTCGATCCACATGCCGCATTTGCCCTGCTGGAACAGCGACAGGTTTTCGTTGAAGCCGTTGGTGGCGTAACCGGCGGGGCCGCTTTCGTCCATCATGCCCTTGAAGAAGTTCAGGGTGTTGGCCCATGCTTCGGTGTCGAACTGGGCGTTCCAGTCCATGTCGAACCAGCGTGCGCCAAACGAGTTGGACATCGCAGTGATGAAGGCACCGCCCTCACCCCAACCGGCCTTGCCGCGCAGGCAGATACCGTTGATTTCGTTGTCGCGGTCGGTCATGGCCGCAGCGGCCGAGCGGATGAACTCCCACGTGGGGGCCTTTGGCATTTCCATGCCGGCCTTTTCCATCAGGTCCGTGCGGAACATCACCATGGAGCTTTCGCCATAGAACGGTGCCGCGAACAGCGTGCCGTCGTGGCTCAGGCCGCCGCGCATCGCGGGCAGGATGTCGTCGACATTGTACTCCGCGGACAGGTCGTCCAGCGGCACCAGCCAACCGTTTGCGCCCCAGATGGGGGTTTCGTACATGCCGATTGTCATGATGTCGAAGGACCCACCCTTGGTGGTGATGTCCGTGGTCACGCGCTGGCGAAGAACGTTTTCTTCCAGCGTGACCCACTCGACTTCGTGGCCGGTTTTTGCGGTGAAGTCATCGGTCAGACCCTGCATGCGGATCATGTCGCCGTTGTTCACAGTTGCGATGGTGATCGTTTCGGCGAGTGCGCCTGTCGCGGCAAGCGTGGCAACCGCAGTGGCCGCACTGAGTGCGTTCCTCAAAGACATCCGAATCCTCCCTAAGCTGGATGTTATGTCCGGTGAGCGTAGGAGAGATTCTATCGTCGCGTCAATAAATACTTTTACGCGCGTAAACTTACTGCCGGGTCTTTTGCCGTGAACTCCGATGTCGCTCAGGCGGAGTCGCGCATGATCAGACGGGCGGGAAACAGGGTCTCGTTGCGGGTCTCAAGATGGCCGCCGCTGTCGATCAGGTTGAACAGCGTTGCCACAACTTCGTCCGATACGGCGCCATAGTCATGGGCGGCGGTGGTCAGGGCAGGGCAGGTAAACCGCGAGAAAGGGTGATCATCGTGCGAGGCCACGCGCAGGGTGCAGTCATTTTGCCGCCCCACGCGAATACCCTTTTCGTAGCAGGCAGATAGAAACCCGATGGCGAGACGGTCGTTGCTGCACAAAACCGTGTTGGTGGCAAAGGCATGTTCATCGAGCGCGCGTGCGCCCCCTTGTTTGCCGATCTCTTCAAAGGCCCAGCCGCTGCCATTGACCTGCACGATCTGCGGCTCAAAGCTCAGGCGTTCCATCATCTCAATGTATGCCAGCCGCCGCTTGTTGGCGTTGGGGTTGGCGGGCGTTTTCATTTCGAAGAAACAGGGCGGTTCGCCGGTGCGTGTCAGGTATTCAACAGTCTGGGCCACGAAGCTGCGGTTGTCAGAGCCCACGAAAGCCTCGCCCAGTCCTTCAAGATTGCTGTCGAACAGGACGGTCGGCACATCCTTGCAAAACGCTTCGATCGCGGCCTTGTCCGATTGCCGCCCCAAGGGCGCCAGCAAAACTCCGGCGGGTTTCAGCGACCGCAGACTGTTGAGAATGTCGATTTCATAGTCTGGTTTGCCTTGCGAGTTGAACAGGAACGGCGACAGCCCCGCCTCGACACAGCGGCGCTCGATCACCCGCACGATTTCGGCGAAGAATGGGTCGGCCAGATAAGGTACCACGATGCCGACATTCTTGGTCAGCTTGCGGTTCTGGTTCATCGCAAAGATGTTTGGGCGATAGTCGTATTGCTCCAACGCCGCCTCGATCCGCGCACGGGTGCTGGGCCGCACGCTCGAGGGGTCGTGGAAATACTTGGATACAGTGGGGCGGGACAGGCCGCTGATTGCGGCGAAATCCTCCATGTTTCGGATCTTGGGACTGCTCATTGACGGGTCACCCTGCATTGAACGCAAATGCGTCTCTGCAAGCAGACTAGAACTTTACATCCGATCTGAAAAGTTGTCGCGCGGAAATTTTGTGAAAGCTGTGTGCAAAGTCGTCCACGCCCCCTCAAAGGGTGGT
Source organism: uncultured Paracoccaceae bacterium (assembly GCA_965657085.1). Taxonomy (GTDB): domain Bacteria; phylum Pseudomonadota; class Alphaproteobacteria; order Rhodobacterales; family Rhodobacteraceae; genus CBFHND01. The sequence goes on from CBFHND010000004.1 coordinate 5,526, forward strand.
TTTTACCGTGCCATCGGCGACCCATGCATCCAGCACCCCAAGGGCCGCGTCGGCAAAGGCCTGATCATTGATATGTGCCTCGACCAGCGTCACGGCCGTTGGTGCGGCGATGCTCTTGCGCACCTCGTCCACCATCGCGGCGAGCCCCTCGGGATCATGCGCAGGGCCGCCTGGGCGGTCCCATTCCTCGACCCCTTGGATGGGCATCAGCATGTGCACCGGTCCCCGTGACTGTTCCAGACGGGCCGCGATATCGCGCACCAACGCGCGCCGCTCGTCGGGGGCCAGACCCGCAGACTGGATCAACCTGTTGTGGGCGTGAAAGGGGCGGTCTGAATAGGCGGGCGGGATGTCCTGCCAGCCAGCAAAGTCAATCAGGTCACTGCAGCCCGGCGCCACGATCTGGGGGATGCCCATCTGGCCCGCACCCAAAAGCCGGTCCGGTCCCGAGTTGATCACTGACCCCACCATAAGGTTGCCCAGCTCGGGCAATGCGAAATCCATCACGGCGGCGAAATATCCCTGCCGTGCCAGTGCCTCATAGGCCATGCCGCCCATTCCAGTGGCGTGAAAGACCGCCACTTCGAAACCCCGATCCTGCAACGGATCACGCAGCAGCTTCATGTACTTCAAACAGGATGATCCAAGGCTCATCATCCCGATCACGGGCCGCGTCTTGGCCGGGGGTTCCACCGCGCGGGCTGCACCAAGCACCGCGCCCGCCGCTTGGCTGAGCGAGGATTTACAGACCGAGTTCAGCCCAAAAAGCCCGCCAGCCCAAAGGATCATCTGGATGTCCGGTGACAGCCTGTCCGCCGGGATTATCGGCGAAAAGGACACCGTGGATACCACGTATTTCGGCACGCCCATCGGCAGGGCCTGCGCGCAATCCAGTGCCAGATCGGTGCCCATTGTGCCCCCCAAGGCGATCATGCCGTCGATCCGCCGCTCCGCGTGCAATTGCGCTGTCAGACGCGCCGCCCCCTGCGCCATGATCTGCATTGCGGTGTTTTCATCACCCGAGGAAATCGCGGCCTCGATCGACGATCCACCCGCCGCGGCCACTTGATGTTTCGAGATGGAAGTGGGCTGTGACGGATCGCCCAGCACGCTCACATCCATGCTGATCACGTCGCCACCCTGACCCCGGATGCAGTCGCAAACGTAATGCAGTTCTTCGTCCTTGGTATCGTAGGTGCCGATCACGAGGATGGTTTTGGTCATGGAGCGGTCCTTTTCTGGCGATCTTGGCCCACAGATGACCGCAAAGAACGTCGGTTGTCCAATGTCCCGGTGCCTTGTGGGTCCAAGGTTCGATTGATGGCTGGACCCGGGCAGCAACTTCAGTCAGATTTATGTGAGGCTTTGCAATTTTCAGGTGGGCTGAAGTTGGTGTTGAAACCGGATATGTTGCGCGCGTTTCTCGCGGTGGCCGACCATGGCAATCTGGCCGGCGCGGCGACGGCGCTGGGGCGAACCCCTTCGGCGGTGTCGATGATGCTGAAGTCTTTCGAGGATCACATCGGCGCGCCGCTCTTCGTCTCCGCGCGCAAATCTCAATTGACCCCGCTGGGCGCGATGATCGAAACCGAAGCGCGGCGCGCCTTGGCGCAGTTCGACACATCTACCAGCCTGATTTCGGCCCTGGCCGGTGCGACGGCAGGTATCGTGCGGCTGGCGGTGACACCGTCGGTCGCAACCTCGGTTCTGCCGCCTGTCCTGCAGCGGTTTGTGCAAACCCGCCCCGGTGTGCGCATCGATTTGCGCGATATGGACAGTGCGGGCGTTCTGGGACAGATGAAACAGGATCGTGCGGACATTGGCATTGGCACTTTCGATCCCGTGCCGGGGCTGGAGCGGATGCCGCTGTTCTCGGACAGGTTTGGTGTCGTATGCCGCACTGATCACGCGCTCGCGCAGGATTGGGACAGCCTGACATGGTCCGATATGGCAGGACAGAGTTTCATTGCCAACGGGCTGTGCCACCTGATCGAGGACGCAGGATTTGCCCCCATCCTCGCCGCTTCACAGATGATGGTGCCCTCCACGATCTCCCTGCTGGCGCTGGTGCGGGCCGGGGTGGGCGTAACCGTGCTGCCGCGCCGCGCCCTTCCTGCGACGGAAGACCTTGCCTTTCTACCTCTGCGAAATGCGCGGGCCACGCGACAGGTGTGTGTGCTGCACCAACCGGTCGAGCGGATGTCGCCGGCAGCGCAAGATCTGGTTAACCTGATCGGCGCATTGTCCTTTGACGCGGACTGAATTTCAGGCAGGCTGAAATACTCTTCAGTATTATTCGATTGATTGAATCGGGTGCAAAGGCCACAGAAAAAGCGACTTCATACAAAACAGGTGCCGCATGTCCGAACTTCAGAAAAACTTCATCGCAGGGGAATGGGTCGCGGGCGACAGCGCCATCGACAACGTGAACCCATCGGACACATCAGACGTGGTCGGACAATTCGCACAAGCCTCGGCCGCGCAACTGGACACAGCGATTGATGCCGCCCGCAGCGCACAGGCCAAGTGGGCCGCCACCGGGCTTGAGCATCGCTATAACGTCCTGATGGCCATCGGCACCGAAATGATGGCCCGCGCCGAAGAGTTGGGCACATTGCTGAGCCGTGAAGAGGGCAAACCCTTTGCCGAGGGCAAGGGCGAGGTGTACCGCGCCGGACAGTTCTTTACCTATTACGCGGCCGAGGTGCTGCGCCAGATGGGCGAAACCGCCGACAGCGTGCGCCCCGGCATCGAAATCGATGTGCGCCGCGAACCTTTGGGCGTGGTCGCGGTGATCAGCCCGTGGAACTTCCCCACCGCCACCGCCTCGTGGAAAATCGCGCCCGCTTTGGCCTTTGGCAACGCGGTGATCTGGAAACCGGCCAACCTCACACCCGCCTCTGCCGTGGCCCTGACCGAAATCATCACCCGTCAGGACATTCCGGCGGGGTTGTTCCAGCTGGTGATGGGGCCAGGCGGCGCCGTGGGCCAGCGGCTGGTCGAAAGCACTGGCATCGACGGCATTTCCTTCACCGGGTCCGTCCCTGTGGGCAAGGGCATCGCCGCCTCCGCCATCGGCAACCTGACCAAGGTGCAGATGGAAATGGGCTCGAAAAACGCGCTGGCCATCATGGACGACGCCGATCTCGACCTGGCCGTGGCCGCCGCCGTGGGCGGGGCCTTTGGTGGTACAGGACAGAAATGCACCGCCTCCTCGCGCCTCGTGGTGCAGGCAGGCATCCACGATGCCTTCGTGGCAAAACTCATCACCGCAACCGAAGCGATGAAGGTCGGCCACGCGCTGCACGAAGGCACCCAGATTGGCCCGGTGGTCAGCGCGCAGCAACTGTCGGAAAACATGGCCTATGTCGATCTGGCCGCTCAGGAAGGGGCCGAACTGGCCTGTGGCGGCACCCGGCCCGATATGGCGCACGATGGTCACTACATGACCCCCGGCGTTTTGCTGAACACCACCAACCAGATGCGCATCAACCGCGAGGAGATGTTCGCGCCACTCGCGGCGGTGATCAAAGTGGGCAGCTACGACGAGGCGCTGCACACCGTCAACGACACCAACTTCGGCCTGACCGCGGGCATCATGACCACCAGCCTTGCCCGGGCCACCCATTTCCGGCGCAACGCCCGCGCGGGCTGCGTGATGGTTAACCTGCCCACCGCAGGCACCGATTACCACGTGCCCTTCGGCGGGCGCGGAGACAGCTCTTATGGCCCCCGCGAACAGGGCGGATACGCCAAGGAATTCTACACCACGGTCAAGACCGCCTATATCGCGTCCGGAACGCCCGATTGATGCTGATCGACAACCTGCAATACGCCAACTGGTCGCCCAAGGTCTTCCGCCAGATGCGCGAAGGCGGCGTGGACGCGGTGCACGTGACCATCGCCTATCACGAAAGCTTCCGCGAAATGGTGCTGAACCTTGAAGCGTTCAACCGCTGGTTCGAGCAATATCCCGATCTGATCTTCAAGGGGACCTGCGCCGCCGATGTGATACGCGCGCAGGAAACGGGGCGCACCGCGATCTTCTTCGGCTTTCAGAACCCCAGCCCCATCGAGGACGACATCGGTCTGGTTGAGATTTGCCACCAGCTTGGCATCCGCTTCATGCAACTGACCTATAACAATCAGTCCTTGCTGGCGACGGGCTGCTACGAGGACGACGACACCGGCCTCACGCGCATGGGCAAACAGGTGGTGGCCGAAATGAACCGTGTCGGCATGGTCGTGGACATGAGCCATTCCGCCGACCGTTCCACGCTTGAGGCCATCGACGCCTCAAGCCGGCCCATCGCCATCACCCACGCCAACCCCGCATGGTGGCACCCGGCTTTGCGCAACAAGTCCGATGAGGTGCTCAGCGCCCTGACCGCACGCGGTGGAATGCTGGGCTTTTCGATCTATCCCCACCACCTCAAGGACGGATCCGCCTGCACGCTGCAATCCTTCTGCGAAATGATCGCCGAAGCCGCCAACCGCTACGGCGCCGAACACCTCGGCATCGGCACGGACCTGTGCCAGGATCAGCCCGACAGCGTGGTGGAATGGATGCGCGTCGGCCGCTGGTCCAAAACCATCGACTACGGCGAAGGCTCGGCCAGCAACGCAGGCTTCCCGCCCATGCCAGCGTGGTTCAACGACAACCGCGATTTCGGCACCATCCGCACGGGGCTCTCCACCGTGGGCTTTGCACAGGATGAAATAGACGGCATCATGGGCCGCAATTGGTACCGCTTTTACGACGCCAGTTTCGGACCTGCCGCATGAAACCTTTCGCGCCTCCGCAAACCGCCTTGCGCCCGCCCTCGACGGTGATGCGCCTGGCGCGCATGGGGTCGATGTTTCCCACGCGGCTCAGCTTTCTGCGCAGCCTGATGCGTCGCCTGCGCGATGACCGGGTGCAGATCACGCGCCAGCGCTGGCAGATGTGTGCGGATGGCTTTGGCCATGCGGTCTATTCCCTTGAACTGGGTGGCCATACCTACAGCCTCGTGGCGGTGTCAAACGACCTGCCCCCTGATCAGCGCACCGACCGCGTGATCGCTACGGCCTGGGACAGCGCCTATGTCCTCTACGACGGCATCCCCGATGATGCCGATGTCGCGCGCATCGTTGAAAACGCACCCTTGCAAGAGGCGGGGCGTTTCACCGAACGCGATCTGGTTCTGAGCCGCGCCAACAAGTCAGTGCGCCTTTTTGCCGATGTGGTCAAAGCGCTGCGCGCAGGCCGCCAGCCTGATCGTGATGCGATCCGTGATATCGGCTACCTGATGCGCACCACCGCCGTTTACGGCAACGGCAAGTTCGGCATCGCGGACCGCGCCTTGGTGGCGGATCGTCCGGGGCTGGGTGGTCCCTTTGCGGTTGAAATGCTTTGCGTCTGGATGATCCGGCATTTCACCCATGATCTGGTCGAACACGTGGGGCAGGGCACGCTTGACCGTGATCTCAAGCGCCACCTTGGCATCGGCAATTCCACGGGTCTCGGCATGGCCCCGTTTCTTGTCACGCATCCGGTGCTTTTGAACAACTGGATGCTTGCCCGTGAAACCGGGTTGGCCCGTGTGCGCGCCGTGCCTGCCCTCGGTGGGGCCACGCACAAACAGCTTTTGGCGTTGGCCGAACGGGCTGCTCTGCATCTTGCGCAATGGAAGGTGCCGGACCCCGCGCACCAGGCGCGCATCGACCGCTTGCGCACCGACTGGTCGCGCGCGCGCCAGCATCTGCTGGCCCACCGTCTTGCCCCCAACTGTCCCCTCGATGCATTGATGCAGCAGATGACGGGCTACAGCCTCGATGTGCAGGAATTGATGGCGGCCCTTGTGATGGAACCCTTCGGTGACCTGATCGACGGGCTGACCGATTGCATGGCCGATCCCTTCGGGCCGCTCGTGGCGCCGCTGGCCGACACCGACGCCTTGCGCGCAGCCTTGCACCAACACTTCAGCTGGGCGCTGGGCACCGACTATGACGCTCCGCAAAATTGCGGCCAGTTCTGGTACGTCAGCGCGGCCAAGCTCGAACCCCGCCTCGGGGACCGCCACGCCGAACCGGGCGCGGAACTGGAAAGCCCGCTCGACATCGCCCGGCGTGCGCAAGCGCTGGCGCGCGCCTTGCCCGATACCGTGATGCCACTCGTGGATTTTCTCGCCGCACATCCCGAACATGCGCTCGCGGTCCAACGCGCCACGATCGCCACCCGCTATCCTTACGGTGAAATTCACGACAACCTGATCGCCGCCACCTGCTTTCCTATCGACATGCTGCGCTGCAAGCTCAGCTTCTTCGGCGCGTCCAAGTTCGACCCCAAGTCCGACCGCTGGACCCGCATCACCCTGTGTCAGGGCGCACCGCTTGCCGATGAACTGGACAGCCACGCCGATGACTGGTGGCTGCCGGTGTTCGCCCAATGACCACGCTGTCGGTCAACGAACTGCAAGGGCTGGCGACCAAGGCCGCGCGCGGGGCAGGGGTGCCACCCGAACAGGCGGCCCGCTACGGGGCGGCCGCCGCCTGCCACCTGGCCGCCCGCCGCGACCCCGCGGACCTGCGCATGGCGCTGGACAGCCCGCAGATCGCCACGGGCCTTGGCACCTTCGCCACCTGCCTGCCCGCCGGGCCCTTCACCCACACCACGGACACCCCGCGCCTCGCCCTCAGCTTTCTCGACGCCTTGCCCGGCACCGTGAGCGTCAAGGCGACCTCCGGCACCCTGAACGGCACCCACGACCCGCTGACACCGGGGGCCACGGCGCTGCCGCCGCGCCTGTCCGCCCCCGGGGCGCTGATGGCCTTCTGGTCCGATCTCGCGGCGCGCACCTACGTGCCGGAAACCGAACACTCGCGCCTCAAGGGCGCAGGCGCGGGCCTCACCGACAACGACTAGCTCTTCCTTTTGCGTCAAATACCTCGGGGGAGTCCGCAGGACGGGGGCAGAGCCCCCTGGAACATGGCGTGGGCGCAGCCCTCATGCAGCAAACGGATCGTCCGGATAGCCCACACCGGCCAGGTACAGCCCCTGCGGCGGACACACCGGGCCACAGGCCGCACGGTCGCACGCCGCCAGCGCCTCGCCAACCCGCTCGGGCGTCCATGCCCCTGCGCCCACACGCTCCAGCGAGCCCACGAAACTGCGCACCTGATTGTGCAGAAACGACCGGGCGCGCACGTCAAAGCGCACCTCGGGGCCCCATTCGCTTTCCACCCTGTACACATCCAGCCGGTCCAATGTCTTCAGGGGGCTTTCTGCTTGGCAGATCGACGACCGGAAGGTGGTGAAATCATGTCGCCCGATCAAGAAGTCAGCGCCCGCCTGCATCGCTTCCGCGTCCAGCGGCTGGTTGACCCGCCAGACCAGCCCGGCCAGATGGGTCGCAGGGGCGCGGCGCATCAAAATGCGAAACAGGTATCGTCGCTCGCGGGCCGAGAACCGCGCGTGCCAGTCATCCGCCACACGCGCGCACTCCAGAATTGCCACCGGTGCAGGCTTCAAATGATGATTGAGGGCCTCTGACAATCGAAAAGGGTCCCAGTCGCGCGCGAGATCGCAATGGGCCACTTGCGCCAACCCGTGCACGCCTGCGTCGGTGCGTCCTGCGGCGGCAATGGTATGGGGGCCGGGCTCCAGCCGCGCCAGCGCAGCTTCGATTGCCCCTTGCACCGACGGTTGCTCCGTCTGCCGCTGCCACCCGACAAACGGCCCTCCGTGATATTCGACCTTGAACGCATAACGTGGCATGGCGCGGGGAATACCCTGTCCCTCTGCCCACTGGCAAGTGCGCCCGCGCGCCCCTATGTTCGACCCACAACAAAGGCGAGGGACCGGGTGGTCATATCTTCCATAGCCGACAGCATCCTGCGCGGTGCAGAGACCGTACAGGACACGGTGAACGAGGCGCTGTTCGAACCGGTGATCCGGCTGGGCGTGACGGGCCTTGCGCGGTCGGGCAAGACGGTCTTCATCACATCACTTGTTGCCAATCTGCTGGATCGGGGGCGCATGCCGCACCTGTTGGCGTCCTCAGAAGGGCGGATCGAGGCGGCCTTTCTGCAACCGCAACCCGACGACACGGTTCCGCGCTTTGACTTTGAAACCCACCTCGGCGCATTGACAGCCCAGCCGCCCCACTGGCCCGAAAGCACACGCCAGATTTCCGAACTGCGCCTGTCTTTGCGGGTACGCCCTTCGGGGTTGCTGGCCGGTTTGCAGGGGCCGCGCACCGTACATCTTGATATCGTGGACTATCCCGGTGAATGGCTGCTTGATCTCGCCCTTCTCGACAAAAGCTTTACCGAGTGGTCCGCGGAGACCCTGTCCCGCATCGCAAACCGCGAAGAGGCCGCGGCCTTCCGCGCCGAGCTGGCGCAGGTTGATCCCGCCGGGGCTTTGGATGAACCCACGGCACAGCGGCTTGCGGCCCTCTTTGCCACTTACCTGCAAGACGCGCGGGCAGCCGGGTTTTCCGACTGCACACCGGGCCGTTTTTTGCTGCCTGGTGATCTTGCAGGCAGTCCGGTGCTGACCTTCGCGCCTTTGCCGTCCGGCGACAGCCCCCGCCGGAGCCTTGCCCGCGAGATGGAGCGCCGATTTGAAGCGTATAAGGCGCGGGTGGTGAAACCTTTCTTCCGCGATCACTTTTCCCGTATCGACCGGCAGGTGGTATTGGTCGACGCGCTGGGGGCGATCCACAACGGTCCGCGCGCGGTCGAGGACCTGCGCGGCGCCATGGCGGATATCCTTGGGGCCTTCCGTCCGGGACGCAATGCCTTCCTCAGCCAGCTTTTGCGGGGCAAGCGGGTCGAAAAGATCCTCTTTGCCGCGACCAAGGCCGACCATCTGCACCATGGTCAGCACCCGCAACTGACGGCCGTGATGGAGGCGCTGACCCGCGATGCCCGGGACCGTGCGCGCTTTGCCGGGGCCGAAACATCCGCCATGGCCATCGCTGCGCTGCGGGCCACCACCGAAGCGGAGGTTGATCACGAGGGTCAGACCCTTGGCGTGGTGCAAGGCACCTTGCTGGATAGCGGCAAGCAGGCGGCCTTTTATCCCGGTGATCTGCCCCAAGACCCCGGCCATTTGCTGGGGCCCGCCCGCGAGGGTGCGCAGGCGTGGCTCGACGGTGATTATCAGGTGATGCGCTTTGCCCCCGCACCCCTGACCCTGCGCCCCGGCGACGGGCCGCCGCATATCCGGCTGGACCGAGCGGCGCAGTTCCTGTTCGGAGACAGGCTATGACACAGGCGGTTCACATACGCCCTGCCAAATCCACCGATGCGGGTGCGGTCGGGGCTGTGCTGTCCGAGTTCACGCAGTTGACCGACTGGCTTCCCAAGGTGCACACGCGCGCCCAAGACGTTGCTCACGCCGGTCAGATGATCGACCGCGGCTGGGTCACCGTAACCTGCCAAGAGCAGGTGGTTACGGGATTTCTCGCGCGTGAGACCACGACGATCCATGCGCTCTACATAGCCGCTTCGCACCATCGCCAAGGGCTGGGCCGTGCCTTGCTGAACCATGCCAAGGCGGGGGTCAACCGCCTGAGCCTCTGGACGTTTCAGGCCAACGTGCCAGCGCAGGCATTCTATCGCGCCGAAGGCTTTGTCGAGGCCGAGCGTACGAATGGGGCGGGCAACGACGAAGGCTTGCCCGACATCCGTTATCTTTGGCAGAAGGAGACCCCCCTGTGACCAAAGGCCCTGTGCTTATTGAACTGGAGAAGACCCCCTCCGTCTCGGATGCCCCACCCGTGCCAGACGCGGTGCCTGTTGCAGCCCCGCAAGGCGCGGCGATGCAAATGGCGGCAAGGCTGGCAGCCCGCAAACCCGCACGACTGGCCCGGCTGTTCTGGGCTGTCACCACCGCGTTGATCGGCGCCGTGGTCTCGGTCGCGGCATGGGATTTCGCCACGGGGCTGATCGCACGTACCCCCATCTTCGGCTGGGCGATCACTGGGATTCTGGCCTTGTTCGTGTTGCTGTTGCTGCTGATGGCGCTGCGCGAGATGGCCGCATTGGCCCGCCTGACCCGCATCGACGGGCTGCGCCATGCCGCCGCCGAAGCGATGGAAACACAGGACCTGAACGCGGCGCGCAGCGTGACTGACCGCCTGACGCGGCTCTATGGCAACCGCGAAGACACCGCATGGGGCCGCCAACGACTGGCCGAGTTGCGCGGCGATCAACTGGATGCCGGGGCCTTGTTGGCGCTCGCCGATGCCGAATTGATGACCCCATTGGACGCGGCAGCCATGCGCGAGGTCGAAGCCGCCGCACGGCAGGTGGCAACGGTAACGGCCCTTGTACCGCTGGCCTTGGCGGATGTGGTCGCGGCCTTGACCGCCAATCTGCGGATGATCCGCCGCGTCGCGGAAGTATACGGCGGGCGCTCGGGTCTGCTGGGGGGATGGCGGCTGACGCGGGCGGTGCTGTCGCATCTGGTCGCCACCGGGGCCGTGGCCGTGGGTGACGACCTGTTGGAACCTGTTCTGGGCGGCTCGATCCTTGGCAAGCTGTCGCGCCGCTTTGGCGAAGGATTGGTCAACGGCGCATTGACCGCACGGGTCGGGGCCGCCGCGATGGACGTGTGCCGCCCCTTGCCCTTTGCCCCCGGAAAACGCCCGAAGGCACGCACGTTGGTGAAACGTGCGCTGGCCGGGCTAGTTCCTACTGGCAAGGGCTGAACGGCCCCGAAATCCGCTGATGAAAAGGGGTGACACCTATGGAAACCTTTGCCGCTGACCTTGCCACTATGGTGCGGACCCCTCTGACGGACGACCACGTGCGCGCCATGCGCCGCGTGGGCAGTGCGCGAAAGGTCAAGCCTGGCGATTGGGCGCAGGAACCGGGCCAGCCGATGGCCGATTTCCTCTATCTCGAAGAGGGCGAGTTGGAAGCGATCGATCCTGCGACCGGGCAAAGGTATGGCGCTGCGACACTCGGCCCGGGGCAGTTTTTTGGCGATCTGGGGTTTCTGACAGGGGCGCGTTCCCTGATCGGAAGCCGGGCGGTTCAGGCCTGCGTTTTGCTCTGCGTGCCGCGTGCGGACATGCTCAAGCTGATGTCTGATATCCCGGAGATGTCGGACATCATCCTGAGTGTCTTTGCCGCGCGCCGTCGTCGCATCGTTGAAAGCAATGAAGGTGGGCTGACGCTGGTGGGCGCGGAAACCGACCGGGACATCCGGCGCATTGCCTCCTTTGCCGCGCGCAACCGCATCCCCGTGCGCGAGATCAACCTCAGCACGGATGAAGGTGCTTTGCTGGCTCAGGAATGCCGCCTCGACACGTCGAAACCCGCAGTCATATTCGGCAAACATCAGGTCATCGATCCGCCGACCCCGCGCGGCGTGGCCCAAGCGCTCGGCCTTGATATCGCGCTGCGCAAGGAAGACACCTTTGACGTGGCGATCGTCGGCGGTGGGCCGGCTGGGGTTGCGGCTGGTGTCTATGCCGGGGCCGAGGGTCTGTGTGCCGTGGTGCTGGAAGATCTGGCCATCGGCGGGCAGGCGGGCACGTCCAGCCGTATCGAGAACTACATGGGCTTTCCCACCGGCATTTCGGGCGGCGATCTGGTCGGGCGCGGCGAAGTGCAGGCGATGAAATTCGGCACACGGTTCGCCATGCCGGTGCGCGCCACCGAACTGACCCAATGCAACGAAAAGAAGTTTCACATCACGCTCGACACCGGCGACACCGTCAGTGCCCGCGCGCTGATCGTGGCAACGGGGGTGCAATACCGGCGGTTGCCTCTGGAAGGACTGGAAAACCTCGAAGGGGCAGGGGTGTATTATGCGGCCACCGAAACCGAAGCGCGCTGGTGCAGAAACCAGGAAGTCGCGGTGATCGGAGGTGGAAATTCCGCAGGGCAGGCGGCGATGTTCCTCGCGCGCAGTGCGCGCCATGTGCACGTTCTGGTACGAGGCAATTCGTTGGCCCATTCCATGTCCGACTATCTTTTGCAGCGGTTGGAAAGCCACCCCGGCATCACCATCCACACCCAGACCCAGGTCACCAAGCTGCATGGCGTGGACGCATTGGATTGCGTCACCATCCGCGACAACAGCGCGGGCGAGAACTGGGAGCTGCGCACCGCAGCACTTTTCGTGATGGTGGGGGCGGCTCCCAACACCGGCTGGCTGTCGGGGCTTGCTGCGCTTGATGACAAGGGATTCGTGATAACGGGCCGTGATGCAGGTGGCCGCAGCCAGTTTGAAACATCCTGTCCGGGCCTCTTTGCCGTGGGCGATGTGCGCGCGGGATCGGTCAAGCGGGTGGCCAGTTCGGTGGGTGAAGGGTCGGTCGTGATGTCGGCGGTCTGGGAACACATCAACGGCTAAGGGCAAAGGTCTGGAATTCCATGCTTTTGCCCAGCGTCAAGCACCGCTAGTCTGATCCCGAAAGGCCCACAGGGGGCAGGGGGACAGGCGCGTGGAAGGTATTCTTGTACTTGTGGGGTTGGTCGTATTGGCCATCCCGATTGCTGTGATCGCATTGTTGATCAGCGTCAGCGGCTTGAAATCGCGTGTCACGTGGCTTGAGACTGAACTGGCCAAGCAGCGCAACGCGGATGGGCAGGCAGCACGCCAGCCGCGCACTGACCCCGCCCCACAACCCACGCAGACCGAACGCCCTCCTCGCCCCGCAGATGCCTCGCCTGCGGCTGCTGTCGTCGCAGCAAGGGCGGAACAAACCAAGGACCGCGAAACGATCACGGTTGCTGCCGCGCCGCCACCGCCTGCCACACCGGCAGAGCCAAGCGTGGTCGACAGGTTCATCTCATGGATTACCGCCAACTGGTTCTACGCGGTGTCGGCGCTGTCGTTGGCGTTGGCGGGTCTGTTTTTGGTGCAATACGGCGTGGAGAACGGCCTTTTGCCGCCCACGGCACGTGTCGCCGCGGCGGCTGGTTTCGGGGCTTTGCTGATTGCGGGCGGCGAATACATCCGCCGCCGGTTCGGGGATGATGTGGATTCCACCACGGCCTATCTGCCATCGGTGTTTTCGGGGGCCGGGATCGTTTCTCTCTTTGGGGCCGTGCTGTCGGCGCGGTTGCTCTATGATCTGATCGGGGCCGAGGCGGCTCTGGTCGGCATGGTGGTTGTGGCACTGATGGCTCTGGTGCTGGGGTGGTTCCACGGCCCGCTTCTGGCCGGTGTCGGGGTGCTGGGGGCCTTTGCAGCACCCTTCGTGGTGGGCGGATCGTCCGATGATCCGACCATATTCTATGCTTATTTCGCGCTGATCGCGGCGCTGGGGCTTGGCATCGATACGCTGAAACGCTGGGCGTGGGTGTCGGTGCTCAGCGTGGTGCTGGCCTACGTCGCGGGCTGGATGCTGGCCAATGGCGATCCATCGACGGCGGGGGCGCTTGGGTTTTACGTCACGGCGCTGGCGGTGATGGCGACCCTGGTCCCGGCACGGTCGGTTTGGCCCGATCATTCCGGTGCGATGCTTGTCACCTTCTGGAAGTACAAGGCAGAACATCCCGGCTTTGCGACTTTGCTGGCCGCAGCGGCCCTTGCCGCCAGCAGCGTGAGCCTTGTGTTGGTCGCCCTGTCGGGACCCACCGAATTCTGGGTGGCCTTGCTGTGCCTGACCGGTCTTGGCGCCGCTTTCATGTTGTGGTCGGTGCGCGGACCCGCATTGCAGGACATTGCGGCCTTTCCAGTGTTGGGACTGGCCGTTGCCGTGTCTGTTGCGGGCGATGGCCGCGAGGTGATCTACCGAACCTTTGCGGCCACCTACGCCGAAACGCCTGAGGCCGATTTCCCGTGGACGGTATCGGTTCTGGTGGCCATCGGCGTGGGGTTGAGCCTCTTGGCCGCATGGCGGTCCCTGCGGCAGGGCGACCATCCGCAGCTTTGGGCGGCAGCGGCCGCGCTTATTGGGCCGGGACTGGCCATATTGATCGAAGTGACGTGGCAACCCGCGCTGGTAATCGGAGCCTACCCCTGGGCCTTGCACGCGGCCGTCATCGCGGTGGTTATGACCGTTCTGGCCGAACGTTTCGGGCGGGTGGACGGGCCAGAGGAGCGCACGCGCGTGTCCCTCTTCGTGCTGTCGGCGCTGGCCTCCATCACCTTTGCGCTGGTGCTGATCCTTTCGCTGGCCGCACTTACGGCGGCACTTGCGGTGGTCGTGGTTGTGGCTGCGGCGCTGGACAGGCGGTTCGATCTGCCGCTGATGGCGTGGTTCGTGGCCGCGGGCGTTGCCACGCTGGGCTACCGGCTGGTGGTCGATCCGGGGTTGGAGTTCGGTGTTGAGGCTGCATTGCCCGACATGCTGTTGTCCTATGCCGGAGCCTTTGGCGCGATGCTGGCGGGGCTTTGGCTGCTACGAGGCAAGGGCCGGCCCGAAGCGCATCTGATGCTGGACAGTGCCGCATGGTCCTTTGGCGGATTGCTGGTGTCGCTGCTGATCTTCCGCGCAATTTCGAATGCGCTGGGCGAAGATGACGTCGCATCGCATTGGGCGATGGGCCTGATGGCGACGATCTGGTTGGGATTGGCCTTGGCACAGGTGCAGCGCATGGCGGGCAAGCCTGTCCTGCGCTACATCCGCGCGGCGCTGGGGGCGGTGTTCGGTCTGATTGGCCTTGGCGCGCTGGCGCTTGCGGCCACCGTATTTTCCCCGATTTTCAGCAGCTATTTTCAGGACGTGGCCGGGCCGCCCCTGATCAACACGCTGGCGGTGGCCTACCTGCTGCCTGCGCTGGTGCTGGCGGCCGGGGCGTGGCGGATCAAGGACATGCCCACCATGCTGCGCTGGGCCTGCCTTGGTCTTGGCGGGGCGCTTGGCGCTTACTGGGCCTTCTCGGTGATCCGGCATTTCTGGCAGGGGCCTGACGCCATGGTGTTGGACGCAGGGATGGGGCAACCCGAGCTTTACACCTATACGGTCGTGTTGCTGGTGGCAGGTGCTGCGGTGTTCTACCAGTCGCTGGCTGCACGGTCGGTGATGATGCGGCGTGCTGGGCTGGTTCTGATCGGACTGGCGGTGGCCAAGGTATTCCTGATCGATATCTCGGGACTGGGCGGCCTGACGCGGGTGTTTTCGCTCTTGGTGCTGGGCCTGTCGCTGGCGGGGCTTGCGTGGCTCAACCGCTGGGCTGACGCGCAGGAAGGCGACGGCCCCGCGCAGTCAGACAGCGCGACCTGAACCGCGCCACAGGAACGTCATGGCCGCAAACCGCATGTGGAATGTGCTCTTGTGAGCCTGCGGCGGGCTGCCTATAAGGCGGGCATGATGATGTATCTGGCCATCATTATTCGAATTATGAACCCGGCGCTCTGACACGTGAGACGCCGGGACAAGGTGTTTGAGCCATCGCACCGCCCCCATCCGAACCATTTCCGATTTGATCCGAAGGACGCCTGACATGTGCGCCGATACACCTGAATACAAAGACACGCTGAACCTGCCGCGCACCGATTTTCCCATGCGCGCGGGCCTGCCCAAACGTGAACCCGAATGGCTGGCCCGCTGGGCCGAGATCGGGGTCTACGACCGCCTGCGCGAGAAAGAGGAGCGTAAGCCCTTCACGCTGCATGATGGCCCCCCCTATGCCAACGGGCACCTGCACATCGGCCACGCGCTGAACAAAACGATCAAGGACATGATCGTGCGCAGCCACCAGATGATGGGATTTGATGCGCGCTATATCCCCGGCTGGGACTGCCACGGCCTGCCCATCGAATGGAAGATCGAGGAACAGTACCGCAAGAAGGGCCGCGACAAGGACGACGTGCCGATCAACGAATTCCGCGCCGAATGCCGCGACTTCGCCGCCGGTTGGGTCGACATCCAGCGCGATGAATTCAAGCGTCTTGGCATCACCGGCAATTGGGATCAGCCGTACCTGACCATGGATTTCCATGCAGAACGGGTGATTGCCGAAGAGTTCATGAAATTCCTGATGAACGGCACGCTTTATCAAGGGTCCAAGCCCGTGATGTGGTCGCCGGTGGAACAGACCGCGCTGGCCGAGGCGGAGGTCGAGTACCACGACAAGGACAGCTTTACCGTTTGGGTGAAGTTTCAGGTCGTGGGCACAGGCGATGCGACACTTGACAATGCCAAGGTTGTGATATGGACCACAACGCCTTGGACCATGCCCAGCAACAAGGCCGTGGTCTACGGCGAAGGCATCTCTTACGGGCTGTATGAGGTTACGGGCCGTCCCGAAGAATGCTGGGCGCGGATCGGGGAGCGGTTTATCCTCGCCGACGCCTTGGCCGAGGATGTTTTGGGTCGAGCGCGGCTTGAGCCATCGATGTACCGCCGCCTGTGCGATGTCACGAACGAAGACCTGTCCAAGATCAAGTTGGAGCACCCCCTGAACGGGGCCGAAGGGGCCAACGGTGAATGGGACGACATCCGCGATTTTCGTGCGGCCGACTTTGTCACCGACACAGAAGGCACAGGGTTCGTACACTGCGCGCCCAGCCATGGCCTTGAGGAATACGAGCTTTACCGCGATCTGAACATGCTGGATCAGGTGATCACCTACAACGTGAACCCCGATGGGCGGTTCCGGGATGACCTGCCGTTCTTTGGCGGCAAGGCGATCCTCAAGCCCAACGGCAAGGAAGGCAACGCCAACGCCGCCATCATCGACAAGCTGGTCGAGGTCGGCGGCCTGCTGGCGCGCGGCAAGATCAAACACAGCTATCCGCACTCCTGGCGCTCCAAGGCCCCGGTGATCTACCGCAACACGCCGCAGTGGTTTGCGGCCATCGACAAGCCCGTGGGCGACGGGCAGGACACGCACGGCACCACCATCCGCCAACGCGCCCTGACCGAGATCGACAACGTCAACTGGACGCCCAAATCGGGCCGCAACCGCCTCTATTCGATGATGGAGGCGCGCCCCGACTGGGTGCTGTCGCGTCAGCGCGCCTGGGGCGTGCCGCTGACCTGTTTCACCAAGAAGGGCGCGCTGCCCACGGATGACGATTTCCTGCTGCGCAACCCCCAGGTCAACCGCCGCATTACCTCGGCCTTCGAGGCCGAAGGCGCGGATGCGTGGTACGAAGACGGGGCCAAGCAACGCTTTCTCGAAGGCGTCGTGAACCCCGACGACTATGAACAGGTCACCGATATTCTGGACGTGTGGTTCGATTCCGGCTCCACCCACGCCTTTACCCTGCGCGACCGCGAAGACGGCACCGAAGACGGCATCGCAGACGTGTACATGGAAGGCACCGACCAGCATCGCGGCTGGTTCCATTCCTCGCTGCTGCAATCGGTGGGCACCACCGGGCACGCGCCCTACCGCAACGTGGTCACCCATGGCTTTACGCTGGATGAAAAGGGCATGAAGATGTCCAAATCCATCGGCAACACCATCGTGCCGGACGAGGTGGTGCGCCAGTACGGGGCAGACATCCTGCGGCTCTGGGTGGCACAGACCGACTATACCGCCGATCAGCGGATCGGTCCGGAAATCCTCAAGGGGGTGGCAGACAGCTATCGCCGCCTGCGCAACACCATGCGCTTCATGCTGGGATCCTTGTCGGATTACTCGCCCACCGATGAAACGGCGGCGGCGGACATGCCCGAATTGGAACAATGGGTCTTGCACCGCTTGTCCGAACTGGATGAGGTGGTGCGCACCCGCTACGCCGCCTTCGACTTTCAGGGCGTCTGGCAGGCGGTGTTCAACTTTGCCACGCTGGACCTGTCGGCCTTCTACTTCGATGTCCGCAAGGACGCGCTTTATTGCGACGGGGACACGCTGAACCGGCGTGCCGCGCGGACGGTTCTGAACCTGCTGTTCGAGCGGCTGACCACATGGCTGGCCCCGATCCTCGTCTTCACCATGGAAGAGGTGTGGCTGGAACGGAATCCCGGCGCAGGCAGCTCTGTGCACCTGACCGACATTCCCGAAACCCCAAGCGCATGGCGCAACGATGCGCTGGCGGCGAAATGGGCCGGGCTGCGCAGTGCGCGGCGCGTGGTCACGGCCGCACTTGAGGTGCAGCGCACGGACAAGGTGATCGGCGCATCGCTGGAGGCGGCCCCGGTGGTGCATGTGGCGGACCCCGACCTGTTGGCGGCGCTGCAATCGGTGGACTTCGCCGATCTGTGCATCACCTCCGACATTTCGGTCACCGGTGATCCGTCCCCCGACGAGGCGTTCCGCATGCCGGAAACAGAAGGGGTCGGCGTCGTCTTTGAAAAGGCCGATGGTGCCAAATGCGCCCGCTGCTGGAAGGTGCTGCCCGATGTGGGGACACATGGCCATGCAGGTGTTTGTGGACGGTGCGAAAAGGCGCTTGGCTAAGACAGGTGGCTTGCCCGCTTCGTGTGGGCCTGCGATACTAAAGACAACGGGCCCGGACGATTACCGTCCGGGCTTTTTTCGTCAAAGGAGGCATTCATGTCCCGTTCTGACCAAGTTTCCACAATATCCCCGTTTCATGCAAAGAGCACCGGCGCCGAGGTTGTCGCGGGCATGGATCTGAGCGGCAAGATGGCCGTTGTGACCGGTGGCTACAGCGGTATCGGCTTGGAGACGGTCAAATGCCTTGCCGCGCAGGGGGCATCTGTCGTGGTTCCGGTGCGTACCCCGGAAAAAGCTGCCGCAGCGCTGGCCAAGGTTGAGGGCGATGTGACGTCCGCCCCGATGGATCTGGCAGACATCGGATCGGTCAATGGGTTTGCTGCTGCTTTGGTGGATGCGGGGCGCGGGATTGACCTGTTGATCAACAACGCGGGCATCATGGCCTGCCCCGAAACACGTGTCGGCCCCGGATGGGAGGCGCAGTTTGGCGTGAACCACATGGGGCATTTTGCGCTGACACGCGCGCTGATGCCGCTGCTTCAACAAAGGCCGGGAACGCGCGTGGTGTCTCTGTCATCCACGGGTCACAAAATCTCGGACATCCGCTGGGATGACATTCAGTACACCACGACGCCCTACGACAAATGGCAGGCCTATGGTCAGGCCAAAACGGCGGACGCGCTCTTTGCCAAAGCCTTGTCGCGCCGTCTCAAGGACAGCGGCGGCCTTGCGTTCTCCGTACATCCGGGCGGCATCTTTACGCCCTTGCAGCGACACCTGCCCAAGGAAGAGATGATCGCGCTGGGATGGCTGGGCGAGGATGGCGAGCCGTCCGAGCTGGCAAGGCAGGGGTTCAAAACGCCCGCGCAGGGGTGCTCGACAACGCTTTGGGCGGCAACTTCCGCGGCGCTTGAGGGCAAGGCGGGGGCCTATTGCGAAGATTGCGATGTGGCCGTGCCCACGGATCCGGGCAGCCCCTATGCCCGCTATATGGGTGTGGATGCGCATGCCTGCGATGATGCATCCGCCGAACGGTTGTGGGATATCAGCGAAGCCTTGCTGGCTGACGCCTGAAGGGTTTCAAAGGCGCAGGAACCGGGTTGCGTGTGGCCTGCGTCGGTCGCACAGTTGGCGCCATGTACCGCGCCAGCATAGCAACCCCTTTTGGTGATCTGACCGTTGTCGAAAACGGTGATGCGATCGTGCGTCTTGATTGGGGCAGTGTGGATGCGCCTGACAGCACGGCGTTGCTTGACCGGGCGTTGGGACAGATCAAGGACTACGTTGCCGGTGATCTTGAAACCTTCGACCTGCCGTTGCGCGTTGAAGGGTCCCACTTGCAGCGCGATGTCTGTGCCGCGATGTCGGCGATCCCCTATGGCTACACCCGAACTTATGGCGAGATTGCGCGTGAAGTGGGCGCGTCGGCGCAGGCGGTGGGGCAGGCCTGCGGCGGCAATCCGATCCCTGTGATCATTCCCTGCCACCGGGTGATGGGGGCCAAGGGGCTGACCGGGTTTTCAGGTGCAGGCGGGGTCGAGACAAAGGTGGCCTTGCTGCGCCACGAGGGCGCGGGCGGCTACCTGATTTAGCCGTCTGGCCCGTAAAGGGCCTGCTGCATCACGCCCGCGAAAGTCAGGTAAACCGACGTGATGATCAGCCCCCAAAGCGCCCAGCTTTCGGGGTGGAAATCGACCCAGGCGGCCCATCCGGCAAAAAACGTCCAGGCCAGCGCCATCGGCAGGCTGATCCAACGCCAGCGCACGGTGCGCACGGGGTGAATGAACTTCAACGGTAAGAACATGGCCACCGCCAGCAAGGTCACAAGCGTGAGCGAAACCCAGAAGTTTGGCTCGACCGCGAAGATCACCAACACCAGCATGTTCCAGCAGCCGGGAAATCCGCTGAAGGAATTGTCTTTTGTTTTCATGCGGGTATCGGCGAAATACATGGCGCTGGTGAAGGTGATCACGATGATCGCAAACCATCCGGTCCAGCCGTCCATCAATCCTGATTTGAAGAGGGCAAAGGCGGGGATGAAGACGTAAGTGAGGTAGTCGATGATCAGGTCCAGCAACACGCCGTCGAACTCGGGCGCATTGACCTTGACGTGATAGCGGCGCGCCAGTGGGCCGTCGATGCCGTCCACCGCAAAGGCCACCACGAGCCAAAGGAACATCAAGTCCCACTTGGCGTCGACCGCTGCCAGCATTGCCAGCATCGCGAAAACTGCGCCCGTGGCCGTCAGAAGATGCACCATCAAGGCGCGCACACGAATTGTCATGGCGTGTTCATGGACGATTTGAAGCCCAGATGCAAAAGAAAACCCGCAGGCACCAACCTGCGGGTTTCATTGTGAAATCGCAGCGTCTATTGGGTGACGCGCACCTCTTCGAGCGGATAGGCGAGCATGTCCTGATCCTCGTAGGCGACGTGGCAATCATGGCAGAAGGATTGCTTGACCTTCATCACTTTGCCATTGGGTTGCAGCCCGGAATAGAGCCAATCGGCGGTTTCCGGGGCGGCCCCGGCTTCGAGCTTGGTCATGATGAACAACGGCCCCGGACGCGCGGCCTTCTTTTTCTTGCTCAGGGTGATGCTTTCCTTGGCGAGGATCGCGCCTGCCGGCATGGACACGCCCTCTTCGGCGAACTTGAGGTATTCATCCGCTGCCAGATCGTTGGCAAAGGTCTGCAAAAGACGGTTGCCGTGGGGCCCCGCAACGGCCGGGCGCGTCGAGGTCACGGTCCAACTGCGAAAGGCGCTGCCGACCGCGTCCCCTTGTGCGGCATAGCCTGTCGCCATCTTGTCGCCCAGACAGTCGTAGAGGGCCAGCACCTCGGCTTCTTCAAGGTCAAAGGCATCGTCCTTGGTGTAGGCGGCGCAGTCATCGGCAAAGGCGGCGCTGGCTGGCAAAAAGGCCAGTGCGGCAATCAGGTGGCTCATTTTCATTGAAGTGTCTTTCCTTGGTCGTGTCCCTGCAGGACGTATTCACGCCGCGACCATGGCACAGATTCTTTTGGGCAGCGGTAAACCCTGCTGCACATTCCCGTGAGCGGCCCTCAGGCCTTGGGATGGGCGCGGTTGTAGACGTCCATCAGGCGCGCGGTATCCACGGCTGTATAGGCCTGTGTCGTAGACAGCGATGCATGGCCCAGAAGCTCTTGAATGCTGCGCAGATCGCCGCCCGCGTTCAGCAGGTGCGTGGCAAAGCTGTGGCGCATGGCGTGGGGGGTTGCCGTTGCCGGCAGACCCAGCTGCATACGTGCTGCGGCCATGACCTTCTGGATGGCACGGGGCGACAAGGCACCGCCGCGCACACCGCGGAAAAGCGGCTGGTCAGCTTCAAGCACCATGGGGCAGGCCGCAACATAGGCAGCAACCGCATCGCGCGCGGCATCGACGACCGGCACGATGCGTTCCTTGCCGCCTTTGCCGACAATCCGCATCACCTGCGGCAGCGGCGCATCCCGGCCTTGCAGCCCAAGCGCCTCGGAAATCCGCAGGCCGCAGCCCCACAAAAGGGTCAGGACGGCAACATCCCGGATGCCCACCCAAGGCTCGGCGCTTTGGAAGGTGACAGTATCAATCAGGTCGCGCGCGGCATCCTCGGCCAGCGGGCGCGGCAGTTTCTTCGTGAACTTGGGCGACCGGGTCGAGAGGACGGCGGTGGGCTCAAAACCTTCGCGCCCGGCCAGCCACCGATAGAAGGATTTCACCGCCGACAGCTTGCGTGCCAGTGACCGCGCGCCCACGCCGCCAGACCGCGCATGGGCCATCCACGCCCGCATGTCACGCACAGAAATGGCCGACAGCGCCCCAAGCCCTTGCGGCTGGCCCTTGTGTCCGGACATGAACGCCAGAAATTCGGTCACATCGCCGGAATAGGCCGACAGCGTGTTTTCGGCGGCGCCTTTCAATGATTTCTGATGGGCGATCCACGTTTGCAGCGCATCACGCGCAGCAGGTGAGATCAGGCTCACGACAACCAGCGGCGCATCGCGCGTTCGAACACGCCGGTGAAAAAGGCCAGAAGGTCAGTACCCTGTTGCGGTCCGAACATATGCGGATCTTCGGCCCCCATAACCAGAAGGCCGGGCAAGCGCCCTTCGCCAAAGCTCAGCTTCAAACAGGCCTCGGAGCGGATCCAGTCGGCGTTTGCACCGTAAATCTCGGGGTCCGCGTCTTGCACTTGGCGCAGCGTGACCTGACGGACTTGGCCACCCCGGCCCTGAGACAGGTAGTCGTCGATAAAACCGGGCTCTGCCACGCTCAGAACATCGCCAAGCCGTTGTACGGCCGGGTCATTGTCGTTTTGTACCGATTCAAGCACCAGCTTGACTGCGTCCACGCGCAGGATCTCGGCCACTTCTCCGCCCAGATCGCGCAGGAAGCTTTCAAACTCCACCGGGTCCAGCATCCGCAGGATCGCGCGGTGCACCTGATTGGTGCCAGCAAGGTTTTCATAGGCCGCCGCGATGACACTGCGGTGCGTGTCTTCCAAACGGTCCAGACGGGATTCCAGACGCTCCATCGCGATGCCGCGCAGGTCCACGATGTTGCCGCCCATGGCACGTTCGTTGGCGGCGATCAGCGCACGCATCAAATCCTTGTCGTCCAGAATCACATCTGGACGGGTGATGATCGCCTCGCGCAGGGCGTCGTCGATTTTCGGGTTGCTGCTCATTTGCTGCTCTTATTATTTGGCGTCACTGTAACACGGGTTTTCCGCGAAATCTTCCCATTTTTTGGCCTGTTTTAAGCGCAAATCGGCCATGTGTTGCGCATTCGCGTCAGGTGTTTTCCCGCCATGGGGGAGAATTGGGGGATTTTCCCCGTGCGGGCCGGGTGCCGTGCAGGGCAGGCTGCGCGCCATGACCCCGTCTGCGACCCATTCCGCGACCGCAAACATCCCCGCGCCATCCCCGGCGCGCCTGTTCGCGTTGAGCCCTGAAGCCTTGCGCGCCCTGCTGCAAAAAGCCCCTCAACCGCGCGGCTGAGAGGTCAGGCGCTTCAGACGATCTTGATATCCGCGTCCTTGGCGTCTTTGATGAACTGGTCAAGGCCTTTGTCCGTCAGCGGGTGCGAGGCCAGCTTCTTGATCACCTCGGGCGGCGCGGTCATCACGTCGGCCCCGATGCGCGCGCAATCCTGCACATGGTTCACCGATCGGATCGATGCGGCCAGAATGTTGGTTTCAAAGCCGTAGTTGTCATAGATGGTGCGGATGTCCTCGATCAGGTCCATGCCATCAATGTTGATGTCGTCCAGGCGTCCGATAAAGGGGCTTATGAACGTGGCCCCGGCCTTGGCCGCCAGCAGCGCCTGATTGGCCGAGAAGCACAAGGTGACGTTGACCATCTTGCCTTCGCCCGACAGCACCTTGCAGGCTTTCAGGCCATCCCAAGTCAGCGGCAGTTTCACGGCGATGTTCTCGGCGATCTCGGCCAGTTTGCGGCCTTCGGCGATCATCGCCTCGGCGTCCAAGGCCACAACCTCGGCGCTGACCGGACCGCTGACGATGTCGCAAATCTCGCGGGTCACTTCGAGGATGTCGCGCCCCGATTTCTTGATCAGCGACGGGTTGGTGGTAACGCCATCGACCATGCCGGTGTCGTTCAGTTCGGCAATCGCATCGATGTCAGCTGTATCTACAAAGAATTTCATGGCTCAGTCCTCGCGGTATGTTAGCGCAATCATAAGGCGGCCCGCCCCAGATGGACAGTGGCCTTGTCTTGGGTTTGCATGTACCCCAACTAAAACCCTGCCGAAACCTCTAATCCAGCGGAGACACCTGTGACCGGTCCGGAATTCTTTGACCAAGGGGCCTTGGTGGGCGTTCTGACCACCCAGCCGCTGGACCGTCTGCTGGATTACAAGGCACCCGAAGGGGGGTGCCACGTGGGCGCTTTCGTCGAAGTGCCGCTTGGTCCGCGCAAGGTCTTGGGCGTGGTCTGGGGGCCGGGGCGCGGCGATTGGGATATCTCGAAGGTGCGTTCGGTGATCCGGGTGCTGGATGCCGCCCCCATGCGCGAAGAGATGCGCGATTTCCTGCTCCGCGCCGCAGACTATACACTGACGCCGATGCCCGCGATGTTGCGGCTGGCCACCCGTGCGCCGGGCTTGGGTGATCCTCCGTCGATGCGCAAGATCTACCGCCGTGGTGTGGCCGATCCCGACCGGATGACAGATGCGCGTTCCCGTGTGCTGGACACTCTGGCGGAATATGGCGATCTGTCCTTTACCCTGAAAGAGCTGTCCGAGATGGCGGGGGTGACGTCTTCGGTGGTCAAGGGGTTGGTCAAACAGGGTGCGGTCGTCGAAGAGGACAGCCCCCGCGACCTTCCGTTTCAGCGGATGGATCCCAGCCTGCCCGGAAAGACCCTGACGGCAGATCAGGCGGCCGGAGCGGAAAGCCTGGCCGCCGCGATGCGTACGCGGACCTATGGCACGACATTGCTGCGGGGGGTCACCGGGTCGGGGAAGACCGAAGTGTATCTTGAAGCCGTGGCCGAAGCCTTGCGGCAAGGCCGCCAAGCGTTGGTTCTCTTGCCCGAGATCGCGTTGACGGCGGAGTTCCTCAAACGGGTCGAGGCGCGGTTCGGGGCGCGGCCCGCCGAATGGCATTCCGGTGCCACCATGACCGAACGCCGCCGCATCTGGCGCATGGTCGGGCAGGGCGGTGCGCAGCTGGTGATCGGGGCACGCTCGGCCCTCTTTCTGCCCTATCAGAACCTCGGCCTGATCGTGGTGGATGAGGAACACGACACCTCCTACAAGCAGGAAGACGGGGTCCTTTACAATGCGCGCGACATGGCAGTGCTGCGCGCCTCGATCTGTGGGGCGCATGTGGTGCTGGCCAGTGCCACGCCGTCACTGGAAAGCTGGACCAACGCGCAGGCGGGCAAGTACACGCTGCTGGAACTGACATCGCGCTTTGGTCCGGCGGTCATGCCCACGATGAAAACCATCGACATGCGCGCGGCGGCCTTGCCCAGCAACCGCTGGGTATCACCCGAATTGCAAAAGGCGGTCGAGGCGCGGGTCGAGGCGGGCGAACAGGCGATGCTTTTCATCAACCGCCGGGGCTATGCGCCCATCACCCTGTGCCGCGCCTGCGGCCATCAGATCGCCTGTGACCATTGCGACGCGCGGATGGTCGAACACCGGTTTCTCAAACGCCTGATGTGCCATCAATGCGGCGAGACCAAGCCGATGCCGACCCATTGCCCGTCCTGCGATGCCGAAGACCGCATGGCCCCCGTGGGCCCCGGTGTCGAACGTCTGGGGGAAGAGGCGGCAGAGCTTTTCCCGGATGCGCGCATCGCCACGCTCAGCTCGGACATGTACGGCAGCGCGCGTGCGCTGAAGGCCGAGATCGAGGCGATTGCCGAAGGGGCGGCGGACATCGTGATCGGTACGCAGCTTGTTGCGAAGGGTCACAACTTTCCCAATCTCACCCTTGTGGGCGTGATCGACGCCGATCTTGGGCTGCAAGGCTCTGACCTGCGCGCGGCGGAGCGGACGTTTCAGTTGATGCGGCAGGTGGCGGGACGCGCGGGGCGGGCCGAGAAGCCCGGCACGGCGCTGTTGCAGACCTACCAACCCGAACACCCTGTGATCCGCGCCATTCTGGCAGGGGACGAGGAAGGCTTCTGGCGGGCCGAGGCGGCGCAGCGCGAGGCAGCGGGCGTGCCACCTTACGGGCGTATGGCGGGCATTATCCTCAGCGGACCGGAGGTGGCGCAGGTTTTCGACATCGCCAACCATCTGGCCCGCGCCGACGCGCCGCTGCGCCAGATCGGGGCGCAGGTGTTTGGCCCTGCGCCCGCACCCATCGCGCGGGTGCGGGGGCGGCACCGGGTGCGGCTGCTGGTCAAGGCGGCCAAGGGCGTCCCGCTCCAGGCGGCGCTGCGCAAATGGGTTGCGCAGGTGCAGGTCAAAGGTGACAACCGGCTGGCCGTCGATATCGATCCGCAAAGCTTTTACTGAAGCTTCAGGCCGGCACGGCCCCCCCCGCCCCGGCGCAGGGTCGGCAACCATTCGGTGCCCATGGCGCCTGCCCACATCGCACAGAGCGTCACCAGCGCTGTGCCGACCATGATCGACCCGCCCGTAACGCCCGCACCGATGGCGCAGCCCCCGGCCAGCATGCGGCCAAAGCCCATCAAGGCCGCCCCCATCATGGCGTTGCGCATGGGTGCGGCCCCTTCGAACCCTGAAACCGCAACTCGCGCGTGAAGGCTGCCGCGTGGAAAGCGCCGAGGAACACACCCGGCACCAGTCCGGTGTCGAACTCCCACCTGCTGCTCTGATCCAGAAAGAACATCAGCGTGTTGGCGGAAGGCCCCGTAAAGGTGACGCTTTCGATCTGTACGGGGTCAAAGGCGCGTTGTGACAGGGTGGTTGTCAGCGTCCACCCCAACGCGAAGGCAAAGCCGAAGCCGGACCTGAAAACCAGCCTCCGCCAACTCAATTCGGCGCGCAGCGCAATGGCCACGGCCAACGCCGCCAGCACCAGCAAACGCCCCGAACAGCCGCGCGCCAGCACCAGGCCCGCGCCAAACGGCAAACCGCCCACAATCGCGCCGGACCAACTGCCGGTTACGGCCATCGTGCGCGCGTTGTCCACATCGATCAGCCCAAGATGCCGCCCCCCCCCTGAACTCAGACGATCGCCGTCGAGAACGTGAGCAGCCAGACCGCGACGCGTGGCCCCATACGCCCATGGGCAAATTCCACCGTCGCCGCGCGCAGGCAGAACCGCGACTGTTGCGCGGCGATGCCAAAGACCGGCCCGGTGATCAAACCCAAAAGGGCCGCCGTCTGCGGCTCGCCCAATCCGTCAAGAAGTGCAGTCAAATCCAACATACGGGTATCTAGACCTGCGGATCCCGCGCGGATTTTAATCCGTGTCATATGCACAGCTGCTTTGCGCATTTGCGGCTCGCTTCATTCGCGTGAAGCGTCTATGCCCTATTTCATGGCCCGCCTTGTTCCCACATCCGATGCCAAGATGCTGCCACGTTGGCGGCGGCCTCTGGCGTTGTTGTTCCTGATGGCCGTTGCCATGCCCATCGCGTTCAACACGTGGTCGGCGCTTCTGAACAATTTTGTCATCGAGGCTGCGAATTTCGACGGGGCGGACATCGGATTGCTGCACACGGTGCGCGAGGTGCCGGGTTTTCTGGCCATCGGGGTGATCGCCATCATCATCTTCGTGCGCGAACAGGTGCTTGGCCTTGTGTCGCTGGTCCTGCTGGGGGTTGCCACCGCCATCACCGCGCAGTTCCCGTCGCTCGGCGGTATCCTGACGCTGACCATGCTCAGTTCCATCGGCTTTCACTATTACGAAACGGTCAACCAATCTCTGCAATTGCAGTGGATCGACAAGGCCAAGGCCCCGCAAACGCTGGGCTGGTTGCTGGCCGCCGGATCGGCAGCGACGTTCGTTGTCTATCTGGTGATCATGGTGCTGTGGGAGCCTTTGGGCCTGACATACAACATCGTGTACATGGCGGGCGGCGGTGTGACAGCCGCAATCGCCCTCATTGCCATGATCGCCTATCCCCAGTTCGAAGCCCCAAATCCGCAGCTCAAGAAGATGGTGCTGCGCCGCCGCTATTGGCTGTACTACGCGCTTCAGTTCATGGCTGGCGCACGGCGGCAGATCTTCATGGTCTTTGCAGGCTTCATGATGGTCGAAAAGTTCGGCTTTGAAGTGCACGAGCTGACCATGCTGTACCTGATCAACCTCGTGATCAACATGTTGGTCGCACCGGTTCTGGGGCACCTGGTCCACCGGTTCGGCGAACGCAAGACGCTGGTTTTTGAATACGCGGGGCTGGTTGCCGTGTTTCTGGCCTATGGCGGTGTCTACTACATGGGTTGGGGTTTGCTGATTGCGGCGGCGCTGTATGTGATCGACCACATCTTTTTCGCGTTGGCGTTGGCGCTCAAGACCTACTTTCAAAAGATTGCCGATCCGGGCGACATCGCACCCACGGCAGCGGTCGCCTTCACCATCAACCACATCGCGGCCGTCGGCCTGCCTGCGCCCCTGGGCCTTTTGTGGCTGGTGTCGCCGGGGGCGGTGTTCCTGTTGGCCGCGGGCATGGCGGCCACGTCGCTGATGCTGGCGCTGCTGATCCCGCGCCATCCGCAACCGGGGTACGAGACCATCTTTGCGGGGTTCGCCCCCGAACCGGCTGAATAATATGCGCGACGGTCGTTTCCTGACCGGGTCGACCATGGGCCACGTTGTGCGGATGACAGCAACGGGCGCCTTTGGCATCACCTTTGTCTTTCTGGTGGATGCGGCCAACTTGTTCTGGGTCTCGCAGCTTGGTGATCCAAGACTGGTCGCGGCCATCGGTTTTGCCTACGCGATCCAGTTCTTTTCCGTGTCGGTGGGCGTTGGTCTGATGATTGCCGCCACTGCCGTGATCTCGCGCAGCATCGGCCAAGGCGACCGACCCATGGCGCGGCAACAGGCAGGCGCGGCGATGGTCTTGGCCGCCATTGTCATGGGGGCGGTGGTCGTGATCGTGGTCTCATTGCGCCATCCGCTGGTCGCACTCGCAGGCGCCACGGGTGACACGGCGGCGTTGGCCGCGCGCTATTTGTTGATGACTGTGCCGTCTCTTGTGCCGATGGCGGTGGCCCTTGTGGGGTCGGGCACGTTGCGCGCCGAAGGGTTGGGCGCCAAGGCCATGTACATCACCTTGTTTTCAGGCATGGTGCTGATGGTCGTCGATCCGATCCTCATCCTTCATTTCGGATTGGGCTTGGATGGTGCCGCCTACAGCCTCGTGCTGTTCCGTTTTGCCCTGTTGGGTTTGGCCCTTCTGTTCTCGGTCCGGCACCATGGTCTTGTGGCCCGGCCTGATGCGATGTCCGTGCGGTTGGTGGCGGCGCCCTTTGCTGTTGTGGCCTTGCCCGCCATCGCCACACAGATGGCGACCCCGGCAGGCAACTATTTCCTGACCATGGTCATGGCGCCCTTTGGCGACGATGCGGTGGCCGCCTGGGCGGTGGTGGGGCGTTTGACGGTGCTGGCCTTTGGCGGGGTCTTTGCGCTGTCGGGGGCCATTGGCGGTATCTTTGGCCAGAACTTCGGCGCAGGCCAATATGACCGGCTGCGCAGCACCTACCGCGACGCGCTGGTGTTCTGCTTTGTCTATACGATGGTCACATGGGCGGTGCTGGCGCTGGCCAGTCGCCACGTGGCCGCGGCCTTCGAACTGACGGGGCAGGGGGCGGATGTGCTGCACGCTTTCACCACCGTGGGTGTGGGCGGTTTCGTCTTTGTCGGTGCGCTCTTTGTCTCCAATGCTGCCTTCAACAATCTTGGCCGCCCAGGGCGTTCGACACTGGTCAACTGGATCAAGGATGGTGTGCTGAGCTGGCCAGCCGCCGCATGGCTTGCCGGGATGTTCGGAGCGACGGGCGTGATCTATGGACAAGCGGCGGCAGGAATTGTGGCCGGTGTGTTGTCGGCGATCTGGGGCTGGGTGTTCGTGGCGCGCCTGCGGCCTGACACCACGCTTGACCCGGCCACGCCACGCCCGTACCCGAACCCGGACAGATACCGGAGCCGATGATGCCAACCTTTACCGCCCTCACCACCCTGACCGGAAAATCCCAGGCTGAGGCGCTGGGCGCAGCCATGGAACGGCTTCAGCCCGAACCCACGGGCATCGGTGTCTTCGAGGTCGAAGATGGTTCGGGCCTGTGGGAAGTGGGCGGCTATTTCACCGAAATCCCGGATGCCACGGCACTTGCCTTGCTGGCGGCGGCGATGCAGGCCAAACCCTTTACCGTCTCGGAATTGCCCGAAACCGATTGGGTTGCCCACGTGCGGCGCGAATTGGCCCCTGTCGAGGCTGGGCGCTTTTTCGTTTACGGCAGCCACGATGCCGACAAGGTGCCGGAAGGGTCCATTCCGCTGCTGATCGACGCAGCCATGGCCTTTGGCACCGGGCATCATGGCACCACGCTGGGTTGTCTGCGCGCGCTCGACCGGGTGGCGCGCGAGGGGTTGGTTGCGGGCAAAGTGGCCGATATCGGCTGTGGCACCGCAGTTCTTGCCATGGCGGCGGCACGGATTTGGGATGGAACGGTCATTGCCAGCGACATTGATCAGGTGGCCGTGGACGTCGCCGAGGCCAACTTGCGCGCGAATGGCATGGCGGGACGGGTTCTTTGTGTTGAAGCTGCGGGGTTCGATCACCCCGATCTGGCCGCCAACGCACCCTATGATCTGATCTTCGCAAACATCCTCAAAGGGCCGCTGATTGCCCTCGCACCTGACCTTACGTCACATTTGGCGCCGGATGGCGTTGCGATTCTTTCGGGGATACTGAACGAACAGGCAGATGACGTGACGTCAGTTTATATTCAGAACGGAAACAGTCTGATCCATTCCGAACAGATTGGTGACTGGACGACGCTCACGTTGGGCAAAAAGACATAATTACTCCATGTTTTAGGGGCATTTTAGGCACTTGCCCTGAATTCGCCACATTTCAGGAGCAATTTGTTATCAAGTTCGGTGGGGGCCGGATTTGAAGAGGCTGTCATGGTTGAGACCAAGTTCCACTTTGAAAACCGTTTGCGCGATTTGGGGCGCAAGCACAAAGCAATGGCGAACGGCTATACCACCCGTCTGCGGGGTGATGGTCTTATCGTTGTGAAACCCAAGCGCAAGGCGATCGGCTTTCCGTTCAAGAGCATTGCGATGCTGGTCGTGGGCTTCTTGTTGGTCAAGGCCTTCATGCTCGCTTCGATCGGCCCGGTGACCTACAACGAACGTGTGGCCAAGTTGCAGGCCGGCACGGTGATCGAACAAAGCGGCGCATGGGTGATGCGCATTGATCCGGTCACGGTGGCCATCGCCACGTTCATGGACGACATGCTGCTGTAAGCGTTTTGAAATTCCCTCCAGAAAGGGCCGTTTCGACCTACTGTCGAAGCGGCCTTTTTCATTGAGCCGGATCTTGGGCCGCAGACACGAAAAAACCGCGCAGTCTTGCGACAGCGCGGTTCTTCATTCCGGGGAGCGCCGAGGGAAGGCGCCGCTCCGCGCCGGAAGGGATCTGTGGTTCAGTGTCCGCCGGCCACAGAGTCGATATCGCCACGGATCAGGCCGATGTCTTCAAGTTCACGATCAGTCAGGGCCGACAGGGCGTTGCGTGTGACGCGGGCGTCATTCCACGCGACGATATTCGCCACGCCTGCTGTGATGAAGTGGGAGATGCGGCCTGCAACTGTGGCAGAGCCGTAGGTGGTGCGGATAGTGTCAAAAGCAGCCATTGTAGCAGTCCTTTGTTAGAGTGAAGCCAATGTGTTGGCCGTTACAAATCGGCAGATAGTCCTGTCGTATCTGTCCCACAAGGCATCAAAATTGCATGGTCGATATGCAATTCCTGCATAGGTATTGATCAGCGGTAAGCCGCTGAAATAGTGGCGAAAACAAGGCTTCGAAAATGTCGTTTTCAAGCTGTTTGGTGGCGAAAACGACCTCTATTCTGCGCCATGAGAGGCAAGCAGTGAAATCTGGGCCATTTGCGTTAACGCTTGGCGGATGTTCTCGCTTCGTGCTAGTCCCTTGGAAAAGCGGGCAAGACGCGGGGCAGGGATACAATGATACGGGTTTTGGGCATCGATCCGGGGCTGAGAAACCTTGGCTGGGGCGTGATCGATGTTGCGGGCAGCCGGATCAGCCATGTGGCCAACGGCGTCTGCCAGTCTGCAGGGGCAGATCTGGCCGTTCGGCTTTTGTCGCTGCACCGGCAGTTGACCGAAGTGGTGCAAGGCTTTCAACCCGATTGCGCCGCAGTCGAACAGACCTTCGTGAACAAGGATGGTGCCGGTACGCTCAAGCTGGGCCAGGCGCGCGGGATCGCCATGCTGGTGCCGGCACAGGCGGGGCTTGCGGTGGGTGAATATGCCCCCAACACGGTCAAGAAGACGGTTGTCGGGGTGGGCCATGCGGCCAAGGGGCAGGTGCTGCACATGGTGCAGATGCAACTGCCCGGTGCGCAGATTGAAGGACCGGATGCCGCCGACGCGCTGGCCATCGCCATTTGCCACGCCTATCATGGACCATCAGGGGGCCTTGCTGCCGCTCTTGAAAGGGCGCGCGCATGATCGGCAAGATCTCGGGCCGCATCGACTACCGCGCTGCCGATCACGTGCTGATCGATGTGGGCGGCGTGGGCTACCTTGTCTATTGCTCGGACCGGACGCTGGCGGCCTTGCCGGGCGTGGGGCAGGCCTGTGCGCTTTATACCGATCTGGTGGTGCGCGAGGACCTGATGCAACTTTTCGGGTTCACCACGCTGGTGGAAAAGGAATGGCACCGCTTGCTGATATCGGTTCAGGGGGTAGGGGCCAAGGCATCGCTGGCCATCCTCGGCACGCTGGGCCCCGACGGGGTCAGCCGTGCGATTGCGCTGGGCGACTGGAACGCGGTCAAGGCGGCCAAGGGGATCGGACCCAAGATTGCACAGCGCGTGGTACTTGACCTCAAGGACAAGGCGCCCGCGGTCATGGCCATGGGTGGCACCGTGGCGGATGCACTGGGCGAGACCGCGGCGCAGGTGATCGACGAAGGCGATGCGCCAACCCTGCAGGCGCCCCGACCCACCAATCAATCGGCACAGGCCGAAGCTCTGTCAGCGCTGGGCAACCTTGGATATGCGCCCGGTGACGCCGCCGCCGCCGTGGCCGAGGCCGCAGGCGAAGCCCCCGATGCAGAAACCCCCGCCCTGATCCGCGCCGCGCTGCGCCTGCTTGCGCCGAAAGGATAGGGCCATGAGCGATATCGACCCGACCGTGCGCCCCGAGCCGCTGGCCGAAGACAATGACCGCGCGCTGCGTCCGCAGATGCTGGATGATTTCGTGGGACAGGCCGAGGCGCGCGCGAACCTGCGCGTTTTCATCCAGTCGGCCCGCCAGCGCGGCGAAGCGATGGATCACACGCTGTTTCATGGCCCCCCCGGTCTGGGCAAGACCACGCTGGCGCAGATCATGGCGCGCGAACTGGGGGTGAATTTCCGCATGACCTCTGGTCCGGTGCTGGCCAAGGCCGGCGATCTTGCCGCGATCCTGACCAATCTGGAGGCGCGGGACGTTCTGTTCATCGACGAAATTCACCGCCTGAACCCCGCGGTCGAAGAGGTGCTTTACCCCGCGCTTGAAGACTTCGAGCTGGATCTCGTGATCGGTGAAGGCCCCGCCGCGCGCACCGTGCGTATCGAATTGCAGCCCTTTACGCTGGTGGGGGCGACCACGCGCATGGGGTTATTGACCACGCCGCTGCGCGATCGTTTCGGCATCCCCACGCGGTTGCTATTCTACACCGAGGATGAGCTGTTTCAGATCGTGACGACCAACGCGCGCAAGCTGGGCGCACCTGCGGATGAGGGCGGCGCGCGCGAGATCGCACGCCGCGCGCGCGGCACGCCCCGGATCGCCGGGCGGCTCTTGCGCCGGGTGGTGGATTTCGCGGTGGTCGAAGGTGACGGCACGGTGACGCAGAGGCTGGCGGACAATGCGCTGACGCGACTGGGCGTTGACCAGTTGGGCCTTGATGGGGCCGACCGGCGCTATCTGCGCCTGATCGCGGAAAACTACGGCGGTGGCCCCGTGGGTATCGAAACCCTCAGTGCGGCACTGAGCGAAAGCCGCGATGCGCTGGAAGAAGTGATCGAACCCTATTTGCTGCAACAGGGGCTGATCCAGCGCACACCGCGTGGCCGGATGCTGGCGCACAAGGCGTGGCGGCATCTGGGGCTGGATGCGCCCAAAGGCTCCGGCGATCTGTTTGGTTGAGGTTTGCGCTGAAAGAAATTATGCCTCTGACCGGAACATTCGGGGCCAAGAGAAGACATGAACGCGCAAGAGATCGAAGCCTTGTTCACCCGCGCAGACGGGCAGTTTGCCTTTGCGCGCTGGGGCCGGGCGATTGCCCCCATCGTCTTTGGCGTGGACGACAAGACGCTGGGCGTGGTCAAGGGCGCGATCGAGGCGGTGTGCCAGTTGGCGGACCACGAGACATCCGACATGGACGCCGAACTGGGCAGCAACTTCATGTGGTTTTTCTTCCGCGAATGGGACGAGTTGCCCGAGGTGCCGGGGCTGGACCGTTTGGTGCCGGACCTCGTGCCGCTGGTCGCACGGCTGAAAGATGCAGAGGCCAACCAGTACCGCATTTTCCGCTTTGACGAGGCTGGCGCGATCAAGGCCTGTTTCGTGTTCCTGCGTATGGACGAACACCTGAGCGCGGTGCCTGCCGAGACCGTGGCGCTGAGCCAGGTGGTGCAATCCGTTCTGCTGTGGTCTGACACGGCGTTTCGCACCACGTCGCCGCTGGCCGTTGCTGGCGAGACCACGGTGCTGCGCCCTGACATCGCGCAGCTGATCCGCGCCAGCTATGACCCGGTCATGCCCGTGGCCGCCCAAGACCCCGTTTGCGCCCTGCGTCTGGCCGCCCGCATAGGAGTGATGCAATGACCCATGAATTTCCCGTCACCGTCTATTACGAAGACACCGATATGGCGGGCATCGTCTACTATGCCAACTACCTGCGCTTCATCGAACGGGCGCGATCCGAGATTGTCGAAGAGATGGGTGTGGATCAGCGCGCCATGCGCGATGACGGCATCGTTTTCGCCGTGACCCGGATCGAGGCTGATTATGTGGGATCCGCACGGTTGGGGGATCGGTTGACCGTTCTGACCACGCACTACGCGGCCAGCCCCGTGCGCTGGATGTTCGACCAGGAAGTCCGCTTGGGCGACAAGGTGATCTTCAAGGCGGTGGTGACCGCCGCGTGCATGTCCACCGCGGGAAGGCCCACCCGCCTGCCAGCGGAAATACGCGCATTGGTCGCAAAATAGGGCGCATCACGCCATAGTGTTGGCTTTCCCCCTTTTGCTGCGTTAATGTCACGGTCAATCAAGGCTGAACAACAGCCGTAGAAAAAGAGCAGGCAAATGGAAGCAGAAACGCTGGCTTTGGCGCAGGAGATTGATTTCTCCATGTGGGGTCTTTTCGCACGCGCGACCCTGACCGTGAAACTCGTCATGATCCTTCTGATCCTCGCGTCCTTCTGGTCGTGGTCGATCATCGTGCAGAAACTGATCCGCTATCGTGCATCCCGCGCCGAGGCGGATGTGTTCGATCGCAAGTTCTGGTCGGGTGAGCCGCTGGACGGGCTGTTTGATCAGATCGGCGCTGAACCGGATGGCAGTGCCGAAAAGATTTTCGCCGCTGGCATGAGCGAGTGGCGACGCTCGCACCGGGATGACGGCGGGTTGATCGCAGGGGCAACCGCCCGGATCGACCGCAGCATGGACGTGGCCATCAACAAGGAAGGCGAGACCTTGCAAAAGGGTCTTCCGATCCTGGCCACCGTGGGGTCAACCGCGCCGTTTGTGGGGCTTTTCGGGACGGTCTGGGGCATCATGAATGCCTTTATCGAAATCGCAGAACAGCAAAACACCAACCTTGCCGTTGTGGCCCCCGGCATCGCCGAGGCGTTGTTGGCCACGGGTCTGGGCCTTTTGGCCGCGATCCCGGCGGTGGTGTTCTACAACAAGCTGAGCGCAGACAGTGACCGGATTATCGCGGGCTACGAGGCCTTTGCCGATGAATTCGCCACCATCCTGTCGCGCCAGCTGGACAGCTAGGCCATGGGCGCGGGTGTCATTCAGAAGGACAGCGGAGGAAGCCGCCGCCGCAGACGCGGACGGGCCGCGCCGATGTCAGAGATCAACGTCACACCCTTCGTGGACGTGATGCTGGTGCTGCTCATCATTTTCATGGTGGCGGCCCCGTTGCTGACCGTGGGCGTGCCGGTGGAATTGCCGAAGACCGCCGCCGGTGCCTTGCCCGCCGATCAGGAAGAACCCCTGACCGTGACAATCACCGCCACTGGTGCCGTGCAGATCCAGACCACCGAAACCGCGCGCGACGATCTGGTGGTCAAACTGCGTGCCATCGCGGCTGAGCGTGCCAGCGACCGGGTGTTCCTGCGCGCGGATGGTGCTGTGCCTTACGCGCAGGTCATGGAAATCATGGGCGCGCTCAATGCGGGTGGGTTTTCGAACATCGGGCTGGTCACGGATATCGGCGGCCCGGCGCTTGACGGCTCTGACGGGTAGGCTGCGGTGCATGCCGGGCATGTCATATCGGGTGCGGGCCACATCGGCCTGATCGGCTGGATGCTGTTTGGCGGCGTTTTCCAATCCGAACCTTTGCCCTTTGAAGTGACCGAGGTGTCGGTCATCTCATCTGAGGCTTTCGAAGCGCTGGTGGCGGCACAAGAGCCACCGCAATCCAGCACCGACGTGGCGCAACCGGCGGCACCCGAGGTCACGCCCGAGGCGCCACAGACCCCCGCAACCGAGGACGAAGTGGCCCAGCAGCCAGTGCCCGAGGCCGCAGAACCCACAGCGCCTGAGGCCTTGCCGCAACCGCCCGAAGACCCGCCCGTGGCTGCCGAGGTTGATGATACGGCCCCAGTGTTGCCTGATCCCCCCGAAGACATCGCCGTATTGGTGCCAGAACCCAGCCCGCGCCCGGTGCCGCGCCCATCCGAGCGTATTGCCCCCGAAGCCGTCGCCGAACCTGACCCCGAGGCGGCACCCGATCCGGTGGAACAGGACGCCGTGCAAGAGGCCGAAACCGGAGAGACGCCCGCCGAGGAGCAGGAGGCCACCGCCCCCGAAGAGGCCACAACCGAGATCGTGACCGAGGCCGAAGAGCCTGCTTCCGCCCCCACCGCATCCGTCCGCCCCCCGGCGCGGCGTCCTTCTGCGCCGACCCGTACGGCGGAAACGCCTGCCGCGCCCAAACCCGCCGATACGGGCGATGCGGTCAACGCGGCCCTTGCAGAAGCCTTGGGCGGCGGTGATCCTGATCCTGCACCACAGGGGCCACCCCTGTCTGCCGGAGAGAAGGATGCCC
Organism: uncultured Paracoccaceae bacterium; assembly: GCA_965657085.1. Lineage (GTDB taxonomy): Bacteria > Pseudomonadota > Alphaproteobacteria > Rhodobacterales > Rhodobacteraceae > CBFHND01. Next base: position 42,804 of record CBFHND010000004.1, read on the forward strand.
TGCGCGTGGCCGTATCAAGCTGTTGGAATGTCGGGTCCCTGTCGTCCGAAGCGCTGCAGACCACCGTGGTTGTGGCGGTCAGCATGACACAGGATGCACGGCCCGTTGTCGGGTCCATCCGTATGATCGGCAGTTCCGGCGGATCGTCTGCGGCTGCCGGACAGGCCTTTGAGGCCGCACGCCGCGCGATCATCCGTTGCGGTGCCAAGGGATACAATTTGCCGGCCGACAAGTTCGGCCAGTGGAAAGATATCGAAATGACGTTCAACCCCGAAAGGATGCGCATCAAATGATCTGGCGAGTATTGGTATGCATGGTGGCCCTCTGGGTCTGGACCGCTCAGACGGCATTGGCGCAACAGGGGCCGCTCAGGATCGAAATCACCGAAGGTGTGATCGAACCCTTGCCCTTTGCCACGCCTGCCTTTGTTGCCGAAAACGGCGAAAGCGCTCAGATGGGCGCGCAACTGGCGCAGGTTGTTGCCGCCGATCTGATCGGCACGGGGCTGTTCCGCGAAATCCCGGCTTCCGCCTTCATCAGCCAGGTTTCGGAATTTGGCGCGCCGGTGCAATATGCCGACTGGAAGGCGATCAACGCGCAAGCGCTGGTGACAGGGGCCGTGGCCGTTACAGGCGAGACGATGACTGTGAAGTTCCGCCTTTACGACGTGTTTTCCGGCGCGGAACTGGGCAGCGGTTTGCAGTTTTCCGGCACCACCGCAGGCTGGCGGCGCATGGCGCACAAGGTGGCCGATGCAGTTTACAGCCGCATCACCGGCGAGACGGGGTACTTCGACAGCCGCGTGGTCTTCGTGTCCGAAACCGGGCCCAAGAACGACCGCAAGAAACGCCTGGCAGTGATGGATTATGATGGCGCGGGCGTGCAATACCTGACGGGCAGCGACAGTATCGTGCTGGCCCCGCGCTTTTCCGCGACGGGCGACCGGGTGCTCTACACCAGCTATGAAACCGGCTTTCCGCGTATCTATGTTCTGGATGTGGGCAGCGTGCAGCGCCGCGTACTCGAAAGCCAGGAAGGCACGATGAGCTTTGCGCCCCGCTTTCATCCCAATGGGCAAACGGTGGTCTATTCGCTGTCCCAAGGCAGCAACACGGACATCTACAACATGAATGTCGCCAGCGGGCAGGCCACGCGCCTGACCAGCGCGCCCTCGATCGAAACCGCGCCCAGCTATTCGCCGGATGGCAGCCAGATCGTGTTTGAAAGCGACCGGTCGGGCACGCAGCAACTGTATGTGATGCCCGCCAATGGTGGCGAAGCCAAACGCATTTCCTTCGGGCAGGGGCGGTACGGCACGCCCGTGTGGTCGCCCCGCGGGGACCTGATTGCCTTTACCAAGCAATCCAAGGGCCGCTTTCATATCGGGGTGATGCGTGTGGACGGCAGCGAAGAACGGCTGCTGACGGCATCGTTCCTTGATGAAGGGCCCACATGGGCGCCCAACGGGCGAGTGATCATGTTCCACCGTGAAACGCAGGGCGCCGCCGGGCGGTCGAGCCTTTATTCGGTGGACATCACGGGCCGCAATCTGCGTCCGGTGCGTACACCCGAGGGTGGGTCAGACCCATCGTGGGGACCGTTGCAGAATTAGGGCGCGGTTCGCAATTGGGCGCAATCGTGGTAAACAAGACCAAAGACGTGACAAAACAAAAAGGCAGAGCATTATGACCCTTTCCAAGATTTCCTTCGTGCTGTGCGCGGCCCTCGCGGTCAGCGCCTGTACCAATCCTGACCGCTTTGGTGGTGATGGTGGCCTGGGCGGCACAGGCACCGGCCAGGGCATCGTGCCGGGCAGCGCCGGCGACCCGACCTCGGTTGCCTTCTTTCAGCAAAGCGTTGGCGACCGGGTGCTTTTCGCGGTGGATCAGGCAACCCTGACGCCCGAAGGGCGCACAACGCTGGATGGACAAGCCAACTGGCTGATCACCAACGGCGACTACACGGCCATTGTCGAAGGCCATGCCGACGAACAGGGCACACGTGAATACAACCTCGCACTGGGTGCACGCCGCGCCGATGCGGCCCGCGCCTATCTCATCAGCCAGGGCGTGAACGCTTCTCGCCTCAAGGTTGTCAGCTATGGCAAGGAACGGCCAATCGAAGTATGCAGCGAAGAGGCATGTTATGCCAAGAATCGGCGTGCGGTGACCGTATTGGCCGGAGGATTGACGGGGTAATCGGCGATGCGTTTGACTTTGGCTTTGGCGGCATGGATGATGGCAGTGCCGATGTGGGCCGTCGCCCAGTCGGATAGCGGCACTTTGGCCGATATCCGTCAGGAACTGACCGTTCTTTACGTCGAAATCCAAAACCTCAAACGTGAGCTGAGCACCACCGGCACACCGTCCGTCGACACGGGCGGTGCCTCTACGCTGGACCGGCTCAATGCGATTGAAAGCGAATTGCAGCGCCTGACGGGCAAGACCGAGGAACTGGAGTTTCGCATTGGCCGGATCGTGACCGATGGCACCAACCGCATTGGCGATCTGGAATTCCGGCTGGTCGAACTGGAAGGCGGCGACCTCAGCACGCTGGGCGAAACCACAACGCTGGGCGGCGAGACGGGAACGTCGCAGCCTGTGACAGCTCCGGTTGCCACCGAACAGCCCGATACACAGCTTGCCACACAGGAAGAGGCCGATTTCGAGCGGGCGTCGGAGGCGCTCGCTTCCGGTGACTTTCGCAGCGCCGCAGACCAGTTTACGACCTTCAATCAGACCTACCCCGGTGGTCCGCTAGCCGCACGCGCCGATCTCAAACGGGGCGAAGCGCTCGAAGGCCTTGGCGATACCCGCGAAGCCGCGCGCGCCTTTCTGTCGGCCTTTAGTCTTGATCAGGCGGGTCCAGACGCCGCGCAAGCCCTGTACCGACTGGGCGCGGCCCTTGGCCGGCTGGGCCAGACCAACGAGGCCTGCGTGACACTGGGCGAGGTGCCCGCGCGTTTCCCGCAAGCAGGCGATACCATTCTTGAAGCCCAAAGTCAGATGCGCAACATCGGCTGCCCCTGATCCCATGGAACAGGAACTGCTGAAGGAGATCGAGGACCAGCTGTTGCCGCGCCCGCCTCAGAAACTGGGCGTGGCGGTGTCCGGCGGTGGCGATTCCGTGGCCCTGCTTTTCCTGCTGGCGGCCTTTGCCAAACAGCATCCCATCGAACTGCATGTGATCAGCGTTGATCATGGCCTGCGCGCGGGGTCCAAGGACGAAGTGCGTTTTGTCACCGATGTGTGTGGCCAGTTGGGGGTTGAGCATCATGTGGAGTATTGGGGGGGCTGGGACGGCGGCGGCAACCTTCAGGACCGTGCCCGCGAGGCCCGCATCTCCTTGATCGGGGATTGGGCGGTTGGCAACGAGATTGCCACCGTGGCTTTGGGCCACACGGCCAATGATCAGGCTGAAACCTTGTTGATGCGTTTGGCGCGTGGGGCGGGTGTCGACGGTTTGTCGGCAATGGCACCGCGCCGGGTGCGCCACGGTGTGACCTGGGTGCGGCCGATGCTGGGCATTGAACGGCGCAGCCTGCGTGACTACCTGCGCAGCATCGATGTGCCCTGGATCGAGGACCCCAGTAACGAAGACCGTTCCTTCGAGCGGGTGCGAATGAGGGATGCGCTGAAACTGCTGGAACCGCTTGGCTTTTCCATCGCAGGGCTGACCGAGGTCGCGCAACACATGAACAAGGCGCGCGAAGCGCTTGATTGGCAAACCTTTCTGGCCGCAAGGGATGTCGCACAGGTGACGTGTGGCACAGTTTTGTTCGACAAACATCGCTATCGGACTTTGCCCGAGGAAATCGGGCGCCGTTTGTTGCTGCGTGCGGTCGGGTGGATTTCACAAAATCCCTATCCGCCACGTCGAAAGGCCGTGGCGCAGGCGCAAGACGCCCTGCGCGAAGGGCGCACCACCACGCTGGACGGCTGTCAGATACAGCGCGACGGCGACCGGATGTGGGTGTTTCGCGAGTTTAACGCGGTCAAGGACGAAGCCGCCGATATCGGCGACCTCTGGGATGATCGATGGTATCTGGACGGACCAGAGGACGCCCCCGAATTCCAAGTGCGTGCGCTGGGGTCTGATGGGTTGGCGCAAGTCCCGGATTGGCGCGACAGCGGCTTTCCCCGCGCCGCACTTTTGTCGATGCCCGCGGTCTGGAAGGACGGCGATTTGATCGCAGCACCCGTGTTTGGCGACGACGATGAGTGGAGCGCAGAGATTGATGGTGGGCAAGATGCCTTCTTTGCCGCACTATTATCGCATTGAACCTGCGCGCTTCATCTCTATCTTAGGAGGGTGGCCCCGGCTTATGCTGCGCGGGTCTTGAAATTAGGAGAGTTTTCTTGGGCAACGCACGCAATATCGCCTTTTGGGTCGTCCTGTTCCTGCTGATCCTTGCTCTGTTCAACCTGTTCAGTGGCGGCGGCAACACGCTGCAAAGCCGCGAAATGAGCTATTCAGAGTTTGTATCGGCCGTTGAGCAAGGCAATGTGAGCAATGTGACACTGGACGGCGAACAGGTTCGGTTCCGTCAGGGCGAAAGTGACTTCGTGACGATCAAGCCCGAAGATGCCGAGATCACCGGCCTGTTGATCGAGAACAACATTCCCGTGCGGGCCGAACAGCAACAGCAATCGGGATTTCAGACCTTCCTGATGTCGCTGCTGCCGTTCCTGCTGCTGATTGGTGTGTGGATTTATTTCATGAACCGCATGCAGGGTGGCGGCAAAGGCGGCGCCATGGGCTTTGGCAAATCCAAGGCCAAGATGCTGACCGAAAAGCATGGGCGTGTGACGTTTGACGATGTCGCAGGTATCGACGAGGCCAAGGAAGAGCTGGAAGAGATCGTTGAATTCCTGCGCAACCCGCAGAAGTTTTCGCGTCTTGGCGGCAAGATTCCCAAGGGTGCATTGCTGGTGGGGCCTCCGGGTACTGGTAAGACCCTGCTGGCGCGCGCAATTGCGGGCGAGGCGGGTGTACCGTTCTTCACCATTTCCGGTTCCGACTTTGTTGAAATGTTCGTGGGTGTGGGTGCGTCCCGTGTCCGTGACATGTTCGAACAGGCCAAGAAGAACGCGCCTTGTATCGTTTTCATCGACGAGATTGACGCCGTGGGCCGGCACCGGGGTGCAGGCTATGGCGGTGGCAACGACGAACGCGAACAGACGCTGAACCAGCTGCTGGTGGAAATGGATGGCTTTGAAGCCAACGAGGGTGTGATCATCCTTGCCGCGACCAACCGCCGTGACGTGCTGGACCCTGCGCTTCTGCGTCCGGGCCGGTTTGACCGTCAGGTGACCGTGCCGAACCCCGATATCAAGGGCCGCGAAAAGATCCTGGGCGTTCATGCGCGCAAGACACCGCTTGGCCCTGACGTCGATCTGCGCATCATCGCGCGTGGGACCCCCGGCTTTTCGGGTGCCGATCTGGCGAACCTCGTGAACGAGGCGGCGTTGATGGCCGCCCGTGTGGGACGCCGCTTCGTGACCATGATCGATTTCGAACAGGCCAAGGACAAGGTCATGATGGGCCCCGAGCGCCGCAGCATGGTCATGACGCCTGAACAAAAGGAAATGACCGCCTATCACGAGGCCGGGCATGCGCTGGTCGGGATGGAACTGCCCAAATGCGATCCGGTCTACAAGGCGACGATCATTCCGCGTGGCGGTGCGTTGGGCATGGTGATGAGCCTGCCGGAAATGGACCGCCTGAACATGTTCAAGGACGAATGCCACCAGCGTCTGGCCATGACCATGGCGGGCAAGGCGGCCGAAATCCACAAGTATGGCCCTGATTCCGTATCCAACGGCCCGGCAGGCGACATTCAGCAGGCCAGCGCGCTGGCGCGCGCGATGGTCCTGCAATGGGGCATGTCGGACAAGGTCGGTAACATCGACTATTCCGAGGCGGCCCAAGGCTACACCGGCAATACCGCGGGGTTCTCGGTTTCGGCCAATACCAAGGAAACGGTCGAGGAAGAAGTGCGCCGGTTCATCCAGGATGGCTATGACTGGGCGCTCAAGATCATCACTGAAAAGGAAGAAGAGTTCGAACGTCTGGCCCAGGGCCTGCTGGAATACGAGACCCTCACCGGCGATGAGATCAAGCGCGTGATGAATGGCGAACCGCCCCATGCGGATGACGACGAAGGCGGGGCTGCGGCCAAGGACGATAAGCCAAGTCTCACCGCCATTCCCAAGGCGAAGTCCAAGAAATCGCCGCCCTCGTCCGAGGGTGGGATGGAACCTGAGCCGACCTGATTCATCACAGGCAGGAAACAGGACCACACAAAAAATCATGGGCCCCGCATCACGCGGGGCCTTTTCTTTTGGCGCAATGGCTTTCACGCTGGTCCAGGCAGAGGAGGCGCAGATGCCAGCATTGAAAAAGACCGGATTTCACGGGCGTGTCGTGTGGCTGGGCCGCGTGGTGGGGGATGAGACCCTGCGCGCCGAGGCGTTGCAATCTGCCATGGCCACGTTTGACGGGTTCGAGGGCGAGGCCCACGGCGGCTCCACGCGCGCCTCGTGCAGCCGCGTGACATTGCAGCATCCGCGCGGCACCGAAATCCGCAACACGCGCCAGCTGTCCATCGTGTCGCGCGAAGAGCTTGAATTGACCGCGCAGAAGATGGGCCTGCCTGCCATTGATCCCGAATGGATCGGTGCCTCGATGATTGTCGAAGGCATCCCCGATTTCACCCATGTGCCGCCGTCGTCGCGGTTGCAGGCGCCTTCAGGAGGCACGCTGGCGGTGGATATGGAGAACCGGCCCTGCATCTATCCCGGTCGCGAGATCGAAAAAGAGGCCGAAGGTTTTGGCCCGGCCTACAAACCCGCAGCCAAGGGATTGCGCGGCGTAACCGCATGGGTGGAACGCCCCGGTCTATTTGAAATCGGCGATGAAATCGTGCTGCACATCCCCGACCAACGCAGCTGGCTGCATGTGGAAGCCGCCCGCGCCTGAGCGGTACATCCGTTTCCGAAACGAAACGAACCTGCGACATCTCGCCGCTTGAGAGGCTGGATATGTCGGAAATGCGCCCTGTGTTTGGCGGGGTGCGGATGTATGCACAAGGCCAGAACTGACTTTTGACTGCCCAGCGGGGGAATCCATGGCCTACAAAACTGATATCGAAATCGCACGCGAGGCGGACAAGAAGCCAATCCAGGAGATTGGTGCGAAACTGGGCATCCAGAGCGATGACCTGCTGCCCTATGGCCACGACAAGGCCAAGGTGAGCCAGGAATTTATCAACTCGGTGCAGGATCGCCCCAATGGCAAGCTGATCCTTGTGACCGCGATCAACCCCACGCCCGCGGGCGAAGGCAAGACAACCACCACCGTGGGTCTGGGCGATGGCCTGAACCGCATCGGCAAGAACGCATGTGTGTGTATCCGTGAAGCATCGCTTGGCCCGAACTTCGGAATGAAGGGTGGGGCCGCTGGCGGCGGCTATGCCCAGATCGTGCCGATGGAAGAGATGAACCTGCACTTCACCGGTGACTTTCACGCCATCACGTCGGCGCATTCGCTGCTGTCGGCGATGATCGACAACCACATCTACTGGGGCAACGAGCTTGAGATTGACACCCGCCGCGTCGTGTGGCGCCGCGTGGTCGACATGAACGACCGTGCCCTGCGCCAGATCACCGCTAGCCTTGGCGGCGTCAGCAACGGCTTCCCGCGCGAGGCAGGGTTTGACATCACCGTGGCGTCCGAAGTCATGGCGATCCTGTGTCTGGCGAAGAACCTCAAGGACCTGCAAAAGCGTCTGGGCGACATGATCGTGGCCTACCGCCGCGACCGCAGCCCCGTCTTCGCGCGCGACATCAAGGCCGATGGTGCGATGACCGTGCTTTTGAAGGACGCGATGCAGCCGAACCTGGTGCAGACGCTGGAAAACAACCCCGCCTTCGTGCACGGCGGTCCGTTCGCGAACATCGCGCACGGCTGTAACTCGGTTATCGCAACAACCACGGCGCTGAAACTGGCCGACTACGTGGTGACAGAGGCAGGCTTTGGTGCCGATCTGGGCGCCGAGAAGTTCCTGAACATCAAGTGCCGCAAGGCGGGCCTTGCGCCATCGGCGGTGGTCCTGGTGGCGACCGTGCGCGCGATGAAGATGAACGGTGGCGTGGCCAAGGCGGACCTTGGCACCGAGAACGTTGATGCGGTCAAGGCGGGGTGCCCCAACCTTGGCCGTCACATCGAGAACCTCAAGTCCTTTGGCGTGCCGGTGGTCGTGGCGATCAACCATTTCGTCACAGACACCGATGCAGAGGTGCAAGCGGTCAAGGATTTCGTGGCCGAGCAGGGGTCCGAAGCGATCGTGTCGCAGCACTGGGAATTCGGATCGAAAGGGTCCGAGGCGCTGGCGACCCGCGTGGCCGAGATTGCCGATGCGGATATGGCGAACTTCGCGCCCATCTATCCTGACGAGATGTCGCTGGCCGACAAGATCCAGACCATCTGCAAGCGCATCTACCGCGCGGACGAGGCGCTGATGGATCAGAAAATCCGCAACCAGCTGAAGGATTGGGAAGATCAGGGCTATGGCAATCTGCCAGTCTGCATGGCGAAGACGCAGTATTCGTTCTCGACCGATCCCAACCTGCGCGGCGCGCCCACGGGCCATTCGGTGCCGGTGCGCGAAGTGCGTCTGAGTGCCGGTGCGGGCTTCATCGTTGCCGTCTGCGGCGAGATCATGACCATGCCCGGTCTGCCGCGCACACCCGCGGCAGAGACCATCATGCTGAACGATGATGGTCAGATCGAAGGTTTGTTCTAAGGCGATCAGCAGGGGCCTGTGATGGCCCCTGCGTCCCATTGAAGGAGCAAACATGCTGGATCATGAAAAACGTGCCGTCGTCATTGATGGCAAGGCCATCGCCGCAGAGATGCGCCAGACCATCGCGCGTGATGCGGCGGCCTTGGCAGCCGACGGGTGGCAGCCACGGCTGGTGTCCATTTCGGTTGGTGATGTGGCCGCAGCCGAACTTTACGTGCGCAACCAGCAGCGCAGCGCTGAAAGCGCAGGCGTTGCGTTTGAGGCGCGCAACTACGATGCCTCGATCTCGATGGAGCAGTTGGTTGGCGTGTTGCAGGGGTTGAATGCGGACCCCCGCGTGAATGGCATTATCATCCAGCGCCCCTTGCCGGATCATATTCCGGTCAAGGCGCTGCAAAAGGCGGTGCACCCGCTGAAAGACGTCGAAGGGATGCACCCGGCATCGATCGGCAACATCGTCTACAATGATCTCGCACTTGGGCCTTGTACGGCGGTTGCTGCGGTCGAAATTCTGAAAACCCTGCCGTTGCCGCTGGAAGGTCTGGATGTCACGGTGATCGGCCATTCCGAAATCGTTGGAAAACCCATCGCCTTCTTGCTGATGGGACTGGGCGCAACGGTGACGGTTTGCCATCACATGACGCGGTCCGTTGCCATGCATTCACGGGCTGCCGATGCGGTCTTTGTGGCCGTGGGCAAACCCGGGCTTGTAACGGGTGATATGTTGAAACCGGGTGCCGCTCTGATCGATATCGGGATCAACCGGGTTGATAACCGCACGGTCGGCGACGCCGATTTTGACAGCTGCGCCGAGGTTGCGGGCTGGATCACCCCGGTTCCGGGCGGCGTTGGTCCGGTCACTGTGGCCATTTTGATGAAGAACGCGGTACTGGCGACGCGATTGCAGCAAGAACACTACGCCGCCCAATACGCACAAACGGAGATATGACGATGACAGCGACAGTGATTGACGGCAAGGCCTTCGCAGCCAAGGTACGGGGCCAGGTGGGTGAACACGTGGCACGGTTGAAGGCCGATCACGGTATTACGCCCGGTCTGGCCGTGGTGCTGGTGGGCGAAGACCCTGCAAGCCAGGTCTACGTGCGCTCCAAGGGCAAGATGACTGTTGAGGTCGGCATGAAGAGCGTCGAGCACAAGCTGGACGTGGACACATCCGAGGCGGACTTGCTGGCGCTGATTGATCAGCTGAACAACGATCCCGAAATTCACGGCATCTTGGTCCAACTGCCGCTGCCCGGGCACCTCGACGAAGATCTGGTGATCAACAGCATTGAACCGGCCAAGGACGTGGACGGGTTCCACATTTCGAACGTTGGCCTTCTGGGCACGGGGCAAAAGTCGATGGTGCCGTGCACGCCCCTGGGCTGCTTGATGATGCTGCGTGATCACCATGGCAGCCTCTCGGGCATGGATGCGGTGGTGATCGGGCGCAGCAATATCGTGGGCAAACCCATGGCGCAGTTGTTGCTGGGTGACAGCTGCACCGTGACCATCGCGCATTCACGGACAAAGGATCTGGCGGATGTGGTGCGCCGTGCTGATATCGTGGTGGCTGCCGTGGGGCGTCCGCAGATGGTGCCGGGCGACTGGATCAAGGACGGCGCTACCGTGATCGACGTGGGCATCAACCGCATCGAAAAGCCCGAAGGCGGCACGCGCCTTGTGGGGGACGTGGATTACGACAGTTGCGCCGCAGTAGCGGGTGCAATCACCCCTGTGCCGGGCGGTGTCGGCCCCATGACCATCGCCTGCCTTTTGGCCAATACTGTTACGGCGTGCTGCCGGGCCAACGGCCTTGAGGAACCTGAGGGGCTGACCGCCTGAGCGAAAGTGAACTCCAGACTTCTGAAAGGCCGGGCCTCTGCTCCGGCCTTTTTATTTGGAGGACATGCCTGACCGGGATCCGGGTCTTCTTGATATCACGGAATTGTCAGCACGGCCGCTCGCGCTTAGCCTATTGAAATTTCTTGCAAACTATTTCAAGTTTGAAACAGTTTTGATCAATTGATGGTATTTTACGTGCCTTCGGACACCCCGTTTTCAACGGACACATTGGACACTGACGGCGCACTGATTTCTTTGACGCGTGCGCTTCAGATCGGTTTGTTTGCCGGGCTCACTGTTCTGGTTGCGGTCGCTGGACCGTTCAGCACCTATGACGAGGGCCGGTTTGGCATTCGTTTTGTCTATTGGTTGGTCACCAACGCTGTTGCCCTTGGTGTCGCGCTGTCTGTAAAATCGCAGGTCGAGCGGTATCTGGCTGCCCGGCCGCCGCTCATACGTGAGCTTTGCACAGTTTCCCTGACAACGCTTGTATTCACGCCTTTTCTGGATTGGTGGACCCATTTCTGGTTTCAAGGCCTTGCACAGCATTCGCATCACCTGTGGCAGTTCGGGCGGGATGTTTTTGTGATCTGCTTGGTGATCAGCGCGTTTCGAAATGGTCTTCCGTTTCTTTTTCGCAATAGTTCGCAGAGCGGCGAAGCTATCCCCATGCCTCAAGTTGCAGAACCTCGGCTGGTGCGACGTTTGCCGGGCGTAAGTGGTGCGGACGTGTTGCGCGTGTCAGCCGACGGGCACGTTGTGCAGGTGGTCACCCGTGACGGGTTGCACGAACTGCGCATGCGCTTTGCCGACGCGGTGGAAGAGATGGACACGGTTGATGGCAAATGCGCCCACCGCAGCCACTGGGTGTCCCGCGCCGCCATCGCGGGGGTCGAGACGCGCGCGGGGCGGCCGGTGCTGATGCTGGTCAATGGCGATGCCGTGCCGGTCAGCCGCAAGTATCAGCCGATGCTCGAGGAAGACGGCTATCTATGAGGCGCGGGGCATCGGTACGCGGTGCGGCACACGCCCAAGCATGATCGCGGTTGCCTCGGGGCGCATCAGGCGGCTGAGCGTTGCGTCATGGCTGCGCAGGCCGCCAGTATAGGTGCCGTAAGCAGGCATGATCACCTTGTCACTGTCGATCAGGAATGCGGGACGCGAAATCATGCGTCCGCGCGTCGGCAATTGCACCTTGGGGTGATAGTGGCCCGAAATCTCGCCGCTGCGTCCGGCCTGTGCTATGTGCCGAAAGCTCAGGGGTGGTGTGTGCAATTCGGCCAGATGGCTGCCGCCCAGATCGATGGGGCCGGGATCGTGGTTGCCCTCGATCCACACCCAGCGCCGCCCGGCCTGCAAGCGCGCGATCCACAGGCGGTCATCTTCGCCGATCGCCTCTGATGCGGCCAGATCGTCAAAACTGTCTCCAAGGCAGATGACCGTGCGCGCCTGCGTCGCTTCGAGATCATTGGAGAGGCGGGTCAACGTATCGTGCGTCTCATATGGGGGCAGGGACGGACCGCCGCGCCGCGCGATGCGTTCGGATTTGCCCAGATGCAGATCGGAGACGCACAGCAGATCGTGGTCACGCCACCACAGCGCGCCAGAGCCCAAGGCCGTGAGGCGCGCGCCCGCCAATGTGAATTCGCATCCGTTCATGCAATGTTCTTTGCGCAATCGGTCTTCGGTGGCAAGGGTTAATGCAAAACGCCTACCATGGTACGCGCCAGTTTGGCTTGGGCGGGTCAGGGGCGATCCCCGCAGTGGTCATCAGGCGTTCAGCCTCTTCGGCCAATAGCCGTTCTTCGGCCAGCCCCTTGATCGGCACACGCCCCACTTCCAGCATCAAGGGGGCGGCCAGCGGTGTGACCCGCGCGTGTTCGATCAGGTCAATGCGCCCCGCCACACGGGCGGCCATTTCCTCGATCCGGCCGAAATCGACAAGGCCGCGCATGGCTTCTTCGCGGGTGATGTGCAGCATCAGGTGATCGGGGTCGTATTTGGCCAGCGTGTCATAAAGGATGTCGCTGCTGAACGTCGCCTGCCGCCCCGACTTGCGCGCCGAGGGCGTGTTGCGTTCGATCAGCCCCGCGATTGTGGCCGAGGCGCGAAAGGTGCGTTTCATCACTGCGTTCCCGGCCAACCACGTGTCCAGCCCGTCGCGCAGGGCAGCGAGGTCAAACAGCGGCGCAGGGTCTGTCACCGGATCCAACCCCCAGATCAGCGTGGCATAATCCGTGGCCAGAAATCCCAAGGGGTTGAGGCCCGTTTCCTCCATCCGCTTGGTCAGAAGCAGGCCCAGCGTCTGCATCGCGTTGCGCCCGGCAAACCCATAGACCGCCGTATGGGCGCGCCCATCATGGGGGAAACTTTCGATCAGCAGGCGGCCGGGTTCGGGCAAGCGGCTGACCTTGCGCTGCAAGGCCAGCCAGTCGGCGGTGTGGGCCGGTAGCTCGGGCCATGCGTCTTGCTGCATCATCTCGATGATGCGCTGGCTCAGCTGGGTGGACGTGGCAAACTTGGTGCCCATGAAGGTCGCGATCTTGGGCTTCTTGGCGGCATCGCGGCTGACCTCCACGGTCATGTCGCGCAGGCCCTCGTAGCGCACGATCTGGCCCCCGATCAGGAAGGTATCGCCGGGGGTCAGTGAGGCGGCAAAGCCTTCCTCGATCTCGCCCAGCGGCTTTCCCCCGCGCGCACGTTTCATGCGCACTTTCAGCGTGTCAGTGTCCTGAATGGTGCCGATGTTCATGCGGATGCGTTGGGCGCTGCGTGGATCGCGCAATTGCCACTGGCCGTCGGGGCGCTGGATCAGGCGTTTCCACTGGTCATAGGCGCGCAAGGCATAACCACCCGTAGCGCAGAAATCGATGCAGGCGTCGAAGTCGGCGCGGGTCAGGGCGCTGTAGGCACCCGCGCTTGTCACCTCGGTATAAAGCGCGTCGGCATCAAAAGGGCCCGCGGCGGCGGTGATCAGGATGTGCTGGCACAGCACGTCGCGGGGGCCGGGACCACGCGGATCGCCATCCAGCGCGCCGTCCCGCGCCGCTTGCAAAGCTGCTACGCATTCCACCACTTCGAAGCGGTTGGCAGGCACCAGCAGGGCATTCGACGGTGCGTTGTAGCGGTGGTTGGCGCGCCCGATCCGCTGCACCAGCCGCTTGACGTTCTTGGGCGCACCGATCTGCACGACAAGGTCCACATCCCCCCAGTCGATCCCCAGATCAAGGCTGCCGGTGCAGACGATGGCGCGCAACTCACCCCGCACCATCGCCGCCTCGACCCGCGCGCGCTGCTCACGGTCAAGGCTGCCGTGATGGATGCCGATGGGCAGGCCGTCTTCGTTGGCCAACCACAGATTGTGAAAGAAAATCTCGGCCTGTGCGCGGGTGTTGTGAAAGATCAGTGTGGTGTTGTGTTGGCGCACTTGGTCCAGCACTGCGGGGATGGCGTACTTGCCGCCGCTGCCCGACCATGGTGGTGGCTGGTCGGTGGTCAGCATCTGGATGTCAGGGGCAGGGCCGGGATCAGCCAGAAGGATTTCGCAAGGGTCGGGATGCCGGGCCAGCAGATGCGCGATGGCCGCGGGGTCCTCGACCGTGGCAGAGAGGCCCACCCGGCGCAGATCGGGGCATAACCCCTGCAACCGCGCCAGCGCCAGCATCAGCTGATCGCCGCGTTTCGATTCCGCCAGCGCGTGGATTTCGTCGATCACCACGCGCTTGAGACCCTTGAACATGCGCGGCGCGTCTTCGTAGCTGACCAACAGGGCCAGGGATTCAGGGGTTGTCAGCAGGATATGCGGCGGGTCCGCGCGCTGGCGTTTGCGGCGCGTGGCGCTGGTGTCGCCGGTGCGGTCATCGATGCGGATGGGCAGGCCCATATCTTCGACCGGCGTGGTCAGGTTGCGCTTGATATCGGCGGCCAGCGCCTTGAGCGGAGAGATATAGAGCGTGTGCATCCCGTCATGCGCGCCTTTGGCCAGATCGGCGAGCGTGGGCAGGAACCCGGCCAGTGTCTTGCCGCCGCCGGTGGGCGCGATCAGCAGCAGCGCGGGATCATCTGCACGGTCCATCATCTGTTGCTGATGGGGGTGGATGGACCAGCCCTTGTCGGCAAACCAGTCGTGAAAGATGGGGGGCAGAGCGGTCATACCGCCAATGTAGAGACCCCGGCGGGCAAGACCACCCTCAACGTCGTGGCGTCAACGCCCGGATCGCGGCCTGCACGGTTTCGGGCAGGGTCGTGTCGGCACCATCTGGTGCTGCATCAAGGGCCGAGGCGACGTCCTTGACCAGAATACCGATGGTGTTGTCTGGGGCATGACCGTCCCGTGCAAATTCGATGTCCTCAAAGCCCGACGCGAACCAGTTCTGCCCTGAGGACGTGTGAAGGAGGTCGCGCAGGGCGCGCGGATCAAGGCCCGCATCGTCCGCCCAGTCCAGTACCAGCCGTGTCATCGCAGTGTTGGAGGCGGCGAGAAGGTTGTTGAGCACCTTG
Source organism: uncultured Paracoccaceae bacterium (assembly GCA_965657085.1). Classification (GTDB taxonomy): domain Bacteria; phylum Pseudomonadota; class Alphaproteobacteria; order Rhodobacterales; family Rhodobacteraceae; genus CBFHND01. The sequence goes on from CBFHND010000004.1 coordinate 57,955, forward strand.
GCCTGCATCCCCGCACCAAACGGACCCATACGGTGGAAATGGGCGCCCATGGCATCAAAGAGGGGCTGCGTCGCATCCAGATCAGCGGCCGCACCGCCCAGCATGAAGCTCAGGCGCGCCTCTTCGGCCGCGATCTGTGCGCCTGACATGGGCGCATCGATCAGCGTGATGTGGTCCGGGACCCGCTGGGCCAACGCACGCACATAGCGTGGCGACAGGGTGGAACAGATGATGATGCGTTCCAGCGTGGGCAGTGCGGCAAAGGCCTGATCATCGAACAGAACGGCATCCGTCTCGGACGTGTCGCGCACGACAGTGATCAAGGTGCCAAGTGTTGCGCCGAAAGCGGTGGGATCGGACGTGATCCAGTTTTGCGGCTTTTCAACAATATCAAAGCCTTGCGCGTCAATCCCGGCAGCCCGCAGCGCGGCCAGCATGGGCGCACCCATGCGCCCGCAGCCTGCGACACCAATCATTTGACGATGTGTTCGTCCTTGACGAACATGTTGGCCCATGCACGGTCAATCAGGTCCGGGGACATCTGGTAGGGGATGCCCTCGAAGTCGCAAATCGCCACCATCTGATCGATCAAAAAGTTCGGCTGATAGTTGGCATAGACGTTGTCGATGGTCGGATACTTGACCTTGAGCAGATGCACGAGGGTCTTTTCGTCCAGTGCCATGCCCTTCTTGCGCGCGACCATGGCAAAGATTTTCAGGAAGTTTTCCTGGTTCGGGCCATCGATCTTGATCTTGAAGAAGATCCGGCGCAAAGCCGCTTGGTCGAAGATTTCGTTGGGGTGGAAGTTGGTCGAGAAGATCACCAGCGTGTCGAAGGGCACTTCGAATTTTTCGCCCGATTGCAGGGCAAGGATGTCCTTGCTTTCTTCCAGCGGAACAATCCAGCGGTTGACCAGCGATTGGGGTGGTTCGGCCTGACGGCCAAGGTCATCCACGATGAAGATGCCGCCGGTGGACTTCAATTGCAGGGGGGCCTGATAGGTCCGCGCGGTGGGGTTGTAGACCAGATCGAGCATATCAAGCGACAGCTCGCCCCCGGTGATGACCGTGGGCCGCTCACAACAGACATAGCGCATGTCGAACCGCGTGGTGCGGCGCAGGGAATTGGGGTCATCCTCTTGTGCGTCGGCGATGACGTGCACGATGGGGTCATAGACGGTGATGACCTGACCCGCGTATTCGATGGCGCGTGGGACATAGACGTGATCGCCAAGCGCGTCACGCACACCGTTGGAAATACTGGATTTCCCGTTGCCGGGCGGGCCGTACATCAGGATCGAACGGCCGGCGGATACAGCCGGGCCCAGGTGGCTGAGAAGGCTCTCGGGCAGTACAAGGTGGCCCATGGCGCCGGTCAGCTGTTCGCGCGTGACCATGATATTGCGGATGGATTGGCGTTTGACCTGTTCACGGTACACATCAAGCGGCACCGGCATGGCCCCGAAATATTCGGATTGCGACAGCGCATCGAGTGCGCGCGCTTTGCCGCCATCGGTCAGCTGATAGCCCATTTCGGAGCCGCTGTTGGCATTGAGCGTGCCCGTCGCCTCGATCAGCTTTTGTTCGCGGCCCATGTCGATCAATTCCTGCGTCACAGGGATCGGCAGGCACAGCGCCTTGGCAAGATCGGTCACCATGTCGATGTTTTTGCGGAAGATGGTTTTCAGCAGGATGTCACGCATCATCACGATGGGCAGCCGCATTTCTTCGAGCCGCTTGGGGGCGGGCGGGGCCATCACGTGGGACTGTTGCATATTCATGTCGAATGCCTGTTGGTTACTGCGCGTGCGACGATATCAAAGATTTGGGCCAATAATGTGGCGATCTTCCTAATTTTTTGTGCCCTTTCAGGCGGGCGCGGTGCCTGCCAGTGCAGCAAGGAGTAGATAAATGCCCAATGCCCCGCCCAGGGCAAAGCCCATCGGGAACTTGTTTCCGGTGCTCCAGCTTTGCCAATCGGGGGCCAATTTGCGCAGTGCCGTCGCCTTGGCCAGCTTGTGGGTGACCACGGCGGCAAAGACACAGGTCATCAGGATCAAAAGAATGGACATCAAATCCCCAATGGCGACAAAGGGGGCAGCGGCGGCTGCGAATTTCGCATCACCAGCCCCCACGGCACCCGCCGCATTCAGCACCACACCAACGACCAGAACCACACCCAGATGCACAAGACGCCACAGATAGGTATCGAGCGGCAGGGCAATGAAGCCGATGACCAGATAGATCACCACCAGCGCCATCACGGCCTGATTGGTGATGCGCATTTCGCGCATATCGGTAAAGGCCACATACAGGCAAATGGGCAGGACGAAGGGCAGAAACCACAACGCCGCAGATGCGGAAAGTGCCATGGAATCAGCCGCTTGAAACGTTATTTTCAAGTGCGCGCAAGGACCTCACCGCAGCCTCGAAGTGCTGAGGGTGGGTTTCGATTGCATCGCGCAACAGGCCTTTGCCGGTTTCGACATCGCCTTGCTTGACCGCGGCCAACCCCAGCGTATGCAAAAGCTGCGCCCGCTCGACCTGGTCCATGGGGATCACGGGCAGGGTGTAGTTGCGCTGTGCGCCACGGGCGAGGATGAGGTTGTTCTTTGCAGTGAACAGGCTTTGATCCTGACGGATCGCATCGGTAAACAGACGCTCGGCATCCGAAAAATCACCGCGCGTCAGCTTGGAATAGCCCCAGTTGTTCATCACGCCTGCAGGGCGCGTGGTCAGGCCAATCGCGGTTTCATAGAAACTGTCGGCCTTCTTCCATTCCTGGTTGCTGTCGGCAACCATCGCCTCAAGCCGGTAGCGTTTGAAGGTTTCATGGGTGGGCGGCACATCGTCCAGCACTTTTTCTGCCTTGGCCCAATCGCCCGAGCGGATGAGCGCGTCGGCATAGTCTACCTCATCATCGGCGGTTGAGCCTTCCATGCGCACCAGTTTGCCAAAAGCCACGGCACCTTCCGTGTTGCGCTTGGCGCGCACCAGGGACGAGGCAAGGCCACGCTGGAAATCAATGCGGGTGGGGTCCTGTTCGAGCGAACGCGCGAAATAGCTGACCGCCTCGTTTGGATCGGCCACCGTCAGCATCACGTCGTTCAGGTTGCTTTCGTCAACGACGTTCACATCCTGAAAGGCGCGTTCAACCGTGGCGTCCGCGTTTTTCTGGTCACATGCCGAAACGACGACTGCACACGCAATATACATGGGTACGAGAATAGGATGGCGCATTTTTGCGTCCTTTTTACTGCTCTTGCCTCTGTCATGATGCTGGCCGGATCAGATAATCACTGCTGCCGCGCCGCACCAATTTATAGTTGTTGTTTTGAAGTTCAGTGTTAACAGAATTTTCTGATTTTGCGAGCGCTAAGCGCAAATTATCCCGAATGAGTGTGCTTTCTCCGTCATCCAGCGCGTAAGCCTTGCGAAAAATCTGCTCTGCTTCGCCGGTTTTGCCCCGTTCCATCAAAACAACGCCCAGATTGTTCCAGATTTCGGGCCATGCGTCGTGTTCGGTTGTGGCCCGGCGTAGCAGGGTTTCGGCCTGTCCCAGACGCCCCAGGCCAAGGTTCGCGGTGCCAAGGCCGGACAGGATTTCGGCGTTCATGCCGTCATCGAGCGCGGCGCGGGTAAAGGCCTTGATCGCCAGTTCGTATTCTCCGGCGGCAATCAGGCGATGCCCGACCTCAACGCCGTCAACCGCTTGCTTGCGCGTGTCCACGCCGGGCGCAAAGACCCCGTCACGCGACGAAAGGCCGCCCGAAGAACAGGCGGCCAATCCAAGGGCCAAAAGTGCGGCTGTCGTTGTTCGCCTGATGGCTGCCTTCATGTTGGTCTGATGCCGCTAGTTGCCCGGGGCGATGTTGCCCATTTGTGTAATGCCATAGACCGAAGGACCAACAAGAATGATCAGCAACGGTGGAACGGTCAGCATCATAGTGGCAAGGGTCATCTTTGTTGGCAACTTGTTTGCTGCCTCCTCGGCCCGCATTACGCGCTTGTCACGCATTTCGGCCGCATAGACCCGCAAAGCTTCGGCAATGGACGTACCAAAGCTGGTCGATTGCACCAAGACGGTTGTAAAGCTGGCGACGTCCTGCACACCACACCGGTCACCCATATCGTTGAGAACGGTTTCCTTGTCCTTGCCGGCCTTCATCTCGTGGGCGACCACTTCGAATTCTTCGGCCAGCGGCGGATAGGAGGCGCGCAATTCACGTGCCACGCGGACGATGGATTGATCCAGTGATTGACCTGCTTCGACACAGACCAGCATCATATCAAGCGCATCAGGAAAGCCTTGGGTGATTTTTTCCTTGCGGCCTTCGACGCGCCGGGTGACCCAGTATTGCGGTAGGTAGTACCCCGCGCCGCCCGGACCCAGTGTGTACATCATCATCTTTTGGGTGGTGAATTCCACATCCGCATTCAGAACGGTCACATACAGAACACCTGCCAGCAGGCCGAGCAAACCCAATGCAAATTGCGCAAAGTGGAACAGGCGAACAGCGTCACGGGATTGATACCCCGCCTGCCGCAGCATCATCTGCCGCTTGGTCAGTTCGGCCATGTCCTTGGGTTCAAGAAAGCCGGCAAAGCGGTCGAGCTGTTCGTTGTGCCCGCCCTGACGCAGCTTTTCGCGCTCGGGTTGGTTGGCACCGGGTGCCTTCACCGTTCGCTTGAGCTTGTCCATCGGGTCTTCGGGTTGGCGCAGCATCATGACGACAACCAGGATCACCAGCGTCAGTCCGATCATCCCAACGATGATGATCGGTCCCAAAGGACCAATAGCGTCGGTGACCGCGGTCTGGAGTGCGTTGAGAATTTCCATGTTCAGATCCTCAGACTTTGATGTCGGTGAGCATGCGCATCACGAACAGGTTGGCGACCAGAAAGATGCCCACGGCGAAAACGGCGGGGATGAACAACGCGTGTGTTTTCACTTCGTCGTAGTAGTTAGGGTCGTTTACCTGGATCACGATCAGTGCGAGCAGGGGGAAGGCCGACAGGAATTTGCCCGACCATTTCGCCTCGGCGGTGATTGCCTTGACGCGGCGAAACAACCGGAACCGGGCGCGGATGACCTTGGCCAGACCGGCCAGAATCTCGGCGAGGTTGCCGCCCGATTGCTGCTGGATGGTGACGGCCACGGCCAGAAAGCGCATGTCCTGCATGTCCAGACGTTCGGCCATGTCCTTGAGCGCTTCGCCCACGTCACGGCCGTAGGCGCTTTCGTCCGCGATCACGCCGAATTCGGAGGCGAGGGGGTCCTTGACCTCTTTGGCCACGATCTGAATGGCGTTCGAGAACGGGTGGCCCACGCGCAGCGACCGAACCATCAATTCAACCGCGTCGGGCAGTTGTTCTTCAATCATCGCCAGACGCTTGTTCGCCTTTGAGGAAACCCAGAAATAGACTGCACCGATACCGATGGCGATGGACAGCAGAATCCGCACAGGCGTCTGCGTTTCGGTCCCGACGGTCAGCCCCATAAAGGCCACGGCGGACAGCCCGGCCATGATCATGATCAGCTGTTTGGGCGTGAAAGCGATAGCCGCTTTTTGTGCCTTTTCGGCCAACAGTGAATAGAGCGGAATGGATTTCGCCTTCATGTGCTGCTGCATTTCCTTGCGCAGCTGGTCCAGCACTTCTTCGCGGCGGGTGCCCTTGTTCAGCATTTCCAGCCGGCGGTTCACACGGCTGTTGAGGCTTATGGATTTGCCAAAAGCCACGAGATAGATGCCCTCGACCAGGACAAGGACGCCCACGAAGATCAGGCCATAAATGATAGGTTCTGCACTCATCTTTTCTTATCCTTATTGCGCCGCAATGGGTTCGTAGATGCTGGGCGGCAGGTCGTAGCCCCACAGACGGAAGCGTTCGGCAAAGTGGCTGCGCACGCCGGTCGCTGTGAAATGCCCGATGATCTTGTTGTCGGGGGTCAGGCCCACGCGCTGGTAGCGAAAGATTTCCTGCATCGAAATCACGTCGCCTTCCATGCCCGTGATCTCGGTGATCGAGGTCATGCGGCGCGACCCGTCCTGCAAACGCGAGGCCTGCACGATCAGGTTCACAGCCGAAGAGATCTGGGAGCGCACGGCCTTGATCGGCATTTCGATCCCGGCCATGGCGATCATGTTTTCCAGACGTGAAACACCGTCGCGGGCAGAGTTGGCGTGGATCGTTGTCATTGATCCGTCGTGGCCTGTGTTCATCGCCTGCAACATGTCGATAACCTCTTCACCGCGGGTCTCGCCCACGATGATGCGGTCCGGGCGCATACGCAGAGCGTTCTTCAGACAGTCGCGCGGCGAAACCTCGCCTTTGCCTTCGACGTTGGGCGGGCGGCTTTCCATCCGGCCCACGTGGGTCTGTTGCAGCTGAAGTTCCGCGGTGTCCTCAATGGTGAGGATGCGTTCGTCATTGTCGATAAAGGACGACAGGGCGTTGAGCGTGGTCGTTTTCCCCGACCCGGTACCGCCTGACACGATGATATTCAGACGCGTGGCCACGGCGGCTTGCAAATAGGCGGCCATTTCCTCGGTGAAGGCGCCGAATTGCACCAGGTCGTCGATGCCCAACTTGTCTTTTTTGAACTTCCGGATGGATACAAGGCTGCCGTCCACCGCGATGGGCGGCACCATGGCGTTAAAGCGCGATCCGTCTTTCAGGCGGGCGTCCACGTAGGGGTTGGATTCGTCCACCCGACGTCCCACGGCCGACACGATCTTGTCGATGATGCGCAGCAGGTGCTTTTCATCTTTGAAGATCACGTCTGTCAGCTCAAGCTGGCCTGCGCGCTCCACAAAGATCTGTTGCGGACCATTGACCAGGATGTCGTTGACGCTGTCGTCCTTCAAAAGCGTCTCAAGCGGGCCAAGGCCCGTCACTTCGTCAAAGAGTTCCTGATTCAGCGTCTGGCGATCATCGCGGTTCAGAACCACGGACCGCTCTTGCAGGAATTCGGAGGCAATCGCGCTGATCTCGCGGCGCAGATCGGCCTCGCTTGCGGTTTCAAGCGCGGCAAGGTTCAGGTTGTCGAGAAGAGCGCGATGCAATTCCAGCTTGATCTCGCCCATGCGCTCCTTGCGCTTGCGCTCTTTGTCCATCGGAACGGCCTGGGCCGGAGTGGAAGCGCGGCGCGCGACTTTTGACGGTTCGGGCGCGGCCTCGGTGACAGGTGCTGCCGTGGGCAGTTCCTTGATCTCTGCGGTCTTGCTTGGTGCGGAAGCCGCCCCTGGTTTTTTGTACTTGGAAAACATCTCTTTGCCCCGGATAGGATCAGGCCGCTTTGGCTTGATCGGATTTCAGTTCATGGATGGATGCCGCCAGTTTGGCGATTTCCTTGCGCAATGCGTTCTTGGGTGCGGAGGTGGCCAACGGAAGGCCGTGATCGCCGCCTTGTGTCACCGGTTTTCCGCCATCGGACAGGTTCACCTCGATCGCGATCTCAAGGCTCTCGGCCATTCGTTTCACACGGCTCTTGCCGCTGAGATCGGTGAATTTCGGCGCGCGGTTCAACACGTACCGCAGCTTTTCAACAGGCAATTCTTCGGACTGAAGCGCGCGTTTGAACCGCAGTGCGTTCTGGGCCGAGCGCATGTCCAGTTCGAGCGATACGAAATAGACGTGCGCGGCCTGCAATACCGTTTCCGTCCACTGCACGATTGTCGACGGCATGTCGACAACGACATAGTCAAAGTGACTGCGCGCCATATCGATCACCCGCCCGATGTCTTCGGGCGACACCAGATCCAGCGGCAACATGTCCGAAGGAGCCGTCAGCACCTGCAACTTCTCTTCGAAGGTCACAAGGGATTGGCCGAAAATCTCGTCATCCATGTTTTCGGTGTCCGACAGCATTTCGTACACGACTTCACGGCGCGGCAGATCAAGGAAGGTCGACACCGATCCGAATTGCAGATCAAGATCAAGCAGGCAGACAGAGGGCGGTTTTTCCTGTTCGGTGATTGCCAGTTCCCACGCGAGGTTGGTGGCCAATGTGGTGGCACCGGTGCCGCCGGCCAGACCGTGCACAACGATCACCGCGCCTTCCTTGGATGCGCCGGATTGAAGCTGCGGCGCATTTGCAACCGGGGCGGCCTGGACCTCGTCTGCGGCGCGCACGCGGTCGATGGCCTGTTGCAATTCACCTTCGGGAAGCGGGTAGGGGACAAATTCATCCGCACCCTGCCGCAAAAGCGAATGCAGGGACGCAGGTGTCACATCTTCGGCGATCAGGATCACCTTGATATTGCGGGATTTCGCGTGGGTGATGATCTCACCCATCAGAACAAGGTTGTCCTCGTCCGCGTCATCCATGGCCAATGCTACGAATTCAAGCGCTTCTGCTTCGGGCTGACTGAAGAAAGCCAGCGCTTCGGCAAAGCCCAGATCGCCCCAGGTTTCGCCCAGTGCGGTCTCCATGTCTTCGATCAAAAGATCAAAGTTCTGCACGTCGCGGCTGACGGTGCAGGCCACGATCGGGGCGGTTTCGGGTTGAGGCATGACACTGCTCATTACCATTGGTCCTTTATAACAAGGGCTTAGGCGGCAATGTTCAGCATTTTTTGCTTTTATACATCACGTGCTTTGGCCCAGGGACCCGGCGAATTGACCGGGCACATCTATTCCATTGCAAGTGTTGTCGCAGTTAATCTGGGCGAGATTGGGGCCAAAAAAACCCAATTGTTTGGTATTGAAGAACGATACCTACAAGTCAGGGTTATTGTTGATCCAGACCACGGGTCAAACCGGTGAGGGTCGTGGCGACCTGCCCGCTTTGTACATAGTCGCGGTAAATGATCTGTGCGTATTTGCCGTCCAGAACGGTTGGATGGCTCTGCACAAAGCCGCTGACTTCGGTCACGGTACGGCGATTGCGCCGTTCGCGGCCTTCGGTCACGATCAGGGGCTGGGTTTCGCCAAAGGACGCCACAGCCTCTAGCCGGCTGCGGCTAATGCCTTGGGAGGTCAGGAAATGCACAACGGCATTGGCCCGGCGCAGCCCAAGTGATTTGTTGTAACGGTTGCTGCCCACGGCATCCGTATGTCCGTAGACGCGGAAACGGATTTCCGGGAATTGACGGATCCATTGGGCTTGCTCGCGCAGGGTGTCGCGTGCGCCTGCATCAAGCTGGGAGCTGTTGAAGGCGAAATTCACGGTCGTCAGCACTTCGGCGGCAAATCTGTTGGCCAGATCATAGGTATACTGCCGCTCGCCGGTCAGGATCATGGTGTTGTTCATGGTGGCGTTGCCAAATTGGCCGGTATCCACAAGGCTGCCAGCCTCGCGGTGCCATTGGGTATAAACCGGATCGCTGGAGGTTCCGCAGGCGGCCAGTGCCGCAGCAAGGGCCATCCCGGAAAGTGTCCGCAATTTCGTGTTCATGTGCGCCCGCATCAGATTAATCCATCACATAGCCATATGAGCCACTGAAGTCCTGTTTGGCAACCTCGCCCGCCGCACCTTTGCGCGGCGCCCGTGTACCAGCCGACGTGCGGCCATACAGAAAAAGGTCTTTTTCAGTGGGTGGTTTGATCCGGTCGGTTGGCAGGGCAAGCGCCTCGCCGCGTGTCGGTGTTACCAGATGTGCGGTGATGATGATCACCAGTTCGGTCTGGCTGCGCTGATAGCTGGCGCTGCGGAAGAGGGCGCCCAGAACAGGCACGTCCCCCAGCCATGGCAGCTGAGAATTGTTGTCGGTAAAGTCGTCCTGCAGCAGACCGGCGATGGCAAAGCTTTCGCCGTCGCGCATTTCAACCGTGGTCGATGTTTCGCGCCGCGAGAAGGCGTCGATTTCGAACCCGTTGACCGAAAAACCGTTCGTGGGGTCGATAGCCGACACGGCCGCTTGCAGTTCGAGATTGATCAGATCCTTGTCGACCACGCGGGGGACAAAGTTGAGCTCGATGCCGAAGGGTTTGAATTCGACGGAAATGGTGTTGTTATCCTGGGCGACCGGGACGGGATATTCGCCACCGGCGAGGAATTTCGCCTCCTGACCCGACAGGGCCACGAGGTTGGGTTCGGCCAATGTCCGCACAACCCCTTTGGTTTCAAGGGCTTCCAGCAGAATGCCGACCTGGGTCGAGCCAGCGTTGAAGCCGAAGACGATAGCGCCCGCGTTGCTGTTGGTGCCGGGAATTTCACCGCTGAGTGACGTGGTCACGCCGCCCGAGCTGTTGGTTGTGCCGGTACCGCCGTTGATGCCCAGATCACCACCCAGCGTGGTTCCGTTCAGGGCCAGCGATGTGCTCAGAGACTTGGAAACGGTGCGCTGCATCTCGGCAAAGCGCACTTTCATCAGCACCTGCTGGATGCCACCCACGGTCATCAGGTTGGAAACGCGCTCTGGCGCATAACGTTCGGCCAAATCAAGCGCCCGTTGCAGGCGCTGCGAAGATGTGACCGTGCCTGACAGCACGATGCCATCATTGGCAGTGCGCACTTCGATTTTTTCGCCGGGCAGGATCTGCCGCAGGCGTTCCTTGAATTCGCTGATGTCCGCAGCCACACGCACATCAACATTTGTAATAAGACGTCCGCTGGCATCCAGCAGGGTCAGAGTGGTCAAACCCGGCGATTTGCCCAGTACATAGATCGTGCGATCCGAAAGCGACGAAATATCGGCAATCGCAGGGTTCGCGATGCTGAGTTCGGAAAAGGGGACGTCGCTTTCGACCACCACGGCGCGGTTCATCGGCACGTTCAGCTTGGATGCCGTGCCTTTCTTGACCACGCGCAGTGTTTCCGCCTGCGCGGTTCCCGGACCCATCAACGCCAGAGGCGAAACGGCCAGTGTCAGTCCCAAGAGGGACGCTTTGAAGATACCTGTCATTTTCATGTGACCTGCCTTTTTGATCACGCCTCGGATCGGGTCTTGTTGCCCTTAATTTTCCTGACCATGCGCCAGATTGATTTTTTTTGCAAGAATCAATGGCTTCGCGTGATTGTTTTATGTGGATAACTGGCAACAGAGCCAATTGCGCAAAGGCCACCCGCATTGGGGTGGCCTGGGGTAAGGGTTTGAAAAAGAACCGGTTTCCCGATCAATTTGTGCAAGGAATCGGGATCTCGACAACCTCGGCACCACGGCGGGTACGGATGGTGCACACCTCTTCCTTGGGGGATTCGACGGCCGCTTCCTGTGCAGCGATACCCAAAAGCATGCGTTGATCCACTTCGATTGCACCGGCCACGGTATCATCCTCGGCCCCCACCAAAGACAACGTCAAGTTGCCGGTGGATTGTGCCTGAGCGAGGGCGGCCACCTGTTCGGGGCGCACGGCCACCGTCACGGTGCGTGCGATGACTGTGCCGTCCAGATCACCTGCGGCGCTCTGGTCAATGGCGATCAACTGGACGCCGGCCTCGATCAGCTTTGTCACTTCGCGACGGCCCTGGCCCATGCTTTGATCGATGGCCCCGGTCCAGTAAACATCGACACGGTCGCTGGGACGCAGGAAACCGGACACGCCGCTCGCCACGTCCACGCGGATGGTAAAGGCGCGCATGCCACGCGCAATCCGCGAATTCAGCCCGGCCTCTTCACCAGGTTCGGTGACTTTGACCGCCAGGATTGCCTCGTCCTTTTCCATGGTGCGCAGGACCGACCGCAAATCATCCGTGTTTTCGGGAAACAGCGCGTTGTCGCCGACAAACGCGCCTTCGGGAATGGCGTCTTCGGGCCATTTGACCAAGCGCACGTCTTCCTCAGAAAGGGTTTCGCCATACCGCAGGGCGCGGTTCGCCACATATACATCCACGGTCGGCACGACCACTGGACGTTCGGCGCGTTCTTTGGCCAGCGCATACTGATACTGGCCAATGTAGTTCTTGGCCATGTAGACCGCGCCACCCGCAAGGGCGAAGCCGACGATCAAGACCAATCCGAATACAGCCCGCATTGTGTTACCTCATGCTCATTCGTGGTCTGTTTGCCAGACACACATTACTTTCAGGTAACGTGCCAATGAAATGTGGCGAAATCAGGGTGAAGGCGGGGTGCTATCGCGGCATTTCGGGAATTGGGGTGTTAAACAGAAAAACCGCGCCAGACGGCACGGTTTTTTCATCATTCAATGGCATCGAAGGCTTAGATCAAGCCGCCGAAGAATGTTCCGATCGCTGCGGTCAAATCCAATGCGCCGGTCTGCATGGCGGCAACGATGGTTACGGCAATGCCCACAACTGCAGCGCAAAGCACGACCCAATCCACGGTCACGGCGCCATCCTGGCTGCGGATAAAATTCTTGAAGAGTGTCAGCATGATATTATCCGTCCATAACCAATTGCTGCCATAACAAAGGGGCCGCATCCCGTGCGTGGGACACGGCCCCCGAAAAGTGCCTCGGACCGGATGGCCCGAAGATCAACTTATGGGTTTTGTGTCGCCAGGAAAGTGGCGGTCGCCGACGTCAGGCCCGAGGAACCAGTTTCGATCGACGTGTAAGCTGCAACTGCCAGGCCACACACAGCGGCGGTCAGCACAACCCAGTCAACAGTCACGGCACCGTTTTCGTCTTTGCGGAAGTTTTTGAAGAATTTGATCATGGTTTTGTCCCTCCAAAGGATCAGTAAGTTTAGGTTTCTACCTTGCCGTCCTAAGTGGGCCGCTCTCTCTCATTGGCCCTGTCCGACTTGGTATGCCGCTATATAGACGTCTGATTGGGGCATGAATTTGGCGGCAAATCGCGCTTTTCACGTTTTGGGAGGAAAAATTTGGGAAAAACATTTAAGCACCTGATTTAAATAGATTAAATGAATGTGAAAAAGTGGAATTTCTAAAATTGATCACGATCTCGCCGCCAAATATGGCAGGTTTGCCACGTTCGGACGCTGATTTTCTGGTTTGCAGGGCCGATTTCTGCGATATTGCACGCAACAAACAAGACCAACGGGCATTGAGCAGGTCCCAAGATGCGTTTTTTGATGATTGCCCTTTTGGGCGGGGCCGTTCTGGCGGCTCCTGTCCATGCGGAAGGGCCCAAACCGTTTCCCGAATTCTCGGCCAAAAGGGTGAAACCCCCAAAGGCTGGAACGCGCCAGCGCATTACCATCCAAATCGAACCTGAACCTGCGGCAGCCACCAAGCCCAGCCCGCCGGCGGTGGCGGGGGCTGCTCCGTCCGCTCCGAAGCCCAGCAGCAGCTACGGCTGGTTCTGGGACAAGGTGTCGCCTGATCTGGCGCAATCGGGCCCGGGACGGTTGGAAAAGGCGATGATGGCCTTGGCGGGTGCCGATCAAAAGGTGGCAGCGCCCCGCCTGCAGCAGATGCAGGGCATTGCGCAGTCCCGCGGCATCGACATTCTCAAATCAACCATCGGCACGAATGTGTCCCCCGCGCTGGTGCTGGCCGTGATGTCCGTTGAAAGCGCAGGTAAGGCGGACGCTGTGAGTTCGGCAGGCGCGCAAGGTCTTATGCAACTGATGCCCGCAACAGCCGCACGGTTTGGCGTGACGGACAGCCTTGAGCCCGTCCAGAATATCCAGGGGGGTGTGAAATACCTTAATTGGCTGATGCAGGAATTCGAAAACGACCCGATCCTCGTGCTCGCTGGCTACAATGCAGGCGAGGGATCGGTCCGTACACATGCCGGGGTTCCGCCGTTTTCGGAAACCCGCGATTATGTCCCAAAGGTGCTGGCCGCCTTTCAGGTGGCCCGCGGGCTGTGCCTCACGCCGCCACAACTGATTTCGGATGGATGTGTGTTCGCGGGGATGAACTAGGCCTCAGACGTTGAAGGCGTCAGCCCATTCGGGGTGTTTGCGCCGCTGTGCATTCACGAAAGGGCACAGTGGCACAATCTTCCAACTTTCGGCACGTGCATCCGCCATCAGCTGTTCCACCAAGGCATAGCCCGCGCCGGTTCCGCGCAGCGCATCCGGCACCCCGGTGTGATCGGCAATTCGGGTTTTGGGCGACAGGATCGAATAGGTCAGATCGGCTTCGACGCCATTGCGGGTCAGAACATAACGACCCTTGGTTTCGCCTTCGTCGCCGGTAATTGTGAAGTCAGACAATCGTCGCCTCGGTTGAGGCAATCATCTCTTCGCGGGTGACACCGGGGGCAAGCTCCTGAATGTGCAGACCCTTGTGAGTCACATCCAGCACACCAAGGTTCGTGATGATCCGGTCGACCACACCTGCACCTGTCAGGGGCAGAGTGCATTCCTTGAGCACCTTGCTCTCGCCATGCTTGTTCGTGTGGTCCATGACCACAACCACGCGGCCCACGCCCGCCACAAGGTCCATGGCACCGCCCATGCCCTTCACCAGCTTGCCGGGGATCATCCAGTTGGCCAGATCGCCGTTCTCGGCCACTTCCATCGCGCCAAGGATCGCCATGGCAATCTTGCCTCCGCGGATCATGCCAAAAGACTGCGCACTGTCGAAATAGGCGGTCTGCGGCAATTCGGTTATGGTCTGCTTGCCCGCATTGATCAGGTCGGCATCCTCTTCACCCTCGACGGGGAAAGGGCCCATGCCCAGCATTCCGTTCTCCGATTGCAGGGTCACCTCGATGCCTTCGGGGATATAGTTGCTGACCAGTGTCGGGATTCCGATCCCAAGGTTCACGTACCAGCCGTCTTCAAGTTCTTGTGCCGCGCGCGCGGCCATTTCGTTGCGATCCCAGGGCATGGGGTTTCCTTATCAGTCTTTGATTGCTGCGCCTGCGGGCACGTCGATTGTGATGAAGCTGCCTGCGGCACCGCGGCCTAGCTGCAATGTGCCTTCCAGCCCTTCGATCAGCCCGCTGACGATGCGGCCGCCGGATTGGCTGTCGTCGGGCCACCTCATGCTGCCGGGGATGCCGACGCCATCGTCCGACACGATCAGGCGCAAACCGCCCGCGCTCAGCTTGGACATGCGCACCTCGACCAACCCCATGTCGATCCGGTCAAAGGCGTGTTGATAGGCGTTGGTCAGAAGCTCGGACAGAACCAGCCCCACGCGTGACCCGATCTCGATCGGCACTTCCAGCGGTTCGATCTGCAAGGACAGCCGGATGCCCGGCTGGCCCTGGGTGTGGGCAATGGCCGTCGCCAGACGCGACAGAAAGCTGCCCATCTGGATGCTGTCAGTGTTCGACTGCGCATCCGAAAGCTTCATCTCTTCGTACAGCACCTGAAGTGTTTCGATCCTGCGTGACAGGGCCACGAAGTCTTCGGGTACCGAGGTTGATTCCGCTTGTCTGCGAATCATGCCGATGATCATGGACAGGTCTGTCTGAACGCGGTCCTGCACTTCCATCAGCTGTGCGTTGACCTCTTCCGCCTTTGATCCGCTGTCACCGACGCCCAGTTCCTTCTGCACACCCATAAAGAACTGCACGTTCCCGCGGGCGTCCCGGATGGGGGCCACGATCAAGCGATTGCGAAACGGCTCTCCGTTGGCGCGGTAGTTCAGGATGTCTACGGAAACCGTTTCTTCGTTTTCGATACCCGCACGCAGCGCATCGACGTCAGCCTTGGCGGTATCCTTGCCCTGCAAGAAGCGGCAATTGCGCCCGATGGTGGCGCTGCGCGCATAGCCTGTCGATTGCGTGAACGCCTGGTTGGCATAAACGATTGGATTGTCTTCGAGATTGGGATTGGTCACCAGAATCGCAACCTGCGCCCGGCTGAACCCCTCAAAGGATCTCTCGTCTTCCAGTAATGCTTCAATCGTGTCGGGCATGCGTCTCTCAGGCTGCGCGTGTTGTGCGTTGTTCGATGCGTTTCTCGTGATCCCCCTGGATCAGGCGATGTACGTAGATGCCGGGCAGATGGATGTGATCGGGGTCCAGCGATCCGGTGGGCACGATCTCTTCGACCTCGACCACACAGGTCTTGCCGCACATGGCCGCGGGCGGGTTGAAGTTGCGGGCGGTCTTGCGAAAGATCAGGTTGCCTGTCTCATCCGCTTTCCAGGCTTTCACGATGGACAGATCGGCAAAGATGCCTTCTTCCATGATGTAGGTTTCGCCGTTGAAATCCTTGTGCTCCTTGCCATCGGCAATCACCGTGCCCACGCCGGTCTTGGTGTAGAAGCCGGGGATGCCACAGCCGCCTGCGCGCATCCGCTCGGCCAATGTGCCTTGGGGGTTGAACTCAAGCTCAAGTTCGCCCGAGAGGTACTGACGCATGAATTCCGCGTTCTCACCCACGTAGGAGCTGATCATTTTCTTGACCTGACGGGTCTGCAACAGGATGCCGATGCCGAAATCATCGACGCCCGCGTTGTTCGATGCAAACGTCAGGTCCTTGGTGCCTGCATCCTTGATCGCGTCCAGCAACAATTCGGGAATGCCACAAAGCCCAAAACCACCTGCCGCGATGAACATGCCGTCAAACAGCAGACCGTCCAGCGCTTCGGCTGCAGATCCATAGATCTTCTTCATAGTACTTCCTAGTCCCGTCGTTTCGCGCGGATTTCGCCGCGCGTGGCTGGTCTTCTTAATGCAGATGGGGCGCACTCGGCCAATTGCGAATTATTTTTCCCCGGGTATTCCAATTGACCAGACTTGTATGCCGTCGCATTCCAAGTCTGTCAATTTTCTTTGCGACCCAAGGTCAGGTTGACGCTTTTTTCGCCGTTTTCTTCTTGGCCGTGGTTTTTTTCGCCGGAGCCTTGCGTTTGCGCGTGCCTTTCTTGGCGGCTTTTTCTGCGATCAGCTCGACGGCCATGTCCATGGTCACATCTTCGGGTTCGGTGCCTTTTGGGATGGTGGCGTTGACCTTGTCCCACTTTACATAAGGCCCGTATTTGCCCTTCATGATGTTGATGGGGCCACCGTCTTCGGGATGTTCACCCAACTCGCGGATCGGTTTGGCCGCAACGCCGCGCCCGCCGCGCGAGGCGACCTTTTCGGCAAGAAGCTGCACGGCGCGGTTCATCCCCACGGTCCATACCTCTTCAAGCCCTTCGAGGTTGGCATTGGTGCCGCCTCGGTCCGACGTTGTGTCGGCGTGTTTGATATAGGGGCCGTAGCGCCCGACATTGGCCCAGACGTTCACGCCGTCCTCGGGATGCGTGCCGATAAGCCGGGGCAGGGACAAAAGCCGCAGCGCTTGTTCCAGATCGACGTCAGTGGGTGGCCATTCCTTGGGGATGGACTGGCGCGGGGGCTTCTTGTTGTCGTCGGTGACTTCGCCGCGCTGGACATAAGGCCCAAACCGGCCCTTGAACGCATAGATCTTGTCATCCGCATCTTCGCCCAGCAGCTTGCCCTCGGGGGGGATGCCGCTATCGTCTTCCTGACCGGGAGGGCCGAAGGCGCGGGTATAACGGCATTCGGGATAGTTCGAACAGCCAATGAACGCACCACCTGACCGGGCGGTGCGCATGCTCAGACGTCCGGCACCGCAGTTGGGGCACAGGCGCGGGTCGCTGCCATCTTCGGTGGGCGGGAACAGGTGCGGTTCCAGCACCTCGTTGATCTTTTCCAGAACCTCCGTGATGCGAAGTTCAGCGGTTTCGGCAATCGCTGCCGAAAAGTCGCGCCAAAAGGCGTTCAGCACACTTTTGTAGTCGCGGTCGCCTGCGCTCACATCATCAAGCTGTTCTTCGAGGCCCGCGGTAAAGTCATAGCCCACGTAACGCCGGAAGTAGTTCTCGAGGAAGGCGATGACCAACCGGCCCTTGTCTTCGGGGATCAGGCGGTTCTTTTCCTTGCGCACATAGTCGCGGTCCTGAATCGTGGTGACGATGCTGGCATAGGTTGACGGTCGTCCGATGCCCAACTCCTCCATGCGCTTGACCAGCGTTGCCTCGGTATAACGGGGCGGGGGTTGGGTGAAATGTTGTTCGGGTGTGACGCTGCGCTTGTCTGTCTTGTCGCCCTGACTGACCTGCGGCAGGCGCTTGTCATCGTCGTCCACGACCTCGTCATCGCGGCCTTCTTCGTAGATTTTCAGGAAGCCGTCGAACAGAACCACCTGACCTGTGGCGCGCAGGCCCACCTGGCCATCTGCGCTGCCCACTTCGACGGTGGTGCGCTCCAGGCGTGCGCTTTCCATCTGGCAGGCCAGCGTGCGCTTCCAGATCAGATCATAGAGCTTGCGCTGATCGTCGTCGGTGGTCTTGATCCCGCTGGCATCGCGGGTCATCTCGGTTGGCCGGATACATTCGTGCGCTTCTTGCGCGTTCTTGGCCTTGTTCTTGTACATGCGCGGCTGGGCGGGCACGTATTCCGCGCCGTAGCGGTCCTTGATCGCGTCGCGCGCCATTGTCACGGCCTCGGGCGCCATGTCGATGCCGTCGGTCCGCATGTAGGTGATGTATCCCGCTTCATAAAGACGCTGTGCCGCGCTCATGGTCTGGCGCGCGCCCATGCCGAACTTCCGGCTGGCCTCCTGTTGCAGGGTCGAGGTCATGAAAGGCGCGGATGGGTTGCGGCTGGCGGGCTTTGCCTCGACCGACTGGATGGTCAGGTCGCGGCTGGAGATTGCCTGCTCTGCCATTTCGGCCTGCGTGGCGTTCTCGATGTCGTATTTGTCCAGCTTCTTGCCCGCGAGCGTGGTTAGCCGCGCTTCGAATTCCTGACCGCGCGGCGTGGCCAGAACGGCCTTGACCGACCAGTATTCGCGGGCGCGGAAGGCTTCGATTTCCATCTCGCGCTCGGTGATCAGGCGCAGACAGACCGATTGCACACGGCCTGCCGATTTCGCACCGGGCAGCTTGCGCCAAAGCACGGGGCTGAGATTGAAGCCCACAAGATAATCCAATGCGCGGCGCGCAAGATATGCTTCGACCAGCGGCATGTCGACCTGGCGCGGGTTTTGCATCGCTTCGGTCACGGCGGTCTTGGTGATGGCGTTGAAGACCACGCGGCTGACCGGTGTGTCCTTCTTGATCGACTTGCGCTTGGTCAGGGCCTCTTGAAGGTGCCAGCTGATCGCCTCACCTTCGCGGTCGGGGTCGGTTGCGAGGATCAGTTCGTTGTCGTCTTTCAGCGCATCAGCGATGGCCTTGACGTGTTTTTTGCTGTCGCTGGCGACTTCCCACAACATCTCGAATTCCTGATCGGGGTCAACCGATCCGTCCTTCGGGGGCAGGTCGCGCACGTGGCCATAGGAGGCCAGAACAGTATAATTGTCGCCCAGGTACTTGTTGATTGTCTTGGCCTTGGCGGGCGATTCAACGACGACAACTGGCATTAACAAAGCACCTCTGGGTCAGAAATTTCTGCGCGTCTATGGCGGCGCAACATGTGGGGCGCAAGAGGGTAATTGTCAACGGGCCGCAGGCGGGCTGCGTCAGTTCATCCGCGTCAAAAGCCCGCCAGCCTGTCGTTCGACCTGCCCATCGAGTTCCAATTCCACGAGGGCAGGTGCAACCTCGGAGGCGGTTGTTTCCAGGTCGCGGATCAACTGGTCCTCGGCCACGGGCGAGGGGCCAAGCCGGTTCAGGATCTGGCTGTGCAGCAGTGCGGTTTCGCGCAACGTGCGTTTGTCGGCTGGGGCCGAAGCAGGGGCGTCGAGTGGCAGGGCAGGCTGCGCCAAAGGTGCCAGAGCGCTTGTCACGTCCTCTGCGCTGCGCACCAGAACGGCGCCGTCCCGGATCAACATGTTGCAGCCCGACGCGCGCGCATCAAAGGGGTGTCCCGGCACCGCCATGACTTCGCGGCCCTGATCCAGCGCGTCGCGCGCGGTGATCAGGCTGCCGGATTTGGCTGCGGCCTCGACCACGATCGTGGCGCGGGCCAGCCCCGAGATGATTCTGTTGCGTGTTGGAAAGTGGCGCGCCATCGGTTGCAGGCCCATGGGCTGTTCCGACAGGCGCAGGCCCTTGGCGGCGATCTGCAGTGCAAGTTCGGTGTTTTCGGCCGGGTACATCACGTCAACGCCGCCCGCCTGCACCGCGACTGTCCCGGTGTCGAGTGCTGCACCGTGGGCCGCAGCGTCAATGCCGCGCGCAAGGCCGGACACGATGACATGACCTGCATCAGCCAGTTCGCGTGCCAGCGATTTCGCCATACGCGTACCCAAGGAAGAGGCGTTGCGCGCGCCGACAAGGGCAATCATCGGTCGCGTCAGCATCTCGATCCGCCCGATGGCCCACAAGAACGGGGGCGCATCGGCCAGATCGCGCAGGGCCTGCGGATAGATATCGTCGGTAAAGGAAACAAGCGTTGCCCCGGCCGCATGACCGGCTTTCAGCTCGGCCTCGATAACGGCAACGGGGCAAGGGGCGTAATTCTTGACGCCCGCGGCGTGCGCAACCTCCGGAAGTGCCGCCAGCGCATTCTGCGCAGTGCCGTGTTCCGCCAGCATCCGATTGAACGTCGAAATACCGACCCGGCGTGATCGCAGCAGGCGGAGACGGTGAAACCGATCGTCTTCCGGGGTGGGTGGGAGTGGGGGGTGAGTGGAAGAAGGATGTGATCCCTGTTCAGTCATCCGATGCTCCGCCTGTTGCTGACATCGGTATAGAGGCTTCTAGGTTAACAAGCGGTGAAGAAAAGCGCGCCAATTTCGAAAAAAACGCGCGCATGCTGTTAGCCTTGTTCGCGCGCTCAGGCGCTTCCGCCCACGGTCAGCCCGCCAATCATCAACGTCGGCTGGCCCACGCCCACCGGCACCCATTGGCCTGCCTTGCCGCAATTGCCCATGCCGGGATCCAGCGCCATGTCATTGCCGATAGCCCTGATTTGCTTGAGTGCCGTGGCCCCGTCTCCGATCAGCGTGGCCCCTTTGACCGGCGCGCCCACCTTGCCGTTTTCCACGCGGTAGGCCTCGGTGCAGGAAAAGACGAACTTGCCGTTCGTGATATCGACCTGTCCGCCGCCGAAACCAACAGCGTAAATGCCATCCTTCAGGTCGGCCACGATATCGCCCGGTGCGGCGTCTCCGCCCAGCATGTAAGTGT
The DNA here is from genome assembly GCA_965657085.1 of uncultured Paracoccaceae bacterium. Lineage (GTDB taxonomy): Bacteria > Pseudomonadota > Alphaproteobacteria > Rhodobacterales > Rhodobacteraceae > CBFHND01. Next base: position 78,818 of record CBFHND010000004.1, read on the forward strand.
TGGTCATGCGGGGCATTGGCGTGTGCGCATAGCTTTGCCGCCGCCCGTTGCCCGTGGCCTTCACACCCATCAGGCGCGCGTTCTGGCGGTCCTGCATGTATCCCACGAGGATGCCGTCCTCGATCAATGTGTTCTTGCCCGAGGGCGTGCCTTCGTCGTCCACGCTGATCGATCCGCGCCGGTCGGGGATGGTGCCATCATCCAGAACGGTCACGCCCGGGGCCGCGATGCGTTCACCCATCAGCCCGGCAAAAGCGGAACTGCCCTTGCGGTTGAAATCGCCCTCCAGCCCGTGACCGATCGCCTCGTGAAGAAGAATGCCGGGCCAGCCGGGGCCAAGCACCACGTCCATCACACCCGCAGGCGCGGGCACGGCGCCGAGGTTCACCACCGCCACCCGCAGTGCCTCGCGCGCCCTGGCCTGCCAGTCGGCGGGGTCGATCAGCCCATCAAGGCCCACACGCCCGCCACCGCCCGCACTTCCCGATTCGCGGCGGCCGTTTTCCTCGACGATCACGGACACGTTCACGCGCGTCATCGGGCGCACGTCGCGGACGCTGTGGCCTTCGGGGCGCAAAATCTCGACCTCCTGTATCGAGGCGGCGATGGTGGCCGACACCTGTACCACACGCCGGTCCAGCCCGCGCGCAAACGCGTCGATCTCGCGCAGCGTGTCCAGCTTGACCGGAAAAGTGGCTCCGGCAATCGGGTCTTCATCGGTGTAAAGCCTTGTATTCGTGGCCACAGGCGCATCGGCCCAAGTGCCGCCACCTGACCCCACCGCAAGCCGCGCGGTTTCACTGGCCCGTTTCAGCGCGGCCTCCGAAATCTCTGTGGAATGGGCGTATCCCGCCACCTCACCGCGTACGGCGCGCAAGCCGAATCCCTCTGACGCATCATAGCTTGCAGTCTTGAGCCGCCCGTCATCAAAGACCAGCGCCTCCGACCGCCGCCGTTCAAGGAAAAGCTCGCCGTCGTCGGCCCCGTCCGTGGCAGACCGCAGCACCGCAAGGGCCTTTTCACGCTCCAGCAGGTCGTCGAACGGGGTAAAAGGGGCATCTGTCATTGAAAAATCCTATGGCTCGGGCGCAGAAGCGTCCGTTTGACGCGGAGAGACATCTTTATCTTACGTCCAGAATATGATTGTAAGCGCGGGTAATACAACGGGAGGAAAGAGCGGTGCGCGCTTTGGCCTTTCACCCGCCACAACAGTGATCAAAAGATCAGGACGACACATGAACAAGATTTTCTCGATCTCGGGCCTTCTGGCCGCCTTCACAGCCTTGCCAGCAATGGCGCAGGACAATCTGGAAATCATTGGCAAGCCCGTTGATGGCGCGCTGGGTTTTCAGCCGGCCGTAACCGGCGTGGCCCAGGACATTGTTTGGCTGGATAACTTCCTTTTGGTCATCATCACGCTGATCACCCTTTTCGTGGTCGGTCTGATGGTCTGGGTTACCATTCGCTACAACGCCAAGCGCAACCCGACGCCGGCAAGCTTTACCCACAACACGCCCGTCGAAATCGCTTGGACGCTGATCCCGATCGTGGTTTTGGTTGCCATCGGGGCCTTTTCGTTGCCCATCCTGTTCAACCAGCAGGAAATTCCCGAGGCGGACATCACTATCAAGGCCACCGGGTACCAGTGGTACTGGGACTATGAATATGTCGATGAAGGTTTTGAATTCTCCAGCTACATGATCGGTGCGCCAGCCACCGGCGGGTCGAACATGATGACCCCCGAGGTTGAACAGCAGCTGATCGAAGCAGGTTACTCCAAGGACGAATTCCTTCTGGCCACCGACAACGCGATCGTGATCCCTGTCGGTAAGACCATCGTGATGCAGGTCACGGGCGGCGACGTGATCCACGCCTGGGCCATCCCCGCCTTTGGCGTGAAGCAGGATGGCGTACCCGGCCGTCTGGCTGAACTTTGGTTCAAGGCTGATCGCGAAGGCATCTATTTCGGCCAGTGTTCCGAACTCTGTGGCCTGAACCACGCCTACATGCCGATCACCGTCAAGGTGGTCAGCGAAGAGGCTTATGCCGAATGGCTGAACGGTGCGCGCGAAGAATTCGCGGGTCTGCCACAGACCTTCCAGATCGCATCGAACTAAAGACGGCTAGGGTGGGCATGCCCCACCTTGCCCTTTGAACAGGACAGGCGCATGACGGACATCAGCAGTCAGACACGCACTTTCGAGGACGAAGCAAGTCTTGGCGATTACTTCGCCCTGATGAAGCCGCGCGTGATGTCGCTGGTGGTGTTCACAGCGCTGGTGGGTCTTCTGGCAGCACCCGTATCGGTTAATCCGGTCATCGCCTTCGCCTCGATCCTGTTCGTGGCTGTTGGGGCAGGGGCCTCCGGTGCGCTGAACATGTGGTGGGATGCGGACATCGATCAGGTCATGCGTCGCACATCCAAACGCCCCATTCCCGCGGGCAAGGTCGAGCCGGGCGAGGCGCTGAACCTCGGCGTAGCGCTGTCGGGCCTGTCGGTGATGATGCTGGCCTTGTCGGCCAACCTTTTGGCGGCGGCCCTGCTGGCCTTTACCATTTTCTTTTATGCCGTGGTCTATTCCATGTGGCTCAAGCGTTCGACGCCCCAGAACATCGTGATCGGCGGCGCAGCAGGGGCCTTCCCGCCCGTTATCGGCTGGGTGATCGCCACGGGGTCCATGTCGATCGAGGCATGGCTGATGTTCGCGCTGATTTTCATGTGGACGCCGCCCCACTTCTGGGCGCTGGCACTGTTCATGAAGTCCGACTACGACGATGCGGGTGTGCCGATGCTGACCGTGACCCACGGTCGTCGCAGTACACGCAAACACATCATCGCCTATACTGTTCTACTGGCCGTTCTGGCGGTTGGCACCGCCTTCACCTCGATTGGTGGCGTGGTATACCTGACGGCTGCCGTGGTTCTGAACGCCCTGTTCCTCAAAGGGGCCTTTGACATCTGGCGCCGGGATGAGGCCCAGTCCGAGGCGGATGGCTATGCGGTGGAAAAGAAATTCTTCAAACTGTCGCTGCTCTATCTGTTCCTGCACTTCGGTGCGATCCTGGTCGAGGCGGTCTTGCGTCCCTATGGTCTGGGAGGCTGGGCGTGGCTTTGAAGGCGGAACACGAACTGCATCAACGCCGTAAGGGACGCAACATTGGCGTAGGCCTGTTGCTGGTCGGTTTTATCGTTTTGGTCACGGCCCTGACCTTTGCCAAGGTGATGAACGGCGATTTCGAACTGCCGCGCGCCGAGGCCACGCAATGAAGCGCCTGAGCGGCCCCCAACGCACCGTGGTGCAAACCGTCAGCCTCGTGCTGGTGATGGGTGCTCTGGCCTGGGCGTCGGTGCCGTTCTACGACTGGTTCTGCCGTGTCACGGGTTTTGGTGGCGCGACCGGCGTGGCCGAAAAAGGGTCGGACGAAATCCTGGACCGCGAAATCACAGTGCGCTTTGACGCGGGCACCGAAGCGGGCATGCCGTGGACGTTCAAGCCGGTGGAACGCACCATGAAGGTGCGCATCGGAGAAACGGCACTGGCCTTTTACGAGGCATCCAACCCCACAAACCGCCCCGTGGCCGGATCGGCCAGCTACAACGTGGCGCCCTATTCGGCGGGCGGCTTTTTCAACAAGATCCAATGTTTCTGCTTTGAAGAACAGGTGCTGGCCCCCGGCGAGTCGGTGCAAATGCCTGTCACATTCTTTGTGGACCCCGAAATCGTTCAGGACAGAGATGGGCAATATGTGCATACCATCACCCTGAGCTATACGTTTTACGAGATCGATTTGCCTGAAGGCTATGCAGCCCTTGAGCAATCGCAAGAAACCAACCTGAACTGAGGGACGCGCAATGGCCCACGCAAAAAATCACGACTATCACATTCTGGCCCCATCCATCGAACCCTTGCTGGGTGCGGTAGCGGCCTTTGCCATGCTGCTGGGCGCAGTGCTCTGGATGCATGGGATCACGCCTTACCTGTTCCTGATCGGCTTTGTCGGGGTGCTCTACGTGATGTTCGCATGGTGGTCCAAGGTGGTCGACGAAAGCCACATTGGTGATCACACGCCTGTTGTTCGGATCGGCCTGCGCTATGGCTTCATCCTGTTCATCATGTCCGAGGTGATGTTCTTTTCGGCTTGGTTCTGGTCGTTCTTCAAACACGCCATGTACCCGATGGAAGAGTATATGGGCACCGAATACACGGCCCCCTTCATCTATCCTGTGGATGCGCTGCACCTGCCGCTGATCAATACGTTGGTTTTGCTGCTGTCTGGCTGTGCCGTGACATGGGCGCACCATGCGCTGGTGCATGAGAACAACCGCAAGGACCTGATTAACGGTTTGGCGATTTCCATCGTTCTGGGTGTGATCTTTACTGGCCTTCAGGCCTATGAATACCAGCACCTTCTGCATGAAGGCTGGGAATTCGGCGGCGATGAGTTCTATTCCAACTTCTTCATGGCGACAGGGTTTCACGGCTTTCACGTGATCATCGGTACGATCTTCCTCGCGGTGTGCCTGTTCCGCGCGATGAAGGGGCATTTCACCCCCGAACGGCACGTGGGCTTCGAGGCGGCGGCCTGGTACTGGCACTTTGTGGACGTGGTGTGGCTGTTCCTGTTCTTTGCAGTGTACATGTGGGGCGTGCCCAGCCCCTAAGACCAAGGGCATCACGCCACCGGTTGCACATCGGTCGCATTCATCTAAAACCCAGAAGGCGCGCGAACCCCGTGCGCCTTTTGTCTTTCGAGGTCGGGCCTGATGGGGCGTATCCTGTTCTTTCTCAGCATCGGTGTGGGTGGCGCGGCCATCCTGATCAGCCTTGGCGTCTGGCAGGTCCAGCGCCTGGCCTGGAAAGAGGTGCTGTTGGACGACATTGCCACCCGGATTGATGCGGCACCCGTGGCATTGCCCGCCGCCCCCGATCGCGAGGCCCACAAATACTTGCCGGTCGCGATCAACGGCACAGTGCAGGCGGGTGCGCTCTTCGTATTGGTCAGTCAAAAGCAGATCGGTGCGGGCTACCGGGTGATTTCCCCCTTCGAGACCGAGGATGGCCGCCGCATCCTGCTGGACCGTGGGTTTGTCAAAGTGGCTGCGCGGGGCGCGGTCGACACCGCACCGCGCGCCATGACGGTGCAGGGTAACCTGCATTGGCCGCAAGAGACCGACGACTACACCCCTGAACCGGACGCCACCCGTCAAATCCATTTTGCCCGCGACGTTGATCTCTTTGCCGCAGAGCTTGGGACCGACCCGATCATGGTGGTGGCCCGCCAGACGTCGCAATCGGACGCGCCCGTGACGCCCTTGCCCGTGGACACCGCAGGCATTCCCAATGATCACTTGCAATACGCAATCACCTGGTTTTCGCTGGCCCTGATCTGGGTGGCGATGACCCTTTACTTTGTCCTGCGCGGCACGCGCAGCCCAGCCAAGAGCGAAGAGACGTGAAATATATCTCGACCCGGGGCGCGGCCCCTGTTCTGACCTTTGAGGACGCCATGCTGACCGGTCTGGCCCGCGACGGTGGTCTTTATGTGCCTCAAACCATCCCCCAGATGTCCGCGAGCGACATCGCCGATCTGGCCGGACAGTCCTACGAGGAAATAGCCTTTCGGGTGATGCGCCCCTTCGTGGGCGACGTGTTCACCGACAATGAATTCCACGCCATCATCGACCGTGCCTATGCCAGCTTTGGCCACACCGCGCGTGCGCCAATGGTACAACTGGATCAGGGGCATTTCCTGCTTGAGCTGTTCCACGGCCCCACGCTGGCGTTCAAGGATTTCGCCATGCAACTGATTGGCCAGCTGTTTCAGGCGGCGCTGACGCGGCGGGGTGAGCGGGTGACCATCGTGGGCGCGACCTCGGGCGACACAGGGTCGGCCGCGATCGAGGCATTCCGCGGCCTCGACAATGTGGATGTGTTCATCCTCTACCCGCACGGACGCATTTCCGAAGTGCAACGCCGCCAGATGACCACGCCCACGGAATCCAACGTCCATGCGCTGGCAGTCGAAGGCGACTTCGATGATTGTCAGGCGCGGCTCAAGGACATGTTCAACGATTTTGATTTCCGCGACGGCGTGCGTTTGGCCGGGGTCAACAGCATCAACTGGGCGCGGGTGCTGGCGCAGGTTGTCTATTACTTTTCGTCTGCCGTCGCCTTGGGGGCGCCGCACCGCAAGGTCAGCTTTACCGTGCCTACGGGCAACTTCGGCGACATCTTTGCCGGTTACATCGCCAAGCGCATGGGCCTGCCCATCGACCGGCTGGTGGTGGCCACGAACCAGAACGATATCCTGCACCGCTGCCTGTCCGGGAAAGGCTATCACAAAGGCGAAACCGTGCCCTCGATCAGCCCTTCGATGGACATTCAGGTCAGTTCGAATTTCGAACGGGCGCTTTTTGACGCCTATGACCGTGATGGGAACGCTGTTGCACAGTTGATGGATGAACTGAAGGCAGGCGGTTTCGACGTGAGCCAAGGTGCGATGCAGGTGCTGAGCGAACACTACGACAGTGGCCGCGCCTCCGAAGAGGAAACCAGCGCCACCATCGCATCCGCTCTGCGCAACACCGGCGAATTGCTGTGCCCGCATTCGGCCATCGGCGTGAAGGTCGCGGACGAGGTGCGCACCGAGGCCACGCCGATGATCACCCTTGCCACCGCGCATCCTGCCAAGTTCCCCGCTGCCGTGGAAGCCGCCAGCGGTGTGCATCCGCCTCTTCCCCCGCGCATGGCGGACCTTTATGACCGTTCCGAAAGGGTGACGCGGGTGCCAAATGATCTTGAGGCGCTCAAGGCCCATATCAAAGGGCATCTGACCAAGTGAGTTTGCAACAGCACCGGCTATCCAATGGCTTCCGCATCGTGACCGAAAACATGCCGGGGCTGGCGTCGGCCAGCATCGGCATCTGGGTCACCGCCGGCGGGCGCCACGAGGCAGCACCCCAGAATGGCATCGCGCATTTCCTCGAACACATGGCGTTCAAGGGGACAGAGCGGCGGAGCGCCCTTCAGATCGCCGAAGCCATCGAGGACGTGGGCGGCTATATCAATGCCTACACCAGCCGCGAGGTCACGGCCTACTATGCGCGGGTGTTGGAACAGGATGTGCCGCTGGCGCTGGACGTGATTTCCGACATTCTGCTCAACCCGGTTTTTGATCCTGCCGAGATCGAGGTGGAGCGCGGCGTGATCCTGCAAGAGATCGGTCAGGCGCTGGACACACCTGATGACGTGATCTTTGACTGGTTGCAGGAAGAGGCCTATCCGGACCAACCCATCGGGCGCACCATTCTTGGCCCGTCCGAGCGTGTGTCCGCTTTCAGCCGCGAAGACCTGTCGGGGTTCGTGGCCCAACACTACGGCCCGGACCGCATGATCCTGTCCGCGGCAGGGGCTGTGGATCACGATGAAATCGTGCGCATGGCCGAGGACCTTTTTGGCGGTCTCGACGCGCGCCCTGACTTTGCAGTCGCCCCCGCCCATTTCGACGGGGGAGAGCTGCGCCGGGTCAAGGATCTGGAGCAGGCGCATTTCGCTTTGGCACTTGAATCGCCGGGCTACCGCGATCCCGCGATCTACACCGCGCAAATCTACGCCTCGGCGCTGGGTGGCGGCATGTCGAGCCGCCTGTTTCAAGAGGTCCGCGAGACCCGCGGATTGTGCTATACGATCTTTGCCCAGGCCGGGGCCTATGCCGACACCGGCATGACCACGATCTATGCAGGCACCAGCGGGGACCAGTTGGGCGAATTGGCAGAGATCACCATTGACGAGATGAAACGTGTGGCCACGGACATGAGCCCTGCCGAAGTGGCTCGGGCGCGGGCCCAGATGAAAGCGGGCCTTCTGATGGGGCTTGAGAGCCCCTCGAACCGCGCCGAACGTCTGGCCCGTCTGGTGCAGATTTGGGACCGGGTGCCGCCGCTTGAGGAAACCGTGGCCCTGATCGATGCGGTCACCACGGGCGACGTGCGCGAATACGCTGCGCGCATCGCGGCCCAAGCGCCTGCGGCCATGGCGCTCTACGGGCCCGTTGACGGCGCGCCGACCCTGACCGAACTGCAGGAGAGACGGACCGCCTGATGCTGCTTGCCAAACGGAAACTGCGGATCGAGACGGAGCGCATGACGCTGCGGCCCCCGACCCATTCCGATTACCGGGCATGGAGTGCGCTGCGGGCACAAAGCGCGGAGTACCTCACCCCATGGGAGCCGAGCTGGTCGGCCGACCACCTCTCGCGCAAGGCGTTCACCAATCGGGTCTATTGGGCGCAGCGGTCCGTGTCCGGGGGGACGGCCCTGCCGCTGTTCCTGATCCGGCGCAGCGACAATGTCCTCTTGGGGGCAATCACTCTGGACAATATCCGGCGTGGGCCTGCGCAGGCCGGAACGCTTGGCTATTGGACGGGCGAGAGCCATGCCCGCCAAGGGTACATGCGCGAGGCGATCACGGCGTTGGTGCACTATGCCTTTTCCCGACTGGATCTTAGCCGGATCGAGGCCGCGTGTTTGCCCGAAAACGCACCCTCGCGCGGTCTGCTTGAGAAGTGCAGCTTCAAATACGAGGGCGTCGCACAGTCCTATCTTCAGATCGACGGGCGCTGGCGAACGCATGTTTTATATGCAGCCCTGCGCATGGATCGGCGCGGCAAGACCGACGCGGGGTGACAGAACGGTTTCCTGCGCTATCCTATGGCGCAGGAGGATCGATGATGCTTGTCCGTGTCTTGTGTTTTCTGTGCCTGTTCGCGCTGCCTGCTGCCGCGCAAGATCAACGCCAGCCCAGCCATTGCATCGCGCTGGCCCAATCCACGCCCGGCGCGCAGTATGTGCACAAGGCGAGCTACGCCAGCACTGTCCCTGCCGACACCGTGCGCCTTCACTATATCGCCCATGCCAGTTTCCTGATCCGGTCGGCGGGTGGGCTGAATATGGTGACGGATTTCACCGGCTTCGTGGGCAACGTGCCGATGATCCCGGATGTGGTCACGATGAACCATGCCCATGAAACCCATTGGACAGCCTTTCCCGACCCGGCCATTCCGCACGTTCTGGAAGGGTGGGGACCCTTTGGCGAAGGCATTACCCATGAGCTGGATCTGGGCGAGGTACTGATCCGCAACGTGTCGACCGACATCCGCTCGCAATGGTCGGGGGTGGAGCCAAAAGGCAATTCGATCTTCGTCTTTGAAATGGCGGGCCTGTGCATCGGGCATCTGGGGCATCTGCACCACGAACCCTCGCCGGAACAATATGCGGCCTTGGGGCGGCTCGACGTGGTGATGGCGGCGGTGGATGGTGGCACCACGCTGGACCTGCCGTCGATGATCCGGGTGTTGCAGCGGCTGAAATCCTCGATCATTATTCCGATGCACTGGTTTTCCAGCTTCACGTTGGACGAATTTCTGGTGCGGATGCGCGATGACTTTGCGGTGGTCGATGTGGGTGGCCCGGTGCTGGACGTGTCGCTGGAACGTCTGCCGTCCCGGCCCACGATCATGGTCCTGCGCCCCGCATGGCTGCGCGCGGTGGAATAGCGCCTTGCCATTGGCGCGCCGATTTGGCCTTTAGGATACATGACATTGAACCCGTTGACCCCAGAGACAGCCGCGCGCCTGCGCGCGGCTATGCCCGAAGACCGCTTTCGCGACGCCGAGGCGCGTTACCTTGAAGAGCCGCGCGGGCGCTATGCGGGCCAGCAGGGATTGGTGGCCTATCCCCAGAGTGCCGAAGAGGTCAGCACGCTGGTGCGCCTTTGTGCCGAGCACCGTGTGGGTGTGGTGCCCTATGGTGGTGGCACCGGGCTGGTGGGGGGGCAGATCGCCGAAGATGGGCCTGCGCCTCTGATCCTGTCGCTTGAACGGATGAACCAGGTGCGTGCGGTTTACCCGGATGAAAACGTCCTGATTGCAGAAGCCGGGGTGATCCTGGCCGATGTGCAGGCGGCCGCGGAGGCAGAGGGGCGGCTCTTTCCGCTGTCGTTGGCGGCTGAAGGCACCGCGCGCATCGGCGGAAATCTGGCCACCAACGCTGGCGGCACCGGGGTGCTGCGCTATGGCAATGCGCGCGATCTGTGTCTGGGGATCGAGGCGGTGATGCCCGATGGCAGCATCCACCACGGGCTGAAACGCCTGCGCAAGGACAACACCGGCTATGACCTGAGGCACCTGATGATCGGGGCCGAGGGCACGCTGGGCATTATTACGGCGGCGGCGCTGAAGCTGTATCCGCGCCCGCAGGCCACGGGCACCGCGATGATCGTGGTCGAAAGCCCTGCAGCGGCGTTGAAACTGCTTGCGCTGGGCCGCGATGTTCTGGGCGAGGCGATCAGCGCCTTTGAGCTGATGCACCGGCAAGGGTTTGAATTCCTCGCCGAAACACTGCCCGATGTGCGCCGCCCATGGGACGACGCGCCCGAATGGTGCGTGTTGGTCGAGGTGGGCGTGTCAGCGGGGCTTGAGGCGGGCACGGCGCTGGAACAGATGTTCGTAGCCGGGGCAGAGGCGGGATTGGTCAGTGACGGGATCATCGCGCAGACACAGGCACAATCGGCTGCGTTCTGGTCCGTGCGCGAACACATTCCCGAAGCCAACCGCCGCATCGGATCGATCAGCAGCCATGACATTTCCGTGCCGCTGGGTGCGCTGGCCGACTTCATAAAAACTGCAGATGCGCGGATCGCAGACCTGGGGGCTTTCCGCATCAACTGTTTCGGGCACGTGGGCGATGGCAACCTGCACTACAACGTCTTTCCGCTGCCGGGGCGCAGCCGGGCTGACCACATGGCCGAACGCGACCGGATCAAGCGCATCGTGCATGATCTGGTGCACGAAATGGGCGGATCGGTCAGCGCCGAACATGGGGTCGGGCGCTTGAAAGTGGAGGACTTGGAGCGTTATGGCGATCCTGCGAAAATGGCGGCGATGCGTGCGATCAAATCCGCGCTGGACCCTTTGGGCATCATGAACCCGGGTGCGGTGCTGCGGGCCTGATCTGAAGGTGGGCTACCGACTGTTACCCTGCTGCTTCAACATCCGTTCAATGTCATCAAGGCGGCTGAGGATTTCGGTGCGGTATTCGTCGGTGCGTTCGACATCTTCGACATGGTGGGCATCCTGCATCGAATTCACGATCAGGCCGACCACAAGGTTGACCACGGCGAAGGTGGTAACAAGAATGAAGGGCACAAAGAACGCCCAGGCCATGGGATAGACATCCATGACCGGGCGCACGATGCCCATCGACCAGCTTTCCAATGTCATGATCTGGAACAGCGAATAGCCTGAGCGCCCGAGCGTGCCGAACCAGTCGGGAAAGGCCGCCCCGAAGAGTTTCGTTGCCATCACAGCCGCAATGTAGAAGATCAGCCCCGTCAGCAGAAACACCGACCCCATGCCAGGCAGGGCATTGAGCAGCGCCTCGACCACGCGGCGCAGCTTGGGCGCGACCGAGATCACCCGCAGCAGGCGCAGGATGCGCAGGGCGCGCAGCACGGCCAGCCCTTGCGCCGCAGGCAACAGTGAAATCCCCACGATCGCAAAGTCGAAGACGTTCCAACCGTCCCGGAAGAACCGGGTGCGAAACACGATGAGCTTGAGGGCCAGTTCCATCACGAAGAACGCAAGGCAGGCCCGGTCCAGAAACAGGATCAAAGGCCCGGCAGCGGCCATTGCGCTATTGGACGTTTCAATTCCGAGGATCACGGCATTGAACAGGATCACGGCAAGAACGGTATTCTGGAATCCGGATGATGTTACGAGGGTGGTGAGGCGGGAAGGGGCGGCGGGTGCGATGCTTTGGGTCATAGGGTGCATATGTGATGAAATGCACCGAGGGCCAAGCCGCTGATTGGATGAAATACCGCGATTTACGTTGATGCGCCGACATTCGCCGCCCTGACTGACATGGATCAACGCCCGGTGCCGGGTTTTGCGTCACTTTTGGGGCATTCATTGGAGGTAAACGCCATGATGACACGTAGAACAGCCATCGCGGGAGGCACCGTGGCAGCACTTGGAGCCGCGGCCTGGGCGTGGCCGAGACAGGGCGATTACGCCCGCGCCGTGGCAGAGCAGCGCGCAGTGATCGGAGCGCAGCCTGAATTGGTGGACTTCGTGCGCTATGCCACGCTGGCGGCCAACGGGCACAACACCCAGCCCTGGCGTTTTGCACTGCGCGAAGATGGCGTGCGCATCCTGCCTGACCCGGCACGGCGGACGGAAGTCGTCGATCCAGATGATCACCACCTGTTCATCAGCCTTGGCTGTGCCGCGGAAAACCTGATGCTGGCGGCGGCGGCCCACGGCCGGCCCGGTGGCATGAGCCTTGAGCCGGCGGGCATTGACGTGGCCTTGGGGCATGGGGCTGCCGAGGTATCGCCCCTTTACGATGCAATCCCTGCACGGCAATCCACGCGCGGTGCATATGACGGTGCGCCTGTCTCTGCTGCCGATCTGTCCCTTCTGGCCGAGGCAGCGGCAATGGAGGGCGTCGAGTTGGAATTGATCACCGATGCTTCCCGCAAGAACAGCGCGCTTGAGGCTGTGGTGGCGGCCAATCTCGAACAGATGCGCGACCCTGCCTTCGTGGACGAGTTGAAAGACTGGATCAGGTTCAGCCCGCAGCGCGCGGTGGATACCGGTGACGGACTTTATGCGCCCTGTTCGGGCAACCCGTCGATGCCCGAGTGGTTGGGCAACATCGCCTTCAATTTGGCGTTTCGCGAGGCATCAGAGACAGACAAGTATACAAAGCACATCCAGTCCTCTGCCGGTATCGCCGTCTTCGTGGGCGCGGGCGAGGGGCCGGAGCATTGGATGCAGGTGGGCCGCAGTTTCGAGCGGTTCAATTTGCAGGCCACAGCACTGGGCATCCGCTGTGCGCATATCAACCAGCCGATCGAGGTGGAAGCGATGCGCGCGCCCTTTGCCGCGGCGATGGGATTGGGCGATGTGCGCCCTGATCTGGTGGTGCGCTTCGGGCGCGGGCCTGCCACCCCCATGTCGCTGCGCCGCCCGGTGGGTGATGTTCTGGTCTGAGGCCTATGCACCGTCAAAAGCACAGAGCGCGTGGACATCCATGCCCATGTTTTCCAGCCGCTTGCGCCCGCCCAGATCCGGCAAGTCGATCACAAAGCTGCACGAGATGATCTTGCCGCCCAGCCGTTCCACCAGCTTGATCCCCGCCTCCGCGGTGCCGCCGGTGGCCAGCAGGTCATCGACCAGCAGGATGGTTTCGCCGGGCTGGATCGCATCGTCGTGTACCTCGACAACCGCCTCGCCGTATTCCAGCGTGTAGGCTTCGGAAATCGTGGCACCGGGCAGCTTGCCCTTCTTGCGGATCGGCACGAACCCCACGCTCAACTGGTGCGCGATGGCCCCACCAAGGATGAAGCCGCGCGCCTCAAGGCCCACCACCTTGTCGATGCGCTGGCCTGCATAGGGGTGCAGCATCTGGTCGATGGCCATGCGAAACCCGCGCGGATCGGCAAACAGCGTGGTGACATCGCGGAACATGATGCCCTCGTGCGGGAAATCGACGATGGTGCGGATATAGTCCTGAACGGTTTTCATGGATCGGCTTTCATGCTGGGGCTATCAGGGTGTCGCCCGACGCAGGGTCGCGGTCAAGACCCCCATGGCCACAAGCGTGGCACCGCCCGCGCGGGTGATCCACGTCAGAACCGAAGGCCGGGCGATCATGCGGCGCATGCGGCTGGCCAGCAGCGCATAGGCCAGCGCGTTGAGGGCGGCCAGTGCCACGAAGGTGGCGATCAGGATGACGAACTGCGGCAGCAGCGCCTGTTCGGGGCGGATGAACTGGGGCACGAAGGCAATGAAGAAGGCGATGGATTTGGGATTCAGCGCCGTGACCAGCGTGGCATGGCCGAAGACACCGCGCGCGGTGATGTCCGCCTCGGGCAAGGCCAATCCCTTGCTGGGGGCTGCGCGCATCAGCTTGATGCCGAGATAGACCAGATAGGCCGCCCCGACCCATTTCAGCACAGTGAACAAGGTGGCCGAGGCGAGCACCAGAGCGCCCAGGCCCAAAAGCGAAGCGGTCATGGCGATGAGGTCCCCCAGCGCTACGCCTGCGGCAGAGGCCACAGCGACAGACCGCCCCTTGGACAGCGCATAGCTGAGAACCAGCAGAACCGTTGGCCCGGGGATCAGCAGAAGGGCGGTGGAAGCGGCAACAAAGGCCAGCCAGAGATCGAGAGGCATGGTGTCAGGTCCTTGTGATGAGGGTCAGAGCATCCGCCCCGCCACCGCGTCCAGCTTGGACACCAAGTCGGGATCGCGGGCTTCGGGGGCGGTAAGGATCGCATATTCCAGTGCGCGGTCGCAGCCGTGCGGGCAGGGCACGCGGTTGGTGCCCAGAAGAGCGGGTAGTCGGCGGACCATGTCGCGGCCCTTGTCGGCGTTGCCCATCAGCGTGGCGATGATCTGGGTCACATCCACCTCGCCATGGTCGGGGTGCCAGCTGTCGTAGTCGGTAATCATGGCGACGGAGGCATAGCAAAGCTCGGCCTCGCGGGCGAGTTTTGCCTCGGGCATGTTGGTCATGCCGATCACGTCCGCACCCCAGCTTGTCCGGTACATATTGCTTTCGGCCAAGGTGGAGAACTGCGGCCCTTCCATCGCAAGATAGGTGCCGCCCCGGTGCACGGTGACGCCAGCCGCACGCGCGGCGGTTTCGCAGGCATCCGACAGGCGCGGGCAGGTGGGATGGGCCACCGACACATGCGCCACGCAACCGGTGCCGAAAAAGGATTTCTCGCGCGCAAAGGTGCGGTCGATGAACTGGTCCACCACCACGAAATGGCCCGGCGCCATTTCTTCCCGAAAGCTGCCGCAGGCGGATACGGATATCACATCCGTCACCCCCAGCCGTTTCAGAGCGTCAATGTTGGCGCGGTAGGGCACGGTGGTGGGGCTGTGCACATGCCCACGCCCGTGCCGGGGCAGAAAGGCCATGTTCACGCCATCCAGCGTCCCGGTCAGGATCTGGTCCGAGGGCGCGCCCCAGGGCGTGTCCACGCTGACCCATTCAGCGCCCTGCAACCCGTCGATGTCATAGATGCCAGAGCCGCCGATCACGGCGATTTTTGTCTGGGTCATGGGGGGAGCCTTTCATATTGGATCACCGCATACAGTAACGGGCTTGCACGGAATGGAAAGATGCGCCGCAGCGCACCGCGTGACATACGGGTGGAAGTCGGCCAAGCGGACGGGGTTGCCGTTCATTGCATTCGAACCAAGGTCCGCTTCAGGAATTGGGGGTTGGCCAACTACGGTCGAATGTGATCGGCAGTGGTACGAAACCGCTGCGCGATGCTGGGTATTGGGAGCTTGCTATCGCTATGTCGCGGGCACCTTTCCAACACGGCACTTCTCAACGAGGAACAAGCGACGCCGTAGGTCTGTCACCATGATCGGGACTGGAAGTGCTGGACCATCGCGCCGACACCTTCGCGGTAAGGGGTGTGCTCGAAATCGGGAAACCGCTGCCGGAACTTGGCGTCCGACATGATGTAGTCGGTTTTGTACTGGTAGTTCATTTCATGGACCTCCCGGATGAGCGGCTTGAAAGTGGAGAGGCCGCGCAGGACCAGATCCGGGATATGCGTCACCTTGAGCGATGTTCCGAGCTGCTCGTTGAACAGCGCGGCCATGTCTGAGACGCGGACGGCGGGGCCGACAGGGAGATGAAATTCTTCGCCAAAGGCGGCGTTGACCATTGCGAGCTCCACGAGACCGCGGCCCATATCCTCTGTGTAGGCATAGGTATGCAGGGGACCCTCGGGCATCGCGACTTGTGGCCGCTTTCCACGCAGCATCTTCTCCAGAAAGCTGATGTAGAATGGCGAATTGACCGCGCCCGGCCCGTAGAAATCCGCCGCCCGGCCCACTGTAGCCTGGATCCGACCCGCATGATGCGCCTCCATGACGATCTCGACGGCGGTCTTGCGCGCTTTGCCCTTGCGCGACGGTGGATGGCGCGGCGTGGTCTCGTCAAAAGGGACGGGCAGGGGTGCGGGGCCGTAGAGATAGATGTTGTCGAAATAGACGATCTTGGTTCCGGTTCTCTCGCATGCGGCAACAAGCGACCGGGAGATCGCCGGAAAACCAGCTGTCCAGAGGTCTGAATCGTATGGTAGGCCGACGCAGTGATAGACCACATCCGCGTCGCTCAAGACCCCCGCCAACGCGTCGGCGTCCAACGCATCGCCCTCGGCCCGCGTTAGCGCTTTGCCCTCAAGACCTTTCGCATCGATGGCTTGCAGTGTTGCGCGACCAATGGCTCCTTTCGCTCCGAGTACCGCGTGATATCCCATCTAAGTGTCCCTACCTTCGCATCGCCCTCGTCGACAACGGGAACAGGGCGACGAAGAGTCAACCGCTCATCGCAAGTGGTCAGAGGAATATGGTCGGAATGCAACATCGGGGTCAGGTCGTGTCGAAATCCGCGGTTGAAAATCAACAAATGATTGATTGCCCCAGCGAAACCAGCGCCAAAAACCGTTATTTTTGTCACTTCGAAGAATTAAGCCAGACTCGTTGAAAAACTTTGTGTCACAAACCCCTAGCAAATTGGCCTTGGGTATTGTCACGTTTTTGGCTGCACAACCAAAAGCGGTTATTTGTACACCGTGCAGCATCCGTTAATGCGGGCTCACAGCGGACCTCAATACAAAGCCTGACACAGGGCGAACCCTGACCGGGGGCTGGCGACGCAACCTTGGAACGGCGCGCTTTATGGCCGACAAGCACATCCCAGCATCCGAGCGGGCAGCACGCCATTCCCAAATCGCCAGACCACGGGCCGGCCCCCTCTCGGCAGCTTTTCGATGAAAAGCGCCTGACGGGTCAGAGCAGGCGATCGCCCGGCGCCTTCGGCTTGTTCCGGGCGGGATGGTGCGGGTGGCCAATGACCGACAAGGGCTCAAACCTGTCATCCGTTTCACATAGAACCAGCATCGGCATTGCCCACCTGTCCGGTCATAACCCAACTCCCCTGCAAGGACATCCTTAACGCAAGCGTATGTGCACCGAAGAATACCGTGCAATTTTTGCAGGGGCTGCTATGTGCTGCGTGCATAGCAGGTAGTCACCCCATGCGGTGGCCCTTTGGGCATGGGGCGCATAGACGGGGCCTTTGATACCGGAACCCGGCGTACCCCGGCAGACAGACAGGACATTCATGACCTATTTCGATCTCGACAAGCTGACCAAGCACACGCGCTTTGGCGATTTCCGGGTGGCCCCCGGCGATACCAAGCTGGACGCGCGGCAGTGGCGCACCGAAATCCTGTCGGGACTGACGGTGGCGCTGGCGCTGGTGCCCGAAGCGGTGGCTTTTGCCTTTGTCGCGGGTGTGCATCCACTTGTTGGGCTTTACGCGGCTTTCCTTGTCGGATTGATCACTGCACTGATTGGCGGTCGACCGGGGATGATTTCGGGTGCCACAGGCGCTTTGGCGGTGGTGATGGTGGCGCTGGTGGCGCAGCACGGGGTTGAATACCTGTTTGCCACGGTGGTCCTGATGGGGCTTTTGCAGGTCTTCGCGGGGGCCATGCAATGGGGCAAGTTCATTCGCCTGGTGCCGCATCCGGTGATGCTGGGCTTTGTGAATGGCCTTGCGATCGTGATTTTCCTCGCGCAGATGAGCCAATTCAAGGTGCCCGGCACGATGGAGAACACGGGCCACGGGCTGGGCGGCGGTGAGTGGCTTTCGGGGCAACCGCTGATGCTGATGCTGGCGCTGGTGGCCGCGACCATGGCGATCATCTGGGTCATGCCGCGCATCACGCGGGTGATCCCCGCGCCCTTGGCAGGCATCGGCATCGTGGCGGCGGTCGTCATCGGCTTTGGCCTCGATGTGCCGCGCGTGGGCGATCTGGCCAGCATTCAGGGCGGTTTGCCTGCATTCCACATTCCCGTCGTGCCCCTGAATTTTGAAACGCTTCAGATCATCCTGCCCTACGCGGTGATCCTTGCCGCCATCGGCCTGATCGAAAGCCTGCTGACGTTGAACCTTGTGGGCGACATGACTGGCCAGCGCGGCGGTGCCAGCCAAGAGTGTATTGCACAAGGCGTGGCGAACACCGTCACCGGCTTTTTCGGTGGCATGGGCGGCTGTGCGATGATCGGGCAATCCATGATCAATGTGAAATCGGGCGGGCGCACCCGCGTGGCGGGCGTGACGGCGGCGCTGTTCCTGCTGGCCTTCATCCTTGTCGGGTCCAGCATCATCGAACTGATCCCGCTGGCGGCATTGGTGGGCGTTATGTTCATGGTGGTGATCGGCACATTCGCGTGGAACAGCCTGAAAATCCTGCGCAAGGTGCCGTTGACAGACGCCTTCGTGATCATCCTTGTGACAGTCGTGACGGTGATGGAAGACCTTGCCGTCGCGGTGGTCGTGGGCGTGATCGTCAGCGCGCTGGCCTATGCATGGCACAACGCGCGGCGTATCCACGCCAAATCCTACATCACACCCGAAGGCGCGCGCGTCTACCAGGTGCAGGGGCCGCTGTTCTTCGGGTCAAGCGACGGGTTCAACGAACTTTTTGACATTGATGGCGATCCCAGCGTGGTCATCGTGGACTTCGCCGACAGCCGGGTGGCAGATCAATCGGCGCTTCAGGCCATCGAAGCGGTGGCGCTGAAATACGAAGAGGCGGGCAAGCACATCCAGCTGCGCCACCTGACCCGCGATTGCCATGCCTTGCTGAGCAAAGCGGGCCACCTGATGATCGACAGCGACGACGACCCCGAATACGGTGTCGCGGTGGATTACAAGGTCCGCACCGGTATTCTGGGCGGGCATTGACGCGCTGCCCTGATCGCAGGGACCCTCAGGTAAACTCCTCGAAATCGCCCTGCGTCAGGGTTACATCGTTCACATCCGTGACCCCGCGCAGGGTGATGGACCCGTTGTCATAGTCGATCCGAACTTCGCCTCTGCCGTTCAGGCCGAGGCTGATGGTGGTCATGTCTTCGACCAGGAACAACAGAATATCTTCGGCCTGATTGTAATCCTTGATGATGTCGGCGTTCTGAAATTCGTCCGTGACGTCGGCGCCTAGGAAAATGAAGGTGTCAGCCTCTCCGCCGCCGGTCATGATGTCCTTGCCCAGACCGCCATCCAGCGTGTCTTTGCCCCGGCCGCCCTTCATGACATCGCGTGCCTGCTCTCCAGACAGGATGTCATTGCCGCGTCCACCAAAGAGCTCATCACGCTGGCCTCCTCCACTGAGATTATCGTCGCCAAAGCCGCCTTCAAGGCGGTCGAACCCGTCAAATCCTTCGATGTTGTCATCGCCGGCCCCGCCACGGAGCGTATCATTGCCGATGTTGGCGTTGAATGAATCGTCCCCATCGCCCAGTTCAATCAGATTATTGCCCGTCAGCTGAAGGAAAACCCCATCCGCCGACGCCGCGCTGCCGAAGGCGCCACTGTCGCCAATGTCGCTGCCGATCACCGTCATATCTTGCGAAAAGATGAACGTTTCGAGGGCGTCGATGTCGCCTGATGCCTCCTGCGCGATCAGCGCGTTGAAATCGGCCACGGACAGGGCAAGGCCTGTATAGGAATGGGTGTCTTGCCCGTCTTCGACCAGCAGAAGGCCATCGATGGTGCCCGTGGTGCCAAAGTCGGATGTGCCTGCCGTTGCATCGAACCCGGTACCGGACACGACCACGGTGCGATTGCCCAAGGTTGCGGAAAAGCCGGTGCTGCTGACGTCCGAGATGGTAAAACCATCGCCGCTGAGGATTTCAAAGGCTTCGAAAGACTCGCTGAGCGGATTGCCGAAGAAGTCGAAGCTGATGGAGGGGAAGAGATCGAGTGGTTCGATGGCGGTGAGCGTGATCATGTTGGTCTGTCCCTTTGGTGCGCGTCCCGCATGCGCGGCTGTTTCCTTGGGTCAACACGTCTGCGCCCCGGATTATTCGATATTTTTTTGATCTGTTGCTCATTCTGCCAAGCAGACAGAAAGGCCGCGCAAAGTATCCTTCGCACGGCCTTGGCGTTTTGCATGTGTCATAGGCGCGGCCTGCCCCGGTGCCGGCTCAGTAGATCAGTACGGAGTTGTCTGCGACCAGTTCGGCGGCGGTGACGCCGATCACTTCGATGGTGTTGTCGTCGTAGGCGATCACGGCGTTGCCATCGAGGTTGTCGGTGATTGTCGCGCCCGCCACGTCATGGGCGTTCACATCCATTATATCGACGCCAAGTTCATAGTCATAGATTACGTCCTCATCGCCGCTGGACACATCGGAAAAGAACACAAAGAGGTCCGACCCGGCCCCGCCCCGCAGTTTGTCACTGGCGGCGCCGCCGTCGATCAGGTCTTCGCCCCAGCCACCGTCGAGATTGTCGCGGCCCCGGTCTCCTTGCAGGAAGTCACTGCCCTTGCCGCCGCGCAAGATGTCACGCCCGTTGCCACCGATCAGGAAATCCGCCCCCTTTTCACCGTAAAGGCGATCGTTGCTGTTGCCGCCCGAAATCGTGTCGTCACCGATGCCGGCAAAGACGGTATCCTTGCCGTCGGCCGTGAACAGGTTGTCGTTGCCACCCTTGGTGTTGAAGTAGTCATTGCCGTCAAAGTGCAACTTGACGCCGTCATCGCTCTTGGTCTTTGCGGTGTGCACATCGTCCAAGTCGTTGAAGGTGATGGACCAGTCGAGAGGCAGCAGCAGGTTTTCCACCGCTGCAGGGTCACCGCCCGCGCCTTCGGTCTGATAGGCGGCACCAATGGTTTCAAGGTCGAGCCCGATGTTCGTCCAGTTCAGGCTTTCCATCGATCCGGTGGGCGCGAAGTTAACCGTGAACAAGGTGCCGGTGATGTTGTCGCCGACTTCGGCAAGGTTCACGCCCGTGGCGTTGTACATGCCCAGATCGGTTTGCATGATGAGTTGTGTGGGGTTGATCGTATAAATCATCCTGTCCGCAAGGATCATGTCGTCGAGCATGTCGAGAAACGAAGATATGACGTTGGTCACACCGGGAGTGACTGTGAGGGTTGGCATAATGGCCTCCTGTTTTGCGTTGCGTCAAGTTTACGCGATGCGGTCAGAAGGCACTTTGATCAGGGTCAGCGCTGGACGGGGAAAATGACACTATAATAAAGGGTTGCGCACCTCTGCGCAGGGATTGGGCGCGATGCGGCATGAAAAAACCCGGCATCTTGCCGATGCCGGGTTCTTAAGATCTGTTTGTATGCGTGTTGCTCTTGGCCTGGACGGTATCAGGGAAGGAAAAACAACAAGCTTGTGTCGGCTTCCAGTTCGGCGGCGGTCAGACCCTCGAAGAAGACGGTCAAGGTGTCGGTGGTGTTTTGGAAAACCACTTCGGCCCCGCCCGCGACATTCGAGATGTTCGCGGAGTTCGCCCCGGTCACATCCAGTGAATCAACGCCCACGACATAATCTGTGATCGTATCGTAATCGCCTGACGATACGCCAAGGTCGAAGATGAAGAGATCCGCACCGGAACCACCTGTCAACCTGTCGTTGCCCTGATCGCCACGGATCTTGTCGTTGTCTGCACCGCCGTCGATCACATCATCCTTCAACCCGCCTTGCAGGTTGTCGCGGCCGGTGCCGCCGTCGATGGTGTCTTTGCCCTTGCCGCCCTTGATGATGTCACGGCCCTTGTTGCCGACCAGCAGGTCGCTTCCGTTTTCGCCGATGATCCGGTCATTGCCCCGGCCACCGTCGAGTGTGTCATTGCGGTGCCGCCAAAAATGGTGTCCTTCCCATCGGACGCGAACCAGTTGTCGTCGCCACCCTTGAGGTCAAAGCGGTCGTCGCCGGTAAAGTGCAGTTTCACACCATCGGTGCTGGTGGTCTGGCTTGTCAGCACATCATCGTTGTCGTTTGTGGACACGTCCCAACCCAACGGCAGCAGCAGGTTTTCAATGGCGTCGATGTCGAAGGGTTGATTGTTTTCAAGAGCGTAGACGTCCAACAGCTGCGTCACGGTCAGGCCCACATTCGTCCAGCTGATCGTTTCACCGTTGCTGAATGTGGTTATGATGCTGTCGATGTTGCCGGTGAACCCACCCATGCCGTCAGGTGCAAAGCTGTCGCCTGTCACGGTCACAATGCCGGACGCAATCGCGACGGTGATGGATGTCGTCGAAAACCCGGTGACGGTCCCATCTTCGAAGGTTTCGTCAAGCGCGCCTGAGAACAGGCCGATCACGTTGGTAATTCCGGATGAAACTGTGATACTCGGCATGGAGGATCTCCGTTATATTCTGATTGGTGAAAACTGGTAACCCTTTAGGGAATCATAATTATTAGAAGACGCTAACGCGAACTGCACTCTCGAGCAATGCATAGAACGGTTTGGGACACCCTGTGGCTGCGCTTTTCAACCTAAGGTCTACGCCCAGTTCGAAATCCAGCACCACATCCGTGACCGACGCGGTTTCATCGCGGAAGACAAAGGTGTCATTGCCTTTTTCGCAGAAGATACTGTCGCGGCCCTTGCCGCCATCCACCATGTCGTCGCCTGTGCCGCCCGGCAGGGTGTCTGCACCGTGTGCGCCCCACAGTTGGTCGTCGTCGGCGCCGCCGTCAACATGGTCAGCGCCGTCATGGGTAAAGAACTGATCGTTGCCATCCAGCAGGGATACGGTGTCAATGCCACTGTATTTCACCCGGTTTCCTGCGCCGGTCAGGGTCAGGGTGTTGATCGTCTGCATCTGTTCGTTGCCGGTGATCGACCAGTCCTTGGAAAACATCAGGTCGTCTATGCCTGCCGCGTCCGATGCACCGATCAGCGCCAGAAGGGTGCTCATGTCCACGTCCAGATCCGCGATTGTCGCGGTGGCCCCGGTGCCGATCGTCCACACCATGCCATCCAGCGTGCCGCCGGAAACGGCGCCACTGCCGTCAAAAGTGAAACTGCCCGAAAACGCGACATCAACTGCCCCCAGCGTTATGGTCAGCGTACTGGCGCTGGTGCTGCTCCAGGTGCCCAGGGAGAAGGACGATGCGATGATGGACCCGGTAAAGCGGAAGGTGCTTCCCATACCGGTGGACAAAATGACTGAGGGCAGTGGCCGACCTAAGTTGTCTTAAAAACAGTCGGCCTCTACAGGCATCGGCATCGCAATCAAAGGTGTTTGCCCCTGTCTCAGTCGTCGGGACGCGCGAGTTCAAAGAGGTCACGTACCACAGTATAGTCGCGGTATCCCAATCGGCTGAGCGGTTGGTAGGTGGTGATGTCAAACCGCCCGTCAACGATGGTATCATCGCGCAGGTGCACACCGGTCACGGTGCCGAAGACCACGAAATTTGACGCACCTTCGATCTTCACGATCTGGGTCATCTTGCATTCCAGTGATGCAGGTACCCCTTCGATCCGGGGGCAGTCGATCGTGTCGCAGCGCGCCGCCGTCAGGCCCGCGTGGGCAAATTCGTCCGTGCCCTTGGGCAGGGTCGCAGAGGACGCATTCATCGCATCGCGCATGTCCTGCGCCACCACGTTGACGCAGAAAACGCCGGTGTCGCGGATGTTGGCGACCGTATCCTTGGTGCCGTCCTGATCGTCCTTGGTGCCGGTCGAGGCGAACATGACCTGCGGCGGCACATAGGCCACGCCATTGAAGAACGAATAGGGGGCCAGGTTGGCCACGCCATCCCCATCCTGCGTCGAAATCCATCCGATGGGCCGCGGCGTGACGACGGCGTTGAACGGGTTGTGCGGCAGCGGGTGGCCATCTTCTGGACGGTAGAACATTGAATTTCCTTTGGTGGTTTGCCCAAGGCGTAGCGGCATGGTAGGGCGAATGCCAGCCTGAACCAGTCAAAGACCGCGCCTGTCGATGTACACCATCCATCCTGAAACCAAAGACGACTGGTGGGAGGTCGAGGCGCTTTATGATCTGTGCTTTGCCCCCGGCCGCGAGGCGCTGTCGTCCTACCGTTTGCGCGATGATGTACCGCCCGTTGCGGGCCTGAGCCATGTTGCGCGTGATGCCGAAGGCATTCTGGCTGCGGCCATCCGCTTTTGGCCAGTGCGCGTGGGCGGCGCCGATGCGCTCTTGCTGGGGCCTGTGGCGGTGCATCCCACGCGGCAGGGCGAAGGGCTGGGTGGACAATTGATCCGGACCAGTCTGGACATGGCGGCCCGACAAGGATGTGCGCGGGTCATGCTTGTGGGTGACGTGCCTTACTACGGTCGCTTTGGCTTTGTGCGTCTGGACGCTGTAATCATGCCGCCGCCCACCAACCCCGCGCGCGTTCTGGGCTATGCCTTGCGCCCCGGCGCATGGGACGGTGTCACCGGCAATGTGACCCGCAGGGATTGAACCCGGCGCTTTGGCCCCCAATCTTGAAGGGCAGGAGGACCTGTTTTTTGGATGATTTCGAACTGATGCCCGTGGTGCCCGCAGTGGATGTCGAGGCGGAGCTTGACGATCTTGCGCGCCGCTATCGCAAGGCCGGGGGACTGGGGATCGAATTGCTCAATGTCATTGGCACGCAGGCCGATGGCCTTCTGGACCGTTTGCCCACTAACGTCCGTGGCCGGCTGGACGAGGCAACGGTGGCCGCCCTGGGGCACGCGATGACGGCGGCCAGCGGGTCGCGGCGCATGGTGCCGGATCAAAGTCCCTGGATCAATCGCACCATCAGTGCGGCGATGGGGGCAGCGGGCGGCTTTGGCGGTTTGCCCACGGCGCTGGCCGAACTGCCGGTCACCACCACTTTGCTGTTGCGGGTGATCGAGGCCGAAGCCGCGGCCAAGGGTTTTGACACCGCCAGCGACAGCGTGAAGTTCGATTGTGTGCAGGTCTTTGCCTCCGCCGGGCCGTTGGAACATGACAATGGCGCAGACACCGCCTTTCTCAGCGCGCGCATGGCGCTGAGCGGTGCGGCGATGCAGGCGCTGGTGGCGCGGGTCGCCCCGAAACTGGCGGTGGTTCTTGGGCAAAAACTGGCGGCGCAGACGGTTCCGGTGCTGGGGGCCGTGGCGGGCGCTGCGGTCAACTATGCCTACACCAGCTATTATGCCGACATGGCGCATGTGCATTTTTCCCTGCGCAAGCTGGCCATTGACGGGGACGTCCCGCGCGAGGTTCTGGTATCGGGTCTGAAAGACAGGATGCCGGGCGGTCTGGTGTGAGGGTACGGCGCCTCTACCGCCCGCCGATTGATCCTTGCGCGACGGACGTGGCCTTGAGCACGGCAAAACACGCCATGCCGGGTGCCACACCCAGATCGCGGGCCGACCGTGCCGTGATGCGCGCCAAAAGCTTGTCCCCGCCTGCATTCAGCGCAATGGCGGCTCCGGGCCCATCGCCCATCTGAACCGAAGACACGGTCACTGGCAGAATGTTGATCGAACTGAGGCCTTCGGGGCGGTCCTTGGACAGGATCACGTCCTGCGCCATGATCCGCACCCGCACCGTCGCCCCAACGGGCGCGGCGACGCCCGGCAGGGCCAGCGTGCCGCCGGCGATGCGCAGCGTTGTCAATCCGTCGCTCGCATGGGCCTCGACCACACCACTGATCACCGCACCGGCCTCGCGCACCCCAATCAGCGGCACATGCACCGGGTCCGATAGCACATCCCAGACGGGGCCAGCCGCGCGAACCTTTCCGCCGTGCAACACCACAAGCGTATCCGCGAGCCGCGCGATTTCATCCAATGCATGGCTGACATAAAGGATCGGCACGCCAAAAGCCGTTTTCAGCCGTTCGAGGTAGGGCAGGATATCGGCCTTGCGGGTGGCATCAAGTGCCGCCAGCGGTTCGTCCATCAACAACATCCGCGGCTGTGCCAGCAAGGCGCGCCCAAGAGCAACCCGTTGCTTTTCGCCGCCCGACAGGTGGCGCGGGGCGCGCTCCAGCAGGGGGGCGAGGCCCAGAAGGTCGATCACGTCGTCGCGGGCCGCTCCGGTTGCGCCGGAGGGGGCAAAACGGGTGCCGAAGTCCAGATTGCGTGCAACGGTCATGTGCGGGAACAGGCGCGCGTCCTGAAAGACATATCCCAACCGGCGCTGATGAGGCGGCAGGCAGATGCCCCGCGCGGTATCCAGCAGTGGCGCGCCCTCCAGTGTGATGCGCCCTGACGCGGGGCGCAACAGGCCCGCTACCGCGTTGACCAGCGTGGTCTTGCCCGTGCCTGAGCGCCCGAACAGCGCGGTGACCCCCGGCGGCGCATCAAAGGCTGCCTCCAGTTCAAACCCTTGGAACCGACAGGTGATATCGACCGAAAGGCTCATGCGGGACCGCCTGCGCCGATGCGCGCGGCCAGCCTGCGCGACAGCCATTCCGAGATCAGGACCGCCGCGACGGCGATGGCGCAGGCCCACAGGGTCAGGATGGTGGCGCGCGCCTCACCCCCGGGAATTTGCAGGTAGGAATAGATGGCCGAGGGCAGGGTTTGCGTCTGGCCGGGGATGGCCGCGACAAAGGTGATGGTCGCGCCGAACTCTCCCAATGCCTTGGCAAATCCCATCACCGCACCGGCCAGCACGCCCGGTGCGATCAAGGGCAAGGTCACCGAAAGAAAGACCGCGCGGCGCGGCGCGCCTAGGGTACTTGCGGCCTCTTCGATGCGCGGGTCCACTGCCTCGAAGGCCAAGCGCATGGCCCGCACCATCAAGGGCAGGCCCATGACCATTGCCGCCAGCACCGCCCCGGTCCAGCGAAAGGCCAGAACCAGCCCAAAGAGCTGTTCCAACGCTTGGCCCACCGGTGCTGTGCGCCCGAAGGTCAGCAGCAGAAGGTAGCCCGTGACCACAGGCGGCAGCACCAGTGGCAGGTGGATCGCCGCACTGAGCAGGGATTTGCCCCAGAAATCGCGCCGCGCCAGCAGCCACGCCAACCACAGCGCCAGCGGTAGGGCCAGCACCGTGGCTGTGCCTGCAACCCAAAGCGACAGGCGCAGCGCCTCGGCGGCAGCGGGGTCCAGACCCATCATGGGGCAGGGCGCCCGAAACCGTGGGCGGCAAAGATGGCGGTGGCGCCTTGCGATTGCAGCAGCGTTGCGAAATCCGCGCCTTGGGGCGTCAGCACCGCCATGGGGTAGCGGATGGCGGGGTGGTCCGTTGCCGGAATGTCATGGAGGACCTGAACCCGTGGTTCTGCGCGCGCGTCCGAGGCATAGACAATGCCCAAGGGGGCCTCGCCCCGCGCCACCAGTGCCAGCGCCGCGCGCACATTTTCGGTTTCGGCCAGATGCGGTTCAAGAGTGTCCCATGCGTCGATGGTCTGCAACCACGCCCGGGCATAAAGACCCGCAGGCACCGCATCACGCTGGCCCATGGCCAACCGGCCACCGTCCAGTCGCGCGGTCAAGGTGTCCGGGTCCGGGTCAAACGGAGGGCCGTTCGCGCCGATCAGCACAAGGCGATTGGTCAACAGCGTGTCGGCATTCGTGACAAGTCCTTGATCTTGCAGCCATTCCATCCATCGCGGATGCGCGAGGATCACCACATCGGCGGGGGCGCCAAGGGCCAGTTGCCGTGCCATCTGCCCCGAACCGCCATAGGCGATCGCCACATCCTGCGCCGTGGTTTGGGCGATTTCATCCAAGGCCCCGCGCAGGCTGGCGGCGGCAAAAACGGTGATGTCGGCGGCGCGGGTGGCACCGACCGTAAAAAACATGGCAACGACAGCGGCCAAGAGGTTGATAGGAAATGATTTGCGCATCGCACGCGGATTGTGACCGCGCCACGTCAGAGCGGCAAGCCCCTTTTGCCCCCGTGCAGGCGGGCGAAAGACCGCCCCGCAAATGCACAGTTGCGTCAGAACATGGGCAAGATGCTGGTAATATGTGAAAAAACACCTATTATTAACCCAATCAAGAAGAGAACGGGTTCATGACCGCCCCGCTGATCAAGCAGTTGCCCATTTCCGTGCGTGGTGCACACAAGACGGACGTCCGAACCCAGTTCGCGGCGCTGTGCTGGCGCGTGGTGGATCAAAAGGTGCAGGTGCTGTTGATCACCTCGCGTGGGTCTGGCCGCTGGATCGTGCCCAAAGGCTGGCCCATGGACGGGCAAACCCCGGCCGAGGCGGCCTTGCAGGAAGCCTGGGAAGAGGCGGGCGTCAAGGGCAAGGCCGACAGCCGTCCCTTGGGCCTTTATTCCTACAACAAGGTGCTGGACGGGGCGGAAGATCTGCCTTGTGTGGCGATGGTCTATGGCGTGCGGGTGAAATCGCTGGCCAAAACCTATCCCGAAATGCGCGAACGCAAGCGCAAATGGGTCAGCCGCAAGAAGGCTGCTGCCATGGTGGATGAACCCGAACTGGCGCGCATCCTGCGCGATTTCGATCCCCGCTGGGTCAGCTGAGACAGCTTGACCGGGGACAGCAGATCATTATGTGCAATGACGTGCAGACGTTGTTCTGCGGTGAGAGGCCCGGATGATCCGATACGCTTTGAAATGTGATCAGGGACACGGCTTTGAAAGCTGGTTCCAGAACGCCGAGGCCTATGACAGCCTGTCGGCGGCGGGTCACGTTGTCTGTGTGGTTTGCGGCAGCGGATCGGTGGACAAGGCGGTGATGGCACCACGCGTGGCTGCGGGGCGCGCGGTGGACGCGGCAAAACCCGACGCACCGACGCCCGAGGCCGCAGCATTGCAGAAGATGAAACGCCATGTCGAGGAAAACGCGGATTACGTCGGCGGTGATTTTGCGCGTGAAGCGCGGGCCATGCATCTGGGCGAAAGCCCCGAACGGTCGATTTACGGTGAGGCCCGGCCTGCCGAGGCCAAGGCCCTGATCGAGGATGGCGTGCCGGTGCTGCCATTGCCCTTTGTTCCAAAAGCGAAAGCGAACTGATCCATGAAAATCGTGATTACCGGCGCAAGCCGGGGCATTGGCGCGCATTTGGCTGCGCAATATACGGCCGCGGGCGAAGAGGTCATCGGCACGGGCCGGTCCGTGGCATCGCAAGTGCAGCTTGACGTGACCCGCCCCAGCGATTTCGCCACCCTGCGCGCGGCAGTGGGCGAGGACGGGCTGGACCTGTTGGTGTGCAACGCGGGCGTCTATCTGGACAAGGGCGAGGACCTCGACACCGGGTTCGGGGCGGACATCTGGGCACAGACCTTTGCGGCCAATGTGACTGGTGTGTTCCAGACCATCCAGACGGTCCTGCCCAACCTGCGCCGCGCCAAGGGGCGCATCGCGATCATTTCCAGCCAGATGGCATCGCAGGCGCGTGCGCCCGGTGGCAGCTATATCTACCGGTCGTCGAAGGCGGCGGTGTTGAACCTTGGCCGGAATCTCGCCGTGGACCTCAAGGCGGATGGCATAGCGGTGGGCATCTATCACCCCGGTTGGGTGCGCACGGACATGGGCGGCGATACGGCGGACATTTCTGTGGAAGAGGCGGCGGCGGGCTTGATGGAACGCTTTGCCGCCTTGGACATGGCGCATAGCGGATGTTTCCAGACCTGGGACGGGCGCGACCACCCGATGTAGCCGCAGTTTTGCTTGCGGCACAGATGTTTTGACCCGCAGAAGACAGGACACGCGCTTGCAGTGGGCAGGCGGGGCGCGTAAACCCCGCCCGAAACCTTTGCAAGGGTAGAAGACATGCCAGTTCTGGTGATGAAATTTGGCGGCACGTCCGTGGCGACGTTGGACCGTATCAAGCGGGCGGCCAAGCGCATCGGCGTGGAAGTGGCCAAGGGCTATGACGTGATCGTTATCGTGTCGGCCATGTCGGGCAAGACCAACGAACTGGTCGGCTGGGTCAACGAAACCTCGCCCATGTACGATGCGCGTGAATATGATGCGGTGGTGTCCTCGGGCGAGAACGTGACCGCGGGTCTGATGGCGCTGACCTTGCAGGAAATGGATGTGCCCGCCCGCAGTTGGCAGGGCTGGCAGGTGCCGGTGCAAACCACAAGCGCCCATTCCGCCGCGCGGATCGAGGATATTCCACCCGCCAACATCATGGCCAAGTTCGCCGAGGGTATGCGGGTTGCGGTGGTTGCAGGGTTCCAGGGCGTAAGCCCCGAAGGCCGGATCACCACCCTTGGGCGGGGCGGATCGGACACAACCGCCGTGGCCTTTGCCGCGGCTTTCGACGCGGAGCGCTGCGATATCTATACGGATGTGGATGGTGTCTATACCACCGATCCGCGGGTCAGCCCCAAGGCGCGCAAGCTTGACAGGATCGCCTTCGAGGAGATGCTGGAACTGGCGTCGCTCGGGGCCAAGGTGTTGCAGACGCGGTCGGTCGAACTGGCGATGCGCTACAAGGTCAAGCTGCGGGTTCTGAGCAGTTTTGAAGAACAATCGGATGATGCGGGCACATTGGTCTGCGACGAGGAGGAAATCATGGAAAGCAATGTCGTTGCGGGCGTGGCCTTCAGCCGCGATGAGGCCAAGATGACGCTGGTATCGGTGGCAGACCGTCCCGGCATCGCGGCGTTGATCTTTACCGCGCTCAGCGATGCGGGCGTGAACGTCGACATGATCGTGCAGAACATCGCCGAGGAAGGGCGCACCGACATGACGTGGTCGTGCCCTACCGATCAGGTCAAGCGCGCCGAGAAGGCGATGGAAGAGGCCAAGGCCGAAGGTGTGATCAACTATGCAGAGATGATCGCAGACACGGATGTGGCCAAGGTCAGCGTCGTGGGCATCGGCATGCGCAGCCACACCGGCGTCGCCGCCAAGATGTTCCAGGTGCTGAGCGCCGAAGGCATCAACATCAAGGTCATCACCACCTCGGAAATCAAGATCAGCGTTCTGATCGATCGCAAGTACATGGAACTGGCGGTTCAGGCGCTGCACGATGCGTTCGAATTGGAAAAGGCCGCCTGATCAACCCACGCGGCACGCAGGTTCGTGCGACCAGTGGCAAGGTTTTGCTTTGACAGTGGAAACCGGTTTGGTCCCGGTAAAAACGCCGTTCCTTAATCAGGCGTGTTGTGGTCTAAGCTGGAATTCGAGACCGCGAAGGGGGCCGCGCCGCGATGGCCGAACGTTTTGAAACAGAAAGCCGCAAGCTCTTGGGCCGCTTGCGGGACGCGATGGCCGGGGATGATCCCGGTCAGGCGCGGCTGGACAAGATCACCCATCTGATTGCCGAGAGCATGGGGTGTGAGGTCTGTTCGATCTACCTGTTTCGGGACGAGGACACGCTTGAGCTCTGTGCCACCGAAGGTCTGAACCCCGAATCCGTACACCAGACCCGCATGAAGTTGGGCGAAGGCCTTGTGGGGCGGGTCGCGCGCAAACGGCGGGTGGTCAACACGGCCAACGCCCCGCAGGCGCGCGGCTTTCGCTATATGCCCGAAACCGGCGAAGAGGTGTTCAGCAGTTTTCTGGGGGTCCCCGTGCAGCGTCTCGGCGAGGCGCTGGGCGTGCTGGTTGTTCAATCCAAGCAGGCGCGTGAGTTCAGCGCCGACGAGGTTTATGCCCTTGAAGTGGTGGCAATGGTGCTGGCCGAGATGACCGAGCTGGGTGCCTTTGTGGGCGAAGGCGCGGCCATGTCCGCGCGTCACAGCCAGCCGGTGATGCTGCGTGGCACCGTGGGACAGGAAGGCGTCGCCGAGGGCCATATCTGGTTGCATGAGCCGCGCGTCGTTGTGGTTAACCCGATTGCCGATGATCCGCACCGCGAAATGGAACGTTTGACCGAAGCGGTCGAACAACTGCGCGTGGGCGTGGACAAGATGCTGAGCTTTGCCGGTGCCGACAAGGAACAGCGCCAGGTGCTCGAAGCCTATCGGATGTTCGCCAATTCCAAGGGCTGGATGCGGCGGATGGAGGAAGACATTTCGCGCGGGCTGAGCGCCGAGGCAGCAGTCGAAAAGGAACAATCGCTGGCCCGGGCGCGCATGGGCGAGGCCACCGACAACTATCTGCGCGAACGGCTGAGCGACCTCGATGATCTGTCGAACCGGCTTTTGCGGATCCTGACCGGGCAGGGGGCGGACACAGGGGCCGAAATGCCCCCCGATCCCATTCTGGTTGCGCGCAATATCGGGCCTGCGGAGCTTCTGGATTATGGCCGCTCGCTCAAGGGGATCATCCTTGAGGCGGGATCGGTGGGCAGCCATGCGGCCATCGTGGCCCGCGCACTGGCCATTCCGCTGATCGTACATTGCGAACGGGTGACCAACGAGGCGCTGAACGGGGACCACGTGATGGTCGACGGCGAACAGGGCATCGTGCACCTGCGGCCCGACGACATGGTCGTGACCTCGTTCCGCGACAAGATGGCGATGGAGGCTGCGGCCCTCAAACGCTACGCCTCGATCCGCGAAAAACCGGCGGAAACGCTGTGTGGGTCCGTTGTGCAGTTGCATATGAACGCGGGCCTGATGGCGGATTTGCCGTCCCTGCCATCCTCCGGAGCCGAGGGCGTGGGCCTGTTCCGCACCGAATTGCAGTTTCTGGTGCGCAACCAGATGCCCAAACGCTCCGAGCTGAGCGCGCTCTACGCGCGGGTGCTGGACGCGGCGGGCGACAAGAAGGTGGTGTTCCGCACGCTCGATATCGGGTCGGACAAGGTGCTGCCGTACATGAAGCCCAACGACGAGCCGAACCCGGCGCTTGGCTGGCGCGCCATTCGCGTCGGGCTGGACAAACCCGGCGTGCTGCGGATGCAGCTGCAGGCGCTCATGCGTGCGGCGGATGGGCGGCCCTTGACGGTGATGTTCCCCTTCGTGGCACAATACGAGGAATACACGCAGGCGCGCGCCGAAGTGAACAAGGCGCTTGAGCGTGAAAAACGTCTGGGCCATGTGCTGCCCGAGCGGATCGAAGTGGGTGCGATGCTGGAAACGCCATCGCTTGGCTTTGCCCCGCGCAAGTTCTTTGAAGAAGTCGGGTTTCTGTCGATCGGCGGCAATGACCTCAAGCAGTTCTTCTTTGCCGCGGACCGCGAGAATGAACGTGTGCGGCGGCGGTATGACACGCTGAATGTCAGTTTCCTCAGTTTTCTTGAGCGGATCGTTGAGCGGTGTCAGCAGACCGATACGCCCTTGTCCTTCTGCGGCGAGGATGCGGGCCGTCCTGTCGAGGCTTTGTGCCTTGCGGCCATCGGGCTGCGCACCCTGTCGATGCGACCGGCCTCGATTGGTCCGGTCAAGTCGCTGCTGCGCCGGTCGAACCTTGAAGAGGTACGCAAGGTTATCGCGGATGCCCGGCACCGGGGTGACATGTCGGTGCGCCCCGCGATCATGGCATGGCTGCGCGAGCAGTCCTGACACGTGATCATGTCTTGGGGCTTTGCCCCAACTCCCAAAGTTTTTGGCGAATTGAAACGCAGGCGCGTTCAGATTTCAAAGGTCAGGGCGTAACCTTCTGCAAATGTCAGCGTGACATCCGTGATCAGCCGCGTGTCCGACCATGTTCGGCGCGTCAGGTGCATCAGGGCCGTGCCTTGCGCGCAGTCCAGATGTCGGGCAAGTGCTGCATCCGCCGTGATGGCGCCATAGCGCAGCGTGCCGCGCGCGAAAGGGGCATTGCGGACAAGCCATTCATTCACGCTGATCGCGGAAAGATCAGCGGTGACGAGGCCGGGTGCGGCAACGGTATCGACCAGACGGTCTTCAATGGCGAAGGGAATGTCATCGGCCAGATGCAGGGTGCGCAGGGCCAAAAGGTCGGCGTCGGCGGCAAAACCCCGTGCCCGTGGGTCTCCGCCGGATGCGGTGGTGCGATCCAGCAGTATATGTCGATAGCTGCGCCCACTGTCCTCGACCTCCTGGCGTAGAACCGGGATCGACAGCTGTGCGCGCCGTTGCGGGCTTAGCGCCACGCGGGTCCCGGCCTTGCGCCTGCGTTCCAGCCACCCATCGTCGGCCAGCGCCTGCAACGCGCGGTTCACCGTGGCGCGGGCACAGCCGAACTCTTCTGCCAGTGCGGCTTCGTTCGGGATGCGGTCACCGGGGGGCCATTGGCGGTCGCGGATGCGCTGGCGGGCAGCATCCGCAATGCTTTGCCAGGTTGTCATGCCACACGCTCCATCAACGATCCAAGGCAGGCCGCATAGCGCGCGGCAAGGCGCGCGCGGTGGATATGCCTGCCGTCTTGAACCATGTGCCTCCCGGCTGTCCACAGGTGGTGTACCGTCGGGCCGCCTTGTCCGAAAATCCAGGTGTCGAGCATCTGATCATCGGTGCGGCCTGCGCAATCGGGACCGGAAAGGTCAAGCGCCACGAGATCGGCCCAATGGCCCGGTGCGATCGCGCCGCTGTGTCGCCCCAGTGCCTGCGCACCGCCTTTGACCACTTGCGCCAGCAGGGCGTGGCCAGTGCTGCGGGCGTCATCGGCCAGAACGGCGCGGGCGTGATCACGCAGGCGTTGGCTATGCTCCAAGGTGCGCAGTTCTTCGGTCAGGGAAATCCGCAGGTTGCTGTCAGACCCCACGCCAAGGCGACCGCCTGCCTTCGTCCATCCGGGCGCGTCAAATATTCCGTCGCCCAGGTTGGATTCGGTGATCGGACACAGGCCTGCAACGGCCCCTGTGCGGGCAAGGGTGGCTGTTTCGGTCGGGGTCATCTGCGTGCAATGGATCAGGCACCAACGGTCATTGACGTCCTGCGTGTCGCACAGCCATTCGGCAGGGCGTGCGCCGAAAGTAGACCGTACTTCAATGACTTCCGCCTTTTGTTCGGCCAGATGCATGTGGATCGGGCCAGCATAGGAGGCACATTGCTCCAGCCCATCCGGCAGGACCGCGCGCAGTGAATGCGGGGCCACGCCCAAAACTGCATCGGTGGGCAGGTCGCGCAGGATGTCCGCACAGTCGGACATCAGCCGATCGAACCGCTCCAGATCGCAGCCGAACCGCAATTGGCCCCCATTCAGGGCGCGTCCATCTGCCCCGCCTTGCATATAGAGCACGGGCAGCAACGTCAGACCGATCCCGGTCTCCCGTGCGGCGGCGGCGATGCGGTCTGCCATTTCGCCAATCCTGTCATAGGGTTTCCCACCGGGCCGGTGGTGCAGGTAGTGAAATTCGCCCACCGCGGCGAATCCGGCCTCCAACATCTCCATCTGTGCATAGGCGGCAATGGCCTCGACATCGTCGGGCGTCAGGTGATCCAAAAACCGGTACATCAGCTGCCGCCACGTCCAGAAGCTGTCGGATGTGCCGGTGCTGCGGGCTTCGGTCAGGCCGGACATGGCGCGTTGAAACGCATGGCTGTGCAGGTTGGCGGGCGCAGGCAGCAGCATGTCGACACGGTGATCCGCCGGGGCATTGCCATCCGGCGGCGCAATGCGTCCATCGGCGGAAATGGCAATGCGCACATCCTGCGCCCATCCTGTCGGCAGAAGGGCGGTTTGGGCGTGAATGTGGATCATATCGGGCTTGACGGCCTTTGCCTGTCTCTGATTATGTCTGCACATAATAACCACACACAAAGACAGGTCAATCCGCATGACTTCCCTGATCCTTGAAAACGCATGGATCGCCACGCTGGACGGCGTGGCGCCGTGGGGCGAGGTGCAGGGGGCTGTCGCCATAGAGGCGGGCCGCATCGTCTGGGTGGGGCGCGATGTGCCGGACATCTATGCCGGATGGCCTTGCGAGGACGTCGGTGGCCGGGTTGTGACGCCGGGGTTGATCGACTGCCACACGCACCTGGTCTTTGGCGGCAACCGCGCGGCGGAATTCGAAATGCGGCTTCAAGGGGCAAGCTATGAAGAGGTGGCGCGGGCGGGGGGCGGCATTCTTTCAACGGTCCGCGCGACCCGCGCTGCAGACGAAGCGGCCCTGATTGCCGATGCGCTGACACGACTGGATGCGATGATCGCCGAAGGGGTCTGCACGGTTGAGATCAAATCCGGCTATGGGCTGGATCACGACACCGAGTTGCGGATGCTGCGGGCGGCGCGGGCGCTGGGACAGCGACGGGATGTGCGGGTGCGCACCAGCTTTCTGGGGGCCCACGCGGTGCCGTCGGACATGGATGCGGACAGCTATATCGATACGGTCTGCCGGCCGGCTTTGCGCGACGCTCATGCGCAGGGTCTGGTGGATGCCGTGGATGGCTTCTGCGAAAGTATTGCCTTTGATCCCAAACAGATAGCGCGGGTTTATGATGCGGCATCCGAACTTGGGCTGCCGGTCAAACTGCATGCCGAACAACTGTCGCATCAAGGGGGCGCTGCCCTTGCGGCCGCGCGCGGTGCACTGTCTGCGGATCATCTGGAGTTTGCAACCGCCGCCGATGCAAAGGCCATGGCACAGGCGGGCACGGTTGCCGTTTTGCTGCCCGGTGCCTTCTACACATTGCGCGAGACGCAATTGCCGCCGGTTGCGGCCTTTCGATCCGAAAAGGTGCCGATGGCACTGGCGACCGATTGCAACCCCGGTTCCTCGCCCATGGCTTCGCTGCTCTTGGCGATGAACATGGGCTGTACGCTGTTCCGCATGACGCCCGAAGAGGCCCTGCGCGGCGTCACCCTTCACGCAGCACAAGCGCTGGGGTTGGAGGATTGCGGGCGTATCGCACCGGGGCTGCGGGCGGACCTGTGCATCTGGGACATCGCGCACCCATCCGAACTGGCCTATCGCATCGGGTTCAATCCCTTGCACCGCCGCATCTATGGAGGCCCGGAATGATCCTGCAGCCGGGCGCGGCCACGCTGGACATTCTGCGCAACGTCTTTGACGGGGCGGACGTACAGCTTGATCCGGCAATGCGCGGGGCCGTCGCAGCATCGGCACAGGTGGTTGCAGATGTGTCGCGGGGGGATGCGGCAGTCTATGGGGTGAATACGGGCTTTGGAAAACTGGCCAGTCGCAAGATCGCGCCGCAGGACACGCAGACCCTGCAGAAGAACCTGATCCTGTCGCACTGCTGTGGCGTCGGAGAGCCGATGGCACCGCACCTGGTGCGGCTGATGATGGCGCTGAAGCTGGTGTCGCTGGGGCGCGGTGCTTCGGGCGTGCGCTGGGACATCTGCGCGCTGATCGAGGCGATGCTCGCCCGTGACGTGCTGCCGGTGGTGCCGAGCCAAGGATCGGTTGGCGCATCCGGCGATCTGGCGCCGCTTGCGCATATGGCGGCGGTGATGATCGGCGCGGGCCACGCAACCTATCGGGGGACAGAGATGCCGGGTGCCGCAGCGCTTGAGGCGGCGGGATTGTCACCCGTTGTTTTAGGCCCCAAGGAAGGCCTTGCGCTGATCAATGGCACACAGTTTTCGACGGCCTGCGCACTGGCGGGCTATTTCGCGGCGGAAGACGCGGTGCGCAACAGCATCGTCATCGCCAGCCTCAGCACCGATGCGATCATGGGATCGACCGCACCGCTGACCCCGGAAATTCACGCCTTGCGCGGCCACGCAGGCCAGATCGAAGTCGCCGCCGCGATGCGCGCCCTGATGGCCGGATCGCAGATCCGCGAGAGCCACCGTAATGACGATACCCGCGTGCAGGACCCTTATTGCATCCGCTGCCAGCCGCAGGTTCTGGGGGCGGCGTGGGATGTCATTGCCATGGCGGGCCGCACGCTCGAGATCGAGGCGAACGCGGTCACGGACAACCCCTTGGTCGTGGGGGATCGCATCGTGTCAGGCGGCAATTTCCATGCGGAACCGGTGGGCTTTGCCGCTGATCAGATCGCTCTTGCGTTGGCGGAAATCGGAGCCATTTCTCAACGCCGGGTGGCGTTGATGGTGGACCCGACGCTAAGCCATGATCTGCCCCCCTTCCTGACGCCCGATCCAGGGTTGAACAGCGGTTTCATGATCGCCGAGGTGACGACAGCTGCCTTGATGAGCGAAAACAAACATCTCGCCAATCCTTGCGTGACGGACAGCACCCCGACCTCCGCCAATCAGGAGGACCATGTCAGCATGGCCGCCCATGGCGCGCTACGGTTGTTGAAGATGTCCCGCAATCTGTCTGTTATTCAGGGGGTTGAGGCGCTTTGCGCATGTGAAGGAGTAGAGGCCCGCGCGCCCTTGAAAACGTCTGCACGCCTGGCTGCGGTGGTCGCGCGCATGCGACAGGATGTGCCCCGCTTGGGTGCTGATCGGTACCTTGCGCCTGATATAGAAGCTGCTGCCACGTTGGTGCGCAGCGGTGCATTGGTCGAGGCAAGCGTATGATCGACGTAACCCATGGCACCGGTCCGGTTGTTCTGGGGATGCCCCATACCGGGACAGACGTGCCTGTGGACATCTTCGAAAACCTCAATGATCGCGGGTGGGCGTTGGCGGACACCGATTGGTATATTGATCGTCTTTACAACGGATTGCAGGGCGATGTGACAGTGGTGCGTACAGGGGTCCATCGCTATGTGGTGGACTGTAATCGCGCACCGGACGGGGCCAGCCTTTATCCCGGTCAGAACACCACGGGGTTGGTGCCGCTGACGGATTTTGACGGTATGCCAATCTGGAAAGCTGAACCTGACGCGGAAGAGGTGGAACGCCGTCGCGCGACCTACCATGCGCCCTATCATGCGGCGTTATCCACAGAACTGGCGCGCATCAAAGCCCTGCATGGGGCCGTTGTTCTATTGGATTGTCACTCAATCCGGTCGGTTATTCCACAACTGTTCGACGGAAAATTGCCGGATTTCAACATTGGAACAAATTCTTCCACATCCTGTGCACAGATCGTGGAGGACAGGGTCGTGCGAATTTGTAAGACGGCTTCAGCCTATTCGACTGTGGTTAACAAAAGGTTCAAGGGCGGGTGGACAACGCGCCACTATGGCCGCCCGGCGGCTGGCGTACACGCGATCCAGATGGAGTTGTCGCAGGCCACGTATCTGACAGCGGAGGCATCGCCGTGGCCCTATGACAGTGAGAAAGCCGCGCACGTCAGGCCGTATTTGGCAAGCATTATCAGTGCGCTGTCCGCACTTGTTGAGACAGGAGAATTGACATGACCACGCGCCAAAACATCCGCGAAGTGCGTCCTGCAACGGGCACCGCGTTGACCGCACGCAGCTGGCAGACCGAAGCGCCCCTGCGCATGTTGATGAACAACCTTCACCCGGATGTCGCTGAAAACCCCCATGAATTGGTGGTCTACGGCGGAATTGGCCGCGCGGCGCGCACATGGGAGGATTTCGATGCAATTGTGGCCGCTCTGACCGACCTGAGGGGCGATGAAACGCTTCTGGTGCAATCAGGAAAGCCTGTGGGCGTGTTCAAAACCCATGAAAATGCGCCCAGGGTGTTGATTGCAAACAGTAATTTGGTGCCGCACTGGGCCAATTGGGATCACTTCAACGAACTCGATAAACGCGGTCTTGCGATGTATGGGCAGATGACGGCGGGATCTTGGATTTACATTGGAACTCAAGGGATTGTGCAGGGAACCTACGAAACTTTTGTTGAGGCAGGGCGCCAGCATTACGGCGGGGATCTGACGGGCAAATGGATCCTGACCGGCGGGCTGGGCGGCATGGGCGGTGCGCAGCCCTTGGCGGCTGTGATGGCGGGCGCGTGTTGCTTGGCGGTGGAGTGCAATCCCGACAGCATCGCGTTTAGATTACGCACCAAGTATCTGGATGAGCAGGCCACGTCCTTGGACGAAGCGCTGGCGATGATTGCCGATTGGACCGCGCGAGGCGAGGCCAAGTCGGTGGGCCTTTTGGGCAATGCCGCGGATATCTTTCCCGAACTGGTGCGCCGGATGCAGGCAGGCGGGCCACGGCCCGACATCGTGACGGACCAGACCAGCGCCCATGATCCCCTGAACGGGTATCTGCCGCAGGGTTGGGGCATGGCCGAATGGCGTGCCAAGCGCGAAAGCGATCCCAAGGGGGTCGAGGCGGCGGCGCGGGCCAGCATGAAGGTGCATGTGGCCGCGATGGTCGACTTCTGGAATGCGGGTGTGCCGACGCTGGATTACGGCAACAACATCCGCCAGGTCGCGCTGGAAGAAGGGTTGGAGAACGCCTTTGCCTTTCCCGGCTTTGTTCCGGCCTATATCCGGCCTTTGTTTTGCCGGGGCGTGGGGCCGTTTCGCTGGGCGGCCTTGTCGGGCGATCCCGAGGACATCTACCGCACGGATCAGAAGGTCAGGGAACTGATCCCCGATGATCCGCATTTGCACAAATGGCTGGACATGGCGCGCGACCGTATCGCCTTTCAGGGCCTGCCTGCGCGCATTTGCTGGG
This sequence comes from uncultured Paracoccaceae bacterium, assembly GCA_965657085.1. GTDB lineage: Bacteria > Pseudomonadota > Alphaproteobacteria > Rhodobacterales > Rhodobacteraceae > CBFHND01. The sequence continues at coordinate 118,930 of CBFHND010000004.1, forward strand.
TTGGTCTGGGACAGCGGGACAAGCTGGGGTTGGCCTTTAACGAGATGGTGCGCACAGGCGAATTGAAAGCGCCGGTGGTCATTGGCCGCGATCATCTGGACAGCGGGTCGGTGGCCAGCCCCAACCGCGAAACCGAGGCGATGAAAGACGGCAGCGATGCGGTCAGCGACTGGCCCTTGCTGAATGCGCTTTTGAACACGGCGAGCGGGGCGACATGGGTGTCCTTGCACCACGGGGGCGGCGTGGGCATGGGGTTTTCGCAGCATTCGGGCATGGTGATCTGTTGTGACGGCACGACCGAGGCCGACGCGCGGATCGCGCGGGTGCTGTGGAACGACCCGGCGACCGGCGTCATGCGGCATGCGGATGCGGGATATGAGGATGCAATTGACTGCGCGCGGCAGAACGGTTTGAATTTGCCGGGAATTCTGGGGTGATGTGATGTTTCTGAAAAATGCGTGGTACGTGGCTGCATGGGACCACGAGGTGACCCGTGATCTGGCGCAGATCGAAGTTCTGGGCGAGAAAATCTGCATTTTTCGCACCGAGGGCGGCGAGGTCATCGCGCTTGAGGATGCCTGTCCGCACCGCAAGCTGCCGCTGAGCATGGGGCGGATCAAGGGCGACACGGTGGAGTGTGGATACCACGGGCTGACCTTTGATTGCGCAGGCAAGTGTGTCTGGGCGCCGGGTGGGGGGCGTATTCCAAGCAATGCCAACGTGCATGCCTATCCGTGTCACGAGAAATACGGGCTGGTCTGGATCTGGATGGGCAATCCGGCGCTTGCGGACGCATCGGAGATTTTCGAGATCCAGAACTATGGCGATCCGGCCTGGGGCATCAACCGCGGGGCGGCGATGGAGTTGAACTGCAACTATCTGTTGATGTGCGACAACCTGCTGGACCCCACGCATGTGGCTTGGGTGCATGGATCAAGCTTTGGTCAGGCAGCCACCAAGGACACACCGCTGCGGGTGACAAAGACGGATACGGGCGTGATCGTGCACCGGTGGATGATGGATGTGGAGCCTGCGCCTTTCTACAAGAAAGTGGTGGCCTTCGAGGGCCACTGTGATCGGTTGCAGCACTACGAGGTGCGCTATCCCAGTCATGCGCTCATTCGGGCGGTGTTCACGCCTGCCGGCACCGGGGGACCGGAGGGGCCTTTGCACGCGGATGTGTTCATCATGGACAGCTATAACTTCATGACGCCCACCAGCGCGGGGCAAACACGGTATTACTGGTTTCAGTTGCGCAACATCCGTCCGGAGGATGCGGAGTTAAGTGCGATGATGAGCGAAGACGTCCGCGCCGCTTTCGAGGAAGACCGCGCGGTGCTGGATGCAGTGCAGATCGGAATGCAAAGCAAGACCAGCCCGCATATCGATCTGCCCATTGATGGGGGCCAGTTGCGGTTCCGGCGCGCGCTGGAGGCGATGATTGCCGAAGAGGCGCTGGTGGATGAAGCGATGCGGTGACGTCGTGCGGCGCTCCTGCTTGCGCAGATCGCCCCGCCCACCGTCCCGCAAGGTTTTCTTGGGGTTCACCAAAACCAAAACCTGGTGTGCGCCGCCCCCCTGCGCTTGATCTGCGCCTGACAGACCCGCGCGCCCTTTCCAAGTCAAATAGCCGTATCCCCGTTCCGGGGCCCCTCGGCGATTTGGCTTGGCAATGCCGCACGCGCCCGTCTGTCTGGTCTCAAGCGAAGGGTGGCTCCGAAACCAGAGGTTACAGTGTGGGATCAGCGCAGGCGGGCTTCGGTCGATGCATCGAAGACCATCACGCGCGTTGGGTCGAACCGCACCGTGACGGCGGTGCCTTCGGCCAGCGGGTCATCGCCTTTTGATTCCACCACGATGCGTTCGCCGGTGGGTGTGGTCAGGTAGTCATAGCTGGCCCCGCCCAGACGTTCGCGGATGTCGAGAGTGACGGGACTGCTGTCGGCTTGCACTAGGCTCATGTCTTGTGGACGCATGCCCACGATAACCTCTGTGCCTTCGGCTGGCAGTGCTACGCTGGTATCTACCCGTTGATCTGACAGGGCCGGGACCGTGACCGCGCCGGGGGATGCGACCCCACGCAGGAAATTCATCGCAGGCGAGCCGATGAAGCCTGCGACAAAGCGGTTGTCGGGGTCGTTATAGAGGTCCATCGGGCTGCCCACCTGTTCGACGTGGCCCGCGCGCAGCACCACGATCTTGTCGGCCAGGGTCATTGCCTCCACCTGATCGTGGGTGACGTAGACCATGGTTGCGCCGATTTCCTTGTGCAGGCGGGCGATTTCCACGCGCATGTCCACCCGCAGTTCGGCATCGAGGTTCGACAAAGGTTCGTCGAACAGGAACACTTCGGGACCGCGCACGATAGCGCGTCCGATGGCGACGCGTTGGCGTTGGCCGCCTGAGAGAGCCGCGGGCTTGCGCGCCAGGTAGTCATCGAGCTTGAGGATGCGGCTGGCCCCGGCGACCTTGGATTTGATCTGGTCCTTGGGCACGCCGTTCATACGAAGGCCGAAACCCATGTTTTCCTCGACCGTCATGTGGGGGTAAAGCGCGTAGGTCTGGAACACCATCGCCACGCCGCGTTCGGCAGGGTCGGTTCGTGTGACATTGCGCGCGCCAATCTCGATCTTGCCGTCAGTGGTTTCTTCCAGTCCGGCGATCATGCGCAGCAAGGTTGACTTGCCACAGCCGGACGGCCCGACAAAGACGCAGAATTCGCCGTGTTCGATTGTCAGGTCCACGTCGTGGATCACCTGAACATCGCCATATTTCTTGACCGCCTTGGTCAGGGTGACGCCGGACATGATGCGCTCCTTCGTTGGTTATTCGCTGGGAAACTGCCAGGTGCTGGCCGCCTCCGAGATGGATGACGCGCAGGTGCGCAGATCGGGCTCAAAGGTCGCCAGATCATCCAGCGACTTGCGGTTGGTTGCGGTGGTGACGGACAGGCCGCCCAGCACCCGCGCGCCCGCGCCGATGATCGGAACGGCGATGCAGATGATGCCCCGTTCGTGTTCTTCGCGGTCAAACGAGATACCGCGCGCCGCGATCTGGTCCAGTTCTCTGGCCAAGGCCGCAGGCGTCGTCAACGTGGCGGGTGTATGGGCGAAAAAGGACTGTTGTGCGATGGCGTGGGTGCGCGCGTCGGCGGGCAGGTGGGCCATGATCGCCTTGCCCACGCCGGTGCAATAGCCCGGGCCGATCTTGCCCGCCTGGCTGAACATCTCGATGGGATCGGCGGCATTGCGCTTGTCCACATAGATCACCTGACCGGCCTCCATCTGGGCCAGATGCACGGTTTCGCCCAGTTTGGCCGAGAGCGCGTCAATGAAAGGGCGCGCGATCGGGGCGAGCGAGGATTGCCGCCAGGCAGCATGAGCCAGCCGCACCAACCGCAGCCCCGGCGCATATGTCTGCGTGGCCGCGTCATAGCGCAACATGCCCGTGTGGGTCAGCGATTGCACCAGCCGGTAGAGCGTCGCCTTGGGGTGTTCGGACCGTGCCAGCAGTTCGGAAAAGCGCACGGGCCTGTCCATGTCTGCTACAAGGTCGAGCACATCAAGCGCCTTGGCAATGGTGCCTGCACCGCTGGGCCGCCCAAGGGTACGGTGTTGGGTGTTCATCCAAGCCTCCTCCCTGCTTGGGCGTGGGTGTCCCACGCGGCGAATCTGTTGACAGCCTAGGGGTTGGCTGGCCATAGTTTCAATAGTTGGAATAAGGTTTCACTATGTGGAACAAAAAGTCAAACAGAACCAACCGGGAGGAAAACCATGTTTCTGAAGATCAAGGCCGCGGCGGCGACGCTGGCGGCATCCACCATTCTGGCCGGCTCTGCCATGGCGGCCGATCTTGTGATCAACTTCGATGACCTGAACCCAGGCCCGAAAAAGGGCTTTGAAGATGCCGTGGCGCAGTTTCAGGCCGAAAACCCTGACATCAACGTCATCACCAACATCAACGACCGCGAAGCGCACAAGACAGCGATCCGCAATTTCCTGACCGCGGATGCGCCCGACGTGACAAGCTGGTACCCCGGCAACCGCATGGCACCCTTTGTGGATGCGGGCCTGTTTCAGCCCGTGGACGATGTCTGGGAAGCAAACGGCTTCAAGGAAGACCTCGCCGCGATCATGCCAACCATGAGCCGTGATGGAAAAATCTGGGGCGTGCCTTACAGCTACTACCAGTGGGGCATCTACTACCGCAAAGACATCTTTGACCTTCTGAAGCTGGAAGAGCCGCAGACCTGGGACGAATTGTTGGCCGCTTGCGGCACGATGAAATCCAATGGTGTGACGCCGTTCACTATCGGGACAAAGTATCTTTGGACGGCTGCGGGTGTGTTTGACTACATCAACCTGCGCACCAACGGCTATGACGTGCACAACGACCTGACTGCGGGCAAGATCAAGTACACCGATCCACGCATCAAGGCGACGTTCCAGAACTGGGAAACGCTGATCAATGAATGCGGTTTCGGGGACAACCACGCCAGCATGTCGTGGCAGGACGCCATCGCACCTTTCGCCAATGGTGATGCTGCGATGTATGTCATGGGCAACTTCTCGGTGGATGGCTACAAGAACGCAGGCTTGACCGAAGACCAGATCGACTTCATGCCGTTCCCGACCATCAACGCGGATGTGGCCCCGGCAGAAGAAGCACCTGCGGATGCGTTCTTTATCCCGGCCAACGCCAATAACGTGGAAGATGCCAAGAAGTTCCTGGCCTTTGTTGCGCGTCCTGACGTGCAGTCCAAATGGAACGAGACCATTGGCCAGCTGCCCATCAACTCCAAGGCTTCGATCTCGGATGACAAGTTCATTCAAGAGGGCTTTGCGCTGTTGAATGGTGCATCGGGTCTGGCCCAATTCTATGACCGCGACGCACCTGCGGCCATGGCCAAGGCGGGCATGGAAGGGTTCCAGGAGTTCATGCTGGACACCTCCAAGATGGACGCAATCCTGCAGCGTTTGGACGGTGTTCAGGACGAAGTCTACAAGTAAGGCTCCCGAGGCCATCCATCGGGTGGCCTCATCCAAGCTTTGGCAGGACCGCGCCTTTCCCGTCCGGGAGGTCGGGCGCGATCTGGGCCGGAGGCCCGAACTTGACCAGGATCAACGTGCGCGCCGGAAAGGCAAAAACCGATGACACAGGCCACTTCGCCAGACACCTCGCCGCACAATCAGCGCGGATGGTTGCGCCGCAACAAGCTTGCGGTGGCACCGTGGATATTCCTTGCACCGGCACTGGTCTTTTTCGCAATCTACGTGGTCATCCCCATATTCGAAAGCATCGCCCTGTCGTTCTATGAATGGAACGGGCTTTACGGGCCTGATGGGGTCAGCACGGCCACGTGGGTGGGCTTTGATAACTACGTCAAACTCTGGAGTGATCCAAAGTTCTGGACGTCGCTCAAAAACAACGTGCTGTGGCTGGTCCTTTACATGCTTGCCGTGCCCGTGGGGCTGTTTATCGCGCTTTTCCTGAACCAGACGGTGACAGGCATGCGTTTTTACAAGTCCATGTTCTTCTTTCCCTTCGTGATCAGCCAGGTGGTTGTGGGTCTGATCTTTGGCTGGTTCTACAACCCTGACTTCGGCGTGGTCGGCACGGTTTGGAAGTGGGCGTTTTGCGAGGAAACCACCAATATCCTCGGCAATGTCACATCGCGCTGTGCGGCCCCCGTACCGGACATCCTGTCGAGCGCGGAATGGGCGACATACGGCATCATCGCCGCAGGTCTTTGGCCGCAAATCGCCTATTGCATGATCCTGTACCTGACGGGTCTCAACAACGTCGCCAGCGACCAGATCGAGGCCGCGCGTCTGGACGGGGCCAAGGGCTGGCGGATGCTGTGGTTCGTGGTGTTGCCGCAACTGCGCCCGGCCACGTTCATCGCGGTGGTGGTGACGGTGATCGGCGCCCTGCGCAGCTTTGACATGATCGCGATCATGACGCAGGGCGGGCCATACGGCTCGACCAATGTGCTGGCCTACTACATGTACGAAACCGCAATCAGCGAATATGGCGAACGCTATGGCTATGGCTCGGCCATCGCCACGGTTCTGTTCATGATCATGTTGGTTTACATCAGCTACTTCCTGTGGCGGATGTACCAGGACGAAAAGGGGACACGCTGATGTTTCCGCGCCCCATCGAAAAATCCAGCGCCGCCGCGCGCATCGGTTATCAGGCGTTCCTGCCCGTTGCGCTGATCATCTGGCTGTTGCCCTTGCTGGCGATTTTCCTGACGTCGATCCGATCGGCCAAGGACATCAGCTCCGGCAACATCTTTGGCTGGCCGTCCGAATTTGCCCTGTTCGACAACTACACGGCTGTCTTCACCCAGTCGGCCGCGGCCCAGTACATGCTGAACTCGGTGATGATCACCGTACCGACCGTCCTGATTTCCGTCGCACTGGCTTGCCTTGCGGGCTACGCGCTTGCGATCTACCGCTTCAAGGTGGCCTTGCCGCTGTTTTTCCTGTTCGTGGCGGGCAATTTCATTCCTTTCCAGATCCTGATGGTGCCGGTGCGCGACATGAGCGTGCAAACCGGCCTTTATGACACCATCGCGGGCCAGTTCCTGTTCCATGCGGCCTTCCAGACGGGGTTCTGCACGCTTTTCATGCGCAACTTCATCAAGGCGCTGCCCTTTGATCTGATCGAAAGCGCGCGCATCGAGGGCGTCGCGGAATGGAAGATCTTCTGGTACGTCGTGTTGCCGCTGGTGCGTCCGGCCATTGCGGCGCTGTCGGTGCTGATCTTTACCTTCGTTTGGAACGATTTCTTTTGGGCCAACGTCCTGACCCAGGGCGAAAGCGCCAAGCCGATCACGGCAGGCGTGCGCGCGCTCAACGGGCAATTCGTGAACAACTGGCATCTGGTGTCCGCCGCGTCGCTTTTGGCCGCACTGCCACCCGTGGCCATGTTCTTTTTGATGCAACGGCACTTCATCGCCGGTTTGACACTTGGAGCCGTCAAATAATGAAAATCGCATTCATCGGTGCAGGCAGCACCATCTTCATGAAGAACATCGTGGGTGACGCGCTGCTGACGCCCAGCCTCTCGGAGGCGGAGTTTGCCCTGATGGACATCGATGCGCACCGCCTCGCAGAAAGCGAAGCGGTGGCGCGTGCGATGATCGCCAGCACCGGGGCAGGGGCCCGCGTCAGCACCCACACCGACCGCCGCGCGGCCCTTGATGGGGCGGATTTTGTCGTGACCGCCTTTCAGGTCGGTGGCTATGAGCCCTGTACCGTGACCGATTTCGAAATCCCCAAGGCTTATGGCCTGCGCCAGACCATCGGGGACACGCTGGGCGTGGGCGGCATCATGCGCGCACTGCGTACGGTGCCGGTGCTGTGGGACGTGGCCCGCGACATGGCGCAGGTCTGTCCCGACGCGCTTCTGCTGCAGTACGTCAACCCCATGGCCATCAACACCTGGGCGCTGGCCGAGGCATTCCCGACCCTCAGCCAAGTGGGCCTGTGCCATTCGGTGCAGAACACCGTGGCCGAGCTGGCCCATGATCTGGACTTGCCAGCCGAGGATTTCCGCTACCGCGTCGCGGGGGTCAATCACGTGGCCTTTTTCCTGCGGCTCGAACAACAAATGGCTGACGGCAGCCTGTGCGATCTCTATCCGCTCCTGCGCGATGGCTACCGCCGCGGCGCGCTGCCCAAGCCACCGCTCTTGATGCCGCGCTGCGCCAACACCGTGCGCTACGAGGTGATGGACCATATGGGTTATTTCTGCACCGAAAGCTCCGAACATCTGGCCGAATACGTGCCGTGGTTCATCAAGGACGGGCGCGAAGACCTGATCGACGCGTTCTCGATCCCGCTCGATGAATACCCCAAGCGCTGTGTCGAACAGGTGGCCGACTGGAAGGCGCAGGCCGCCAGCCTGACTGGCCACGTGGAGGTGCGCAAAAGCCACGAATTCGCCGCCGAGATCATGAATGCGGTGGCCACCGATACGCCCTATGTCGCCTATGGCAACTTGCCCAACACCGGCCAGATGCCGCAACTGCCCATCGGGGCGGCGGTGGAAACCCCTTGCCTTGTGGATGCAAACGGGGTGCAGCCTTCGGTCGTTTCCGATGTGCCGCCGCAATTGCTGGCGCTGATGCGCACCCAGATCAACGTGCAGGAACTGACCGTGCGCGCCCTTGTGGACGAAGACCGCGACCACATCTACCACGCCGCGATGATGGACCCGCACACCGCCGCCGAACTCGACCTGCGCCAGATCCGGTCGATGGTCGATGACCTTCTGAACGCCCATGCCGATTGGCTTCCGGGCTGGCTCAAACCCTCTCGCGCCGCCTAGCCCTTCATCTTGCCAGATAAACTCCCGCCGGAGGCTCTCCACGTCCCGGACAAAGCACAGAGACCTGAACATGCGCACACAAATGGCCACCTTCCACGACCTCGACGGCGCCTCCGTCTTTATCACCGGTGGCGGATCGGGCATTGGGGCTGCGCTGACCGAAGGCTTTCTGGCGCAAGGGGCGCGGGTGGCCTTTGTGCAGCGATCCGATGCCACAGCGTTCTGCGACGAGGTGGAACAGGCTCACGGCAACCGACCGCTTTTCATTCCCTGCGACCTCACGGATGTGGCGGCGCTGCAGTCGGCTGTTGCGCAAGCCGCCGAGGCCCATGGCCCCATCACGCGGTTGGTCAACAATGCGGCCAACGACCAGCGGCACGATACGCTCAAGGTCGACGAGGCGTTCTGGGACTGGATGATCGCGATCAACCTGAAGGCCTATTTCTTTGCTGCTCAGGCGGTCATTCCCGGCATACAGGCGGCAGGGGGCGGCGCGATCGTCAACTTTTCGTCCATCAGCTATATGATGGGTAACGCGGGCTACCCGATCTACACGGCCGCGAATTCCGGCATCAATGGCATGACCCGCAGCCTTGCGCGCGAGTTCGGGCCTGATCGCATCCGCGTGAACGCGCTCGCCCCCGGATGGGTGCTGACGCAAAAGCAGTTGGACAAATGGGCCACGCCCAAAGGTCTGGCCGCGCATCTGGATCGCCAATGCCTGAAGGACCACCTTGAGCCGCAGGACATCGTGGGGGCCACGCTGTTTCTGGCTTCGGACACCAGCCGCATGATGACGGGGCAGGCCATGGTGGTGGATGGTGGCGTGGCGGTGACAGGATGACGCCACGGCCTGAATGGATTGGCGTTGATTGGGGCACTTCGCACCTGCGGGTCTGGCTGATGGCGGGCGCGTCCACGGTTCTCGAGGCGCGCACCAGCGATCAGGGCATGAGCCGCCTGACACCCGATGCGTTCGAGGACGTTCTGGCGGGACTGGTCGGCGATGTGCTGGGCGATCACCCGGTGCCGGTCATCTGCTGTGGCATGGTTGGGTCGCGTCAGGGCTGGGTCGAGGCCGCCTACCGTGCCGTGCCCTGCGCGCCGCCGGGGATGGACGATGCCACGCGCGTGCCCACCAAAGATGCACGCCTGTCGGTGCACGTGCTGCCGGGCGTGTCCCAGTCGCGTCCGGCGGACGTGATGCGCGGCGAGGAAACCCAGATCGCGGGCTTTGTCGCGCGCAATCCGGGCTGGGATGGGGTGGTCTGCCTGCCCGGCACACACACCAAGTGGGTGCACCTGAGCGCAGGCGAGATCGTCAGCTTTCAGACCTATATGACCGGCGAGATGTTTGCGCTTTTGTCCGGCCACTCCGTCTTGCGTCATTCCGTGGGCGCGACGGGGTGGAAAGAGGCGGCCTTTGCGGCCGCGGTGGACGATGCGATGGCGCGTCCACAAGGGGTGTCCGCCACGCTCTTTTCCTTGCGGGCCGAGGCGCTTTTGAACGGGCTTGACCCGGCCACGGCGCGGGCACGGTTGTCGGGCTTGTTGATCGGCATGGAACTGGCAGGCGCACGGCCCTATTGGCTGGGCCAGCCGGTGGTGGTGATGGGCGAGGATACCATGGCGCAGGCCTATGTGACCGCCTTGCAGGCGCAAGCGGCGGAAGTGCGCGCTGTGGACGTCACGGAAATGACATTGGCCGGGCTTGCCGCGGCGCGCGCCACACAGGATACCACAGCATGACCCGCAATATCATCGCCATTCTGCGTGGCATCACGCCGCCCGAGGCCGCCGCCGCCGCACAGGTCCTTGTCTCTGAAGGCATCACCCGGATCGAGGTGCCGCTGAATTCGCCCGATCCCTTCGACAGCATCGCCGCCATTCTTGAGGCCGTGGGCGACGTGGCCGAGGTGGGCGCAGGCACTGTGCTGGAGGTGGAAGACGTGAACCGCCTGTTGCAGATCGGGGCGCATATGGTGGTGTCGCCCGACTGCAATGTCACCGTGATCACCGCGACGAAACTGGGGGGCATGGCCTCTTACCCCGGTGTCTTCACCCCGACTGAATGCTTCACTGCGCTGGCCGCCGGGGCCGATGCGCTCAAGATCTTTCCGTCTTTCCTGATGGGGACCGCAGGGCTGTCGGCTATTCGCGCAGTGTTGCCGCCTGAAACGCAGGTCTATGCGGTGGGCGGCGTGGGGCCGGACAATTTCGCGGACTGGTTCGCGGCCGGGGCCAATGGCTTTGGCATCGGCACGGGGCTTTACAAACCGGGCATGGCCACGGCGGACATCGCCGCGCGGGCCAAGGACATCGTGGCCGCCTATGATGCGGCGGCGAAAGTGGGGACAGTATGAAAGTTTTTAGCGATACCATCTGCGCGCTGGGCGAGGGGCCGTTCTGGCACCCCGAACGGGCGCAGTTTTTCTGGTTCGACATATTGGGCAAGCGGATGCTCAGCCGTCAGGGCGACACCGAAGAGCTGTGGCACTTTGATGAACATGTCTCTGCCGCGGGCTGGGTTGACCGAGACCGGTTGCTGATCGCATCTGAAACTGCGCTCTTTACCTTTGATTTGCGTGACGGCGCACGGCGGATTGTCACCCCGCTTGAGGCGGACAATCCCGTCACCCGGTCCAATGATGGCCGCGCTGATCCGCAGGGCGGTTTCTGGATTGGCACAATGGGCAAGAACGCGGAACCCCATGCCGGGTCCATCTGGCGCTTCTACAAGGGCGAATTGCGCCTGCTGTTTCCCGACATCACCGTCAGCAATTCCATCTGTTTTGCCCCCGATGGGAACACGGCCTATTTCACCGACACCTGGTCGCGCCAGATCATGGCGCAGGGCCTCGACGCAGACGGCTGGCCCGACGGCGCGCCACGCGTGTTCATTGACTTGAAGGCCGAAGGGCTGAACCCCGATGGGTCTGTCGTGGACGCGCAGGGCCACTTGTGGAACGCGCAGTGGGGGGCGTCGCGCGTGGCACGCTATGACACCAAAGGCGTCTTTGTCGAAGCGGTGAAGATCGCGGCGACGCAAGCATCCTGCCCCTGTTTCGGTGGCGCTGACCTTGGAACGCTTTACGTGACATCCGCGGCCATCGGCGTGGACGATGAGAAGGGCGGCATGACCTTTCGCGGGCCTGCCCCGGTGACCGGCCAGGCAGAACACCGGGTGATCCTGTGAAGCGGACCCTTGGCGTTTGCTATTACCCCGAACATTGGCCCGAAGACATCTGGGCCGAAGATGCCGCGCGCATGGCGGATGCGGGGCTGACATGGGTGCGCATTGGTGAGTTCGCGTGGAAACGGATCGAGCCGCAGCCGGGCGCCTATGATTGGGCGTGGCTGGACCGGGCGATTGACACGCTGGGGGCCGCCGGCCTGAAGGTGGTGCTGGGCACACCCACCGCCACGCCGCCGGCATGGGTGGTGGAGCGGCACCCGGACATGCTGGCCCTTGATGCCGAAGGCCGCCCACGCGGCTATGGATCGCGGCGGCACTATTGCTTTTCGCATGGCGGCTATCTTGAGGAATGCCGTCGCATCGTCAGTGCGATGGCCGCCCGCTACGGCACCCACCCGCATGTGGCCGCATGGCAGACAGACAACGAATATGGCTGCCACGACACCACGATCAGCTATTCGGATGCCGCCCGCGACGCCTTTCGCCAGTGGCTGCGCGCGCGCTATCCGGGGGCGGGCAATGACGGCGATATCGGGGCGCTGAATGCGGCATGGGGCAACGTGTTCTGGTCCATGGACTACGATGATTTTGACCAGATCGGCCTACCAAACCTGACGGTGACCGAGCCGAACCCGGCCCACAGCCTTGCCTTTCGCCGCTTTGCGTCCGATCAGGTCGTGGCGTTCAACCGGATGCAGGCGGATATCATCCGCGCCCATTCGGATGCGCCCATCGCGCACAATTACATGGGCCGGATCACCGATTTCGACCATTTCAAGGTGGGCGCGGACCTCGACATCGCAAGTTGGGACAGTTACCCGCTGGGCTTTCTCGAAGATCGGGTCGGGGCAAGCGTTGCCCATCAACGCGCCTTTGCCCGGCAGGGCGATCCCGACTTTCAGGCCTTTCACCACGACCTTTACCGCGCCGTGGGACGTGCCCGTGGGGATCATGCCAAGGGCGCAGGCCGATGGTGGATCATGGAACAGCAACCCGGTCCGGTGAACTGGGCCCCTTACAACCCCGCGCCCTTGCCGGGTATGGTGCGCCTGTGGTCGTGGGAGGCTTTTGCCCACGGTGCCGAAGCGGTGTGTTACTTCCGGTGGCGGCAGGCTCCCTTTGCCCAGGAACAGATGCACGCAGGGCTGTTGCGCCCCGATCATGCGGCGGCCCCCGGGCTGGACGAGGCGCGCGCGGTGGCGGCGGAACTGGCGGATGCGCCCGATGTGGCCCACACGCAGGCGCCCGTGGCCGTGGTCTTTGACTACGATGCGGATGCCGCGTGGACGGTGCAGCCGCATGGCGCGGGGCTCAGCTATTTCGGGCTGGTCTTCGATGTGTACCGCGCCCTGCGGGCCAAGGGGCTGTCCATCGACATCCTGCCCGCAACCACGCGCGATTTTGAAGGCTATGCCGCAGTCTTTGCCCCCGGCGTGATGCACATGCCCCAAGACCTGAAAGATGCGCTGGCCCACACCTCTGCCGAAGTGGTCATCGGTCCGCGCAGCGGTGCGCGGGACGCGGATATGTGCATCCCGATGCCTTTGCCGCCCGCGTTTCCCGGCCTTGATGTGACGGTGACCCGTGTGGAAAGCCTGCGCCCGGACAGTGCGCGACCCTTGGACGGCGGGGGGGGTGTCACCGGGTATCTGGAAGCGTTGGAGGGGGCGGTTGCATCCCTCTTGCAGACCGGCGATGGCGCGCCCGTTGCCATGACGGAAGGCACGCTGACATACGTTGGCGGATGGCTGGATGGCGCGGGGTGGGGCCGCATCGTCGATCACGTCTGTGCGCGTCAGGGGATTGCCACGATGGACCTTCCGGGCGCCTTGCGCGTGCGGGACACAGGCAACGAACGGTTCTGGTTCAACTACGGGACGGAAGCGGAGCAAAGCCCGGATGGTATGGTGCCCGCCGCTGGCGTGCTGCGCGTGCCGCGCGGCTAGCGCACAAGGGTCTCCTTCAGCGCATGAAAGCTGTGCTTGGGCGTGCGTTCGAAGGTGTCGAAATCCACGTGGATCAGGCCGACTGCGGGTCATAGCCTGCGGCCCACTCATAATTGTCCAGGAGGGACCAGACCGTATATCCGGCCAGTGGCACCCATCGACCATCGCGGCGCGCGCTGCCGCGAGATGCGCATCAAGGTATTTGGTGCGTGCCGTGTCGGGGTCGCCCGGTGTCTCTTGCCGGGACCACTTCAGAGTGAGCTACTCCCCAATAGTTGGACAGATTTTGGCGTAAATTAAGCTACTTTTTGCACCTGCTGATCGGGTTGTGTTGTTTCGTTTCGCTGCCAGTAGATCACAGCGGGTGGTTGGCCGCCAAGGGCGGAATGTGGGCGCTAGTGATTGTAGAAGTCGATCCACTTTCTAACGCCTGTCTTCGCCTCAGATCCGGTCTCCCAAGCATGCAAGTAGACGCATTCGTATTTCAAGGATCGCCACAGGCGTTCGACAAAGATGTTGTCGAGGAAACGGCCTTTGCCATCCATTGAGATGCGCACGTTTGAACGCCGCAATCTGTCCGTCCAAGCAAACGACGTGAACTGGGACCCTTGATCCGTGTTCATGATCTCAGGCGGGCCGAACTTGTGCATCGCCTCATTCAGCGCCTCCACGCAGAAGCCAGCTTCCAACGTATTTGATATCCGCCAAGCCAGCACCTTACGGGTGTGCCAGTCCATGATCGCGACCAGATATAGGAATCCCCGCCGCATTGGCAGATATGTGATGTCAGCACACCAAACTTGATTGGGCCGATCCACGCGCAGGCCACGTAGCAAGTAGGGGTAGATCTTATGCCCCTTAGCGGCCTTGCCCCCTCTCACACATGCAAGCATGTGTTGCCGGGCAATGGGATGTTGGGCTTCTGATAGATCGGCATGAGGCCCATCAAGCGCATCAGGCGTCTGATCCGTTTCTCGTTCACGAGATGATCCCCATTGCGCAGATGCCAGGTCATCTGCCGCACACCGTAAAACGGCGTCTCCAGGAACTGCTTGTCGATCAGGCGCATCAGATCGAGGTTCATCTCGCTCTCGCCTTTCGGCTCATAATAAAATGACGACCGCGAGATCGACAGCAGCTTGCATTGATTGCCGATAGACAAGTCGGCATTGGTGGGCTTGATTATCTTGCGTCTCACTTTCCGGTCCAAGGTTTGAGCTTTCTGGCCGAAAAATCGTTGGCGACGGCCAACTCCCCGATTTTGGCATGGAGGTCTTTGACCTGCTCTTCGTCGACTTCAGGGGCTTTCCGGCTGCCTCGCTCGAACACACCCGATGCACCTTCAAGCAAAGCCCGTTTCCATTGATGGATCATTGTGGGATGCACTCCGAACCGACTGGCCAACTCGCTGACCGTCTGCTCGCCCTTCAGCGCTTCCAATGCGACCTTGGCCTTGAACTCAGGGTGATGTTGCTTCCGTTTAGACATCTCTGATCTCCTTCGTGTTGAAGACCAGCAGACAGCAAATCGTAGCTTACGTCAGTGTCCGAATTTCGGGGGGTAGCTCAATGACGGCGACACCCTTAAGCTGCGTCAAAACAAGACTAACAAAGCCCTTTCTTTGCCCTGCACGATTGCGCTCAAGGCGGCGCTGGATGGCGCGAAAGCTGATCTGGGATTCACGCCCCATCCATCGCGCCATATCCTTACCCGCGCTGATGGCTCAAAAATGGACTACCACGCGATGGCCCGCGTCATGGTGCGTGAGCGGAAGCGCTTGGGACTCATGGCCTTTGACCGGCATGCCTTGCGCTATCGCGGAGTGATGGAGCTTGCTTGGGCCGATTGTGATGATGATCAAATTGCCAGCTACAGCGGCCACACATCCAAAGCGATGATCATTAAATATGCGGGGGAGGCACGGCAAATCATGCGGGCGCGACAGGCGGCGGCAAAGCGCAAATGACCCCGAACAGAACAGGCACAGAACGTGAAACTGATACCAGAGGTGATACCCAATGAGCAGAAAAATCCATAACTCATTGATTTTTTTGGAGGCGAGTACCGGAATCGAACCGGTGTACACGGATTTGCAATCCGCTGCGTCACCACTCCGCCAACTCGCCGTCCAGATGGTGCAAGCAGTGCGATAACGGATCATGCGGGCTGCTGCAAGAGTGGTTGCGCGCAAATTGACCTTGCTGCCCGTTGCTGCGCGCCACGGAATGTGGCACATCTGGGTCAATAGATTCTGAACGAACGAGTTTAGTCCATGACAGACTTCGCAGCACGCCGTATCATGATGGTCGATACACAGGTTCGCCCCTCTGACGTTACCAAGTTTCCCATCATCGATGCCATGCTGAGCGTCCCGCGCGAGGACTTCCTTCCTGCTGCCAAGCGCGAGGCCGCCTACATGGGAGAAAACCTGGATCTCGGGGCAGGGCGCGTGATGCTTGAGCCGCGTACGCTGGCCAAGATGCTGGACGCTTTGGATATCGCGAACGACGAGTTGGTGTTGGATGTGGGAGCGGCCTTTGGCTACTCTTCGGCCGTGATCGCGCACATGGCCGAAGCAGTCATCGCAGTTGAAGACGACGAAATGATGGCCGCCGAGGCACAGGAAGCGCTGAGCAATGCGGGCGCGGACAATGTCATGGTGCATGTCGGCCCCTTGACCGAAGGGGCGGCGCAGCACGGGCCTTATGATGTGGTGATCGTACATGGCGGCGTGGCGCATCTTCCGCAAGCCCTGAGCGACCAGATCAAGGATGGCGGGCGCATTGCCTGCCTGTTCATGGATGGCGCTTTGGGCGAGGTGCGCGTGGGCCACAAGCTGGATGGCAAGATCACGTGGCGCATGGCGTTCAATGCGGGCGCGCCTGTCTTGCAAGGCTTTGAACGGCATGACAAATTCCAGCTGTAGGGTTCGACGACGGAAAAGCGTTTCGCAGCGTAAAATGACAAACCTGAAGGGGTAGCACGGGCATGAAGGCACTGATGGGGTGGATGTCAAAGAGCGGCACGGCCGTTGCCTTGATTTTGGGTTTTTTGAATGTACCGGTGGCGGCTCAGGCCGAAACGCTGGCCGATGCCATGGCGGGCGCTTACGAGCACAGCGGCCTTCTGGATCAGAACCGCGCTTTGCTGCGCGCCGCAGACGAGGACGTGGCGCTTGCCGTTTCGGCGCTGAAACCCATCCTGAATTGGCAGACGGACATCACCCGCACGTTCGGGTCGGTTGGGTCTTCGGGGAATTTCTTCGGCTCGCCAACCTTTACCGAGACCAACCTCACTGGCACCTCTGCCACGCTGAGCCTGATCGGCGAAGTGCTGCTTTACGACTTCGGGGCGGCGGAATCGCGGGTGGAGGCCTCAAAGGAGGTCGTTTTGGCAACCCGGTCTTCGTTGCTGGCGATCGAGCAAAGCATCCTTTTGCAAGCTGTGACCGCTTTCATGAGCGTCAGGCAGGCGTCGGAGTTCGTGGCTTTGCGCCAAAACAACCTGCGGCTACTGACCGAGGAATTGCGTGCTGCACGGGATCGGTTTGAAGTGGGTGAGGTTACCCGTACCGACGTGGTGCTGGCCGAGGCGCGGCTGGCGCAAGCGCGCAGTGGTCTGGCATCGTCGCAGAGGGATCTTTTGCAGGCACAGGAATTCTATCGCAACGTGGTGGGCCGCAAACCCGGTCGTCTTGTCGCGCCACCGCGCATACCGCAGGTGGAACGCAATGTCGGCACGGCCAAGGCCATTGCCGTGCGCAACCACCCCGAATTGGCTTCGGCCCAGCACGAAGTGGCGGCGTTCGAGCTGTTGATGAACGCCGCTGATCGCGACATGTATCCGACCATCACCCTGAATGGCAGGCTGTCGTTCACAGATGAATACGGGATCAAGGATTACACACGCAGCGGGTCTGTGGGGGTTCAAGCCACCGGGCCAATTTACAACGGTGGCCGTTTGTCCTCGGCCAAGCGTCAGGCAATGGCAAATCGGGATGCGTCACGCGGTAACCTGCATGTGGTGCGGCACAACGTGCAACAGGACGTGGGTGACGCGATCGCCGATCTTCTGGCCGCTCAGGCGCAGCTGGAGGCCAGCGAACGGCAAATCCGCGCCAGCCGCACCGCCTTCCGCGGTGTCCGCGAAGAGGCAAAGCTGGGCGCGCGTACCACACTCGAGGTTCTGGATGCAGAGCAAGAACTGCTGGATGCGGAAGCCGCCCGTATTCAGGCGCAGGCCGAACAATATGTGGCCGCCTATTCGGTGTTGGAAAGCATGGGGAAACTGACCGCGCAACAGTTGGGACTGGCGGTGCAGATCTACGACCCCGCAGCCTACTACAACCTTGTCAAGGATGCGCCTGCACAGGAAACCCGGCAGGGCAAGCAATTGGACCGGGTTTTGCGGGCTTTGCAAAAAGACTGACAATTTGTTGCATCTGTTGTGAGAATCTTTGCATCGGGGTACACTGTGCCCCGAGGTGAGAGTGGAAATAATATGTCTGATGCCGTGACCAACACCGAGGTGGAGGATGTCTTGTCGTCGATCCGACGACTGGTGTCCGAAGATAAACGCCCGACGCCCGAGGCCAAGCCAGAGCCGACAGCAGACCGTTTGGTGCTGACGCCGGCACTGCGCGTGGCCGATCCTGTGGAGGCTAAAGAGAGCGATCTGCAGGACAATGATCCCCAGAACAATGATCCCCAGAACAATGATCCCGAGAACAGTGAAGGCGCGGCTGCGCAGGACGTGGCAGATGCGCCCATGTCTCTTGAGGCATGGAGTGACGTTCCTGCCGATGACATCCAAGAGGCGCATTCAGACCATGCGGGCGACGATGCAGATCACGCCGAGGAATCCACCCCTGCTGAAGTTGCAGAAGATACTCCGGATAACGCTTGGGTCGAGGATTTCGCAGCAGAGGTCGAAGCGGCGGAACAAGAAGACCAACACGCCGAACATTTGGATGAGGCGCCATCCGAAGATCATGAGATGCTCGAACCTGAGGCTGACCCGGTTGAGGTCGCCGCGGTTGAAGAGCCTGAGCAACCGGCTGAGGTCGATGCCGAGACAGATGATCGACAAGAAGAGGTTGATCACCATGCCGCGCTGATCGACGCGCTTGTGGCCTCCGAAGAGGACCTCTCAGAGCCAGAACCGGAGATGGAAGCCGAGATCGAACCTCCAGCCGAGCGTGGCGCCGATCCGGAACCGCAAAGTTTCGCCGAGGCTTTTGAGGCGGCGGATGCTGCCGCGCGGGCTGAAGAAGAACAACAGACCCAAAAATCCACGCCCGAAGACGATGGCGGGCAGCGCGAGACGCAGGAAAGTCTGAGCGCCAAGATTGCCGCGTTGGAAAGCGTCATTGCCCGGCGTCAGGACCAATGGGAACCGGACGATGCAGGTGTAGATGATTACGCCGGCACCGAACCGCCCGCGATGGAATGGGAAGACGCCACGCCGCAGGATGCTGCGGCCACGGCGAATTCCGATCCGACACCGGCTGCGGATTTCGAGGCAGAAGATCTTGACGATGATCTGTTGGATCAAGACACCCGATCCGGTCCGGAAATCTATGCCGCGGACGAGGATGTTCTGGACGAAGAGACCCTGCGCGACATGGTGGCAGACATCGTGCGCGAAGAATTGCAAGGCGCTTTGGGCGAACGGATCACCCGCAACGTCCGTAAACTTGTGCGTCGGGAAATCCATCGGGCCTTGGCCGCGCAGGAATTGGACTGAGCCGCTGCGGGTCACTCCGCCAGGGACAACATCAAATCCAGATACATGTGACATTCGAGGTGATCGGCCAACGCATCCAGCGTGGTGTCGACTTGAGTGTCATAGGCAATGGTGCTGGACTGTCCGAACCCTTGCAGAAACCCTTGTCGGAACTGGTCGGACGCAAAAAGACCATGCAGATAACACCCTTTGATCCGTCCGCTTGCGTCGGACGCGCCGCGATCTGATCCGGAGATGTCCAGCCAGGGCCGCATCGTGTCATGCCCGGTGGTTTCCCCCATGTGGATTTCGTAGCCAGACACCGGATGGCCGCCCGCAACGCCCGCGCGCAGGGCCAGTGTCTTGACCGGGGCCAGCCGGGTTCGCACATCGAGAAGCCCAAGGCCCTTGGTCGTGCCAGCCGCGCCTTCGACGCCTTCAGGATCATCAATGCTGTGTCCCAGCATCTGGTACCCGCCGCACAGGCCCATCACATGGCCACCCCGACGGGCGTGGGCCAGAATGTCCACATCCCAGCCTTCCCGCCTGAGATCGCCCAGATCGGCGCAAGTGGATTTGCTGCCGCACAACAGGATCAGATCGGCGTCGCCGGGCAGGGGCGTGCCGCGCGAGATCAGGCGCAGGTCAACGCCGGGTTCGGCGGCCAGCGGGTCCAGATCGTCAAAGTTGGAAATGCGGGGCAGGACTGGCACCGCGATCACGGTGCCTGCGCCGCGCCCTGCGCGTTGCGGCAGGTCCAGCACGTCTTCTGCGGGCAACAGGTGGGCCTGATCGAACCACGGCACCACGCCCAGCGATGGCCAGCCTGTGCGCGCCACGATGTCTTGCACACCGCCCTCGAACAGCGTGGGATCGCCGCGAAACTTGTTCACACCAAAGCCGCGGATCATCGCCCTGTCAAAGGCATCCAGCACCGCATGTGTGCCAACCAACTGGGCAATCACGCCGCCCCGATCGATGTCGCCCATCACGATTACAGGAACCTCGGCCGCGCAGGCAAATCCCATGTTGGCGATGTCGCCTGTGCGCAGGTTGGTTTCGGCCGGACTGCCTGCGCCTTCGACCAGAACCAGATCGGCCTGCGCCTTCAGCCGCTCGAAGCTTTGCAGCACCGGGGCCAGCAGGTTTTGACGGGCCTGCCCGAAGTGGCGCGCGTCCTGAGTGCCGCGCACCTGTCCCTGCACGATCACCTGCGCGCCTGTTTCGCTGTGCGGTTTGAGCAGTACGGGGTTCATGTCGGTATGGGCCGCAACTCCTGCGGCGCGGGCCTGTAAAGCCTGAGCACGCCCGATCTCCCCACCTTCGGGCGTGACAGCGGCGTTGTTGGACATGTTCTGCGGCTTGAACGGGCGCACGCGCAGGCCACGGCGGGTAAATGCGCGCGCCAATCCGGCCACGATCATGGACTTGCCCACGTTGCTGCCTGTGCCCTGAATCATGATGGACGTGCTCATGGTATTGGCGTGGCATCTGCGGCAAGATGGTTCAAGCGAAAGGTTGCGAATTGAACACGCCTGCACATCTTCTGATCGGCGCGGCCGTCATGGGCCGCAAAGGTGCGGTCCGGATCATTCTGGCGGCAATGCTGGGCGCGCTCTTGCCCGATCTGTCGCTTTATCTGATGGCTGGGGTGTCGCTGTTTGTGCTGAACATTCCGCCACAGATTGTCTTCGATCAGCTCTATTTTTCAGACACTTGGCAGACGGTTTTTGCCATAGACAACTCGGTGTTTGTCTGGGGCACGCTGCTTGGGCTGGCGATATGGCGGCGCAGTGACTGGGGCATCGCCCTGTGCGGTGCGGCGCTGGTGCATATCGGTCTGGATTTTCCGTTGCACCACGACGACGGGCGCGCCCATTTCTGGCCGCTGACAGGATGGGTGTTCGAAAGCCCTGTCAGCTATTGGGACAGGAATCAGGGGGCTGGGTGGGTCGCACCGCTCGAGGCGGCGCTGGCCACGGCGGCGGCGATGATCCTGTTGCGCGCCTATCCGAGGTGGTGGATGGGACTGACCACGCTGTGCCTGCTGGGCATGGAGTTGTGGGTGGTGCGCCAGTGGCTGTTCTTCTTTACCGACAGCACATGACCCACAAAGAAAAAGCGCGCCCGTTCGAGGCGCGCTTTTCAATACGAAATGTCGTCAGGTTCAGGCGGCTTCGGCCTGCTGCGCGGCGTTGCGACGCTCGCTTTCCTCACGCGAGAGGGCGACAGAGGTGCGAACCCCCTTGCCCACGAATTCCATCAGGCCGGACACCACACGTTCGTTGGGGTCGATCCCGGCACAGCTCAGCACTTCGCGCCCATCACGGGAGCGCGCCCAGCGGGCGATTTGTTCTGGACCATTGCCGTATTTCTTGTCATCGGCGATGGCGTCATCCAGCGCAGCCAGTACGACGGCTGCGAAAAGTTTACGTGCACGACTGCCTTGTTCGTTGTTAAAGGCGGTGCCGTCAACGAAGTCTTTCATTCTTCGTCCTTCCTTTATTCTTGCTCTTGTGTTTTTCGGCGTGAGGCTCTTTATGACCGATCCGCACCGATTCGGATACCCTGTTTTTGCATGGCATCCATGCGTCTGGCGCATACCTTTCTGCAGGTGCAGCACGATATATCGCTGTATTGCGGTGGTCCACCCAGCAAGATATAGGGACGGTCAACAATTCATCAACCTTTTGCCATGGTTTAGCCACATGCCTAAAATCAACGGAAATGAAATCCGCCCCGGAAACGTCCTGGAGCACAACGGCGGTCTTTGGGCCGCGGTCAAAGTCGACCACGTGAAGCCCGGCAAGGGCGGGGCCTTTGCCCAGGTCGAAATGCGCAACCTGCGCAACGGCTCCAAGCTGAACGAGCGGTTTCGGTCCGCGGACAAGGTCGAGCGTGTGCGCCTCGAGCAAAAAGACCAGCAGTTTCTCTATGAAGATGACGGCATGTTGGTCGTCATGGACACAGAAACCTATGAACAGGTGCAATTGCCTGCCGAGCTTTTGGGCGAGCGGCGTCCTTTCCTGCAGGACGGCATGACCATCGTGGTGGAGTTCTACGAAGAAGAAGCGTTGAACGCGACCTTGCCGCAGAAGGTCGTCTGCAAGATCGTGGAGACCGAACCGGTGGTCAAAGGTCAGACAGCGGCCAACAGCTTCAAGCCCGCGATCCTCGACAATGGGGTCAAGGTGATGGTGCCGCCTTTCGTGGGCAACGACGAAGATATCGTCGTCAACACCGAAACCATGGAATACTCCGAGCGCGCCTGAGCGCTCTCGGACCGGACGCGCAGTCGCGCGACACGATATTTGCACCCGCCTCCGGCGGGTGCTGTCGTTTTGGGGCTGTGCCCCAAGCCCCTTGGTACATCAGATCAGGAGTAGGCCTCAGCCGGGAAAATGGCATGCGGATTTGTGGGCCTCGCCCGTAAGGAGTGGGCGTGTGTCACGGCACAGCGCCTGTGCCTTGGGACAGCGTTCTGCAAAGGCGCAACCCTTGGGCGGGTTGATGGGGCTGGGTGGGTCGCCCTTGATTTGCAGCGCCCGGTTATAGCCTTGGGATTTGCGGCGGGCCAATGACGGGGCCGCAGCCAGCAAGGCCTGCGTGTAGGGATGTTGCGGGCTGTCGAAAAGCGCATCGCGCGGGGCCTGTTCCACGATCTTGCCCAGATACATCACCGCCACATCATCACACACGTGGCGCACCACGCCCAGATCATGGCTGATAAACAGATAGCTGAGGCCAAGATCGTCCTTGAGCTTTGCCAGAAGATTGAGGATCTGCGCCTGTATCGCCACGTCGAGTGCCGAAACCGGTTCGTCGCAGACCAGCAATTTGGGGTTGGTGGTCAGGGCGCGCGCGATCGAGATGCGTTGGCGCTGGCCGCCCGAGAATTGGTGCGGAAAGAGGTTCAGCTGATCCTCGCGCAGGCCCACCAGCGCGAAGAGCTCGCGCACGCGTTCCATGCGGTCGGCAGGGGTGCCGACACCCAGCAGGTCCAGCGGTTCGCGCACGATGTCGGCCACGCGGGCGCGGGGATTGAGCGAGCTGTAGGGATCCTGAAAGATCAGCTGCACATCGCGGCGGCGGCTGCGCATGGCTTCGTCGTCCAGTTGCAACAGGTTGTCGCCTTCGAAGAGGACCTTGCCGGACGCTGCTTCGGTCAGGCGGATGGCGGCCATGGCGGTGGTTGTCTTGCCCGATCCGCTTTCCCCCACGATGCCAAGGGCGCGCCCCTTGTGCAGGGTGAAGGACACCGCGCGGACGGCTTCAAGGTGTTGGCGTGGTGCAAAGAGGCTTGGCCGGGGCAGGGCAAAGCGCACCGTGAGGTCCTGAACATCAAGCAGCGGGGTCACAGGCGGCCCTCCTCAACGCCGTGGCAGGCGGCGGGGTGCAGGCCGTGGTTGATCAGCTGCGGTTTCTCGCGCAGGCAGCGCGCTTGGGCAAAATCACAGCGCGCGGCAAAGGCGCAGCCCGCGCCCAATTCATGCAGGGGCGGCACCACGCCGGGAATTTCCTTCAGCCCGTCACCGGATTTGCCCAGCGCGGGAATGCAATCGATCAACCCGCGCGCATAGGGATGTTGGGGCGTGTCGAGCACCGCATCGGCGCTGGCGGTCTCAATGACCCGGCCTGCGTACATCACAGCCACGCGGTCGGCCATTTCGGCGATGGCACCCATATCGTGGGTGATCAGCACAATGGCCGCGCCGAAATCGCGCTGTATCTCGTTCAGCAGATCGAAAATCTGCGCCTGCACAGTCACATCGAGGGCGGTCGTCGGTTCATCCGCGATCAGGACCTTGGGGCGGCAGCTGACGGCCATGGCGATCATCACGCGCTGGCGCATACCGCCTGACAATTGATGCGGATAGTCCCGCGCGCGGGTGGCCGGTTCGGGAATACCCACACGATCAAGGAGCGCTACGGCGTCCTTGAAGGCCTGATCATAGCTGGTGTTCTGGTGCAGCATGATCGCCTCGGCGATCTGGTCGCCGACTGTGAACACCGGGTTCAGCGAGGTCATTGGCTCCTGAAAGATCATCGCCACATCCGCGCCGCGCACGGCTCGCATCCGAGCGGGCGAGGCGGTGGTCAATTCTTCTCCGGCCAGTTTGATGCTGCCAGCGGCGATCTTGCCGGGCGGGCTGGGGATAAGGCCCATCACGGCCAGCGCGGTGATGGACTTGCCGCAACCGCTTTCGCCGACGATGCCAAGGGTTTCGCCCGGTTGCACGTCCAGCGACACGGAATCCAGCGCCGTGACCACGCCATGACGCGTGCCGAAGGTGACCTTGAGGTCCTGAATGTCGAGAAGCGCGCTCATCTTTCGCGCAGCTTGGGATTGAAGGCGTCGTTCAGCCCGTCGCCGATCAGCGACACGGCAAAGACGGTCAGGAAGATGGCAAGGCCGGGGAAGGTCACCGGCCACCACGCATCGAGGATGTATTCGCGGTTGGCCCCGATCATAAGGCCCCAGGACATCACGTTGGGATCGCCCAGCCCGAGAAAGCTGAGACCCGCCTCGAACAGGATCGCCACGCCGATGGTCAGGGTGGCGGACACGATCAGGGGCGGGGCCGCATTGGGCAGGATCACCTGCCACATGATGCGCCGGTTGCGTGCCCCGATGGCGCGGGCGGCGGTCACATATTCCAGCTCCTTGATCTTGAGGAATTCTGCACGCGTCAGGCGCGCGGTCTGTGGCCAGCTGACCACGCCGATGGCGATGGCGATCGTCCAGAGAGAGGGCGAAAACAGGGTGACCAGCACCATCGCAAAAAGCAGTGCAGGCAGGACCTGAAAGAACTCGGTGATGCGCATCAGCAGGTTGTCGATCCAACCGCCATAGAACCCCGCCAGAGCGCCAAGGCTGATGCCGATGATCATGGTGATGGCCGCCGCTGCCGCGCCCACGGCGAGCGTTGGGCCACCGCCTGACAACAGGCCCGCGACCAGATCACGACCGAGGTAGTCGGTGCCCAGTGGAAATTCGGGCGTGACGCCGGGTGGCTCGTGCGGGGCCCAGACGATGTCAAAAGGATCGCCGCCGTAAAGGAAGGTGCCATAAAGGGTGGCCGCGATGATCAACACCAGCAAGACCAACCCGAAGACCGCCGGGACGTTGCGCCGGAACATGCGCCAGGCCTCGCGGCCGGGGCTGATGGCGACATAGGTTTGCTCGCTCATGCGCCCGGTCCTTTGTCTTTGCCCAAAGCTTGCTCCGGTTGGATCGTTGTCACGCAGCACATGTTCACCGCCCTCGCAATCGCGGATCGGCCCAGCGATAGCTGAGATCGGTGATCAGGTTGGCGATGACCACCATGGCGCTGGCAAAAAAGAGAACGCCGAGGATGGTGGGATAGTCCCGGCGCAGGATGGAATCGAAGGCCAGCCGCCCCATGCCGGGCCAGTTGAACACCGTCTCGACCAGCAAGGCACCCGAAATGAGGTTGCCGAATTGCAGGCCCGCCACTGTAAGGATCGGCAGGGCCGCGTTGCGCAGGGCATGTTTGAACAGAACGCTGCGTTCGGTGGCGCCCTTGGCCCGCGCGGTGCGGATGTAATCAGAACCCAGCACTTCGAGCATCGAGGCGCGGCTGAGGCGGGCGTATTGGGCAAGGTAAATGATAGCCAAGGTAAAGGCGGGCAGCACAAGGTGGTGGGCAATGTCGACCGCCTTGATGAAAAAGCCCGCATCGCGCAGCTTGACCGATTGCATGCCTTCCACCGGGAAAATCGGCACCACGGACGCAAAGAGGATGATCAGCATGATACCGGTCCAGAACACCGGCACGGCGTAGCCGATGGTGGCAAAGACCGACACGAAACCCGATATCACGCCATTTGGTTTGCGCGCGGCGATCACACCCATGAAAACGCCCAGCAGGATCGAAAGGAACTGCGCCGTCAGCACCAGCAGGATCGTCGGCCCAATGCGCAGGGCGATAAGTTTGCTGACCGGTTGGTTGAAGAAGAAACTGTCGCCCAGATCACCCGTCGCAACACCAGAAATGTAGATCCACAGCTGGGTCAAAAGCGGTTTGTTCAGCCCGTATTCTTCACGGATGCTTTCCAGCATCTCTTCGGTGGCGCCGCCCATTTCGCCTGCGATCACCACCGCCGGGTCACCCGGGGCGAGCCGGATCAGAAGAAAGTTGAGCACCACGACGCCAAGCATCAGCAGGATGCCGTAGCCAAGACGTCTGAGCAGGAACGAGGCGTTCATATGGCGCGCTGTCTTCCGGATTGAGGCGCGTTCCGCGCCACGTGATGTTTTGGTGTTTTCGTGCCGAAAACACGGGCCTCCGGCTGGAGGTTATCTTGTAGGTCGACGCAGGAACCGGGCCTGCGTGGTGCAGGCCCGGTCGTGTTCCAGATCACTCGCCCCAGCTGACCATGTCCATCGGGTGCATGGTGCCCCAGATGCCTGTGGGCACGTTCTGGAGTTTGCTGTTGTAGGCGGTGTGGTAGGGCAGTGCGTTGATCCAGTAGACGGGCAGGTCCTGGGCCACTTGCTGCTGGAATTGGGCATAGAGCGCCTTGCGCTTTTCCGCGTCCAGTTCAGTGGCCGCTGCGTTCAGGATCTCGTCGACCGACGCATTGCTGTATTGCTGGGTGTTGGACCAGATCACGCCCTTGCGGATGTTGTCCGAAAGATACGTGCGGTGCACGCCGATCACCGGATCGCCCCAGTTAAAGACCACGTCCATGCTGAGTTCGAAGTCATGTCCACCGACGCGCCCTGCCCATGTTGGGAAATCGGGTGCTGCGCGCACGGTCAGGTCGATGCCGATCTTTTTCAGCTGCGACTTGAGGTATTCGGCCACCGATTGTTGTTGTTCCTTGGGGCCGGGGATGTAGTCGATGGTCAATTCCATGCCATCGGCAAACCCGGCTTCGGCCATCAGCGCGTTGGCCTTGTCGAGGTCGGCGTCATAGGCGGGGATGGTTTCATCGAAGAAAGGCGAGCTTTCGATGATCGGGCCGCGCTGGGCGGTGGATGTGCCACGGTGCAGGGCCTTGGTGATGAACTCGCGATCCGTGGCATAGGCGATGGCCTGACGCACACGCACATCGCTGAGCTTGGGCGAGGCAGTGTTGAAGGCCAGCCAGTTGATCGGCCCCACGGCGGCATAGCCATCGGTGGTGATCGACAGGTCTTCGGCCTTTTCCAGACGTTTGATCGAGGTCGACGAGGCCATGAAGGGGTACATGTCCGCTTCGCCGTTTTCCATGGCGATCAGCAGGGCGCTTTCATCCTTGATGATGCGGATGATGATCTCATCCAGCTTTGGGCGGCCTTCCATGAAGAAGTTGGGGTTCTTTTTCATCACCACCGCTTCGCCGGGTGTGAATTCTTCAAGCATGAAGGGACCCGAGCCTACGGGCGCGGAGTTCGCAGGGTGCGATTTGGGGTCTTGCCCGTCGCCGTAGATCGCCTTGGGCAGCACCGGCGCCAAGGCGGGCGAAAGGGCCAGCAGCAGCGCAGGGTGCGGTTTGTCGAGGTTGATCACCACGGTGTGCGCGTCCGGCGTGTCAATTGTGCTGACCGGTGCGAACATCGATTTGAAAGGGTGATTTTCCTTCGTGTTCATGATGGAGAAGGCCACGTCCTCGGATGTGACGGGCGTGCCGTCATGGAAGGTGGCGTTTTGAACGAGGTTCAGCGTCACGCTCATGCCATCCTCGGCCACGGTCCAGCTTTGGGCCAGATAGGGCTGTGGATCCCAGTTTTCGTCATAGCGCAGGAGCGACGCGAAGATCTGTGTCGAGGGCACGGCGGTGGCGATGCCCGACTGCACCGAACCATTGAGGTGGCGTGGTACTTGGGTCGAGGCAATGACCAGTGTGCCGCCATCGGCAAAGACCGGTGCGGTGAGCGACGTCACGGCAAAGGCCGCAGCACCCATCAGATGCGCAAAAGATTTCATGGTGAACTCCCAGGTTGGACTTGGCTTTTTTGATTGCTCTCAGGCTAGCCGCGCCCTTTGTCACATGAAACAGTGTTTTGTGTGATGATTAAGTGCATTAAATGGGGGAATGGGCTGCGCGGGCCTAGGGCGCCAGCGACAAGTCCGAGAAGATGCCAGAGGCGGCAAGGTCGGTGGAAATGGTCAAAACAGCCTGCACCACGGCGGATTGATCGGCCCCTTGGGCATAGGCCACGCCCAGTTCCGGCGCATCCAGCGGCCCCAGGAGCGGGCGCACCGCATAGCCGGTTTCGGGCTGCTTGTCCGCGTGACCCACGATATTCAGTAATGAATACCCCAAGTTGGCAGCCACCAGCCCGCGCAGCACCGAGGATGATTTGGTTGTGTGCGCCACCTTGGGCTTCAACCCTTGGGCGGCAAAGAGCTGGCGGAAATAAGTCTCTGTCGCCGGCAGGTCCAGCATGATCATGGGCTTATCCGCAAGGTCGGCCAGCCGCAGAGCGGGTTTTGCACACAGCGGCGATGTCGCTGGCAAAAGCGCAAAGGGCCGTGCCCGAAAAAGCGGCAGAAACGGCTGGTTGGGTCGCAATGTGCGCCGATACGTGATCGCCATCTCGACCTCACCGCTCAGCAACAGATCGCTGATCTGTTCCATGTCCCCTTCGCGCAACTCGATGCGGATCGCCGGATAAAGCGAGGAAATACGCGTCAACAGGGGCGGCAGAACGTAAGGTGCTGTAGGCGCATAACAGGCCATGCGCAGGGTGCCCGCCGGGTCCGTTTCCAACCCTGCAAGCCCCGCATCAAAGGCCTGGCATTGTTCAAGAAAGGCCGCCACCTGATCCCCGACCGCGCGGCCCGTGTCCGTGGGCACGATGCCCTTGGCCGGGATGCGGCGAAAGAGCGGGGTGCCTACCGTGGCCTCGATCAGGTCGATGGCCGCGGTGATCGAGGATTGCGAAATATTCATATCCTCGGCCGCGCGGGCAATCGATCCAAAGCGCAAGGCGGCATCGTAATAGCGCAATTGCTTGAAGGTGAAACGCATTCTCTTGGCCTATTCAATGTGGTTTAGGGTGACAGTAAATCTATTTTGTGGCGGGTCCAAGCTGCGATAGGCCTTAGGCCTACCAAGGGGGACGCCATGGCCGACATCACTGTTTTCAAAGCGAAAAAAATCATCACCATGGACCCGGCCAAGGCCGAAGCGACCCATGTTGCGGTGCGCGAGGGTCGCATTCTGGCTGTGGGTGGCGCGGATTGTGCCGATCAATGGGGCGACGTGATGCGCGATGACCGGCTTGCCGACGCGGTGATCATGCCGGGGCTGGTCGAGGGCCATGCGCACATGATGGCGGGCGCGATGTGGCAATATGCTTATGCAGGCTATCACGACCGTATCGACGTGCAGGGCAAGCTTTGGAAGGGCATGCGCGATATCGATGCGGTGATCGCGGGGCTGACGGACTATGCGGCGGGGCTTGAGGAGGACGCGCCGCTTGTCGGCTGGGGGTTTGATCCGATCTTTCTGCGGTCCGAACGGCTCAGTCGCAAGCATCTGGATCAGATCAGCACAGACCGCCCCATCGCGATCATTTTCTCCAACTTTCACCTGATGTGTGTGAATTCCAAGGCTCTGGAACTGGCCGGCTATGACGAAGGCACCAATGCCGAGGGTGTGGTGAAGGGCGCCGATGGCATGCCAACCGGGGAACTGCAGGAAATGGCCGCGATGTTCCCGGTCATGCGGCGCCTTGGCATCGATTTCCGCGGTCTCAGCCAGACCGAACACAGCATCCGGGCCTATGGTGAGGTGGCACAGCGGGCCGGGGTCACCACCATTACGGATCTCTTTTCGTCGATGGAAGATGAGGATTTGAAGGTCATGCGGGCCGTCACGGGTGCGGACGACTTCCCCCTGCGCATCGTGCCTGTGCTTGGTGCAATGGGCGCGCCACTCGAAATCGCCGACAAAGCACAGCGCATGGCCAAGCACAGCACGGACAAGCTGCGATTGGGGGCGGTCAAGCTGATGACGGACGGGTCGATCCAGGGCTGGACCGCGCGGGTGCGCTGGCCGGGCTACGTCGGTGGACAGCCCAATGGCATCTGGAACACCGCGCCTGAACAGATCCACGCACTGGTGATGGAAATGCAGGCGCGGGGCATTCAGATGCACATCCATGTCAATGGAGACGAATCTGCCGCCGTGTCACTGGACGCGATCGAGGCCGCCTTGCGCGCGCATCCGGGTCAGGGGCATCGCCACGTGTTGCAACACTGCCAGATGATGGATCGGGGTTTGTTCGAACGGGCTGTCGAGCTGGGGGTCTGCTGCAACATATTTTCCAATCATATCTGGTACTTCGGGGACCAGCACGCGGAACTTACGCTGGGCCGTGACCGGGCCGAACGGATGAACGCCGCGCGCACGGCGCTGGATACGGGCGTGCATGTGGCGTTGCATTCGGACGCACCGGTGACGCCGCTTGGCCCACTTTTCACCGCGTGGTGCGCGGTGAACCGGCGGACCATGACTGATGCGACATTGGGTGAAGGGGAGCGGATCTCCGTGGCCGAGGCGCTGCGTGCGATCACCATGGGCGCGGCCTATACGCTGAAACTGGATACCGAGATTGGGTCGATCAGCCCTGGCAAGCGCGCGGATTTCGCAGTTCTGGGGCAGGACCCGACTGCGGTCGATCCGCTGGCGCTGAAGGACGTGCCTGTTCTGGGCACGGTCATGGGCGGCCGGGTGCACCTGTTGTGAGCCGCCTGCCGCTGACCGTCATCGGCGGGTATCTGGGCGCGGGCAAGACGACCCTGATCAATCGGCTGCTGGCAGAGGACCATGGCCAGAAGGTTCTGGTCATGGTCAACGATTTCGGGGCGATCAACATCGATGCAACCCTGATTGCCAAAGCCAGTGACGACATGGTGGAGCTGTCGAACGGCTGTGTATGCTGCACCATGGGCAACGATCTGTTCATGGCCATTGGCGACGTGCTGGACCGCGATCCACGGCCCGAACACCTGGTGATCGAGGCAAGCGGCGTGGCCGATCCTGCGCGCATCGCACAGGTGGCGATGGCTGAACCCGACCTCAGCTATGGCGGGATCGCGGTGGTGGTGGATGCGCTGGCCTATGACACCCTGTCGCGCGATCCGCAGATCGGCGCGCAGGTGCGGGGTCAGGTGGATGTGGCCGATGCGCTGCTGATCTCAAAAGGGGCGGTGCCCGAGGCCCTTGGCCCGCGCGATGTTCCGGTGATTGATCTGGCGCAGACAGGGGCGGTCGCCCCGCTGATCCTTGGGGCGCCTTTGGCCGAAGGACCGCGCAGCGCGGGGCAGGTGCATCCCGACTACGTGGCCTGGCAGTTTCAAGGCGACGATGTGCTGGACCGTGCCGCCCTCATCGCCCGATTGGACAAACGCCCCAAGGGCCTGATGCGCATCAAGGGCTTTGTCATGGCCCCCGAGGGCCGAGGGTTCGAAGTGCATTGCGTGGGCCGCCAACAAAGCCTGAAACCCGCGCAGAGTATCACGGCCACGCAACTGGTCGCCATTGGCCCCAAGGGCCGCGTCAGCCGCGACGAGATCGACGCGTGGTGGCGCGCGGCGCAGGGGTAGGGCGGTCTGATCTGACCGCGATAGCCGTGCATCGCCAGACCGCGGAATGGCGACCATTCAAAGCCGCGGCGCACTTTATGGTAGCAAGAACATCTTTCCTCAGAGCTTTGCGCCAACGTCACCCGATCACCAGCCCCGGGGGGCGGTCTGGCGATGCACGGCGGCTTCGCCTTGAGTCCGTGCTTGGAAAATTCAAATGGTGGCGCCTTAGTCGATGCGCTGCACCGTCGCTTCACCTGCGGTCATCTCGTCCGTCACCCTGTCAAAGCGCAGATAGGCCAGCCCGGTGTCGCCCGCGCGGCTGTGCAAGGTGCCTGCGACCTTGCCGTTCGCTGTGATCTCTGCCCCCGGTTCGACAGTCCCGTCGATGCGAACCCGCGCCAGCCCCTTGCGCAACTCGGTCTTGTGTTTCATCCGCGCGGTGACTTCCTGCCCCACGTAGCACCCCTTTCGGAAATCCACGCCATTCAACCGCTCAAACCCCATCTCTAGGATAAAGCTGTCAGATGTCAGCTCAGCACCTGCTTCGGGCACCATGTGGTCCACGCGCAGGGCGGTCCAATCGGTGGCATCCTCCTGCTGCGGCGTATCGCGGTAGGCCCGCCAGCCAAGCGCGGTATGACGCGGATCGGCGAAACCATCGTCGGGTGCTGCGCCGGTGCCCCGGTGCAGATGCAATCCGGCCTCTTTGATCTGCACATCCGCGCGCAGCTTGTACATGCCCAGTCGCTGCACAAGCATCGCCGCTTGGCCAGCATCCGCATCCAGCAGAACCGCATCGCCGTCCGCGACCAGAAAGAAATCGGCCATATACTTGCCCTGTGGCGTCAGCAGGGCGGCATAGACCATCCCCTGATCCAGCTTGGCCACATCGTTGGTGACCAGTCCTTGCAGGAATTCGTGGGTGTCGGCGCCACTCAGGCGCAGGATCGTGCGGTTGGTCATGGTGCGGGGCTCCCCTTGGCGCATCATCTGTCATATAGCAGGGGCGGGACGTTTCAAAAGGGGGGCCTTCGTGCGCGCGCCGATTTCCATCGTGATTCCAACGCTGAATGCCGGGGCTGGCCTGTCTGGGTGCCTTGGCGCTCTGATGGAAGGGCTGGAGGCCGGGCTGATCCGCGAGTTGATCGTCAGTGACGGCGGATCGGGTGATGAAACCGTGGCCATCGCCCGCGCGTGGGGGGCCGAGATCGTGACCGGCCCCGCGTCGCGCGGCGGGCAGTTGCGGCGCGGTTGTGAAGCGGCGCGGGGCGATTGGTTGCTGGTGATCCATGCCGATACGGAATTGCAGCCCGGTTGGACCAATGCCGTGGCGCACCACCTCAACGCCGGGCCGGGCCGCGCGGGGTGGTTCCGCCTGCGCTTTGACGCGGGCGGGCGGCTGGTGGCGGGCTGGGCCAACATGCGCAGCCGCATGGGCCTGCCTTATGGCGATCAGGGGTTGCTGGTGCCGCGCAGCCTTTATGACGCGGTGGGCGGATATCCCGATCAGCCTTTGATGGAGGATGTGGCCATGGCGCGCGCCCTGCGCGGGCGGCTGACCCCGCTGGATGCTGTGGCGCAAACCAGCGCGTCAAAGTATCGGGCGCAAGGTTGGCTGCGCCGTGGCGGGCGCAATCTGTGGACGCTGGCGCGGTATTTCATGGGTGTGGATGTGGACAGGTTGGCCGCCGCGTACCGACGCTAGGGCCGCACCCTACTTGAACAACCGTGCGCGCACACGCGCCAGAAGTCCCGGCCGTCCGCTGGGTGCTGCATCAAAGGTCCGCTCAAGCGCTTGCGCGCCTGACACGTCAACCACCGCCTTGCCGTCCTGAAACTGCAGCCGGTAGAGATCGGCATAGATGCCGCCACGGTCCAGAAGGTTTTCGTGGGTGCCTTCGTCCATCACGCGGCCCCGGTCCATCACCACGATCTTGTCCGCGCCACGGATGGTGGAAAGACGGTGGGCGATCACGATGGTCGTGCGCCCTGCCGCCAACCGGTCCAGCGCCTCTTGCACCACGTGTTCCGATTGCGCATCCAGAGCCGAGGTCGCCTCGTCCAGCAGAAGGATGGGCGTGTCGCGCAACAGCGCCCTGGCGATCACCACACGCTGGCGTTGCCCGCCTGACAGGGCCGACCCGCGCGGCCCCACGGGCGTATCAAGGCCCGCAGGCAACTTGTCGAGGAAATCCGACACATGCGCGGCATCCAGCACCGTCTTGAGCCGCGCATCGGACACATCCGTACGGCCCAGCAGGATATTCTCGCGCAGGGTTTCGTCGAACAGCAGTGCCTCCTGCGTGACCACTGAAAACAGGCTGCGCAGATCATCGAGCGCCATGTCCGTGGCAGCGACCCCGCCGATGCGTACCTTGCCCTGCTGCGGATCGACCAGACGGGTCAGCAGGTTGAAGATGGTCGATTTGCCTGCGCCCGAGGCCCCAACCAGCGCCGTGGTCTTGCCCGGTGCGGCGGTCACGCTCAGATCATGCAGCACGGTGGTGTCGCCATAAGCCAGCGTCACACCGTCCAGAACGATTTCAGGTGTGCCGGTGGGGGCGGGTTCGGGTTTGGCCGCCGAGGCGAGGCGCACAGGTGCGTCCAGCAATTCCTTGATGCGTTCGATGGCGGCTGCAGCCACCTGCCACAGCCCCGAAATCGCGCCCAACCGGCGCAGCGGGTCAAAGGCAAAGCCCATGGCGGTGAAAAAGGTCATGAACTGGCCGATGGTCTTTTCGCCCGCGATGATCTCGGCCCCGCCATACAGGATCACGGCCATGAACCCGATGCCAGACATGATGTCGATCATCGCCGGGATGGCCGAGCCGCCGAAAGCCGCGCGGACCTCGGTGCGCACGAATTGGCGCGTCAGGTTCTGGTATTGGCGTGACTGGTATTGCTCAAGCGCGTTCAGCTTGATCTGCACGATGCCGTGGAACACTTCGTCCAGACGGGTGGACAGATGCGCGCCCAGATCGCGTGCCTGCCGGGCCTGACGGCGCACATAGCGTTGCGCCATCGCCGCAGGCAGCACCAGAAGGGGCGTGCCCACACAGGCCAGAAGCGCCCACATCGGATCAACGCTGATGGCCACGCCGATCAGCACGAAAAGACCGATGAAATCACGCCCCGCGCCGGTGATGATCGCCTTCCACACGTCTCCCACGGCGTTCACGTCCGATTGCACCCGCTGGATCAGGAACCCCGGCGGATGCGCCTGGTGAAAAGCGCCGTCAAGCTTCATCATGTGCGCCAGCAGATCGATGCGCAGTTCGGCTGCGGTGCGCTGGGCGATGTTGGTCAGGATCACCTTTTGCGCCACCGACGAAAAGGCGCGCACCACGAAAATGCCCACCAGCAGAACACCCACCCAGATCAGCATGTTGCGGTTTCCGGCCACGAAGACGTCGTCGAACATCGGCTGCATCATGTAGCTGAGCGCGCCCAGCATCGATCCTTCGAGGATCATGAAGAAGACCGCAACCATCAGCAGCGGCGTGTGCTTGCGCAGGTACACCCGCCACAGCCAGCCAATCAGGTGCCGCGACGCATAGTCCTCGCGCCCCTTTTCGGGGGCGGCGTCAGCGGGGGGCGGAGGTGGGGAAGACGTCACGATTGCCTGTGCTCGCGGCTGGTTTGCCGCGCCTCGTGGTTTGGGTTGGATTCGGTTTACTGTGCTGTAATCGGCCACGCAAGCGTCGCGCGCGATTGACGCCGCGCCGCACGCGGTTAGGTTGCCATCCAAACCAGCCCAAAGGAACGATCCATGACCCAGCGCCCGGTTGCCGCACATGGCCGCGACTACCTTGCCATTCCCGGTCCCTCGGTGATGCCCGATGCGGTGTTGCAGGCCATGCACCGGGCCGCGCCCAACATCTATGCCGGTGCCCTGATCGACATGGTCGAAGGCATCGTACCCGACCTGCGCCGCGTCGCGCGCACACAGCACCACGTGGCGATGTACATCGGCAATGGCCACGCGGCGTGGGAGGCCTCGCTCAGCAACGTGGTGGCCCCCGGTGACAGGGTTCTGGTCCCCGCCACGGGCCGCTTCGGCATCGGCTGGGGCGAGATGGCGCGGGGCATCGGGGCCGACGTGGACGTGATCGATTTCGGCAAGAACAGCCCCATGGACATGGACCGCATCGCCGATGCCCTGCGCGCTGACACCGAACGCAAGATAAAGGCAGTTCTGGCGGTGCACGTGGATACATCTTCGTCCGTACGCAATGATATCAAGGCGTTGCGCGGCGTTCTGGATGCGGTGGATCACCCGGCGCTGTTGATGGCCGATTGCATCGCGTCGCTGGGCTGTGACGTGTTCGAAATGGACGCCTGGGGCGTCGACGTGATGATCACCGGCAGCCAAAAGGGGCTGATGGTGCCGCCGGGCATGTGTTTCGTCTTTTTCAACGACAAGGCGGCAGAGGTGCGGGCGCGGATGGACCGGGTCAGCGTCTATTGGGATTGGGCCCCGCGCGCCAATCCCGATTTCTTCTTCGAATATTGGAACGGCACCGCGCCCACGCATCATCTTTACGGGCTGCGCACGGCCCTCGATATGATCCACGCCGAAGGCATGGAAAACGTCTGGGCCCGGCATGAACTGCTGGCCCGCGCGGTCTGGGCCGCGGCCGAGACTTGGGGCGCGGAGGGCGCAATGCGGCTCAACATCGCCGATCCCGCGCACCGCAGCCACGCGGTGACATCGCTGGGCCTCGACAGCCCCAATGCCACAGCCTTGCGCGACTGGACCGAACAGAACCTTGGCCTGACCCTCGGGATCGGGCTGGGCATGGCCGAACCGGGCGATCCGGCGTGGCACGGGTTTTTCCGGCTGGGTCACATGGGGCATGTGAACGGGCATATGGTGATGGGGATGCTAGGCGGCATCCAGACGGGTCTGGCGGCGCTGGATATCCCGCATGGTTCCGGTGCGCTGGACGCTGCGGCGGCGGTTATCGCCGCGGGCTGATCGGCGCGAGGCTGCGCGCGCGCCGTGCGGCCAGCCATGTCATCCACCGGTTCAGCGACCACCCCAGAAGCGCCACGGCCACCAAGCCCCAGACCGCCCAAAGCACGAGGAACACCCACGCAAGGTTCACGCCGAACATGACGATGCAGGCGTTGGTGTAATTGGGGGCCGATTTGATCTGATGGTCGTCCATGGCGGAAATTATAGTGCGTGGGATCGGCTTGTCAGCCCTTTCAGCCTGCGCGCGCGTCCTTCAACGCACCGGGCAAGGCAGCGGCAAAGGCATCGAGGTTTTCGCCAGTGCCACAGCTGATCCGGATACAGCGGTTTTGCGGCGCGGCGAAGGGCATACGCACGAAAATGCCGCGCGCGATCAGCCCGTCCAGCACAGATTTGGCAAAAGCGCCATCGCCACCGCAATCGATGGCCACGAAGTTGGTGGCCGAGGGCAGGGGGGTCAGTCCGTTGGCGCGGGCGATGTCCGCGATGCGGTTGCGCGCGGTGGTAATCTGCGCCTGCACCCAGTCAAGGTGATCAGTGTCCTGAAGGGCGGCCAAGGCCCCGGCTTGCGACGCTCTGCACATGCCGAAATGGTTGCGTACCTTGTTGAAGGCGGTGATCAGGTCGGGATGCCCCAGCGCATAGCCGACGCGCGCGCCCGCCAGCCCGTACACCTTGGAAAAGGTGCGCATCCGGACAAGGCGCGGATCGTCGAATGGCAGGTCAGGCGAGGTGCCGTGCGGCGCACATTCGACGTATGCCTCGTCCAGCACCAGAAGAGTGCCTTGGGGCAGAGCATCCAGCGCTTTGGCGATCTCCGCACCGCTGTACCAACTGCCCATGGGGTTGTCAGGATTGGCGAGGTACACAAGCTTGGCATCGACCGCCGCCGCAGCAGCGAAAAGGGTGGCCAAATCCTCGTGATCGTCGCGGTAGGGGACCCTGTGCAAGGTGCCGCCAAACCCAGCCACATGGTAGTTGAAGGTCGGATAGGCCCCATCCGATGTCACCACCGCATCGCCGGGCCCTACGCAAAGCCGCACGAGATAGCCCAGAAGCCCGTCGATACCTTCGCCCACCATTACATGATCAATGGTGGTGCCGTAATGAGCGGCCAGTGCGCTGCGCAAATCAAAGCTTTCGGGATCGCCGTACATCCAGTGGCCGGTGTCCGCCATCGCCTGAATGGCGCGGGGCGAAGGACCAAAGACGCTCTCATTGGCGCCAAGGCGTGCATCAAAGGCGGCCCCGCGCGCGCGTTCCTGTGTTTCCGGGCCGACAAAAGGCACGGTGGAGGGCAGCGCGGCGGCAAGCGGTGTCAGGCGGGCATGTGTCATGCGCTCATGGTTAATCAGGGCTTTGCCCCTTGGAAAGTGCGAATTGATGCTTAAATGAGAATCGTTCGCAACTGGAGGGTTCCATGGCCAAGTTGACACGCCGTGGCTTTATCGCCGCCTCGATCGCCGCAGGAACCGTGCGCGCCCTGCCGGGCGTCGCCGCCAAAACCGGAGGGCGGCGCATCCTGACGCTGGTCTATGACAAATCGCTGGGCATGATGCGCGCCGTTGAGCGCGTGGTGCCCTGACGTTTCGCTGGCCTTGGCCGCGCAAATCGGGTGGGTTGGCCACAAACAAGGAGCCAGCCCATGCCACGCGTCACCATTACGTATGAAAACCACATCGCTCATGTGCGCCTGACCCGCGCCGAGAAGATGAATGCCGTGGATCAGGACATGATCGATGCGGTGATCGCTGCGGGGCAGGAGGTTGCGGCCTCGGACGCGCGTGCGGTCGTGATTTCGGGCGAGGGGCGCGCGTTTTGTGCGGGCATCGACATTCAGGGGCTTGCAGGCTCTGTCGGGTCCGACCCCGAGGGGCGGCTGGTGCCACGCACCCATGGTTATGGCACCACGAACCAGTGGCAAGAGGTGGCGATGGTCTGGACCCGCGTGCCGGTGCCGGTGATTGCGGCCTTGCACGGGGCGGTCTTTGGCGCGGGCTGCCAGTTGGCGCTGGGCGCGGACATCCGCATCGCGGGCCCGGACCTGCAAATGGCGGTGATGGAGATGAAATGGGGCATCGTGCCGGACATGGGTGGCATGGTTCTATTGCCCCGCCTTGTGCGCGAAGACGTGGCGCGGCGGCTGACATATACGGCGACGCCGGTGGATGCGGATCAAGCGCTTGCGTGGGGACTGGTGACCGAGCTGGCGGATGATCCGCTGGCGGCGGCCATGGCATTGGCGGGCGAAATCGCCGGTAAATCCCCCTCGGCCATGCGCACTGCCAAGGCTTTGATCACGCAAAGCTACGGGGCGCATGACGCGCAGGTGCTGATGGCCGAAAGCGTTGAGCAGGCCAAGCTGATCGGCAAACCGCACCAGATGGAAGTGGTTGCCGCAGCGATGCAAAAACGAACGGCGGTTTTTGATTGAAGCGGCGGGACCGGAGGGGCATGAACCAAGGCCAGCCATCTTTGCGACACGCTGGCCAGAGTGTTGCGCCCGGCTGACAGGCCGGGCGATGCCCTTTGTGCACGAGGTCCGGTTGGGGCTTAGCCCAGTTCCGACAGCCGCGCGAGCGCGTCTTTCAGCTTGGCCTCTTCCGCCTCGCGCAGCGCGAGGTTCTCGCGGGTCTCGGCCACCACCTCTTCGGGCGCGCTTTCCGCGAACTTGGGGTTGTTGAGACGTCCGCGCAGGCCCCCCAATTCCTTGGCGAGCTTGCCCAGGGTTTTCTCCAACCGCGCCTTTTCCTCGGCCACGTCGATCACCCCTTCGAGGGGCAGGCCGTAAGCCCCGCCCGCCACAGACAGCGACGCCGTGCCTTTGGGGAAGCTCGCGACCTCGGTCAGGCTTTCAAGCCGCGCGATGCGTTCGATCATCGCCTGGTTGGCCGCATAGGCCGCGCGCGCCTGATCGGTCATGCCGACCACGACCATGGGCACATAGGCCCCCGCAGGCACGTGCATCTGCGCGCGGGCAGAGCGCGCGGCGTCAATCAGGTCGATGACCCAGTTCACCTCGCCATCCGCGTCCGCATCCACCAGATCGGTGTCATAGGTGGGCCAATCGGCGTGTACCAGCATATTGTCGCGGGGCGTGAGGTTGCCCCAAAGCTCTTCGGTGATGAAGGGCATGATGGGATGCAGCAGGATCAGGCATTGATCGAGCGTCCACGCCAGCGTGGCGCGGGTTTCGGCCTGCAACGCGGCATCATCGCCTTGGAACACGGGCTTGGTCAGTTCCAGATACCAGTCGCAGACCTTGCCCCAGACAAAGCCATATAGCGCCGCTGCCGCATCGTTGAAGCGGTAGGCGGCGAGTGCGGCGTCAACCTCGGCCAGCACCTTGGCGGTCTCGCCGATGATCCACTTGTTCAGCGCGGCGGTGGCGGTTGGCACGTCACCGGGTGTGCCGCCGGCGTAGGCCGCGTTGCGTTCAGCAAAGCGGCAGGCGTTCCACAGCTTGGTGCCAAAGTTGCGGTAACCCGCGATGCGCTGGGTGTCGAGTTTGAGCGTGCCGCCGAGCGACGCCATCGCGGCCGACGCAAAGCGCAGCGCGTCGGCGCCGTATTCGTCGATCAGGTCCAGCGGGTCGATCACGTTGCCCACGGATTTCGACATCTTCTTGCCCTTGGCGTCGCGGACAAGGCCGTGCAGGTAGACGTTCTTGAACGGCACTTCGTCCATGACGGCCAGTTGCAT
Source organism: uncultured Paracoccaceae bacterium (assembly GCA_965657085.1). GTDB lineage: Bacteria > Pseudomonadota > Alphaproteobacteria > Rhodobacterales > Rhodobacteraceae > CBFHND01. The sequence goes on from CBFHND010000004.1 coordinate 159,364, forward strand.
CATCATCATGCGCGCGACCCAAAAGAACAGGATGTCCTGCCCGGTGATGAGGTCGGAGGTGGGGAAATAACGTTTGAGCGCATCCGTGTCCTCGGGCCAGCCCAGCGTGCCGATGGGCCAGAGGCCGGAGGAGAACCACGTGTCGAGCACGTCGGGGTCGCGCCACACGGGATACACCAGATTGGTCGGGTTCTGGTCGATTGCATAGTCGGCAAGGCTTTTGGCAAGTACGGTTTCCGCTTCGTCCTTGTCCGCGACTTCGATCACCTGCGCCGCGTTGACAGGCGTCGGCAGGCGCCGGAGCACATCATCGAACTGGGCGGTCACGTCGTCGAACCGTGCGGCCGCATGATGGTGATGCGCCCCGTCGCGCAGCACTTGCGACGCCAGAAGACGCCCCAGTTCAACCATGTCCAAAGCGCCGTCGCCCTCGTCATCCTTGAACCCATGCGACGCAAGGTCAAAGCCATACCAAACCGGGATCTGGTGCCCCCACCACAGCTGGCGCGAGATGCACCATGGCTCGATGTTTTCGAGCCAGTGGAAATAGACCTTTTCACCGCTTTCGGGAACGATTGTCACATCACCATTGCGCACAGCATCCAGCGCCGGACCAACGATCTTGTCGGTGTCCACGAACCATTGGTCGGTCAGCAGGGGTTCGATGACTACTTTTGAGCGGTCGCCAAAGGGCTGCATGATCGGCTTGTTCTCGACCATCGGGCGGGTGTCTGTCACCTCGTTGCCGTCGTCATCCGTGGTGGTGAAGCTCTCCATCACGGCCAGACCTTCGGCGGTGATGTCGGCCACCACGGCCTTGCGGGCCTCGAACCGGTCAAGGCCGCGGTATTCTTCGGGCACGAGGTTCATCGCGGCGATCATCACCTCGTCGAACTCCTGCGCGCCATTGGCGATGGCTTGGGCTACGGCGGCCTCTTCGACATAGGGTTTGCCGTCCGCGCGCATGGCCGCGCGGGTGTCCATCAGGTTGTACATCGGGATGCCGCCGCGCTTTGCGACCTGATAGTCGTTGAAGTCATGGGCGCCCGTGATCTTCACCGCACCCGAGCCGAATTCGGGGTCGGGGTATTCGTCGGTCATGATCGGGATCAGGCGGCGATGCTCTTTTGGTCCTACGGGGATTTCACAGAGTTTTCCGACAATTGGCGCGTAACGCTCATCGGATGGGTGAACAGCAACCGCGCCGTCGCCCAGCATCGTTTCGGGACGTGTCGTGGCAATCGCGATATAGTCGCGTTCCTCGGTCAGGGTCACGTTCCCGTCCGCGTCCTTCTCGACGTAAGTGTAGGTCTCGCCGCCCGCCAGCGGGTACTTGAAGTGCCACATGTGGCCGGGCGTTTCGATGTTCTCGACCTCCAGATCGGAAATCGCCGTCTCAAAGTGCGGGTCCCAGTTGACCAGCCGCTTGCCGCGATAGATCAGGCCCTTGTTGTACATCTCGACAAAGACCTTGATGACCGCATCGTGGAAATTGCCCTCTTCACCATCGGGCGCATTGGGGGCGCCGGACATGGTGAACGCCTCGCGCGACCAGTCGCAGGAGGCCCCCAGACGCTTGAGCTGATTGATGATCGTGCCGCCGCTTTCGGCCTTCCACTCCCACACTTTCTCAAGGAATGCGTCGCGCCCCATCTCGGTGCGGCTGGGCTGTTGGGTTTCGGCAAGGCGGCGTTCCACCACCATCTGCGTGGCGATGCCCGCGTGGTCCGTGCCCGGCTGCCACAGCGTGTCAAAGCCGCGCATCCGGTGCCACCGCACCATGATGTCCTGCAACGTGTTGTTGAAGGCATGGCCCATGTGCAGCACGCCCGTGACGTTGGGCGGGGGGATCATCACGCAATAGCTGGAGGCACCCGGTTTCGCATTGGCCCCGGCGACGAAGCACCCGGCCTTTTCCCATGCCGCGTAAAGGCGGCTTTCGGTCATAGCGGGGTCGAATTTGTCTGTCAGAGCCATAACGGGCGTCCCTTGTTGATTGGGCTGGTGCGTGGAGCGTCAGATAGCGGGATGCGGGGCAAAGGAAAAGGGGGTGTCGCCGCCGCGATTGCGATGGCCGTTGCCTGTTGGCATGGGTGTGCCGTGTCAGGGGCGTTTGTCACCTCTTACAAAGGCAATCCGTCCTCGAACACTTTGCGCCATTCCAGCACCTGAAAGTGCAGCCGCAAGCCTGTGGGCCAGAACGGATCGCTGTGGATCAGATCGACAACCTGTGAATGGGAGGCGGCGGTCACGATCCACATGCCGCCGTAGCGGCTTTGATCGTGGTGAAAAAGAGTGCCCGCGTCCCTGATCCGTGCCGCGTTCTGTTCCAGAAATGCGAGATGGGCGGGAAACACTTCGGTGCGGATGGCCGGATCGGCGTCCGGGTTTTCCTCGAACAGGACAACAAACATGTCTGCCATCTGAAGCTCCTTGCGCGCGGGTTCAGACCCGCGGAGTGCCCACCAACGGTTCGCGTTGTCCTTCGCGGATCACGTCCGGGTCATAGGGTTTTCGGGCAAAGACCTCGTGCACCATGGGGGCGAAGAATTCGATCGGCAGGGTGTCATAGTCGGGATCAAAGCTGCTTTGATCCCAGCGTTCGCAGAACTGCGCGCAGTCGTCGAAATAGGGGTGGCCCGCGAACCGGTCGCGTTTGTGCGGGTTGGCGCCCACGTGATGCCCGTAATAGATCATCTGGAAATCGCCATGGGTGTGGACGCACCACGTGCATTGTTCGCGCACGAAGGGCCGCAGGATGGTCGCGGCGTATTCATCGTGGTTATAGGGCGCATAAATGTCACCGATGTCATGCAAAAGCGCCGAAACAACCCAGTCGGTGTCTGCCCCGTCCCGCCATGCGCGGGTGGCCGATTGCAGTGAATGGCCCAGCCGCGTGATCTGATAGCCCGACAGCCCCTCGTCAAGCTCCACCAGCGCCTTGAGCAGCCGGTTGGCGGTGCCTTTGGTGTGTTCAACCTCGTGTTCGGTCAGGAATTCATAGTCTTCCTGTGTGCCGTCCTTCATCTGGGTGAATTTGACCTGATCCATCATGCATACATCTCGTTCTTGCCTTTGGCGCCTTTCATCATGACCTGCGATTGGGCCGCGCGCACCTCATCATAAAGCGCGAGCGCTGCGGGATCAAAGTCTGCCTTTGGCGCTGGCACGTGAATGAAGTTGCCGTGGGTGTCCTGCCCGCGCACCAGCATGGCGTAATCCTTGTCGCCCACCTGTTGCGCCACATCGGGGCGCATGTAGCGGATGACACAGGCAATGCGGCGATCCTCAGACGTATTCGGCCCCGATCCGTGGATGGTCAGCCCGTGATGCAGGCTGATCTGTCCGGGTTGCAGTTCGATCGCCGTCTTGTCGGCGTCGGACACGTCCACGCGCACCTCCTGACCCCGGCTGAGCAGGTTGTTGGCGTCAAAGGTGTCCTCGTGGGGCAGAATCGCGTTCTTGTGGCTGCCCGCAACGAAATCCATGCAGCCCGATGCGCGGGTGGCGGGGGACAGCGGCACCCAGACGGTGACCAGCCCGTCAATCGCCCCCAGCCCCCAATAGGTCAGGTCCTGATGCATGGAGACCACGTGGGTCGTGCGCGGTTCCTTGATGAAGAATTCGCCGGAAAACACCATGATATCGGGGCCAAGCACACCTTCGACCACGTCCAGAATGCGCGGGTCGCGGGCAATTTTGCTGACCATGGGCATAACGAGGTGGGCGTTGATGCGTTTGTAGGTGTTCAACGGCAAAGGCAGGCCATTGTCGCGCCATGTGTCCTCGATGGCCTCGAATTCGGTACGGTAGGTTGCTGCCGCGGCCCCGGTCAGCGCGTCGACGGGGAACAGGAAACCATCATCCCAATACTGCTGTTTCTGTGGGGCGGTCAGGCGACCGTTATCCAATACATGTGCGGTTTTCATCGTTCCGGCGCCGTTTTTCGCAATGGCAATTGCAAGCACCTTACGGCCCGCCCCGCCGTTTTCAATACAAAGCTGTGCCAACCGCAGCCTGCGTCAGTTCAATGGCTGGACAACCACGCCGCGCCCGCTAATGTCCGCCCCATGCACTGACATTTGTCAAAGGGGATCCGCATGGACAAGTTCGGCAAGAGCCAATCGGTCAAACGTGTTGAAGATGTTCGGTTTTTGACCGGCGAAGGGCGCTATGTTGATGACATCGCGCCCAGGGACGCGTTGCATGGATTTGTCTTTCGTTCGCCTGTGGCCCATGCGCGGATCACGCAACTGGATGTGGATGATGCCCGCGCGGCCGAAGGCGTGCAATTGCTCCTGACCCATGACGATCTGGAAGCCGCAGGCGTGAACACATCCATGCGCGGTGCGGTGGTGGACAATCGCGATGGCACCAAGGGGGCCGCCCCCACGCGCCCGCTTCTGGCTTCGGGCAAGTTGAATTACGTAGGCGAACCCGTAGCGATGATCTTTGCCGACACGCTGGCGCAGGCGCGTGATGCGGCCGAACTGATCATGCTCGATTACGACGACCTGCCCGCCAAGATGGACCTTGCGCCGGGCGGCGAAACCATTCACGAGGCCGCCCCCGACAACATGGCCTTTGACTGGGGCATGGGCGACGAAGCCGCGACCGAAACGGCATTCAAGGCGGCGGCGCGCACGGTTTCCCTGGAGGTTGGCGACAACCGGGTCATCGTCAATGCGATGGAGCCGCGCGGCTGTTATGCCGAGATGGAAGGCGACAAGCTGCACGTGGCGATCAACGGGCAGGGCGTTTGGGTGCCCAAGGACCAGTTGATGGAAGCGCTGCACCTTGAGGAAAGCCAGATACGTGTGACCAACCCGGACGTGGGCGGCGGCTTTGGCATGAAGGCGATGGGATATCCCGAGAACTTTGTCGTGGCGCACGCGGCGCGCACGCTGGGCCGCCCGTGCCGCTGGATGTCCGAACGCACCGAAGCCATGCTGAGCGACAATGGCGGGCGCGATCTGACATCGCTGGCCGAACTTGCCTTTGACGAGAACAACAAGATCACTGCCTACCGGGTGCGCACGCGGTGCAACCTTGGCGCCTACAACAGCCAGTTTGGCCAGCCCATTCAGACCACGCTATTCAGCCGGGTGTTGATGGGCGTTTATGACGTGCAGACCACGTGGTTGCAGGTCGAAGGGTATTATACCAACACGGTTCAGGTGGATGCCTACCGGGGCGCGGGCCGCCCCGAGGCGATCTATGTGCTTGAGCGTGTGATGGACCGCGCCGCGCGCGAGCTGGGTGTGGACCCGTGGGATCTGCGGCGCGCCAACTTCATCAAGCCTGCGCAATTCCCCTACAAGGCCGCAACCGGTGAAACCTATGACGTGGGCGACTTCGACAAGGTGCTGAGCCGCGCCGCCGCAGAGGCCGACGCGAGCGGTTTTGACGCGCGCAAGGCGGCGGATGCGGAACGCGGCCTGCTGCGGGGGCAAGGCCTGTGTTACTATATCGAAAGCATTCTGGGCGATCCTTCGGAAGGGGCCAAGGTCACCTTCAACGAGGATGGAACCGTGTCGATCTACGTGGGCACTCAAAGCAACGGGCAGGGCCATGAAACCGTCTATGCCAAGTTCCTGTCGGACCAGACGGGTATTCCAGCCGATATGATCCACGTCATTCAGGGCGACAGCGACCTGATTGCCAAGGGCGGCGGCACGGGCGGGTCCCGGTCCGTCACCACGCAGAACAACGCGACACTGGCCACGGTCGACGTGATGATGACCGCTTTCAAAGAGTTCCTTGCGGGCGAAATGGGCGTGCCCGCGGAGGAAATCACCTTTGACGACGAGCGGTTCCGCGCTGACGGTTCGAACCTGACACCAACAGTGATGGAAGTGGCCGCTCTGGCCCGCGAGGTCGAACGCGGCGATCTTCTGGTGCACGAATCCCGTGCCACGCTGCCAGCGCGCAGCTTTCCCAACGGAGCTCACGTTGCAGAGGTGTTGATCGACCCGGACACCGGTGTCGTGACCGTTGACCGCTATACCGTGGTGGATGATTTCGGCAATCTTATCAACCCGATGCTGGCCGAGGGCCAGGTTCATGGCGGGGTGGTTCAGGGCATTGGGCAGGCGATCACGGAACACGTGGTCTTCGACGAGGACGGCCAACTGCTCACGGCAACGTTCATGGATTATGCCTTGCCCCGCGCGGACGACGTTCCCAATATTGGGTTTACTTCGGAACCCGTGCCATCCACCGCCAACATCATGGGCATGAAAGGCTGTGGCGAGGCAGGCACCGTGGGTGCGCTGGCGGCCGTGGCCAATGCGGTGCAGGATGCGCTGTGGGATCGGGGCGTGCGACAGGCGGACATGCCGTTCACGCCGATGAAAGTTTGGGATTTGCTCAGGGATGACCGCATCGCGGCTGAATAACAGGATTGCACGATGGTTGCGCGACCGGTTTGGCCGGGGCGCACCCGTTGTCGCCCCTGTGGTGCGGGGGCATACCACCCATGTGATCATCCTTGACGGTACCATGTCGTCGCTGTCGCCGGGATGCGAGACCAACGCGGGCCTGACCTACAAGCTGCTGAGCGAGTCGCGCAGCGACGTGTCAGTCTACTATGAACCCGGCCTGCAATGGTCGCACTGGCGCCGCGCCGGAGACGTGATCATGGGGCGCGGCATAAACCGCCAGATCCGCAGGGCCTATGGCTACCTTGCCTCGCGCTATAAACCCGGAGACCGGGTGTTCCTGATGGGCTATTCGCGCGGGGCCTATGCGGTGCGGTCTCTGGCGGGGATCATCGATCTTGTGGGCCTGCTGCGCGCCGATCATGCGACCGAACGCAACATCCGCGACATCTATCGCCACTATGAATGCACGCCCGACAGCGAGGCCGCGCGCATCTTTGCCAAGGCCCATTGCCATGATGACGTCCCGATCGAGATGATCGGCGTCTGGGACACGGTGAAATCGCTGGGCATCAATGCGCCGATCCTTTGGCGCATCAGCGCCCCGCGCCATGCTTTTCACAACCACCACCTCGGTGCGTCCGTGAAACACGGCTATCACGCGCTGGCCCGCAACGAGACGCGCGTGGCTTATGGCCCGGTGATGTGGGACAGCCATGGCGATTGGAAAGGCCATCTGGAACAGATGTGGTTTCGCGGCACCCACGGGGATGTCGGCGGACAGCTGGGCGGGTTCGAGGATGCACGCCCCCTGTCCAACATCCCGCTGGTGTGGATGCTGGACAAAGCAAAGGGCTGCGGCCTGCCGTTGCCAGACGGCTGGCATGACCGTTTTGTGCAGGACGCGCTGGCGCCCTCGATGGGGACATGGCGCGGCTACGGCGGTCTGTTCATCACAAGGCGGGCGCGCAGGGTCGGGCTTGATCCATCGGAACGGGTGCACCCATCCGTGTCCGAAGCCGCGCGCAGCCCGACCCCAAGTTGGTGGCGCGCGGCATGGCCCGGCACGCGGGCGTCCTGAAGGTCAGGGGGCTGTCATGATGATGCAGGTGGTTGATCCCGTGGCATAAAGCTTCCCATCCTCGACCCCGCGAATTTCGCCTTTGGACACGCCCGTGGACCGGCCGACGTGATCAATGGTGCCGATGCAATCGACCATCATGCCCAAGGGAATGGGGCGGGTGATATTCACCTTGTATTCAAGGGTTGTATAAAGCGATCCGGCGGGGACGCGCGTCTGCACCGCACAGGCCATCGCGCTGTCCAGAAGCGTGCCGTACCAGCCGCCGTGCACCGTGCCCAACGGGTTCGTCACGCTGAAATCAGGCGTGCCGCGAAACACCACGCGGCCCTCGTCAACTTCATGCACACCGTAACCCATGGTAAAGCCGATGGGCGGGCCGGGCAGGTCGCCGTTCAGGATGCCGCGCATGAAGTCCAGCCCGGACATGGATTTCAACTCGTCAAGGCTCAGAAGGTCGGCAGGGGTGCGGGCAATGCGCGGCATGAAAGGCTCCGGTCGTGGTCTGGGCAGACGCTAGGATCGGGGCCAATGGATGCCAAGTGTTACGCCACGTTGCGCATGCCACCCACAGGAACCAGACCCAGCGCATGGCAAATTTCACGGGTGAGGTCCGGGCGGTTAAGTGTATAGAAATGCAAGGTTTCCACCCCTTCGCAGCGCAGCGTGTCGCACAGTTCGGTGGCGTGCGCGAGGGCCATCAGATCACCGCGCCCATCGCGCGCAGCCGTGTCGAAACCGCGTGCCAGCTCTGTCGGGATTTCCGTGCCGCAACGGGCTGCGAACTTTTGCGTGCTGGCCCAGTTGCTGACGGGCAGGATGCCGGGAGTGATAGGGGCTGTGATACCCGCATCTGCACAGGCGTCACGGAACCGCAGGAAGGTTTCCGGCTCAAAGAAGAACTGGGTGATCGCCTCGGACGCGCCTGCATCGATCTTGGCCTTCAGCCAGTCGATGTTTTGCGTCGGAGAGGCGGCATCGGGGTGGCTGTCAGGATATGCGCCCACGCGGATCATGAAGTGGCCTTTTGCTGCCAGCGCATCGATCAACTCCACGCTGTTGGCGAACCCGTTGGGGTGGGAGGCAAAGTGGCTGCCATCCACCGGATCGCCGCGCAGGGCCACGATGTCGGTAATCCCTGCCGCTTTGAAGCTGTGCGCGACGTCCAGAACCTCCGCGCGGCTCGCGCCCACGCAGGTCAGATGCGCCGCCACCGGAAGGCCGGATGTCTTGCGCAGGGTTTGCGCTGCATCATGGGTCAGCTTTTGTGTTGATCCGCCCGCGCCATAGGTGACCGAGAAAAAGCGCGGCGCCAGCGGTGTCAGCGCCTGCACCGTGTCCCAAAGCCGGAACGAGGCGTTGATGGATTGCGGGGGAAAGACTTCGAAACTCAGCGCGGTCATGTTTTGGCTCCATCTGGGGTCGATGGGGTTGTGACACGGGAATGGATATGAGACAAATTCATAACTCTCATCATCAACATGAGTTTCGTATGCATATCGAGTTTCGCCACCTGCGCACGATCAAAGCCATCCACGAGGCCGGGGGCCTGGCGCGCGCGGCTGAGCAGTTGCACATTACCCAGTCGGCCCTGTCGCATCAGGTGAAGGGGCTGGAGGATCAGGCGGGCGTTGAGCTTTTCGTGCGCCGGTCAAAGCCGCTGAAACTGTCGGCGGCGGGGCTGCGGCTTTTGCGGCTGGCCGAACAGGTGTTGCCACAGGTCGAGGCGATGCAGGAAGAATTCAGCGGCCTGCGCTCCGGGCGGTCCGGGCGGATGCACATTGCCATTGAATGCCACGCTTGTTTCGAATGGCTGTTCCCGGTGCTGGAGCATTTCCGCCGTGACTGGCCGGATGTGGATGTGGACATCCGGCCCGGCCTCGCTTTTGACGCGCTGCCTGCGCTGATGAAGGAAGAGGTCGATCTGGTGGTGTCCTCGGACCCGGAGGAGTTGCCGGGGGTGGAGTTCATCGAACTCTTTGATTACGCGCCGGTTTTTGTGGCCTCAAAGGATCATCCGTTGGCTGCCAAACCCTTTGTCACCGCAGAAGACTTTCGCCATGAGACCCTCATCACCTACCCGGTGGAGCGCACGCGGCTGGATGTGTTCAGCCAGCTTTTGATCCCCGCCAAGGTAGAGCCCGCCGCCGTGCGGCAAGCGGAGCTGACGGCGGTTATCCTGCTCTTGGTGGCATCCAATCGCGGTGTGTCTGTATTGCCGGACTGGGTGGTGCGCGAGGTGAAATATTCCAGCGACTATGTCACCCGCCCGCTGACCGAACAGGGGATCACCCGCCGCCTTTATGCGGCCATCCGCAGTGACGAACGCGACAAACCCTATATGCAACGGTTGATCGAGCTTGCGCGGGTCGAAGCCCGCAAGCTGCAAGCGGCCTGAAACTGTGGGAGAGTTTGCAGATATACCGGTTCTTGATGTCAGCGCGGCGCTGGGCGATGACCGGGCGGCGCGGGGCGCACTTGCGCGGGACTTTGCCGATGCCTACGGTCGGGTCGGCTTTGCCTATGTCACGGGGCACGGGGTAGACCCGAAGCTTGTGAGCAAAGTCTTCGATGCCTCAGCGCGGTTTCATGCCTTGCCACGCGCGGCCAAGATGGCGGTGGCGCTGGATGCCAATCACCGCGGTTTCATCCCCATCGACACATCGACAGACGTAAATTCCGCCCTTGCCGAGGTCACCAAGCCCAACCAGTCCGAAAGCTTCATGGTCATGCGCGAGGATGCGCCCGACGCAGAAGACGTGCGAAAGGGTGTTTATCTGGCAGGATCAAACCAGTGGCCCGACCTGCCGCAGTTTCGACGCGATGTGATGGCCTATCACGATGTGATGGCGCGGCTTGGGGCGGCGCTGATGGAGATCGCTGTGATGTCCGTTGACGGACCCGTGGGTAAGGTCATGCGGGCTTTCACGCCTGCAACCACATGGTTGCGATTGCTGTACTATCCACCCAGCCCGCCGCAGGCTGCGGATGACCTCTATGGGTCCGCGCCACATACGGATTTTGGATGCCTGACCATTCTGGCGCAGGATGATGTGGGGGGATTGCAGGTGCAGACCCCGGCGGGCCACTGGGTCGATGCGCCCCGGCGCGATGGTGCCTTTGTGGTCAACGTAGGCGATATGCTGCACCGCTGGTCGAACGGGCGGCTGCGGTCAACCCCGCACAGGGTTATCAACCGTTCGGGCCGCGCGCGCTTTTCCTGTCCGTTTTTCTATGACCCGCATGTCGATACGACGATTGCCCCTTGGACGTCCTGTGTGGACGCGGCCCACCCGCCACGGTTCGAGCCGTTGGAGTTCGGTGCCTTCCTGCGCCAAGAGCTTGAGGCGTCTTATGACCAGCACACCCCGGACAGCTAGGGGCGGATGATCAGGGTGTGGTGGTGGCGATGGCCCTGATTTCGATCACAGCCCCTTCGCGGCGCAAACCACCGGCCTCGATCGCGGTCCAAGCCGGTTGAGGATCGGGCAGCGTTTCCAGCCGAATTGCGTCGAACAGGTCAAAATGGTCGCGCAGTCCGACGTGATAGGTGGTCATTTCAACAATTGCATCAAAGCCCAAGCCGACCTCTGCCAGAACGCCGCCGATCTTGGCAAAGGCGCTGCGCATCTGGGTTTCGGGGTCTTCTGGCATAGTGCCATCCGCGTCACCGCCCGTCATTCCTGTCAGGAACAGGTGATCGCCAGACAGGATGCCCGGCGACATGCGCGCGGCCTGCGCTGCGGCGCGGGCCTGGGGCGGAATGATAGGGATCTTTGGCATCGGGGGGCCCCTTTGTTGTTCAGATGCCGCAGGGGACACCACCGCTGACGGGCAGGGTGACACCGGTCACATACTCCGCGTTCGGACCGGCAAGATAAGCCACGGCTTGGGCCACGTCTTTCGGCATGCCTGCGTCGCGCAGGGCGACGGCGGCATAGCGGTCCGCTTTCACGGCTTCGATGGAACGACCTTGCTCCCCGGCAATCCGGCGGTTGGCGGCCGTGTGCATGCCGGTGGATATGTAACCGGGACAGACAATGTTGCAGCGCACCCCGTCGGGCCCGAACTCTGCGGCGATTGTCTTGGTCAATCCGACAAGGCCCTGTTTCATGGCCGTATAGGCCCCAAACCCCGGCTCCGCCCCAAGGCTTGCCGTTGAGCCGATGTTGATGATACGCCCGCCCCCGTTTGCGATCATCGCGGGCAAGACCTGCTGGATCAGCATCATCGGGCCAAGCAGGTTTACCTCGAAACTGGAGGTCCACTGCTGTGGGGTGGTCGACAGGAACGCATCGGATCCGGCCAGTGATCCTGCGTTGTTGACCAGAATATCGATTGTATCATGGGCAGTCAGGACATCATTGATGACATCTTGCATGTCGGACGTGTTCGTTACGTCAAGCGTGCGCGCTTGGCTGTCGCCGCCGGAATTGACGATGCGGGTCGCCAGTTGCTCCAATAGGTCGGTGCGTCGGTGGTTTTCGCCGTCAACCTCGAGGGTCCCCGCCATGTCCGTGGCGATCACCCGCGCGCCGTCTTCCGCCAACTGGTGCACGATGGCCGCGCCGATCCCCTGCGGGTCGGCACATCCTGTCACCAGCGCTGTCTTGCCCGATAAAGGTTTCATAGGCGCTCCTTGTGCTGATGAGACAGACCTGTGCAGCGCGCGGGCGCATTGCAAGGCGCTGATCGATTTTGGTTCCGATCAGCGCCCCGCCTTTGGCTCAGATCACCTTGACGATCTGTTTGCCGACGTTCTTGCCTTCCAAGAGGCCGATGAACGCGGACGGTGCGTTTTCCAGTCCCTCCGCGATGTCCTCGACCACCTTGATTTCGCCTTTGGCGACCTTTGGGCCAATCTCGGACAGGAAGGCGGGGTAGCGATCCCAATGGTTGGAGATGATGAAGCCCGTGACGTTTAGGAAATTCACGAGGATCGGTCGCCACAGCTGCGGTGCGCTCATCTGGGCATCGGCCCCGGCGCCCAAAGCACCGGCGTTGTACCAGCTGATCATGCCGCAGACGGGGATGCGTCCGAATTGGTTCATCAGCGGCATCACCGCCTCCAGCACCTTGCCGCCGACGTTTTCAAAGTAGATGTCGATGCCCTTGGGGCAGGCTTCCTTCAGCGCTTTGCGCAGGGATGACGCATCCGCGTAGGCGCGGTGGTCAAGACATTCGTCAAAGCCGAAGGTTTCCACGGCCATCTTGCATTTGTCCGCGCCACCCGCGATGCCCACGGTGCGCAGGCCGAGGCTCTTGGCGACCTGACCAACCATCGATCCGACGGGGCCGGTGGCTGCGGCCACGACCAGTGTTTCACCCGCCTTGGGGCGGCCGTATTCCATCAACCCGTGATAGCCGGTAAACCCGGGCATCCCCAGCACGCCAAGGGCTGCGGTAATTGGCCCGTGCGCGGGGTCAAGCTTGCGGCACATCTTTGCGTCCTGCACCGCGTGGGTGGCCCAGCCGAACATGCCGAAAGCGATATCGCCGGGCTGGAACGCGCTGGAATTGGATGCAATGACTTCGCCCACTGCGCCGCCTTCCATGGTGCCGCCAATGGGCACGGGGGCCGCATAAGATTTGGCGTCGTCCATGCGTCCTCGCATGTATGGGTCAAGCGACATGTAGTGCACACGCACCAGAATTTCGCCGTCGCCGGGCGTGGGGATATCTGCGGCTTCATAGCTGAAGTTTTCGGGTGTCGGCGCGCCCTTGGGGCGGCTGGCAAGGGCAACGCGGTGCATTTGGTCTGTCATCTGATCTCTCCCTGATTAGGTGCCTACCGTGAACCTACGGCGGCGCAGTGGCAAGACGTGACGCAGCGGCGAAACCGTCTTTCGCTATGCGAAACGCATTCGATACCCTTTACGGGCTGCGCCGCAGCCTGAGCGCGCGATGCGGCCGTGCCTCTGGTGCAAGGCCGCCATGCACAGATGGCGCGCAGTCTATGCGCCCTTGGCAAGCGCGCGTTGCAGGGCTATACGCGCGGCCTGATCCCTCTAGGAGTGTCCACAATGGTTGGCAGCGCAAACCTCAACATCATGATCAAGGCCGCCCGCAAGGCAGGCCGCTCGCTGGTCAAGGACTTCCGCGAGGTCGAACAGTTGCAGGTGTCGATGAAAGGGGCCGGCGATTTTGTCAGCCGCGCGGACCTTGCCGCCGAAAAGATCCTCAAGGAAGAGTTGATGGGCGCGCGTCCCACCTATGGCTGGTGTGCCGAGGAAAGCGCCGAGGAAGATGGCGTGGACCCCACGCGCCGCTGGATCGTCGATCCGCTTGATGGAACCACCAACTTTCTGCACGGGCTGCCGCATTGGGCCATTTCCATCGCGCTGGAACACAAGGGTCAGGTTGTGGCGGGTGTCGTCTTTGATCCGGCCAAGGACGAGATGTACTTTGCCGAAAAGGGCGCAGGGGCCTGGATGAACGACCAGCGTCTGCGGGTGTCGGGGCGGTCCAAGATGATCGAATCCATTTTTGCCACGGGGCTGCCCTTTGCCGGGCGCGCCGATCTGCCTGAAACGCTGAAGGATCTGGCCAAGCTGTTGCCTGCCTGTGCCGGTGTGCGCCGCTGGGGTGCTGCATCGCTTGATCTGGCCTATGTGGCAGCGGGCCGCTACGACGGGTTCTGGGAACGTCGCCTGAACGCGTGGGACATGGCCGCAGGGCTGGTCATTGTGCGCGAGGCGGGCGGTCTGGTTGAGCCATTGACCGCTGGTGGCGACATTCTGGCAGATGGCGAAGTGCTTTGCGCCAACGAGGCGATCTTTTCGCAGCTGTCCAAAACGCTTCGCGGCTGATTGGCCGGGCGAACGCTCTGCCCCAACCCGTGAGGCTTAGTCGGTCTTGCGGTCCGAGGGGTGGTTCACCCCGTCATTCCACGGCAGCGGTTCAAAGTCGCGCGGGCTCACGCCCTCGATACAGCCCAGATTGATACCGCATTCCGCCGGGTTGGACCGGCGTTGGTGGTGGGTGTAGATGCCGCAGGTCTGGCAGAAATAGTGCTGCGCGGTACGGGTGCCGAAGCTGTAGCAAGACAGGTTGACCGCCCCCTTCAGGACGCGCGTTTCGGATGTCAGAGCCGTGACCGCCGCCGCCTGCCTGCGCCGACAGAACGAACAATCGCAGCGCGCGGCATCCGTTAGCCCGTAAGGCAAGAGCGCCTCGATCTCGACCGCGCCGCAATGGCAGGTGGCCCGCACGCGCATCTCGGTCATCTGCGCACCTTGGGAATGCGTGACCGGGTATAGGTCGCCTCGGGGTGCGGTGGATGGCCATCTGTGCGGCTCCAGAATTGCACGCCGCCGCGTCTGAGCCAGAAGGGAACGGTGAGGACCAGACCGGCCACGAACCCGCCTGCATGGGCCCAATAGGCAACGCCGCCGGTTTCGGGGTCCGTGCCGATGCCGCCCAGAAACTGCATCCCGAACCACAGCGCCAGCATGATCCATGCAGGGATCGAAAAGATGCGGAAGAACACGATCAGGATCAGAAGGATATCGACCCGCGCCTTGGGGTAAAGCAACAGATACCCGCCCATCACCCCCGCGATGGCCCCCGATGCGCCCACCGTCGGCACCCCGGACAGCGGCGCGGAATAGTAGTGCGCAAGCCCGGCAAGAACCCCGGTGGCGAGGTAGAAGACGAGGAATGGAACATGGCCCATCTCGTCCTCGATATTGTCCCCGAAGATGAACAAGAACAGCATGTTGCCCGCCAGGTGCATGAACCCGCCGTGCAGGAACATGGATGTCACCAGCGTCTCCATGCCCTGACCGGCCGACAGGCGCGCGGGGATCATGGCCCAGTCGATGAAAAAGGCATTGAGTGCGGGCGTGTCGTTGAAGAGCGACACATAGCTGAGAAAGACCATGATGTTGGCGGCCATCAGCGTGTAGGTCACATAGGGCGTGCGCCCCGACGGGTTATGATCGCGGATCGGAAACATGGGTGCACGCTGGTCCAGCGGGGCGCGCGGGTCAAGGGGGCGCTTGCACATGCCCCCCGAAGACTTAGTCGCCCGCAACCTCGCCCAGCAAGGCGGCATTGCCGCCCGCGGCGGTGGTGTCGATGCACAGGTGGCGTTCGACAAGCGCATGGCCTGCGTCCGGCATTGCCGTGATCAGTGGCAGGATCGGGCCGTCACGGCGTGACAGGGCCAGCGTCATGGCACGCGCTGTGTCCGCGTCGCCCCACCACAGCACACCGCCGTAAGCGGGGCCATGTTCCAGCGCATCCGGGTCCAGCTGACCACTGGCGCAGATCGCGCGACCGCCAAGCGCCTCGACGGTCTTGGCCTGTGCCTGCGCGGTCTCGGCACCGGGGCCTGCACAGAGGACCGGGGCCGCAGCCCACAGGCTGAGGCGGTTGGATTCGCCCGTGGGGCCGGGCAGGGATGTTTCGCTGATCTGAACGGACGCGGCCGATTGTGGTTGGGGCATTTGGGCCACGTCCTCATCCTGCCATGTCCCGGCCTGCGGGGCGGCCTTTGGGGCGGAAAAGCGCAGCAGGTAATCCGGGCCACCCGCCTTGGGGCCGGTGCCGGACAGCCCGGTGCCACCGAATGGCTGGCTTCCGACGATCGCACCAATCTGGTTGCGGTTCACATAGACGTTTCCGGCGGCAATCCGGTCAGCGATGTGCTGCACCCGATCATCGATGCGGGTGTGCAGCCCGAAGGTCAGGCCGTAGCCGGTGGCGTTGATATCCTGCACGATCTGGTCGATCTCGCTCGCCTCGAAGGTTGCAAGATGCAGGACCGGGCCGAACACCTCGCGCTCAAGTGCTGCAATGCCGTTCACGGCGATCAGCGTTGGGGCGACAAAGGTGCCGTCCGCAGGGCAGGGCAGGGCATGCAGGATGCGGCCTTCCTTGCGCGCTGTGGCGATATGGTCTTCGATGCCACGCCGCGCCGCTTCGTCGATGACAGGGCCGACATCTGTGGACAGGTGCCATGGCTGGCCGATCTGCAGCGCGTCCATCGCACCTTTGAGCATTTCGGTAAACGCTGGCGCGATGTCGGCCTGCACATAGAGACAGCGCAGCGCGGAACACCGCTGACCTGCCGATTGAAAGGCGCTTTCGATCACGGCGGCCACGGCCTGCTCGGGTAGGGCCGTGCTGTCCACGATCATGGCGTTCAACCCGCCTGTCTCGGCGATCAGGGGCGTGCCGGGGGCCGCGTTTTCGGCAAGGCTGGTGCGGATTTTGAGGGCAGTGGCCGTTGATCCGGTGAAGGCCACGCCGTTCACCCGCGCATCCGAGGTCAGCGCGGCACCAATGTCGCCGCCACCGGGCAGAAGCTGCAGGGCTGTCCGTGGTACACCCGCCTCGTGCAACAAGCTGATGGCCAGGTGGGCAATCAAAGGTGTCTGTTCGGCAGGTTTGGCGATCACCGCATTGCCCGCGGCCAACGCCGCGGCGATCTGGCCCGAGAAAATGGCCAGCGGGAAATTCCACGGCGAAATACAGGCATAGATGCCCGCCGGTGCGCCTTGCGGGGCATGGGCTGCATAGTAGCGCAGGAAATCCACCGCTTCGCGCAATTCGGCCACGCAATCGGGCAGGGTCTTGCCTGCCTCACGCGCCAGAAGGGCAAAGAGTTCACCGAAGTGCGCCTCGTAAAGATCCGCGGCACGGTTCAGGGCCGCAGCCCGCTCAGTGGCAGGCGCCGACCAAGGGCGCGCTGCATCCAAGGCCGCCGCGACTGTTGCGACCGTGGCCGGCACGACACGTCCAATCGTATCCGTGGGGGTGGCAGGGTTTGTCACCTCGGTTTCGTCGCCCACAGGCACGGCATCATCTGCAATGAGCGGCGCGGCGATCCAGCGGTGTGCCTGAAACGGACTGCGCGCCTGTTCAATGGTGGCAAGTGTTGGCCTGTGTGCCAGATCAAACCCCTTCGAATTGGGCCGCTCGGGCGCAAAGAGGTCAGGCCCGGTTGGAATGGATGGGGCCTCCGTCTGCAAGTCGTCGAAAGGATCAGCGGCCACAACTTCGGGCGGCACATCCTCGTCCACGATCTGGTTCACGAAGGACGAATTGGCCCCGTTTTCCAGCAACCGTCGCACCAGGTAAGCCAGCAGATCGCGGTGCGCACCCACCGGGGCATAAATGCGGCAGCGGGTGTCCGCCTCGGCCATGACGATCTTGTGCAGCGCCTCGCCCATGCCGTGCAGGCGCTGGAATTCATAATCTGCAGGGTCCGCGCCCATGTGTAGCACGGCGGCGACGGTGTGGGCGTTGTGGGTGGCGAACTGCGGATAGATGCGGTCGGTCATGCCCAGCAGGCGGCGGGCGTTGGCGATATAGCTGACGTCGGTGGCGGCCTTCTGGGTAAAGACCGGAAAGCCGTCCATGCCCTCGACTTGCGCGCGCTTGATCTCGGTGTCCCAATAGGCACCCTTGACCAGCCGCACCATGATCCGGCGGTCATGACGTTGGGCCATGTCATAAAGCGCATCGATCACCGTGCCGGCGCGCGGCCCGTAAGCCTGCACAACAACGCCCAGACCGTCCCATCCCGCCAGCGCAGGCTCGGCCATCACCCGGTCGATGATCTCAAGCGACAGCGACAGGCGGTCGGCTTCTTCTGCATCAATATTCAATCCCATGCCTGCGGATTTCGCCAGCAGCATCAGCGCGCGCAACCGGGGCAGCAAATCGGTCATCACCGCCTCTTCCTGCGCCACTTCGTAACGCGGGTGCAGGGCGCTCAGCTTGACCGAGATGCCGGGATTGCGGCGGATATCGCCGTGGGTGCAAGCGGTTGCAATGGCGGAAATCGCACGGCTGTAGCTGAGGTGATAGCGCTTGGCATCCGCATCGGTGCGCGCGGCCTCTCCCAGCATGTCGTAGGAGTAGGTAAAGCCCTTGGCTTCCATACCCGCCGCGCGCTTCATCGCAGCATTGATGTCTTCGCCCAGAACGAACTGTCGGCCCATTTCCTTCATCGCGCGCGCCACGGCGGTACGGATGACAGGCTCGCCCAACCGTTTGATCGCGCCGCGCAGGTGGCGGACGGGGCCGGGTTGATCATCGTCCAGAACACGGCCCGTCAGCATCAGCGCCCAAGTGGAGGCGTTCACGAGGCTGGAGGCGGAATGTCCCAGATGGCGACCCCAGTCCGATGGGGCGATCTTGTCCTCGATCAGCGCATCTATGGTGTCAGCGTCCGGCACCCTGAGCAGCGCCTCGGCCAGACACATCAGCGCAACGCCTTCATCGGTGCTCAGCCCGTATTCGGCCAAAAAGCTTTCCATCAATCCCGGATCGGTCGCGCCACGAATTTGGCGCACCCAGTCGGCGGCCTGCGCGGTGATTGCGGCCCGGTCGCTGTCGGACAGGGCAGCAGTTGCAACCAGATCGGCGATCACTGGTGCGGTGTCCGCGTAAGTGCCAGCGTCGATGTGTTGGGCAAGCGAGGGGGCAATGTCACGGGCCATAACAGTTCCTTTTTGCAGATGACCTATAATACCACTGGATCGAAGGTCAAATTTGCCGTATCAGCTTGGTATTGCAGTCGTTATATCTGAGTTGTGAGGGTTTCACATGGAATTTGGGCAGAGTGGCCTTGATCGATTTGACGTCAAGATTCTCTCGGAACTGGCCACCGATGGCCGGATCAGCGTGACGGAACTGGCCAGCCGCATCGGTCTGTCCAAGTCGCCGACACAGGCGCGGCTGCGCAAACTCGAAAAAGATGGCGTGATCCTCGGCTACCGGGCCATGCTTGATCCGATCCGACTGGGTCTGGATCATGTGGCCTTTGTCGAGGTGCGTCTCAGCGATACGCGCGAGGGTGCGCTGTCGGCTTTCAATGCTGCCGTCGCGCGTGTGCCCGAGATCGAACAAGCGCATATGATTGCTGGCAATTTCGACTACCTGCTGAAAGTGCGCACCCGCGACATGACCCGTTACCGGCAGTTCCTTGGTGATACGATTTCGCAACTGCCGCACGTGGCCTCGACCTCCACCTACGTGGCCATGGAAGCAGTGAAAGAGGCCGTTCTGGCCGATGTGACGTGATCGGCTGACTTGACCTTGGGGCGCCAAGGACCAGTATTTGCGGGCATGAGACATCTTTTGCTGATCGCCGCACTGGCCGGACCCGCCTATGCCGAAACCTGTCCCGTCGCGCAGGATTATTCGGCCGAGATTGAAACCTTGTTCGAACAAGCCCGCAACGCGCCCAACGAACGTGTGGCGCGTGGCGCGGCGGATGGGCTGTGGCAGATTTACCTGCGGGCACCCGATGACAAGGCGCAGGCCGTGCTTGACCGTGGCATGGCGCGGCGTGGGGGGTACGATTATTTCGGAGCCAAGATCGATTTTGACCTGCTGATCGAATATTGTCCCGACTATGCTGAAGGGTGGAACCAGCGGGCGTATACGTTTTACCTGCAGGGCGAGTTCGACAAGGCATTGGCCGATCTGGACGCGGCGCTGGAACGATCACCTGCGCATATCGGCGCGCAGTCGGGGCGGGCGCTGACCCTGATGCAGCTGGGCCGGATCGATCAGGCACGCGCGCAGATGCTGGCGGCCCTTGAGAACAATCCTTGGCTCAGTGAACGGGCGCTGGTCGCCAAGGGCGCCCCTCTGGGCCCCAAGGGCGAAGACATCTGATATTCCCTTGCAGTGCCCCGCCCCCACGTCCTAGAGATCGGGAAGTGCGGGTGTGATGGAATGGTAGACATACCAGACTTAAAATCTGGAGGGCGTATGCCCGTGTGGGTTCGAGTCCCACCACCCGCACCACAGGCTCTTCCAATGGAAGATGCCGAAACAAGCGAGACACCAGAATGCGGCAGTCGCGCTGCAGGAGCGATGAGAGCATCTGGCTCCAGGTTCGTCCGACCTGCCGCACCACCTCTTTTTGACCTGCCAACTTCGGCTGCTAGAGGCCGGTTTGGATCGAGGGTTGTCCTCTCACCGGCTCCCGGCTTCTTTCCGCGAAGTGGTGGGCGGCGGTCATACTGCAGCACCGATAAGAGCCTCCCCGGTTTCGAATTGGCCCAACGGTGTAATTCTGAGGTTCGAAAGTACATCGGAAATGATGCGTTTTCCTGGGTCAGTGTGACTCGTAACCGCGGGAACCTGCGAAGGTCACCTTCGGGGGAATTCAACTTGGCACTTGGGGACTTCGGTCAAGTTGATTCTTAGTTGACAACCGAAATGGAAGGGAAGTCGCACGATGTTAAGGCTGTTGAAAGAATGCTCGACTATCCCTGAGCGCAAGACGCAATCATCCGGGGCCAGGCCCCGGGGACGCAAAACGCACCAGAAGGAACAAAAAACATGGCGTTGGGCAAGCAGCTTATTACAGGCTCCCGCATTCTGAACAGCATTTCAGTCAAGTGTCTTCTCGGGTCTGCCTTGACCGTAATGGTCGTTTCCATGGCAACCTATCTGCTGGATTCTTCCTACAAGACGGGGCGCGTCGTGGAGCATCTGAGCAAGCGCGCCGAGGATGTGACACGCCTAATTTCGATGCAGTTCGGCGAGGGGATGCAGCCCGAAAGGGACGCCCCCGTCGCCGATCATGCCGGCCACGGCCAACATGGGGTCGATCCGACCGGACGAGCGCCCGATAATGTCTCGCGCCTGACCGAACATGCTGCTCATCTGATCGTGGGGGCCGCGCCTGATCTGGCCGGCGGATTGGTGATGGGCACCGACGGTGATATCCTGTATCAATCGGATTCCATTGATTTGAATGCAGCCATGGCGCTGGGCAGGCTAGCCATTGAGGCTGGGACACCGCAAAAGGCAAATGACGGTTTGCTGGTTGCGATACCGGTTTTCGACAAGGCACTGGGTGTTGTGACGGGCGTGACAGTCACGGAATGGACGACCCAGCATGTGCTGGCCGATTTGCAAGCGATGCAGACCAAGACGCTGTCTTTCGGAACATTGGTTGCGGCAGTAGGCTTGATTGCGCTGACACTGTTCTTTCGGCGCTGCTTGTCGCAGCCACTATTGCAGTTGAATCAGTCCATGAAACGCATTGGTGCCAGGGAGTATGAAACGGCCGTGCCCTTTACCGGGCGGGGTGATGAAATCGGGGCAATGGCCGTTCAGCTGGATCAATTCCGTGCGGCGCTGTCGCGCGCGTCCGCGGCACAACGCGAGGCGGCCTTCAAGAGCGCCGCGTTCGAAGGATCGACCGCGCCGATGATGATGGTAGATACGGAATTTCGCGTGACCTTCCTCAACCCCAGCTGCAAGGCGATGCTTGATCGGATGCAGGACGCGCTTGCCGATCGTTGGCCGCGCAACGACCAGAGTGCTTGGCAAGGTGCACGGTTGGGCGATATGTACGATTTCTCCAAGCTGGCTGATGATGTGGCGCGACAAGGCGCGGATGCGTTGCCGGTCTCATTGCCACTACGCGTGGGCAACCGCCATTTGCGGGTCAAGGCCAACGCGGCGTTGGATGACAATGGGTGCATGATCGGCGCGGTCGTCGAATGGAGTGACCGGACGAACTCTCAGCATGACGCGGCCGTTCTCAGCACCATCGACGCCCATCAGGTACGACTGGAATTCGATGCCAACGGGGTATGCATCGAAGTGAACGACAATGCCGCCCGCAAGATCGGTATCGACGCAGAACATGTTCAGGGAACACGTTTCTCGGCGGTGTTCCCGACCGGTCAAAGCGACGCGGATTTGCCTGATGATCTGGCCGCAGCAGTACTGAACGGTGATGCTATTCAGGGGTGTTTCGACGTTTGCGTTCTGGTTGAAAACGCGAAGTTGAAGTTGGACGGGGCATTTGCGGGCGTAATCGCGCCGGACGGCACGATGGAACGGAGCGTTTTTCTTGGCACCGACGTGACCGCTGCACGCCTTGCGGTCGAAGGTGTCGAAGCGGAACGGGCCCGCGTGGCCCAGGAGCAGCAGAACGTGGTCGAAGCGTTGGGTCATGCGTTGCAGATGCTCTCGGAGGGCGATCTGACTTCGGACATCGCGCAGGTTTTCCCCGCAGAATACGAAGCCCTGCGCCAGAATTTCAACCGGGCGCTCTCGGCTCTGCGTGAGGCCATTGGGGCGGTGATGCAAAGTGCAGAGTCCATCCGCAGCGAAACGAGCGAAATTACGAGTGCTGCCGATGATCTTTCGCGGCGCACCGAAAAGCAGGCTGCGACCTTGGAAGAAACCGCTGCCGCTCTGGACGAACTGACGACATCCGTGCGTTCTGCTGCGGAAAGTGCGGATGCGGCCAGCAAGATGTCTGCTGAGGCACAACAAAACGCCCAGCAGGGCGGTGAGGTCGCCCGCGAGGCAGTTCAGGCCATGGATGAAATCAAGAACTCATCGCAGGAGATTTCCAAGATCACGTCGGTGATCGACGACATCGCCTTTCAGACCAACCTTCTGGCGCTCAACGCCGGGGTGGAGGCTGCGCGCGCAGGTGAAGCAGGGCGTGGGTTCGCCGTGGTTGCAACCGAGGTCCGGGCGCTTGCACAGCGCTCATCCGATGCCGCCCGCGAAATCAATGCATTGATTTCGGCCAGTGGTGATCAGGTGCAACACGGGGTTGACTTGGTTGACCGGACAGGTACTGCGCTTGGTGCGATTGTGCACTCTGTGTCCGACATATCCGAGCGGGTGACGGCCATTGCGTCTTCGGCCCGCGAGCAGTCCAACGGCCTGAACGAAGTCAACACGGCCGTGAACGAGTTGGATCACGTCACCCAGCAAAACGCCGCGATGTTCGAAGAGACGACAGCCGCAAGCCACGCCTTGACCGGGGAGACAGACGGGCTGGCTGCTGCGGTATCCGCGTTCCGCATGGGCGGTGCGCAAGAGGATGTTGCCGCACCAACCATGGTGTCCAGCGGGCCAGAGCCTGCACCCGTAACACCCGCCCCGGTGGCCATGGTTGCAGGCAACGCTGCCCTGCAAATCGATATCCCCGATCCTGACGAAGATGGTTGGGAGGAGTTCTGAGGCAAGTCGCCCGGGTCCACGCCGGGACAGGCAATTGCCAAAGCCATCGCATTGGTTTTTCAAGGCCACGCCGTTCTGTCAAAGCGGGTTGAACATCAATTGGCGGGCCGGGCCAAGCGTACCTGCCGGTGGCAGGTGTCAAGAACCTGGACGGTTGAGACGCAACCGGATCATCCCAGAGCGCCCTCAACCGTCACTCGGTCGCCCTCGTCGACGAGGCGTCTTGAAGCGTCAAACAGCCTGCGCCTGACGAAAGCCTAGTGATCCGTCAGGCCGTGCGCTGACCTGAAAACCGGTCTTGCCAATCTTCGCGGTCATCGTCGGTGATTTTGGCAAAAAGCACGTCCGGCACGTCAAAGGCATGGCCCGGCGCAAGTCGGGACAATGTGGATGCGGTATCCACTGGCCAATTGGCCGTCTCGACCCGCATCGCGGACAGCATGGCTGCTGCGGCATCGGGAATGAAGGGCGCAGAAAGCACTGCGTAGAAAGGGATCAGGTTCAACGCCAGTCGGATCTGTGCAGCTGCCTTGTCGGGGTCTTCCTTGAATGTCGTCCAAGGGGCCACCAATTGCAGGTATTCATTGCCCGCAACCCAGATCGCCCGCAGCTCGGCTGCTGATTTGCGCACTTCCATGGCATCCATATGTGCCTGGTAGCGTTCGAGGCGGGCTTGCAGGTCAGCAATCAGGGCCTCTTCCTCGGGGCCGTAGTCCGCGCCTTCGGGTACGGCCTCGGAGAACTTTGAACGGCAGAATTTGGTCACGCGGCTGACGAAATTGCCCAGCACGTCGGCAAGGTCCTTGTTCACGCCCTGCTGGAATTGTTCCCATGTGAATTCGCTGTCCGAGGTTTCGGGGCAGTTGGCCAAGAGCCACCAGCGCCAGTAGTCTGCGGGCAGGATTTCAAGTGCCTGATCCATGAAGATGCCACGCCCCTGCGAGGTCGAGAACTGGCCGCCGTCGTAATTGAGATAGTTGAACGACTTGAGGTGATCGACCAACTTCCATGGCTCGCCTGACCCAAGGATCGTGGCCGGGAAACTGAGCGTGTGGAAAGGCACGTTGTCCTTGCCCATGAACTGGGTGTACCGAACATCATCCGCGCCCTTGTCGGTGCGCCACCAGCGTTCCCAATCGGCCCCGCCATTGGCTTCAGACCATTCGCCTGCGCAGGCGATGTATTCGATGGGTGCATCGAACCAGACATAGAACACCTTGCCTTCCATGCCGGGCCAGTCCTCGGTGCCGCGCTTGACCGGTATCCCCCAATCCAGATCGCGGGTGATGCCGCGATCCTGCAGGCCGTCGCCGTCATGCAACCATTTCTTGGCGATAGATGTGGTCAGCACGGGCCAATCGGATTTGCTGTCGATCCAGGCGTCCAGATCGTCCTTCAACGCGGACTGGCGCAGGTAGAGGTGCTTGGTTTCGCGCACTTCGAGGTCGGTTGACCCCGAGATGGCCGAGCGTGGGTCGATCAGGTCGGTCGGGTCCAACTGCTTTGTGCAATTTTCGCACTGGTCGCCGCGCGCCTTGTCATAGCCGCAGTTGGGGCAGGTGCCTTCGATGTAGCGATCGGGCAGATAGCGTCCGTCGGCGTTGGAATAGACCTGTTTTTCCGACACTTCGCGGATCAGGCCCGCGTCGGCCAGCCGCCCCGCGAAATGCTGGGTCAGCGTGTGGTTTTGCGGCGAAGACGAGCGGCCAAAGTGATCAAAGCTGAGCCGGAAACCCGCCGCGATTTCGGCCTGCACTTCGTGCATTTCCGCGCAGTATTCGGCCACTGGCTTGCCCGCCTTGGCGGCCGCCAGTTCAGCAGGCGTGCCGTGTTCGTCGGTTGCGCACAGAAACAGCACCTCGTTGCCGCGCGCACGCTGGTAGCGGGCATAAAGGTCGGCCGGCAATTGACTGCCCACGAGGTTTCCGAGGTGCTTGATGCCATTGATGTAGGGGATGGCCGAGGTGATCAGGTGACGGGTCATGAGCGTGCCTAAGGGATGCGTTGCGCCACGCTTTATCAGGGCCGCCGCGCGGGGGAAAGGGCGCTATTGTTCGTCGCGCGAACGGCCGGTCAACCGCCCGATCATGAAGGATGTGCGCGGTGCATAGATATAGCGGGTGCGGTCGCTGCGGGTGGGGCGAGCGCGCATCCGCGTGAGGCCAAAGACGATCAGAACCCCATGCCCCAGCCCGATCATGGCAAAAAGCGCGGGCGGGCCATGGCTTTCAATCAGGGCAGAGGCGACATAGGGCGCGGCAATGGCCCCCAGCGCGAAAAAGAACATGAGTGCCGCCGACAGCTCGACCCGTTCGTCCGCGCTGGCGAAGTCGTGGGCGTGGGCGGCGGCCACGGAATAGATCGGAAAGGTGGTCAGCCCGAAGAGGCCCGCCGTCAGCATGATGCCAGCGGTGCCCAGCCCCGTGGCCGACACGGTCACCGCGCAACTGATCATCGCCGCGGCAGACAGCCAGATCAGCACCCAACGGCGGTCGTATTTGTCGGCGAGCCAGCCCACCGGGTATTGCGCGAGAGCGCCGCCCAGAACGAAGGCGGCGAGGAAATAGGCAATCTGCCCGGTGCTCAGTCCGACCTCCTGGCCATAGACAGGACCGACCATCCGAAAGGAGGCAGAGGACAGGGCGGCAACGATCACGCCTGCGGCCGCCAATGGCGAGCGGTCCAGTGCCAGGCGTGGGCGCAGGCGGGGTGCGCTGGGCGTGTCGGGCTGTCGCGCAGTGGTGAGGGTCAGGGGCAGGAGTGCCGCGCTGCACAGGATCGCAAGCAGGTTGTAGGACACATAAGATGCCGGCTCCAATATCCCGATGATCATCTGCGCAGCCAGTGAACCGGACATGTCGACGATCCGGTAAATGCCCATTGCGCGGCCGCGGGTCTCGTTCGTGACCTTGGCCTGCAACCACGCCTCAACGATGGTATAACAGCCCGCCACGCACAGCCCCGAGGCCACGCGCATCACCGCCCAGGCATAGGGGTTCACCACCAGCATATGTGCCATCAGCCCGATGGCACCTGCCGCGGTAAAGGCGGCGAAGGCGCGGCTGTGGCCCACCGACCCCATCAGGCGGGGCGCCCACCAGCAGCCAATGAAAAAGCCAAAGAAATGGGCTGATCCCAAAAGGCCGATCTGTTGCTTGGTAAAGTCGAGTGCCAGTCCCGACAGCGCATCGAGCGGCCCCACGCCGCCCGTGGAAAGCTGCAGCAGGATCACAGACAGGAAAAGGGCTGCAAAGGATATCAACAGGCGCATGACCCTTTGACCATGCACACAAGAACGCAGGCGCGCCTAGTGGGTATTCGACAGATGCGAGGTCGTTTTTGACCCGCCGTTGCCTTGAGCCTAGGGCACGGCGCGAATGTCGGCCTCGATGTCCATGCCGACGATGTCGGCCACCAACTCGGGATATCCGGTGGCACCATAGGCCGTGCGGCTCAGGCTGCCGCGCAGGCGCACTGTCAAACGGCTCAGGTCATCGGGGGCGGTGCCGGGTGGCCGAAACAGGCCCGCGTCGAAGGTCACAGGGCGCGTGACACCGCGCAGGGTCAGGTTGCCTGCGATTTCGGCCCCGTTTGATATGCGCCCGCCCGGTCCAAGGCGCACACGAGTCGCGCGAAACCGGGCAAAGGGGTGGCGCGCGGCATCCAGAACCTGTGCGCTTTTCAACGCCTGCGTGGCAAAGATCAGCCCGGTGCGCGCGCGGCGCAAGTCCGCGGTAACATCCGCTGTGGAGGCGGTGAGGTTCTGCGGATCCACGCCCAGATCCGCGCGCGTCACAGGCACCGTTCCGGTGGTCGCCGTCCCCATCAGATCGAAGGTGTAGGTGATGCGTGCGCCGTTTGGCCCCAATGTATAGGGGACACGCGCCGCATGTGCGGGCCGGGCCAGGAAGGCCGCGCAAAGGGCAGACGCGATCAGATCACGGCGGGACATCAGGTCGGACATAACGCCAATGTAGCGCAGGAAGATCGCATGTCCCACGCCATCGCACATTCGTGATGCGGTCCGCGTGTTCGCCATATCAATCCCCCAAAAGCATGGCGCGAAAACCTGCATTGCCAGTGATTGCAGCGTTGCGCTTTGCTGCGCGCATTGAAGCAACCTTTTGAAATGGAAACTGAAATGGGACGAAAACGTCGTTTGAGAAATACTGGCTGCAACATCAGCACGCGGTGCAGGGCGCTGTGCAAGAGGTGCGCGAGAGCGCCCAGACCGCCCAAGGCACCATCCAGACCCATGTGCAGAACCACGAAGCGGGCATCGTGCGGCGTAATGAACGGGCGTTGATCATCCGTTGGGAATTCAACGACTACAGTGAAGACGCCAAGTCGGCGCAGCGCATCTATGCCGGGTTCGAGGCCATGGCCATCACCGTGGGCTTCAGCCTGCGCCCGGCCTATTCGGAGGTAATCTTGAACACCGGCCATGCGGCCACCGCCAAGGGGCTGATCGCCGCGATCGAGGATGCGCTGGATGATCCTGACATCAGCGCGGTCGATGTGCTGTGGCACGGGCATGGCAACGAGGACAGCAATGGCGAAGGCGTGATGTATTTCGCCCCAGATCTGAGCGTGGCCAAGGACAAGGGGCGGGTGCTGTCCAAGGATTTCGCGGCCATGGTACGCCGTCTGAATGCGGGGGACCGGCTCGCATGTTCTATTCCACCGCCTGTTACGGGGCGCTGCATGCGCGCGACATGGTCGATGCGGGGTTCTCGGTGGCGTCGGGGGCAGCGGCGGTGAACACCAACAGCGCGCTGGAATATCCGCGGTTCCTGTCGCACTGGGGGGCGATGTTGCCCTTCGATGTCTGCGTGCGCCGCACCTATGCCAAAAGCCGCGCGACGGTGACCGACGGCGTGGCGTCACGCACACTGGACAAGTCGCGGTTTGACCGGGTGGATTCGGCCAAGGTGCTTTTTGGCGACACTTCGATCAACATCCGCAGCGATGGCGACTAGGCGGGCTGTGCCGCCGTCGGATGCGCCTTGCGTGGGGCGATGACGGGCAAGGCCTGACCGGGCTGGCGGATCACCCGCCAGTCCTTTTGCGGCGCGGTGCGCGCCCGCACACGCTGCAGGGTCCACGCAGTGCGGCCCGGGGCATGGTCGGGGTCCAACTGCCAGCGCGTTTCGACACCCGGTGCCCCGCCCGCGCCGGGGGTCAGCAGCAGGCCAAGAGGCGATGTGCCGGTTTCCCGTGTGCCGGTTTCGGCAGCCAGGTGCATGCGCCGCACCTGCGTCAGCCCCGGCAAACCCGGCAGATCGGCCACCGCCAGGGCCACGCGGCCCGAGCGCAGGGTCTCCTCCATGCACCACAGGATGTCTTCGGGGCGGATCACGTCCACGGTGACAAAGCGGCCCGGATCGACGAAAGGGGCCATGCCGCACGGGTTCAGCCGGTCCGGCACCCAGCGCGGCATGATCCACAGCACCGGTCCGCTGGTGCGCGCCGCCAGCCAGATCGCCAGCATCCGCCGCGCCTGTCCGCAGGCCTCGTGCACACGGCCCAGCGGCAGGTGCAGCTCGGGCGCATCGGGCAAGAGCGTCACGCCGGGCGCCTCGCGCGCGGGCGCACGGGCCAGAAGGGAATGGGGGGCAGCCATGGATCACAGTATATATGTTTCCCCTTTGTTCTCAATGGAATCTTGTCGGAAATTCATCAAAAATCCGCTTGCGGATCGCCAGTGGGCCGATACTCTGCGCCTTCGCATCAGATGATCCAGGGAGACTTGCGTGATGAAAATGAACCCTTTGGGCCGCACAGGGATCGAGGTTTCCGAGCTGTGCCTTGGATCGATGACATGGGGCACCCAGAACACGGCCGAAGAAGGCCACAAGCAGATCGACCGGGCGTTGGATGCGGGCATCAACATCATCGACACCGCAGAGATGTACCCCGTCAATCCCGTCAGCGCCGAAACGATCGGACGCACAGAGCGCATCATCGGCCTTTGGAACGAAGATCGTGGCCGCCGATCGGACGTGGTGTTGGCGACCAAGCACTCGGGCGCAGGGTTGGGGTACGTACGCGACGGCGCGCCGATCTCGCCGGACACGATTCCAGAGGCGATTGAAGGATCGCTGCGGCGGCTCAAGACGGATTACATCGACCTCTATCAGTTTCACTGGCCGAACCGGGGCAGCTACATGTTCCGCCAGAACTGGCGCTTTGACCCGTCAAAGCAGGACCGCGCTGCAACCCTTCAGCACATGGAAGACACGCTTGGCGCTTTGCAGGAGCAGGTGGAGAGGGGCGCCATCCGGGCCTTCGGCCTGAGCAATGAAAGCGCATGGGGCACCACCCAATGGCTGGAGGCCGCCGCACGCACAGGGGGGCCGCGTGTGGCCTCGGTCCAAAACGAATACTCCCTGCTCTGCCGCCTCTATGACACGGACATGGCCGAGATGAGCGTCAACGAGGACGTTGGCCTTCTGGCCTTTTCGCCCTTGGCCGCAGGTCTCTTGACCGGCAAGTATCAGGACGGTGCCCAACCCGCAGGTTCACGCATGACGCTGAACGGTGATCTGGGCGGGCGGGTGACGCCGCGCGTGTTTGATGCGGTTGACGCGTATCTGGAGGTTGCCGGCAAACACGGGCTCGACCCGACGCAGATGGCGTTGGCCTGGTGCTGCACCCGGTCCTTCATGGGCAGTGTGATCTTTGGTGCGACCACCATGGATCAGCTGGAACTGGCGCTGGGCGCCGCCGACCTTCAGCTGAGCGACGAGGTGTTGGCAGACATCGACGCGGCACACCACGCCCATCCGATGCCATACTGAAGGTGTTTGGGCGATGTCAGGTCGTCCGTGCGCGGTGCGCGCGGGCCGACGTCCCATGTGCCGCGGCATAGGCCCGGGCAAAGCTTGATTGACTGGCAAAGCCGGTGCTCAGCGCGATGTCATGCAAGGCACGGTCTGTCTGCGTGACAAGCCGTTCCGCCTCGGCCAGCCTCAGCGACAGGTAGTGTGCGCGTGGCGTGGTGCCCAGGTGGGTCCGGAACTGCAGTTGCAGCGCACGCGGACTGAGCCCAAGAGCCTTTGCAATGCCGGACAAGGGCAATGGGTTGTCCAGCGTGGTTTCCATCAACGCCTGCGCCCGCGCGGTGATCCTTGTATGATTTTGGCGGCTGGGGCGGCGGGTCTGGGGGCGTGATCCTTCGGTCGGATCATCAAGAATGAAGGACGCGGCCACCTTTTGGGCCAGCGCGTCGCCATGGCTGCGCGCGATCAGGTTCAGCATCATGTCCAGCGTGGGCCGTGCGCCCCCCGCGGTCATGCGCGATCCGCTGATCTGGTAGCGGGCGTTGACGGTGTCGACCTCGGGAAACCGCGTTGCAAACCCTTCAAGGTCTTCCCAATGCGTGGTCGCCCGATGGCCATTCAACAACCCGGCCCGCGCCAGCACCCAAGGCCCCCCATCGATACCGATCACGTGGTCGGCGTGGTGTGCAAGGCGTCGCAAGCTGGCCAGAAGTGTCTGGGTGCATTGCGCATCCAGTGCAAAACTTGCCGCCACCAGCAGGATATCGCACCGCGCCTCGCGCGACAGGGGTGCCGCCGGAACATCCAACCCCGACGTCAGCGCCACAGGCCTGTTTTCGGGCGTGGTCAGCCGCCAGTCATATAGCCTGCGCCCCGCATGGCGGTTGGCCGCGCGCAAAGGGTCGATGGCGGCGGCGAGACCGAGCGTGTTGGTCTGGTCCAGCACCAGCACCGCGACACGCTGGATATTTGCGGTTTGTGGCAAGTTCTTTTCGCTTTGTGCAAAGTGTAACACGGTTATGACGCCAAGATGGCCGGAATATCAAGCACACCCTGGGGGGCCGTTACATGCCGCTGCAAATGAACCGCGAAGTCTTTATCACCTGTGCCGTCACCGGATCTGGTGGCACCCAGGACCGCAGCCCGCATGTGCCGCGCAGCCCCGAAGCCATCGCCGAAAGCGCCATCGACGCGGCCAAGGCGGGCGCGGCCATCGTGCACTGCCACGTGCGCGACCCCGAAACCGGCGCGCCCAGCCGTGATCCGCGGATGTTCCGCGAAGTGACCGAACGCATCCGCGACAGCGGCACCGATGTGGTGTTGAACCTCACGGCGGGGATGGGCGGCGACATCGTCTTTGGCGACGTGGAAAACCCCATGCAATTGAGCCAGCAAGGCACGGATATGGCCGGTGCGACCGAACGTGTGGCCCACGTGGCCGAATGCCGCCCCGAGATTTGCACGCTGGATTGCGGCACGATGAATTTCGCCGAGGCCGACTATGTCATGACCAACACGCCCGGAATGTTGACAGCCATGGGCCGGATGATGACGGAAATGGGCGTGAAGCCCGAAATCGAGGCTTTTGACACCGGGCACTTGTGGTACGCCAAGCAACTGGTGGCCGATGGGGTGCTGGACAGCCCGGCGCTGGTGCAGCTGTGCATGGGCGTGCCGTGGGGCGCGCCGGATGATCTCAACACGTTCATGGCGATGGTCAACAACGTACCGGACGACTGGACGTTCTCCGCCTTCGGGCTGGGGCGCAACCAGATGGCCTATGTTGCGGCCTCTGTGCTGGCGGGGGGCCACGTGCGCGTGGGGCTTGAAGACAATCTGTGGCTCGACAAGGGCGTGCTGGCTGAGAACTGGCAATTGGTGGAGCGCGCACAAACCATCGTTGAAAATCTGGGTGCGCGGGTGATCGGCCCCGACGAAGTGCGCGCCAAGCTGGGTCTGGAGAAGCGGGCACCGGTATGAAGTTCGCGTGGATCGCCGTTGCCTTGCTCGCAGGCTGCGCCGTGGCACCGCCCGCGCCCAGCTACCGCGATGCGGACGCGCGTATTGGATCAACCACCCGCTATGCGCCAGACCTCTTTGAAGGTGATTGGATGGTGCGCGGGACCTACCCCGGCGACAGCACGCTGCACGCGATTTCAGTGGGCGAAGCCCCGACCGGTGGGCGCGCCTTCGAGATGGTGACACGCAGCTGCGACAGCAGTGGCGCTTGCGATTTTCAATCTGAATACTGGCCCGCCGTGGCCTACGGGCAGGGGCGATATCGCCTTGAGGACCCAAGCGGAACGGATGACCGGGACATCTGGGTTCTGTGGGTCGATGAAGGGTTCCGCACCGCGGCCCTTGGCACACCAGGTGGCACATGGGCCTGGGTGTTGGACCGACAGGCCGGGGGCGGGGCCGACCGTATCAAGGCGGCGCGGGAAATCCTTGAATTCAATGGCTACGACCTTGGCGCGATGGAGATGCGACAGTGACAACAGGCAAGACAGCAGCCATCATCGGCGGCGGTGTGATCGGGGGCGGCTGGGCCGCGCGGTTTCTTCTGAATGGCTGGGATGTGCGGGTGTTCGACCCGGACCCGCAGGCCGCCCGCAAGATCGGCGAGGTTCTGGACAACGCGCGTCGATCGATGCCCGGGCTGGTGGATGTGGCCATGCCTGACGAGGGTACGCTGACCTTCCACGACACGATTGGGGAGGCGGTCACGGGGGTGGACTGGATACAGGAAAGCGTGCCCGAGCGGCTGGATATCAAACACAGCGCCTTGGCCGAGATGCAGGCGGCTTGCGCGCCGGATGCGGTGATCGGGTCCTCGACCTCTGGTTTCAAACCCAGTGAATTGCAGCAGGGGGCCGCGCGCCCCGAACAGATCATGGTCGCCCACCCGTTCAACCCGGTGTACCTGATGCCGCTGGCCGAGGTGGTGCCGACGCCCGCCAATGATCCGGCCCTCGTAACCAAGGCCAAGGACATCCTGACCAGCATCGGCATGTACCCTTTGCAGGTCCGCAAGGAAATCGACGCACATATCGCGGATCGCTTCCTTGAGGCCGTGTGGCGCGAGGCGCTGTGGCTGGTCAAGGACGGCATCGCCACCACCGAAGAGATCGACAATGCCATCCGCTATGGCTTTGGTATCCGCTGGGCGCAGATGGGCCTGTTTGAAACCTACCGTGTGGCCGGTGGCGAGGCGGGGATGAAGCATTTCATGGCGCAGTTCGGCCCGGCGCTGAAATGGCCGTGGACCAAGCTGATGGATGTGCCGGAGTTCACGGATGAATTGGTGGACCTGATCGCGGGGCAATCGGATGCGCAGTCCGGGGCCTATTCGATCCGCGAACTGGAGCGTATCCGCGACAACAACCTTGTTGCGATGATGCGGGCGCTGAAGGATCAGGATTGGGGCGCGGGCGCGCTTTTGGCGGCGCAGGAGCGTGAGATGCGCAAGGGCACGGTGCTGGCCGCGCGGGTGGCCGACCTTGATGATCCCGCCACGCCGGTTGTCACGGTGCGCCGGGCGGTGCCTCTGGATTGGACGGATTACAACGGCCACATGAACGAAGCGCGGTATTTGCAGGCCTTCGGCGATGCCACCGACCGGTTCATGGAAATGATCGGCTGTGATGCCGACTACATCGCCACGGGTGGCAGTTATTTCACCGCCGAGACGCATATCCGCCACGTGGACGAGGTGCGCGCAGGTGCCGTGATCGAGGTGCGCACGCAGGTGCTGGCCGGTGCGGGCAAGAAGATGCACCTTTGGCACGAGATGTTTGAAGGCGACCGCCTGTTGGCGACGGGTGAACATTTTCTGCTGCATGTCAGCCTTGAGACCCGCCGTCCGTCCGAACCTGCGGCCCCCATTCTGCAGGCGCTTGAAACGATGGCTGACGCCCACGCGGGCCTGCCGCAGCCCGATGGCGTCGGGCGTTACGTGGGGCAACGGCCTTGAGGCGGGTTCTGATCACTGCCGGTGCCTCGGGCATCGGACGGGCCATGGGCGAGGCGTTTGAGGCGGCAGGTTACGAGGTTTGGGTAACCGATCTGGACAAGGTGGCCCTGTCGGAATGTCCGGCGGAGTGGACCGGTATTGCCGCCAATGTTGCGGATGAAGGCCACATGCGCGAGGTCTTTGCGCGCATGGAAAAGGTTGATGTGGTCTGTGCCAATGCAGGCATCGCGGGGCCAACGGCGGCAGTCGAGGACATCGCCCTTGAAGATTGGCGCAATTGCGTGAGTGTGAACCTCGAAGGCGCGTTCCTGGCGGCGAAATTCGCAGCTCCGATCATGAAGGCGGCGGGCCGGGGCAGTATCGTTGTCACCTCGTCGACCGCGGGGCAACACGGTTACCCCTTCCGTGCGCCCTATGCCGCGGCGAAATGGGCGGTGATCGGGTTGACCAAAACTTTGGCGATGGAACTGGGCCCTTACGGCGTGCGGGCCAATGCGATCTGCCCCGGCGCGGTGGAAGGTGCGCGCATGGAAGGGGTTCTGGCCCGTGAAGCCGCGGCCAAGGGCATGACGCGCGACGAAGTCTACGAGGGGTATGCCGCGGGCACCTCGATGAAGCGGTTTGTCGAGGCCGAGGACATAGCCAACATGGCGGTGTTCCTCGCCTCTGATGCGGCGCGGTTGGTGTCGGGTCAGGTGATCGCCGTGGACGGGCATACCGAGAACCCCGATCCAAAACTCTAAGAAGAGAGCGCTGGTGTCTTGCGCCTTTGAAGGTCCCTTTGACCCAACAAAAGGGCGCTAGGCTTTGATCAATCCGCGCAACTGATCAAGATGCACCGACAGATCGCGCGCGGTGAAGGCTGCCTGCCGCACGAGGTTGTCGAAATGCAAGGTCAGGGTTTCAATGCGGCTGCGGTCGCGGAAAGCCATGTAGTGACCGCCGGTGTAGAGCACCGCCAGAAGCGGGCCAAAGATGGTGATCGGAGCGGAATAGAGCTCTCGCGCGTCGAAGAGGTAAAGGCGCAGGCGGGGGTAGAGTTGGGTGCACAGGGTCTGGAACTGGTCCAGTTGGGCGTGGCGAATATCAGCGGGCAAGCCCTGATAATAGCCAGTGCCCGCCGCAAAGCTGTGCAGTTCGAACAAGGGCATGGTGATTTCATAGTCCGACTGCGCGTTGCGCATCCAGTTCAGCCGGTCGCGTGAAGCATTGATGGCCTGCGTGGTGGTGCGCCCCAGATGCGGCCCGTATTCCCATTCCAGCATGGCCTGGGTTTTCAGCATGTCGGGCAGGGCGGCGGGAACGTGGCGTATCTTGTAACCAGCGGCCTCCTGATGCCAGGCAAAGATGTGTTCATCGACCAGCGCGCGGGGGGCCTCGGTCAGGCTGAGCGAGGCCGAGAGCAGGGCGGCGGCGTTTTCGGGGCGATCCGAGAGGCCCAGCAGCCAATCGGCGGACACGCCGAGCGCCGTCGCGCAAGCACCGATCACATGCGCACTGGGCAAGCGTGCGCCGTCGTCCGAAAGGGCCTGCGAGATGGTCGAGCGATCAGCACCGACAGCGCGGGCGAGGCCGCTTTGCGTACTGGCCGCATCCGTCATCGCCTGCGCGAGGCGACGGCGAAAGAGTTCGGCACGGGCCTGTTTGGTGAGAGTTTCGGACATATTGTGACAAATATCACAGATGCGGCCCATTGTTAACAAGTCTCGCAATGGTTCACGGCCGCGTGATGCATCAAGGTGAGGTCAACAAAAAGACCATCATAAGAAAAGCGTTCAATGCCCACCTCACCAGAAGCGAAAACATCCAAGAGGATCGCCGCCGCGCATCCGGCCAACTGGGAATGGCCGACGCTTGGCCTTTTTGTGATCTGTGTGGCGGTCTGGGGGCTGGCGGTGTTCTACATTTCGGACCTGTCCGTGCCACTGGCCATGCTTTGCCTGCTGCCTGCGCTGGTGCTGCATTCATCGCTGAGCCATGAAATCCTGCATGGGCACCCCTTTCCCGACCGCCGGGCCAGCGAGGCGCTGGGGCTGATCCAACCGGGGCTTTTCATCCCTTATCTGCGGTTTCGTGACACCCATCTGGCGCACCACACGGATGCGCGTCTGACTGACCCCTACGACGATCCCGAAAGCAATTACCTCGACCCCGAAGTGTGGCAGCGGCTGTCGCGCGGGACGCAGATGCTGCTGGGGTTCAACAACACGCTGTTGGGGCGGATGACCGTTGGCCCGATGGTGGCGCAGGTGGCATTCATGCGGGCGGATGTCCGGGCCGTGCGGGCCGGAGACTGGCAGGTGGCACGCGGCTGGTTGATCCACTTGCCGGGGCTTGCGCTGGTGCTCTGGGCCGTCGCGCAATCGCCGATGCCGCTCTGGGCCTATGTGCTGGCGGCTTATGGCGCATTGGCGGTGTTGAAAATCCGCACCTTTCTCGAACATCAGGCCCACGCGCAGGCACGCGGGCGAACGGTGCTGATCGAAGACCGGGGCCCTTTGGCATTCTTGTTTCTGAACAACAACTTGCACGTCGTTCATCACATGCATCCGCGCGTACCGTGGTATCGTTTGCCCAAGCTTTACCGCGAAAACAAGGCGCGCTACCTGGCACGCAACGACGGATACTTCTACCGTTCCTACGCCCAGATTTTCGCGCGGCATTTCCTGCGCGCCAAGGATCCGGTGGCACATCCACTCTGGCGCAGACCCTGATTTCGGGCCATCAGGGGGCATGAGCCTCTGGATCCCTATCACCTTGGCCGCGGCCTTCTTTCAAACGCTGCGCTTTGTGCTGCAAAAGAAGATGGCGGCGGCGACCTTGTCGGCGCAGGGGGCGACCTTTGCACGCTTCTTCTATTCCGCGCCGCTGATCGCGGTGCTGGTGGCGATCTACCTTGGCGCCACGGGGCAATCCCTGCCGGACCTGCCGCCGCTGTTCTGGGTCTACGGGGCGATTGGTGGGGTCGCGCAGATCATGGCGACCGTTTGCGTGGTCATGCTGTTTCAGGCGCGCAATTTCGCGGTCGGGATCACGTTCAAAAAGACCGAGGTGATCCAGACTGTTCTGGTGGGGCTGATCGTTCTGGGCGAAGGCGTGTCGATGGCCGGGTTCGCGGCCATCCTGCTGGGCCTTGCAGGGGTGTTTCTGTTGTCTTCACCGCCGTCCGATACGCGGTGGCGCTGGCGCGATCTGGCCAACCGTGCGGCGGGGCTGGGCCTGTCGTCGGGCGTTCTTTTTGCCATTTCGGGCGTGACCTATCGCGGGGCATCCTTGCAGGTGGCGCTGGAAGACCCCTTGGGCCGTGCGGGTGTGACGCTGGCCGCCGTAACGGCGATGCAACTGGTGGGCATGGGCGTCTGGTTGCGTCTGCGCGATCCGGGCCAGATCACCGCCGTTTGGTCGGCGCGCCGGGTGGCGGCATGGATCGGGTTGATGTCGATGGCCGGGTCCATGTGCTGGTTCACCGCTTTCACCTTGCAAACCGTGGCCTACGTCAAAGCCTTGGGGCAGGTCGAACTGATCCTGAGCCTTTTGGCGACCACCATCCTGTTCCGCGAAAGGATCACCTTGCGCGAATGGGCTGGCATGGCGGTGCTGGGGGCATCGGTGGTGATGCTGATCCTGTTGATCTGAGCCCCAGCTGCGCGGCCTAGTCGGTGGGCAGGTGTCCCCGCAGGCGCAGAAACAGGTTCTCCTCGTCGTTGTTCTTGAAATAGGGCACGCTTTGGGGCGGCTCCAGCGTTCGCGCGCGCGCCTGAACCTCGCTCAGAACCACTTCGGTGATGAACGGCATGTCAAAGCGGCGCACATCGTCCAGCCCAACCCATTGCAGGTGCGACAGCTCGTCGGAGGCAGCGGAAAAATCATCCGGGTCGGTGACCAGCGCTTCGGCATCCACCAGAAAGAATCGCGCGTCAAAGCGGCGGGGGCGTCCGGGCGGGGTCAGCGCGCGAAAGACGAATTGCATGGCGGCGGCGTCGGGCAAATGGCCGGTGGCGGCAAAGGCTTCCCAATCGGGCGGCGGGGCGATGTCCCATGCGCCGGGGTGGCCGAGAATCTGCCCCGTTTCCTCGAAAAGCTCGCGGATGGCCGCGACGGACAGCGCATGAGATATCTCTTCTGCGCTGTCTTCGCGCAGACGGGAGGCGCAGCCTTGGGGCAGGGCCGTGGCCAGGGGAATATGGTGATCACCCGGATCAACGGCCCCGCCGGGAAAGACGAATTTGTTGGGCATGAACGCGGCTTTGGCGCCGCGCTGGCCCATCAGGATGCGCGGGTTCGTGAACCGGTCACGCAGCACGATCACCGTCGAAGCGTTGCGGATTTGCGTCTTGTCGATGGTCATCTTGGTACCCGTTCCGTGTCCGGGCCGTGGCGCGTGTCAGGCGGGAGTGCCGCCTTCGTTCATCCATTTTGCCCATTTGAAGCCGACAATGGCCCCTTTGAATCTGGGCAGAAGGTAAAGCGACAAGGCGACACATCCAACCGCAAAGATCGTAAACAGCACCAATGGTTCGGGCCGCCATGTCACAAAGACGATGTGCAGCAATGGTGCCATCAGATGCCCCACGATCAGAATCGTCAGGTAGGCGGGGCCATCATCCGCCTTGAACTGCAGCAATTCCTGCCGGCAGACCGTGCAGGACGGTCGGACCTGCAGGTAACCCTTGAGCAGTTTGCCACGTCCGCAACGCGGGCACTTGCCCCGCCAGCCACGCGCCATCGCAGGCCACGATTTTTGGTCGTCGCGTGTCTCGGTGGCGGCTTCGGCAGCGATGTGTTGTTCGGCGCGCATGCGGTTTTCCCTTTGTCGAAGCCCAAACATGCGATGAGCGCGGGCAGAATGGAATGGAACAGAATGTCCTTGCGTCGGGATGTCGCAAACGGCCGTTGAAACTTTTTTCGACGGAAAGGTCGGCGGGGCCCGTTTGAAGATATGTGAGGCGCCACAAGAGACCGGCGCCTAGAGTAACTTTGGAGAGTAGAACAATGAAATATCAAGGATTTATCGCTGCCGTCCTGAGCGCTGCCGTGGCCGTGACAGCCACGCATGCCTTGGCCGATCGCAATGGCGGGCGCCATCAGATGCCGACGTTCCAAGAATTGGACACAGACGGCAACGGTGAGATCACCCAAGAGGAAATGGCCGCACGGGGCGCTGCGCGCTTTGCAGCCAATGACACCGATGGTGACGGGTTCCTGACACAGGAAGAAATCGAAGCTGCGGCCATGAGCCGGGCCGCGGACCGTGCGGCGCGCATGATCGAGCGGATGGATGCCAACAACGATGGCAAGCTGGCGCTGGACGAATTGAAGTCCCGCACAGATGGGGACCGGATGTTCGACCGCGTTGATGCCGATGACAGTGGCAGCATCTCGGAAGAAGAGTTCGCCAAGATGCAGGACCGAATGAAACAGCGTCACGGCAAGAAATCAGGACCCATGGAAGGTGGTTCGGACTGAAGCAGGGCTGCGGCCCGCTTGCACGGCGGGCCGCAACCGCTTAGCGCTGGATGTGATGAACATGCCTCTGGATCAGGAACCGGATGTGCCGGATGCGGAGTTGCTGGCGCGCTACGCGCGGGGCGACGCTTCGGCCGCGCGCACGTTGACCCTGCGGTTTACGCCGCGTGTGTTCGGTCATGCGCTGCGGGTATTGGGCGACCGGGCCGAGGCAGAGGATGTTGCCCAAGAGGCGATGGTGCGCCTTTGGAAGATCGCACCGGACTGGGAAGATGGGCGCGCGCAGATCAGCACCTGGCTTTACCGGGTGACGGCCAACCTGTGTACGGACCGGCTGCGAAAGCGTGGGCGGGATGGACCGGCACTGGACCAGATCGCCGAACCCGAAGACCCGGCACCCGGGGCAGAGGCGCGCCTGCAGGGGCAGGCCCGCCACGATGCGCTGACCGCTGCCTTGCAAACCTTGCCAGAGAGGCAACGGCAAGCGGTGGTGTTGCGTCACATCGAAGGATTGTCGAACCCCGAGATTGGCGAAATCCTCGGGCTCGGGGTAGAAGCGGTAGAGAGCCTGACCGCGCGGGGAAAACGGGCCTTGAAGGCGGCACTCGCGCCGCAAAGACAAGCGTTGGGATTGTCCGATGACAACACGTGAACCAAATGATCAGGGCCTGATCGACCTTGATGACCTGCTGACCGCTTCGGCGCAGGATGCACCTGCGCCCGGTGCGGACCTCATGGCGCGGGTTCTTGAGGACGGTCTGGCGCTGCAGCCAGCGCCCGGTGGGGCGCGGCAGCCCTCTGCGGGACGGATCGCGCGGGTCGTGGTTGCGTTGGGCGGCTGGCGGGGCATGGGCGGGCTTGTGGCTGCGACCTGTGCGGGTTTCTGGATCGGCTTTATGCCACCACAGAGCCTGCCCGATATGGCGTTGAGCTTTCTCGGCGCCGACGTTGTGGGAATGGTGAACGAACCGGCAGAACTGTCGGGCTTCGGTTGGGATATGGACGAAGGATAAAGACATGGCTGAGACACCTGATGAGCCCCGCACGCGGCGCGCACCGATGTGGATGCGCGTGATGTTGGGCGTGTCGCTGGCGCTGAACCTGGCGGTGATCGGCATTGTCGTGGGGGCTGCGGCCCGCTTTGGTGGGCCACCACCACGAGGACCCGCGATGATGAGCTATGCGATGCCCTATGTGCTGGCCTTGCCCCGCGCAGATCGCCGCGCTGTTCTTAACAGGGTGCGGCAGGCCGAAGTGCCCGGAGGCAGCACCCGAAAGGCCCGTCGCGCGCAATACGCCCAGATGATCGAGATGCTGCGCTTGTCGCCCTTTGATCCCGACGCCGTGCGCGGCGTGCTGGATCAGCAAAGCACCGCTGCGAGAACGGTGCAAACCCTGGCGCAGGAAGGATGGCTGGAACGGGTCACGGCAATGTCCGACGCTGAGCGTGCGGCTTATGCCGAAGAGGTCAGCAAGGTGCTGCGCCGAGGACCGCGCAAAGCAAACAAGCCATCCAAGCCGCCCAAACCCGAACAGTGATCAGGCCGCCGGCCGGCTCAGCGTGACGCAGTTGCGGCCGTTGACCTTGGCCTTGTACAGCGCCTTGTCTGCCTGCTGCATCAGGATTTGCGCAGTCACTTCGGGTGCAGGCACCTCGACGTCCTTCAGTTGCGGCGTGCCGCCCACGGCAAGGCCGATGCTGATGGTGGCATGAATGGGCGGCCCACCGGGAATGTCGAAGGGCGTGTCCGAGATCAGGCGGCACAACCGCTTGGCAGCACCACGCGCATTCTTGATCGGTACGCCGGGCATGACGATCAGAAACTCTTCGCCCCCGACACGCGCCACAAGGTCGACGCCGCGCAGGTTCTCGCGCAGCCGCCGCGCGGTTTCGACCAGAACGGCGTCGCCCGCCGCGTGGCCGTAGACGTCGTTGATCTGTTTGAAGTGGTCCATGTCCGCAACCATCAGGGCAAAGGGCCGCCCCTCTGTCTGTGCCCTTTGCGCCAGCCGCGCCAGATGCGGCATCGCATAGCGGCGGTTGTGCAGCCCTGTCAAAGGGTCCGATACCGCCGCCTTGAGGCCTGTGCGGACCGTGGCGCGCAACTGATCACCGATGCGTTTGCGCCGGATCAGCGTGCCGAGGCGCAGCGCCAGTTCATGGGCGTTGAAATCCCGCTGCATCAGCGCATTGGCGCCCAAATCAAGCGCGCGCGCGCCCAGATCGGGATCGTCGCCCTGTTGCAGGACCAGGATCGCGCTGTGCCGTGTGCCGGAATGTGCGCGGATCGACGACAGCAGGGCCAGCATCTGTTCGGTTGCGCCATCTTCGGTCACGAGAACGAAGATGTCGGGCGTGTCCGTGGTGTCGCCATCACTCTCGGGGTCCACATCCGCCAGGGCCATTTGGGGTTGTCGCAAAGATAGCTCGGCATTGACCAAAGGACGCAACCGCGCAGCCCAGCCTTGGATGCGCAGGGTATTGGCCCCCACCAACACGACGTTGGATTGCGGTGCAAAACTGGTGGCGTCTTCGGCAAATCCGAGTGCGCGTGTCGTGTCATCGCGGATATGCCATTCCGTGGCGGTGTTGTGCGCCCGGATCAGGCTGCGCACCCGCGCCACCAAAAGCGCGTCCTGTACCGGTTCGTCGATCAATTCGTCCACACCGGAAGACAGCAGGCGTAGCCGTTCGGCATCGGGCAGATTGCGTGCGGTCACCATGACGGGTGTGCCACCGCCCCGCCTGGAGGCCAGTGCCTTGACCAGATCGGCAGGGTCGCCATCGGGCAGGTTGGCCGCACAAATGGCCAGATCAAGCGGCCCGTCCGCCGCGATCGTGCACGCCTCGGCCAGTGTGCCCGCCTGAACCACGTCATAATAGGCCGCGGCCAGCTTGACCTTCAGCACGATGCGGTTGGTAGGGATTGTATCAACGATCAGGATCTTTCCGTGCATTTCACGCCTCTCCCGGTGATGTCGCTTGTCAAAGCCCGTACATTTGTTTTTTG
Organism: uncultured Paracoccaceae bacterium; assembly: GCA_965657085.1. Taxonomy (GTDB): domain Bacteria; phylum Pseudomonadota; class Alphaproteobacteria; order Rhodobacterales; family Rhodobacteraceae; genus CBFHND01. The sequence continues at coordinate 202,023 of CBFHND010000004.1, forward strand.
TTCGTAGAGGTTAACAAACCGTTTCATTTTTCTGGAAAACCGGAGGCAATATGGCTCTTACGCAGGAATCCGCCGAAACCGTGGGCTTGCAGGCTCTGGGCTGGCTTGCAACCAATGACGACCTGTTGCCGGTTTTCCAGGGCGCCAGTGGCGCGAGCGAGGATGACATTCGCGCAGGCGCGCGCAATCCTGAGTTCCTCGGCGCGGTGCTGGACTTTCTCATGATGGACGATGCGTGGGTCGTGGCCTTTTGCGATCAGGCGGGCCTGCCTTACGACAGACCGATGCAGGCCCGTCAAAGCCTGCCCGGCGGCGCACAGGTGAACTGGACATGACCGCACCGGTAGAAGGCATCATCTTTGACAAGGATGGCACCTTGTTTGAATTCGCAGCGACCTGGGAAGCCTGGGCACATGCCTTTCTGCTGCGCGCCAGTGCCGGGGACCACGACAAGGCGCGGCATGTGGGGGCCAGCATCGGCTTTGACCTTGATGGCATGGCGTTTTCATCCGACAGCATCGTCATCGCGGGCATGGCCGGTGAAATCGCGGATGCGCTGTCCCCGCATTATCCGCACATTGCATCGGCGGACCTGTTGCAGATGCTGAACGAGGAAGCAGAGCGTGCCCCGCAGGTCGAGGCCGTGCCGCTGGCGGGATTTCTGGACACGCTACGGGGCAGGGGCCTTGCCCTTGGCGTGGCGACCAATGACGCCGAAGCGCCGGCGCGGGCACACCTTGGGGCCGCAGGCGTGGTCGAACGGTTTGATTTCATCGCAGGCTATGACAGCGGGCATGGGGGCAAGCCCGCGCCGGGGCAGCTTTTGGCGTTTTGTGCAGCCGTGGGCCTTGGGCCGGACAAGACGATCATGGTTGGCGACAGCACCCACGATCTGCGCGCGGGCCGCGCGGCAGGGATGCGAACCATCGCCGTGCTGACGGGCATGGCCGATCACGCCACACTAGCGCCACTTGCCGATGCGGTTCTGCCTGACATTGGCCACATCCCGGCCTGGCTTGATGCCAAAGCCTGACGGCGGTCCGCACCCGACCCTCTAAAACGACCAATCCCGTCGCAAACGGAAAGGATGCGGCGTGGTCTCTGGGGCTTGCTATGGATCAGACAGCCCGGAGGACGCGACATGGCAGATACGAAACGCAGAACACGTGGTGGCGGACGTGCAGGGGCCGCCGCGCGCCGGGGCGGCGCAGTTATCGAGCAAATGCCTTGGAATCCGCCGCGCCTGATCGATCCGCCGGTCGAGCCCTTGACCGAAGAGGGCGTGATGGCCGTGCACGACGGGGCCATGCGCATTCTCGAAGAGATCGGGATCGAATTCCTGAACCACGAGGCGTTGGGCATCCTGAAGGATGCAGGATGTACCGTGGACGGGGAAAACGTGCGCATGGGCCGCGACATGGTGATGGAATACATCGCCAAGGCGCCCGAAGTCTTCGACATCACTCCGCGCAATGCCGCGCGCAAGATTACCGTGGGCGGCAACCACATGAACTTCGGCAATGTGTCGAGCCCACCCAACTATTGGGACATGGAACTGGGCCGCAAGGTGCCCGGCACCCGCGAGATGTGTCGCAACCTATTGAAATTAAGTCAATATTTTAACTGTATTCACTTTGTCGGCGGCTATCCGGTTGAACCCGTGGATGTACACGCCAGCGTGCGGCACCTTGATGTGCTCTATGACAAGCTGACGATCACCGACAAGGTTGCCCATGCCTACAGCCTTGGAGCGGAACGGGTGGACGACGTGATGGAAATGGTGCGCATTTCCGGCGGCTGGAGCGATGAAGAGTTCGAAGCCAGCCCCAAGATGTACACCAACATCAACTCCACCTCGCCGCTTAAGCATGACATCCCGATGCTGGATGGGTGGATGCGGCTGGCCCGGCGCAATCAGGGGCTGGTGGTGACGCCCTTTACCCTCGCCGGTGCGATGGCCCCGGTCACGATGTCGGGCGCGGTCGCCCAGTCTCTCGCCGAGGCACTCTGCGCCGTGGTGCTGGCCCAGATCATTCGGCCCGGTGCCGCCTGTGCCATCGGGACCTTCACCTCGAACGTCGATATGAAATCGGGCGCGCCGGCCTTTGGCACCCCGGAATACATGCGGGCCACGCAGATGACCGGGCAATTGGCGCGGTTCTACAAGCTGCCCTTGCGCTCAAGCGGGGTATGCGCGGCCAATGTCCCGGACGGGCAGGCGATGTGGGAAACCTCCAACAGCCTTTGGGCCGCACTGCAATCGGGCACCAACATGGTCTATCACGCGGCAGGCTGGCTTGAAGGTGGGCTGATCGCCAGCCCCGAGAAATTCATAATGGATTGCGAGATACTACAGCAGATCCAACGCTATCTTGATCCGGCGATCTGTGCGACCGGTCCGGACGAAATTGCTCTGGATGCAATCAAATCGGTGGGCAACGACGGCCATTTCTTCGGCATCGAGCACACGCAGGAACGCTATACCACCGCCTTCTACCAGCCGTTCCTGAGCGATTGGAAGAACTACGAAGGATGGGAGGCCGCCGGTGGCGTTTGGACGCCGGAGCGCGCGCACATGATGTTCAAGGAAATCATCGGGTCTTTCGAAGAGCCGCCCATGGACGATGCCATTCGGGACGAGCTTGCTGCGTTTGTGGAACGTCGCAAGGCGGAAGGGGGCGCGCCGACCGACTTCTGAGCCTGCGGCTTTAAAGACAATTTTAACCGTTTGGGGAATTTTAAGAGCTTTGCGTGCATACCCGGTCTTGGGAATGGGAAAGAGATCGCTATGCATGGGCTGATTAACCGCGCAATCCAAAGATTTGTCACTGACAGCTACGGCGAGGAAAAGTGGCTTGAAACGGTGCAGATTGCCGACATCGGGTTTGTCGAATTCGAGGCGATGCTGAACTACGACGACGCGGTTACCCCACAGGTTCTGGCGTCCGTGTCCAAGGTATTGGACCGCCCCAATGCAGACCTGATGGAAGATATCGGCACCTACCTTGTGTCCCATCCAAACGTCGAAGCGCTGCGCAGGCTCTTGCGATTTGGCGGGGTCACATTTGTCGAATTTCTGCACTCACTCGACGACTTGCCGGATCGCGCCCGGCTTGCAGTGTCCGATCTGCATTTGCCGAGGATCGAGCTGCGCGAACATTCCAGCACGCAGTTCACGCTGACCTGCGAGGCGCCCATCGAAAGTTTTGGCCATGTGATCATGGGTATCCTGCGCACCATGGCCGACGATTACGGGGTGCTTGCCCTGCTGGACCACGTGGGCGGCGCACAGGGGGTGGAAACCATTTCGATCACCTTGGTTGAAACTGAATTCGCTGCCGGGCGAACCTTCGAACTTGGGGCGCGGGCGGTATGAAACAGGAAAATTCAATTGAACAGGTGCTGAACGTTTTGTGCCCGATGCATGTTGTCCTGAACCATACCGGCCACATCATTCAGGCAGGGCCTACCCTGCTCAAGTTGCGCCCCGACATGGACTGGGAAGGGGTGCGGTTTCTGGAACGCTTTGCTCTGAAACGGCCCCATTCGGTACAGACAATGGCCGATCTGCGGCGCACGGCGGGGCTGAAACTGCATCTCCAGCTGCGCGATACCCCCGCGACCGAGTTGAAAGGCGTGGCTGTACCCGGACCACAGGACGGCACGATGATCGTCAACCTGTCTTTTGGCATCTCCATCGTGGACGGTGTGCGCGATTACGCCCTGACCAGCGCCGATTTCGCGCCCACGGATCTGACCATCGAAATGCTCTATCTGGTCGAGGCGAAGTCGGCGGCCATGGAAGCCTCGCGCACATTGAACAGGCGCTTGCAGGGGGCCAAGATCGCGGCGGAAGAACAGGCCTTTACCGACACGCTGACCGGATTGAAAAACCGCCGTGCGATGGATCATGTGTTGACGCGGCTTCTGGATTACGACCGGCAATTCGCGTTGATGCAGATCGATCTGGATTTCTTCAAGGCAGTGAACGACACCTACGGCCACGGCGCGGGCGATCATGTCTTGCAATGCGTGGCCCGCGTCATGGTCGAGGAAACCCGCACCGAAGATACGGTGGCGCGCGTGGGCGGCGATGAATTCGTGATCGTGCTGCCAGATGTGCGCGATCCCGCCGCCTTGGTTGGCATCGGAAAGCGCGTGATCGAGCGGCTGGAGGTGCCCATCCCATTCGAGGGGAACACTTGCCAGATTTCCGCCAGCATCGGCACGGTTTTCCATGTGCCTGAATCCGGTGCCGACATGAAAAGCCTGATGGATGATGTGGATGTCGCGCTTTACGCTTCAAAAAACGCAGGACGCGGCCGGCAAACGTTCTACACCCCCGCGCTGCGCAACGTGACAGCAGCGGAGTAGCACCACGCGCAACATCTGCGTATGCAGCGCTGAACGTGTCTTTGCCATGTAAGGTGAAGTGGCATCCCGTAGGGGAATCGAACCCCTCTTTCCAGGTTGAAAACCTGGCGTCCTAACCGATAGACGAACGGGACACTCTGTCCGTGGGCGGTAGTTAGGCAATCACGCGGATTGGTGCAAGCAGAAAAATCATCAATTTCGTCATTTGCTTTTACGCAGGGCTGGCATCTTCAAGGCGCAGCTGTACGCTTTGACGCCCCCGAAAGGTGTTGATGTCCAGACGCCCGGCCAGATGGAACCGCGCACCACCATGATTTTCAAGTGCGGCTCCCAGCGGGCCATCGAACGCTCCAAAGGCGATCGCGTCCAGACGGGCGGTGCCGGTGTCGCCAAAGCTGAGCTTGAGATGCGATTCGCCCACCCGTTTGGCATAGTAAATCTGCATGTCCGCAAAGGCATAGCGCGGCCCCGGTGCACCTGCGCCGAAAGGGCCGGCCTGTTCAACCATTTCGGCCAGATCGATGGTTGCGGCATCCGGCATCAGCGTCCCGTCAAGGCGCAGGTCCGCAGCACCCAACTGATCGGCCCCTTGCCGGGCCAACAGCGCGCCCAGTCGGGCCATCGCTTCTTCGATCCGGTCCTCGGCCACGGTCAGCCCGGCGGCCATCTTGTGCCCACCGCCCTTCATCAAAAGCCCCTCGGCCTCCAGCCGTTGAATGGGCGCGCCCAGGTCGATGCCCGACACCGACCGGCCAGAGCCTTTTCCCACGCCGTCCTCGATGCCGATCACGATGGCGGGGCGGTTCGCGGCCTCCTTCAGGCGCGCGGCCACGATGCCCACAACGCCGGGATGCCAGCCGGGTCCGGCCGCCCAGACGAGGGGCGCGTCAAACCCGCGGCTTTCGGCCTGCTCCAGCGCGGCGGCCCGCACGGCGGCTTCGATGTCGCGGCGGTCGGTGTTGAGTTCATCCAGTTTTTCCGCCAGTGCCGCCGCCTCGTGCGGATCGCGCGTCGACAAGAGCCGCGCGCCCAGATCGGCTTTGCCGATGCGTCCGCCAGCGTTGATGCGTGGCCCCAGCAGAAAGCCAAGGTGATAGGCCGCCGGTGTAGTGTCGAGCCGGGCCACATCGGCCAGGGCAGCAAGTCCCGGGCGGTCGCGCGTGGCCATCACCCGAAGGCCTTGGCGAACGAACGCGCGGTTCACGCCGATCAGGGGGGCGACATCGGCCACGGTCGCAAGTGCCACCAGATCGAGCATCGCCATCAGGTCCGGTCCCGATTGGCCCGACCCACGCAATTGCCGTCCGGCCTCGACCAGCATCAGAAAGACGACCGCAGCAGCACACAGATGTCCCAGATCGCCCGTTTCGTCCTGCCGGTTGGGGTTCACCACGGCCAGCGCGGGCGGCAGGGTTTCAGCGCCAAGGTGGTGATCCAGCACGATCACATCCGCGCCTTCGGCCGCAGCGATCGGGCCATGAGACAGGGTGCCGCAATCGACGCAGATGATCAGGTCGTGTGTCGCGGCAAGCTCGGCCATTGCCGCATCGTTGGGGCCATAGCCTTCGTCAATGCGGTCCGGCACATAGAGCGTAGCGGTCAGGCCCATCTGCGCCAGCCAGTCGATCAGCAGCGCGGCCGAACTGCCGCCGTCGACGTCGTAATCCGCAAATATTGCAATGCGTTGGCGTGTCTTGACGGCTTCCAGAAACCGGGCCGCGGCCTGTTCCATATCTTTCAGGCGATGGGGGTCCGGCAGCAGGTCGCGCAGTTGCGGGGCCAGAAAGGCCTGCGCCTCGGAAGCAGGCACGCCGCGTCGGGCCAGAACGGCGGCCACGGGCAGGGGCAAGTCCGTCTGCTGGGCAATCGTATCAGTGGCGCGCTGCACCTCGACGCCGGGGCCTACCCAGCGGCGCCGGGTCAGCGATGATTCAACGCCCAGAAACATCACGCACCTCTTGCGATGGGGCGGATCACACCTCGGAGATCGGCGTGCGGTAGTTCATGCGCCGCACCGATCCGGTTTTCGACCGCATCAGCAGTGTTTCGCAGGTCAGCCAGCCGGGTTCGCGCATCACGGCAGGCAAAAGCGATCCGGCGGTGACACCCGTGGCGGCAAAGATGACATCTTGCGTGACCATGTCGTCGCGCGCGTAAATGCGATCAAGGTCGGTGATGCCCGCCTTGGCAGCACGGCCTTTTTCGTCGTCGTTGCGGAACAGCAGGCGGCCAAAGATCTGCCCGCCCATGCATTTCAGGGCGGCGGCGGCCAGAACGCCTTCGGGCGCGCCACCTGAGCCCATGTACATGTCGATGCCGGTATCGGGATCGGCGCAATGCATGACGCCCGCCACATCCCCGTCCGTGATCAGGCGGATGGCGGCACCTGTCTGGCGCACCTCTGCGATCATGTCAGCATGGCGGGGGCGTTCGAGGATGCACACCGTGATGTCGGAGGGATCGCAGCTTTTGGCCTTGGCCAGTGCAGTTACACGTTCGGTGGGTGACATATCGAGCGTCACGACGCCCTCTTCGAAACCGGGGCCGATGGCCAGTTTGTCCATATAAACGTCAGGGGCGTGCAACATCGACCCACGTGGCCCCATGGCAATTACGGTCAGCGCGTTTGGCATGTCCTTGGCCGTCAGCGTGGTGCCTTCGAGCGGGTCCAGCGCGATGTCCACGCCGGGGCCGTTGCCGGTGCCGACCTCTTCGCCGATGAACAACATGGGTGCTTCGTCGCGTTCGCCTTCTCCGATGACAACCACGCCCGCGATGTCCAGAAGGTTCAGCTGTTCGCGCATGGCGTTCACCGCGGCCTGATCTGCGGCTTTTTCGTCGCCATGACCCACCAGCTTGGCCGAGGCCAGAGCCGCCGCCTCGGACACCCGCGCAAGCCCCAGAGAAAGCATTCGGTCGTGGAATTTTGCAGAAGCGGTCATGGTGAGGTCCTTGTTGGATAATCTGTCGTTCAAACGGGTGTAGCGGTGGATGCGGGCCGGGGCAACTGGCCCGTCAGAGGTGTTCGATGCGCAAGGCCACGGGCGCGCCTGTCAGAACGCCGGTGTCGTGCATCGCCTCGATGGCGGTGTCGAGGGCGCTGCGCGTGGTCTTGTGGGTCACGATCAGCACCGGAGCGGCGCTGCTGGTGTCCTCGTGGCCGTATTGGCGCATGCGGTCGATGCTGACGCCGGCCTCGCCCAGAACGGTCGCGATCTTGGCCAGCGCGCCGGGTTTGTCGACCAGGCCCATGCGCAGGTAATAGGGCGCGGGCAGCACGGATTTGGCGGGTGTCGCCTGTTGCAGGGTCGCAGCGGGCCGGCCAAAAACCGGCAGGTGAAAGCCGCGCGCGATGTCGCAGACATCGGCCATCACGGCACTTGCGGTGGGGCCCATGCCCGCACCGGGGCCGCGCAGAACGATCTGTTCCACCGCGTCGCCTTCCAGAACCACCATGTTGGTGCCGCCCTCAAGCTGGCCAAGGGGCGAGGTCGCAGGCACAAGGCAGGGCTGCATCCGCTGTTCGAGGCCGCGCCCGGTTTTCTGGGCCACGCCCAAAAGCTTGATGCGGAACCCCATGTCGGCCGCGGCGCGAATGTCTTCGATGCTGACCCGTTCGATGCCTTCCAGCTCGATCCCCTCGAAATCCACAC
>CBFHND010000005.1:0-198225 GCA_965657085.1 uncultured Paracoccaceae bacterium
GCAACACCAACAAGCGGGATACTGACGATACGGACTTTAGAGATATTGTGGATAGCTACAACGACCGTGAGACTGATTGTATCTTCTGTGAGTTAGGCGCTGGGCGTATCATTTCTGAGAATGAGCTATGCATTGCTATCAAGGACACTTTCCCTGTCACTGAGCATCACACGCTAGTCATTCCCAAGCGACACGTAGCTGATTACTTCGACCTTCATCAGCCTGAACGTAATGCCATTGAGGCAATGCTCCACGAGCAGCGACTGTCCATCCTAGATCAGGATAATACAGTTACAGGCTTCAATGTTGGGATCAATGCAGGAGCCTCAGCGGGTCAGACTGTGTTCCACGTACACGTTCACTTGATCCCACGGAGAGATGGTGATGTCGTTGACCCTAGAGGCGGGGTGCGTGGGGTTATCCCTAGTCAGCAGAGGTACTAAAACTGTCAGATGAACGTGGGGAGTTGGCTTATTCACTCCAATTCTTTTTGTATCTAGCAATCGTACGAAGTTCATTACAGGCATCTGACAACGCTCTTTTATTGAGCGTCGATGACTGATGAGCGTAAACTGACCCGTCTCTGGACCAAGAAAACTCCAAGCCTAGATCGCTCAACTTATCAGCTAAAACTGCGCCAGAGTTGTTGCCTGATCTGTTATCGCCAGTACGATTTAAGAAAGAACTTGCTGGCGCCGTCGCTACCTCCCTGCACAAATCCTTTATTTTATTTACGTCGGCATCTGGTATCCAGCTTCCATTGTAATTGAGGCAGACTACCAATCCGAACAAACATTTCAACGACATCGATTTCCTCCTTGGCCCTTTCTGACGATAAGTGCGGGGGATTTGAACAGCGGTTTTGTATCTGTAAAGTTTGTTTTGGTGACACGAGCCACCCCTCAAAGATACACGACCTTAGACGAGCAAAGCACCATCAGTAATCGCAGCGATCGAGACGCCCCCTGCCCAATAATGCTCTTAATTTAACAGACCACGACGTAATGCCAAGTTGGAACTAACCGACCACCCAGACACCAATGAAAGCAATCCCCAATAGCCCTGAGAGCCGCTGTATTGACCTGTGAAGGCCATGTCAGCTTGAACTCGCGCCATCCAGCAGATGAACCCCCAACAGCACCACGCAGACCGCTAAAAGAGGGCATGCACGTTTGTGAAAACCTGTTAGCTAGGTGACAAGATTTCACAACGACAGGATGCTTCGACAGCTACAGCAACATTATGGGCATTAGTTGTTCTGTGCACTGGGCAAACGCAGGGTCTAGTGGGCTTATGAGAAACAGTTGAGCATGTTGGGCTGGGCATTTGGTCGAGAGTGTAGAAAGCACTTCATTGATGCTCGCCAATTTGGTACGAAACTTTGGGTTAATTTGGTACGAAACTTCTCGAAGGACACTCATAACTGCTATATAAATAAGGTCTGTGAGAAGTATTTGGTGCCCAGAAGAGGACTCGAACCTCCACGTCCATACGGACACTAGCACCTGAAGCTAGCGCGTCTACCAATTCCGCCATCTGGGCACGGGTTGGTAGCGCGGCGTTTAAGCCTGTTGTCGTGGGGTGTCAAACAGATTCTGGTTGCATGCCGCCGCCTGCGCCGAAACGCGGGCAAAACCTTAAAATCCTGCACAAGGCTTCCCGTGCCGCGCCAATTTGGCGTCTTGTCTGGTTGGGTGCGGGGCGGTAGACCTCAGCTGAGGAATTTTGTGCGCAGGAGCATTCCATGTCCAAGCTGGTGACGATCTATGGCGGGTCCGGTTTTGTCGGGCGGTACATCGCGCGCCGCATGGCCAAGGCGGGTTGGCGGGTGCGTGTGGCAGTGCGTCGCCCGAACGAGGCGATCTTTGTCAAACCTTATGGCGTTGTGGGTCAGGTTGAGCCGGTTCTGTGCAACATCCGCGATGACGCTTCGGTTTCGCAGGTGATGGCGGGTGCAGACGCGGTGGTGAACTGCGTCGGTATCCTTGCGCGCGATGGCAAAAACACCTTTGACTCGGTGCAATCCGAAGGTGCCGAGCGCGTGGCGCGGATCGCTGCGCAAAACGGGATCGCCAAGATGGTGCATGTGTCGGCCATTGGCGCGGATGCCGCATCCGAAAGCGACTATGCCCGCACGAAGGCAGAGGGCGAACAAGGCGTGCGCGAACACGTGCCCAGTGCCGTGATCCTGCGACCTTCGATCATATTCGGACCGGAGGACGCGTTTTTCAATCGGTTCGCTGGCATGGCGCGGTTTGGTCCGATCCTGCCCGTGGTCGGCGCTGCGACACGGTTTCAGCCGGTCTATGTCGACGATGTCGCCAAGGCTGCTGAACTTGCGCTGACCAGCGATGTGGCGCCGGGTGTCTATGAACTGGGCGGCCCGGACGTGCATACATTCCGCGAGCTGATGCAGACCATGCTGCACATCATTCGTCGCCGTCGCCTTGTGCTGAACATTCCGTTCTGGGCCGCGTCCGTGATGGCCTTTGCCTTCGGTATTGGGCGCGCTGTCTCGCTGGGCCTTCTGCCCGCGCCAATTACATCGGATCAGGTCAAGAACCTGCGCAACGACAACGTTGTGACCGACGAAGCCATGAATTTTTCAGATTTGGGGATAGACCCCGTTTCCATGGAAGCGATCCTGCCTGAATACCTGTGGCGGTTCCGCCCATCGGGGCAGTACGATGCGATCAAGGAAAGCGCGAAGAACCTGCGCGCCTAGCTGTAGGCATAAACCAACAGGACCAGCCCGAGGATCACCCGGTAAATCACGTAGGGTGTAAAACTGATGCTGCGCAAAAGGCGCATCATCAGGCTGAGAGCCAGCAGCGCGCACAGAAACGCGAACACGGCAGCGATCAAGCCGTCACGCGCAAGCGCCCAATTCGCCTGTCCAATGACGTCGACACCCAGAACCGCCCCCGAGGCTGCAATCGTGGGGATCGACATCAGCATGGCCAGCGTCGCGGCCCCTTCCCGGTCATAGCCCAGCTTGCGCCCGGCGGTTATCGTGATGCCCGACCGTGATGTTCCAGGAATAAGCGCCAGAACCTGTGCCAGTCCCATGATCAAGGCATCGCGCAGGGTCCACCGATCCATCGTGCGGTCGGTTGGTCCGGTCTTGTCCGCCCAATACAGAACGATCCCAAAACCCAGCATGGCCCACCCGATCACGGCCACTGACCGAAGCATGTCGTCCAACCCGGTCAGTTTCAACGCAACCCCGGCAATCATCACCGGCACCGTCGCGGTGGCCAGACACAGCGCCAGAAACGCCCCTTGGGTGTCGACCTTTCCGCGCATCAACCGCCCGGTGCCAGCCAGTGCGATCCGGACTTGCGGCCAGAAGTACAACACCACAGCGAAAAGAGTGCCGACATGCACCGCCACGTCGATGGCCAGCCCTTGATCTTCGGCACCTGTCAGCGCTGGCAACAGGATCAGATGTCCCGAACTGCTGACAGGCAGGAATTCGGTAATGCCTTGAATGGCGGCAATCAGCAGAAGGTGGAAAAGAGACATGTGCAGCCCTGATTGAGTGCGCTGAGGTATAAATAGAGGGAATCAAAAGGAAAGGCGCAATAAAAGTCCGAACCGGACCTAAAAATCGGCATCTTTTCGACTTTTCTGCACTGGGATGGCGAGAAAAGTCAAAAAAGGTCAACACTATTGCCTTTTATTGCCATTCAACCTGAATTACTCAGCCCGGAAGGGATTCCTTTGAACGAGGTACGTCATGGCAAAGCAGCCGATGTTGAAATTTGTGCAGGTCGAACGCGACATGCCCGAAAAGCGCCAGGCCGACGCGCGCCGTGAAGACTTCAAGGAAATCTATGCGGAGTACGCTGACGCAAAGGCCAAGGAACAGGCAAGCCGGTGCAGCCAGTGTGGCGTGCCCTATTGTCAAAGTCACTGCCCGCTGCACAACAACATTCCCGACTGGCTGCGCCTGACTGCCGAGGGACGTTTGCAAGAGGCTTATGAGGTCAGCCAGGCGACGAACACATTCCCGGAAATCTGCGGCCGCATCTGTCCGCAGGACCGGTTGTGCGAAGGCAACTGTGTGATCGAACAATCGGGCCATGGCACCGTGACCATCGGATCGGTCGAAAAGTACATCACCGACACAGCGTGGGAAGAAGGCTGGGTTTTGCCGATCTCTCCTTCCGTCGAGCGCGCGGAAAGCGTTGGCATCATCGGCGCGGGACCCGGTGGATTGGCCGCGGCGGACGTGCTGCGCCGGGCCGGCATTCAGGTGACGGTATACGACCGTTATGACCGTGCGGGCGGGTTGCTGACTTACGGCATCCCGGGTTTCAAACTGGAAAAAGACGTGGTCATGCGCCGCAATGATCAACTGGCGCAGGGTGGCGTGCACTTTGAACTGAATTGCAACGTGGGCGAAGACATCAGCTTTGCCGATCTGCGGGCCAAGCATGACGCGCTTATCATTGCGACCGGGGTCTACAAGTCACGAGACCTGCAGGCGGTCGGGTCTACATCGGACGGTGTTCTGCGCGCGATTGATTTTCTGACGGCGAGCAACCGCAAATCCTTTGGCGATGCCGTGCCGGAATTCGACAGTGGTGCGCTGAACGCAGAGGGCAAACGTGTGGTTGTCATCGGCGGTGGCGACACGGCGATGGATTGTGTGCGCACTTCGATCCGTCAAGGCGCAACATCGGTCAAATGCCTTTATCGGCGTGACAGGGCCAACATGCCGGGCAGCCAGCGCGAAGTGCAGAACGCCGAGGAAGAAGGCGTTGTGTTCGAGTGGCTCAGTGCACCCAAGGGATTTGCCGAAAGAGACGGCAAGGTCACAGGTGTGATGGTACAAAAGATGCGGCTTGGCGCGCCGGATGCCACGGGCCGTCAAGCACCGGAAGTGATCGAGGGCGCGGACTATGTCGAGGATGCGGATATCGTGATCATGGCGCTGGGCTTCGAACCCGAAGACCTGCCGACCCTTTGGGATCAGCCTGATCTGGAAGTGACGCGTTGGGGTACTGTGAAGGCCGAATTCACCACCGGCAGGACCGCCATGGATGGCGTCTATGCTGTTGGGGACATCGTGCGCGGCGCGTCCCTTGTGGTGTGGGCCATCCGGGACGGGCGTGACTGTGCCGAGGCCATTCTGGGCCAGTTGAACAGCACCGCATCAGCAGTCGCTGCGGAGTGATCCGCAACAAGGTCATGCGTCAACCGGTGTGACCTGAAACACGCATTGAAACGCAAGACCCGGAAAAGGAACGGTATTGGTGCCCGAGCAACTGACAGCCCAGAGCGGACATTGCCTATGCGGTGCTGTGACGATCGACGTCGCAGGGCCCATGAGCGATATTTCAGCCTGTCATTGCGATATGTGCACCCGTTGGAGCGGGTCGGTGCAAATGGGCATCGAGGTGGATCAGGCGCACGTCACGGTCAAAGGGCCGGTTAAGACCTATCAATCATCCTCATTCACTGAACGCGCATGGTGTGACGCCTGCGGTTCCGCACTTTGGCTACGATACACTTCCGGCGCCGAGGCTGGATATTTCGAACTGGCACCGGGGTTGTTCAAGAACGCAGGCGGCGCGCGGTTGACCCGCATCGTCTATGCAGATTGTGCACCGGATGGTTATGCGCTGGCCGGAGTTGTTGAGCGGGTCAGCAAGGCGGACTACGAAGCGAAATATCCCTTTGTTCCAGAGGGAGAAGACCAATGACCAAGGCGATTAGCGGCCAGTGCCTGTGCGGTGCCGTCACGGCCAAGGCCACGGTGACCAATCCCATCGTGCGCGCGTGTCATTGTAACATGTGCCAACGCCATACCAGCGGGATGTTCATGTCGTTGGCCGTGGACCCCGGCAGCTTGTCCTTTGGAGGGCCGGTGTCCACTTACCGGTCGTCCGACTGGGCCGAACGGGGCTTTTGCGGCACCTGCGGGTCGACGCTGTTTTACCGCACGGTTGACGACGGCGCGACACACCCCGCGGCGGGCCTGTTCGACAATGCGGCAGGAGCGCCGCTGAAACTGGAATTTTTCGTGGACATGTGTCCGCAAGGTTATGCGTTGGCCGGGGATCACCGGAAAATGACCACGCAAGAGACAATCGCGCTGTTTGCGCCATCCCAAGGAGATGCCCAATGACAAAGTACGATGCGGAATGGGTGAAAGCGGAAGAAACCAAGCGGCAGCGGATGGTCGAAAACGGCCTGTATTCCGAAGCTGAAGAACACAGCAGCTGCGGTGTGGGTCTGGTTGTGTCGGTGGATGGCAAGGCCAGCCGCGCGGTGGTGGATAACGGGATTCAAGCGCTCAAGGCGATCTGGCATCGCGGCGCTGTGGACGCCGATGGCAAAACTGGTGATGGCGCCGGTATTCACGTTCAAATTCCGGTCAAGTTTTTCTACGACCAGATCGAGCGCACGGGCCACACACCGGACAAGGCTGCGCTGATCGCAGTCGGGCAGGTGTTTCTGCCCCGCACCGATTTCGGTGCGCAGGAAACATGCCGAACCATCGTTGAAACCGAAGTTCTGCGCATGGGCTATTACATCTATGGTTGGCGGCATGTGCCGGTCGACATCACCTGTCTGGGTGAAAAAGCCAACGCGACCCGCCCCGAGATCGAACAGATCCTGATCTCGAATTCCAAAGGCGTAGATGAAGAGACATTCGAGCGTGAGCTTTACGTCATCCGTCGTCGTATCGAAAAAGCGGCCGCCGCGGCCCAGGTGCCGAGCATGTATGTTGCTTCGTTGTCCTGTCGGTCGATTATCTACAAGGGCATGATGCTGGCCGAACAAGTTGCCGAGTTTTACCCCGACCTGATGGACGAGCGGTTTGAATCTGCGTTTGCAATCTACCACCAGCGCTATTCGACCAATACCTTCCCCCAGTGGTGGCTGGCACAGCCGTTCCGCATGTTGGCCCACAACGGTGAAATCAACACGCTGAAGGGCAATCTGAACTGGATGAAAAGCCATGAAATCCGCATGGCGTCCGGGGCCTTTGGTGACATGGCCGAAGACATCAAACCCATCGTGGCCAGCGGATCATCGGACAGCGCCGCGTTGGATGCTGTGTTCGAGGTGCTGGTGCGTGCAGGCCGCAACGCGCCCATGGCCAAAACCATGCTGGTGCCGGAATCGTGGTCCAAACAGGCGGTGGAATTGCCGCAAGCCTGGCGCGATATGTATTCCTACTGCAACTCGGTGATGGAGCCGTGGGATGGCCCTGCGGCCTTGGCCATGACCGATGGACGTTGGGTTTGTGCGGGTTTGGACCGGAATGGTTTGCGCCCAATGCGGTACGTGGTGACCAACGATGGCTTGGTCATTGCCGGGTCCGAAACCGGCATGGTGCCGTTGGACGAGGCGCGCGTTCAGGAAAAAGGCGCGCTGGGCCCCGGTCAATTGCTGGCCGTGGATATGAAAGACGGCAAGCTGTACCACGACACGGAAATCAAGGATCAGTTGGCCGCCTCCCAGCCGTTTGGCGACTGGGTGGGCAAGATCAAGGATCTGGATGACGCATTCGGGGCTGTCACGGAACGCCCGGTGTTCGAAGGTGCCGAACTGCGGCGTCGCCAGATTGCTGCAGGCTATTCCATCGAAGAGTTGGAGCAGATCTTGGCCCCTATGGCCGAGGACGCCAAAGAGGCGTTGGCATCCATGGGGGATGACACGCCGTCTGCGGTTCTGTCCAAGCGGTATCGTCCGCTCAGCCACTTCTTTCGCCAGAACTTCAGCCAGGTGACCAACCCGCCCATCGACAGCCTGCGGGAATACCGGGTGATGAGCCTGAAGACACGGTTCGGCAACCTCAAGAACGTGTTGGACGAAGACAGCAGCCAGACCGAGATCATCACGCTCGACAGCCCATTTGTAGGCAATGCGCAGTGGGATGAATTGACAACGCATTTCAACGCGGATCTCGTGCAGATCGATTGTTCCTTCGAGGCTGGGGTTGGTAACCTGAGCGACGGGTTGGAGCGTATTCGGGCCGAGGCCGAGGATGCCGTGCGGTCGGGATCGGGGCATCTCGTTTTGACCGATCATCTGAGCAATGAGGGGCGTGTGGCGATGCCCATGATCCTTGCGACATCTGCAGTGCACAGTCACCTGACGCGTAAGGGGCTTCGCACATTTTGTTCGCTCAACGTGCGGTCGGCGGAGTGCGTGGATGCGCATTACTTTGCCGTCTTGATCGGTTGCGGTGCGACCGTCGTGAACGCCTATCTTGCCGAGGACTCGCTGGCAGACCGGATTGACCGCGGGTTGCTGGATTGCAATCTGACCGAAGCGGTTGCGCGCTACCGCGAGGCGATTGATCAGGGGCTGTTGAAGATCATGGCCAAGATGGGGATCAGCGTCGTGTCGTCCTATCGAGGTGGCCTGAACTTTGAAGCTGTGGGCCTGAGCCGTGCCATGTGTGCCGAGTATTTCCCCGGCATGACCAGCCGCATCAGCGGCATTGGTGTCACGGGTATCCAGGGCAAGGTTGAACAGGTGCACGCCCAAGGTTGGCAGGGCGACAAGGTGTTGCCCATCGGCGGCTTCTACAAAGCGCGCGCCACGGGTGAAACCCACGCGTGGGAAGCGTCAAGCATGCACATGATGCAGATGGCCTGCAACAAGGCATCCTACCAGATGTGGAAGCAGTACAGCGCCAAGATGCAAAGCAATCCGCCCATTCATCTGCGCGATCTTCTGGACATCAAACCGCTGGGCGCGGCCGTGCCCTTGGAAGAGGTGGAAAGCATCACTTCGATCCGCAAACGCTTTGTAACGCCGGGCATGTCGCTGGGCGCGCTAAGCCCGGAGGCGCACAAAACGCTCAACGTCGCGATGAACCGCATCGGTGCGAAGTCCGACAGTGGTGAAGGCGGTGAAGACCCGGCGCATTTTGTGCCGGAACCCAATGGCGACAATCCGTCAGCCAAAATCAAACAGGTCGCCTCTGGCCGCTTTGGTGTGACAGCCGAGTACCTGAACCAGTGTGAAGAGCTGGAGATCAAGGTCGCACAGGGCGCCAAGCCCGGTGAGGGTGGCCAGTTGCCCGGCATGAAGGTCACAGACCTGATCGCGCGGCTGCGTCATTCGACCAAGGGCGTGACCCTGATCTCGCCGCCGCCGCACCACGACATCTACAGCATCGAGGATCTGGCGCAGCTGATCTATGACCTCAAGCAGATCAACCCGCGCTGCAAGGTGACGGTCAAACTGGTGGCGTCCAGTGGCGTCGGCACGATTGCCGCGGGCGTGGCCAAGGCCAAGGCGGATGTAATCCTGATTTCGGGCCACAACGGCGGCACGGGCGCGTCCCCTGCGACCAGCATCAAGTACGCCGGTCTGCCGTGGGAAATGGGCCTGACCGAAGCGCATCAGGTTCTGGCAATGAACAACCTGCGCGACCGCTTGACCCTGCGGACAGACGGAGGCTTGCGCACCGGCCGTGACATCGTCATGGCCGCGATGATGGGGGCCGAGGAATACGGCATCGGCACCGCCGCGTTGATCGCCATGGGCTGCATCATGGTACGCCAGTGCCAGTCGAACACCTGCCCCGTCGGTGTGTGCACGCAGGATGAAAGCCTGCGCGCGAAGTTCACCGGAAACGCGGACAAGGTCGTGAACCTGATCACCTTCTATGCGCAGGAAGTGCGCGAGTTGCTGGCGTCGATTGGCGCGCGCAGTCTGGATGATGTGATCGGGCGCGCGGACCTTCTGGCACAGGTCAGCCGGGGGTCGGCGCATCTGGACGATCTGGATTTGAATCCGCTGTTGATCACCGTCGATGGCGCGTCCGAGATTGTCTACAACCGCGACAAGGACCGCAACGCTGTTCCTGACACGCTGGACGCCCAGATCGTTCGGGATGCCGCGCGGTTCCTTGAGGACGGGGAAAAGATGCAGCTGAGCTATGCGGTTCAGAACACGCACCGGACCGTTGGCACCCGCACCTCCAGCCACATCGTGCGCAAGTTCGGGATGCGCAACGCGCTGCAACCTGATCACCTGACCGTCAAGTTGACGGGGAGCGCGGGGCAGTCGCTGGGCGCTTTCGCGGCACCCGGTCTGAAGATCGAGGTGAGCGGCGATGCCAACGATTATGTTGGCAAGGGCCTGTCGGGTGGCACAGTTGTTGTGCGTCCGCCCATGGCCTCACCTATCATTGCAGCCGAAAACACGATCATCGGGAACACGGTGCTTTATGGGGCGACCGATGGGTTCCTGTTTGCGGCGGGGCGTGCAGGCGAACGGTTTGCCGTGCGCAATTCGGGCGCGTCCGTGGTGATCGAAGGATGCGGGTCGAACGGGTGTGAATACATGACCGGCGGTGTTGCGGTGATCCTGGGTGATATCGGCGCCAACTTCGGCGCGGGCATGACCGGTGGCATGGCTTACCTCTATGATCCGGAAGGCAAGGCGCCTGCGTTGATGAACATGGAAACGCTTGTCACCTGCCCGGTCACAGTGGAGCATTGGGTTGGGCAGCTTGAACAGCTGCTTGAGCGTCATCTGGAAGAAACCGGTAGCCGCAAGGTTGCTGATATCTTGCAGCACTGGGACAGCGAACAGGCTCATTTCCTGCAGGTGTGCCCCAAGGAAATGCTGGTGCATCTGCCCGCGCCACTTAGCGAAGAAGAAACAGCGATCCCCGCTGAATAAGAGTGGTGCGTGGCCTTTTGCAGGCCGCGCATCTGCTTTCAGATCATCTCGGCAATGCCGACAACATAGTTCTTGCCGTAGGCGCGCGCGCATTTCGGGCACGTGGTATAGAAGAACCACACGGTGCCCGGAACCCTGCCATGCTGTGCCACGGTCTTTTCCATCTCGCTGTACCAGTCTTTGGCATTTCGGTACGGGCCTTCAAAGACCTTGGTCAGAAAGTCACCTGACAAAGTGACCATTTCTTCATTTTCTACGGGCCGGGTCACTGCGAAAAGATGTTCCGCGTTCCAAGGTGAGGTATCGCGACTAAGCACCACAAAGTCGGTGGGGTCATAGGCCCCGTCCTGCTCCATGTGGGTTTGGACGCGCGTGAAAATCCGGCCCATATCAACGGGAATCTGCATGAGGCTGTGGGTGATGGCCCGCACAAACAGCTTGTCCTTGAAATGCAGTTCGCGGTTTTCCCAATTTTCCGGTTTGAAACGTGGACAGCAGCCGGTGGTGTTTTCGGTTTCGTCATAGAGCGGGAGTGTGTTCACTTGCATCGGTCTCTCCTTCTGTCGAGATGGCGCAAAACTATGCCTCATGTGCCTTGTGCGCATTGCGCGAGGTCAAAGGTGGTTTTTTGGGTGTTTTTGCGTTGGATGGACCTGTCTCAGCGCCTATAGCTGAAGGATGGCGACAGCAGCGAAGAAAAAGGTATCTAAACCCACCCGCAAACGCAGTTTACTGGGGCGGATTGTTTGGCAGCTTTTTCGTGTCGCCTGTGCCGCCTTCGTGCTGGCTGTTCTGCTTGTTGTGTTGGGCGCGGCCGTGAACCCACCCACCACGATCTACATGAGCCAGGAGGCGCGGCGCCTGGGTGGTGTTGATCATCAATGGGTTTCCTTGGAAGAGATCGCGCCGGTCATGGCCCAATCAGCGGTGGCGGCGGAAGATGCCAATTTCTGCAATCACTGGGGCTTTGATGTTCAGGCCATTCGAACCGCCATTGAACAAGGTGGAAATCGAGGCGCGTCTACCATCTCGCAGCAAGTTGTGAAGAATGTGTACCTTTGGCACGGTCGCAACTGGAGCCGAAAAGCCATGGAGGCGTTGCTGACGCCTTTGGTCGAGGCGATATGGTCCAAGCATCGGATTATCGAGGTCTATTTGAACGTCGCCGAGTTTGACGAAGGTGTTTTCGGGATCGAAGCGGCGTCCCGCCACTACTTCAACATCGGCCCCGAGGCTTTGAGTGCGGTACAGGCGGCACGGCTCGCCGCAATTCTGCCTGCGCCCAAGTCAAGGTCGGCGAGCCGGCCCAGTGCATATGTCCGGCGACGTGCCGCCCAGGTCATGGATGGAGCGGCAACAATCAACGCGGATGGCCGTGCGCGGTGTTTCCAGAGTTGAAAATCTGCGCCGCGGGGTGCATTGAAGGCAAAACACACTTGTTCCATTTGGATGTATGATGGCCCGCCTGTTTCATGTTCCTTTGTCTCCATTCTGTCGCAAGGTCCGCTTGAGCCTTGCTGAAAAGAAGATCGAGGTCGAACTGGTCGAAGAGAGATATTGGGAACAGGATCCGGATTTCCTGCGGCGCAACCCGGCGGCCAAAGTCCCGGTTTTAC
The DNA here is from genome assembly GCA_965657085.1 of uncultured Paracoccaceae bacterium. Lineage (GTDB taxonomy): Bacteria > Pseudomonadota > Alphaproteobacteria > Rhodobacterales > Rhodobacteraceae > CBFHND01. The sequence goes on from CBFHND010000005.1 coordinate 12,279, forward strand.
GGCTGGACGGGATCATGATGGCGGAAAGCGCGCCAATTTGCGAATACATCGAAGAAACCCGGCCAGAACCGTCGCTGCTGCCAAGCGATCCAGCGGCACGGTTGGAAGTTCGGCGATTGGTCAGCTGGTTTGACGACAAGTTCCACAACGAAGTCACGTCCAAGCTGCTGTACGAGCGGGTGAACAAGAAGGTGATGGGTGCCGGATACCCCGACAGCACAAACGTCAAGGCCGGAGCCAAGGCGATCAAGTACCATTTGGATTACATGACTTGGCTGCTGGATCATCGACGGTGGTTGGCTGGGGATGCAATGACCCTGGCTGATTTTGCTGCTGCGGCACATTTGTCGTCGTTGGACTATATCTCGGACGTGGATTGGAACCGCAGCGAGGCCGTCAAGGATTGGTATGCCAAGATCAAGAGCCGTCCGGCGTTTCGTTCTATACTGGCCGACCAAGTGTCGGGATTCCCGCCACCACGGCATTACAATGACCTGGATTTCTGATCCTGCCCTGCTGGAGGCTGGTTGCCCCCGGACCGCGAACAGCCCTTGCAAGCCTCTGATGCCATGGACGACCTGAAAGAACGTCTGATCGCGCGCGCCTTGGACGAAGGTTTTGTCATGGCGCGGTTGTGCAGGCCGGATGCAGTGCCTGATGTTGCCGACCGATTGAACGAATTCGTGGCAAAGGGTCGACATGGCCAGATGGCGTGGATGGCCGAACGGATGCATTGGCGCGGCAACCCCGCGGCGCTTTGGCCCGAGGCGCGCACGGTGCTGATGCTGGCGGAAAGTTATGCGCCAACGCATGATCCACTTGATGTCCTGGAACGCCCGGACCGCGCCGCGATTTCCGTCTATGCGCATGGGCGTGACTACCATGACATCGTCAAGAAACGCCTCAAGCGGTTGGCACGGTGGCTGATTGCGGAAGCGGGGGGCGAGGTGAAAGTTTTTGTTGATACAGCACCGGTACCGGAAAAGGCGTTGGGGCAGGCTGCGGGCCTTGGGTGGCAAGGCAAACACACCAACCTTGTGAGCCGGGAGTGGGGCAATTGGGCCTTTTTAGGGTCTGTTTTTACCACAGTTGATCTGACACCGGATGCCGCTGAGGAAGATCATTGCGGGTCTTGCCGGGCGTGTCTGGACATCTGTCCCACCGACGCGTTTCCCGCCCCCTACCAGTTGGATGCACGCCGTTGCATTTCTTACCTGACGATTGAACACAAAGGGCCGGTCGACACTGCCTTGCGGCCAATGCTGGGCAACAGGATTTACGGGTGTGATGATTGTCTGGCCGTTTGCCCCTGGAACAAGTTTGCCGTCGCTGCCAGCGACAATCGTTATCTGACAGAGCAGGGACCGCCCGTTTTGAAAGACTTGGTAGGTTTGGACGATGCGACCTTCAGGCAAAGGTTCTCTGGTTCGCCGATCAAGCGGATCGGACGGGATCGTTTTGTGCGTAATGTCCTCTATGCAATCGGCAACTCTGGCGATCAGGGCCTTCTGCCAAAGGTACAGGCACTGTTTGAGGACCCCGATAGCGCTGTGGCCGACGCTGCGCGCTGGGCCGTGACGCAATTGAGCGCGACGTGTCGCTAACAATGCGGGATTGAGCCTGAAGGCAAATGGAGGGACCTCATGGCGCTTTTGTTAGGCGTGGATACCGGCGGAACCTACACCGACGCGGTGATCATACGCGAGGATGAGGGCGTGATTGCCAGTGCGAAGTCTCTGACCACGCGCCACGACCTTGCCGTTGGAGTTGGCGCGGCTGTGCAATCGGTTCTTGCCCAATCAGCCGTCTCGCCGGACCAGATCACCATGGCATCGCTGTCGACGACACTGGCAACCAACGCGCTTGTCGAAGGACAGGGGGAGCGCGTCGGCCTGATCTATGTCGGATTCCGGGACAAGGATCTTGAGACGCACGGGCTGCGTGATGCGCTCAAAGGGGATCCGGTGTGCGTGGCGACGGGTGGCCATGACCACGCCGGCGCCGAGGCAAAGCCCTTGGACGAAGACGCCATTTCTGCCTTTTTAGAGGCACATAAAGATGATGTAAGCGCCTTTGCTGTTGCAAGCCAGTTTGCCACGCGGAACCCGGATCACGAACAACGCGCGGCTGCTCTCGTTGCCGAAATCACGGGACGTCCTGTGTCGTCTTCGCACAGCCTGTCGGCAAAACTGAACGGACCAAAGCGCGCGCTCACCGCCGTTTTGAACGCCCGACTTGTCGGTTTGACCTTGCGGTTGATCGGACGGGCCGAAGAGCAATTGAACACGTTGGGAATAACCGCGCCGATGATGGTGGTGCGGGGCGATGGTGCGCTGATGTCCTCCGAACAGGCCCGCGAACGTCCGATCGAAACAATCCTGAGCGGCCCTGCGGCATCTATCGTGGGCGCGCGATGGTTGACCGGCGCTTCGGACGCCATTGTCAGTGACATCGGTGGTACGACTACGGATGTGGCCATGCTGCGCGGGGGGCGTCCCGCAATTGATCCGGCGGGCGCGCGGGTCGGTGCATATCGTACGATGGTCGAAGCGGTCGCGATGCGCACCACAGGTTTGGGTGGTGACAGCGAAGTGCACTTTGTCAGCGAAGGTCTGCAAGGTGGTGTCACCCTTGGACCGCGCCGCGTCTTGCCGATTTCGCTGCTGGCGCATGAGGTCCCGGACGTTGTCTTGCCGACCCTCGAAGCGCAACTGCGCAACACCACACCCGGCGAACATGATGCGCGGTTTGTGCGGGCAGTGGCCGGTGTGGCGGCGCACGGTTTGGCGGCGCGGGATGCTGCGCTGCTTGATCGTATCGGGGATCAGACGTGGCCATTGGGTGACGTGTTGCGGTCGCGGATGGAACAGGGTGCCCTGAAGCGGTTGGTTGAACGGGGTTTGGTGCAGGTGTCGGGGGTTACACCGTCTGATGCAGCGCATGTGCTGGGCAAAGCTGCCGCATGGGATGCAAGTGCCGCAACCATGGCACTGGAGCTTTTCGGACGACGGCGCACCGGGTCGGGCGACGTGCTATCGCGTGATCCGAAGGTGGTTGCCTGCATGATCGTTGATCAGCTGACACATCAGACAGGATTGGCGTTATTAGAGACTGCTTTTGCCGAGGATTCATACGATTTTGAGCAATCTGGGGACATCTTGGCGCGTCATGTTCTGATGCAAAGGGGACTTCAGCGTCATGCAGGTGTCGTGCGCATCGATGCCGGGTTGAACGTGCCGGTTGTCGGCTTGGGGGCTTCGGCACCTGTCTACTATCCAGCTGTCGGTTCATTGATGGGGTGCGAGATGATCTTGCCAGAGCACGCCGGCGTCGCCAACGCCATCGGGGCGGTTGTCGGGCGCGTGACCATGCGGCGTAGCGGCACTGTCACCGCCCCCAGTGAAGGCCGATTCCGGGTGCATCTTGCCTCTGGACCCGAGGACTTCGGAGAGGCTGAGACCGCGTTGGCACGTTTGGAAGCCGCGTTGTCACATGAGGCTGTGACCGATGCCCAAGAGGCGGGCGCGGGCGAAATTCAGGTCAGGATCGAAAGAGATATTCGTACTGCCCAGACCGAAGCGCGTGACGTTTTTGTCGAAGCGACACTGATCGTCGAAGCATCCGGGCGCCCTCGGGTCGCAGCGGAGTAAGGCGGGAACCTGCCCCGCCTTCCCGATCATTCAGCGGCACGTTTTGGCAATACCCAACCCGGACGCACGAAATGGCAAGTATAGCCATTGGGAATGCGTTCCAGATAGTCCTGATGCTCTGGTTCCGCTTCCCAGAAATCGCCGACGGGTTCGACCTCGGTCACGACCTTGCCCGGCCATATGCCTGATGCCTCGACGTCCGCTATCGTGTCGTGGGCGACTTCTTTCTGCGCCTCGTCCACATAGTAGATGGCAGACCGATAACTGAGGCCGACGTCGTTGCCTTGCCGGTTGGGTGTGGTCGGATCATGGATCTGAAAGAAGAACTCCAGAATGTCACGGTAGGTGATGACAGAAGGGTCATAGACAATCTCGATGCCTTCGGCGTGCGTACCGTGGTTGCGATAGGTGGCATTGGGTACATCGCCGCCAGTGTAACCCACTCGGGTCGCCTTCACGCCGGGCTTTTTGCGGATCAGGTCCTGCATGCCCCAGAAACATCCGCCGGCCAGTACCGCGCGTTCGTTGCTCATGTCACATCCTCCACTTGATCAATGTAATCCCCGTAGCCTTCTGCTTCCATGTCATCGCGATGGACAAAACGCAAAGAGGCCGAGTTGATACAGTACCGCAGTCCGCCGCGGTCCGAAGGGCCGTCGGGAAAGACGTGGCCCAGATGGCTGTCGCCATGTGTGCTGCGTACTTCGGTGCGGATCATGCCGAGCGATACGTCACGCAGTTCGTTGATATGCGTGTCTTCGATCGGCTTGGTAAAGCTGGGCCAACCGCAGCCGCTCTCGTATTTGTCGGAGGATGCGAACAGCGGCTCGCCCGATACGATGTCGACGTAAATGCCGGGTTCCTTGTTGTCCAAGAGTTTGCCTGTGCCGGGCCGCTCTGTCCCGCTTTGCTGGGTCACGCGGTATTCTTCGGGGGACAGCCGGGAAATGGCATCGGGGTCTTTGCTATAGGTGGCCATGGAACCTCCAATTCTGTGTGGTCGCTGCATTAGATGGGGCGTGGCGGCAAGATTCAAAGGGTTATTTCAGGGCGATGACGGCTCTGTCAGGTGATCTGGTAGCCGCGTTGCTGCGTACATATATAAATATGAGGGTACTATGATCAGAACCATGACACTTGCCGCCGCATGTATTCTGAGCGGCGCGTTGGCCTTTGCAGGAACGCTGAGCCACAGTTTCGCGTCGATCGATGGTGGCTCGCTTGATCTGGGGGACTGGGCGGGGCGGCCGGTTCTGGTGGTGAACACGGCCTCACAATGTGCTTTCACGGATCAGTACGCGGACCTTCAGAGTTTGTATGATCGGTACCGTCAGGATGGGCTGGTGGTTCTTGCCGTGCCCTCAAACGACTTCCGCCAGGAACTTGATTCCGCCGAAGAGGTGAAGGAATTCTGCGAGCTGACCTTCGGGATTGATATGCCCATGGCGGACATTACATCGGTCAAGGGTGCCAACGCGCATCCGTTCTATGCATCCGTAAAGGCCGAAACCGGCTTTGTTCCGCGCTGGAATTTCAACAAGGTCCTGATCGGGACAGACGGCGCGGTTGTCGGAACATGGGGGTCACGGACCAAACCGATGTCGCGTACCATCACCCGTGAAATCGAAGCTCTCTTGAACTGATCGGAAAAGTGCCCCGCACCGAAGGAAGGTTCGCGGGGCACTTGAGTACGACAAATCGACCCCGGGTCAGGGCGAAGTGGTCGTGGTGGTGGTTGTGCTTGGGTCGTCATCGCCGCTTGCAATTGCAATCACAGCGACCGCGCCAACAACGATCGCCGCTGCGGCGCCCGGGGTCAGTGTACCCCCAAGCAATGCGCCTTGCGTCGTGGTTGTGGTTGTCGTGGTGGCCGTTGTTGCGGTGTTGGTAGTGGTGTCCTGTGCCAACACAGGACCGGCACTGATGGCGGCAATCAAAGCCGCAATGCCAAGTTTTTCAAAAGAGCATTTCATGATGAACTTCTCCGCTGGGTATATCCCAGCGATGAGGTCTTGGGCCATCAGTCACAAGCGTGTGGAAGGCGTGCACGCAAAACGCGAGGTTTCGCGCCGATTTTCAGGGGTTCGATTGGCAATGCTTTGCCGGGAAGTCAGAAACTTTATCGCTCATGGGACGCAAGTCAAATTCGCGGTTCGCAGGTTTGGGTAGTCAAAAAGAAACGGGGCGCCGAAACAGCGCCCCGTTCAAATCTGTACCGGCTTCGAAAAGCTTACGGTGTCGACGTTGATGTGTTGTCGTTATCCGCGACAACGGTAACGACTACAACGAGACCAAGAGCAGCAAGGGCAGCTCCGCTAGCGCCCAGTGCGCCGAGGCCCAGAACGGCCTGACCGTCGACGTTTTCAACGCCTTGGCCACCGGAAACAGTTGTGTTCAGAGGGACGTTGCCAGCAACAGCAGGCATCGCCATTGCAGCTGTCAGAGCAGCCGCGGAAACGATTTTGAATACATTGGTCATGATATGACTCCTTGGATCGGACGCTTGATAATTAAACTACAACCAAAGCTGTCACAACCAAGTTTCGTTGAAGTTACCGTTTTTGTTCTCAGACGGCCCAAATTGCGCTGAATTTTGTGCGACTTTGCCACAGTTGTGGCGCCAGACGCATTTTTCGCGTCCCTCGATGCAGCGCCTCGAATCAGTTGACTGATTATTTTTTGAGCAAACGCATTTTCAGGTATCCAATGCCTGGCCCCGCCCATTGGCGGGATTTCCAGACCGTTCCGTCACGGCGATCAGCCCAATAATCATTGGTAAACGACCCGCTTGTGTTCTCGCAGGTTTCCCGCAAGTGGGTGGTGGCGCGTTTGCTGCCAACGATCTCAATCGTTTCGGGGCCGACAACGTTGACGGCACAGGCCAGTACCATGCGGTCCACACCATTCAGGTCGTTGCGGATGTACATCTCACGGTCTCCGCCGGTGTCCGACCGGGTCCGCACCGCGGAAACGGCGGGTGCCGCATCTGCCGACGTCAGATCATGGCCAAGGCCGCGGGTGCCGACCAAGACGCCGTCGCGCAGGATGATTTGCCGTTTGTCACCGGATTGCCAGACAACAAGCCGCCGGTTGTCGCGACGCGCCAGTGGGATCAGGAATGCCGTTTGATCGCGCTCGTCCGATACAACTTCGAGGGACGCAATCGTCAAGCTGTTGATCAATTCCGGGGTCAGGGTTGGCAGTGGCGCGGGTTCTTGCCGCCTGTCACGACGGGCAGAAATCACTTCACCGAAAAGCCCGGCTTGCGTGGATGCGGTTTCGGTCCCGCCCGAACAACCAATCAGAATGGTCAGGGCCAAAAGGCTCAGGTATTTGCAATGCCGGATCATTCCCAAACCCTCCCCCAATCAGACACGATATCGTTGCGGTGACCATGGCGGACTTGCTCATAGAGCCTTCCCGGCACTTCAAGACGTGCACCGCCGTCACGCTGGATCGGGCGGATGGTTGTGCCGATGGTCTGTTTGGTCGGTTTGCCCAGGAACCAACTCACCGGAATTTCCAGCAGGATGCCCTTGTCAAAGGAGCCTTCGCCAAAGTCTTCGGCGGACACATCCGTCAGGGTAAAGAACCCGCCAACTTTCCAGCCGTTGGCAAATTCGCGTGTCAGGGTTGCCGTGGCGCCCACATCTCCGGCGAGGTAACGTCCGACGTCAAGTTGGGCATGATAGCCGCGGCCAAGTTCGTAGTAGGCCGACACATGTCCGGTTGCCACGCTGTAGTCCTGAAATCCAAGCCGCTGCTCGAATTCGCGTTGTTTGACATAGTTGGCCTCAGCCCCGAGAGCGAGGCGGCTGTTGACGGGTTTCCACAGCAATTCCGCCGAGATACCGCCGAACATCCGTTCCAGATACCCCGCCGAAATACGGGCATAGGTGTTCCGGCTCGGTTTCCACTGTTTCGAGATATACAAGTTGTTCAGAGACGTTTCGGTGGCGCGGGAATAAAGCAGCGCGTCGGTGCGGACGCGCGGCAGGACCGACGTTGAAAGCCTCCTGCTGTCGGCCACGTTGCCGGCAAGGCGATGGCGCACTTCGCCCGAGATCAACCAACCCGGCGCGAACCGATAGCGGAATTCGGCGCTGACACCCGCATCGGCACGAACGGGATCATCCGGGTCGAAATAGCTGGGCGAAACATATGGACCAAATGACCAGTTGAAGGACGGGAACAGATCGGGGTTGGTGACCGCGTCGGTTCCTTCTGGGGATGCGTCCGCAAAGCCTGTGACGGCCAGCAAGGCGTCGGTTGCCCCGGGCGAGAATTCCAACGCCTCAAGATCAGACCGCCGGATTGTCACATTGGACAGGGCCAGGTTGTTCTGGACAATGACAAGTTCGAAGGTTTCAACGGATGGCGGTAGGACCTGGGCCATCACGCGTGCTGCGCGGCCAATGGCGGCTGAATCCGAAGGATAGCGGCGGTTCATGAAACGCAATTGTGCCCGATTTGCTGTGACGGACAGCGCCACAAAGGTCAGCCCCTCTTTGGCCAGCAATGGGGTCAATGCATCGCGGATTGTTGTCGGAGCCGAGGCGCTTTGCGCCCAGTCTTCGGACCACGCCTGTGGGTTTGTGCGCCGTTCAGGTCGGGGCAGAACGGGTGTCGGTCCAGCAACGGAAAACGGTGTTAAGGCGCGCTTGGGGTTCAACTGCAATTGCGCGCTGATCCCGAATTCCGACCCGTACATGTAATAGGCGCCAAGGCGCAGACGTTCGGAATACTGATACTCCGCACCAAAGTTGAAACGGGACTTGCGGGTGAACACCCCGCGCGACGTTTCCGGCAGGTAAGCGTCCGAGCTGTATTCGGCCTTCAACCCAAGGCGGTTGTTGATCTGCCATTCAAGGCCGGCAAACGGTGCGGCGGGTCCGCGAAACCATTGGTCATAGGCAAGATCGCCGCCGGTGCTGTTGGGGTTGAAGGTCGGGCGGTCACTTCCGAAGGGGCTGCCGATGCTGCCCGACGATGCCAGCCTTCCCCATCCAAGACCCGCGGACAACTTGATCTGCCCGGGCAATGACAATGGTTGATCGAATGTCTTGGTCGCAACGACGTATTCTGCGGCGTTGATCCCCGTGCCTGCGAAATCCTGAAGACCCACAGTGATGGCCGGCCAATAGAGGCCCTCGCGCCGCAACAAGAAGCGCACATCGAAATTGCGGTCTCGGTAGGTGGAAAAGCCGTTGTCGTTCCAGTCCTGTATGCCGACATAGCGGAATGTGGCCGAGATGCGCGGCGAGAACTGAAAGCTGAGCGCGGTGCGTGTGATGCCCCCAAAGCTTGATACGGTCACGGCCAATTGTCCGTCGGGCATCGCAGTCGCGCCGGGCATGTCGATCACCCCGGGCAAACCGTATTGGTTCAACGATGGTTGAACCGGCATTTTGAACTTGGGGGTGGACGTCTCTTGCGCATGCGCATCGGCGCCGGACACGGCAAGCAGTGCGGCGGCCACAACGATTTTTGGCTTGGTGAATGTCGACCGCTTCACGATGTCCCCGATCCTTTGGATGATCCTTGCAACGTTACACCACAGGGACAGGTCACAGATCAATATTCGTGGTCAGAAACGAAAGGTTCTGTGCTCAAAACGCGGCTTTCAGGTGACAGGCGTTAGTGCCGGGGTTTCTTCTTCTTCAGTATTCGACGTGGCCCGCTTGTATCCTTCGACCCAGCGCATGGCGACAGTGCGCGCTGCTTCTCCGTCACCCGCGGCCATCGCAGATCGAAGGGCGCGCAAGGCACCTGCAATCTCGATCTCGGACAGGGCTTCTTCATCGGCATAGAAAATCTTGCGATGCCCTGTCCCGATCAGGCTTCCGCTCAGCGTCAGTTCTTCGGTCATCTTTTCGCCGGGACGCAGGCCAGTAAACTCAATCTCGATATCGCCGTCCGGATTCTTGCTGTCGCGCACGGTATAGCCCGCACTTTCGATGACCTGACGGGCCAGTTGTTCGATGTTCACAGGCTTGCCCATGTCCAGAACGAACACTTCGCCACCCCTGGCCATGGCACCCGCGCGCAGCACAAGGTTCACCGCCTCTTGCACGGTCATGAAATAGCGCGACACTTCGGGATGTGTCACGGTCACCGGGCCGCCACGCTGCAGTTGTTCCTGAAACAGAGGCACAACGGAACCGGAGGATCCGAGCACGTTGCCAAAGCGGACCATCGCATAAACAGGCCCTTCACCGGTTGGTACGCGCGTCGCTAGATCCTGAACCACCAGCTCGGCCAGACGCTTGGACGCGCCCATGACATTTGTGGGACGCACAGCCTTGTCCGAGCTGATCAAGATAAACCGGTCCACACCGGCACTTGCCGCTTCGGTCGCCAGTGTCTGGGTGCCCAGCACATTGTTGGCCATACCGGTCAGCGGGTTGGATTCGACCAATGGTACGTGCTTGTAGGCAGCAGCGTGCAGCACGACTTCAACCGCATGTTGGGCCAAAACACGACGGACCTGACGTGCATCTGTGACTGAGCCAAGAACCGGCACAATTTCGATTTTGGCATCTTCAGAGATTTGCCGCATCTCCATATCGACCTTGTAAAGCGCAAGCTCGCTCAACTCGAACAGGATAAGTTTGGCCGGGCGACACTCAAGCACCTGACGGCAAAGCTCAGATCCGATTGATCCGCCCGCGCCCGAGATCAGCACGGTCTTGCCCTTGTAGCTGTCGACGCCGCTTTGTCCCTTGTCTGCAGCAACCTCGTCCCGGTTGAGAAACAGATGCGGCTCCACCTTGGTCAGTTTGTCGACAAGCGCTTCTTCACCAATCAGCTGAGCAAAAGATGGCAATGCCTGAACCTCGAGGCCCATCTTTTGCAGGCGTCGCGCGATCTGCGCCTGTTTTGGCAGGCTCAAAGAGGGCAAGGCCAGCAAAACGCGATCGATGTTCTTTTCTGACGCGATTTCCGCGATGCGAACGGGCGAATATACGGGCAGACGCGACACGATCAGGCCATGCAGCGCCTTGTTGTCGTCGACAAAAGCGACCGGTTCGATTTGTTCGTGACTGCGAAGTGCAGACACAAGCTGCGTTCCAGTTGTACCGGCGCCGTAAATCATCACGCGGCACCGTTCGTTGGACCGCCGATAGATGGCGAGAACGATCTGCAAAAGCACAGCGCGGCTGATGATCGAAAAGACGAAAAAGCTGGTGCCAAAGACGATATGCGTTCCGTAGCTGATTGGCAGGCGCGCCGCCTGGGCCAGCAGGAAGGACACAATCACCAGCGCAACGGAAAAGGCGCCGGTCAGGCCGATGGCCCCCGTTTCGTAGGAATTGAGCTGAATGGAAGACACGCCCATCACCACAGAGAGGGTCGCGGCAATGATCAGTAGATATGGCAGCACGGGCAGATAGCCCAACATCATCTGCCACGCGTCGGGTGTAGAAATTTGCAGGTTGAAGGCAAAAAACAGCGCAAGAGGGATCAAGGCAGAGTCGATCGCCAGCATGATGTTGCGTTTTTGGGACCGCGACAGCGATTTGATCAAGTTCAACAATAGGTCCCCCTTCCACGCCATTCTGGCGATTACTTTTATCACACGGCGTTTGTTAAAAGCGTGTGACGAAATGCTGCGAGTGCAAAAAAGACGTCGTTATCAGGAAATCAACCGTTTGCCGCACAAGATGCCCAAAAATAAGGCAACATCAACACGTATATGCCGCAGCGCATCGATTCGCAGCACATTTTATGATGAGCAATCCTTTTCGGCGGCACGCCGCCGTCGAAACAGGTTTCCAATGGTCTGAAAAACCAGATCAAAATCATAGCAGGTGTTCTGGTGTCGCTGATAAATCAGATCAAGACGGGCCTTTCGCGGCACGCAGTTGCGGGTATAGACCCTGTCGGTTTCTTCGGGCGTGGTGCAACGCGCCAGAAGGCGGTCTTCGTGCTTGTGATAGCGGATCGTGGCCAGCCCTGTGACACCAGGTCGGGATTTGAGCACTTCGCCATAGATCTCCGGAAATCGCTCGACATACTCGCGCAGTGGCGGCCTTGGTCCGACAAAGCTGAGATCACCTTTGAGAATGTTCCAAAGCTGCGGAAATTCATCCAAACGCTTTGCACGCAGGCGCGCGCCAAGGGGTGTAATACGCGATTGTTTGTCGCCACCTGAAACGCCTGCGTCCTTGTCAACGACCGTCATGGTGCGAAACTTCCACAGGCCAAAGGGCTCGGTCGGTGATTTCATGCGTTCGGCCACATAAAACAGCGGCCGACCCTGTTTGATCCAGATATACACGATCAACCACAAGATCACCGGACCAAGGATCACCACCAGCAGGCTGGCGAAAAACAGATCAAAAATGCGCTTGCGCCAGGTCATGTCAAAGCCTCGATTGCCCGCCATTCATCGACCATGCCCGTGGCGGTAGACGCTTGTGGCGCGAAAGTGATGACCTGTTCAAGCATGTCTGTGTTCAACACCACTTCGGCAATGGTGGCATCCGTCGCGGGACGGGGTGACCATGCGCGTCCAGTGGCGTCCAGCAGTGTGCCCATTTCAATCGCGCCGGGGGCTGCCAGGTTCAATACCTGCGGCAGATCGGAGCGTCCGGCCAGAGTGGCCATAACCCGTGCAAGTGTGATCGGGCCCATATAGCTGCGCCTTGGCGTTGCGCCATCTGCAAAGCTGTCAATTTGCATGCCGGGCTGCCATCCGCCCAGAATGGCATCTGCCCCGGCGATATTGCCGATCCTGAGGTTCGTTGACGGGTGCGGATGTGCGTTGGCCGCCCGTTCCATTTCAAGCTTCGCTTGTCCGTAGGCCCCGGATGGATTGCATGGCCGGTTTTCTTTCAGGTTGCGACCGCCGGGCGCATAAACCGCCGCGGATGAGGCAAGCAAGACGGGTCCGGCACCGGCTTTGCAAGCAGCGTCCAATGCCGCGACCGCCAACGCGCGGTTCAATTTCAAATCACCACCGCTGGCGTCCGTGACGCCCGCCAGACAGATCACCCAGGCCGCTCCATTCAGCAGGCCTTGCAATTTGGCCGGTTCGTTCAGGATATCTACCTGATCGAACTCCGCACTTGCGGTGCGCGATTGCCATTTCACCGGCGCATCCTGCCAGACTGCGCGCAGGATTTGCCCCAAGCGTCCTGTGGCCCCAAGGACGACACCCGGCAATAAATTCGTATCAAAGCTTGAAATCGTTGACGACATGGCCCGAACCAGTATCTTGCCCACAAACGAATTCCAACGCCTTGCAGTGCGTCGGAGCACCAGTCTGCCAAAAAATGGTGCATTTACAAATGTCTGGCCGGGGGGCAACCGACAATGACAGCTTTGAGGCATCTGCTCTTGTGTATTCTCGCAGGAGCCACATTGACCGCATGTTCCGTTTTACCACGTGGCGCGGCCGTGGAATCCGAGATTTTGAGACAGTCCGACGACGCAGAGTCTGACTTTGCGATCTACCCGGTCACCCGCGCGTTTTTGCCCAGTGTGGATCAATGGCCGCGCGTGAACGAAAAGCGTCTGGGATGGATCGGCCACAGTCACGGAGCCAATGCACAGGTTATCGCACCGGGTGACACGCTGAACATCCGCATCTGGGATTCCAGCGAAACATCTCTTTTGACCGGACCGGGCCAGCCGTCGACCGATCTCACGGGCGTGCGGGTCACGCCGAATGGCATGGTGTTCATCCCCTACGTGGGCAAGGTCAATGTGTCGGGTCGTACACCAGACAGCGCACGTACCGCGATCCAACGCAGTCTTGAAGTGGTGGTGCCGTCTGCGCAGGTTCAGGTCGTCATGGCCGAAGGACGCATGAACTCGGTTGATCTTGTTGGAGGGGTGCGCGCACCCGGAGCCTTCCCGATGCCTGATCGCAATTACTCGGTTCTAAGCCTCATCGCGGCCGGTGGTGGCGTGGAAGGCGGGCTGGCCAATCCGCAGATCAAGCTGGTGCGTGGGCGCAGTATCTATGCTACTTCGATCAATCGCCTTTATGAAAACCCGTCGCTGGACACGCGTCTGCGCGGGGGCGACAAGGTTATCATCGAAGCCGACGAGCGGTACTTCCTGTCGCTGGGCGCCGCTGGCACCGAAGCGCTTCATCCGTTCACCAAGGACCATATTTCCGCGATGGACGCCGTGTCGATCATCGGCGGTGTCAATGACAGCCGCGGTGATCCCCAAGGCATCCTGATCCTGCGGGAATACCCGGGCAATGCGGTCCGACCCGGTGTGCGCGGACCGCGCAAACAGCGTGTGGTCTTTACCCTTGATCTGACGGATTCCGATGGCCTCTTTTCGGCGCGGAATTTCGAGATCAATTCCAAGGATGTCGTTCTTGTCACTGAAAGCCCGATCACCAGCACCCGCACGGTTCTGGGACTGATCGGATCGGTCTTTGGCGTCGCCAATACGCTCAGCAGCAATTGATCTGGTGCTGATCCTCAGGGCAGGGCAATCGCCTTGTTCTGAGGCACGAGCGCGTTGATCTGCCGGATGTGTTCCGGCAAGCAGACTTTTTCGAAATCGTAGTGTTCGACCACATGTGCCCGCGCGTTGGGTCCAAGGTGCGCGTACTCGTCGGGCTTGGCCAGCACATCGACGACCTGCGCGGCCAATGCGGCCGGATCAAAGAAATCCACCAGCATCCCGGTCTCGCCATGGGTGATCGCCTCGCGCACGGGGGCCACGTCGCTGGCGACAATCGTGGCCTGCATCGACATGGATTCCAGCAAGGACCATGACAGGACAAAGGGCATGGTGAGGTAGATGTGGCAACGGCTGATCTGGATCAGCTTTTGGTAATCCTCGTAGGGCACTTGCCCCAGAAAATGTACCCTGTCCCAATCAACCCGGTCGCCCACTTCGGCCTCCATCTGCCCACGCAAGCCGTTGGGGTGCTTGGACTTGCCGCCATAGGACGTGTCATTGCCTCCGACGACCAGAATGCGCGCGTTGGGTCTTCTGGCCATGATGTCGGGCAGCGCGCGCATGAATTGATGATATCCACGCGTCGTTTCGAGGTTGCGCGACACGTAAGTGACGATTTCATCGTCGCGCGTCAGAGGGCGGTCCAGCCGCCCAAGGCTTAGCGTGACATCGGGATTGGGCAACAGCGTATCGGTGCGGATGCCGTCGTGACAGACATACATCTTGTCGTGAAAGCTGGTGGGAAAGCGGTTCTTTTGCCATTCGGTCGGACATTGGCCGAGGTCCACCCGCTCGATGTTGACCAGTGGAACGGTGTTGTGCGCTTGCATGATAAAGGGCGCGTGGTCGCTGACCGGGCTTTCGGGGTCAAAGCCGACAGGGCCGCCTGTGACGCTATAGTAATATTCAAAGAACCCGATGACCGGCACATCGGGCCAGATTTCCTTCATAAAGGTCAATTCGCCCCAGCCTACGTGCCCAATGATGATATCGGGTGTGTAGCCTTCTTTCTGCTGCAAGCCACGTGCCGCCATGGCCGCCCCGAACCCGGATCCCGCTGCGCTTTCCCATGTTTTGACGAGGCCATAGGCATCTTCGGCTGCAACGTGATGGGTGTTGTAGATCACGGTCCGCACGCCCCGGAACGTCGGGGGCTGCTTGCGCTGGGTCAGAAACATGATGTCATGTTGCCGGGTTTCGGCCAGCCATTGCACGAACTCCCGATACTGACCGGGCATGTTCTGGTGTACGAAAAGCAGCTTCATCAACTCACCTTTGGGCAATTATTCCCCGGTGATACCCCGCACTTACACTGTCCACAACAGATGCGTGCCACGGGCCTCCTGACCGGGGCTGAGGCCAAAGTTCACGCGGTAGGATTTCGAGAAATGGGACAGGGACCGGAACCCTGACGCGACACACACATCTGTCACGCTCATGTCGGTTTGCCGCAACAGGCTGCGGGCTTTCTCAAGACGCAGACCAAGGTAGTACCGCTTGGGCGAGACCTGCATGTGCTGGCTGAAGAGGCGCTCAAGCTGTCGTGTCGACAGGCCGACCACGGCGGCGATTTCATCGGGTCGCAAAGGGTCTTCGATGTTGTTGTCCATGATCTGGATGGCTTGCGCAAGTTTGCCATGCCGTACCGCGGGCCTGAGGCCGGTCGAAATGCGCTGTCCGTGTTCGGATTGACGGGGATGGGTATAGATCATCTGGTCGGCAACCCACGTGGACAGTTCGGTGCCATATTCAGACTGGATACGGGCCAGCATCATGTCCATCGACGCGGCGCCGCCTGCCGTGGTGAAGACGCGTCCATCGATGGTGTAGAGGCCGCTTTCGACGATCACGTCCGGCAGCAATTCGGTCAGCGCATCGCGGTATTGCCAATGGGTCGTGACTCGTTTGCCTGACAAAAGGCCGGCAAGTGCAAGCGTGTATGCGCCCGAACTGAGGGCGCCGAAATCCATGCCTTTGCGCACTTCGCGTCGCAGCCAGTTTGTGACGGCCTTGGTACTGCCGGCACCTGCCTGGTGACCTGCGCAGACAACCAGCGTTTCGTCCTTGTGCAGTTCGGTCAAAGCGGTGTCGACGTGGGTTGTTATGCCATTGTAGGCGGGAACGGGCGCACCCGTCTCGCCGATCACACGCCAGTCGTAGTACACCCGCTCGGAGGGATGCAGATTGGCAAGGCTTAAGGCTTCGAGCGCGCAGGCGAACCCCAATTGCGAATATCCAGGGATCAACAAAAAGGCGTATCTGAGCGGTGCATCGGTCATCGCCTGACCCTAAGCGGAATGGCCCGGGCTTGCCTATCCCGAACGCGACATGCTGTGGGTCATGCCGTCAGGGCGGTATCGAGCAGGGCGCGCACCTTGCGTTCGTAGGGTTCATTGACCAGACGCGCGACTTCGCGGCCACCCTTCATCACCAAAAGCGTCGAACGCCGCTCGACCTTGAGCTGCTGCGTCATCCGCGACCGCCCGTAGGTGTCCCAATCGACATCGACGAATTTGAGGTTGGCATAATCGGGGTTCCTCGCGATCAAACCTGCGATCAGTTCTTGTTTGATCTGGCATGTCAGAGACCAGTTGGCGCGGAAATTCATGATGATCGTTTCATCTGTCCCTTTCAGATCATTCCACAAGGCGGGATTGTAAGACATCACTTGAAGGGCGTGGCCTGCATGCGGAAGGAAAAGGGCAGCGGCAGACATGGTGAAAAAGGCGCGGCGTTTCATAAAGGGCTCCATCGGAAATATAGCTGCATCATAGGCGGCTTGGCATGTGGTTCAAGCATTCTCAGGTCTTGTTCTGCCGGGAAATTTGAACCGCAAGGATGCCCAGGCCGATGATCGCGACACCGATGATATCCCGTGCGCCAAGCCGTTCTCCCAGAAGGGCCGCAGCGATGGCAACCCCGAAGAACGGATTGAGAAAGTGGAACGTCGCCGCACGCACGGCTCCGATGCGTTGAACCAGAGCAAACCAGATCCACGTCGCCAACAGGCCGGGGGCCAGCGTGGTATACGTGAAGGCAGCAATCAATTCGGGGGTGATGTCGACGCGCAGGGTTTCCGTCATCGCCGAGGCCACGGCCAGAACACCGGCCCCCACGAACATCTGCAAACCCACCACCATCATCAAATTACCGCCCGACGACGCGCCGCGCATCGACAGTGTTGCCACGGTCAGCGCAATCGCCGCAATCACGCACAAGGCCACCCCGCGCAGATCGACGCCCGCTTCCAACCGGGCAGACATGATGATGACCACACCCGCGATCCCCATGATCAGGCCAACAATGCCAATCCCTGAAAGACGATCCCGAAAGATGATCCATCCCGCGGCTGCCACCATCAGCGGCATAGTCGAGGCGATGATAGACGCCAGTGATGCCTGTATCGTCTGCATCGCGACAAAATTCAGGCCAAGGTAGATGGCGTTCTGGCAAAGACCGAACACAAAGGTGGCCCGCCATTGGTCGCGGGTCAGGTGCCATGATTGCCCCAGCATCCGTGCAATCGCGACCCCGATCAGACCGGACAGAAAGAACCGCAAAGCCAGCGACGCCAGCGGTGACGCATCCGCCACGATGATCCGAGCCGAAGTGAAAGCCGAAGACCAGATCAGGGCAAAGGCAAGGCCCATGCCGATTGCGCGAAAATCCATGCCTGTTCCGGTGCCCCTGCCTAGTGTCGTTCGATGCTATCAGCCCACTCAGGCGCCGAAAAGAAAAAGGGCCACCCGGTTGGGCGACCCTTTGTCATTCTAACGGTGCGCGGGCTTAGCCGTTCACGCTGTCCTTCAGGGCCTTCGCGATTGTCATTTTGACAACCTTGTCGGCTTCTTTCTTGAACTGTTCGCCTGTCGCCGGGTTGCGCACCATGCGCTCGGGGCGCTCGCGGCAGTAGATCTTGCCAACACCGGGCAGAGTCACGGCGCCGCCACCCGATACTTCACGTGTGATCAGGTTGCAGATGCTGTCCAACGCCGCGCCTGCGGCTTTCTTGTCGGTGCCCATGTCTTCGGCCAGTGCGGCGACGAGTTGGGTCTTTGTCATTGGTTTTGCCATTTTATGGTCTCCTTCGTCCGCCCGATTTGTAGGGCCTCATGCCCGGAATGTAACGGAATGTTGTATAGGAACACAACGAATAGTGGCGCTTTGCAAGGCAAAACAGGGTGTTTTTTGCTGGTTTTCGCTGGATTAGAGGAATGCCGTCTCGTCAAAAGACCGAAGTTTGCGGCTGTGGATGCGTTCCAGAGGCATTTCGCGCAGATGCTCCATGGCGCGAATACCGATCATCAGATGCCGCGCGACCTGGCTCGTATAGAACTCCGAGGCCATGCCTGGTAGCTTCAATTCGCCATGCAGCGGCTTGTCAGACACACAAAGCAAGGTTCCGTACGGCACCCGGAATCGGTATCCGTTCGCCGCGATCGTCGCGCTTTCCATGTCGAGCGCGATGGCCCGCGCCTGGCTAAGTCGCTGCACCGGGCCGGATTGGTCGCGCAGTTCCCAGTTGCGGTTGTCGATTGTTGCAACCGTGCCCGTGCGCATGATCCGCTTCAGCTCGTAACCCTCAAGCTCGGTCACCCGCGCAACCGCTTGTTCCAAGGCGATCTGGATTTCAGCCAACGCGGGGATCGGCGTCCAGACGGGCAGATCATCATCCAGCACGTGATCTTCGCGCAGGTAGGCGTGCGCCAGCACGAAATCCCCCAGCGCCTGCGTGTTCCGCAGCCCCGCGCAATGCCCCACCATCAGCCATGCATGTGGCCGCAGAACGGCAATGTGGTCTGTGGCTGTCTTGGCATTGGACGGGCCTACGCCGATGTTCACCAGCGTAATGCCCGACCCATCCGCCCGCTTGAGGTGATAGGTCGGCATTTGCGGCAGCTTGGACGGCTGTGTGATCGGATCGTCCCCGCAGGAGATGCATTGATTTCCCGTCGATACGAATTCGGTATAGCCGCTGTTTGGATCGTCCAGAGCCGCGCGGGCAAAGGCTTCGAACTCGGCCACATAGAACTGGTAGTTGGTGAACAGGATGAAATTCTGAAAATGTTCGGCATGGGTGGCGGTGTAATGCGACAACCGCGCCAACGAATAATCCACGCGCTGCGCCGTAAATGGTGCCAGCGGACCAACCCCGTCGGGGGCGACATAGGTGCCGTTGACGATATCGTCATTGGTGGTGCTCAGGTCAGGCACGTCGAACACATCGCGCAGGGTGAAATCGGCGGCGCCTTCCTGAGGAACCTGAAGGCCCGTATCGGTGCCGACAGCGAAGTGTACCGGGATCGGGGTATCGGACGAACCCACCTGCACCGGTTGGCCGTGGTTTTCGATCAACAGCCCGATTTGCTGGATCAGGTAATTGCGAAACAGGTCCGGCCGGGTGATCGTCGCGGCATAGGTGCCGGGCCCCGACACATGGCCAAAGCTCAGCCGCGTATCGACCTGTGCAAAGCTGGACGAGGTCAGGCGCACCTCGGGGTAAAAGGCGCGGATACGCGCATCTGGCGCGCCATTGCTCAGCACCTCCCGGAAATGCGTGCGCAGGAACGACGTCGCTCCGTCATAAAGCGTTTGCAGGTAATCCACGGCCGCCGCAGGGTCCTCGAACGTGCGGGGATGGCCATCGTCGGGCGTCAGAATGCGCGTCATGTCAGGGCCTCGATGACTGGAATAAATTCAAAACTGCGGACGTCGACCAACCCAAGATCGGAAAGCCGCAGTTCAGGGATGACCACCAGCGCCAGAAGGGAGTGTTGCATATAGGCGTTGTTCAACGTGCAGCCGCAGGTGTGCATCGCGGCCATCATTCGGTCTGCGCTGTCCGCGACCTCGGTGGCGGGGCTGTCGGACATCAACCCGGCAATGGGCAGTTCGACAAGCGCGATTTCCGCCCCGTCCCTGAAGATCGTGATGCCGCCGCCCACTTCGGCCAACCGGTTTGCGGCCATCGCCATATGATCTGCGTCCGTGCCGACCACGATCATATGGTGGCTGTCGTGGGCCACGGTTGAAGCCATCGCCATGGGGCCGGTGTAGCCGAAGCCGGACACAAATGCGTTGACCACGCCGCCCGTCGCGCGGTGCCGTTCGACCAATGCGATCTGGCACACCTCGCCCGTGGCCTGAACGCGCCCATCCGTGACCGGCAATTCGAACTTCAGGGCACGTGTTGGTGCCTGGTTCTCGACAACACCGATCACGTTCGCGGAAACGGCATTTGCGCCTTTCGGGGCAGCGATCACAAAGTCATCTGGACTAAGCGTCTTGCCCAGATGAACCGTTTGCCGCGCGGAGGTGGGCCAATCGTAATGCGGACACTCAACGACAATTTCCCCATTGATAGAGACGGTTTTGCCGCGTGCGATCACATGTTCGATCGGCAATTTTTTCAGATCAGAGGTCAGGATAATGTCGGCGCGCCGACCGGGTGTGATTGACCCGATATCACGCTCCATCCCGAAGTGGGTTGCGGTGTTGATCGTGGCCATTTGCAGGGCGATCAGCGGGTCACATCCGCATTCAATGGCGTGCCGCACCACGCGGTTCATATGCCCGTCGTTCACCAAGGTACCAGAATGGCAATCATCGGTGCACAGGATCATGTTGCGCGGATCAAGACCACGTTCGGTGATCGCGGTGATCTGGGATTCGACGTCGTACCATGCGCTGCCCAGACGGATCATCGACCGCATGCCCTGCCGCATCCGGGCCACTGCATCGTCCTCGCAGGTGCCCTCGTGATCGTCCGCGGGCCCACCTGCCACATAGGCCGCGAAAGCCGGACCCAGGTCGGGCGACGCATAGTGGCCGCCCACCGTCTTGCCCGCGCGTTGGGTGGCAGCAATTTCCGCCAACATCTTGGGATCAGCCGCGCTGACACCGGGAAAGTTCATCATTTCGCCCAAGCCCACGATGCCGGGCCATGACATCGCCTCGGCCGCATCGTCTGCCGTGATCTCAAAGCCTGTTGTTTCCATCCCCGGCGCACTTGGCGCACAGCTTGGCATTTGCGTGAAGATGTTGATGGGCTGAAGTTGGGCCTCATCATGCATCATGCGCACACCTTCAAGGCCTAGGACGTTGGCGATCTCGTGGGGGTCGGTGAACATCGATGTTGTGCCATGCGGAATAACGGCGCGGGCAAACTCCGCAGGGGTCAACATGCCGCTTTCGATGTGCATATGACCATCGCAGAGGCCCGGAATCATATAGCGCCCGCTTGCTTCGATTATCTTGGTGGCTGGGCCGATACAGTGGCTGGCATCCGGCACAACGCAGGCAATGCGCCCATGCGTGATCGCAATGTCATACCCCGGCAGCGCCTCACGCGTGTGTACATTGACCCAGATACCACGCCGCACGACCGTCTCGGCAGGTTGGCGCCCTGCGGCAACCGCAATCAAGTGGGAGGCGACTTCGGGCCAGGCCGGAAAAGGGTCATGTTCCATGCCATAATCTTTCACCGCAACGGCATCCCTGCAAGCGATAATCGGGTAGCTTGCAATGTGAAGAGGTATCGCGCTGAGGCTTGACCGGGCGTGCGGAACCGGCAACCGTCGCGTCATGGATTATGAGACAATAGACGCAGACGGGTTTGGCAGGGCTTTGAAGGGTATCGGCCTGAACCTTTTGGTCAGAGACGTGGCCGCGCATTGCGATTTCCTAAAGTCCGTCTTTGACATGAAGATCTTTCAGCCGACGGCTGATTTCGCCATCGTCACCTACGGCGATCAGGTGTTCCAGCTGCACAGCGATGGCACGTACCATTCCAACCCGCTTCTGGGTCTTTTGCCGGAAAACCCGCCGCGGGGTGGAGGCATGGAAATCCGTCTCTATGACACCGACCCAGAAGACGCCGTTAAATGCGCTAAGGCACATGGGGCAACAATCCTGCAAGAGCCAACAGACAAACCGCACGGCCTGCGCGAGGCTTACATTCTATGCGCTGATGGCTACGCTTGGGTGCCGTCTCGCCCCAAGTGATCCGCAGCCAATTCGGCTCGCAGCCAGGCCACGAACTTTTGCGCATGGTCTGATCGTGCGCCTTGGGCGGATTGGATCAGGTAATAGGCCTCTGGCATTTCTGCACGGTATTCGAATGGCGCGATCAACCGTCCCTTGTCCAACGCCCGTTGTGCAATCGTGTTGTGCGCCAGACACAGACCTGCTCCGGCCTCGGCAGCGGCCAGCGTCACAGAGAAGGTTGTAGAATAGGTTATTGGCGGATTATCCCAATTTAGAGCCTGTTCTTCTGCCCATGTTTGCCAATTTCCGAGAAGGTTGGTGCAGTGAAACAAGGGCTGGCGCGACAGCGTTTCGAGGGTGACGTGATAGCCCGGCGCACAGACCGGATAGTAGTAATCCTGTCGCAAAAGCTCTGCGTGCACACTGTCTGCAGGTCTCAGGGCATACCGGATTTCGATGTCTGCCCCTTCGGCCATTTCACGTGGCTCCCACAGTTCGGTCGAGATGGTCAACTGCACGTCAGGATGTGCGGCGCGCAATCGTGCCAGACGCGGGGCCAGCCAGTGAATGGCGAAGGTCAGATTGCATTGTAGCCGCACAACCCCATCCTGCGCACCAGTGATGGCGCGGGTGCCATGGGTCAAAGTGCGAAAGGCCTCGCGGACCACAGGCAGGTAGGTGATGCCCGTTTCCGTCAGTTCCAGCACGCGCGGCCTTCGGTGAAACAGTGGGCGGCCCAAGTGCGCTTCCAACGACTTGATCTGCTGGCTGACGGCGCTTTGCGTCATGTTGAGGTCCCGCGCAGCCCCGGTAAAGCTCAGGTGCCGTGCGGCGGCTTCGAAACTGCGCAACCATCCCAAGGGCGGCAATCCGTTTTGCATGTCTATAATCCTGCCATAAGTCAGGCTAATAGGTTGATTGCGAATTTTTCATTGGTCAACCGCTGGCGCGCGGGCCACGCTGGTTCACAGGAAAAGGAGGAAAGCAATGACAATGCCTGCACCGCGGCCAAACATGGATCACTGGGCTGCGCGCGTTGATCTCGCCGCCGCGTTCCGCTGGACCGCTCGTTTGAACATGCATGAAGCGGTGGCAAATCACTTTTCCCTCGCAATCAACGACGACGGCACGCAGTTCTTGATGAACCCCAACCAGATGCATTTCGCCCGCGTACGTGCCAGCGACCTGCTTGAAATCGATGCCAACGACCCCTCCAGCACGGAAGGCCCCGACGCGCCGGATCCGACGGCATGGGGTCTGCATGGGACCTTGCACCGTTTGTGTCCGCATGCGCGCTGCGCGATGCATGTGCATTCGATCCACGCGACCGTTCTGGCGTCGCTTGCCGACAGCCGTTTGCCCCCCATCGACCAGAACAGCGCCATCTTCTTCAACAGATGTGCGGTGGACGAAAACTACGGTGGGCTGGCATTCGAGGAAGAGGCGCAGAGGTGCGCGGAACTGTTGTCAGACCCAAAGATCAAAGTGCTGATCATGGGCAACCATGGGGTCATGGTGATTGGCGATACAGTCGCAGAAACCTTTAATAGGCTCTATTATTTCGAACGCGCGGCGGAAACCTATATCCGGGCGCTCCAGACAGGACAGCCTTTGCGGGTCCTATCGGACGAGGTCGCAGAAAAGACAGCACAAGAGATCGAAGCCTATCCGGAACAGGACGAAAGACATCTTGCAGAGCTGAAGGCTATTCTTGACTCCGAGGGATCGGATTATGCGGCCTGAGCAGGACATGAGCCGCGATTGGAACTATCACCCCGATCTGCCGTTGGAGGACCCTTCAGTCTTTCGCTGGCCGCCTGATCCGCGTTTCCTGATGGTCTGGTTTGCGCGCAATTGGCTGATGCTGTCAGAACGGGTGATGATGGTGCTTGTGGCCTTTGCGGCGTGGTGGTTCCTTTACCCGCCGCTTGAGGCGTCTCAGCACTTTGCATTTGGTTGGATCGCTTGGGTCTGGGCTGTCAACATGGCGCTTATGATCACCTGCGCCGGCGGCCTGCACTGGTATTTCTACACAAGGGAAAAGCAGGGCAAGCGGCTGAAATTCGATCGGCGTGCGATGGCCAGGAACAACCGCCTCTGGACGTTTTCAAACCAAGTGCATGACAATATGTTCTGGAGCCTGACCAGCGGAGTAGCGCAGCTGACGGCCTTTCAGGTCGTCACACTTTGGATGATGGCCAATGGCTATGCACCGGTTCTTGAATTTGCGGAAAACCCGATCTGGTTTGTTGCGGGTTTTGTCCTGCTGCCGATCTGGTCGGCCTTCCATTTCTACTGGGCGCACCGTCTGCTGCACGTCCCGTTCTTCTATACCCGTTTCCACAGTCTGCATCACCGCAATGTAAGCCTCGGCCCTTGGTCCGGGCTGTCCATGCACCCGGTTGAGCATCTGATTTACCTGTCGTCTCTGTGCATCCACTGGATCGTGGCGTCGCATCCGGTCCACCTTGCCTTTCACGTGATATATCAGGGGCCCGGGGCCGCGATGACTCACACCGGATACGAGGACTTGCTGATAAAGGACAAAAGGCGTTTGGCGCTTGGCACGTTCTATCACACGCTGCATCACCGGTACTACGAGTGTAACTACGGCAATCAGGAGATGCCGTGGGATCGTTGGTTTGGCACCTTTCATGACGGGTCCGACGATGGCACTGAGAAAACGCGCGCGCGCAAGAAACGGATGTATTCGTAATGGCGGAATGGAACCACCAATACCCTGGCCCTATCACTGTGAATCCGCTATTTTCATGGCCCCCAAAACCTGTGGCCGTGTTGCGCTGGTACTGGGACAGCTGGTTTTGGATCACCACGAATTTGGGCATCGTCGGGTTGGCGATCTTGGCGTTCCACTTTGCTGCTCCAAGCTTGGAACAGGCTCGAACACTGGGCTTTTGGCCTCTTTTGATCCTGTTCAGAAACTACGTTCTGGTGATCTGCCTTGCCAGTGCGCTGCACCATTTCTTTCATCGGGCGCGTGGTCAGGGCGACGCGTTGAAATATGATCCGCGACCGTTTCCCCGCAAGGGCCGGATGTTCACGGGCGGTGATCAGGTGGTCGACAACATGATCTGGACGCTTGGATCGGCGGTGCCGATCTGGACGGGTTACGAGGTGTTGATCTGGTGGTCGATGGCCAACGGATATGCCCCCACGATGACATGGACAGACAACCCGATCTGGTTTCTGGCTGTCTTCTTTCTGATCCCGATCTGGGAAAGCTTCTATTTCTACTGGATACACCGCTTGCTGCATTCGAACTGGCTGTACCCGGTTCACGCTCTGCACCATCGCAACACCGATGTTGGCCCGTGGTCGGGCTTGTCCATGCATCCGGTTGAACATCTTTTGTACTTCGGCACCGGGCTCATTCACTTTGTGGTGCCGACCCATCCGGTACATATGATCACGCATCTGATGTTCTATGCCTTGTATGCGATTACCACGCACACCGGGTTCGAAGGTCTTTTGGTAAAGGGGCGCAAGCGTCTGCATCTGGGCAACTTTCATCACCAGATTCATCACAGATATTTCGAAGTGAATTACGGTACGCTGGAAGTGCCCTGGGACAAGGTGTTCGGGTCCTTCCATGATGGGACAGACGCAGGAAAAGCAATGATGCGCGAGCGTTTGAAAACGCGCAAACGGGGGTAACGCAGGGACATTCCTGCGGGTGGAGAAAACGATGATATACGGGCTGAGTGACGAACAGATGATGATTGCGGACACCGTCCGCAGTTTTGTCGAAAAGGAGATCTATCCACACGAAGATTTGGTCGAACGCACGGGCGAGGTGCCCGAAGAGATTGCGCAAGAGATCAAGCAAAAGACCATCGACCTTGGGTTTTATGCCTGCAACTTCCCGGAAAGCGTTGGGTGTGCGGGCCTGAACCATGTCGAATTCGCCCTGGTGGAGCGCGAACTGGGGCGCGGGTCGATGGCGCTCAATCACTTTTTCGGGCGGCCGCAGAATATTCTGATGGCCTGCGAAGGTGAGCAGGTTGACCGGTACCTTATGCCCGCAGTGCGCGGCGAACGGATGGATGCGCTGGCCATGACAGAACCCGGTGCGGGGTCAGACGTTCGCGGGATGAAATGTGCGGCGGTTCGGGATGATGGCGATTGGGTCGTCAATGGCACCAAACATTTCATTTCCGGGGCCGAGCACGCGGATTTCATCATCGTTTTCATCGCAACCGGAGAGGATCAGACACCAAAAGGTCCGAAGAAACGGATCACAGCGTTTCTGGTGGATCGCGGCACACCCGGGTTCACGATCCGGGACGGGTACAAATCCGTATCTCATCGCGGTTACAAGAACATGATCCTCGAATTCGATGATTGCCGCCTGCCTGACGCACAGGTTCTGGGTGACGTGGATGGCGGGTTCGAGGTGATGAACACATGGCTTTATGCGACCCGGATCACCGTGGCCGCGATGAGCGTGGGGCGCGCCCGGCGCGTGTTCGATTATGCGCTGACCTATGCGGCTGAACGTGAACAGTTCGGGCAGAAGATCGGCAAGTTTCAGGGCGTTTCATTTCAACTGGCGGACATGGTCACGGAAATCGATGCCGCGGATTTGCTGACGCTGGCTGCTGCGGATCGATTGGATCAGGCCGTGCCCGCCAACCGTGAAATTGCTTCGGCCAAGCTTTATGCGTCTGAAATGCTGGCCCGAGTGACGGACGCTGCCATCCAAGTGCATGGCGGTATGGGATTGATGGATGACTATCCGCTTGAACGCTTCTGGCGCGATGCGCGTGTTGAACGGATCTGGGATGGGACGTCGGAAATTCAGCGTCACATAATCAGCCGCGAGATGCTTCGGGCCTTGGGTGCATGAACATGCCTCGCATGGGCTATGCCGGGTTGGTTTTCGGGGTCAAAAGCAGATGAGTATTGCGAGCACAGAGCGTGATCTGGGCCGATTGTTTCGTCCGAAATCGATTGCCGTGATCGGAGGAGGGGCATGGTGCGCGCAGATTGTGTTGCAATCTCAACGTATGGGATATGCGGGCGATTTGCATGTGGTTCATCCCAAGGGGACTGTCGTGCACGGGGTGAAATCAGTCCCTAAATTGGCGGATTTGCCCACGCCGCCGGATGCGGCCTTTGTCGGGGTCAACCGGCATTTGACTGTCGATATCGTATCTGAACTTGCCGCTACCGGGGCCGGTGGGGCCGTGTGTTTCGCCTCTGGGTTTTCCGAGGCGTCAGCCGAAGATGCAACCGGAAAAGACCTGCAATCACAACTGATCGCGGCAGCGGGGGACATGCCAATTCTCGGGCCCAACTGTTACGGGTTCATCAATGCGTTGGAAGGCGCATTGCTGTGGCCGGATCAGCATGGGTGCCAGACGGTGGATCGTGGTGTTGCGATCCTTACGCAAAGTTCCAACATTGCGATCAACCTGACGATGCAGCAGCGTGGACTGCCCATTGCCTACACGGTGGCCTGCGGGAACATGGCGCAGACCAGTCAGGCCGAAATTGCAATTGGCCTGCTGGACGATCCGCGTGTGACGGTGATCGGCCTGCATGTTGAAGGGTTTGGCGACACGGCGCTTTGGCACAAGCTGGCGGTCAAGGCACAAGCCAAGGGTGTGCCGCTGGTCGCCCTGAAGGTCGGGGCGTCGGACCATGCGCAACAGGCGACCATTTCGCATACTGCGTCTTTGGCTGGCAGCGATGCAGGTGCAAGTGCGCTTTTGCGCCGACTTGGCATAGGACGGGCGCATGATTTGCCGACGTTCCTGGAAGTGTTGAAGCTCTTGCATGTCTCTGGTCCGCTGGATGCGCCGACGCTTTCCTCGATCAGCTGTTCTGGTGGCGAGGCAAGCCTCGCCGCAGATACAGCTTATGGTCGGAATTTGTCTTTTCCGCCCTTATCAGAGACACAACGCATCGATTTGGCGGATGCCCTTGGCCCGATGGTCGCGTTGAGCAATCCGCTGGACTATCACACCTACATCTGGCGCGACACCGAGGCGATGACCCGCGCGTGGACACCGATGGCAGCGCCACATGTTGGGCTGACTTTGCTGATCGTTGACTATCCCCACACGGATGCCAGCGATTGGGTCTGTGCAACCCAAGCCGCGCTCAATGTGAGGGCAAACACCGGGCGTCCGGTTGCGGTGGTGTCCACCTTGCCGGAACTGATGCCCGCTGAAGTAGGCGATATGCTGAGTGCAGGCGGTGTGGTTCCGATGCATGGGCTGACCGAGGCGATTGCCGCTGCTGAAATCGCGGCGCATATGCAAGCCTGCAGCGACGTTCCGCCGCTGTTGCCGGGTGCAGATCGTGAAGGCGTTCTTCTGGATGAGAGTAGCGCCAAGGCAGCATTGTCCCGCAAGGGCCTGTCCGTGCCGAAGGGCATGACCGTCGCATCTGGCGCACAGGCACGCACCGATGATCTGTCGGGACCTTTGGTGGTCAAGGGCTTGGGGCTGGCGCACAAAAGCGAATCGGGGGCCGTACGCCTGAACGTGGCGCCATCGCAGGTCGAAACACTATTGGCCGGGATGCCGGGCGATGGGGCCTTGGTCGAGGAAATGGTACAAGATGCCGTTGCAGAGCTTTTGATCGGCGTCACACGCGACCCCGCGCATGGTTTCGTGTTGACCGTGGGCGCCGGCGGCGTTCTGACCGAGATCATGCAAGATACGCAGTCACTTCTTGTGCCGTCCGACAGGGTCGACGTCATGGCGGCCATACTGCGGCTAAGGTGCGCACCGATGCTGACGGGTTTTCGCGGCAAGCCCGCGGCGAATATGGATGCGATCATCGATGCGGTCATGGCGTTGCAGGCATACGTGCTGGACCATGTGGATGATTTGAATGAAATTGAAATCAATCCGCTGATGTGTACCCCGAACAAGGCTGTGGCTGTCGATGCCCTGATCCGACAAAGGATGACTTAAATGAACCCGATCAAGACCAAACGCGATGGTGCCATTCTCGAAGTGACTTTGGACCGGCCGAAGGCAAATGCCATCGATCTGGAGACAAGCCGTCAGATGGGGGACGTCTTTGCACAGTTCCGGGACGATCCGGAATTGCGTGTGGCAATCATTACTGGCGGGGGCGACAAGTTCTTTTGTCCCGGTTGGGATCTGAAGGCCGCTGCGGATGGCGATGCGGTAGACGGCGACTATGGTGTCGGCGGCTTTGGTGGGTTGCAGGAATTGCGTGATCTCAACAAGCCGGTGATTGCGGCCGTGAATGGCATTTGCTGCGGTGGGGGGCTGGAACTGGCCTTGAGCGCCGATATGATACTTTCCGCTGAGCACGCGCAGTTTGCGTTGCCGGAAATCCGCTCGGGTACGGTTGCGGACGCTGCAAGCGTTAAGCTGCCCAAGCGTATCCCTTACCATATCGCAATGGAGCTTTTGTTGACCGGACGGTGGTTTGATGCGACCGAGGCGAACCGTTGGGGCATCGTGAACGAAATCGTGGCGCAGGACGCGCTCATGGACCGGGCATGGGATCTTGCGCGGCTTCTGGCTTCGGGGCCGCCGCTGGTCTATGCCGCGATCAAAGAGATCGTGCGCGACGCCGAAGACAGCAAGTTCCAGGATGCCATGAACCGTATCACGCAACGCCAGTTGCGTTCGGTTGATACGCTGTATGCCTCCGAAGATCAGTTGGAAGGCGCGCGCGCTTTCGCGGAAAAGCGCGATCCGGTCTGGAAAGGGCGCTAGCGCTTTTGCCAGCGGGCGAGCATAGCGGTATCGCTGGCATGCGCCCCTTCCGAGGCTTGATAAATCGGGACAGGTGTGAGTGTCAGCTGTGTAATATGTGGCTCTAAACCCGCGAATTTCTCCGCAAATCCTTGTGATTTGTAGTGTTCGGAGTTGATGGAAATGGCGATCCATCCGCCCGGCTGGGTCACACGCATGATCGTATCCAGACCGGCGGGGCCAACGTGGCCGTTTGTGAATGTGCCACTGCTGACACAGCCTGCGTATTGCCCATCAGAGGCTGGTAAGCCAGCCAGAACATCGCCTTCAAAAAGCCTGCGATAGATGCCCTTGCCCTCGGCAACAATCAGCATCTCGGGTGAGATGTCAGTTCCATCCACGGGGCCCATACCCAAAGCGGCAAGGGCCTGCCCGCACAGCCCCGTGCCAGCGCCAATGTCGAGAACAGGACCAATCCCGACCTCGGCATAGTGGCGGGCCACGTGATTGTGCAGTTGATACCCATGCGACATGGCAAAATCTGTATCGTAGCTGTCGGCCCAAGCAGCATAGAGCTTGCGCGAGTCGTCGGGCGTGCGCAGCGCGTAGGCAGCATCGAGGTTCGGTTCTTTGGTCATTGTCAGATTAGGCATGCACCCGCCAACGCACGCAAGAGTCTTGCAAGACGCATCTGTCACGCGCACCTATGAGGCATGACACATCATTTGCTCTCTTTCGGTCACGGCTATTCCGCTCAAGCGCTGTCGCGGCTTTTGCTGCCAGACGCATGGACAATAACTGGCACCACCCGCAGCGCCGACAAGGCGCGTGCCATCGCTGACGCCGGGGTGCGCCCGCTGATCTGGCCGGGAAAGGGCGATGTTTTGGCGGCGCTTGATCAAGCAAGCCATGTTCTAATCTCTGCCGGGCCAACCGAGGAAGGCGATCCGGTGCTGCACGCCTTGCGTCAAGAGATTGCAAGCCGCGCCGACCGGTTTCAGTGGGTTGGATACCTTTCGACGACCGGGGTCTACGGTGATCATGGCGGCGGCTGGGTGGACGAAAACACAGCCATCGCCCCATCAACAAAGCGGGGTCAGCTGCGGGCAGAGGCCGAAGCCGCATGGCGTGCCATTCCCGGGCTTCCCCTGCATATCTTTCGGCTGGCCGGGATCTACGGCCCTGGGCGCGGTCCGTTTGCCAAGGTGCGCAACGGGACGGCACGGCGCATTATCAAGCCGGGGCAGGTTTTTTCGCGTACACATGTAGAAGACATCGCTCAGGTGCTCAAAGCCTCGATCGCACAGCCTAATCCCGGCGCGGCCTACAATGTCTGTGACGACGATCCGGCACCACCTCAGGACGTCATCGAACATGCGGCCACGCTTCTTGGTTTGCCCGTGCCACCGTCCAGCCCATTCGAGAGTGCGGATCTCAGCCCGATGGCGCGCAGTTTTTATGCCGAAAGCAAGCGCGTTCGGAATGACCGGATCAAGACGGAACTGGGGGTAAAGCTGAGGTACCCGACATATCGTGAAGGGTTGGCCGTCTTGTTGCACTCGGACTGATCCAATGCCCCATCTTGATGACAAGACCCTGACCCATCTGCTTGATGCGTTGGATCAGGCGGCCAAGGGCCAGAAGACATCGGTTCAGGACGTTCTGCACAAAGTCAGCGATCGTTCTTTTGATGGTCGCGGGGCAAGCTGTTTTGGGGCGCGGACACCTCCGGTTGCCGAAATTCCTGCTGGTGCGGACGGTGAAATCAGAACGTCTGAACAATACAGTTGCTAGTGTGGGCTCCAACGTCCCGACCTTGGTCAAATCGATACGGTAAACGCCGGTGAAACAGTTCTTACAGGTGCGTGCACCCGTCTCGACAAGGATGCCTTCTTTGAGGAACTCACGCACGGTTCGCTTGACGGTCGTCTCGCCAAGCTCCGTATGACGCTGGATCGTCCCTTTCGAACACCAAATGCCCGACCCATCATCCGACGCCTTGTCCGCCAGAAACATTATGATCTGCTTGCGCGTCGCACTCCCGAACTTCCGCTCAGCGCAAGCGTTTGCCACCCGCCAGCTCATGAGAACGCCCCAAAAGCCGCACGGACGTGCGAATTTTGTACAGGTTTTGTACGAAATTTCGGTCGTTTTCGGAGAATTCGGCGGAAAACGAAACGGGCGTTTCTGCACGCTTCTGCACAACAGGCTGAAAATAAGCCATATTTTTCAGGTGTTTTTGGCGACCCCGGCAGGATTCGAACCTGCAACCTGCCCCTTAGGAGGGGGCTGCTCTATCCAGTTGAGCCACGGGGCCGCGCGGGGGTACGGTTACCGGGTTCCACAGCAATTGTCATCCGTGATCCCGCGGCCTTGATCATCGGGGCGCGCTTGGGCTAACTGAACCGAATGAATAAACAGGAATATGATCTTGGCTGACCGGTCCCAGCGCCCGCTGACCTTGCGCGACGTGTCCGAGGCATCGGGCGTGTCGGAAATGACGGTAAGTCGCGTGTTGCGGGGGCGTGGGGACGTGTCCGATGCCACCCGCAAGAAAGTTCTCGAAGCGGCCAAAACGCTGGGTTACGTACCCAACCAGATCGCGGGATCGCTGGCCTCGCAGCGGGTGAACCTGGTGGCGGTCATCATTCCATCGCTGTCCAACATGGTCTTTCCCGAGGTTCTGAACGGCATCAATCAGGTGTTGGACGAAACGCCGCTTCAGGCTGTCGTCGGCGTCACTGATTACCTTCCCGAAAAGGAAGAGCGGGTTCTTTATGAGATGCTGTCGTGGCGGCCCTCCGGCGTGATTATCGCAGGGCTGGAGCATTCGGACGCCGCGCGGGCGATGTTGCGCAATGCGGGCATTCCGGTGGTCGAGATCATGGACACGGACGGGCGCTGCGTGGATTCGATGGTGGGCATATCGCATCGCCGCGCCGGGGCTGAAATGGCCCGCGCGATCCTTAAGCAAGGCTATGAGCACATCGGGTTCATGGGTACGAAGATGCCGCTGGATCACCGGGCCCGAAAACGGTTCGAAGGGTTCACCGAAGGGTTGGCCAAGGCGGGGGTCGAAATCGAGGACCGCGAATTCTATTCAGGTGGGTCGGCGCTGGCCAAGGGCCGTGAAATGACCAAGGCGATGCTGGAGCGTAGCCCGGACCTCGACTTTCTGTACTATTCGAACGACATGATCGGAGCGGGTGGCCTGCTGTACCTGCTGGATCAAGGCATCGACGTGCCGGGGCAAGTCGGGCTGGCCGGGTTCAACGGGGTGGAATTGCTGCAAGGTTTGCCGCGACACCTGGCAACGATGGACGCCTGTCGCCTCGAAATTGGCCGTGCTGCAGCCGAGATCATTCGCGACTACAGTACCGGCGATGGTGATGCCGAACCACAACAACGCACGTTGACGCCCACCATCAGCTACGGTGATACGCTGCGCCGAAACCGGCGCGCGTGAACAAATACGTCCTGTCCAACAGCGCGGCGCGGCGCGTGTTTCTGGACCGTCACGCCTTGCACGAAATGCCACAAGGCGAAGCGCGTGGGCAATCGCTTCTGGACCTGATCGACAGGCTTGGTTTTGTTCAGTTGGACAGTATCAATACCGTGGCGCGCGCCCACGATCTGATCCTGTTTTCGCGGCGTCCCGCCTATCGGCCCAAGGCTCTGAAATCCCTGTACGAAAAGGATCGCGGTTTATTCGAACACTGGACGCACGATGCCGCAACAATCCCGATGCGGTTCTATCCGCAGTGGCATCTGCGCCGTAAGCGGGACGCCGAACGGTTGAAATCGAGGTGGCGCAACTGGCGGCGCGATGGGTTTGAACAGCAGTTTCAAACCGTTCTCGACCACATTCGCGATAATGGCCCCTGCGGGTCGTCAGACGTGGGCAAGGACGAGCGCAAGGGCTCGGGCGGTTGGTGGGACTGGCATCCGTCCAAGACTGCGCTCGAATATCTTTGGCGCTCCGGCGCTTTGACCGTCACGGGACGCGAGGGATTTCAGAAACGGTACGACCTGACCGAACGCGTGATCGATGAAGGTTTGGCCGGGGTGCAGCCAGATTTGGAGGCCACAATTGACTGGTGCTGCAATCAGGCCCTTGATCGCCTTGGATTTGCAACGCACGGCGAATTGGCGGCCTTCTGGGATCACATCAGCCCGGCGGAGGCCAAGGCTTGGGTTGACCGCGCCTTGGCGGCTGGAGAGATCATGCCGATTGAAATCGAAGGTGCGGATGGCAGTCTTCGAGCCTCCTACGCACGGCCTGACCTGCCGGAAAATCCGGCGATTTCCGTGCCGCCCACGTCGCGGCTGCGCATTCTCAGCCCCTTTGATCCCGCCTTGCGAGACCGCAAAAGGGCCGAGCGTCTGTTCGGCTTCTACTACCGGATCGAGGTTTTTGTGCCGGAGCCGAAACGGAACTATGGCTACTATGTCTTTCCCATCCTCGAAGGTGACCGTTTGGTGGGCCGCATCGACGCGAAGGCGTTCCGGTCGCAGGACGAATTGGTTGTTCGAGCGCTTTGGCCGGAGCGTGGAGTCCGCTGGGGCAAAGGGAGGCAACAGGCTTTGGAAAGCGAATTGAACCGCATCATCCGGCTTGCCGGAGTCAGCACGTTCCGGTTCGAGGATGAATGGATGCGCGCGCCGAAGTAGGCCCAATCGTTGGGCATTGCGCCGGGCTGGCAATTCTTTAGGTTGCGAAAAATGAAGGATCAATTCCCAGACACTGACTATCCTGTGGTGCGCACGGTTGGATTGTCCGGTGTGCTGGTCACCTTTTCCGAAACGCTGAATGAAGATGCAAACCGGGCCGCACTTGCCTTTCGGGCCGCAGTTGATGCGGCGGGTTGGGATTGGATCGAGGAAAGCGCGACATCTCTGGTCTCTGCCTTCTTTCGCACAGATCTGTCGCAACATTCAGCCGCGCAAATCCGGGCCGACCTGCAAGACATGCTGACAATACGTGACTGGGCTGCGGCACCGTTGCCCGAAGGGCGCACGCTGTGGCACATCCCGGCGGTCTTTGGTGGTCCACACGCCCCGCAATTCGAAGACGCGGCAGCGGCCGCAGGTCTGGACCCAGACACAGCTTTGCAGGAAATCACCCAGACGCGGCTGCGGGTTTTGACCATTGGTTTTGCGCCGGGGCAGCCCTATCTGGGGACTTTGGGAAGCCATTGGGACGTCCCGCGCCTGACGGAGCTTAGCCCGAATGTTCCCCAAGGGGCGCTTGTCGCCGCCGTGCGCCAGATTTGCCTGTTTTCCAACGACACACCCACTGGATGGCGACATGTGGGGCAAACCGCGTTCCGCACATTTCGCCCATGGTCGGACACGCCATTTCCCTTGTCGCCCGGAGACGAGTTGCTGTTTCATGCAATCAGCGACGCGGAATACGAAAGCATCACCCGCGCCAACGAAGATGGCAGCGGCGGTGCAACGTCCGACGTTTTGACATGACCCGCGCGCTCAAAGTGCTCAGCATCGGCCCAGCGGCCGCGGTGCAGGATTTGGGCAGACCCGGCTTTATCGCCAAAGGACTGACACGGGGCGGGGCGACCGACACGCTGGCCGTTCACGAAGGCGCGGCCCTTTTGCGTCAGGACCCAGCTTTGGCGGTTCTGGAAATTGCGAGCATAGGCGGCGTGTTCGAGGCCAGCGAAGACATCCGTGTCGCCATGACCGGGGCCGACCTGACCGCGCGCATCGACGACACAGCCGTCGCCTGGAACGCTGTGCATCTGCTGCAGGCCGGTCAAACGCTAAGCCTTGGTGCCGCGCGAACCGGCAGCTATGCGTATTTGCACGTGGGCGGGGGTTTTGACACGCCTCTGCAAATGGGCGCGCGGGGCAGCCACCTGTCTGCGGGTTTGGGCCGATTGGTTGCAAGCGCCGATCACCTGCCCGTCGGGCCGGATGCCAGCACCCGCACCGGACTATTTCTGCCGACAGACGCCCGGTTCTCGGGCGGCACGGTCCGTATTGTCCCAAGCGTCCAAACCGATCGCTTCACGGAAAACGAACGCGCCCGCTTTTGCGACACGGCCTTTCTTCGTGACCCGCGTGCCAACCGTCAAGGCGTGCGGATGCAACATGAAGGCGCAGGATTTGCCGCCGAAGGCGCGCGGTCCATCGTGTCCGAGGTCATCGTGCAAGGCGACATTCAGATCACCGGTGATGGCACCCCCTTCGTCCTGATGTGCGAAAGCCAGACCACGGGCGGCTACCCGCGTATCGGCACGGTGATACCCGCCGATCTGCCACGCGTAGCCCAAGCCCCTGCGGGGGCCGAAATCCGGTTCAAGTTCATCACACTGGAAGAAGCGATTGCCGCCCAGACCAGTTTCGTCAAATCAGTCTCGGACCTGCGCAAGCGGGTCGTGCCACTTCTGCGCGACGTGCATGACATGGCTGATCTGATGACCTATCAATTGATCAGCGGCGCGGTTTCTGCCGATGCTGACCCTTTCGACAACGAAGGACCCTGACCATGCAAGTCGATATCAACGCCGATATGGGCGAAAGCTTTGGCCCATGGAAAATGGGCGACGACGACAGCCTTTTGAAAACGGTGACATCTGCCAACATCGCCTGTGGGGCACACGCCGGGGACCCCGATGTGATGGCGCACACGATGTCCACGGCATTGCAAAACAGCGTGGGCATCGGCGCGCATCCGGGATTTGCAGATATTCAAGGGTTCGGGCGCCGCCGGATCGCCATGTCGATTGCTTCGCTTCAAAACTCGATCCGGTGTCAGGTTGGCGCCTCCAAGGGCTTGGCAGCCGCACTTGGTGCGACGGTCCGACACGTCAAACTGCACGGTGCCTTGGGCAACATGACGTCAGAGGACAAAGACATGGCCCGGGCCTGCTTTGAAGCGGCCCTTTCAGTCGATCCCGACCTTATCGTCATGGTGCTGGCGGCCACAGCACAGGAACGTGCCGCGCGCGCGCTGGGATGTCGTTTTGCCTGCGAGATTTTTGCCGACCGCGCATATAACGACGACGCCACACTTGTTGATCGCAGCAAGCCCGGTGCGGTCATCCATGACGCCAAACTGGCCGGGCAGCGGATGGTGGATATGGTCAAGGCCCAAGCGATCATCACGGACAGCGGCAAACATATCGAGACCCCGATCGACAGCATCTGCTGTCACGGCGACACGCCCGAAGCCGTCGATATCGCCGCCTCTGTGCGCCGCGATCTTGAAGCGGCTGGCATTGCCGTCGCAACCTTTCCCGGCCGCAGTGCCTGATGATCGCAGAGGGCAGAAGATGAAACCGCTCAAGATATCCTCTGCCCAGATGGTCGCCAATGCCCGCGCCCGCATTCGCGAGATCGAAACGCCTGACCTGATTGCCATGCTGGACGACGAAGATGTTGTTGTTGTCGATATCCGCGACGTGCGTGAACGGCAGCGCAGCGGCTTCATCCCCGGCTCTGTCCATGCGCCGCGCGGGATGGTGGAATTCTGGGTCGATCCCGACAGCCCCTATTTCAAAGAGGTGTTCGGGCAGGACAAGGTTTTCGTGTTTCATTGCGCCAGCGGTTGGCGTTCTGCGCTGACCGTGGCCACCCTGCAGGACATGGGGTTCGAAGCGGCCCACTTGCGCGAAGGCTTTTCCACCTGGAAAGAGCAAGGCGGCCCCGTCGCCTTTCCCGACCCGAAAACCTGACGTCTCGCACCGGAACAGCGCGACACTGTCCCTGCCCGCGATCAAGTTCCGAGCTTTAGAAGCTCAGCGTGCCGGACAAGCGGGTCAGCGCTTTCTTGCGCGTGGATTTGGAGTAGGGAACGTTATCGCCGCCCACCAGATTAAAGCTCAGTTTGGTCAGTTTCGCACCTTCGGTTTTCTTCAAAGGGCCGGGATCATCCACCGGAACAAACCGCAGGGCCCCGCCCATGGTTGCCGTGTCGTGCCGGGTGGTCTTGCCCTTGGGACGTGCAACATCACAGGCGGTCGCAATGGTCTGCAGCAGTTCGCCGCACAGGGCGATCAGATGCGCAGGAGCACGCGCCGCGACAAAGACGTCTTGATAGATTGGCTCGGGCGACGCCTCGCCAGCCATCAGGATCGCGGCGAAAGGTTGGCGTGTCTCAACGCTTACATAGCGGCCATCGGCCAGATAGGCGGTGTTGAAGGTATCCTTCATTTCGGCGGATGCATTCCACCAACGCACCGGTGCCGGGCCTTTCGACAGCTTCGACAATTCCTGGAAATCGCCGTTCGCACTGGCTTGGGTCGCGGCGGTGATCTTGGTACCCCAGATCAGGGCAGGAATTTCCCATCCCAAGAAGATCATGGCGCAGATGATGAGGATATATTTATTCATTGCCGAACCACCTTCACAGCCGCCGGTTTCAGGCGTGCCAGATCGCCCCCCACAGCGGCCCGCATCAGATCGTCATGCATGGCAAGCAATTGCGTCGCGCCAAAGGCAATGAAATCATTCTCTGCCATGTGGATCGTTCGGTGTGCCACCGGCGTGTAGGGAACGGGGACGGCGGGCAACGGCCCAGACAGGACATGTGCGGCCCGCAGACGCCCGCGGGCCACGCGGTCCGTTTCCACCGCTTTTGGGCTGGCACGAAGGTGGCGGCGGAGTTTGCCCGCCGCTTCCACCTCCTTGCGGGCGATTGATGCACGTAAGGCTGTCCTGAAACCTGTCCTGCTGACCCATATTGGTCGCTGCGTACCGTTGATCGTCAATCTTCACGGGAATTTCGCAAGGTAATCAGGCAACAGTATCGCTAACTCAAGAATGGACTCTGGCAAAGAGCGACTACCGACATACCTCCCGATCCAAGACCAATAGCCCTGTGCAGACTGAAAACCTTGTGTTTCAGGAGGTTCAGTGGTGAGCCGTGCAGGGATCGAACCTGCGACCCACTGATTAAAAGTCAGTTGCTCTACCAACTGAGCTAACGGCCCACTAGCGGCGTAACTAGAAAGACTCAGGGCAAGGGTCAAGCCCTTAAACTCAACTTTATCCGCGACATACTGGATTCATTTCGGGCACAGGGTTATATGCGCCGAATGGTTGGAAATTCCGGCATATCCTGGCCCTTCATGAAGATGCATGGCCTTGGCAACGACTTTGTCGTTGTAGACGCGCGCGCGCAGGCCATAGGCCTGTCCGAGGCTTTGATATGTGCCTTGGCGGATCGGCACCGTGGCGTCGGCTTTGATCAGTTGGCTGTCATCATGAACGGCGCTGGCGACGCCCACCTGACGTTTTACAATGCGGACGGTTCGACATCAGCCGCCTGCGGGAATGCAACCCGCTGCATCGCGCGTCATC
This sequence comes from uncultured Paracoccaceae bacterium, assembly GCA_965657085.1. GTDB lineage: Bacteria > Pseudomonadota > Alphaproteobacteria > Rhodobacterales > Rhodobacteraceae > CBFHND01. The sequence goes on from CBFHND010000005.1 coordinate 51,376, forward strand.
TGATGGAGGAAACCGGGTCAACCGCTTTGACCCTGACGACCGATCGTGGCGCGCTGGAAGCCAGAGATCCGGGCAACGGCATGACCGCAGTGAACATGGGCCAGCCACAATTGAATTGGGATGAAGTCCCACTGGTCCGCGAAATGGACACGCTTGAACTGCCGATTGATGGTGCACCAACGGCCACAGGCATGGGCAACCCGCATTGCACCTTTTTTGTCCCTGATGTGGGCGCGGTCGACCTGGAACGTCGCGGGCCCGAAATCGAGCATCACCCGCTTTACCCTGAACGCACAAATGTTCAGTTCGCGCAGGTAACAGGACCGGATCGCATTCGCATGCGGGTCTGGGAACGCGGTGTGGGTGTCACGCTGGCATCCGGGTCTTCCTCGTGCGCGGTTGCGGTGTCTGCGGCGCGCAGGGGTCTGACGGGTCGCGCGGTGACGATTGATCTGGACGGTGGAACGCTGCAAGTGGATTGGCGTGACGACGGCGTCTGGATGACCGGGCCAACTGCACATGTGTTCACCGGAACACTGACCAAAAGCTTTTTGGACAGCATCGCATGAGTGCGCCCAAGTTCACCACGCTGGGCTGTCGGTTGAACGCCTACGAAACCGAAGCCATGAAAGAACTGGCAGCGGATGCAGGGGTGCAGGACGCCGTGGTGGTCAATACCTGCGCCGTAACCGCCGAAGCCGTGCGCAAGGCGCGCAAGGAAATCCGCAAGTTGCGCCGGGACAACCCGAATGCGCGGCTTATAGTGACTGGTTGTGCCGCGCAGACGGAACCTGAAACCTTTGCCGCCATGGACGAGGTCGACGCGGTGATCGGCAACACGGAAAAGATGCAGCCGGACACCTGGAAAGGCCTGAGCGCCGATTTCATTGGCGAAACGGAGGCTGTTCAGGTCGACGATATCATGTCCGTCACCGAAACGGCCGGACACCTGATCGACGGGTTCGGCACGCGCAGCCGCGCGTATGTGCAGGTGCAAAACGGATGTGACCACCGCTGCACCTTCTGCATTATCCCCTATGGCCGCGGCAACTCACGGTCGGTCCCTGCGGGCGTGGTGGTCGACCAGATCAAGCGGCTGGTGGATCGCGGATACAACGAGGTCGTGCTGACCGGGGTTGACCTGACCAGCTGGGGTGCGGACCTGCCTGCCGCGCCGCGTCTTGGTGATCTGGTGCTGCGCATTCTCAAGCTGGTACCGGACCTGCCGCGCCTGCGCATCAGCTCCATCGACAGCATTGAGGTGGACGATGCGCTGATGCAAGCCATTGCGACCGAACCGCGCCTGATGCCGCATCTGCACCTCAGCTTGCAGCACGGCGACGACATGATCCTCAAACGGATGAAGCGCCGGCATCTGCGTGACGATGCAATTGCCTTTGCACAGCAGGCTCGGAAACTTCGGCCTGACATGACCTTTGGCGCGGACATCATCGCGGGCTTTCCCACGGAAACCGAAGCGATGTTCGACAACGCACTGGCGCTGGTCAAGGACTGCGATCTGACATGGTTGCACGTGTTCCCCTATTCACCGCGCCCCGGCACACCCGCAGCACGTATGCCGCAAGTCGACGGCCGCCTGATCAAGGACCGCTCGGCGCGCCTGCGCGCGGCCGGTGATGCGCAGGTGCAGGCGCATCTGGCGGGGCAGATCGGCAAGACCCATCACATCCTGATGGAGAACCCGCACATGGGACGCACCGAACAGTTCACAGAGGTCCGCTTTGGCACCGCCCAGCGCGAAGGCCAAATCGTGACCGCCCGGATCGCGGCGACAACCGACACGCAACTGGTTGTTTAACAGACAGATCCAGCATAGCGGACAAAGAAAAACCCCCGCGACCTCATGGTGCGGGGGTTTCGCGTTTCAAAGCCGACTGACGCAGATCAGTCTTTCTTCTTGGCCCGTGCCTTGACCGGTGCCCAGAGGCGCTTGTTGGTCAGGTACAGCAGCACCGACAGGATCGTCAGGAACAGGACCCCGACAAAACCGGCCTGTTTGCGCGCCATCAACTTGGGCTCCGCCGTCCATGTCAGGAAGGCCGCAACATCCATCGACAGATGCTTGAGATCGTTGTCATGGCCACCCGCGAATTCCACATCTTCGCCGTAAAGCGGTGGTGCCATCGAAATCCATCCGCCTGGGAACGCCTTGTTCTCATACAGCGTCACACCGGCTTCTTCCTTTTCCTCGCCAGTATAACCGGTGAGAAGCGAAGCAATGTATTCCGGTCCGCCCATTCCCTTGAACATCTGGTTCAGACCCAGACCGTATGGCCCACTAAAGCCTGCGCGGGCCTTGGCCATCAGGCTCAGGTCAGGCGCGTTTTCCAGACCGGACTCGGGGAAGTGATCCACCGGTGTCGCGGGGCGGAAATCATCAAGCTCTGGATCGAACACCTCAAACTGTTCGGCGTAGGCACGCACCTGATCTTCGGGCAGGTGTGGGCCACCTTCGTCCGACAGGGTGCGCAGCGGCACGAACTTCAGTCCGTGGCAGGCTGAACAGACCTCCGTGTAGACCTGAAGACCACGTTGCAACTGGTTCTGGTCATATGCGCCAAAGGGACCCTCGAAAGAAAAGTCATAGTCTTTGACTTCGCTGTCAGTAACAGCAGCATGTGCGCCGCTGGCCAGACCCACGGCCAAGGCCGCGCCAAGTGCGAGTTTCTTGAACATAGTGGTCATCCTTTTATTCCGCTGGCGTCGAAGCAGGACGTGCATCGGCAGACCCGGCTTTCTTGGCCATTTTTGCGGTAAAGTCTTCTTCGATGGTCGCAGGTTGCGCATCCGGTTTCTCGATCACGCCCAACAGCGGCAAGATCACGAGGAAATAGGCGAACCAGTAAGCCGATGCGATCAACGAGAAGGTCGCGTAAGGCTCTTCTGCGGGCATGGCACCCAGCCACATCAGCGCGAAGAAATCGACGACCAGCAGCGCAAACCACCATTTGAACATCGGACGATACCGACCCGAGCGAACCGACGACGTGTCGAGCCACGGTGCCAGCGCCATCACGGCAATCGCGCCGAACATCGCCAGAACACCAAAGAATTTGGCGTCGATGATGCCACCGGTGATGAACGATGCAATCTGCACCACCCACACTTCACCAGTGAATGCGCGCAGGATCGCGTAGAACGGCAGGAAGTACCATTCCGGCACGATGTGCGCAGGCGTCGCCAATGCGTTGGCTTCGATGTAGTTGTCAGGGTGGCCAAGATAGTTCGGCATGAAGCCGACGATGGCAAAGAACACCACCAGAATGACCGCCAGCGCGAACAGGTCCTTGATCACGAAGTAGGGCCAAAACGGCAGGGTGTCTTTCTCGGCGTCTTCTTTCGATGTGCGACGTACTTCGACACCGGTGGGGTTGTTGTTACCCGTCGTGTGGAAGGCCCAGATGTGCACGATCACCAGACCGGCAATCAGGAACGGCATCAGATAGTGCAGCGAGAAGAAGCGCGTCAGCGTGGCGTTGTCCACGGCTGGACCGCCCAGCAGCCACGTCTGCAGACCTTCACCGATGAACGGGATGGCACCAAAGAGGCCGGTAATCACGGTTGCGCCCCAGAAGGACATCTGACCCCAAGGCAGAACGTAGCCCATGAACGCGGTGCCCATCATCAAAAGGTAAATCAGCATACCGATGATCCACGTGACCTCACGGGGCGCCTTGTAAGAGCCGTAGTAGAGACCACGGAAGATGTGGGCATAGACCGCAATGAAGAACAGCGACGCGCCATTCGCGTGCATGTACCGCAACATATAGCCGCCATTCACGTTGCGCATGATGTGTTCGACGCTGGCAAAGGCCAGATCGACGTGCGGCGTGTAATGCATGACCAGCACGATGCCGGTGATGATTTGCAGCACCAGACAGAACGTCAGCACGATACCCCAGATCCACATCCAGTTCAGGTTCTTGGGTGTGGGGATCATCAGCGTGTCATACAGCAATCCGACAACCGGGAGGCGGCGGTGCAGCCACTTCTCGCCACCGGATTTCGGTTCGTAATGGTCGTGAGGAATTCCAGCCATTGGTCTTTCTCCTTAACCGAGTTTGATTGTCGAGTCGTCGAGGAATTCAGCCACCGGAACCAGCAGGTTGGTGGGCGCAGGACCTTTGCGGATACGGCCCGAAGTGTCATAGTGCGACCCGTGGCACGGGCAGAACCAACCGCCAAAGTCGCCCGCATCGCCCAATGGTACACAGCCAAGGTGTGTACACACGCCGATCATCACCAGCCATTCACCATCTACGCTGAGCGACCGGTTTTCATCTGTGGCGGGCACTTCGCCAAGGTTTTCGTTGCGGGCCACCTGATCGGGCAAGTCCGTCATATCGACCGAGCGGGCATCGGTAATTTCTTCTTCGGTACGGCGACGCAGGAAGACGGGTTTTCCCAGCCATTTTACAGTGATTTGCGTGCCGGGCTCGACGACGCTCACGTCAACGCGGATCGACGACAACGCCTTGACGTCAGCCGACGGGTTCATCTGGTTGACCAAGGGCCAGACCGCGGCACCGGCCGTCACCGCACCCGCACCAGCCGTGGCATAGTACAGGAAATCGCGACGTGTGCCTTCGTGTTCATCTGTGTGGGACACGGGGTTTACTCCAAATCTTCTGGCCAGTTGGGCCATTCGCCAATAGGGCCACGCGCGAACGCAGCCTTTCTCGACGGGTATCTAGCGAGGTCAGGCCCATCCGTCCAGCATGATTGATGGTGCACGTGGTCGCAGGCACGCAGTAAATCCGAGCAATCAAACGTATTTGCGCACCTGCAAAAGCCCCGGTCGCAAAAATCCGAGTCCGTCGACGATCCGATTCGCAATCAACCTTGTGGAACGGTCTCTTGCATCGACGGACGCGCGGAGAACTTTTCATACCACGCCGCGAGAGCGTCATGCCCCTTGCGCCAATCCCTGTCTCCGTGACGGAAATCAAGATAGCCCAGCGCGCAACCAACCGACACTTGGCCGATATCGATAGGGCCATTCAAATGACCCATCCAGCGCGTGTTCAAAGCCGAAAGACCTCGTGTTACCTTTTCCCACTGCGCTTCAACCCACTTTTCCGATTGGATGGCTTCCTCACGAAAGCGGCGCTCGTAGATCATCGAAACCGCGGCATCCATGATCCCGTCGCCCGTGGCCTCGAGCGTCAGGATTTCCCAGTTGTTGCCCTTGCCATAAAGCCCGGCATCCGCCCGATCATCCAGAAACCGTGTGATGACGCGGCTGTCATAAAGGGTTGCCCCTTCATCCCGCACCAGCGCCGGGATCTTGCCAATCGGGTTGGCCGCGGCAAGGGCCGCATCCGTGCCGCCGGGGGCGGCCACGACATTGACCAGCTCGGCATCATCTATTTGCTCTGTTTCGTGCAGAACAACCAAAACCTTGCGAACAAAGGGCGACGGCCCTGCCATCATCAGTTTCATCATCGTTCTCCCTTTTGATCCTGTTCGCTGCACCCTAGCTCACTGTCCAGTCAGCGCAACCAGAGCCTAGCCGCCCTGTGCCCCGCGCATCAGGGCCGCAAGCACGCGCAGTTCCTGACCCAAACCATAGGCCTCTACCCCATCAGCCGCACGCATCCGCACCTCATCCGGTTTGTTCTGGCTTAGCTTCCAGGTGCCATCGACCTCGTGGACCTGCATCCGGCACGGCACGATCTGGCGCATCATCCGCTGCATCACGTCCGGTGTCATCTTGTCCGTGGTCCAGGGTGTCTTGGGCTGCAACTGGTCCTCGAAATGCGCTGATTGCCGGTCGAGCATCGCGTGCAATTCGTCCTGCGGGCGCGCTTCAAGCGTTCCGGTCAGGTGGACGGCCACATAGTTCCAAGTCGGCACCTGATCATCGACCAGATACCAGTCAGGCGAGACATAGCTGTCGGGTCCGCTGACCGCGATGCGCGCTGGCCGCGGTTCTTTGAGCATCCGCGCGATGGGATTCGACCGCACCAGATGCAGATCGATCATCTTGCCATCATCCGACAACAGGAACGGCACATGGCTTTGCAATGGTCCCTCCGGCCCGTTCACCGCCAACACGCCGAACGCCCGCTCCCGCGCAAAGGCAAGGTTTCGCTGGGCCGTGGCATCGTGAAAGATCGGGTTCGGGTGCATGTCTGTGACCTTATGTCTTGCCCGACAAGCTATTGCAGCCCTGCCCGGTATTTGGCAACCTGTGCATGTTCTCAGGGCGGGGCGGAATTCCCCACCGGCGGTATGCAGGCCCGAACGATGGTGACCTGTAAGCCCGCGAGCGGCTTTCGCGCATGCGTGGGAGTGTCAGCAGATCTGGTGAGATGCCAGAGCCGACGGTCATAGTCCGGATGAAAGAGAACGTGGCACGCGCCCGGCATCCTGCGGGGCGTGTGGCATGTAATCGCCTTGGGTGACGTGTCTGAACCAAGGAGATAAACCATGACACACACCCGATTTGCATTTGTCAAAGCCCAATGGCACGCCGAGGTCGTAGACCGTGCCTTGGATGGGTTTCTTGACCGCATTCCCGAAACCCAGGTCGACAGCTTCGATGTTCCCGGCGCCTTCGAGATGCCGTTGATGGCGCGCGATCTTGCGGCCAGTGGTCGCTACGCTGCCGTTGTCTGCGCGGCATTGGTGGTGGATGGCGGGATTTACCGTCACGATTTTGTCGCCAGTGCCGTGGTGGATGGGTTGATGCGCGCAGGCCTTGATACCGGCGTGCCAGTCCTGTCAGTATCGCTGACACCGCATCACTTTCAGGAAACCGATCACCATCTGGCGATCTACCGCGAACACTTCGTCACCAAGGGGCGCGAAGCAGCCGAGGCCGCGCTTGGCATTCTCAAGGCCCGACAGGCCCTGATCCAGCAGGCGGCCTAGCCCTCACCCAGATAAGCACGCAAGGCTGGCGGCGGATTGTCCATCAAGGCATCCGCCGCTTGCGGTGGCTGTGCTACTCCGCCTTCCACAAAGATTACCTTGTCGGCAAACCGGCGCACGTCGGAGGGCGCGTGCGTGACCATAAGAACTGCCGCCCCGGTATCCTCTGCAACGGTGCGCACCAGATCCAGCATTTCGTCGCGCAGGGCAGGGCCAAGTGCTGCAAAAGGTTCGTCCAGCAGCATCAGGGGTTTGCCTTGTACCAGCATGCGCGCCAACGCGGCACGGCTTTGCTGTCCGCCGGATACCTGCGACGGCCTCCGCCCGCCCAGCCCGTCCAGCCCCACACGCGCCAGCGCGGCATCAACCCTTGCCACTTCATCTGCGGTCAGGCGTAAGGCAGGGCGCAGGCCCAATCCCACGTTCTGCGCCAGTGTCAGGTGTGGAAACAGGTTGCCGTCCTGAAACAGCATCGCCATGTCACGCCCATCCGGGGGGGCGTTGGAAATGTCCCGCCCTGACACAGAAATGCGCCCCGACTGTAACGGCAAGAACCCTGCAATGGCAGCAACTATTGTGGATTTTCCTGACCCGGACGGGCCGATGATGGCGACCCTTTCGCCTGCCTCAATGGTCAGATCGGCCCGCAGGCTGAAATCCCCCTGAGACACTGTCACATCATGCAGATACAGCACCGCGTCGCCCCCATGTGTCGCAAATCCAGAATACGGCGAATGCCAGCGCCAAGAGCAACAGCGCAGCGCCCGCCGCGGCCTCCATCCTATACGCGCCCATCAACCGGTACATTTGCAAGGGCAGCGTCGCGCGGGACGGATCGGCAAAAAGCGCAACAACGCCCAAGTCGCCCATCGACAGCGCCCCGGCCAGACCGGCGGCAAATCCGATCTGGGGGCGCACGCCCGGCAAGACAACAAAAGCCCACAGTCGCAGGCCACGCAGGCCCAGCGCCTGCGCCAGGCGGCCATGGCCTTGAATAACGTCCCGCACACCCGGCACCAGAACCCGCAGCGCAAAGGGCAGAGCCATCAGGGCATTGACCAAGGCCGTCACGATCAACGCCAGCCGCGCAGGATCAGCGACGGGGTTGATCACGATGAACCATCCCGTGCCGATCATCAAAGGCGATGCGGCAAGCCCCAACAGACCCGCCGCCTCGACCCCGCCGCGACGGGCCGTGGCAATCCAACCGGCCATGGGCAAGGCCAGTGACAACATCACCGCAACGCTCAGGCCGGACACCCAAAGCGATGCCCACGCGGCCTGCCAGACCGAAGGCGGCAAGCCCGCCAACCCCGGCGCCCCTGCCAGAACCACAGCCGCCATGGGTATCAGCAAAAAGCCGGCGGCCAGCCCTATCCAAGCGCCGTCCAAACCCCGGCGCCATCCACAGGGCGCATCCCAACGCCGCACATCGCGCCCCTGCCCGCCGATCAGCGACACGGCAGGGATCAACCAAAGCGCCAACGCTGCCGCCGACCCGGCAACAGCCAACTGCACCAGCGAAAGAACCGCGGCACGACCCAGATCAAAATCAAAACGGAAGGCCTGATAGATCGCCAATTCAATGGTGGTGGCGCGTGGCCCTCCGCCAAGGGTCAAGGCAACCGCAAAGCTGGTCAGACAGATCACGAAGATCAGCGCGCAGGCCCCCGGAACCACCTGTTTCAGAACTGGCCATTCCAGAACGCGCATCACCATGCCGGGCGGCAGACCCAATTGTGCGGACAGGCGAAAGCGTTCGGCAGGCACCGCTTGCCAGCCTTGCAGGATCAACCGTGTGGCCAGCGGGAGATTGAAAAACACATGGGCCAGAACCACGCCGTGCAATCCGTAGATCGACAAGGGTTCGATGCCCCAGACCCCCAGCACCTGATTGACCCATCCGCCGCGTCCGAAGACCGTCAACAGGCCCAGAACGGCAACGATCACCGGCAGGATGAAAGGCGCGCCAAGCAGAGAAATCAGCAACGCGCGCCCAGCGAATCGACGCCGCGCCAGGGCGCGCGCAACAGGGACCGCCAGCACGACACTGAACATCGCGGACAGGAATGCCTGCCAAACCGTGAAACGGATCGCGGCCAAATCGCCCGCTCCGAGGACAAAGCGCCCTTCGGACCGCAAGGCCACCGCGACCAGCGCAGTGCCGATCAGCGCGACGATGAAAACCGCCGCGCTGATGCCGCCAAAGCGGCTTAGTTTGAAAGCGCGTTCAGCCATTCCTGCAACGCTTCATCCCGCATCGCGGGGGCGTCCTCGGACGGGACAAGCAACGCCTTTTCAGGGATCACCAACGTCTCGAACCCTGCAGGCAGGCCATCAGCTGGCAGAACCGCGGGGTACATCCAGTTCGTGGTGGGAATAATCGACTGGAACGCATCCGACACCATGAAATCAAGGAACTGATCCGCCAATGCCGGCTGGTCGGATGCCGCCAGTTTGGCTGCAACTTCGACTTGCAGGTAATGGCCTTCGTCAAAGGCGGCGGCAGCCTTGGTCGCGTCCTCTTCGGCGATCAGGTGATAGGCGGGCGATGTGGTATAGGACAGGACCATGTCGGCTTCACCTTCAAGGAACAGGCCGTAGGCTTCGGACCAGCCCTTTGTCACCGTTACGACATTGTCGGCCATACCTTCCCAGATGTCCGCCGCCGCATCGCCATAGGCCGTCTTGACCCACATCAGCAGGCCTAGACCGGGGGTCGAAGATCGCGGGTCTTGAATGACGATCTTCAGATCGCTTGCGCCCAGCGCCTTGAAGTTTGTGGGCGCATCCAGCCCCGCGTTGTGCACAAAGGCGAAATAGCCCCAATCGTAGGGCACGAATGTCGTGTCGACCCAGTCCAAAGGCATGGAAAAGCTGGCGCTGACCGCGTGCGGCGCAAACAGGCCAGTTTCGGCGGCGGCCGCTGTGAGGTTGGTGTCAAGACCAAGAACCACGTCCGCCTCGGTCCGTGCGCCCTCCAGCTTGATCCGTGCCAAAAGGGCGGCGCCATCGCCTGCGCCCACGAATTGCAGATCGCAGTTGCAGGTTTCTTCGAACGCTTTCTCGACCGCCGGGCCGGGGCCCCAATCGGACACAAAGCTGTCGTAGGTGTAAACAGTCAGAACAGGCGTTTCCGCCATGGCAGTGGTTGCTGCAAGAACTCCCGCTGCAAAAGTAAGATGCTTCATAGTCATCCTCCAGATTGCTGGCGAAAGGGCAAAGCTGTGGATGAGATCCAGAACCTTCCCTCCGCCGGTGTTAACCGGTTCAGGTTCAACGGGTTCGCCACACTGGCATCTCAGCTTGCACCGCAAGCACCCCGAGGTACGACGGAACGTAGGGCGGTGTGCGCCCGACCGCAAGCACAATAACCTTGAGCCACGGCAGTCAGACCGCTAGAGCGGTGCGGCAAAGGAGCAGCCCATGTCGATGAACAGCTTTGGACATCTTTTCCGTGTGACCACCTGGGGCGAAAGCCACGGACCCGCCCTTGGGGCGACGGTTGACGGTTGCCCGCCCGGTGTGCCCATTGACGCGGACATGATCCAACAGTGGCTGGACAAACGCAAACCCGGTCAGAACAAATATACCACCCAGCGCCGCGAGGCGGATGAGGTCCGTATCCTGTCCGGCGTGTTCGAGGGCCAGACCACTGGCACGCCTATCCAGCTGATGATCGAAAACACCGACCAGCGGTCCAAGGACTACGGCGACATCATGGACAAGTTTCGCCCCGGTCATGCCGACATCACCTATTGGCAGAAATATGGCATCCGCGACTATCGCGGCGGCGGGCGGTCTTCGGCCCGTGAAACCGCGGCACGGGTGGCGGCGGGCGGACTGGCCCGCGAAGCGATCAAGGCGCTGGCACCAAATGTGCAGATTACCGGGTACATGACCCGCATGGGCACACACGAGATTGATCGCGCGCGTTTCGATTGGGACCAGATCGATCAGAACCCGTTCTGGGTACCTGATGCCACCGCGGCAGGCGACTGGGCGGACTACCTTGATGGTTTGCGCAAATCGGGCAGCAGCGTGGGCGCGGTGATCGAGGTCGTGGCGCGCGGCGTGCCTGCGGGCCTTGGCGCACCGGTTTATGGCAAGCTAGACACCGACCTTGCCGCCGCGATGATGTCGATCAATGCGGTCAAGGGCGTGGAAATCGGCGAAGGCATGTCCGCCGCAATGCTGACAGGTGAAGCCAACGCCGACGAGATATTCATGGGCAATGACGGGCAACCTTCCTATTCGTCCAACCACGCGGGCGGCATCCTTGGTGGCATCAGCACCGGGCAGGACGTCGTCGTGCGCTTTGCGGTCAAGCCGACCTCGTCGATCCTGACCACGCGCAAGACCATTACAAAGGGCGGTGAGGAAACCGAGATCATCACCAAGGGCCGTCACGACCCCTGCGTGGGCATCCGCGCGGTCCCGGTGGGCGAGGCGATGATGGCCTGCGTGATCCTCGATCACATGTTGCTGCACCGCGGGCAAGTGGGCGAAAACCGCGGGCACATCGGCTAGCGACTTGAAACATTGGCGCACGTCCTTGTGTGAAAGCGTGGCTTTGGTTGTGATCGGTCTGTGCCTAGGTTGAGGCAACGCGACACTGCACATCCTCGAAAGGACACATAGATGAACCGCCGCTCTTTTCTCACTCTCGGCGCGGGCCTTGGCCTCAGCACAGCCTTCTCGCTTCCCGTATTTGCCGGATCGCCTTCCGGCAGCTTTACGGGCAAGTCAGGCCATATCACCACGGGCGGCGTATCGGTCAGTGCCGCGTCGGTCGATCTGGCGGCAAGTTTTGACTTTGACGGCGCACCGGACCCCCGCGTGGGCCTTGGCAAGAACGGCAAATACGACCCGGCCACCGACATGGGCGCCCTGCGTGCAAACAAGGGCGCGCAAAGCTATGCGATCCCTGCGGGCGTGGACGCCAGCGCCTACAACGAAGTCTATATCTTCTGTCGCAAGTTCAACGTTCCGCTGGGCGTTGCCCCGCTGAACTGACGCTTGATCTTTGACCATCAAAGGATCATGGGTCGGGTATGCCCCGCCCCGTGATCCACAACCGCCCCGGTGCAGCCATCGCGCTGAAACTGTCGGCGGTTTTTCTTTTCATGGTCATGGGCGCGATGATCAAGGTCGCGGTTCAGACCGTTCCGGCGGGTCAGGCCGTGTTCTTCCGCTCGTCGCTGGCGATCCCGGTGATCCTGCTCCGGCTCTGGCAACAGGGCGAATTGCGCAAGGGGTTGATCCCGCAAAATCTGACCGGCCACGTCTGGCGTGGGCTGTTCGGCACATCGGCCATGGGCCTGACCTTTGCGGGGCTGGGCCTGTTGCCCCTGCCCGAGGTGACCGCCATCGGCTATGCCACGCCCATGTTCACCGTCGTTCTGGCCGCCATTCTTCTGGGCGAACGGGTGCGGGTGTTTCGGCTTTCGGCTGTGGCGCTGGGCCTTGTCGGTGTAATGATCGTGATCTGGCCGCGCTTGTCGCTGGGTGGCGATGACATCACACGCGCGGCAACGATGGGCGCGCTTATGGTGCTGGCGGCGGCGATCCTGCGCGCGCTTGTGCAAATCCACCTGCGCCAACTGGTCCAGACAGAACACACTGCCGCGATTGTATTCTACTTCTCTATCACCGCATCCTGCCTGTCGCTTCTGACCATTCCATTTGGCTGGGTGTGGCCCAACCCGCAGGCGATGATGCTTCTGGTAGGTGCGGGTTTGCTGGGTGGTGTGGCACAAATACTTGTAACGTCCTCTTACCGCTTTGGTGCGGCGTCGATGTTGGCGCCGTTCGATTACGCCTCGCTGATCTTCGCAGCAGCCATCGGCTATGTTGTCTTTGAGGAAGGCGTGACACTGACAATGGTGATCGGTGCGGGGCTTGTCATTGCGGGCGGCGCGCTGATTATCTGGCGCGAACGGCAACTGGGGCTGGAACGGGGCCGCACCCGTTCGGTGACCGACCCAAAGGGATAAAACATGAGCGACGATCACAAGACCAAGATGCAAAAGGTTCAAAAGGCCCAGCGCGCCAAGGTGGCCGAGGCCGAAGACCCAGGCCGCGGGCTGATCCTTGTCCATACCGGCAACGGCAAGGGCAAGTCTTCGAGCGCATTCGGTGTGGCCATTCGCGCGCTTGGATGGGGTCAGACTGTTGGCGTTGTCCAATTCATCAAAGGCACGTGGATCACCGGTGAACGCGAGTTTTTCAAGAAGCTGCCCGAGGTCACATGGCACACCATGGGCGAAGGATTTACCTGGGACACGCAGGACAAGGACCGCGATATCGCCGCCGCCACGGCCGCCTACGAGAAGGCAAAAGAGATGATGGCGAGCGGTGATTTCGACCTGATCGTGCTGGACGAGATCAATATCGCCCTACGCTATGACTACCTTGGGGTGCAGGCGGTGATCGATGGGTTGAAGGGCCGTTCGGACCGCACCAGCGTGATCCTGACCGGACGCGATGCCAAGCCGGAATTGATGAAATACGCCGATCTGGTCACGGATATGGGCGAGGTCAAACACCCCTATGCGTCAGGCATAAAGGCCCAGCGCGGCGTCGATTTCTAAGAAAGCGCGCGGCCCGGCACAAGCAAGTTTACGCAGCGTAGACTCGCCCCGCGCTCAATCCGTGGTAGCATTTTCAAATCCACCGAGTCGGACAACCCGGCGCAGTGGGCAATTTGGGAGGATACCATGACATTGAAATCATTGATTGCCGGCACCGCCGCACTGACGTTGAGCGCTGGCCTTGCCTTGGCCGAATGCACCCCCGGCCAATGGGGCGCGGACGATACCTTGGGATCGGTCAACCACGTCTCACCCGAACGCACGCTTGAAGCGCTCAAGCTGGTCAAACAGGGCAAATCCATGCCGCTGGGCATCGTCATCGATGCGAAAACACCCGCCTTCCCGCCCCGGTCGCTGAACCTGCAAGTGGTACAACCGAACCAGCAGGGCGGTCAGAAGCTGACGGCCTTCGGGTACGAGGGCAACTATAACGACGACATCATCCAGACCTGGGTTGGCATTGGATCGCAGCTTGATGGACTTGGCCACTTGGGCGAGGGCGGCAAGTATTACAACTGCCTCGATGAAAAAGAGATCTCGGCGATTACGGGCCTGACCAAATTGGGCACACATGATGTGCCGCCGATGGTGGGTCGTGCGGTGATCGTGGACATGGCCAGCCACTTTGGCGTGGACGTGATGGAAGCGGGTGCGCATTTCGGATCCGAAGACATCAAGGCCGCGGCCGAAGCCCAAGGTGTGACCATGGGCGAAGGTGACATCATCCTGTTCCACACGGGCTGGACACAAGGCATGTTGGAAAGCGAACCCGTGGCTTGGGTCTCGGGAGAACCGGGCCTGAACAACGAAGGCGCGGAATACATGGCCTCTCTCAACCCGATGGCTGTGGGGGCGGATACCTGGGGGCTTGAACCCATCCCGGCGCCCGAAGGCGACAAGGTGTTTTACGGCCACGTCACGCTGTTGATGAAGAACGGCATCTACATTCTCGAGACGATGAACACGGGGCCGATCCTTGATGATGGGGTGAACGAGTTCATGTTCGTTCTGGGACAGGCGCGTATTCGCGGCACGGTTCAGGCGATGATCAACCCTGTTGCCTTGTACTGAATGCTTTGTGCCTCAGCCTTCCGGGCTGGGGCCATCCACCGCAGGCGCATGCACCTCATCGAGAATGCGGCCATCCCTGTGTTCGATCTGCGCAACGACGGGACCCTCTGTCTTGTGGTGCGGCATTCCCCCCGCCAATCGGCACAGATCTGCGATTTCCACGAGTGCAAGCCCGGCGCGCTTTGCGTCCTGCTTCAGGTCAGGCCGCGCTGGATTGATCGCGATCCCCGCCTCGGTCACAAGCGCATCGATGGTGTTCCCTGGCGTGGTCACGCACCGTACATGCGGCACGACGCGCGCAATGTCACCCGACCGGAGCGGCATGGTCACAATCGCCAGTTTCGCGCCCTCGGCCGTGTCGGCGTGGCCACCGGACCCGCCGATGATACGGCCATCTGATGTGGTGGTCACGTTCACGTTGAAATCACGGTCCACCTCGGCTGCACCCAAAAGCATGACATCAAGCCGGTGCGCAACTGGGTCGGGATAGTCGGGGTTGGCATAGGCGCTGGCCGACATGGCGTGGTGACCCGGGTTGGTGGCATAGTCGTCCACCGCCGCCCTGTCGAAGCTTTGCACATTCATCAGGCGACGGAAGAGGCCAGCCTTGAACATGTCAACCGATGCACCGGTGATACCGCCCGCGATGAAGTCCCCGCGCGCACCTGTCTGCGCCATCAATTGCGCAACCTGCCGGGCCGTGGCCAGCGCCGTAGCCCCCGCGCCTGCCTGAAAGTTGAACCCATCCCGCACCAGCCCCGACGCGGCAATCAGGCCAAGGGTCAGATCGGCAATCGCCTGCGCTTCGGGGCCGGGCGTACGTGCAGTTGTGCCGGATTGCAGCAGGCGGGCATCCCCTATGGTCGGAATGCGAACGGTTTCGGTGATCTGCTGCACAGGGACGCAGATGCGGCGCAGAGGTTGGCGCGGCGCGTCGGTCACGGCAAGCACATGCCGTGCGTGGGCCGCATCCACCATGGCATAGCCAAGCGGGCCGCAGGCATTCGGCCCATCCGCACCGCCGACATTGCCGTGCGGGTCCACTGCGGGGGCGGCAATGATCGCCAGATCAATGGGCATTTCGCCCGACACGATCCGACGTGCGCGACCCCCATGGGTTTGCAGAGTGACCGGCCCGTTAAGCGCACCTGTGGTGATGGCATCAGCAAAGGGGCCGTTCATATAGGCAGTCGACACCGATCCGATGACGCCCCTGCGCACGCGCTCCACCAAAGGGGCATGGCAGGGGAACAGCGACGAGGGCGCAATGTGCAGACCTGTCAGCCCAAGATCGGCACAGGCGTCGAGTGCCGCAACAACAACCGCGTCGCCGTTGCGCAGGTGATGGTGGAAGGACACCGATCCCCCAGACCGCAGGCCCGAAGCGGCAATGGCCTGCTGCAAGTCCCGGGTCACGCCGCGCGGTGACAGGCCGATGCCTCGACCACCAGCCCATCTGAACCAAAGCGCAGGGTTTCAGCCGCCAGCACATCGGCGTGGTTGCGGTAAGTGATAACCATCATCGCATGACCGGCAAAGACATCCACGACGACAAAAGACAGATTGGGCTGCTTGGCCAGTGCCGCGGACCAGTAAGCCCGCAAGGCATCGCGGCCATGCAGTTCGCCCTGCCCCACCAACCGCATGGCCTTTTGCGAACGAAAGACCACATCCGCGCTGTAGTGGGCGAGGATGCGGTCAATGTCATGGGAGTTCCACGCAGCTTCCCATTCGATGGCGAAAGCGTCGTAGTCCACCGGGCGGCCTTAGCTGCGCACCAGCTTTTCGTAAGCCTCTGACACATCGCGGGTCATGGCACCCACCTCGAAGTTGTAGTCACCGATCTGGCCCACGGGGGTCACTTCCGCCGCTGAGCCTGTCAGCCAGCATTGCTCAAACCCTTCCAGTTCTTCGGGCATGATATGGCGTTCGTGCACCTTGATCTGACGATCCTTCAACATCCCGATAACCGCCTGACGGGTCAGACCATTGAGAATGGAGTCGGCCAAAGGCGTGTGCACTTCACCGTCTTTGACGAAGAAGATGTTCGCGCCGGTCGCCTCGGCCACGTAGCCGCGATAATCGAGGAACATGGCGTCCGAGCATCCTTTGGCTTCGGCCGCGTGTTTCGACATGGTGCAGATCATGTAGAGGCCTGCCGCCTTGGCCGCGACAGGGATGGTTTCGGGGCTGGGGCGTTTCCACTTGGCGATGTCGAGCTTGGCGCCCTTCATCTTGGCATCGCCATAGTAGTTGCCCCATTCCCACGCAGTCACGGCCATGCGGATGGGATTGCGCGATGCCGCGACACCCATGTCTTCGCCAGCGCCGCGGAATGCCACCACACGCAGATACGCATTGGTCAGGTTGTTGGCGTCCAGCGTGGCGCGTTTGGCCGCTTCGATCTCGTCCACGGTGTAGGGGATGGCCATATCCATCAGTTCGCCGGATTTCAGCAGCCGCTGCGAATGCTCCCGGCTTTTGAACACCTTGCCGTCATAGCAACGCTCACCCTCGAAAACCGAGGATGCATAGTGCAGGGCATGTGTCAGGACATGGACGTTGGCATCGCGCCACTCGACCATTTTGCCGTCCATCCAGATCTTGCCGTCGCGATCATCATATGCGCCTGACATTGCCACATCCTCCAGTTATGTTTCCAAAAGTTGCGCCACTAAGTCCGATGCGGACATTTTATTGCGCAAAACCTGCGATTCGATATCGCTTCGCTCTTGGAATGTCAACAACACTGACGTAAGCTGTGATCCAACAAAAGACGGATTTCGTGGGGGAGGCAGATGCAGGACGGGCGCACACGCACATCCATGACGGCTGGATTGAGTACGGGAATGGGCGGCGAAAGCCTGCTGTTCCTGACAGACGAGCAATTGCGACAGGGCATCGAGGCCATGTTCTTTGCCTACCGCGGCTTCACCGCTGACCCGGACCGCATTCTGACGGACATGGCCTATGGCCGCGCCCACCACCGCGCGATCCATTTCATCAATCGGGCGCCGGGCACCACGGTCAACAACCTGCTGAACATTCTGGGCGTGACCAAGCAATCGCTGAACCGCGTCTTGCGTACTCTGATCGCCGATGGGTTGGTGGAAAGCCGTGTGGGCAAAAGCGACAAACGCGAGCGGCATCTTTACCTGACCGATGCGGGCCGCGATCTGGAACAGACGCTATCCGACGCCCAGCGCGCCCGGATGCGCGCGGCCTTTCGCGATGCCGGTCCCGAGGCCGTTGCCGGATTCCGGCGCGTGCTCGAAGCGATGATGGATACCGAAATGCAGCGCACCTATACGCGGCTGAAGGAGAGCGGTGCATGAACGACCTCGATGCCCACCTGTTGATCGTCGATGACGACGAGCGCATTCGCACGCTTTTGCAGAAGTTCCTGATGCGCAACGGTTTCCTTGTGACGGCGGCACGGGATGCGGAACACGCGCGGCGTATCCTGTCGGGATTGGATTTCGACATGATCGTTCTGGACGTGATGATGCCGGGCGAAGACGGCATCAGCCTGTGCCGGTCCCTGCGCGAACGGATGCAAACGCCGATATTGCTGCTTACGGCCAAGGGGGAAACAGGCAACCGGATCGAAGGGCTGGAAGCCGGCGCGGACGACTACCTGCCCAAACCTTTTGAGCCGAAGGAACTGCTGTTGCGGATCAACGCGATCTTGCGACGGATGCCGGAAACCCCTGCCGAAGACAGCATTCCCAAAATCCTGCATCTGGGCGATATCCGCTACGACATGGAACGCGGAGAGATGTGGCAAGGCGATGCCTTGGTTCGTTTGACAGCCACCGAAATGCAATTGATGAAGATCTTCAGCGCGCAGCCCGGCAGCCCCATCAGCCGCGCCAAGCTGGTCGAGGACCTGGGCCGTGATCGGGGACAGGCGCAAGAACGTGCGGTGGATGTTCAGATCACCCGGCTGCGGCGCAAGATCGAAAACAACCCCAAGCAACCGCGTTACCTGCAAACGGTGCGCGGTGCGGGGTACATGCTGGCCCCCGACTGAAGGTGATGGCGGGCTGAACCCCGCCTTACGAACATGAAAACCGCCCTTTTGACCCACGAAGACGGCCTTGGCCATGTCACGCCCCCCGGCATCCCCGAACAGGTGGCGCGGCTGGAGTACATCCAACGCGCGCTTGCGGATCTTGACCTGCTGCGCGTCGACCCGCCCATGGCCGATGATGCCTCTATCGCGCTGTGCCATCCGCAGGACTACATCGATTTCGTGCGGAGCAGGATACCGACCGATGGCTTTGCCGGTCTTGACAGCGACACGGATGCCGAAACCTTTCTGTCGCCCGGATCGGAAAACGCGATCTGGCGGGCGGCGGGTGGCGCGGTCAAGGCCGTCGACATGGTTCTGGACGGGGACGCCCGAAACGCCTTTGTCGCCATGCGTCCGCCGGGACATCATGCGGAACAGTCTCTGCCGATGGGCTTTTGCGTCTTTGGCAACGTGGCCATCGCCGCCAAACATGCGCTTGAGGTGCGGGGACTGAACCGAGTGGCCGTCGTGGATTTCGACGTGCATCACGGCAACGGCACGCAGGCGTTGTTGCAGGACGATCCGCGTGCGCTGGTGATCACCAGCCAGCAAATGCCGCTGTGGCCCGGCACCGGCGCGGCAGCCGACCGCGGCCCCCATGGCACGGTGGTCAACATCCCGCTTGCCCCGGGCACCGACGGCACCCACGCCATCGCGGAATACCAACGGCGGGCGATGCCCGCCTTACGCGATCACGCACCCGATCTGATCCTGATTTCCGCAGGTTTCGACGCCCATCAGGACGACCCCCTTGCCGAACTGCGATGGTCGGTCGACACCTACGCGCGTCTGACCGGAATGATCTGCGAACTTGCGCAAGAACTGTGCGAAGGCCGGGTGGTATCGGTTCTGGAAGGTGGTTATGATCTGGACGCATTGGCAGCGTGCAGCCGCGCGCATGTGGACGAACTGGTAAAGGCCGCGACATGACAGACACCCCCGTTGACGAGATGAGCTTTGAACAGGCCATGGCCGAACTGGAACAGGTTCTGGGCCAGCTGGAACGGGGCGACGTGGCGCTGGAGCAATCGATTGCGCTTTATGAGCGGGGCGCGGCGCTCAAGGCACGGTGCGAAGCCAAGCTGAAAGAAGCCGAAGAAAAGGTCGCGGCGATCACGCTGGATGCCGATGGCAATCCCACCGGAACGACCCCTGCCACGGACCTCTGACAGCGGTATGTTTCACGACCGTCTCAACGACGCGGCCACGCGCATCCAAGCGCAGTTCGACAAGGTTCTGAACAGCATGGACGATGTGCCCGTGGTGCAGGCCATGGGCCACGCGACCACAGGCGGAAAGCGGTTGCGCGGGTTTCTGGTGCTGGAATCTGCCCGGCTGCATGGCATCGCGGCCGATATCGCGATCTGGCCTGCTGTGGGGATCGAGGCTCTGCATGCCTATAGCCTTGTCCATGACGATCTGCCTTGCATGGATGATGATGACATGCGGCGCGGCGCGCCAACGGTGCACGTCAAATGGGACGAGGCGACCGCGGTTCTGGCGGGCGACGCCTTGCAAACGCTGGCCTTCGAAATGGTTACGCACAAAGCTGTCGGCCCTGCGCGTGCCGATCTTGCGCGCAGTCTGGCACAGGCGAGCGGCGCGCAAGGGATGGTGTTGGGTCAAGCACTGGATATTGCGGCCGAAACCTCCGCCAATCCCCTGAGCCTGGACGAAATCACCCGCTTGCAGCGTGGCAAAACCGGTGCATTGATCGAATGGGCGGCCTGTGCCGGCCCGCGCATGGCAGAGGCAGATCATGGCGCACTGCGGGACTATGCGCGCGCACTGGGCCTCGCCTTTCAGATCGCGGACGATGTTCTGGATGTGACCGCCGATGCCGAAACCATGGGCAAGGCAACGGGCAAGGACGCCGATGCGGGCAAGGCGACGTTCGTATCCCTTCTGGGGCTGGACGAGGCGAAACGCCGCGCGACGCAATTGGTGGAAACCGCCTGTGACGCATTACATGTTTATGGTGCGGAGGCGGACGTGCTACGACAGACGGCGCAGTTCGTCGTGACGCGCAAGAAGTGAGTGAAAGCCCGAAGCTATGAGAGACCGGCCCCAAACACCCCTGCTCGACAAGGTTGATCGTCCCGCGGACCTCAAGCAATTCAACGATTCCCAACTTGTGCAGATCGCGCAGGAAGTCCGAGCCGAAACCGTGTCTGCGGTGTCTGTCACAGGTGGCCATTTAGGGGCGGGTCTGGGCGTGGTTGAGTTGACCGTGGCACTGCACGCCGTTTTCGACACACCGCGCGACAAGATCATTTGGGACGTGGGCCATCAGTGTTACCCGCACAAGATCCTGACGGGGCGGCGTGACCGTATCCGCACCCTGCGTCAAAAGGATGGGTTGAGCGGTTTTACCAAACGCTCTGAATCACCCTACGACCCCTTTGGCGCTGCGCACAGTTCAACCTCGATCAGTGCCGCGCTTGGATTTTCGGTCGCACGCGATCTGGGTGGCAACCCGCCCGAAGGTCTGGGCGATGCCATCGCAGTGATCGGGGACGGCAGCATGAGCGCGGGCATGGCCTATGAGGCGATGAACAACGCAGGCCACCTGAAAAAACGTCTGATCGTCATTCTGAATGACAACGAAATGTCGATTGCCCCGCCGGTCGGCGCGATGAGCGCATATCTGAGCCGCCTCTACGCCGAAGAACCCTTTCAGGACCTTAAAGCCGCGGCCAAAGGTGCGGTCAGCCTGTTGCCGGAACCCTTCCGCGAGGGTGCGCGCCGGGCCAAGGACATGCTGAAAGGTATTGCCGTTGGGGGGACGCTGTTCGAACAACTGGGGTTCAGCTATGTCGGCCCGATCGATGGGCATGACATGGATCAATTGTTGCCGGTTCTGCGCACGGTCAAGGCGCGGGCCACGGGGCCGATCCTGATCCATGTGCTGACCAAGAAAGGCAAAGGTTATGCCCCCGCCGAACAGGCGCGGGATCGTGGGCATGGGGTGTCCAAGTTCGACGTGGTTACCGGCGAACAGAAAAAGGCGTCCAGCAACGCGCCAAGCTATACCCGCGTCTTTGCGGATCATCTGATGAAAGAGGCCGCAGTCGACGACAAGATTTGTGCCGTCACGGCCGCCATGCCGGATGGCACCGGCCTGAACCTGTTTGCGGAGCGCTATCCGAGCCGATGCTTTGACGTAGGCATCGCCGAACAGCACGGCGTCACCTTTTCTGCGGCGCTTGCCGCAGGTGGGATGAAGCCGTTTTGCGCGATGTACTCGACGTTCCTTCAACGCGGCTATGATCAGGTCGTGCATGATGTGGCGATCCAGCGCCTGCCCGTGCGTTTTGCAGTTGATCGTGCCGGGCTTGTGGGGGCGGACGGGGCCACCCATGCGGGTGCTTTCGACGTTGCCTATCTTGCCAATCTGCCCGGGTTCGTGGTCATGGCCGCAGCGGATGAGGCAGAACTGGCGCATATGGTGGCAACGGCGGCCGCGCATAATGATGGGCCCATTGCCTTCCGCTTTCCGCGCGGGGAAGGCACAGGCGTGGATATGCCGGAACGCGGCACGCCGCTGGAAATCGGCAAGGGCCGCATCGTATCCGAAGGCGCGCGTGTCGCCATCCTGTCTTTTGGTACCCGCCTTTCAGAGGTCGAGCGTGCCTGCGAAGCGCTGGCAGCAAGGGGGATCACGCCCACGATCGCCGATGCGCGCTTTGCCAAGCCGCTGGACCGCGAATTGATCCTGCGACTGGCCGCAGAGCACGAAGCGTTGATCACCATCGAGGAAGGCGCGGTTGGAGGCTTTGGCAGCCATGTGGCACAGCTTTTGGCGGACGAGGCGGTGTTTGACAACGGGCTGCGGTTCCGGTCCATGGTTCTACCGGACACCTTTATTGATCAGGCCAGCCCCGAAGATATGTACGCCATGGCAGGTCTGAACGCCCGCGATATCGAAGCGAAGGTTCTTGAGGTGTTGGGCATTGCCCAAATCGGGGAAGCGCGCGCTTAACCTCCCCCCGTCAACGACCTCGGCCAAGGGCGCTGACGGGGGCAATATAGCAAAGCGGAGATACAGAAGGGTCAGGACTCACTGCCAATAGATGACCAGGGCGGCGGCATCAAAAAAACGTGGCGTAGAGCGCAGCCCGGACGATGTGCGGGAGCGATTGGCGCGGATTACAGATCGCGGGCAAGAGTGCAGTGGGCAGAGTGACGAAGAACAGACCACAGGGCGCAACTACGCTCGGGACCGGCTCAAAGGCATTCTGAACCGTGACGCGGCGCAGGGGCCGTAGGCGAGCGTTCACAAGCTGGAGATCGAGGATGCGCGCGAAGTCGAGAGTCAGAAAGAGATTGAGAACGAGCGTGAAATCGACTGGGAGATAGATCGTGACCCTGGCCTCAGTCATCGATGTATTCAGAAAACGGACAAGGAGACTGATTTGAGGAATGAGATTTTCAACGTGGGGGGAGACGATCCTGCTGGACGGCGAACCGCTGTCATTAGTGACGCGTGCAGGTGTCGAGGCATCGATCGAGAAGGGGAACAAGCACGGCTACCTCTATGACCAGGTGCACGATCCGCTCGATGGCCAGTGGAAACGGGGGCCATTCCAGCAAAATCTTGATTGATTACTGGCATCAGACCCTATAACCAACCTAGATATGAAATATCTGTTGGCCATACTGTTGTCAGTGACCATAAACCTTGGCGTTGCAGAGTCTGGCGTCCATGCGTTTGAAGAAGATGTTTCTACTCCCGCCACTGTTGATATTGACCAAACCACTCAGAATCAAAAAAATGGCGAAAATGGTGAGGCATCCCATGCCTCTGGCGATTGCCATCTCCACATCATTGTGCTGAAGCAGGCGCAGTTGGCGTGTCATCAGGTGTCTGCAGAACCATCGCGGCACTGGACGGACGTCTCTGTGATCCTTGCCACATTCCAAGGCTTCTATCGCCCTCCGCGAGGCTGACCAAACTTGGTAGTGGAGCGGTGTTTTGCGGTGCCCGTGTCGGAATGGGCATCATAAAAGCGCAAATGTAAAAGCAAACCGAACCTTTAGAGTGATGGTCGCATTCGAGTGCGCCCTTGGTTTGCTCGCGGAAGACAAAAGTCTTTCCAATATTCGGAGTGCAATCATGAAACTGAGAACGATGCCCTTGGCTTGGCTGACGATAGGCGCATTGGCCTTGATCGCGATCACAGTCGCCATTGGCGGTGCGGAAATGCCATTACGATTGACTGCCACAGCTGCAACTCTCCCGCAAGATCATGATCATGCCGGTGAAGCAGAAGATGCGCACGGTGACGATGACCACGGCGGCGAAAGCCATGCCGGTGAAGCAGAAGACGCGCACGGTGACGATGACCACGGCGGCGAAAGCCATGCCGGTGAAGCAGAAGATGCGCACGGCGACGATGACCACGGCGGCGAAAGCCATGCCGGTGAAGCAGAAGACGCGCACGGTGACGATGACCACGGCGGCGGCGATGTTGTCAAACTGGAGCCTGAGGTATCGCAAGAGGCCGGAATCGTGCTTGAGCAAGCTGAATTCGGCCTTTTGGGCGAGTCGCTCAGCCTGCCAGCGGAAATTCGCTTTGACCAGGACCGGATTGCGAACGTTTCGCCTAGGGTGAGCGGCGTTCTCGACCGGCTCTTTGTGGGCGAAGGCGACGAAGTTGAGTACGGCGATACTCTCGCATTGATAACGAGCCGCGAGCTTGCCGCGTTGAAAGCCCAATGGCTGACTGCGGAAACAAGGAGATCACTGGCAGCGCAAGCCTTGGAGCGCCTGGAAGGTCTGTGGGCGCAAAAAATCACATCCGAGGCGAATGTTCAGACAGCCCGCGCAGAGCATGAAGAGGCAAAGACCAAGAGTGAAGCAGCAGAAACCGAACTGCATGCTGTCGGCATTGATCACGCCGCCCTCGAAAAAATAGCCACTGCTCCGGATGGTATTAATGCCAATGCCTACCTGGCTGCACCAATCGCGGGAACAATTGTGCGACGTGCGGCGACGCTGGGGGAAACGGTAACAGCTGGGGATTCCAGCGCCAAGGTTCTGTTCACGATTGTCGACGACAGCGTGGTTTGGGCTGATATCGCAGTTTACAAACAGGATATCAGCCGCGTCCGGATTGGCGCTCCGGTTGCCCTTAAATCAGACGCTGGCGATGTCATTGCACAATCAACAGTTGCTGTTGTCCTACCGGTTATTGATGAAGTGTCGCGCACGGCGACGGCGCGTGTCATCATCGATAACTCTGACAGAACCCTGACCCCCGGCCAGTTTGTGATTGCAGATCTCAGCGTCGGCAATGCTGCGGAGGTTTTGCGCGTGCCACAATCCGCCGTGCAACTGGTAGAGGATAGTCCGTCTGTTTTTGTCCCTGTTAACGGCGGGTTCGCACCGCGCGCTGTCATGGTCGGTACAACCGCTGGCGGCTATGTGGAAATCCGCACCGGGCTGGAGGAAGGCGACCTCTTTGTCTCCGAAGGTGCCTTCACACTCAAAGCCCAACTTGAAAAAGACGCCT
Organism: uncultured Paracoccaceae bacterium; assembly: GCA_965657085.1. Classification (GTDB taxonomy): domain Bacteria; phylum Pseudomonadota; class Alphaproteobacteria; order Rhodobacterales; family Rhodobacteraceae; genus CBFHND01. The sequence continues at coordinate 76,527 of CBFHND010000005.1, forward strand.
TTGGCGATGGTCACGGACATTAGGATAGCTGACTATGACTGATTTTATGCACCGCATCGCAGGCGGCTGGCTTTTGGCGGCCATTGCGGCTTTTGCGATGACGCTTGGCGGGCTTTTTGCGTTTCGCGCTTTGCCTGTAGATGCCTTTCCCGACGTGACACCCGCGCTGGTTCAGGTTTTCACCGAAACCGAAGGGCTCGCCCCCGAAGAGGTGGAACGCTATGTGACCTATCCGATTGAAACGGCGATGTCGGGCCTGCCAAAACTCAAAAACATGCGCTCGGTCTCCAACTTTGGGCTGTCGGTGGTGAACATCTATTTTGAGGACGGGACGGATGTCTATTTCGCCCGTCAGGTCGTGGGCGAGCGGCTTGCCGAAGCGCGTGGTAATATCCCCGACGGGTTTGGCGACCCGCAAATGGGTCCGATTTCAACTGGGCTTGGCCTCATCCTGTATTTCCGTCTGGAAGATCAGACCGGCGCGCGCAACCTTGTCGAGATGCGCGAAATTCAGGACTGGATCGTCAAGTATCAATTGCAGACGGTGCCGGGTGTCACCGAGGTTTTGTCCCTTGGTGGCTATGAAAAGCAATATCAGGTCAGGCTCGATCCCGATGCACTGCTCGCCTATGACATTCAAATCGCCGATGTGATCAGCGCATTAGAGCGCGGAAATAAAACCGAAGGGGCGCAATTCCTCGAAATTGGATCCGAACAATACACGGTGCGTGGCGTTGGACTTGCGAAGACAATCGCGGATCTCGCGGAGACTGTCGTCAACGTGGACGACGGGCGCACCGTGCGCGTGCGCGATCTAGGCCACATCATCGTTGGCGGTAGCGTTCGGCAAGGTCTTGCAACCGCCAATGGTGAAGGGGAAGTTGTCGCAGGGCTGGTTCTGAAACTTTATGGCACCAACACATCCGATGTCATCGCGCGGGTGCAAGAGCGCTTTGAGGAAATCAACGCAAGCCTGCCGGATGGTGTACTGGCGGTCCCCTACTATGATCAGGGCACGCTGGTGAACAAGGCCTCCGCGACTGTTACGACGGCGTTGTGGCAGGGGGCTGTGCTTGTGGCGTTGGTCGTTTTCGTCTTTCTGGGGGGCTGGCGTCCCAGTCTGGTTGTGGTCCTGTCGATCCCGTTTTCCGTAGGTTTTGCTTTTATCGCAATGTACGTTCTGGGCATCAGCGCCAACCTGATGTCACTGGGGGGGGTCGCCATCGCCATCGGGATGATGGTGGATGGGGCGATTGTTATCTCTGAAAACGTGGATCGCAGCTTTGAGGAAGACGACGGCTCTGAAGAGCCGCGTATGTTGGTTGCCCGATCTACTGCCGAGGTAATCGCACCTCTAGTGGCGGCGGTTGCCGTGGTTATCGTTGTTTTCTTGCCGCTTTTCTCGCTGCAGGGGGTCGAGGGCAAGACCTTCCGGCCCTTGGCGGCATCGGCGGCACTCGCCATGACCGGATCGCTCTTCTATGCGGCCCTGATTGCGCCTTCGATGGCCTTTTCGGTGATGCGCCGGTCCGGCAAGAAGGCCCCGGACAAGCCGGGTCGAACTGTCGCGATGGTCAGTGGCGCGGCCGGGTTCTTTGTCCGTAACCGGTTTTTTGCCATTGTCCTGTGCGGCATATTTTTGGCGGTGGGCGGTTTTGCAGGATCGCGACTTGGCTCCGAATTTACGCCATCGTTGGAGGAAGGTGATATTCTGATGCGGGTCACCATGGCACCCTCAATTTCGCTTACCGAAGGGATGAAGACGACGACGCTTGTGGAAAAGCGGCTGTTAAAGAATTTCCCTGAAATCAAGTCCATCGTGACCCGCATTGGGCGTGGCGAGGTTGGCGCGCATGCTGACCCGACCAACAGCGCCGAAGCCTTCATCGAGCTGAACCCGGTCGATCAGTGGCGGCCCGGCTTGTCTGCCGAAGGTTTGCGCACGGCGATTTCGGAAGATCTGGAAAGTTTTCCGGGGATTGTGGTTAATATTGGCCAGCCCATCGCGATGGCCGTTGATGAATTGCTGACCGGCACACGCGCCGAACTGGCCGTCAAAATCTTTGGACCGGATTCCGAAATTCTGTTGGAGCGATCACAAGTCCTGCAATCACTTCTGCAACAGGTTGAGGGGGCTGCCGAGGTGCAAGCAGACCAGATCACTGGCGCGCCGCAACTTGTGGTAACAGTAGATCGGTTCGCCCTTGGTCGCTACGGGCTGGATGTGGAGGACGCGTTGGATGGGCTGCGTACAGCCGTTGGCGGAGCAGAGGCCGGATCGCTGTTCGAAGGTGTGCGACAGTTCCCGATCGTGGTTCGTTTCGACGAGGAGAGGCGTGACACACCCGAAGCGATCAGGCGCATCGTGCTGGAGTCGCCTTCGGGCGCGCGGGTGCCGCTGGATACGGTGGCAAAGATCGAGACTGTAATCGGCCCGCGACAGATCACACGCGAAGATGGCGAGCGCTTCATCACTGTACAGTCTAACGTGCGCGGTCGCGATATAGGATCGTTCGTTGCTGAAGCACAGAAGTTGACAGATAATCAACTTGAGTTGCCACCTGGATATCGTTTGGTATGGGGCGGCCAGTTCGAGCTTCAGCAACAGGCGAATGCCCGTTTCAAGGTAGTCATTCCAATCACGCTGGGCATCGTGCTGCTGATCCTTCTGATTACTTTTGGCCGTCTGAAATCAGCGATCCTCATCCTTCTGAACATTCCCTTGGCGCTGACCGGTGGGGCCTTGGCGCTTTGGCTGACCGGGCTACCGGTGTCGGTTCCCGCCACAGTCGGGTTTATCGCTTTGTTCGGCATCGCATTGGGCAACGGCATGGTATTGGTAAGTTTCATGGATGATTTTGCGCGTGCCGGTCGCAATCTTGAGGCTTTGGCTATTGATGCCGCTGGGCTGCGCGCACGCCCGGTCCTGATGACCGCCATGACGACAGCACTGGGGCTGGCACCATTACTCTTCGCCACAGGCGTCGGAGCAGAGGTCCAGCGTCCGCTCGCCACTGTTGTCACCGGGGGGTTGGTCTCATCAACCGTTCTGACCCTGCTTGTTATGCCTGCCGTGCACCGTTGGTTCGCACCTAGACAAGGTGGGCATCATTCGCTTGTCGAAACTGACCATAGGCATGGTTCCACAGCGCATACGGTTGGTTCCAGTGCAACCGCGACGACACTGCAGTCACGGTGACTAACTGGGTGCGTGAAGAGTATTCGAGTGCAGGGATGCCAGCTAGGCCTTTGGATTGCCGTTCGTGCAGTATGGTGAGCCGCAACTCTCCTTTGTGGTTGGACGATCCCACCAGTGAGGGCAGGTTGGCGAAATGCTATCAAGCATCTGATGGTGTGTCATGATCTCCGACGCAGAGCCGGTGATCGCCCAGAACCTGAATGACACGGCATTCTCCGGCCTGGCCTGGATCGTCCGCCTCGGCCATTCGAGAGAGTTCTTCTCTGAGCTGCGCCAGAATGGCCATGCGGCGATCCACAGCGGCGAGCTGTTTGCGGGTGATTTCATGTGCAGGGGCACAGTCCTTGATTGGTTCTTCGGCAAGTGCCATCAGATCAGCGATGTCATCGAGACCGAAGCCAAGTTCCCGTGCGTGCCGCAGGAAAGCGAGGCGTTCGAGCGCGGTTTCGTCATAGCGCCGCTGACCCCCTTCCGTTCGGGCCGGCGACGGGATCAGGCCGCGCTGTTCATAGTAGCGGATCGTCGTCACTTTCACACCCGTGCGGCGCGACATCTGGCCGATTGAATATTCTTTCATGGCAACCCTTGAAGCTACAGTAGCTGTAGATCGTATCTATCTGAAAACGATTCGAATCGAAAGGAGCTGTCGCTATGGGCCACGGCCATCATCACCATGTCGATCCGGAGGCAGGAGACCGCCGTGTCATTGCAGCCATTGCCGTGAACATGGGCTTGACCGTTGCGCAGATCGTGGGGGGCATTGTCTCCGGCTCGCTCGCCCTGATCGCGGACGCGCTGCACAATTTTTCGGATGCGATCTCGCTTATCATCGCCTTCGGGGCGCGCAAGATTGCGCGGCGGCCCCGCGATGCCGATATGACTTTCGGCTATGGCCGGATCGAGGTCGTCGCCGCTCTCATCAACTACACCACGCTGATCGTGATCGGGCTCTACCTACTCTACGAAGCTGCGATGCGGTTTGTTGATCCGCAGACGGTCGATGGATGGCTGATTGTCATCATAGCGGTCATCGCGCTGATAATTGACGCGGTGACGGCGGCGCTGACCTATGCCATGTCCAAATCCAGCGTGAACATTCGCGCTGCATTCCTGCACAACGTGGCCGACGCGCTCGGGTCCGTCGCGGTCATCGTCGCGGGAACGCTGATCCTTCTCTACGACTGGAGGTTGATCGACCCCATCGTCACGGTCATGATCGCGGGTTACATCCTGTGGCAGTCTTTCCGAGAGATAGGCCCGGTGATCCGCATCCTGATGCTGGGTTCGCCGCCCGACATCGAGACACGGGCGGTTCTCGATACGGTGCGCGGTGTCGATGGCGTGACGGGCATCCATCACGCGCATTTCTGGCAAATGGATGAACACCGCGCCGCCCTCGACGCCCATGTCGTGATCGCCGAGGGCCGCTGGTCCGACGCCGATGCGGTCAAGGATGACATCAAGGCAGCTCTCGCCGAGCGTTTCGACATAGAGCATACGACGCTGGAACTGGAATGCGCACGGCACGCCTGCGACGCTCCAGTAGAGTTCGGCCGTCCAGGTCATAGCGGAGAGGCCGAGGCATGACTGGCATTGTTCCCATCACAATGGTCGTCGCGCTGCTTTGGGAGCTATGGCTGGTGTAAACCTATGGCGAACCCTACCGCACGTATCGAAGGCAGCTGTGCGCGATTTGTAGCGGTTGCGGGACTGAACTTTGCGCAATAAACGGTGGTTGTCGCCGGTGCCAGAAACGTATGAGTTTTAGCGTTGCTTAAGTGGTTACTTGCCTTCAGCCTGGCGTGCGTAATCCTCGGCGTCGAACCATCCCCGTGAAGCCATTACCTTGAGATCGTCTCCAACCTCCCACTCTTCCCATCCACGAATGTTGAGAGGTTTTCCGGATGTTGCGTCATGCCCGGTAAATGTCCAAACGAATATCACATGGCCCCCAGCGCAGCGCACATCATCACAGGACAGCGTCAAATCTGGAACATCCGCGTAAAATCCGGCGGCCATATCCTGAACGCGCGACCGTCCTGTCCAGGGATCGCCGTTATTAATGATGATTTCGCCGTCTTCTGCATAGAAAGAGGCCACTGCCTCGGCGGACTTGGAATTCCAAGCGGCTGTATAATCTGCAGCCATCTTGGCCACGGCATCCGGATCGATCATTTTCCTACCCCTTCGTACTGACGTTTCTCGCAACTATTGCACGTCGCATATGGTCAGCCAAAGCAAATCGACCGGTCAATAACCCCTTGCCAAAGCATTTCGGCCAAAAACGGTTCTCTGATTGCGGCCTTGTCAAATGGGTGAGCGATCTGTCCGTCCGGGGTCATGGTTCTCTTGGAGGTCGCGGGTGTTGCGCCTCATGAGGGAGCGTCGGGGGCAGGTCACAGTCTAAATCGACAAAGGGGATTAAAAGCGCTTGGGTTGGCGGCGGATCGTACGTCCCCTTCGGCTTTGTGTCGTTGACCGAGAACCTGATGAAGATCTTCATGGGCCTATGGATGCCAGTACGGGCTCTTAGGCGGTTCTAGCGCCGATTTCCAAAGCACAAATGGGAACATGCGTCCGTGCGAAATGTATCAAATTGTAAGGCGTTGCTCCCATTGACACCTTTGCAATCATTTGCCAGACGTAAGGTATGATGCAGAGCTTCTGGACACTTCGGTTACGTTCGGCCTTTGTGAGGCTAGTCGTTGTGTTTGCGCTGGTCGTTGCGACATCCGGACTTGGACATGCTGGTTCACATGCGCCTGATCACGCTCTATCGAACGTGGTCTATGAACACAGCTTGATCTCTGATCACGAAGCGAACCATTGTGAGTCCCGTGCCGCATCAGGCGACTGTGAGGCACAGGCGCATCCTGTCGAGGAGCACCAGGCCTCGGTTGAGTGCTGCGATGGCGTTTGCATGTCCTTTGTGCCGCCGCAGCTCCGAGAATCTGCAGCTTGTGTAGAGACGTCCGAGATTTTTTCTCAGGCCGCAGAATTCGAGCCCTCAGCAGGTGCATTGGCCAATTTGCGGCCGCCTCGAAAATTTATTTGATTTTCCTTCTTTGAAGTTTGTCATTCGGCCCTCGCGCCGTGACGATATAAATCCAACAAGTCAGGTATGATCCATGAAATACTATATCTATCCGGGAGCATCCGCTCTCGTTCTCGGTGCATGTGCATATGAGCCCACACCTCTACCGATCGTTACAGATCAACAAGCAACCATGAACAGTGCTGTTCTTTCACCGGTTCAATATCAGGACCCATTGGCTGGCTACACCTATCGTGCACCGACCGGGCCACGCGATTGGCGCTCGGTCAACGAAGAACAGACGGAGGGCAACTGATGCGCGTATCAAAATTCCCACTCATCGCAGGATTTCCATTGGTCTTGGGTGCCTGCGCCACCGCTATTCCCAGTGCTTACACTGAGCCGAAAGCTGGCTTTGCCAACGTTGCCAGCCAAGTTTCGCCAGCAATCGCAAAGCGAGCCGTATTTGCCGAAACGCAGGCCGAAAACGAAGCTCTGCGCAAGCAGGTGCACGCGATGGTGCATCGCAAGACCATCTCGGCAGATACTGCAGTTCAGGTAGCACTTCTCAACAACAAGGGTTTGCAGGCCTCTTACGCCAACGTGGGTCTTTCCGCGGCCGAAGCTTGGCAACAATCAACCCCTGAAAACCCGGTTGTCTCCATCGGGATTCTGGGCATCGGAGCGCCTGAGCTAGGCGCATACCGTGCAATTGAAGGGCTGATCCGAACAAATGTTCTGGATGCAACAACGCGGAAACAACGGCGCGCCATTGCAGATGCAAATTTCAGGCAGGCCCAACTGGAGGCCGTTAACGATACCCTTGCCCTTGCGAATCAGACGCGGCAGGCGTGGGTCAACGCCGTTTCTGCCTTCGAGACAGTCAGCTACTTGAAGCGAGCAAAGGCGACTTCGGACGCTGGGTCCGAGCTTGCCAGAAGGCTTGGTGAAACAGGCGCTTTGAACCGGGCAGGGCAGGCGCGTGAACAGGCGTTCAACGCAGAACTTGCCGGACAGCTTGCCCGCGCTCGACTCGATGCGACAATGGCTAAGGAAGAACTGACCAGGTTGATGGGGCTTTGGGGCACGGAAGTGAACTACTTCGTACCTGATGCTTTGCCTGCTTTGCCCAAGTCAATCGGTCGCGTAACGGGCGTAGAGGCCAAGGCGCTGCGTAACCGTGTCGATTTGCGGGTCGCCAAACTCGGTCTTGAGGCCCAGGCAAAAGCGTTTGGCCTGACGGACCAAACACGGATCGTGAGCGACCTCGAGTTCGTCGGCGGCTTCGAACTCGAGCGAGAGGTGGAGGGCGGCGAGACAGAAACCGAGACCACACCACAGGTGGAAATCGAGTTCGCGATCCCGATCTACGACACGGGCAAGGCACGCATGCGCAAAGCTGAACTCATGTATCTGCAATCGGCTAACGTGCTTGCAGAGAAAGCTGTAGACGTACGCTCTGAAGCCAGGGGCGCCGAAACGGCTTATCATGCCTCGTACAAGATCGCCCGTCACTATCGGGACGTTTTGGTTCCCTTGCGTACGACGGTCGAGGAGGAGGGGCTACTCTCCTACAACGGCATGATCACCAACACATTTGAATTATTGACGGACGTCCGTCAGAAGCTAGCCGCTTCTTTGGAGGCAGCTAACGCGAAGCGCGACTTCTACATCGCTCAAGCCAACGTGACAGCCGCGATCTACGGCGGTGGAGTTGCTGGCGGCGGCGGTGGCGAAGGCGCAGCAGTAGCCGCCGGCGGCGGCGCACCACACTGAAAGGAATGATGATATGTTAAATAGACGTCAACTACTCGGAGCCGGTGCCGCAGGTGCGACGCTGGTATCTTCCAAGGCTTGGGGCCAAACACTCAATATGGGTTTGCCGGAAGCGGCGCTGATGGACACCGCAGCGACGCAGGTCACGCCACGACCCTCTTCGGGCGTGGACTACACCCCGGTTGTGACACTAAACGGCTGGACATTGCCTTACAGGATGAACAATGGGGTCAAGGAATTCCATCTTGTCGCCGAACCCGTCGAACGCGAGATGGCCGACGGTATGATCGCGCATCTCTGGGGCTACAACGGCCAATCGACCGGTCCCACGATCGAGGCTGTGGAAGGTGATCGTATTCGAATTTACGTCACCAACAAGCTACCGGAAGAAACTTCTGTCCATTGGCATGGTCTGATCCTTCCATCAGGTATGGACGGCGTCGTTGGCCTGAGCCATCCCGGCATCAAACCCGGAAAGACATTTATCTACGAGTTCGACCTGATCAAATCCGGGACTTTCATGTACCACCCGCACGCGGATGAGATGACCCAGATGGCGATGGGCATGATGGGGATGTTCGTGGTCCACCCGAAGGACCCGACGTTCATGCCCGTGGACCGCGATTTCCTGATCATGCTGAACGCGTTCGACATTGATCCCGGTACGTATGTCCCTCGCATCATGACGATGACGGACTTCAACCTTTGGACGTGGAACAGTCGGATTTTTCCGGACATTGATCCTCTGGTGGTCAACAAGGGCGACAAGGTGCGTGTCCGCGTTGGCAACCTGACCATGACCAATCACCCCATTCACATGCACGGGTATGATTTCAAGGTCACTTGCACCGACGGTGGCTGGGTGCCGGAATCGGCACAATGGCCAGAGGTCAGCATCGATATTCCGGTAGGTGCTATGCGTGCATACGAATTCGTGGCAGATAATCTTGGAGATTGGGCAATCCACTGCCACAAATCGCATCACACAATGAATGCGATGGGACACGACGTGCCAACATTCATTGGCGTCAACAAGAAGCCACTGACCCAAAAAATCCGTCAGTTCCAACCCGAATACATGCCGATGGGGACCGCAGGCATGGGGGACATGGGCAAAATGTCCATGGAGCTTCCGGACAACACAATCCCCATGATGAATGGTTGGGGGCCGCATGGGCCGCTTGAGATGGGCGGCATGTTCTCGGTCGTGAAGGTGCGGGACGGCATCGACGCCGACGATTATTCCGACCCAGGTTGGTACGAAAATCCTCCCGGTGAGCAAGCCTATGAATGGACCGGGGAATTGCCGGAATTTGCGTCGAACCATAGCCCCCAAACGATCCTGACACCCAAACCAACCTCGAAGGGCTGACCAGCCTTTCGAGATACTTGAACAACTCAAAAAACAGGAAAAACCGATGAAGAACCTTCTTTTGACAACAGCGATCGCTCTGACGCTTGGGATGCCCGTATATGCTGCAGGCTCCCATTCTGAAGGACACGACGAAGTAAAAACCGACGAAGCCCATGGCCACGGCGAAGAGGCCCATGGCCACGGCGACGAAGCACAGGGTCACGGCGACGAGGCACAGGGTCACGGCAATGATGCCCACGCCCACGAGCACGCCGAGATGGCGGCGGGCATGCCGGGGATGGCGAACGAAGTTTCGCGGACGATCAATGTGATCATGCGCGAAACGGACGACGGTGAAATGATCTTTGAGCCGAAAAGTTTTGAGTTCGAAGAGGGTGAAACGATCCGCTTCAGTGTGACTAACGAGGGCGAGCTTGAGCATGAGTTTGTTATTGATGACGTCGCCGGAAACGCCAAGCACAAGGACGCAATGGCGGCCATGGACATGGAGCATGACGACCCGAACTCGATACGTCTCGATGAAGGCAAATCGGGGGAAGTCATCTGGAAATTCTCCAATGCCGGAACATTCGAATTTGCTTGTCTGATCCCTGGTCACTACGAATCCGGCATGTTCGGGCCCATCAAAGTGTCGAAGAAAGCCGCCCAGGCCGAGATAGAGTACACCAAGGGAACGATCAAGAAAGTCGATGCCAAGGGCGGCAAGGTGACGATCAACCATGGGCCGCTGGTCAACCTCGGCATGCCCGCGATGACTATGGTGTTCAGAGCCGATGAGGCAATGATTGCCAAGATGTCCGCGGGCCAAGCCATCGAATTCGTCGCGGAGCCAGTGAAGGGCAAGCTGACTGTCACTCACCTTAAGTAGACATCAAGGGAGGCGATGCACTGTGTCGCCTCCTTTATCCTCACCTCGGTTTTGAATGGAGTGACTATGCTGAGCAGGTACACGCATCTCCAACTTGCCCGTTGGGGTAGGAAACCGAAAACGCTGATAATGGGGCTGATTTTTGGGATTGGCGTCAGCTTCTCGCCCCATGTTGTCGACGCAGATACAGGAATTGGCGAACGGCCGCACGACAAGGCGTATGATTCCCCCGGGCATGTTCCAATCGGAAAGCTGGGTGCTGGCGCTAATATCACCCGTACCATCGAAGTGAAAATTAATGAAACCCAGAGCGGCTACATGCTGTTTGAGCCTGATGTGATCCACATCGAGCACGGATCTGTGGTGCGGTTTGAAATTACCAACCCTGGTTCTATGGAGCACGAGTTCTTTCTGGGTTCCTTTGATGAGATAGCCAAACACGAGCAATGGATGCGAAAGCATCCCGATATGGAGCACGACAATCCGAATTCGGTCACAATTCCAAGCGCGAAGACAGCGACGTTGGATTGGGAGTTTTCGGACATAACCAATCTTGAGTTTGTTTGTCTGATCCCGGGGCACCGTGAGGCAGGCATGTTCGGCGTGATCATTGTGCATGATCATTTCGACCCAAAACCTTGAAATCGAGTGATTGACGTATGTCTCTAATGGAACGATATCACGACCTGGTCCACAAAGTATCTGCAGCGTTTGGGTATCAATATACCGAGTCAGTTCCAGATTGGATCCACCCGTTCATACACCTGATCCTGGTACTGGCACCGGCACTTCTGGTTGCCGTCGTAAGCTATCTTACACTTCGATTTGTTTTCAAACACTGGCGCCATCCGAGAAAAGTCGAACCGCAAAAGGAATGGATCCGCGGTCTGGATCCTCGCCTGTTTAGCTCCGTCTTGCGGCATTCACGAAAGCAACAGGCTTTGATGATCGCGTTAAGCCTTGTCGCCATGCCCATATTGTATCTGACACTAGAGTTGCCGAAGCAGATCGTGAACAATGCATTGGACTCTGATCGTTTCCCAGTCCGACTTTGGGACTATGAACTTGACCAAGTGGCGTTCCTCCTTGTTTTGTGTGGTTTTTACTTGTCTGCGATCATACTTAGCGGCCTGAACAAGTATATCCTCAACGTCTTCAAGGGCTATGTTTCCGAAAGGTTCTTGCGTCGCTTCAGATTATTGGTTTTCCGGCAGTGGCGCAGTGATCCGGAGTCCAAGAACCAAAGTGAGATTGTTCCCATACTCGCCCAAGAGGTTGAGCCAATCGGCGGCTTTGCGGCCGACGTTCTTACGCTACCGATCATGCAGGGGGGGACCCTTGCGACCATTCTCTTGTTTATGTTCATGCAAGATCCGGTTTTGGGTGCAGCTGCTCTGACTGTCTTACCGATTCAACTCATACTGCTTCCAAGGCTACAAAGACGGGTCAATATCCTCTCCAGAGAACGGATTTCCGAGGTTCGCCAATTGGGTAGACACCTCAACGACCAATTGCGCGCAGAGGCAGCAAGTTCCCAGCCTCTTGCACGGACAAGCGCCAGTTTTCGCGAGCTGGAACGAGTAAGGCGTCGAATTTTCCGGTTAAAGTTCTTCATCAAGTCTCTCAACAACTTTCTGACCGCGCTGACACCATTCCTTTTCTACTCGCTCGGAGGGTACTTCGTTATCGAAGGACGTATTAGCCTTGGTGCACTTGTTGCTGTGCTGGCGGCACACAAGGATTTTTCGGCACCTTTGAAAGAGCTCTTTCGCTATTATCAGACTCTGGAGGACACCCGGATTAGATATCAGGAAATAACGACATTCTTTTCAAAGGCTGAGATAAAACCAGAGGAAAAACCACGGCATGATTTACCGTTGAAAGTAGTACATGGGTGATTTTGGTTCTCTGTCCGGCGGGTGATTAGTAGAAGTCTGCCGACGTGAACCGACCAAACATCGGAGGAAAATAGTAATGAGACTGGCCGCCCTATTCTTTGCCTTAGTCGCGTTGGCGGCAGGTATTTGGTATGTTTGGTAGACGTCTTGTATGATCATTTGGATTGTATTCAGGGCTTTATTTTGAATCTATTGCGTCTGCAATTTTGGTGTTTCCCTCGATCAACAAGTACCAACCGGATGATTTCCGCAATTCCCTGCCGCTGTTGACAAGGAAAAGGAAGCCCGGTGTCGCTGACGACACCAACCAAGATCGGCATGGCCATGCTTTCGTGGGCTCTGTGCTTCCCGTGGATCACGGCGGGACTGCAGTATTCGCCACATCTGACGCTTGCGACATTGCGTGCGGTTCTGGCTGGCGCCACCTTGGTAGTTGTTGCGGTGTTGCTGCGTCGGTCGTTTCTGCGTGGTTAGAGCATGTAGATAACACTGGGTATCGTCTGTCCGACGTCAGCGCCAATTGTATGCGAAGACCTCGGTCGTCGATGCGACCTTGTAAATACTGGACCCGGCAACCCTCGACTTTCGGGATCTGGTCATCAGCAAGGAGCTTGTGTTGATCGCTCGCGAGCAGGACCCCGACCGAGTTATTTCGAGACCAGTATATAATCGAGAGTTGCCGAAATCACACTCCCAGCGTGGACCTGTCACGGCTGTGAGGAGATTGGCTCGGCCATGCGACGACTGCAGTGCCATCAGAATCGCTCGACCCATGCCTTCTGGGATCGGGCGTCCCGGTCGAAGCTGCCGCGCGACTGCCTCGGTCCTGCGAGTCCGTCCGCATCGTCACACTGCAAACGCGCCAATATCTGAATTCCTGTAATGCTGTCCTTTGAGCCGCGTCTATAGAACGAAGGCAACCAAAGGAGGTCCAGATGGACAGTCATTCCAATGCCCCCAAGCAAGTCGACGCCGCCAAGAAATCGACCGGATGTTGCAGCGGCAAATCCGACACGCAGGGCCAGGTCAGGCCCGAGCCGCGCGTTGCGGAATCTGCCAAGGAGAAGCCGGCCAAATCCGGCTGCTGCTGCAGCCACTGACACGACACCCCCGCGCGGGATTTGCGTCCCGCGCGAGCCACGGCACGGCGGCGCCGGATAGCGCGGCTCTTGCGCAACGGGCTGACCGTCGACGAGAAGGAGACAAGCCATGATGCCAATCCTCTATTTCACCGCAGTCGCGGCGATCCTTTTCCTGGCCCTGAGGATGACGTGCGGGGCCTGTGTCATGGGTGCAAGTACCGGGACAGGTGGTGTGCGTCTGCCCATCGTGCCGCTGGGCTGGGCGCTGAGCCTGTTTCTGGCGGTGACCTATCTGGTCTGCATCGCGTTTGATCTGATTTTTCCCGGCTATGCGATGTACCAGACTTGGTCCGGCCTGCTGCCCGGGTTCGTCTGGCTGACACCGCTCGGCTTCATCGTCGGTCTGGTCGAGAGCTTTCTCTATGGCTGGTATGCCGCGTTGATCTTTGGCGGGTTCTTCAACGCCTTCGCGAATAGGGAGACCGAGGCATGACACGGTTCACACGTCCCAAACTACGCTTTCTGGGCGCCGCCGGAACCGTGACGGGATCGCGTTATCTGATCGAGGCCATGGGGCGGCGCATTCTCGTGGATTGCGGCCTGTTCCAGGGCTTCAAGAACCTGCGCGAACGCAACCGCAAACCGTTTCCAGTGCGTCCCAACACGATCGACACGGTGCTGCTCACACATGCACATCTTGACCATTCGGGATACCTGCCGGCGCTGATCCGGGCGGGGTTCGGCGGCCGGGTCCACTGCACCGAGGCGACGGCCGACCTGTGCGAACTCATCCTGCCTGACAGTGGGCACATCCAGGAAGAAGAGGCGCGTTTTGCCGCCCGCAGAAGGTTTTCCAAACACAAGAATCCCAAACCGCTCTACACGCTCAAGGATGCAGAGGCGGCGCTGGAACGCCTTCAGCCGCACGGCTTCGATCAGAGGATCGACCTCGGCGGCGGGATCGTCGCCCGTTTCATCCCGGCCGGGCATCTTCTTGGGGCGGCCCAGATTCGGCTTGAGATTGGCGATAGGGTCGTCCATTTCAGCGGCGATCTGGGCCATGATCCGGATCCGCTGATGCGGCCACCGAAGCCTTTCGACGGGGCCGATGTGCTGGTCTGCGAGTCCACCTACGGCAATCGTGCGCACCCCGACACCGACCCCGAGTCGGAACTGACCCCGGTCCTGAAGCGCACGTTTGCCCGCGGCGGCACGGTGCTGATCCCGTCTTTCGCTGTCGGGCGGGCGCAGGGGCTGATGCTGCAAATCTCGCGGCTCATGGCCCGTGGCGACATTCCCTACGTTCCGGTCTTTCTCAACAGCCCCATGGCTGTGGATGCGACGGAAATCTATCATCGCCACCATGACGAGCATCATGTTAGCCGCGAAGACTGCGTTGCGATGTTCGAGATTGCCAAGCGCGTGAACACGGTCGCGCAATCGAAGGATTTAAACACACGGCAGGGTCCGATGATCATCGTATCGGCCAGCGGAATGTTGACCGGCGGACGTATCCTGCACCATTTGGCAAGCTTCGGCGGCGACAGGCGCAACACGATCCTGTTGTCGGGCTTTCAGGCCGGCGGAACGCGCGGCGCGGCGCTGGCCGGAGGGGCTCGGAGTTTGCGCATGTTCGGACGGGAATTCCCGATCGAAGCCGAAGTGGTTCAGCTCCAATCCTTTTCCGGACATGCCGATGCCGACGAAATCCTGCGCTGGATGTCCGCCGGTCCCGCACCCGCCATGACCTATCTGACCCATGGGGAAATCTCGGCTGCGGACACCTTGAGGTTTCGCGTTGAACACGAACTTGGGCGATCCGTCCGCGTCCCGGAACATCTCGAATCCGTCTATCTGGACCGACCGCGATGACCGATACGCTTGCCCTTGTCCCTGCCGGGATCGACACCTACCGGCAACCGGTCGTCTATATGAACGAAGACTGCCATATCTGCCGCTCCGAGGGGTTCGCGGCCCAGGCCCGAGTGCGGATCGACCTGGAGGATCGTTGGATCATCGCGACCCTGAATGTCGTCGGGCGCGGAGCGTGGCTTGACGCGGATCAGGCGGCGCTGTCCGCCTCGGCCTGGGCAGCGCTTGGCGCGCGGGCGGGGGACAAGGGCGCGTTTTCGCATCCCGATCCGCCCGTTTCCGCGTCGATGATCCGGGCGAAAGCCTATGGTGACAGGCTGGATCAGGCTGGGTTCGCGGCAATCGTCAGCGACACGCTCGACAACCGACTGTCTGATCTCGACCTTGCCGCTTTCGTCACAGCCTGTGCGGGTGAGCGGCTGGATGAAGCCGAGACCGTGGCACTGACCCGCGCCATGCAGGACGCGGGGCAGACGCTCGATTGGGGTGGGCGGACCATTCTCGACAAGCATTGTGTCGGCGGTTTGCCGGGCAATCGAACGACGCCGATCGTGGTTGCCATCGTCGCGGCGGCAGGGCATCTTATTCCCAAGACTTCCAGCCGTGCAATCACGTCGCCAGCCGGAACAGCCGACACGATGGAGGTCATGGCACCCGTGGCGCTCAACGCCGCTGCACTGCGCGGCGTGGTCGAAGCCGAAGGCGGGTGCATCGTTTGGGGAGGCGGGCTTGCCCTCAGCCCCGCCGACGATCATTTCATCCGTGTGGAACGCCCGCTTGATTTTGACTCCACTGGTCAACTGGTTGCAAGCGTGCTGTCGAAAAAGGCGGCGGCGGGTGCCACGCATGTGCTGATCGACATGCCGGTCGGACCCACCGCCAAGGTGCGTTCACACAAAGCCGCAGAAGCGCTCGGTGCAAGGCTGTCGTCGGTGAGCAAGGCGTTGGGTCTGAACCTGGCGCTGCATGTCAGCGACGGCGTCGCCCCGGTTGGCCGTGGCATCGGTCCGGCCCTGGAAGCTACCGACGTACTCGCCGTTCTCAGATGCGTACCAGATGCACCCGTCGATCTGCGCGGACGGGCGCTGGATTTGGCTGGGCATCTTCTGGACCTCGCACCCGACGCCGTGGTGGGGCAGGGACGGGACCGGGCGCAGGCATTGCTGGACAGTGGCGCGGCGGAAGCGAAATTCATGGCGATCTGCGGGGCGCAGGGAGGGTTTCGTGAACCCGGTATCGCGGCGCAGCGTATCGAGATACCCGCCCCGCACGCGGGGCAACTGACCGCTATCGACAACCGTCGCATCGCCCGCATCGCCAAGCTGGCCGGCGCGCCGCGTCAGAAATGCGCGGGTATTCGTCTGCTGACGCGGGTTGGCGACAGGGTGGACAAGGGCCAGCCGCTCTATGAACTCCATGCCGAGACACCGGGTGAACTGGCCTATGCCCTGTCCTATGCAAAGTCCCAAACCGGGGTTCTCACGCTGTCCGAGGGGGCGCCATGATCCTCATACCGTTTCCCGAAATGAAGCCGCTTGCCGAGGATCTGGCGCCCGTGATGGGGGCCGAATTGCGCACGCTCGACTGGCACCATTTCCCGGATGGCGAAAGCCTGATGACGTTGCCGGGCGATCTGAACGGGGCCGACGTGGCTCTGCTGGCGACATTGCGAGATCCAGACCGCCTTGCGCTGCCCTTGCGCTTCGCCGCAGCGACGGCCCGCGAAATGGGCGCGCGCCGCGTCGGATTGATTTCACCTTATCTCGGTTACATGCGGCAGGACCGCCGTTTCGAGGCCGGGCAGGCGGTCAGCGCACCGCTCTTCGCACAATTTCTGGGTGAAAGTTTCGACTGGCTGGTGACTGTCGATCCGCACCTGCACCGCATTTCGCGACTGGAGGAAGTTTTCCCGATGCCCGCGATACGCGCCGTCTCGGCCCCGCGCCTGGCGGACTGGATCGGCACGAACATTCCAGACGCCGTCCTGCTGGGCCCGGACAGCGAAAGCCAGCAATGGGTGGCCGAGGTGGCCCGGCTGGCCGGACGGCCCTATGAAGTGTTGCGCAAGGTCCGGACCGGCGACCGTCAGGTCGAGGTCAGCGTTCCGGACAGTGCCGCGTTGCGCGATGGCACGCCTGTGATCCTGGACGATATCGCCTCTTCGGGGCGGACCTTGGTGCGCACTATCGAAAGGCTCGTTGCGGCGGGCACCCGCGCGCCGGTGTGCCTCGTGATCCACGCGGTTTTCGCCGGTTCCGCGCATGATGACATTCTGGCGGCCGGTGCCGCAAGGATCATCACCACCGACACCATACCGCATCCATCGAATGCGATCGGAATCGCCAGCGTTCTGGCCGAAACATTCGAGTCGCTTGGGTTGCGAGCGGGCACAGGCAGCAACTAGAGGAGCAGGGAAATAAGGATGTCCGAAAACCACAACAGGCACTCGGAGCCGCCCGCCGCCGGGCAAGTGCGGGCAAGGGATCGGGCCACTCTCTACCGTGACAGCGAACCAGCCTTTGCGGATTGGGCGCTTGGCGCGGGTCTTGTGGCCCATGACGACCTGACACAGGTGCATGTTCACGACATGGTCGATATTCTCGAGAGTCGCGGGCGGGTGCGCGACAGGACCGAAGCCTGGCGTATCCTCGCCGCAGCAGACCGGATTACGAAGGCGGCAATGTGGCTCGTGGTGCATATGACCTATGCGCGAAACGTGCGCACGGACGGGACGCCGCTTGACGCCGAGGATTTCAAAGCAGGTCCCGATGGTCATACCGGCGGGTCGCTCAACATGGTCCCAGCCTATGTCGGCTATCTGGCCGCAAACGCGCTTGGCGGCGTGACACGATCCTGGCTGATGGGGCAGGGGCATTGCGTCGCAGCGATCGACGCGGTGAACCTCATCATCGACAACATGTCGCCCGAACAGGAGAACCGATATTCCTTTTCCGATCCCGGCCTGACGCGCTTCGTTCGGGATTTCTATTCCTACGAGATCACTGCCGAGGGACGGCCCGCATCCGCGCTTGGCAGCCATGTGAACGCACATACCGCCGGCGGTCTCATCGAGGGCGGCTATCTCGGCTTTGCCGGGCTGCTCTACGGGCACATGCCTCAGCCCGGGGAGCATCTTGTCGCGTTTATGAGTGACGGGGCTTTCGAAGAACAGCGCGGAAGCGACTGGGCACCGCGTTGGTGGCGTTCGAAAGATACCGGGCCGGTCGCCCCGATCATGATCGCGAACGGCCGACGGATCGACCAGCGCACGACAATGGCGCAATCCGGCGGCGTGGACTGGTTCCGCCAGCACCTGCGGCTGAATGGTTTCGATCCGATCGACCTGGACGGGCGCGATCCGGCAGCCTTCGCCTGGGCGATCTTCGAGATTGAGGAGCGTCTCGCCAACGATGCCCTGGCCGCCCGTGAAAAGGACGCCGCGCCTGCGCTCCGTCTGCACTACGGCATCGCGGAAACGGTCAAAGGTTTTGGATTTCCCGGCGCCGGCACGAACCGCGCGCATAACCTGCCGCTCGAGGGCAATCCGCGAATCGATGCGGTCGCGCGCCGTGACTTCAACGAGGGTGCCGCGAACCTCTGGGTGCCGCCAAAAGACCTGTCGGAAGCGGTGCTTGCGCTCAACAACCACGACACCTCGGGGCGCCCGAAGGAGCGGGCCCATCCCCTGATCACGCGCCCGGCGGTGGCGCCCAGCCTCCCCGAACCGCCTTGGCGCGCATCTGATGGGCGCGGAGATGTCTCGCCGATGGAAGGTCTCGACCGATACTTCGAGGCGCTTGTCCTGGCCAATCCAGGCCTGCGCGCCCGCGTTGGCAACCCAGATGAAATGCGCAGCAACAGGATGAACGCGACCCTGGATCTGCTGAAGCATCGTGTGACCGCCCCCGAGCCCGGGATGCCGGAATCCGAGACCGGCGGCGTCATAACAGCCCTTAACGAAGAAGCCGTCATATGCGCCGTTCTGGCAAACAAGGGCGGTCTCAATCTGGCAGTCTCCTACGAAGCTTTCGCCACGAAAATGCTTGGCGCCTTGCGCCAGGATCTGATCTTCACGCGGCAACTGATCGTCGCAGGTCGCCAGCCCTATTGGCTTGGCCTGCCGGTTGTCCTTACCTCGCATACGTGGGAAAATGGCAAGAACGAGCTGTCGCATCAGGACACGACAGCCGCCGAAACGATGTGGGCAGAGATGTCCGACCTCTCTCGCGTCGTGTTTCCTGTGGACTGGAACAGTGCCGTCGCATGCCTGCGGGATGTCTTTCGATCACACGGGGCGATCTGGACGATGGTGCTTCCCAAGCGCGAAGTTCCAGGCGTGCTATCGCCCGAACTGGCGCAACGGGCGCTGGCCGACGGCGCGGTCTGCCTGCGCGATGTCGGTGGCGATGACCCGGAACTGATCCTGGTCGCCCTTGGCGCCTACCAACTGGCCGAAACCCTCACGGCGTCGGATCGTCTGAAAGAAAAGAGCGTGCGGCACCGTGTCATTGTGATGGTCGAGCCGGGACGGTTCCGAAGCCCCCGCGACGATCATGAGGCGAAGATGACCGCCTCCGACGCGACGCTCGAAATACTCTTTCCCGAAGCGGCACGCGCCCGGGTCTTTGTCTCGCATACCAGGCCGGAGCCGCTCAGCGGTCTTCTGCGCCGCCTTGATACCGGATCGCGGAAGTCGAGATTCCTCGGGTTCTGCGGTCGTGGCGGCACACTCGATAAAGACGGAATGCTGTTCGCCAACCGATCAAGCTGGGCACATATTCTTGCGGCTGCGGCGGAAGTCACGGGGCGGCGGGCGCTTGATTTTCTGACAGAAGCCGAATTCGATGCGGTTCAGGGACGTCGCGCGCCCGCAGGAGTTCTTTTCAAGGGACATGACGCATGACGCGAAAAAAGACTGGCCACAGCCTTGCAGCCACCGCGCGAATGGCTCCGACGCGTGGGGGCTGGTTTCATGTCCCCTCGATCCACAACTGACTACGGGAATGTGTTATGACAAGACATCACGAACAACACTTGGAGAATGACAATTCGCCCAGGCCACCATCGTTCTGGAAGTCGCGCACGGGCATCTACCTGATCTTTGCGCTTGCCCTTGGCGGACTTTTGCTGGGTTACGAGCACCGGGTACATATTCTGGGCAGCGGATTGCTGATCTGGCTGCCTTTGCTGCTCTGTGTCGGAATGCACTTCTTCATGCATGGCGGACATGGAGGCCACGGCGGGCATGGCAAGGGAGATGATCAATGATGACCGATGCAGGTGCATCGTATGGCCTTTGGCTTCTGGTCTTCATCAACTCGGCTGTCTTCATCATTTTTGCGTTCAGCTTTTTCAAGCCGCAAACGCCCCGAGACTGGCGGAGTTTCGGTGCATTCAGCGCCTTTGTCTTGGCACTGTTCACCGAAATGTACGGGTTCCCGTTGACGATCTTTGTGTTGTCCGGCTGGTTGCAATCCACCTGGCCGGACATCGACTGGCTAGCCCACGATAGCGGCCATCTGCCCGAAATGATGTTCGGCTGGAAATCGAACCCGCATTTCGGACCGTTCCACCTGCTGAGCTTCGCCCTGATCGGAGGGGGGTTCTGGCTGATCTCGGTGGCGTGGCACCATCTGTGGAATGCACAGCGGCAGGGCCGGTTGGCCGTCACCGGGCCTTATGCAAGGATGAGGCATCCGCAATACGTGGGGTTCATTCTGGTCATGCTCGGATTTCTCGTTCAGTGGCCGACCATTCTGACACTGGCGATGTTCCCGGTACTGGTCTGGATGTATGTGCGACTGGCGCGCAGCGAGGAGGCCGACACAAGCGCCCGTTTCGGACAGGTCTGGAACAGGTATGCAGTGACCGTTCCCGCCTTCATGCCGCAATTGCGCCAGGTCTCCATGCCATGAACACGGCGGTCTTGGCATTCGCTGGCGCGCCGCGGAAAATGTCGCTGCGGAATGAGAAACGTAGTGTGTGATTCATTTTTCGCACATAACCCGGCAGCATTTCGGCGCCAGAACTTTTTTCGGATGAAGGGCCTAATTTTGGCACTTGATGACTGCCTGGGTGGATGACGATGCGCAAATCGCTCGCCTGACTGGCGCGCACAGAGTCGTTGTCCTCGGTGGTACTGGGGATGTTGGGAGGCGGCTTGTTCCCATGCTCGCGACCTTCGGTCCCTGGGAAGTCTGGGCTGTCTCGAGGCGTGCTCACCTGAATGGACGGGAATTTGCAAACGCCCGTACGCTCAACCTGGACCTAGCTGGACCCGAGGCCGCCGGCGTTCTTCCCCGGGGGGGCATTTTCGTCAATCTCACCGAAGCCACGCCACCGGAACTGGTCGCAGAAATTCTTTCGAAAGGTGGCACGGTTCTCGATACGTCCGCGACGCCAGAATATGTCGATGCACTTGTCCGGGTTGCCGTGGGAAAGGTTGGGCTTCTCATTTCAGGCGTGGGAACCGCGCCCGGAATCAGCACGCTAATAGGGGCAGATTTGGCAAGGGACCGAAGGGTCCGGGCACTCGATGTCGGACTTGAACTCGGGATGGGCCGCCACTACGGCCCGGCGGCTTCGGAATGGTTCTTCCGGACCCTCGGAACATCCTACGGCGATCCCGGCTCCGGACGGGCTGTCAAGCCAGGCATGAACTTGCGCCGGTTCGTGTTCGAACCGACAAAGGCGCCGCGCACCGCGCTCGATATTGGCTTCCCCGATGTCCCCATGTTTCCTGCGGGACGAGAGGGACAAGTTCGGTATTATCTGGCCGTGGATCCACCCTTTGTCACACGTCTTGTCGCAGTGGCACTATGGCTCGGGTTGGGCCCGTGGATAGCGAGACATGCCAAAGTGTTAGCGAAGCGCTTGCAGCGCTTGCCCGAGATCGGGCATAGCGGATCGCGGATTGTGGTCGCCGCGTTCGATCACAACAACAAACAGATTGCGTCGCACTTGTTCGAAGGAGGCGACCAGGCCGATTTGACGGCCGCGATGATCCTGTTGACCATTGATTCTGTCTGGTCAGGCGGTGCCGAACAGGGAGGGGCACAATCCATTGTGAATTATCTGGACCTCGAACAGGCCTTGAGAGGCCTCCAGCGCCATTTTTCCGATGGGACGATTACGATGGACGGAAAAAAATATCCATATTGATACAAAAGAAATGCGAGGCAATGGATGCAGCACAATCACAACGGAGATGCCTACAAAGAAATTCGATAACGCTCGGCGGCGCCGGCGCTGCGGGAGCGGCGTTTCTGATGGCGCTCAGCATGGTGGTTGCGGAAAGCCTCGTGGCACGGACATTTGCCACCTACGTCCTGCGACCTTTCGATATCACCAGCGGACCACTCATCCCTATTCTGACGGTTGCGGTGATCGTTTTCGCGTTTCTTGCCAATGTCGCAGGCAACCGCTCTGTCGGGCTGTTTTCGCTGATCATGGCGGCAATCAAGATCGGCGCCATCGCTCTCTTTGGTATTGCCGCTCTGTGGTCGAGCGGATTTCAGTTCGCCGCGGCATCACAGACGGCCGAGACATCAGGGATCGTGGGGTTCATTGCCTCCGTCGCGCTGGCCATCCTTGCGTTCAAGGGGTTCACGACCATGACCAACAGCGGCGGCGAGATCACCGATCCCCACCACAACCGGGGCCGCACCATCATGATCTCCATCGCGATCTGCGTGGTTGTCTACCTGCTTGTCGCCTTCGGCGTCGACGCGAGCCTCACCATCGACGAGATCATTGCCGCGCGTGACTATTCGCTGGCAGGATCCAGCGCCACATGTTGGTCTATACGGTGATGATCGCCTCGACATTCGCTGTGTTCTTCGATCTGGGCCGGATCGCCTCGTTGGGCGCGTTTTTCTATCTCATCATGGATATGGTCGTACATTGGGGCGTCTTCCGGTTCAGGCGGAAGGAGATCGGTGCGGCGGCTCCTGTGTTGCTCCTGGCACTCGCATTCGATGCGGTCGTGCTGGCGGCCTTCACCGCTATGAAGCTGCAAAGAGATCCGGCCATCGTGCTCTATGCCGCCGTCGGCATTACTGCGGTCTTCATACCTGAACGGCTGTATCTATCTCGCTGGCTGGCGCCGCAGGGTGCTCACGACCACTGATGCAAGAGGTTGTTCGTAATTTGGCATGGGATGCGATGCAAAGGTATCAGATAACAAGAAGATCAAGTGAGGAAGTGGTCAACCCGATCGAAGACGCGCAAGTTGTGATGTCACTCCGACGCGAGACTGCGCACAGAAGCTGTGTCGAGTGCGTCAACAACTGCCTGTGGCGTTAGAATCTCCGGGAGAGCAATACCGGAAGGAGCCGCCGGCCCGAAGACGATGTTGAATGGGATACCGTAGCGGTCATACCGCTCCAGAAATCGCGCAATGCTGTCATCTGGTCGGGTCCAATCTGCTTGCATGGCGATCACGGAACCGTCGTGCAACCGCGCACGCACCGGATCCCTGTCGAGCACGAAAGATTTGTTGGCTTTGCAGGTCAGACACCAATCCGCAGTCACATCGACGAATACCGTCTCGCCTTCAGAGACGCGGCGCGCGATGCTGAGGGGTTCGAAATCCTGCCAATGAGACATCTCGTCCACCGCAGCTGTTGTGCGGTCAGGTGTTGATATGATCCATGCCCCGAATACTGCCAGAAGAACGCAGGCGCTGAGAATCGCGCGCTGCAGCCATCGACTTGCCTGTGGGATAGATGCCGCGACGATGAACGCAGCTGTAAGTGCCGAGATAAAGGCGGCCACGCGCCCACCGGCCACACCGACGAGAACGAACAAGAGCCAAGCGGCTGTTGCAAGCAACAGACCTCCCAGAAGGATCCTGACCAGAAGCATCCATCGCCCTGGCCGGGGCAGCCGCGTGACCAACTCGGGACGTGCGGCGATGACGAGGTAGGGGAGGGCCAGTCCAAGACCGAGCGCGGTAAATATCACCATCACGTCCAGTGGTGTGCCCGCGAGCGCAAAGGTGATCGCAGTGCCGAGGAACGGGGCGGAACACGGCGTGGCAAGAATGGCCGCAAGTAGTCCGGTGCCGAAATCTGAAATGTATCCGGATCTGGCACTGCTGGCACCAAGACGGTTCTGCAGAGCTGCGGGCAAGGATATTTCGAATGCCCCGAAGAGATTGGCGGCAAAGACAGCGATGACCATGAACATAAGCGTCACGAAGACCGGATTTTGGAACTGCATACCCCAGCCGATGGATACACCGATCCATTGAAGAAACAGCAAAACAGCCGCAAGCGCCCAGACAAAAGCCAGCACCCCCAAGGCTGAAAACAGGAAGCCGTTGCGCGTCACTTGCCGAGACCGACCAGTAGCCTTCAAAACGGAAGTGAGCTTGATCGATAGAACGGGCAACACGCAAGGCATGACATTCAGGATCAGACCACCGAGAAAGGCGATGGCGGCCACCGCCAAGACCTTCAGTACATTCGTTGAAGGGTTCGCGTTCGAAAACGGTGGGGGAGGGGGCTCTGAAGTGAGCGTGACCGGTGTCGTGATTGCACGAGCCGTGTCCGTGATCGTCACCGTCGGCTCTGCGTGATCATCGGTCCAGGCGTTGATCGGGATTTGTGCCCAGAGTTCCGTTCTATCGCGATCCAACCGAACGTCTGGTTTGCCGAAGGTCACAAGCGGTCCGAATTCCGGGAATAGGTCGACCTCACTGAACGGTGTATCGCTCGTTGCCAAAATGAAAAGAGCGGACGCACCCGCATCAAGGGCAGCGACCGATATCTTTATGTCGCTGTCTTCAGGCGCGGCGGGAACACGACTGGCATAGGTGGCAATCTGGCCCGCCGAGTCCGTATCGATCCCGACGCCTTGTGGTAGGGCGAGTGAGAGTTCGAAGTCGTGGGGCACACAGACAGTCGAACATGTCAGCAAGGACACGCGGGCACGCAGTTCCAAAGGGTTGCCAGCGTCTTCAAGTCTCGCGCGGATTGGCAAGACAACCTGATTGGAGTAGCCGAAGTTCTCGATCCCGAAGGCCTCGAAGCGTTCCGGCGCAGGCCAGAGGAGCTCCGCGGATTTCAGATTGGTCGAACCTGACCAGTTGATCTCGGGTGCCAAGCCAACCTCGCCGGGCGTGCGCCAGTATCCCTTCCAGCCCTCGCCGTACTCCAGGGCCAATCCAAGTGAAACGGAGGTGGCACCTGGTGCAATACCGTCTTCGGCCGAGATCAGACGCGCCGTGACAGCAGGGTTCGAAAAGCTCTCGGATTCGGCAGCCTTGGCGGCATCAGATAGGAAGACGCCTACGCAACCGAGAAGAAGGAGCAGAAGCCACGCCCCAAGGTGAGAAACCCGGGCCGTCATTTGGGTGTGCACGCGGTCAACGCAGAGCGCCAGGCAGGCTAGCCAAGGCTGCTTCCAGATCCGTCATGGGCAATCCGCGTGCGATCCAGCCTGGCCCCTCCGGTGATCCCAGCATGCCTTCGGGGACATCGATGAAGCCCGCATAGCCGGCGCCTTTCAATGCGCTCAAAAGACGGCCGCTGCGCCCGCCGGCGGCGCAGATCAGCGCAATGGGTTTTTCGCCTGAAAAATCGCGCGCAGCGAACAATCGCGGCTCGAACCCGGGTTCATGCATGCTGATCGGCCATGCTTCTTTTGCGACGCCCGTTTCCACCCATTCGGGGCGCGATCGAACATCAATCAGGGAAATCCAGTTCTGCGCCAATGCGTCGGCCGCCTCGGCAGCCGACAAGATCTCGGGCGTCGCGGCCGCAACGACCTGCAGCCCCATGACCCACGAGGGTGCAAGCAGGATAAAGCACCGCCTATCCATATTGCCTCCACAGTCGATTGACGAAAAACGCCATTGGGATCTGGGTAGAAGTGGGGCTCAGACCACCACAAAATTCCAGGGCCGCGTTCATTATGTGTCCTGACGTAAGTCTGAAGAATGAAGGCCCTGGAACCTTAACATGACATCTATTGCTTCATCATTTCGGTTACGATGTACTTTCCGTTGACTTGCTCAACGACAAAGTGGATTTTGGTGCCCTTACGCAGACCTTTCATCATGGAAGGTTTCGCAACGGCATAACCCATTTCCATGGCTGGCATGTTGATGTTTTCGAGCGGGCCGTGGTTGATGGTCACAACATTTGATTTGCGATCCAGATTGGTGACAGTGCCCATCGACATGTCATGGCCTTCGCCCGCAAAGGCAATTGTTGAAGCGACTGCCAAGGCCGCCGAGAGTGAGAGAATTTTCATGTTTAGTTTGCTCCTTTATGAGGCACTGGGTCGGTTGTAGATCGAGGTTTTCGCGGTTTCAAAGTAGGAAAGCTTTGAGTTTTAGCCGCAAAATACCGACGGAAGTTCTTCCTGACTTTCGGGCCTAGCCTGACGGCTATTTTCCCACTGCCAGTGTGGCCAACGCTGATATTTTTGACTTAAAAGTCCTGTGCTTTGCTCAGCTCTGATCCGAGATTACCTCACATTGGTAGAGCTAAAAATCTCAAACAAATCAATACTACTAGGGTATTTTGAATTGTATCAATTTGTAAAGTTTACAACGACGAGCGCGCCGAATATCTATCAGCCAAAGGACTTGAGAAAGAGAGCCATGCGGTCTGCAACCATATCCAATGTGATCGGCCTTTTATCGCTCGCGCTTTTAGTATTGTCGGTCGTACCAACTGCGTCTGTTGCAGTTGGGCTCGATCATGTGGCGTCCAACGAGGTCTGCGCGGAGTCGCGTTCGGGGGATGCTTTTCTGTTCGCTGATCAGAACGATCATCACCACGCCAATTGCTTTGGATTGATGGCTCATTGCTTGATTACGTCCACAACGCCAGTGACGCTCAGCGCGCCCCGTTCGGAGCCATCCTCGGGAGCCCCAAAGGTTGAATCACTACAACTGGCCGAGAGTCGTGTGTTGGAGGTGAAATCGCCTCCTCCGCGTTTCTGAATACTTTCCCCTTTCTCAGATGTTGCCGTGCGTACAAGTGTCTTTGAACAGCACTTTGGCCATGCATCTGCGCAGTGCCGGTTACCGGTAGGCCATTTCCAACATCTCGATGAATCCACTCGGCCATGCTGATGACCTTCAGCTTGGCAAACTCCAACAATTTGACCACTAAGGAGAAGAGAATGCGTCTCTTTAACGCCAATTTCCTAGCACGCTCAGACACTGCTCTGAGCACATCGGAGCATATGTCGGGTAGCCTTTCCCGGCGACAATTCGGTTTGGCTGCAGCAGCGGCTCTCGCAATGCCATCTGCTTTGCAGGCTCATCAAAACCCGAAGATTACATCCAAGGGATCGTATGACATTACTGTCGATCGGGTACGGATCGATACAGGCGACTTCCGTAAGACGGGTGTCGGTTACAACAATAGCCAGTTCCCGACCGTCCTCCGTTTTAAGGAGGGTGAAGAAGTCACAATCAACGTGACCAATAATCTCAACGAGACCACCTCAATTCACTGGCATGGATTGATCCTGCCATTTAGACAAGATGGCGTTCCTGGGATCAGCTTCAACGGAATCGCTCCTGGCGAGACCTTCACCTATCGGTTTCCAATCACACAAGCTGGCACGTACTGGTTCCACAGCCATTCTGGGTTCCAAGAGCCCGATGGTGCCTATGGAGCCATTGTAATCGAACCCCGCGGAGGTGAGCAAATCCGATCGGACCGTGACTATGTCGTCCAATTGGCAGACAAACACCCACACTCCGGCAAGAAAATCATGCGTAACCTCAAGCGTATGCCAGATTACTACAACAGGTCGCAGCGCACACTTCAGACACTCATAAAGGATACTCGTCAAGATAGCCTTCAAGCCGCTCTCAGGGAGCGCGGTATGTGGGGCAGAATGCGCATGATGCCAACCGACATTGAAGATGTCCAAGGCTTCACTGCTTTGATTAACGGTCAAAGCACATCTCAGAATTGGACAGGTCTGTTCCGTCCGGGTGAGAAAGTACGCCTTCGGATCATCAATGCATCAGCCATGACATATTTCGACCTGCGCATACCGGGTTTGAAGATGACAGTCGTTCAGGCCGATGGAAACGATGTGAAACCGATAAAGGTCGACGAGTTGCGGGTTGCCGTAGCAGAGACCTACGACATCGTAGTGCAACCGCGCGAGAACAAGGCCTATAGCATTATCGCCGAGTCGATGGGCCGAACTGGCTTGGTACGAGGAACCCTGACTCCAAGAGAAGGAATGGCTGGTCCCGTCCCTGCACTCAGAGCAAAGCCGCTACTCACCATGGCCGACATGGGCGGTATGATGCACGGCATGGGCATGGGTGATCACGTCATGCAAAACATGGCCGGTATGGATCACTCCAACATGGCCGGCATGGAACAACCCAAAATGGCCGGCATGGATCACTCCAACATGGCTGGCATGGATCACTCCAACATGGCCGGTATGGATCACTCCAACATGGCCGGTATGGATCAATCCAACATGGCCGGTATGGATCACTCCAACATGGCTGGCATGGATCACTCCAAAATGGCAGGATCGGGAAGCGGCGACGCATTCTATGCTGACGGTAGTGGCATAATTCCTAAGGCGTATAACGGCGGAAAATTCTTGTCTTATTCAGATCTGACGGCAGCGCGTCCGCGGTATCGCTATCGGGCACCGTCGCGGACCATTGAGCTACGTTTGACCGGCAACATGGAGCGTTACATCTGGTCGATCAACGACGTGAAATTCAATGACGCTGATCCGATTGTGCTCAATTATGGTGAAAGGGTCCGTATACGCTTCATCAACGAAACAATGATGGCGCATCCAATGCACCTGCATGGCCTTTGGTCACTGCTTGACGTTGGCAAGAAGGGGCGGAACCCCATCAAACATACAGTCAACGTCAATCCTGCCACGACTGTGGATATGGATGTAGAGGTCGATGAGCCTGGGCAATGGGCGTTCCACTGCCATCTTTCGTATCACGCCGATGCGGGCATGTTCCGCAAGGTTGTTGTCAATGGCGGCTCAGCCTGATTTTCGCGACAGAATAGGAATGTAAAATGCAAAACTTGAAGATGGTCGGTGCTGCTGGCCTGTTAATCTCAACGTTCTCCGTCGCTCAAGCGGAACCTCTCATCTACGGCTTTCAAGCTGAGCAATTCGAATACCGCAGTGGCGATAACGACGAAAACGTATTCGTCTGGGATTTCGATTTCGTTGTTGGAACGGATGAGCTGAAGTTCGTTTGGCGCAGCGAAGCTGAGATTGTTGAAGGGTCTGGTGACTTCGAAGGTTTGGAAAACCAGTTGCGGTTGCAGTTCCCGATTACAACTTTCTTTGATGGAGTTGTCGGTGTCCGGGCAAGTACACCCGATGGGTTGCCGGATCGGTACAATGCGGTGTTGGGCCTTAAGGGTCTTGCTCCTGGTTTCCTAGAGGTTGATGCTGACTTCTATTTGTCTGACCAATCGTTCTTTCGCTTTGAAGCGGAGTACGAGGGCCTTATTACCAATCGGCTTATTTTGACGCCTAGCATCGAAGTAACGGTGCCTCTGGAGGATGATCTGGCCTATGGTCAAGCGTCAGGTGGTGCAACAATCGAAGCGGGACTCCGGCTGAGCTATGATTTGGTTGATCGAGCCTTCTCACCTTACATAGGGGTTAACTATGAAAAGTCGTTTGGTGGGACTGCAGACCTTATACGTGCCAGCGGAGAGGAAAATGGCGTTACTTCCATTGTTTTTGGGACACGTCTGATGTTCTAAGCTGATGCCGCCCCTTCTGAATGGAGGGGCGGTGTCCTCAGTCGAAGAACAGGATAACCAGTAGACGCAACGTCACAAGGGAGTATGACGGTGTCATTAACTGTCAGACTTTACGCTGTGGCATCGCCAGATCCTGACGGGATATTTGGCGCAAGGGGATACCCCCAAATGCAAAGGCCCCGGCGTTTCCACCGGGGCCTTGTTTTTCAAGAGGCGCAGATTACTCGTCTGCGGGCTCTTCTTTCTTGATCTCTTCGCCGGTCTCCTGATCGACAACTTTCATCGACAGGCGCACCTTGCCACGGTCGTCAAAGCCCAAAAGCTTGACCTTGACCTCTTGGCCTTCCTTCAGAACATCCGAAGGATGGTTCAGGCGACGGTTTTCGATCTGGCTGACGTGCACAAGGCCGTCGCGCTTGCCAAAGAAGTTCACGAAAGCACCAAAATCGACGATCTTGACGACTGTCCCGGTGTAAACCGCGCCCTCTTCAGGCTCTGCCACGATCGAATGGATCATGTCGTAGGCCTTCTTGATGGCTTCGCCGTTGGGCGATGCGATCTTGATGATGCCTTCGTCGTTGATGTCGACCTTTGCGCCCGACACTTCGACGATTTCGCGGATCACCTTGCCGCCCGAACCGATCACTTCGCGGATTTTGTCCGTTGGGATCTGCATGGTCTCGATGCGCGGTGCATGGACCGAGAAATCGCCGGCACCGGTGATGGCCTTGTTCATCTCGCCCAGGATGTGCATCCGGCCGTCCTTGGCTTGGGCCAGTGCTTTCTCCATGATCTCGGGCGTGATGCCTGCGATCTTGATGTCCATCTGCAACGAGGTGATGCCGTTTTCGGT
Organism: uncultured Paracoccaceae bacterium; assembly: GCA_965657085.1. Classification (GTDB taxonomy): domain Bacteria; phylum Pseudomonadota; class Alphaproteobacteria; order Rhodobacterales; family Rhodobacteraceae; genus CBFHND01. The sequence goes on from CBFHND010000005.1 coordinate 107,231, forward strand.
ACCGGCCACTTTGAAGTCCATATCGCCCAGGTGATCTTCGTCACCCAGAATGTCCGACAGGATGGCATAGCTGCCGTCTTCTTCCATGATCAGACCCATGGCCACACCGGCCACGGCGGTCTTCAGCGGCACGCCCGCGTCCATCATGGACAGCGACCCACCACAGACCGACGCCATCGACGAAGAGCCGTTGGATTCGGTGATTTCCGACACCAGACGCACCGTGTACGGGAAGTCTGTCGCGGCGGGCAGTACGGCTTGCAATGCGCGCCATGCCAGTTTGCCGTGACCGATCTCGCGGCGGCCGGGAGGGCCCACGCGACCCGCTTCACCCACCGAATAGGGGGGGAAGTTGTAGTGCAGCAGGAAGTTGGATTTGAAGTTGCCGTGCAGCGCGTCGATGAACTGTTCATCATCGCCGGTGCCCAGCGTGGTCACAACGAGGCCTTGGGTTTCGCCACGTGTGAAAAGAGCGGAACCGTGGGTCCGGGGCAGGAGGCCCGTTTCACACACGATGTCACGGATTTCGTCGGTCTTGCGCCCGTCGATCCGCTTGCCTGTTTTCACAACATCGCCCCGCAGGATCGATGCTTCGAGACCTTTGAGAGCCGAACCAAGGTTTGGATCGTCTTGCTGCTCTTCGGTCAGCGCCTCGAGAATGGCGGTGCGTGCAGCCGCAACAGCGCTGGTGCGTTCCTGCTTGTCCACGATAGCAAACGCTTTGCGCATTTCTTTTTCGCCAGCTTTCTTGACGGCCTTCGACAGGTCCGAATAGTCGGCAGGTTGGAAATCGAACGGCTCTTTCGCTGCGTCTTCGGCCAGATCGATGATCAGGTCGACAACGGGCTGGATTTGTTCGTGTGCGAATTTCACGGCGCCCAGCATTTCTGCCTCGGACAGTTCGTAGGCTTCGGACTCGACCATCATGACCGCGTCTTTGGTGCCTGCCACAACCAGATCAAGACGTTGATCAGGGTTGTTGCGCAGGTCCTGCATGTCGTCGACGGTTGGGTTCAGGATGTATTCTCCATCCTCGAAACCAACGCGGCAGCCTGCGATCGGACCCATGAAGGGCGCGCCCGAAATGGTCAGGGCCGCGGAGGCTGCGATCATGGCGACCATGTCGGGATCGTTGACCAGATCGTGGCTCAGCACGGTGCACATCACCAGCACTTCGTTCTTGAAACCGGGCACGAACAACGGGCGCAGGGGCCGGTCGATCAGACGTGCGGTCAGGGTTTCTTTTTCGGTGGGGCGGGCCTCACGCTTGAAGAAGCCACCGGGCACTTTACCGGCGGCGTAGTATTTCTCTTGATAGTGGACGGTCAGCGGAAAGAAATCCTGACCGGGTTTTTGCTTTTTCGCGAATGTCACGTTTGCCATGACCGAAGTTTCGCCGAGCGTGGCAATAACCGAGCCGTCTGCCTGACGGGCGACTTTGCCTGTTTCGAGTGTCAGCGTCTCTTCGCCCCACTCCATCGATTTCGTCGTTACATTAAACATCTACGTTTCCTGTGTTGGCCCGGATGGGCCTTTGCATAGGGGGCGAATTCCCCCTGACCCCGGTATCTTCTTTGTCAGGCGCTGGGGTCCGGGCGCCGGAATTCAGATTGTGGGGCCATACATGGTTTTTACGGACAAGGAAAGCCGTGGCAGGAAGACACAAAAAGGGCGACGCAAGCGCCGCCCTTTTACAGATCACACGTTGGATCAGTGCGTGAATTTGCGGATCTCTCCCGATTTCAGGCGACCGGCATACGAGGCCAACTCGGCACGCACCAACTTCATCAGGAAGTAGAGCGCAAAGATGTTGACCACGGCCATGGCAAAGATTGCAGCATCCGAGAAGTCGATGACCGGACCCAGCGAGGCCGCCGCGCCAATCACAACAAAGATGCAGAAGATCACCTTGAAGATCAGTTCGGTCATCTTGCCTTCGCCAAACAGGTAGGTCCACGCCTTGAGCCCGTAGTAGGACCACGAGATCATCGTGGAGAAGGCAAAGAGCACCACGGCAACCGCCAGCACGTAGGGGAACCAGCTGATGCCGGAGGCAAAGGCTGCGGATGTCAGGGCGACACCGCTCACACCGTCGACAGTGGCGATGGCAGAACCTGCTTCGTTCAACACGTAGTTGCCGGTTGCCGGATCAATGATCAGTGTCTGCGAGATGATGATGACCAAAGCCGTCATTGTGCAGATCACCACGGTATCGATCAGTGGCTCGAGCAAGGACACAAACCCTTCGGTGATTGGCTCACTTGTGCGCACGGCCGAGTGTGCAATCGCTGCAGAACCAACGCCCGCCTCGTTCGAGAAGGCCGCGCGTTTGAACCCCTGGATCAGCGCGCCGACCATGCCGCCTGCAACACCCAGACCAGTAAAGGCACCGGTAAAAATCTGGCCAAAGGCCCAGCCGATAAGATCATAGTTCACGATCAGGATGATCAAGGAGGCACCGACATACAAGATGCCCATGAACGGAACCACCTTTTCAGTGACCCGCGCGATGGATTTCACCCCTCCGACGATGACGGCGAAAACCACCAAAGCGAACGCTACGCCAGTGATCCAGCCGGGGTAGTCGCCCACGATACCGGAAATCTGCGCATGTGCCTGATTGGCCTGGAACATGTTGCCACCGCCAAGCGCGCCCAGAATACAAAAGACCGAAAACAGCACGGCAAGGATTTTTCCGCCGGGCAATCCCAGTTCAGTAAAGCCTTTCGAGATATAGTACATCGGACCACCCGAAACGGTGCCATCGGGGTATTCGTTTCGGTATTTCACGCCCAGCGTACATTCGGTGAATTTTGACGCCATGCCCAGAAGCCCGGCAAGGATCATCCAGAACGTGGCACCGGGCCCACCGATGCCAACGGCAACGGCAACACCGGCAATGTTGCCCAATCCGACCGTGCCGGACAAAGCGGTGGCCAGCGCCTGGAAGTGACTGACTTCACCGGCATCGTCGGGGTCTGAATAGTCGCCTTTGACCAGCGCGATGGCGTGGCTGAAGAACTTGAACTGAACGAACCCGAAGTAGAGCGTGAAAATGGTAGCGGCAACAACAAGCCACATAACGATCCAAGGGAAGCTGGTGCCTGGGAACGGCGCAAAGATCAGGCTGACGAAAGGCCCTGTGAAGTTGGCGAAGGCTTCGTTTACCCGTTCATCCAGCGTGCTGGCCTCTTGTGCAAAGGCGGGCGCCGTGCTGGCGATCAGGGCTGCCGTGGGCAGCGTAAGTCGTTGAAGAATTGTCATTGATATGTCTCCTTAACCAACGACCGTGACGGGCACGGAGGCTTCCATCACAAGATTGGCGGTGGAACTGCCGAAGATGCGTTTGCTCAGACCACTTTCCGTGGAACGGCCCACGATGATCTGACTTGCAGCTTCCGATTTCGCCGTTGCGTCCAGCGTGTCCGCCACGTTTCCGTGTTTGACCATCCCGGTGGCTTCGATCCCGGCTTCGGCCAGCTTGGCCAATGCCGGTGTCACGACCCTGTCGCGTGCTTTCGAAATCTCTTCCTCGCGTCGCTTGTGCCGTTCCGCGTTTTCTTCCGGTGTTTGAAAGGAGTAGGGGGACCATTCAATTACGTAAACGACCAGCAGTTCGGCATCACCGATCAACTTGGCCATGTCTTCGGCATAGGTCAGCGCACGGTCGCCCGAGCTATGACCATCAAGCCCAATGAGCAATTTCGTCGTCATCACAAGTTCCTTCTGTTGTTGCTTCCCGCGCGGCATTGAGCGTCAGAAGGGACCGCCCGATGGTCTGGCCGACAATCTACGCGGGATATGTTATTGTTGTTGGGTCCCTCGCCAGCACACTAGCGCGGGTTGAAAGGCGGATGCGCCTCATTTTTGGCAATTTTCGGTCGAATGGCCTGAAAAATGTGGAAAAAGGCGGGCAGAACTTGAAAATTCATCGGCTCTGGCGGTGAACTTCATTTTTGCGCTCTATCGCCAAGGTCAAGCATCAAGCAGACATGAAAAAAGCCGCACCCATGAGGGAGCGGCCTATTCTCGAAATGGTTCGGCGCAAATGCGCCGACGGCTCAGCGGCGAATGCCGAGGCGTTTGATCAGGTCCTGATAGCGCGCTTCGTCCTTGGCTTTGGTGTAATCCAGAAGCTTGCGGCGCTGGGCCACCATCTTGAGCAGACCGCGACGACCGTGGTTGTCTTTCTTGTGGGTCTTGAAGTGCTCGGTCAGGGTGGTGATACGGCTGGTGAGGATGGCAACCTGTACTTCGGGCGAACCGGTGTCGCCTTCCTTGGTTGCGAATTCTTTCATCAGGCGTGCTTTTTCTTCAGCTGTAATCGACATCGGGGTCTCCTTTTCAAAAGGTTGGTGTGATGGCGCAAGCCGGGATGTCGTCCAGCAGGGCCCATGGAGGGGTCTTTGGCCTGAAACAGACCGAAGATGCGCGCGTATAGGAGGATTCTTTGGCGAAGGCAAAGGATTTATGCGGCCAAGCCTTCTGGAACAAGCGGTCAGAGGTTGGCAATGCCGCTGCTCAAGGCCGCACTGTTCGGGATCAGCGAAATGTCACCCACGGTTAGATCGCTGCCACCGCTGACGTTTGCGACAATGACCCCGTCCATCAGGACGCGCATCACGTTGGCGTCCGCAGGGTCGAGCGACAAGCCAATGCTTGGCGGGTCACCTGCCGCATCGTCCCAGACCAGAACAAGGCTGTCATCGTCCTGATCGAAGTCCAGCACATCAATGGCGCGTCCCTCATCGATCCAATCGCCAGCCACAATCGTGTCATTGCCTTCACCGGATGTGACAACATCGTCGCTTCCCGCAAGGATCATATCGTTGCCGCCACCGCCATTCAGAAAATCCTGCTCATCTTCATCGGTAACGCCTTCGACGTCCGGATCGTCCTCGATCCCGTCAATCAGATCGTCACCCCACCCGCCGAACAACGTATCGCTGCCAAGACCACCGGTCAGCGTGTCATCGTCCAGCCCGCCGTGCAGCGCATCATCGCCCGTCCCGCCGAACAGGCTGTCATCACCCGCGGACCCTTGCAGGCTGTCATTACCGTCCTCGCCGTGCAGCACATCGTTGTCGTTGTGGCCAAAAAGCGTGTCGTCATCCGCCCCGCCGAAAAGCGTATCTTCGCCGTCTTCGCCGTGCAGCATGTCTTGACCTGTATCCCCTTGAATCAGGTCATTCCCGTCCATGCCGTGCAGTGTATCCGCGCCAATCCCACCCGACATGGTGTCGTCGCCATCATAGCCACCCATTTGGTCATCCGCTTCGGTGCCATACATCTCTTCGCCGGTGTCGGAACCCGACAGGATCGATGCCTCATCGGTGAAAAGATCATCGTCAAGGGAATCCAGATCTTCGGCGTCGGAAATGAGGTCGGTCGTGATGCTTGTGGGTTCGCTTGCCGCTTCAAGCCCGTCGCCATCCTCGTCCTCATCCGCGTCGACTTCGACAAAGCTGACCGCGCCAACGGCCATCAAACCCATCAAACCTGCCAACCAAAGCATATCTTATCCAAACGCTTGCCATACTGCCCCGCCATCATAGGCACAGAAATACGCCCATTTTTCAAAGCAATTCCAAGGCTATGGTTAACGGTGGGCTAAGGCGACCACGGTTCCGGTTGCTGCACGTAAGGCAGATAAAGCGGATGTTTTGGATGCCCTGCCTTGGACAATCCCAAATGGAAAAGGGGCCGCCCGGTCTGGGCCAAAAGTGCGGCCACCCGTGGGCCGCGCCCCATGTGCGCGCCATGGGTGCCCCAGGCGGCGATCACCTTGTCCGCCCATTCTGCGGCATCACAGATAGCGGCATCATTGGCGGGCCCGATCGGGTCCCGCGCCGCGCGCATCTTGCGCGGGTCCGTGTCACGCCATGCAAAGATGTTCGTCACGCAAAACGCGCCAAACCCCAGTGTCCGCGCGCGACGCTCACACCGCTCCACCGTGGGGTCATTTTGCACTTCGGTTGCGGTCGACGGGTTCAGCATAACAAAGGTCACCTTGCCGCCCTGCGCATCCCAAACCCGCGTCAGGCTGTAACGATACCTTTCGCAATCCGAATAGATCGCGGTCGATGGGGCATCGCCTTTGGTGTGTGTGCGCGTGATCATGTCTGCGCTTATGGGGCGGCAAAGCGCCAAAGGTCAATCCGGGCCAAAGCAAAGCGGCCAGCGTTGGTTCAAACACTGGCCGCCGAAGGTGGTTGTGTTGGATCAGGCAGGCACAGCTGCGCGGCGCGACAGGTTGAACACGGCGCCGCGTGCTTCGATCACCCAGGCCGCGATCACGGCGTAGACGATATGACCCCACAAGGCGACGTAAGTGATGCCGGTCCACCCAAGGAACGGTTTGTTGCCTGTCACCAGATGCGCCATCACGTAAAGCGCGAAGACCCACAGGGCCACACCGTAAAGGATCGCCGTTACGGACCAGTGCAGATTGGGCAGCACACGGCGTTGAAGGGGGCGGGCGATGGCGAAATACCCGATGACATAAAAGATCAGCCCGGTCAGCGTGTGCAGCAGATAGGCCGCCCCTGCGGGGTTGCTGCCGAAGGTCGCCTTGAGCGTTGCACCTGCCAGACCGACAGGGGCCAGCTTAGGCTGTCCGAACAAGGGGCTCAACGCTTGGCCGAAGGTGTCGAAGGCGACTGTGCCAAGGGCGCCAGCGGCCAGAAGGGTGAATGCGGTTTCAGTGCGTGTCATGGTATGTGTCCTGCGGTTGGGGTCATGTCTTGTGGTACAGACATCACCATTTTGCCCCGCGATTGCAGCCCACCTCACGCGGGCCTGACCATGCACGCGCGTTTTGAAACATTTGCTGAAACAAATGCCCCGATCCGGTGCCAAGCGCGTGAAGCGCGTTACCGGGTGTAACAGTCTTTAGTGATTGAACACGCGCGAGGGGTGCAGTTCACCGGCCTTGAACCGACCCACAGCAACCGCCTTCCCATCAAGCGACGCCCAGCATTCGTCGCCGTATTCGACATCCTGTGCAAAAACCATGCCTGCGTTACCATTGCGCAGCTTCGCGGCACCCTCTGCCGTGGCACGTACCTGTGGCAGGTCGAACAGACCCTCCTCGACCGGGCGCAGATGGCTATCAAGTGCGGGATCCTGTGCCATCTCTTCGATCTGGTCCATGCTCAGCCCATCCTCGGCATCGAAAGGACCCGACCAGATACGGCGCAATTCGCGGACATGGCCGAAACATCCCAGCGCGGCCCCCAGATCGCGGGCGATGGACCGGACATAGCCGCCCTTGCCACAGGTCATTTCCAGAGTGACATGGTCCGGGTCGGGACGGTCCAGCAGAACAAGTTCTTCCACCCAGAGCGGCCGCGCTGCGATCTCCATGTTCTCGCCATCCCGCGCCCGCTTGTAGGCGCGTTGTCCATCGATCTTCACCGCTGAAAACTGTGGCGGGACTTGCATGATGTCGCCGACGAACTGCCCCAAGGCTTCCTTGATCTCTTCGTCCGAAGGGCGGGCTTCGGACGTGTCGATGACTTCACCCTCGGCATCGTCCGTGTTGGTCGCCTGTCCCAGACGAACAGTGAAACGGTAGGCTTTCAGGGCGTCAGTGATATAGGGGATTGTCTTGGTCGCCTCACCCAGCGCAATGGCCAGAACGCCTGTGGCTTCGGGGTCCAGCGTGCCGGCATGGCCTGCCTTTTTGGCATTCAGCGCCCAGCGGACCTTGTTCACCACGGCGGTTGATGTCGGCCCTGCGGGTTTGTCCACGATCAACCATCCTGAAATGTCGCGTCCCTTGGATCTGCGGCCCATGGTGTCCTCTGCTCTGCCTGCGGTTCAGGCCGAGGGGCCTAGACGAGGCGGGCCAGCCTGTCAATTCAAGCGAAGTGGTGCAGATATGCGGTATGGGCTTTCCAATCCATGGCGCCCCGTCGCTATGGGCGTTTACTGGGCAAGCGGGACAACGGTTCCGACGATGGGACCAAGCCGGCGACCGGGGTCGTTGCGGCCCAGTGATGGCGCATAGAGGCGCGAAACATTGCCATCGAAATAGAGCGCTTGGTCAAGTTTCAGATATTCTCGAAAGAAGCTGCCGAATTCGTGAAATGTCACGGCATTGTTGGAGATGGCGAAGACCGCCTGCTGGCCATCCTCCGACGTGCCCACACCGTTGCGGATAAAGCGCGACGTGCTGTCCGGCAGAAACCGGGGATGCAGCGCCCCGTCGATCACCAGCATCGGCCCCGATTGCGTCGCATGAGTGCATGCAGGCGCTTCACGCACAAAGCGTAGGGTTTCGATCACGTCGGCGCGCCCGTCACGCAGGCACAGCACGCCGTTGGGCAACAATCCGAAGTTGCCCGGACCCGCATTTGGCACCACGCGCATCAGTTCGGTTCCGTTTTCGACGTAGTGGCCGACAGGGCGGCGATCATCGTGATACATACCCGCGTTCATCGCCATGCCCAGCGTCTGGCCATCCGTCTTCAGCGCGCTGTTGATGCGGTTGAAATGTGCAAAGGGTGCGCCTTCCGCGTCATATAGAAAAAGACGCAAGGTTTCCGTGCTCAGATCAACCTGACAATAGCTGTAGCGGTTGCCGTCATGGGTGACATCCGTGCATGTCGCGGCCAAGAGTGGCGTCGCGCACATCGCCCACACCAGCGCCAGAATGGTCCGTATCAACTGTCGGTATCGCGGCGCACCGCGTCCTGCGACAGCATCCGCCGGGTGTCGTCCATCTGGTCAAAGGTCTGATCCAGTTGAAACCGCAGATCGGGGGAAAACTTCAGGGCCAGCTTCTTGGATACCGCGCGGCGCAGCTCGCTCTTGTTGCGGGCAAGCAGCTTGAGCACGTCTTCCTGTCCCCGACCGCCCAGAGGCAGCACGTAGGCTGTCGCGATCTTGAGATCGGGGGATGTGCGCACTTCGCCCACGGTGATGGACATGCGGTTGAGATCGGGGTCATGCACATCGCCACGCGCCAGCACCTCGGACAAGGTGCGGCGGATCAATTCACCCACGCGCAACTGGCGCTGGGACGGGCCGGGGCCATCGTGAAACTTGTTCTTTGCCATGCGACCCATCTATGTCAGCCCACAGCCTTTGCCAAGCGCCCCGGACCGCGATAGGAGTGCAATCGCGCAACCAAAAGGATGTTGAAATGACCAATGGGCCGGGAATTGTCGTCACAGGCGTATCAGGGCGTATGGGCCAGATGCTGGTCAGGACGATCGCAGATAACCCGGCCTGCCATCTTGTCGGGGCCATCGAACGCACGGGCCACGATTGGGTTGGTCAGGACCTTGGCACCGTCATGGGCGGTGCCGCCACGGGGATCACCGTGACCGACGATGCGCTTGAGGCCATCGCCAAGGCGCAGGCGGTCGTCGATTTCACGGCGCCAGATGCGACATTGGAGTTTGCAGCGATCTGCGCGCAGGCCCGTGCCGTGCATGTGATCGGCACCACCGGCATGACGGATGATCAGATTGCCCGGCTTGAACCCGCGTCGCGCCACGCGCCCATCGTGCGCGCAGGCAACATGAGCCTTGGGGTGAACCTGTTGGTGCAACTGACCCGCAAGGTGGCCGCGGCGCTGGACGAGGATTTCGACATCGAAGTGATCGAGGCGCACCACCATCACAAGGTCGATGCGCCGTCGGGCACCGCACTGATGTTGGGCGAGGCGGCGGCGGAAGGGCGGGGCGTTTCGCTCAATGATGTGCGCGACAGCGGGCGCGACGGCATCACAGGCGCGCGCAAACGCGGCGACATCGGCTTTGCCGCCATTCGCGGTGGCGACATCGTGGGCGAACATGACGTGATGTTCGCAGCCCCCGGTGAACGCATCGTTCTGCGCCACCTTGCCACCGACCGGAGCATTTTTGCCCGTGGTGCGATCAAGGCCGCACTTTGGGCGCAAGACAAAGGCCCGGGGCAGTATGACATGCTGGATGTTCTGGGTCTGAACGACTGAACCACCAGCCAAGATTCTTGGCCCTTCAAGTGAACCAAATCCCATGCCCGTGCGTATCCTTGATGTAATGCGTTCTCAAAGGGTGTGCACATGCATGGTTATGTTGTCTCGATGGCTGTTGGTACGATGATGTTGGCAGGTGCGGCGCAGGCTGATCTGGCCAAGGTTCAGTCGCAGCAGGATTTCGTGCAGCTGATCAAGAACAAGACCCTCTCGCGTCCGTTGATCAAGCTGAACGTCAGCCCGGATGGTCAGATCAGCGGCAAGGGCGCGCGCTGGGATGTGACAGGATCGTGGACGTGGCGCGACGGCTATTTCTGCCGTGACCTTTATTGGGGTGGGGATGCCTTGGGGTATAATTGCCAGGAAGTTCGCGCAACAAACAAACGCATTCGCTTTACCTCTGACAAGGGCCAAGGTGACAGCGCAGAGTTTCGCCTGAAATAGGCACAGGGCGGCGCCGCCAATCAGAAATCGACGGCGATCCCCTTCTTTTCCCAATCTCCGAAACGTACGGGTTCAGGCCCGTCTCGCCCACCCAGTTCGGTCGGCAATTCCATCTCTTTCGCGACCTTGCGACGCGCTTCGGCCTCGGCCAGCGCACGCTGGGCGGCCGGGGGCAGATCGCTTTTGGCGGGTGTTTCGGGCGTATCGGTCATCTGGGTGGCTTTCGCATGTCCTTTGGCCTTGATATATGCGCGGACCTTGGCAGGGCAACCGTGAACGGGATCAGAACCTCATGAACGATCAGGCGAAAAAGCAGGCGGGCATACCGGCACGACGCAGTGCGATATGGTTGCTGGATCAGATTCTGGGGGAAGGGCGCCTGATGGCCGAGCTGATTGGCGCAGGCGCCTTGGACAAGCTGGCCCCGCAGGACCGTGCCCGCGCCCAACGGCTGGCCAACGACACATTGCGCGGTTTGGAACGCGCCGACCGGGTGCTGCAAAAGCACTTGAGCAAACAGCCGCAACTGACCGTGCGCAACGCCCTGCGTCTGGGCGCGGTTGAGCTGTGCCAGGGTGGTGCGGCACATGGGGTCGTCAATGATCTGGTGCAGATTATCAGCCGCCACAAACGCTATGGACACCTCAAGGGGCTGGTGAACGCGGTGCTGCGCAAGGTGGCCGATACCGGTCCCGGACATTGGGCCGAGTTGCGCCCGCCACGCTTGCCGAAGTGGTTGCGCACGCCGCTTGCGCAGGCGTGGGGCGGCGAGGCGATGACCGCGATGGAGGCCGCGCACTTCGCAGGTGCACCGCTTGATCTGACTGCCAGGGATGATCCACAGAGCGTGGCTTCGGCGCTGGGCGGCGAATTGTTGCCGACAGGATCGGTGCGCCTGCGCGATGCGGGACAAGTATCTGCGCTTGCAGGTTATGACGATGGTGCATGGTGGGTTCAGGACGCAGCCGCCGCTTTGCCCGCGCGCATCCTCAACACGATCAAGGGCGAGCCTGTGCTGGACCTCTGTGCAGCGCCTGGGGGCAAGACCCTGCAACTGGCCGCAAGGGGCGCGGATGTCACCGCGGTCGACATCTCGGATGGGCGTCTGGGCCGCTTGCGGGACAACCTCGCGCGCACGGGTTTGAGGGCACAGGTGCAGGTGTCCGACGCGCTTGAGGTCACGGGCAGTTGGCCTGCGATTGTGCTGGATACACCCTGTTCCGCCACCGGAACCATCCGCCGCCACCCCGATCTGCCCCATGCCAAGGACGGGTCGGACTTCGGCGCGCTGATCGACTTGCAAACCCGCATGATCGATCACGCCTGGACGCTTCTGGCCCCCGGTGGGCGCATGGTTTTTTGTACGTGCAGCCTTCTGCCGGACGAGGGCGAGGTGCAGATCGAAGAGGCGCTGGCCCGGCATTCCGACATGTCCGTGGACCGCGAGGCCCTTATGATCGACGGTGTCGACGCGGCATGGATCAGCAACGAGGGCGGCCTGCGTCTGCGTCCTGATTTCTGGCCCGAACGCGGCGGGATGGACGGGTTTTACATCGCCGCATTGCGCAAAGCGGGCTAGGCCGCGCAAAGGGCGGTGACTCGCGCGCGGGGAACCGCTATCATGCCCGCAAACGCCAGCAGAGCGTCAGAGGCAGCGAGCAGACCCAATGTCTGAACAACACCATGTCTGAATCTTTCGGGTTCTCCACGCGCGCCGCGCGCATTCTGGACCGCGTGTATGCGCGTCTGGCGACCCGCGCGCGCGGGGCGACCGGATTTGTCTCGGCTCCCGAGCCGCGCACCATCGGCAGTTTTGCCCGTGGCCGGCAGCTTGTCGCCGGCAATTACCTTTTTGCCGGACACCTGATCGAAGCGCCGCAGGTCGATCTGTGGGATGTCCGCGCGCCTGACACTGCCTTCGAGGCGGAGTTGCACGGGTTTTCCTGGCTGGATGATTTGGCAGCAGTTGGCGATGTGTCGACCCGCGACACGGCACAGCAGTGGGTCTGGGGCTGGATCGACCGCTATGGCCGGGGGCGGGGCGCAGGATGGTCGCCCGACCTGACAGGCCGGCGCCTGATCCGGTGGATCAACCATGCCCTGTTCCTGTTGCGCGGGCAGGAAAAAGATAAAAGCGATGCGTTCTACCGCTCCTTGTCACAACAAACGCGGTTTCTGGCCAAACGCTGGCACAGCGCAGCCCCTGGCCTGCCACGGTTCGAGGCGCTGACCGGGCTGATTTATGCAGGCCTGTCCCTTGAAGGGATGGAAGACCTTGCTGATCCGGCGATCAAGGCACTGGCACGCGAATGTGCAAGCCAGATCGATGCACAGGGCGGTCTGCCCACCCGCAATCCGGAAGAATTGCTCGAAGTCTTCACCCTTCTGACCTGGGCGGCGGCGTCCCTGAGCGAAGCGGGGCGTGGCACGCCAAGCGATCATTTGCGCGCCATAGAACGCATTGCGCCCACATTGCGCACCTTGCGCCATTCCGACGGTGGGCTGGCGCGGTTCCATGGCGGCGGGCGCGGGCAGGAAGGGTGGCTTGACCACGCGCTGGCCGCCAGCGGCATCAAGACGCGACAGGCGGACGGGTTGGCCATGGGATACGCGCGGCTCAGCGCCGGGCGCAGCAGTGTCATCGTAGATGCCAGCGCTCCACCCATGGGCAAGGCCAGTCACAACGCCCATGCGTCGACACTGGCCTTCGAGCTGACTTCGGGGCGGCGTCCCTTGATCGTCAATTGCGGGTCTGGTGTGTCTTTTGGGCCCGACTGGCGGCGCGCCGGGCGGGCCACCCCCTCGCACAGCACGCTGGTTCTGGATGGCTATTCCAGCGCGCGGCTGGGTGATGCGGACCGCACAAGCGCGCACGAAGCATTGGTGGACACCCCGCGCGAAGTGCCGATTGAAATGAGTCAGGCCCCGGACGGGATCCGATTTCAGGGAGGACACGACGGGTTTGTGGCCACCCACGGTCTGACCCACGCGCGCACGCTGGAACTGACGTTCGATGGACGCGGCATGGCGGGCGAGGATATGCTTCTGGCGCTTGACGACACATCCAAGCGCCGTTTTGACAAGGCGATGGACTCGGTCAAGCTCAAGGGGATTCCCTTTGCGATCCGTTTTCACCTGCACCCCGAGGTCGACGCGACACTTGATCTGGGTGGTGCGGCGGTATCGATGGCGTTGAAAAGCGGCGAAATCTGGGTGTTCCGCCATGACGGCACATTTGATTTGGCCCTTGATCCAAGCGTTTACCTGGAAAAAGGCCGTTTGAAGCCACGTGCGACACAACAGGTCGTTCTATCGGGGCGCGCAATGCAGTATGCCACGCGCATCCGGTGGTCTCTTTCCAAAGCGCAGGACACTGCGGTCGGGATCAGAGACCTGAGCCGGGAAGAACTGGATTTGGCCGAATAGACCCTGAAGGACCCCAAAAATATGACCGCTGACCTCTACCCGGTGCGCCGTGCGTTGATTTCCGTTTCTGACAAGACCGGCCTTGTGCCCTTTGGACAGGCGCTTGCTGCGCGCGGGGTCGAATTGCTCAGCACTGGCGGGACGGCGGCGGCGCTGCGGGCCGCAGGGCTCAAGGTCAAGGACGTGGCCGAAGTCACGGGCTATCCCGAGATGATGGACGGGCGGGTCAAGACGTTGCACCCCGCAGTGCATGGCGGCCTTCTGGCGCTGCGCGACAACACGGACCACGTTGCGGCAATGGACGAACACGGCATCGGCGCCATCGATCTGGTGGTGGTGAACCTCTATCCCTTCGAGGAAACCGTGGCCAAGGGCGCGGAATATGACGAGGTAATCGAGAACATCGACATCGGCGGCCCCGCGATGATCCGGTCCGCGGCCAAGAACCATGGCTTTGTCAACATCGTCGTGGATGTCGAAGACTACGACGTGGTGCTGGCCGAGCTTGAGGAAAACGATGGTCGCACCTCTTATGCGTTGCGCCAGCGTCTGGCCCAGACCGCCTATGGCCGCACCGCCGCCTATGACACAGCCGTCAGCGGTTGGATGGCCGCGCAGGTTGGCGGTACGCCGCGCCGCCGCAGCTTTGCGGGTACGCTGGCGCAGGGCTTGCGCTACGGCGAAAACCCGCACCAGTCGGCAGCCTTCTACACCGATGGCAACCCGCGCCCCGGTGTTGCCACGGCGACCCAGCATCAGGGCAAGGAGTTGTCCTACAACAATATCAACGACACCGATGCAGCTTTCGAACTGGTCAGTGAATTTGCCCCTGCGGATGGGCCAGCGTGCGTAATCATCAAGCACGCCAACCCCTGCGGTGTGGCCCGGGGCAGCAGCCTGAAAGAAGCATATAGCCGCGCCTTCGATTGTGACCGCACGAGCGCTTTTGGTGGGATCATTGCGCTGAACCAGACGCTGGATGCTGAAACCGCAAAGGAAATCACCGGCATCTTCACCGAAGTCGTCATCGCACCCGGCGCCACCGATGAGGCCCGCGCGGTGTTTGCGGCCAAGAAGAACCTGCGCCTGCTGACCACTGACACATTGGCCTACCCAACGGCGGCGGCGCTGGCCGCACGGCAGGTTGCCGGCGGTTGGCTGGTTCAGGACAAGGACGTGGGCCGCATTGACCCGCAGGACTTGAAGGTGGTGACCAAACGCGCGCCATCCGATCAGGAAATGGCCGACATGATGTTTGCATGGACCGTGGCGAAACACGTCAAATCCAACGCCATCATCTACGTCAAGGACCGCGCAACGGTGGGTGTCGGTGCAGGTCAGATGAGCCGGGTCGACAGCACCCGTATTGCCGCAAGGAAGGCGCAAGACATGGCCGAGGTTCTGGGCCTCGACGCACCGCTGACCCAAGGGTCGGTCGTGGCATCGGATGCGTTCTTTCCCTTTGCCGATGGCCTGATCACGGCGGCTGAAGCAGGTGCCACGGCGATCATTCATCCGGGTGGATCAATGCGCGACGACGAAGTGATCGCCGCCGCGGACGAGCGCGGGCTTGCCATGGTGCTGACCGGCATGCGGCATTTCCGGCACTGAGCGCATGCGTCTGATCGGCATATCCGCGCTTGTTGCATTTCTGCTGGACCAGATCAGCAAATATGCCGTGGTGCATGTTCTCGAACTGTGGCGGGTGCGGGCGATCGACATCTGGCCGCCCTTGCTGAACTTTCGGTACGGTGAAAACCGTGGGATCAACTTTGGCCTTCTGGATGGTGAGGCGGACCTGACCCGCTGGGCGCTGATCGTGCTGGCGTTGATCATCTGTGTGGGGGTTCTGTGGTGGCTGCGCGGAGCCGAGCAAAGCAGGCTGGTGTTTCTAAGCGCAGGCCTTTTGATTGGTGGCGCTTTGGGCAACGTGCTTGACCGGCTGATCTATGGCTATGTGCTGGATTTTCTGAACATGTCGTGCTGCGGATTGAACAACCCGTTCGTCTTCAACGTGGCCGATGTCTTCATTTTTGCCGGTGCGCTGGGGCTGGTGTTTTTTGCCACGGACAAAAAGCGGGCGTGACATTGGCCCGTGGCCTGCGATAATGCAGGCAAGACAAGGTTGGGAGAGGGCAATGAGCCTGACACGCGGAATTTTGGTGCTGGGGATGGCGCTGGCGCTTGGCGCCTGTGCGAACACTGGCTTGCGCGATCTGCGCGGCACAGGTGATGGCCCCGACGAATTCATCGTGACCCCTGTCAAACCGCTTCAGGAACCCACCAGCTATTCCGAATTGCCGACACCGACGCCGGGGCAGGCCAATCTTGTCGATCTGCGGCCGCTTGAGGAAAGCGCCGCCGCACTGGGCGGTCGCCGGTCAACAGCCGTGGGTGCTGTGCCCGCCAGCGATGGCGCCGTCGTGCGCCACGCAAGCCGCTTTGGTGTCACGTCGGGCATCCGCGAAACGCTTGCGACCGAGGACGAGGCGTTCCGCAAACGCCGTGGACGGTTTACGCAATACCGCATCGTGCCGGTGGACCGCTATAACCAAGCCTACCGAAATCAGGCGATCGATCCTGATCTGGTTGCGGACCGCTATCGCCGCGCTGGCATCCCAACGCCAAGCGCGCCACCCAAAACACGTGGTTTCCGCGACTGATTTCGGCTCACTTTCGCGCCAGATCACTTGAAGCTGTCCGTCGCGGGCACATCTGTCATCCAACAGTGATTGAGACGGGAATGAAAATGCACCGATTGCGCGCCTTTGTGGCTTTGATCGTGGCCTGCCTGCCTGTGATGGCTGCGGCGGCCGAAGAGAACGTAACCACCTTCGAGTTGGACAATGGCATGCAGGTCGTGGTGGTTGAAGACCACCGCGCCCCGGTTGTCACGCATATGGTCTGGTACCGGGCCGGATCGGCGGATGAACCCAAGGGATCGTCGGGCGTGGCACATTTCCTTGAACACCTTCTGTTCAAAGCCACGGACACGCTGGAAGCAGGCGAATTGTCGGCCACGGTCGCGGCCAACGGCGGGCGCGATAACGCGTTCACCAGCTATGACTACACCGCCTATTTCCAGCGCATCGCCGCAGATCGGCTTGAGTTGATGATGCGCATGGAAAGCGACCGGATGCGCAACATCCGCCTGACGCCTGAAAACATCGAAACCGAACGCGATGTAATCATCGAAGAGCGCAATCAGCGCACAGAGAACAACCCGCGCGCGCTGTTTTCCGAACAGATGAACGCGGTGCAGTATCACAACCATCGTTACGGCGTGCCCATTATCGGCTGGATGCACGAGATGGAAACGCTGGATATGGAAGACGCGCTGGGCTTTTACGACATCTACTATTCGCCCAACAACGCGATCCTCGTTGTGGCAGGCGATGTCTATCCCGATGACGTGCGCGCGCTGGCCGAGAAATACTATGGCGTGATCCCGGCAAACCCCGATTTGCCCGAACGTATCCGTACTCAGGAACCGCTCCAAACCGCCGAACGCCGTTTGGTGTTCCGCGATGCGCGTGTCGCACAGCCTTATGTCAGCCGATCCTACCTCGCCCCGGAGCGTGACTCGGGTGCGCAGGAAAAGGCGGCGGCCCTGACATTCCTCGCTGAAATCCTTGGGGGCGGCACCACGTCCTACCTTGCGGAAAAGCTGCAATTCGATACGCAGACGGCCGTTTTCACCGGCGCGTTCTACCGTGGGGTATCGTTGGACGACACCACGTTTGACGTGGTGGTGGTGCCTGGCCCCGGTGTTGATCTGACTGCGGCAGAGGCTGCGATGGATGACGCATTGGCGCAGTTCCTGATCGACGGCGTTGACCCCGAACAGCTTGAGCGGATCAAGATGCAGTTGCGCGCGCAACTGATCTATGCCCGCGATGATGCTGACGGCGTGGCCAACCGCTATGGTCGGGCGCTGGCCTCTGGCCTGACGGTCGAGGATGTGCAGGCGTGGCCTGACCTGCTGCAAGCTGTCACGGCAGACGACATTATGGCCGTGGCCCGCGAGGTGTTTCGCCCGGCCAGTTCCGTGACCGGTTGGCTGACCAAGGCCGAGGAGGCGACACAATGAGAATTCTCGCAGCAGTCTTCATCGCCCTGATCGCCGCTTTGCCCGCACGGGCCGAGGTCAAGATACAGGAAGTCGTCAGCCCCGGCGGCATCACCGCTTGGCTGGTCGAAGACCCCTCGATCCCGTTCATGGCGCTTGAGATGCGCTTTCGGGGTGGCGCATCGCTGGATGCGCCCGGCAAACGCGGCGCGATCAATCTGATGACCGGCCTTCTCGAAGAAGGGGCAGGTGATCTGGATTCGCGTGCCTTTGCGCGGTCGCTTGAAGCGCTTGCTGCGTCTTTCAGCTATGATGTTGGCGACGATGACCTCCGCATTTCGGCCCGGTTCCTGACGGAAAACCGTGATGAGGCGGTTGCTCTCCTGCGGGCATCCCTGCTCGAACCCAGCTTTGAACAGGTTGCGCTGGACCGCGTGCGGGAACAGGTTTTTGCGGGCATCCGGTCGGATGCCAAGGATCCCGACGAGATTGCCAGCCGTACCTTTGACCAGATCGCCTATGGGGATCATCCTTATGCGACATCGCTCAATGGTACATTGGAAAGCGTCGCGGCCTTGACCCGAGATGACATTGTCAACGCACATGCTGCCGTTATGGCCAAGGATCGCCTGTACGTGGGTGCGGTCGGTGACATCACACCACAAGAGCTTGGCCCCCTGCTGGATCAGTTGTTGGGCGACTTGCCGGACACCGGCGCGCCGATGCCGAAACGTGCCGAGTTGAACATCCCTGCAGGTGTGACGGTGGTTGATTTCGAGACGCCGCAATCCGTTGCCCTGTTCGGCCATGCCGGGATCGCACAGGAAGACGAGGATTTCTTTGCCGCCAACGTACTGAACCAGGTGCTGGGCGGCGGATCATTCGAAAGCCGGCTGATGACCGAAGTGCGCGAAAAGCGCGGCCTGACCTATGGCGTCTATTCCTTCCTTGCCCCGCGCGATTATGCCGAAACCTACATGGGACGCGTGGCGTCGGCCAATGACAGGATTGCCGATGCGGTGGCCGTGATCCGGGACGAGTGGGCCAAGGCCGCGACCCAAGGCGTCACCGAGGAAGAACTGCGCAATGCCAAGACCTTCATGACCGGGGCCTATCCTTTGCGTTTTGACGGCAACGGACCGATTGCTCGGATCATGGTGGGGATGCAGATGCTGGGCCTGCCCATCGACTATATCGCCACGCGCAACGAACGCGTGGAGGCGGTGACCCTTGAGGATGTGACCCGTGTTGCGGCGGAACTTCTGGACCCTGATGCGCTGCATTTCGTGGTGGTGGGCCAGCCTGAGGGTTTGGAAACCGGCCCGCTGCCGAACTGATCAACGAGTATCGAAAAAGCAGACACCCGCCACTGGCGGGTGTTTTGCGTTATGGACGGGGCAGGCCTATTCGCCGTAAGGCACCCAGATGTTCTTGATCTCGGTGGAGGCGATCAACGTGTCCTTCATCCGGGGCAAGCGCGTACCGATCCATGTCCGCTTGAGGTTGCTGGCACTTCCGGTTTCGATGACCTGCGCCAAGGCCGGGTCCGAGAAGGACCACACCGCATCCACATCCATATGCCGTGCCATCGTGTCGGCCAGCGCCTCGTGCGGCCCGGTCAGGATGTTCACCACACCCGCAGGGACATCTGACGTTTCAAGCACCTGATAGAAATCCGTGGCCGCCAGCGGGAAAGGTTGCGACGCGCCAAGGATCACGCGGTTGCCCATTGCGATGGCCGGAGCCATCAGGCTGACCAGCCCCAACAGCGGGTGCTGATCGGGGCAGAGAGCCGCGATCACGCCTGTGGGTTCCTTCATGGCAAGGGCCACGCCGCGTATCGGGACGCCGTGTGCCTGACCGTCGTATTTGTCGGCCCAGGCCGCTGCCGAGAACAGCGCTTGCAGGCTGGCCTCGACCTCCTTTGCGCCGCCACGGCCGCCCTGAAGCGCGTTCAGGCGTGTGGCAAACTCATCTGCCCGCGCCGACAGGTTTTCCGCGATGTAATAGAGGATTTGCGCGCGCAAATGACCGGTGGTCTTTGACCATCCCTTTGCGGCTTGGGCGGCCTCGACTGCGTTGCGCACGTCCTTGCGATTGGCGATGGAGGCGTGCCCCAGCAGAGCGCCGTTCTTGCCATGCACAGCGGCGGAATACCCACCGTCAGGGCGCGCCTGCTTGCCGCCGATATAAAGCTTCGCAGTGCGGTCGATCGGATCGCCCGGCCCCTTGTCGCCTTCAAAGGCCGCAACCTGTTTCAGCGCCTTGCCGGCTTCCTTTGGTTGGGTATAGGCGCTCAGACCCTCCCATCCGCCTTCGCGGCCAAAGCCGCTTTCGCGGACGCCGCCAAAGCCCGCGACAGCATCGAAAAGGTTCGTCGCATTGGTCCAGACGACGCCCGCAGCGAGCTTGGGCGCGATGTCGAGCGCGAGGTTGATGTTCTCCGTCCAAACGGTCGCGGCCAGCCCGTAGCGCGTGTTGTTGGCCAGTTCCACAGCTTCGGATGGGGTGCGGAACGTGGTCGCAACCAGAACAGGGCCAAAGATTTCCTCTTGCATCAGCGGGTGTGCCGTTTGCAGCCCGGTGATCAGTGTCGGCGGGTAGTAACACCCGCTGCTGGGCAGGGGGCTGGCCGATTGGTGCATATCGCCATCGGCGTTGCCGTCTACCATCTGCGTGATGGTTTGCAACTGCACAGGGTCTACAATCGCGCCCACGTCGATGGATTTGTCCAGCGGGTCGCCAATGCGCAGCTTGTCCATGCGCGCGCGCAGCTTGGTGTAGAACCGCTCGGCCACGGGTTCATGCACCAAAAGGCGCGACCCGGCGCAACACACTTGCCCCTGGTTGAACCAGATCGCATCGACCAGCCCTTCGACCGCGGAATCCAGATCGGCGTCATCGAAGACGATGTAGGGGGATTTGCCGCCCAGCTCGAGGGTCAGCGCCTTGCCCGTTCCGGCCGTGGCCGCGCGAATGCGGCGCCCCACGGCGGTGGATCCGGTGAAGGCGATCTTGTCGACCTCCGCGTTCACGATCATTTCGCCCACGGCCCCGTCGCCGGTGACGATGTTGACCACCCCTGAGGGCAGTCCCGCCTGACGGCAGATATCGGCAAACAGCAGGGCCGTCAGCGACGTGTATTCGGCAGGTTTCAAAACCACGGTATTGCCCATGGCGAGGGCGGGCGCGATCTTCCAGGCCAGCATCAGCAAAGGAAAGTTCCACGGAATGATCTGGCCGCAGACGCCCAGGGGCGCGCGGTCGGCCATTTCGTCGTCCATCAACTGGGCCATGCCCGCGTGATAGTAGAAATGGCGCTGTGCCAGTGGCACGTCGATATCGCGGCTTTCACGGATCGGTTTGCCGTTGTCGAGCGTTTCCAGAACCGCGAACAGTCGCGCGTGTTTTTGCAGCAACCGCGCCAGCGCATAGATGTATCGCGCCCGGCCCGCACCCCCCAGTTTTTCCCACTTGGGCTGCGCCTTGCGCGCGGCGGCCACGGCGGTATCCACGTCGGCCTGCGTCGCCTGACTGAGCGTCGCCAGCACCTCACCGGTCGCGGGATTGCGGCTTTCAAATCCGTCACCGGGCGCGGTAAAGGCGCCGTCGATGAAATGGCCGAAGCGGTCACCCTGATCGACCAGCCACGCCAGCGCTTCGGCGGCGGATTCAGGGGCGGGGCCATAGTCCATGGTTTCGAAGATTTCCTTGACGGTCATGCGTTATCCCATCGGATGGCGGTAAGTGGCGGAATAGGCGCCGGTGATATGGTGTTCGAGCTGGCGTTCGATATCACCCAACAGCGAAGAGGCCCCGAAGCGGAACAAATCCGGCTCCAACCAGCGGTTGCCCAGTTCTTCCTTCATCAGTGCCAGATAGGTGATCGCATCCTTGGCCTTGGAAATACCGCCCGCTGGTTTGTACCCCACGTGGATGCCGGTGTGGTCGAAATAGTCCCGAATGGCGCGGATCATCGTCAGAGACACGGGCAGGGTCGCGTTCACGCTTTCCTTGCCCGTCGACGTCTTGATGAAATCGGCCCCGGCCATCATGCACACCAGCGACGCCCGCGCGACGTTGCGCAGCGTGCCCAGTTCGCCCGTAGCGAGGATCGCCTTGACATGGGTCTCACCACAGGCCGCGCGCATTTCGCGCATTTCGTCGTAAAGCGCCTGCCAATTGCCTTCGAGCACATGACGCCGCGAAATCACGATATCGATCTCTGCGGCCCCGTCGGCAACGCTGCGCTCGATCTCCTTGATCCGCAGATCGAAAGGCGACAGGCCCGCGGGAAACCCGGTAGACACCGCGGCCACTGGGATGCCCGACCCTTCCAGCGCTTCGACCGCTGTGGCGATCATCTCGTGGTACACACACACAGCACCTGTCGTGATCGGGCCGACGCCCAAGGCGGCGAGGGTGCGCGGGTCCACGGGGCTGCGCGCCTTGGCACACAGGCGGCGCACGCGGGCGCGGGTGTCGTCGCCCGACAGCGTGGTCAGGTCGATGCAGGTGACCGCCCGCAAAAGCCACGCGGCCTGATGGTCCTTCTTGACCGATCGGCGCGCAGGCAGGCTGGCACAACGCCGTTCGATTGCGGAGGTGTTGGCCTGCATACGCCCAAGCCAATCAAGGTCAAGCGCAAGCCCCGGATTACGGGTCAGGGTGACCTGCGGCAGCTGTGCGTTTTGCGCAGAGGTGGCGGGTTGAAGCATCTGGAAACCTCAGGGGATTGAACCTGTCGAAAGTCGCATGCGGCAATCGGCTTGGCAAGGTCGGGCGCCGCGTCAGCCCTGCGCAAAACCTGCACAAACGTCCCGCGCGGCTTGCGCAGCCGGTCTGTCACACCGACGCCAACAACAACACGGGACAGGATCAGAGATGAAAACAGCAGTTATTCGAGGTGTGCCATTGGCGATGCAACGCGATGGGTGGTGGCTGGGCGGGATCGAGCGGCGCGCGCCGTCAACGCCGGGCCGCAGGTTTGACACATGGCGGCGGGCAGGGGCGTTGATCGCGTTGATTGCACTGGCGGATGTTCTGATGTGGCAGACCTTTCCGGGCCTGTCGCTTGCGGTTCTGGGCGCCGGGATCGCTGGTGCCGCTATCTGGTGCACAGGTCTGCGCGGCAGACCCGCAGCCCTTGCCGGATTGGCGACAGGGTTCGTGCTGTTGCCTCTGGTCGAACTGGTGCAACCCTTGTCCGTTCTGATCGCTGTCGTGGGGCTAAGCGCCATTATGGTGGGCGTCGCAGGCGTGCGCAAAGGCATCGTGCCCTGGGCCGTCCTGCGCCTTTGGGTGTTCGGCCCGGCGCAAGCGGTTGTCGATGGGTTCAACGCCGCCCGCAACATACCCGGCCCGCGCGGGGTCGAGGCCGATTTCGTGCAGCTTGTCCGGGCGTGGGCCATCCCGCTGGGTCTGGGGGGCGTTTTCGTGATGCTGATCCTTTCGGCCAATCCGGTGCTGGATCAATGGGCGCAAAACATCGACCGGGTGAACCTCGACAATCTCGATATCGGCCGCATGGTCTTCTGGGGCTTTATGGCGCTGATGATCTGGCCGTGCCTGATCCTTGCCCGGTTGGCCGTGCGGCTGCATCCCCGTGCGCCCCGCCCGACAGTGCAGCGCGCCGGGTTGATCAACGCGGCGTCGGTTGCGCGGTCTTTGGTGCTGTTCAACGTGGTCTTTGCCTTTCAGACCGGCACGGACGCCTTGATGCTCTTTCTTGGGGCGGGTCTGCCCGAGGGTATGACCTACGCAACCTATGCGCATCGCGGTGCATACCCGCTCCTGGTGACGGCCCTTCTGGCCGGTGCCTTTGCCGTCGCCGCGCGGCGGTTCACAGATGATGTGCCTGCGCTGCGGGCATTGTTGTTCATCTGGCTGCTACAGACGCTGGCGCTGGTTGTCGCTTCGGTTGTGCGGCTGGACATCTATGTCGACGCCTATGGGCTGACCCGGTTGCGGATGGCGGCCTTTGTATGGATGGGCGTTGTGGCCACGGGCCTGATGGTTGTGATCTGGCAGGTGCAGCATCGCCATGGCACGGACTGGATGCTGAAAAGGAACACTATCCTGGGCATGGCGGTGCTTTATGCCTGTTGCTTCGTCAGCTTCGATGCGCATGTTGCCCAGCACAACCTGACAGCCGCACGCGCGCCAGACAGTTTCTATCTGTGCCAGTTGAGCGAAGATGCCCTGCCAGCGATCAAAGCCTATGATGCACGCCACCGGACCCGGTTGTGTGGCAACAGCTACTACGGTGAACCTGAACTGTTTCAGCCCGAGGACTGGCGGGAATGGGGCTTTCGCAATGCGCGGGTGCGCCGTAGTCTTGCCGCCAACCAGTCAACGCGTGTGATCCAATGACCCAAGCCAGTATTCTCGTCGTGGATGACGACGCGCAAATCCGAAGCGTGCTGCGGATCGCCTTGGATCAGGCCGGGTTTCACACCGAAGAGGCAGGCGATGGCGCCGAAGGCCTGGCCAAGGCGACCAGTGGCCGTTTCGATCTGGTGGTGCTGGATATCGGCCTGCCGCAGATGAGCGGCCTCGATATGTGCCGCACATTGCGCCAGACCCACGCGACACCCGTGCTGTTCCTGACCGCTCGTGATGACGAGATTGACCGGGTTCTCGGGTTCGAACTGGGCGGGGATGATTACGTCAGCAAACCCTTTTCGCCCCGTGAACTGGTGGCGCGGATCCGCGCGATCCTGCGCCGTGGCGGCGGGACTGTGACGGACGGCATATGGCAACGCGGCGTTCTTGAAGTGGACCCCGCGCGCCATCATTGCGCGGTCGAAGGCAGGCCCATTTCCCTGACCAGCCGCGAAATGGCCCTGCTTGGCCACCTGATTGCACGGCCGGATCAGGTGTCCCCGCGCCCGGCTCTGACCGATGCGATGTACGGGGTGAACGTGCACGTCAGCGACCGCACCGTCGACAGCCACTTGCGCAACCTGCGCACCAAACTGGCCGAGGCCGGATGCGCCGATGCAATCGAAACCGTGCACGGCGTTGGCGTGCGGATGGGCCCATGTCAGGGATAAGGCGCAAATGGCGGCCTCCCTTGGCGCTGGTTATCGGCGGTACGCTTGCGGCGGTGTTTTGTCTGCCGCTGGTCGGGTTGGTCTATTTCCGGCTGTGGGGCAATGTGCTTGGCTGGGGCGAAGCTGCGTGGCTGATCGCTTGGTTGGCGGCTGTTGCAACGGGCATTCTTGGTTTCCTGCTATGGCGGTTGGTGTTGCGCCCTGTCACGGCGCTGACGGCCCACGCACAGGCGATGAAGGCGGGACACAGCAATGCAGGCCCGCCCACCCACTTCGGCACACCGGAGTTCAGCGAACTGGGCGCTGCCGTGATTGCGATGGGCGAAACGCTGCACAACCGCGCGACCAGCCTGCGGGCCTATGCCGATCACGTCACCCATGAGCTTAAATCCCCCCTGACCAGCCTGCGCGGCGCCGCCGAGCTTTTGCAGAACGACCTGTCCGAGGATCAGCGTGCCGAATTGATCGCCACAATCGCCACATCCGCCGACCGCATGGACAGGCTGTTGTCCGATCTGCGCCGCCATGCCGCCGCCAGCCAAAGCGCCGGCGTCGGGTCGGCGCATCTGTCCCAACTCGAGGGACAGATCGGCGGGGTCGAAGTCGAAATTGTCCAAGATGCTGCTGTGCCTGTCGCGCTGGACGATTTGCGCGTGGTGATGGATCAGCTTGCTCAGAACGCGGCAGCGCACGGCGCCACCAAGATGCGGCTGGACATGGTCGGCACGACGCTGCGCATTTCGGACAACGGGCAGGGGATCGCGCCAGGCAATGCCGCCCGCATTTTCGATCCGTTTTTCACCACGCGACGTGACACCGGCGGCACGGGCATGGGGCTGACCATCGTGCAAAGCCTGCTGGCGGCGCGGGGCGCGCGGATAGCCCTTGATACGGCGCAACCCGGTCCGGGTGCGGCTTTCGTGATCGATTTCGACTGAATGAGCGCTTTTGCGCTTGCGAGTCAGTCGCAAGTTCTTGACTTGTTGCGAATGACTCTCATATTCAACTGCATGACAAAGGCTTTTTCATCCACCGACATGACCCGCCGCACTGTGCTCGGGCTTGCTGCTGCGACCGCATTGACCGGTCCGGCCTTTGCCGCGGCCCCATTGCAGGTCGTCGCAAGCACTGGGATGATCGCCGATACAACCCGGCAAATAGGCGGTGATCTGGTCGAGGTGCGCGCGCTGATGGGGCCGGGCGTTGACCCGCATGCCTACCGGCAAACCCGCAGCGATATCGTGGCCATGACCCGTGCCGATCTGGTTCTATGGCATGGCCTGTACCTTGAGGCCCAGATGGAGGGCTTCTTCGAAGACTTGGGGCGCAAGCGCCGGGTCGTTGCCGTGGCGGACGCCATGCCGGAAGAGGTTCTTTTGGGCCACGAAGACTATGCAGGTCGGTTTGACCCGCACGTCTGGATGGATCCGACGCTATGGGTGCGCATTGTCGGTGAAATCACCGATGCCTTGTCGCAGGCCCGCCCGGACGGCGCTGCCACATTCGCGGCCAATGCCGAGGCTTACAAGGTCACGCTTGACCGATTGGCCACATATGCGCGCGACACGCTCGCCAAGGTGCCCGAGGATCAGCGTGTGCTGCTGTCCGCACATGACGCCTTTGGCTATTTCGGGCGCGCCTATGGGTTTGAGGTGATCGGAATCCAAGGCATTTCGACTGAATCCGAGGCGGGCCTCAACCGCGTCAGCGCGCTGGTCGATTTGATCGTGGCGCGCAAACTGAAGGCTGTTTTTGTCGAAAGCTCGGTCTCGGATCGCAATATTCGCGCCCTTGTCGAAGGGGCAAAAGCGCAGGGTCACAGTGTCACTATCGGCGGCGAACTGTTCAGTGATGCCATGGGGCAGGATGGTACATATGAGGGCACCTACATCGGCATGATCGATCACAACGTAACGACCATCGCCGCGGCCCTCGGCGTCGCGGTGACCGAAGGTGGAATGTCCGGGCGACTGGGACAGGGGGCATAACCCATGAGCATTGAATTGGCCGCCGTCGATGGGCGGAATGCAGATCAGATGCGCCGCGACGCCAGCCCGCTCGCTGTGCGGGGCCTCACGGTGTCCTACGGCCAGAAACCGGCCGTGTTCTCGGTGGAAATGACCGTGCGGGCAGGGGCCATGACCGCGATCATCGGGCCGAACGGCGCCGGTAAATCGACGCTGCTCAAGGCCGCGTTGGGGATACTCGAACCGCTGGCAGGTACCGTGACCGTTTTTGGCCAGCCAGTTGATTGGCAACGCAGCAAGATCGCCTATGTGCCGCAACGGGCCAGCGTGGATTGGGATTTCCCCACACGGGTGATCGATGTCGTTTTGATGGGCATGTATGCGCAACTGGGCCTTTTGGGCCGGGTGCGCAGACAGCACCGCGATCAGGCGATGGAGTGTCTTGCAAGGGTTGGCATGACGGATTTCGCTGACCGGCAGATCGGGCAGCTTTCGGGTGGGCAGCAGCAGCGGGTATTCCTTGCCCGCGCTCTGGCGCAGGGGGCAGAGCTTTACCTGCTGGATGAACCTTTTGCCGGGGTGGACGCAGCCACCGAACAAGCGATCATCGATGTGCTCAAAAGCCTGCGGGATGCGGGCAAGACGGTGGTTGCCGTCCACCATGATCTGAGTACCGTGCGCGATTATTTCGACGACGTGTTCCTGATCAACACGCAGGCCGTTGCCGAAGGATCAGTCGATGCGGCCTTTACCCTCGACAACCTGCAAACGGCCTATGGCGGGCGCCTGGCCGGTGCGCAGATGGACGCGCTGTCCGGCACGCTGGGCTGAGATGATCACCGACGCGCTGCTTCTTGGATTGGGATACAACGCCACGCTTGTCACGCTGGGGGCCGCCCTTTTGGGCATGGCCGCGGGCGTTGGCGGCACTTTCCTGTTTTTGCGCAAGCGCGCCTTGGTCAGTGACGCGATCAGCCATGCATCGCTGCCCGGAGTGGGCCTTGCCTTTATCGTGATGGTGCTGCTGGGCGGGGAAGGGCGCAACCTGATCGGTTTGTTGGCCGGGGCCGCAGTGTCAGCGGGCATTGGCCTTTTGTGCGTCAGCTGGCTCAGCACGCGCACCCGATTGGCAGAGGACGCGGCAATTGGCGCAGTCCTGTCGGTCTTTTTCGGCTTTGGCGTGGTGCTTCTGACGATGATCCAGACGATGTCGGCGGGGCGACAAGCAGGGCTTGAAGGCTTCCTGCTTGGCTCCACTGCGGGGATGTTGCGCAGTGACGCGTTGGTTCTGGTGATTGCCGCAGGTCTGACCCTTGCTCTTGTTCTGGTCCTGCGCCGCCCCCTGACTCTGGCCGCTTTTGATCCGGGATTTGCGACCGCCACCGGGCGCAACGTCGATCGGATCGATCTGGCGATGATGGGCATTGTTCTGGCGGTCACCGTTGTTGGCCTCAAGATCGTGGGGCTTATCCTTATTGTGGCCTTGCTGATCATTCCGCCGGTCACCGCGCGATTCTGGACCGAACGGGTTGACCGGGTGATCCTGGGGGCCGGACTTGTCGGGGGCATCGCGGGTTATGTGGGGGCCGCGATCTCTGCGGCGGTGCCGAATGTGCCCACTGGCCCGATCATCGTACTGGTCAGTTTCGCCTTGTTTCTGGTGTCGCTGCTGCTGGCGCCGGGGCGCGGTGTGCTGTCGTCTTTCGTGCGCCACCGCGACTATCAGCAGCGCGTGCACCTGCGGCAGGGTCTGCTGGCGCTGGCGCAGGGGCAGCCTATTTACGAACGTCTGACCAGCCGCTTGTTGATCAAGGCCGGGCTGATCCGCGCCGATGGTGTGCCAACCCCTGAAGGAGAAGCGCGCGCCGCCAAAGCCGTTCTGGACGAGGCCCGCTGGCAGCACGTGCGCCGCGATCAGAGCCTTGCCGCCGCCGCCGCGCGATACGACGGGCTGACCCACATCGAAACGGTCCTGACGCCGGACCAGATCCGGCAGGTCGATGCACAACTCTCCAGCCAGACTGCGAGTGTGACATGAGCGGCGCGGAGTTCGTACCCCTGTCGCTGACGCCGATGCTGATTGGCATCTGCGTTGCGGTGGCCTGTGCGCTTCCCGGTAATTTCCTGTTGCTGCGCAAACAGGCCCTGATTGGCGATGCAATCAGCCATGTGGTTTTGCCCGGCATCGTGGTGGCATTCCTGCTGACGGGGATGGTGGCCAGCCTGCCGATGCTGCTGGGAGCGGCGGGAGCGGCGGTTTTGGCCGTTGCTTCCATCGAAGCGATCCGGCGTCTGGGGCGCATTGAACCGGGGGCGGCAATGGGCGTGGTTTTTACTACCATGTTCGCAGGCGGTGTGCTGCTTTTGGAGATGTCGGATACCAGCCGGGTGCATCTGGATGTCGAACACGCGCTCTTTGGCAATCTGGAAAGCCTGATCTGGCTGGATGCCACCGGATGGAACTCCCTGCTTGACGCCGAAGCGCTTGCAGGTCTGCCAGTGGAACTGCCGCGTATGGCCGGGGCCTTGGTGATCGTCGCCGCCTTCATCGTGCTCTTCTGGCGGCCGTTGAAGATTTCCACTTTCGACGAAGGCTTTGCCCGGACACTGGGGCTGCGCACTGGGCCTTTGGGGCTGGCGTTGGTCATTGTGTCCGCGATTGCCGCGGTTGCTGCTTTTGATGCGGTGGGCAGCATCATCGTGATTGCGATGTTCATCTGCCCGCCTGCCGCCGCACGCCTCATGACCAACCGGTTGGAGGCGCAAGTGGCATGGTCCGTGGCCTTTGCCATGCTTGCGGCCATCGCAGGCTATGTGCTGGCGGGATACGGGCCGCTTTGGATCGGCGCTTCGGCCTCCGTCAGCGCAGCGGGCATGATCGCGACCGTTTCGGGCCTGATTCTGGCCGCGACCGCACTCTTCGGTCCTGCGCGCCGTTAACTG
This sequence comes from uncultured Paracoccaceae bacterium, assembly GCA_965657085.1. GTDB lineage: Bacteria > Pseudomonadota > Alphaproteobacteria > Rhodobacterales > Rhodobacteraceae > CBFHND01. The sequence continues at coordinate 137,102 of CBFHND010000005.1, forward strand.
CCGCGATAGGTCGAATATCCGAAGGGCGACAGCAACAGCGGTACATGGTAATGCGCGTCGGTGTCGCTGATGCCGAAACGGATGGGGATCAGGTTCAGAAACCGGGGATGCTCCGGCGGCGTGCCGATGCTGTCGAGGTAGGCACCAGCCGCAAAGCACAGCTCGTACTCGCCCTCACGAAAAGTCTCGGCAGGCAGGATCGGGTTATCGGTGCGGCCATCGGCGTTGGTGACCATCTCGGCGATCTTCACCTTGGCCGTGGTCTCGTATCGAAACAGCGTGATCTGCAACCCCGCCGCAGGCACCCCGCGCGCGGTGTCCAGCACATGCGTTGTCAGGTATCCTTCGGCCATTGCATCCTCCTTGTGGTTGGATGCAGCTTGACCACAGCCCGACCCGAAGCGCAAAAAGAAATCCATGACAAAGACACCCGCACGTTATCCCCGCGATTTGGCCGGATACGGTTCCAACCCACCCGACGCCGCATGGCCGGGCGGCGCGCGCATCGCGGTTCAATTCGTCCTCAACTACGAAGAAGGCGGGGAAAACTGCCTGTTGCACGGCGATGCCGCGTCCGAGGCGTTCCTGTCCGAGATCGTGGGCGCACAGCCCTGGCCGGGGCAGCGCCATTGGAACATGGAAAGCATTTATGACTATGGCGCGCGGGCCGGGTTCTGGCGTCTGCACCGACTGTTCACAGGTGCGGCGATTCCCGTCACGGTGTACGGCGTCGCCAGCGCCCTTGCCCGCAGCCCCGATCAGGTCGAGGCGATGCAGGCCGCAGGCTGGGAGATCGCCAGCCACGGGTTGAAATGGATCGACTACAAGGACCATGACCCAGAGGCCGAAGCCGCTGACATCGCCGAAGCCATTCGCCTGCACACCGAGGTCACGGGCGCGCGTCCGCAGGGATGGTACACGGGACGGTCATCGATCAACACCGTGGCGTTGGCAGCGGCAGAGGGCATGGCGTATATCAGCGACACATATGACGATGATATGCCCCACTGGATGCACATCGACGGTCGCGATCAGCTGATCATCCCCTACACACTCGATTGCAACGACATGCGCTTTGCCACGCCGCAGGGGTTCAACTCGGGTGATCAGTTCTTTGCCTATCTGCGAGACACGTTCGATGCGCTGTATGCCGAAGGGGCGGCGGGACAGGCAAAGATGATGTCGGTGGGCCTGCATTGCCGGTTGATCGGACGGCCCGGACGGGTGCAGGCGCTGCGCCGGTTCATCGACTACATCAAGGGCTTTGAAGGCGTCTGGTGCCCACGCCGGATCGACATCGCGGACCACTGGCGCGCCGTGCATCCGCCCGCACAGCGCCTGCGACCGTCCCAGATGGACCGCGCCACTTTCGTCGGAACCTTCGGCGGTATCTTTGAGCATTCCGCGTGGATCGCCGAACGCGCCTTTGCGCTTGAGCTTGGTCCCGCACATGACAGTGCCGCAGGCGTGCATTCGGCGCTGTGCCGGATGTTCCGCAGTGCCAGTGCGGATGAACGCATGGGCGTCTTGCGCGCGCATCCCGATCTTGCGGGCAAGTTGGCCGCAGCGAAACGTCTGACCGAACACAGCACATCAGAACAGGCCAGTGCGGGCCTCGATGCGCTGACTGACGATGAACACGCGCGCTTTGATACGCAGAACAGCACCTATGTTGCCAAACACGGCTTTCCCTTCATCATCGCGGTCAAGGACCATGACAAGGCGGGGATCATGCGTGCTTTTGACCGACGCATTTCCAACGACACCGCCAAGGAGTTCGATACTGCTTGCAAACAGGTCGAGCGCATCGCGCGGCTGCGGCTGGAGGCCCTTTTATGACCTACGCATTTCCGCCCGCTGGATTGCCCGACCAATCCATCCATCCCGAAGGTACGGCGGTCTTTACCATCGCTTACGCGGTTTTGCCGGCGATCACCCAGCGTGATATCGTCACCAGTTTCCTGCCCGGCTGGCAGGGCATGCGGATGTGGGTCCTGGCCCGCCCCCTCAGCGGTTTTGCCGAGACATTCGCGCAATACGCGGTTGAACTGTCCCCCGGTGGCGGCAGCGACACGCCCGAAACGGACGTGAGCGCGCAGGCGGTGATCTTTGTGGCAACCGGTACACCCACCCTGACGATCAAAGGCGTGGAGCATATGCTGGAACCAGGCAGCTATGCATATGTTCCGGCGGGTTCGGATTGGTCGATCTGGAACACCGGTGATGCACTTTGCCAGTTTCATTGGGTGCGCAAACGATATGTGGCGGCTGATGGCGTGGACTGGCCCGAGGCCTTTGTCACCCATGACCGCGACGTGCCGCCCACGGAAATGCCCGACTGCGGCGGCGTCTGGGCCACGACCCGGTTCGTTGACCCGGACGATTTGCGCCATGACATGCACGTCAACATCGTTACCTTTCAACCCGGCGGGCGCATCCCCTTTGCCGAAACCCACGTCATGGAACACGGGCTCTACGTGCTGCAAGGCACTGCGGAATACCTGTTGAACACCGATTGGGTCAGCGTCGGCCCCGGCGATTTCATGTGGCTGCGTGCCTTTTGTCCGCAGGCCTGCATCGCCACGGGGTCAGAGCCGTTTCGCTATCTTCTCTACAAGGACGTGAACCGTCACGTGCCGCTATGACCCGCACGATCACCTGTCAGGCGCTGACGACAGAGGCGTTCGCGCCTTTTGGCGATGTGCTGGACTGTGCGGGCGCGCCGGACAAGATCATCAACGCCGGAATGTGTGGCCGCTATCACGATCGGGCGCAGTTGGATTTCGGCGACGCACGCGCGGGTCTCAGCCTGTTTCAGGCAACACCCCGCAGCCTGCCCTATACGCTCGACTTGATGGAACGGCACCCCGACGGTTCGCAAGCGTTCATTCCGATGTCCGAACACCCGTTTCTGGTCACGGTTGCCCCGGACGTTGATGGCCGACCCGGCACGCCGCTGGCGTTCCTGACAGCGCCCCGACAAGGCATCAATTTTCATCGTGGCACATGGCACGGGGTGCTGACCCCGCTGCATCTGCCCGGATTGTTTGCAGTTGTCGACCGGATCGGCGAAACCCCAAATCTGGAAGAATTTTTTCTTGATCCTCCATATATAGTGGTTTCATAGTCCCGCGCAGCCGCATTCAAGACGGCAGCACAAAAGTCACAGGGACAAAAACAATGACTGACATTACGCATGGGGCCTACTCGGATCCCAATGACACGCCACCGCTGGCGCAGGCAGCCCCCTTGGGGTTGCAGCACGTATTGGCGATGTTCGCCAGCAACGTAACGCCATCGATCATCGTGGCCGGGGCCGCGGGGTTGGCCTTTGGCGGTGCCGAACAGGTGTATCTGATCCAGATGGCCATGCTGTTCGCGGGCATAGCCACGCTGTTCCAGACCGAAGGTCTCGGACCCATCGGCGCGCGTCTTCCGATCATGCAGGGCACCAGCTTTGCCTTTGTGGGCGTGCTGGCCGGGATCGCGGCAACCCAGGGGTTGGGCGTGGCGCTGACCGCATGCCTGATCGGCGGGGCGCTGCACTTTGTGCTGGGTGCGTTCATTCAGCATCTGCGTTGGCTGTTTCCGCCGCTGGTCACCGGATTGGTGATCCTTGCCATCGGTCTTTATCTCATTCCCGTAGCCATCAAATACGCAGCCGGTGGCGCCGCGTCCTTCCAGATGGAGGCGGAAAGCTTCGGCTCTCTGATGCACTGGACTGTGGCGCTCAGCGTCGTTGTGGTGGCACTTGCGTTCAAATTCTTCACCAAGGGCACCCTCAGCAATGCGGCAATCCTGATCGGACTGATCGTGGGCTACATCGTGGCCTATGCCTTTGGCATGGTCAGCTTTGGCGCCGTGGCCAAGGCCAGCTGGTTCACTGCCCCGCGGCCCTTGCCTTACGGATTTGAATTTAGCCTGGGCGCCGTCATCGCGGTGACTTTGGTGTGCATCGTGTCGGCCATTGAAACCGTGGGCGACACATCGGCCACCACCAAGGCGGGGGCCGGGCGCGAGGCAACCGACAAGGAAATCGCAGGCGCCACATATGCCGATGGCTTGGGCACCGCGGTCGCGGCGGTCTTCGGCGGCCTTCCCAACACATCGTTCAGCCAGAACGTGGGCATCGTCGGAATGACTGGTATCATGTCCCGCCGGGTCGTGACCATCGGCGCGCTGATCCTGATTGTCTGTGGTCTGATCCCAAAGATCGGCGCAGTCATCGCGTCCATGCCCCTGCCGGTGCTGGGGGGTGGTGTGATCGTGATGTTCGGCATGGTTGCAGCCGCTGGCCTGAACGTGCTGAGCGAGATCAACATGAACCGCCGCAACATGGTCATCATCGCCGTGTCGCTTGCAGCGGGGCTGGGTCTGAACCTTGTGCCGACAGCGGTGCAATACCTGCCGGGTGTGGTCAAGACGTTGGCGACAAGTGCCGTGGCCCCCACAGCGCTGGTGGCGATTATTCTCAATCTGGTGCTGCCAGAAGAGATCTGATTGCACGCCGCCCTTTCGGGGCGGATATTTGTGAGTCGCAGAAGCAGGGCACTTGCCCTGCTTCTTTTTTCGTGGTGACGTGGATTTGATCAAATTCCCGGAGGTCAGTTATGAAAGACGACAATTTCCTGCGCGCCAACAATGCCCAGCATATGTGGCACCCCATGGGCCATCCGGGCGATTCACTGGCCCATGCACCGACGATCATCGCAAAGGCCCATGGATCGACGATCGAGGACATCGACGGCCACGAAACCGTGGATGCCGTGGGCGGCTTGTGGTGCGTCAACCTTGGCTATTCCAACGATGTGGTCAAAGACGCGATTGCCAAGCAGCTTTACGACCTGCCCTATTACTCGGCCTTTGCCGGCACCTCCAATCCCACTGCCATCGAAGCCAGCTATGCGGTGCGCGAATTCTTTGCCGACGATGGCATGGCACGATGCTTTTTCACCTCCGGCGGGTCGGACAGCGTTGAAACCTGTCTGCGACTGGCGCGACAGTATCACCGCATCAAGGGCGAACCGGGTCGCACCAAATTCCTGAGCCTCAAGAAAGGCTATCACGGCACCCACTTTGGCGGCGCATCGGTCAATGGCAACAACCGGTTCCGTATCAACTACGAACCTCTGATGCCCGGCTGTTTCCACCTGCCCAGCCCTTATGAATATCGCAATCCATTCAACGAAACAGACCCCGCACAACTGGCCCGGATGATTGCCGCCGCGATGGAGGATGAAATCCAATTCCAGGGCGCAGGCAGCATCGCCGCATTCATCATGGAGCCGATCCAGGGCGCAGGCGGTGTGATCGTGCCGCACGAGACCTTCATGCCCTTGATGCGCGAGATTTGCGACCGTCACGGCATCCTGATGATCGCCGATGAGGTCATCACCGGCTTTGGCCGCACGGGCGACTGGACCGGCAGTCGCCATTGGGGCGTGAAGCCCGACATGATGAGCTGTGCCAAGGGCATCACAAGCGGCTATTTCCCCGTGGGGGCCGCCCTGATGAGCGAGGCGGTGGCTGACGTCTTTGAAAAGGCGGATGAGACCGGGGCGATTTTCCACGGCTACACCTATTCGGCGCACCCGGTGGGGGCCGCAGCGGTCACCGCTTGCATTGAGGAAACGCTGCGCCTTGATACCCGTGTGAACGCCGCCGCGCGTGGCACCCAGCTTTATGAAGGTGTGCAGGCGCTCAAAGAAAAATACGACATCGTGGGCGACGTGCGCGGGGGCCATGGCCTGATGACGGGCGTCGAACTGGTCAGTGACGCAGCGGCCAAGACACCGATGGACATGCCCACCATGAAGCGCATCCATCAGGCCGCCTACGAGGCCGGTGCCATGGTGCGTCTGGGTGGCAACAACATCCTGATGTCACCGCCGCTGGTCATCACCGAAGCCGAGATCGCCAAGGTTCTGTCCGGGCTTGAGGCGGGGCTCAAGGCGGCCTAGCCTTGGCACGCTGAACAAAGGAACGACCCATGTATGATTTGGCCGCCCTCGGTGCCTGGCTTGAATTCGCCGTGCGCTGGCTGCACGTGATCACTGCGATCGCATGGATCGGCAGCAGTTTCTATTTCATCGCGCTTGATCTGGGCCTTCACCGTGATCGCAATCTGCCCACCGGCGCGGATGGCGAAGAATGGCAGGTGCATGGCGGCGGATTTTATCACATCCAGAAATACCTGGTGGCCCCGGATCACATGCCTGATGGGCTGGTCTGGTTCAAATGGGAAAGCTATGCGACCTGGCTGTCGGGTTTTGCCCTGCTGGCGTTGGTTTATTACCTGGGGGCCGAGTTCTACCTGATCGACCCTGCGGTTCTGGACCTCAGCAAATGGCAGGCGGTGACCATTTCCATTGCATCGCTGGCCTTTGGCTGGCTGGCCTACAACACGCTCTGCCGGGTGTTCGTGAACGCCAACCAAACAGTTTTAATGGTCGCCCTCTTCGGCGTTCTGGTGGCGATGGCCTATTTCTATGCCTCGGCCTTCAGCGGGCGCGCGGCGATGTTGCACCTTGGGGCCTTCACCGCCACGATCATGAGCGCGAATGTCTTCATGATCATTATTCCGAACCAGAAAATCGTGGTGGCCGACCTGATGGCGGGACGCAAGCCTGATCCGAAATACGGCAAGATCGCCAAGCAGCGCAGCACCCACAACAACTACCTGACGCTGCCGGTGATTTTCCTGATGCTCAGCAATCACTATCCGCTGTCCTTTGCCACCGAACACGCATGGATCATCGCGAGCCTCGTCTTCCTGCTGGGCGTAACCATTCGGCACTGGTTCAACAGCCGCCATGCGCGCGCCGGTTCGCCCATCTGGACATGGGGCGCGACGGTGGTGATTTTTCTGCTGATTGTCTGGGTCAGCACTGCGCCCATGGCCGGGTCGGACGAGGCGCGCGCGCCCATAGCGCGTTTTGCCGAGGCTCCGGGCTTTGCCGAGGTGCATGACATCGTGCAAGGAAGATGTAGCATGTGCCATGCCGCCGAACCGGTCTGGGACGGGTTGATGTGGGCGCCCAAGGGCGTGGTTCTCGAGACCGAGGCGCAGCTGACCCACCATGCCCGCGACGTGTATTTGCAGTCTGCGATCAGCCACGCGATGCCCCCTGCCAACCTGTCGTTCATCGACGATGAAGAACGCGCCACCATCGCCGCATGGTACAAGGCCGCGACCGGCGGTTAAGGGCCGCAAGGTGTGGTCGAATCGGCGCACACCATGCTAGGTATCGTGGTATGGTTGACGTGACCCCCAACATATCCACAGGTTTCCCTGTCATCCGCCAATTGGACGAGGCCGCGATCAACCGGATCGCGGCGGGCGAAGTCGTGGAGCGTCCGGCGTCAGCGGTCAAGGAACTGGTTGAAAACGCACTGGATGCCGGCGCGCGACGCATCACCGTGGACTACGCGGATGGCGGCAAGACGCTGATCCGCGTGACAGACGACGGCTGTGGCATTGCGGGCGATGATCTGCCCTTGGCCCTCAGCCGTCATGCCACTTCCAAGATTGACGGCACGGACCTGTTGAACATCCACACCTTCGGCTTCCGGGGCGAGGCGCTGCCCAGTCTTGGTGCCGTGGGCCGTTTGACCATCACCAGCCGCGTTGAAGGGCAGCCCGCCCACCAGATAAAAGTCGAAGGCGGTGCCATGGGCAAGGTGCGTCCTGCTGCATTGAACAGCGGCACGGTGGTCACTTTGGCCGACCTGTTCTACGCCACGCCTGCGCGGCTCAAATTCATGCGCACGGACCGGGCCGAGGCACAGGCCATCGGCGACGTGATCAAGCGGCTGGCCATGGCCGAACCCTTCGTGCGGTTTGAGCTGCGCGATGTCAGCGGCGACAGCCCGCGCAGCGTGTTCCGCGCCGAGGCACAGACCGGGGATATGTTCGACGCGCTGCATGGGCGTCTGGCTGCGGTTCTGGGCCGCGAGTTTGCCGACAACGCATTGGCCATTGATGCCGAACGCGAGGGATTGCACCTGACGGGCTATGCCGCCTTGCCCACCTATTCGCGTGGATCGGCGGTGGCGCAGTACCTCTTTGTCAACGGCAGGCCCGTGCGTGACAAGCTTCTGGTGGGGGCCTTGCGTGGCGCCTATTTCGATTTCCTCAGCCGTGACAGGCACCCGGCGGCGGCGCTTTTTCTGGATTGTGATCCGACGCTGGTGGATGTGAACGTGCATCCGGCAAAATCCGAGGTCCGCTTTCGCGATCCGGGGCTCGCACGCGGGCTGATCGTGTCGGCCCTGCGCCACGCATTGGCCGAAGCCGGGCATCGTGCGTCCACGACCGTGGCTGCGGGCGTATTGGGCGCAATGCAGCCCGAGCCGTCCGGGCCCGCGCGTGTCTACCAGATGGACCGCCCCAGCCTCGGTGCGCGGCAGGCCCACTATGCGGCCCAGGCACCGGGCTTTGCCGAGATGGCGCAAGACCTGAGCGGGCAGGTGGTGGAGCCTGAACCACAGGCCGATCCCGTCGATCTGCCTCTTGGGACCGCACGTGGGCAGGTGCACGAGAATTATATCATCGCCCAGACCGCAACAGGCATGGTGATCGTGGATCAACACGCAGCGCACGAACGGCTTGTCTATGAAAAGCTGAAGCATCAGATGGCCGAAAACGGCGTCGCGGCTCAGGCGCTTTTGATCCCCGAGATCGTGGAATTGAGCGAGGGTGATTGCGCGCGGCTGCTTGAGATCGCGGATGATCTGGCGCGATTTGGTCTGTGCATCGAAGCTTTTGGCGGCGGTGCCATCGCAGTGCGCGAAACTCCCGCCATTCTGGGCGAGGTCAACGCCAAGGCCATGATCGAGGATATTCTGGCTGAACTGGCCGACCAAGGCAGCAGTGCATCGGTGCAAGCACGCATCGAGGCGATCCTGAGCCGCATGGCCTGCCATGGGTCGATCCGGTCGGGCCGCTGGATGCGCGCCGAAGAAATGAACGCCCTGCTGCGCGAGATGGAGGCAACGCCCCATTCCGGCCAGTGCAATCACGGGCGTCCCACCTATGTCGAACTCAAGCTGGCGGACATTGAACGCCTGTTTGGCCGCACATGATCGAGATCGGTGGGCAGATGTACCAAATGGGCGATCCGGTTGTCATCGCGGCCCTGATCGGCGCGGCGATTGTCCTGCTCATTCTGGTGCTCTTGATCCTCGCGGTCAGGGCTGCGGGGCGCAGTGCGCGTCTGACCGCGCCCTTGGCACAGCAAATGGGGATGCTGGGCCAGAATGTGCAACAGCTTGGCATGGGGCAGGAACAGCTGCGCGGTGGGCTTCAAACCGTCAGTGACACGCAGGCCAACGCGCAGGCGCAGGTGATCCAGACGGTCGAGGCGCGGCTGGCATCGGTGCAGCAACAGATGCAGGACCGGTTGGCCGACAACGCCATGCGCAGCCAGCGCGCCCTGACCGAGATGCAGGAGCGGATGCGCGAGACCCTGCACGGGTCCAGCAAACAGACCACCACCAGCCTTACGCAGCTTCAGGAACGGCTGGCGGCCATCGACAAGGCGCAGGACAACATCACCAAACTGTCGGGCGATGTTCTGTCCTTGCAGGACATTCTAAGCAACAAGCAGACGCGCGGGGCCTTTGGCGAGATCCAGTTGCAGGACATCGTGGGCAAGGCCCTGCCCAAGGACAGCTTTCGCTGGCAGGTCACGCTTAGCAACGGCAAGCGTGCCGATTGTGTCATCGACCTTCCGAACCCACCGGGGCCGATCGTCATAGACAGCAAATTCCCCCTTGAGGCCTACGAGGCCCTGCGCAACGCGGATACCGATTGGGAACTGAACGAGGCCGCCAAGGCGATGCGCGTTGCGGTCAAGACGCACATCAAGGCGATCAGTGAAAAGTACATTATCGAGGGCGAAACCGCCGACGGCGCGTTGATGTTCCTGCCGTCCGAGGCGGTCTATGCCGAACTGCATGCCAATTTTCCCGAACTGGTGCGCGAAGGGTTCGCCGCGCGTGTCTGGATCGTATCGCCCACCACCTGCATGGCCACGCTGAACACCATGCGCGCGATCCTCAAGGACGCGCGGATGCGCGAACAGGCAGGTGCCATTCGCAAGACGCTGAAGCATCTGCACCGCGACGTGGAGATCGTGGTGGAGCGGGTGGACAAGCTGAACACCCATTTCACGCAGGCCCGCGGTGATCTGGAAGGCATTACAACCGCCGCCGAACGCGCAGGCAAACGCGCGGCCAAACTGGACAACTTCGACTTTGAAGAGATCGAGGACGCATCGACCAACGTGGTGCCCATTGGCAAGACGGACAGTTGACGCCTCCGCACGAACCATGCCGGAAAGACACTCATGAAAATTCTGATCGCAGGCGCCGGCATTGTCGGGGTGTCCACCGCCATTTGGTGTCAGCGCGCGGGCCATGACGTCACCCTGATCGATGCCAAGGGACCCGCTCAGGGCGCAAGCCATGGCAATGCCGGGGTTCTGGCGGCAGGGGGCGTGATGCCTGTGACCACGCCGGGACTGGCCTTCAAGGCACCGCGCATGCTTCTGGATCCCGATGCGCCGCTTTTCCTGCGCTGGCGCTATTTGCCACGGCTCTTGCCCTTTCTGGCACGTTACCTGTCCCACGCAACGGACGCGCATGTTGATCACTATGCACAGGCGATGAGCACACTGCTGGCCGATTCCCACGATCAGCACGCCGCGCTGAGTGCCGGAACGCCTGCCGCCCAGTACCTGCACGACGACGATTATTTCTATGGCTATGCCACCCATGCCGCCTTTGAACAGGACGCTTATGGTTGGGCGAAAAGGGTGGCAGCGGGCGTGGCCTATGATGTGCTGCGCGGCACGGAATACGCGGCGATTGACCCCATTTTTGGCGATGCTTTTGAAACCGTTGTGCGCTGTCGCAATCACGGGCGGATATCCGACCCCGGCGCCTATGTGCGCGCGCTGGCCGATCACTTCGTGGATCAGGGCGGCTCCATCGACATCGCCACGGTGCAGGATATCGATGTGCGCGATGGACAGGTCACCGGCGTGATGACCGATCAGGGGCACAGATCAGCAGACAAGATCGTGCTGGCGATGGGTGCGTGGTCAAAGGGTCTGGCGTGCCAGCTGGGTCTTGATGTGCCAATGGAAAGCGAGCGCGGGTATCATATCGAACTGATCAACCCGTCTTTCATGCCACGCGCGCCGATGATGGTTGCCGCCGGGAAATTCGTGCTGACCCCTATGGAAGGCCGCCTGCGGGCCGCAGGTGTGGTTGAGTTCGGCGGTTTGCACGCAGGGCCCAGCCGTGCGCCGATTGCTCTGCTGCGCAGGCAGGTGGCGGCCTTGCTGCCGGATATCACCTATGACCGGATCGATGAATGGATGGGACATCGGCCTGCGCCTGCGGATTCGCTTCCCCTGATCGGTGCGGCGGATGCATACAGCCGCGCCTATGTCGCCTTTGGCCACCAGCATGTTGGTTTGACGGGAGGGGCCAAGACGGGCCGTATCATTGCAGATATGCTGGATGGGCGCGCGCCCAACCTCGACCTCGCGCCCTTTGATCCCAAGCGTTACGCCAGTTAGATACGCACGAACCGCTGTACGATCTTCGGCAGAAGACCTTCGAATTGCAGCGGAGCATCGGTGACGGCCAGACAAATGCAGTCTTCGTGAATGTCGGCAATCGGAGTGTGATGCATGTCGGAACCCGCAATCTCGACATCCCCGCGCGCAAAGTAATCATCTTCGTCCCGGAAGGCGCCCTGCAAAACCATGGTCATCTCAAGACCCCGGTGGCCATGATCCGGCATCGCAGCCCCTGCAGGAATATGCAAAAGGCGGGCGGTCGCATCGCGCGATGTCGGAAGGATCGCCTGTTTGACGCCAAGGCCCACGGGCTTCCACTTGATCGCTGACAAGTCGCCGCCGATATAGTCGCGCAGCGGTGTGGGCAGGATGCTGGAAGGATCGGCGAAATGCGCAGGGACCTCGGTCGGCGCTCCGCCATTGATCAATGCCATCGTCGCTTCGAAACTGCCTGTGTCCATCTGGACGTCATTGTGCTGTTCCATATCCAGCAATTCGCCCCCGACACAGTCAAAGCTGGCCAGTTGCGCGCGACATGTGTCACAGAGCGACACGTGCGCTGCGACCATCAAGCTGAACGCTTCCGGCAGCGTGCCTGCGGAATATCCCATAAGGATATCGTCTGTCAGATGGTGTTTGATTTCATTTTCCATCGGTTCATCACTTCATTGCGTGGCGCAGTCTTTCCAGCGCCAAACGTATCCTCGATTTGATCGTGCCCAGGGGCAGACCGGTTTCAGCGGCGATTTCACTGTGGGTCAGATCCCCGAAATACGCCTTTTGTATAAGATCCCGCTGTGCAGCGGGCAGGTCGGCCAATGCGCGACCCAATAGTTCACTTTCCTGTTGCAGGGCCAAAACGTCGGCCTGCTCTGGTTCTGCTTCGGGCCCCCACGGCAAATCTTCCGGTTCGGGCCTGCGCTGCTTGCGCAGCACATCGATCTTGCGGTTTCGGGCAATGGTGAAAATCCAGGTCGCCACCGAGGCCCGTGCCGGGTCAAACATGTGCGCCTTGTGCCACAGCGTTGCCATGACCTCTTGGGCGCATTCCTCTGCAAGGGACGGATCGGCCCCCGACTTCATCAAGAACCCTTTCACCCGCGGGGCGAAATGGGCGTAAATTTCCGCAAACGCGGTGCGGTCTTGCCGGTCTCTGATCCGGGCCACGTGATCGACCCACATCATCCGCGCTTGTGCCACGTCTTTGTTGTTCACGGCTTCCTGTCCTGCGGCGACACCGGGCCCCGCCTTCTTCAATCCGTCGTTCACCAGGGCAAACGGCTTTGCAGTATCAAGTTGCGCCAACATAAACCAAGTACGCAGGCAGTTTGCAGTTGGATCAATAATATTTTTTCGCCGCATTTACATCCGAACGGGCATGCGTTCCGTAACATATAGGACAATGCAGGAACGAGCGGGACAAGAACCAGAATGCCATTTGAGACTTCGGGCCTCGGCCCACGCAACATCGCCGTCATCGGTGCCGGAATTTCGGGGATGGGGGCGGCCCATTTGCTTGGCAAGGACAACCACGTCACGCTTTATGAATCGGAACCTTCCCTTGGCGGCCATGCCCGCACCCGGCTGGCGGGACGCAATGGAAACGTCGCCGTGGACACCGGGTTCATCGTTTTCAACTACGCCAACTATCCGCACCTGTCCGAGCTTTTCGAAGAACTGGATGTCCCAGTGGTCAAGTCCAACATGAGCTTTGGCGCGTCCATCGGCGGTGGCCGTCTGGAATACGGTCTGGCCAGCCTCAACGCCTTGTTTGCCCAACGCAGCAACGCAATGAACCCCCGGTTCCTTGGAATGGTGCGGGATATATTGCGCTTCAACCGCGATGCGCTGACCCTGAGCCGGTCTGACCGCAACATGACCGTCGCCACCTTTCTGGAGCGTCTGGGCGCAGGCACTTGGTTCCGCGACTATTACCTGTTGCCGCTGTCTGGTGCCATCTGGTCGACACCGACCGAAAAGATCATGGATTTCCCCGCCCACGCCATGATCCAGTTTTTTGAAAACCACGCTTTGCTCAGTCATACCGGCCAGCACCAGTGGCACACGGTTCAGGGCGGCAGCATCCAATACGTGCAGCGGCTTGAGGCCGCGATGCTGGGAAATGGCGTTGATATCCGGCTCAAGTCGCCCGTTCAGTCAGTGCGTCGCACAGCCGGGGGCGCGCAGGTCAAGGCCTGGGGCGGGGAATGGGAAATGTTTGATGATGTGATTTTTGCCACACATTCGGACGACACGCTGCGCCTTCTGGCTGATCCGTCGGACAAGGAACAGGCGGTTCTGGGCGCGGTTGCCTACCAGCCAAACGACGTCATCCTGCATTCGGATGAGGCGATTATGCCCAAGCGCCGTCAGACGTGGTCAAGCTGGGTTTATACCGAGGACGCGGCCAAACAATCTGACCGCATCGATCTGACCTACTGGATGAATTCGCTGCAGCCTTTGGCAGGGGATGAAAACTTCTTTGTCACGCTCAATACGAAACGCGACATCCGCGAAGACCTGATCTGGGATCAGGTGACTTTGCGCCACCCGGTCTATGATCTTGAAGCGTTGGCGGCGCAGGAAACGGCGCGGGCGATGAACGGCACGAACAACACGTGGTTTTGCGGGGCGTGGATGCGCCACGGGTTCCACGAGGATGGGCTGGCCAGTGCGCATGATGTGGCGCGCAGCATCCAACGTACATCGCAAATGCAGGTGGCAGCGGAGTGACATCCACCGTCGATCATATCGCGGGCCAGACCTATCACGGGCGCAAGGGCGGCATCACCAATGCCTTCCGGTATTCGGTGGACTACGTGCTGCTTGATGCCGAGGCCGAGACCCTGAAGAAGCCGCGCTTTTTCGGACGCAATGCGCGTGGCCTGGCCGCTTTGGACGATGTGGATCACGGCGGCGTACCGGGAGCAGGTCAAGGCGCGCCATGGGTGCGCGATGTGCTGGAACAGTGGCAGGTCACAGGGGTCGCGCGCATCGAATTGCTCGCGCAGCCCAAGATGCTTGGCCATGTGTTCAACCCTGTCAGCTTCTGGTTGTGCCGCCGGGACGACGAGGCCCTGATCGCCGTCATCGCCGAAGTCAGCAACACGTTCGGTGATCGGCACAGCTATCTGGTGCATCACCCCGATTTGTCGCCTATTATGGCTTCGGATCGCTTGCAGGCCACCAAGATTTTCCATGTCTCTCCGTTTCAGCCGGTTGAGGGCGGATATGAATTCCGCTTTGACATCACTGAGAAGCGTATCGGGATCTGGATCGATTACGCGCGCAAGGACGGTGGCCTGATCGCCACGCTGACGGGTGACCGCAAGCCACTGACAAATACGTCGATCCTGCGCGCGCTTGTGCGCCGCCCCTTTGGATCGCGCCGTGTTCTGGGATTGATCCACTGGCAAGCCTTGAAGCTCTGGGTGAAAAAGGCCGTGTACCGCGCCCGCCCGGAGCCACCTTCCGACGAGGTGTCGAGGGGATGACTGCTGTGACCCAACGCTTGCCGTCTTACGCGATTTTCGCGGCGCTTCTGGCGTCGGCGGGCCTGCCGATCTATATCCATGCGCCCAAATTCTACGTGGATGAATATGGTGTGTCGCTGGCGGCATTGGGGGCTGTTCTGTTCGGATTGCGCTTGCTTGACGTGGTGCAGGACCCGCTGTTCGGCAGGCTGAGCGAGCGCATTCGCGATCACCGTGGCATAGCGGTCCTGATTGCCTGTCTTATCATGGCCGTGTCGATGCTGGGCCTTTTTGCCGTGCCCCCGCTGCTTCCGCCGCTGATCTGGTTCGGTCTGATGCTGACCGGCGTGTTTTCCGCCTTCAGTTTCCTGACCATCAATTTCTATGCCCAAGGGGTCATCAAGGCGGACCGCCTGCCCGGGCAGGGCCATCTGCGGTTGGCCCGTTGGCGCGAAACCGGTGCCCTGCTGGGCGTCTGTGTGGCCGCAATTGCACCGGTCGCACTTGGCGCCGTCATGGGCGCGCCGTTTGCGGGGTTTGCCGTGGGGTTCGCCGTTCTGGCCCTTGCGTCGATCTTTGCCATGCGCCCGGAGTGGAGTGCCAAGGGCTTGCCCGCCCCGGCGGGATTGGGCGTTGTCCTTGGTGACAAGATTGCACGGCGGCTGCTGCTCATCGCACTTGTGAACGCCGCTCCGGTCGCCGTCAGCTCCACGTTGTTCCTGTTCTTTGTCGACAGCCGCCTTGAGGCTCCAGGGATGGAAGGGCCATTGCTGCTGGTATTCTTTCTCGCCGCGGCGGTGGCGGCCCCGGTTTGGGGCCACCTTGCCGAACGTCACGGCGCCAAGCCTGTTCTCATTGCCGCGATGACCCTTGCCATCTTTTCCTTCGGTTTTGCGCTGACGCTGGGGCCGGGGGATTGGGTGCTGTTCGCGTTGATCTGCCTTGGCTCCGGTGCTGCGCTGGGCGCGGACCTGACATTGTTGCCTGCGATCTTTGCCACCCGCATGGCCCGCATTTCCCCATCGGCCGCCGAAGGGTTCGGCCTGTGGTCTTTCGTGTCGAAATTCACACTGGCCTTTGCGGCCGTGACACTGCTGCCCGCGCTGGATCGCGCGGGCTTCGACAGCGCCGGGAACAATCCTCCCGAGGCGCTGATGCTTTTGACCATTCTGTACGCCTTGGTGCCCTGCGCGCTCAAGGTTATCGCCATTGTGCTGCTTGCAGCCACGCCCCTGAAGGAGGCCTGAACCATGGACGGAATTCTCTACTTGATACTGGGTGCAGCAATCATTGCGACGCTCGTCTGGATGCGCTCGCGCTATGCCGGGTTCCTGGCACAACGTCCCGAGGACTATGCGGACCCAGGAGCGCCGCAGTTTGACCTGCGCACCCACCTTAATGGCCCGATCGATTGCGAAGGCGTTATCTATGGCCCAACCGGTCGTGTGACCAGCCGGTTCACCGCGCGTTTTGAATGCGACTGGAATGGCAATCAGGGCCAGATGATCGAACACTTCCGCTATGACGACGGCAGTACACAGGACCGTCGGTGGGATCTGGTTCTTGGCAACGATGGCCGGATCAAGGCCACTGCGCCCGATGTTGTGGGCGATGGCGCAGGGGTGCAAGCCGGACCCACCGTTCAGCTGAAATACCGTATCCGCCTGCCCGACAGTGCGGGCGGTCACGTTCTGGACACCGTGGATTGGATGTATCTGGCCCCGAATGGAACCATCATGAACCGGTCGCAGTTTCGCAAATTCGGAGTGCAGGTTGCCGAACTCGTAGCGACCATGCGCCCGGCTCAGGACGAAATGAAAAAGGCAGCGTGACAATGGACTGGTCTGGTAAGCGGTATTGGCTCGTGGGAGCGTCAGATGGGCTGGGCGCTGCGCTGGCGCGCAAGCTCAGCAGGGCGGGTGCCGAAGTGATCCTGTCCGCCCGCTCCGAAAACAAGCTGCGCGCACTGGCCGATGACCTGCCGGGCCGGTCGCAGGTGCAGACCATCGACATCGCGGACAATCAGAGCGTCAAGGACGCCGCCGCCGCAGTTGGCGACATCGACGGCCTGGTTTTGCTGGCGGGTGTCTATTGGCCCTTCGGCGCGGATGCGTGGAACGCTGATCAGGCCACCGCCATGGCCGACATCAACTTTACCGGATTTGTGCGCGTACTTGGTCAGGTCGTACCGCAGTTCGTGAAAAAGGACGCAGGCCACATCGTCATCACCTCCAGCCTCACCGGGTTTCGCGGGCTGCCCGGCTCCATCGGCTACACTGCATCCAAGGCGGCGACGATGTCGCTGGCGGAATGCATGTATGCCGATCTGCGCAAGACCGGGATAAAGGTTCAGGTCGCCAATCCGGGGTTCATAAAAACCCAACTGACGGACAAGAACGATTTCAAGATGCCCTTCCTGATGCAGCCTGATGATGCCGCTACCGAAATGTTCGAACTGATGAACAGCGACGGATTCAAGAAAAGCTTTCCAACCCTCTTTTCCCTGCTGTTCCGCGCCAGCCAGTTTTTGCCCGACTGGGCCTATTACCGCATTTTCGGCAAGTAACCTGCAATTTGGCTGACGTATCGCGCAGCCATTGACCGATCCCCTTCACTTGCGCCAGATCAAAGCCTGCCTTTGCCAACTGTGGTCATCTGACTGCAAAGCAAAGGGAGACCGTCATGCAAATGGAAATTTCAAAGGGTGTGGTCGCACAAGTCATCCTGATGGGCCGCGAACTGGACCGGGCCGAAGGTGAGCTGCGCGGGCTGATCGACAGGCAAAGCGACGAGGCGCAGGCCGATCTGGTGGCGCTGATGTGGGTCGGGCGCGGTGCGTTCGAGGCCGATGACTGGGACGAAGCGCGTGCCACTGCCGCACAGGGAGCCAGCACGCCCTGCGCGGATTACCTGATAGGCACGCCACATTTCAGTGATCACCTCGAGGCCGGGCTGGAAGCCTTTGGCATTTCATCGCGCGATGTCGAAGATCAGCTTCTGTAGCGGCGGCTGCTAGTTCTTGGGGTCAAATGGCGTGCCATCGGTTCGGGTGAACCGCCGCCCCTTGGAATCGCGGTGCATGATGATGTCGTGATCGGGATAGTGGACGACATCGTGGTCCACGCGCGTGCCGACCACCAGAATGATCGCCTCCGCCGTGTCTCGGTTCTCAAGGCAATGTGCGACGGGCTGCCCTGCGGCCCAGCCTGCCGCATCGCCTGCCTCAAGCAGCGTTTCGGTTTCCTCGATGAGCACCAGTGAACCCGACAGCACATAGACGAACTCGTCCTCGGCCTCATGCCAGTGCCGATGCGACGACCGTGATCCAGGTGGCAACCGTTCCATGCGCACACCGAACTGCGACAGCCCCACGGCATCGCCCAACACGCGATCCGCGTATGGGCCATCGTTCTGGCCGGAGATGGGATTGGCGGTTCCAGGATAAAGCGACCAGTCGGGTGTCTTGATTTTGGGCATATGTCACCTGTGTTGATGTCATCACCCATATCAACAAACGTCGGTTTGCCACAGCTCCGTTGACTCGCCTCGTTTCGACCTGTCTGGATGGGTGTATGGCTCTTTTGCAAACCAACCGGTCCTACCGGCTGCTCTTTTCCGCCTCTGCAATTTCCAATCTGGGTGATGGTATTTCCGCGCTGGCTTTCCCGTGGCTGGCGACACTGATCACGCGCGATCCTGCGTTGATCGCGTGGGTTGCCTTTGCCTCGCGTCTGCCGTGGTTTCTGTTCTCCATCCCCGCAGGGGTGATCGTGGACCAGCAAGACCGGCGGCGTTTGATGATTCAAGCGGACCTCTTTCGCCTGCTTCTGACCTCGGGTGTGATTGCCCTGATCCTGAGCGTCCCGCAGTTTCCGCCTGAAGGCGATCCGGTGCTCTACATCGCGGCCCTGTCCGGGCTGGCGATGCTGCTGGGCACCGCCGAAGTTGTCCGCGACAACGCGGCGCAAACGGTGTTGCCATCGATCGTGGCCAAGGGCGATCTCGAGGCGGCCAACGGTCAGATGTGGAGCATCGAACAGGTCATGGGGTCCTTCGTGGGGCCACCGCTGGCCGGGGTTCTGATCGCATGGGCGGTGCCTGCGCCCTTTGCGGTGGATGCTGTGACCTTTGGGCTGGCGGCGTGGTTCGTGTGGATGATCGCCGTACCCCCGCGCATCGCGCCCCCTGCGCAACGTATCTGGACGCAGGTGCGCGAAGGCTGGACGTGGATGCGGGCGCATCCGGTGATCTTGCGGCTGGCGATCATGCTGGGGCTGATCAACGCCGTGTCGACGATGACGATCACCATCCTGATCCTCTATTCCCAGGATGTGCTGGGTTTGGGGGCCGTGGGGCATGGTGTTCTGATGACTGCGGGTGCCGCGGGCGGTGTCGTGGGCGGGCTGATCGGCCCGTGGGTTGTGGCCCGTCTGGGCGGGCAGCGCAGCGTGATACTGGCGCTCGCGATCATGCCGGTGCCGTTCGTGATGATCGCGCTGACTGCGTCGTCTGCTGTCGTGGCGCTGGCCTTGTTCATCGAGATGATCGCAGCGCTTTTGTGGAACATCGTAACGGTGTCCTACCGCCAACGCCGCATCCCCGATGCGCTGCTGGGACGGGTCAACTCGCTGTATCGCTTCTTTGGATGGGGCATGATGCCCGCGGGTGCGTTGATTGGCGGCTGGATCGTGGCCGGGGTCGAGGCCGATCTGGGCCGCGACATGGCCTTGCGGGTGCCGTATATCGTGGCCGCCGGGGCCGCCACGATGATGTTGGTTTATGGCGCGGTGCGGTTGCGCCTTTAGCGGTCACTTCAGGTGATCGACCACCGCCAGATGCTGGGCCAGCGTGTCCACTTCGGCCATCCAGTCGGCCACCAGCTTGGGATCTGACGGCGCGGCGGACACGCCCACGGGGATTGCCCGCGCCCGCACGGCCTTGACCGCCAGTGACACAGGGATCGACACCAGCCGCGCCATGGCCGTGCCACGCGCATCGCCCCAGGCATCCATGACATAGGTCTTGTGCCAGACGGTTTCGCCTTCGCGCTCGACCTGCAAATCGACGCACAACACCACGCGGTCGGGTTCGCCCTCGGCATAGCTGTTTTCAGCCAGGAACTGGTCCGACATCTCTTGCAGGCGGGCATCGCCCTCAGGGCCATGCAGGGTTTCGATCTCGGCAAAGACGTCTTTCCACGCCTCGGCCCAGCCGTTCAGGCGCAGCGTGCCGCGCACGAAATTCTTGACCTTCCAGCTGTCGTCGAACCCGTAGTCCTGCATGAACGGCAAGCTGTCTCGGTTCGGATAAACCTCGAAGGTTTCGGGGGTGGGCAGGGGGGCTGCATAGCTGGTGATCGCATCCCAGGGCCGCGCCACGTCAAGCGGGGCAAAGTGGCGGATCGACCGCGAGGGCGAGCGCAGCGCCTTCAGCACGCCCACGGGCGCCCAGCTGAATTTATAGCGGAAGGGATTGGGATGCTTGGGGATGCCGCCGCAATAGCTGAGAAAGCTGACGGTGTTGTCGGGGGCATAGGCGGCACTGGCGCGGTAGTTGGCCACCAGCGCATGTGCCATCAGGTGGTCGATGCCCGGATCAAGGCCAACCTCGTTCACCAGCGTCACACCGGCATCGCGCGCCGTGTCATCCAGCGCGCGCATCTCGGGCGCGATATAGGACGAGGATACGAAATGCGCCCCGGCGTCTATTGCGGCTTCGGCCAGTGGCACGTGCCAGTCACCCGGCAGCATGGATACCACAACGTCGTCCTTGGCCACTGCGGCCTTGAGCGCATCGAGGTCGAAGGTGCGGATGTCCGTGGTCAGGTCGCCCACAGCGTCTTGCGCCTTGGACACCGTGCGGTTCCAGACCGTGACGGGATAGCCTTCCGTCAGAAGGCGACGCAAGCCGGGGATCGTGGACAGGCCGGTGCCACACCAGTGGATTGTCATGTCAGAGCCTTTCGATATGAGAATGGAATGTGTCCGCCGCGCGGCCCCAGACACCTGACCCCAGATCGGTCAGCGTGGCAAGCGATGGCAGCAGTTGGTCTGCGTAGTCCTGAGAGCTTTCGACAGGCAGCATCGAGGGCAGGTTGTCGATCGCCGTCACATCCAGCGGCGGCGTATCGTGCACCCGCAGCGCGGGGGCGTTCCAAGTGGTCGTGCGGTCATAGACCCGGATCGGGTTGAAGTCGCTGTCCGGGTCGCAGGCGATGTCGCCGATCACCGACAGCTTGCGCGGTGCCCCCTTGGCCGAGGCAGGGACGAAGACCGGTGTGCCGGGCCGCGCGAGGATGCAGTTGAAAAACAGATCATGCTGAAGGATTTCAGGAAATGGACCACCGTGCGCAGTCTCTGCCATGTCCCACCGGGTGGTACCGACGCCCATCGCTGTGCACAGGTCCGCCGCCCCGGTGCCCACGCGCCCCAGCGCGCCGATGATCAGCGCCGTAGGCCGATGCGTCCCCGTGCCCAAAAGGTCGGTCTGCAGATCGGCCAAAAGGTGGGTGGAACTTGCATAGCTGCCCACCGGGCCGCAAATCTGGCCGCGCTGCTGCGCCGCCCAGCATTTCAGGGCCACCGCAGCCCCCGCATAGCCCGCCCAATAGCCGAATGCGGCAACCCGGCGGCCTTCGGTATCCACAAGGTATTCCAGATCATACAGTGTGCCGCCCCCGGCCTTGAACCGATGCAACAGGCGCAGGCCTGCGGGCTGACCCTTGAACGCGTGGCCGAACATGATGTGGCGATGTACCAAAGGCGTGCCATCTTCGGGCAGTTCCTTGAGGCCGAAAATGATCGCATCGCTTTGCGCATCGGGCCAAGTATTCTGGGCCGCGATCTCGGCCCCGGCGGCAGCGTATTCAGCGGTCGGGATGCAGCGGCTGTCGCTGTCCTCGACCGTGACGCGAATGCCCGCCGCCTTCAGTGTGGCGATACCTTGCGGTGTCAGTCCCACGCGGGTTTCGTTGTCGCGCTGTTCGGCGCGCACCCAAAGATGTGTCATGGCAATATCCCCTCGGTGCGCACCCATTTGACGGAAGGGCGGGCCTCCATTGCCTGCATGAACGCGTTAATGCGCGGGAAAGGTGTCAGGTCAACGCCGTCTCCGGGAAGCCACGTACAGACCACGAACAGGTAAGGATCAGCCGCGGAAAACACATCCCCCAGCACGTATCGCCCGCGCAACACATGGTCTTCGACATACTGTGCCGAAGCGGTCATGGTCTGCGGTACCTTGGCGGTCATATCCTCAAAACTGGTCGTTTGATCGGCCCAGCGATTTCCGCGCATTTTGTGGGCGTGGTTCACGTGCATGGTTGAGGCCAAATAAAACATGGCTTCGCGCACGTGATGCGCCTGCAGAGGGTCCGAAGGCATCAACCCGGCCTTGGGCGCGATGGCCGCAATGTAGTCCAGAATGGCGCCGGTTTCCGTCAGAACATGACCCTCGTGCACCAAGGCGGGCACACGCCCCTTGGGATTGAGCGCGAGGTAGTCAGGCTTCGTTTGCGCGGCGGCGGCGAAATCGACGCGCACGGGTGTAAAGGGCAGGGCAGCCTCGTACAGGGCAATGGCGGAGGCAACGGCGATGGTGCCGGGTGCATAGTGCAGCTGCATGGTGTCCTCAGACATGGGTTTGCGCGTGGTGGCGGCTGGGGTGTTCGAGGTGCGGCACCGCGTTGAACATCACCGGCGACCATGTCCCGCCAACCGGAAACAGCCGGTGCACCGAGGTGTTCATGATCGACAGCGCGATGTTGGCCATCGCGCGGATATCAAGGCCCAGATGCTGCCGCATTGCCATCGAGATCAACCCGCCCGAGGTGACGACGAGTGCAGGCCCGTCACCTGCCGCAATTTCACTCAGCGCGCTGCCGACCCGGTCTTCGAAGGTGGCGAAGGTTTCGGGCGCCCCCTTGATGTCACCGTTCTGCCAAGCCTCAAAAACGCGGGGCAGGTGGGCGGTGAATTCGCTTTGCTCGGATGGGATGGGCACGCCGTGTTCATCGCGCAGGGCGGCTGCAAGGTTGAAATACTCCAGCTCGTTCAGCCGCGCGTCGCGCATTGGTTCAAGCCCCATGGCCATCGCATCTGCCGTTTCGATGTGCCGCTGAAGCGTGCCGGTAAAGAGCCGCGTATGGTGTTGGTGCGTATCGCGCATGTGCTGGCCCAGCCATGCGGATTGTTGTTGCCCCAGCGCGCTGAGCCGGTCGTAGGAGGCTTCGTCCTGCGCACCGGAATTTGCCTGACCGTGGCGGATAAGTGTAATGTGGGACATGGGCGCCTTTGTGCTGCTG
This sequence comes from uncultured Paracoccaceae bacterium, assembly GCA_965657085.1. Classification (GTDB taxonomy): domain Bacteria; phylum Pseudomonadota; class Alphaproteobacteria; order Rhodobacterales; family Rhodobacteraceae; genus CBFHND01. The sequence goes on from CBFHND010000005.1 coordinate 160,468, forward strand.
TGTGCAAGTCATAGGTGAGCGGCGGGCCTGTGGAAAGTGCCGGACCCTGCCGGGGGCAAGTATTTTTGACCCAAAGAAGGGTTCGGGTTTGTCGCCTATCGGAAACGCATGGCGCGGGTTGGCCCCGGTGCGTGGCGCAAATTCAGGCTTTGGTGTCGGGATTGGTATGCCGGAATTCCAGCGCCTGTTGATAGAACGGGGCGATCAAAGGGAGACGTGCGCCATGACGGACAAGGTCAAATTCATTCTCGACGGCAAAGAAGTCGAGGCCGAAAAGGGGCTGACCATCTGGGAAGTCGCCAATGGCCGGGGTCTTGTCATTCCGCACCTGTGCCACAAACCGGCGCCCGGATACCGCCCCGATGGCAATTGCCGCGCCTGCATGGTGGAGATCGAGGGCGAGCGGACTTTGGCCGCTTCGTGCATCCGCGAGCCGGGCGAAGGCATGGTCGTCACCACCAATTCCGCCCGTGCTGAAAACGCGCGCAAGATGGTGGTCGAGATGCTGGTCGCCGACCAGCCCGAACGCGATGTGGCCCACGACAAGAGCGCGCACCTTTGGGATATGGCCGAGATGCAGGGCATCTCCGAGAGCCGCTTTCCCAAGCTCGAAGATGGACGTATCCCTCTCTTGGATGACAGCCACGTGGCGATGCGCGTCAACCTCGATGCCTGTATCCAATGCGGGCTGTGCGTACGTGCCTGCCGCGAGGTTCAGGTCAACGATGTGATCGGCATGGCGGGTCGGGGGCACGACGCCTATCCGGTGTTCGACATGGACGATCCCATGGGCGACAGCACCTGCGTGGCCTGCGGCGAATGTGTGCAGGCCTGTCCCACCGGCGCGTTGATGCCCGCCACTGTTCTGGACGATGCCCAGCAGGGCGACAGTGCCGATTTCGATGATGAAGTCGAAAGCATCTGCCCTTTCTGCGGTGTCGGCTGCCAGATCAGCCTCAAGGTCAAGGACGGCAAGGTCAAATACGTCGAGGGCATCAACGGGCCCGCCAACGAAGGTCGCCTCTGCGTCAAGGGCCGCTTTGGCTTTGACTACATCCACCATGATCACCGGCTGACCAAACCGCTGATCCGGCGCGAGGATGCACCCGCCAAGGGGCTGAACGTGGACCCCGGCAACTGGCAAACCCATTTCCGCGAAGCGTCGTGGGACGAGGCGTTGGATTTCGCCGCCAACGGCCTGAAAGGGCGCGGACGCGAAGTGGCCGGTTTCGGAAGCGCCAAGTGCACCAACGAAGAGGCATACCTTTTCCAGAAAATGATCCGCCAAGGCTTTGGCCACAACAACGTCGATCACTGCACGCGCCTGTGCCATGCGTCGTCGGTGGCCGCGCTGATGGAAAACGTCGGCTCGGGCGCTGTCACGGCCACCTTCAACGAGATCGAGAATGCAGATGTGGCGATCGTGATCGGCGCGAACCCGATCGAAAACCACCCTGTCGCGGCCACCTATTTCAAGCAGTTCACCAAGCGCGGCGGCAAGTTGATCGTGATGGATCCGCGCGGTCAGGCGTTGAAACGGTTTGCCAGCCACATGCTGCAATTCCGGCCCGGTGCGGATGTGTCCATGCTGAACGCGATCATGCATGTGATCGTCGAAGAGGGCCTCTTCGATCAGCAATATATCGACGCCTACACCGAGAACTGGGACGCTGAGAAAGAACACCTGAAGGATTTCACGCCCGAAAAGATGGCCGAAATCTGCGGGATCGACGCCGACATGCTGCGCGACGTGGCGCGCACCTTTGCCGGTGCAAAGGCTGGCATGATCTTCTGGGGCATGGGCGTCAGCCAGCACATTCATGGCACGGACAACAGCCGTTGCCTGATTTCATTGGCACTTATGACAGGGCAGGTCGGGCGGCCCGGGGCCGGTCTGCATCCCTTGCGGGGGCAGAACAACGTGCAAGGCGCGTCGGACGCCGGATTGATCCCGATGTTCCTGCCGGACTATCAGACAGTGACCGACGACGGCGTGCGCAGTGCGTTTACCGACGTGTGGCAATCCGGCGATTTCAGCGCCGAAAAGGGCCTGACCGTGACCGAGATCATGGATGCGGTGCATGCGGGCGACATCAAGGCGATGTATGTTCTGGGCGAAAACCCGGCGATGTCCGACCCCGACGTGGAACATGCCCGTGACGCGTTGGCCAAGCTGGATCACCTGGTCGTACAGGACATATTCATCACCGAAACGGCCAACTATGCCGATGTGATCCTGCCCGCCTCGGCCTTTGCCGAGAAATCGGGCACCGTCACCAACACAAACCGTCAGGTCCAGATGGGCCGCCCCGCCGTGCCGCCCCCCGGCGACGCGCGCGAGGATTGGTGGATCGAGGTCGAATTGGCCAAACGTCTCGGCCTTGGCTGGGACTATGCCAGCCCTGCGGATGTGTTCGCCGAAATGAAGCTGAACATGAAGTCTCTGGACAACATCACGTGGGACCGTCTTGAGGCAGAAAACGCCGTGACATACCCATCCCTGTCGCCCGAGGACCCTGGCCAGCCTATCGTTTTTGGCGATGGCTTCCCCCGACCCGAAGGGCGCGCGCGGTTCACCCCTGCGGCGGTGATCGCGCCCGATGATGTGCCGGATGCGGAGTATCCGATGATCCTGACCACCGGTCGTCAGCTTGAGCACTGGCACACCGGATCGATGACCCGCCGGTCGTCGGTTCTGGATGCGGTCGAGCCCGAGGCAAACTGTTCACTGCACCCCTCGACCCTACGCAAGCTGGGTGTCGCACCCGGCGAACACGTGCGTCTGACGACAAAGCGCGGCAGCATCGAGATCATGGCCCGCGAGGATCGCGCGGTCGCCCCGGACATGGTGTTCCTGCCCTTTGCCTATGTCGAGGCGGCGGCGAATATCCTGACCAACCCGGCCGTGGATCCCTATGGCAAGATCCCCGAATTCAAGTTCTCGGCCGTCAAGGTCGAGGCGGCAACTGCGGCATTGGCTGCGGAATAGGCCACACGCGCGCACCAAAGATAAGGCCCGCGTCAGGATGAACTGACGCGGGTTTTGTGTTTTAAGGGCGCGTGTTCAGGATCATGGGGCGGGGTCGCAGATCGGGCTGGACGCAATGGGGGTAAGAACCTTGGGGGGTAAGAACCTTGCAGATCGATGCACAGAGATTTTTAAAAGACTTGCACGACTTGCGCCAGTTCGGAGCGCAGGGACCCGGTGTCGTTCGCCCGGCCTACAGCGCCCCGGATGCGGCGGCGCGGGCGTGGTTGGCCGAACGAATGAAGGATGCGGGCCTGACGGTTGAAATGGACGCGATGGGCAACCTCTTTGGCTTGGCCGAGGGACCATCGATCTTGCTCGGCTCGCACAGCGACAGCCAACCCACGGGCGGATGGCTTGATGGCGCGCTGGGCGTGATCGCGGCGCTGGAGGTGGCGCGTTGCGCCGAAGGTGGAGTTTCGGTGGTGTCGTTTCAGGACGAGGAGGGGCGTTTCGGCGTAACCACGGGCAGCGCGGTATGGTCCGGTGGCCTTGGCTTGAAGCAGGCCGACCAATTGCGCGATCATGCCGGCGTCGCCCTGTCCGAGGCGCGGCAGGCCGTCGCGCATATGGTGACGGGTGATGTGGACCCGACGCAGTTTGACGGTTTCATTGAGCTGCATATCGAGCAGGGGCCAACGCTGGATGTGGCCGAAGAGCAAATTGGCGTTGTCACCGACATCGTGGGCATCCGCGATATGGTCATCACCCTGACCGGGCAGCAGAACCACGCCGGTACAACGCCCATGCACCTGCGGCAGGACGCCTTTCAGGGGCTGAGTGCATTCAACACTGCCCTGAATGACCGGTTGCGCAACGTGGTGACACCGCAAACGGTCTGGACAATCGGCCATGTCAGCCTGTCGCCGAACGCTTCGAGCATCGTGCCGGGTACCGTGCGCTTTTCCATGCAATGGAGGGATGGGGACGTGGCGCGATTGGCGCGCATGGAAGAGATCATCCGAGAGACCGCGACCGAAGTGGCGCAGGCGCGGGGTCTTGAATTGGAATTTGGCGATTTGTTGGGTTTGGAGCCTGTGGCGATGGACGCAGGCCTGCGCACCAGTTTGGAAGAGGCCGCCGAGATTGAGGCCCCGGGCGCGTGGCGGCGCATGCCGTCTGGCGCGTTGCATGATGCCACCAACGTGTCGCGCCTGATGCCGGTGGCCATGTTGTTTGTGCCGTCCATAGGCGGGATCAGCCATGCGTTCGAGGAAGACACGGATGAAGCGGATTTGCTTGCGGGGCTGCGGGTGCTGGCGCGGGCAGTTGGTCAACTGACCTAAAGGCCGGCTGCGCCGACGACATTCTTTAGGGGGCTCTGCTCCCATCCTTTGGATTCCCCCGAAGTATTTTTGACCCAAAGAAGATCAGGTGCGTTTGTAACCGCGCGCCAGCGCGCGGCTGCGGTGGTGGTCCGCGGCGCGGGATGCTTCGCGTAAGTCGCCGTGACACGAGATAACCCGTTGCGGTGAGCCGCCCATCAGACCCCATTCCCGGGTCACGCAGGCCTCGGCAAAGAGGTTTTCCGCAATCTCGACCCGGTAAAAATGCGGGCGGTTGGCGCGGCCTTGGCGGTAGAGCACGACATCAAGCATATGGTTGGCAGGTTCCCGTCAGCGTTGTGTCGTATGATCGAGGGCCGCGTCTGTCATGTCCAGCGCACATCGCCCAGAAAGATGTAGCCCGCGCCATAGATCGTCTTGATGAGTTGCGGGTTGCGCGGGTCTTCGCGCAGTTTGGTCCGCAGGCGCGAGATGCGCACGTCCATCGCCCGGTCAAAGCTTTCGCCCGCTGCACCGCCAAGAGATTCCTGCATTTGAGCGCGCGAGATCAGGCGGCGAGGGCTGGACAGGAACAGGCGCAGCACCTCGCCCTCGGCATGGGAAAAGGCGGTTTCCGCGCCACTGTCATCGACCAGAACATAGCGGTCGAAATGGGCGGTCCAGCCGTCGAACTGCGCGGTGTCACCTGATTGGGCGGGCTGTTGGTTGGATCGCAGGCGGGCGCGCACACGCGCCACCACCTCGGCTGGATCGAAGGGTTTGATGATATAGTCATCGGCCCCCAGTTCCAGCCCCGTCACTTTGTCCTGCACCTGTGCGCGGCCCGAGATGATGATGACCGTGGCCCCCTGTTCCAATGCCAGCCGGTGCACGATGGTCAGCCCGTCTGTGTCGGGCAACCCCAGATCCACAAGGCAGACGTTGGGTTGGTGGGTTTTCAACGCGGCCTCGAACGCTGACGCGCGTCCAAAGGACAGGGTGCGAAAGCCCGCCTCTTCCAGAGCATCGGCCAGCATCGTGCGAATGGCGGGTTCATCGTCGAGGATGGTGACAAGCGGTGCGGTGCTTTGGGTCATTGGGCGGCCTTGGGTGTCAGCAGGGCAGAGAGGTCAGCCGCGGTGAACGGTTTCTGCAACACTGGCGCGCGGGTCAGGGCGCGCGCGTGCAAAGGGTCCGACGGCGGCAGCGACGTCATCAGGAACGCGGGCGGTTCAGCGGGGGACAACCTGTCGAGCAGATCAAGCCCTGTTGCCTCGCCCAACCGGATATCCGAAAGGATCAGCGCGATATCGGGCAGATCAGCCGTCAGGGCAATGGCTTCGTCCACGCTTGATGCTTCGATCACGGTATGGCCCAGTCCGATCAGCATATCGCGGTAGAGCGCGCGCAGATCGTCCGTGTCTTCGACCAAAAGAACCATACCGCCCGTGGCCGCAGCAGGGCGGTTCAGCGGCAGCCGCAGGCGGACAATCGCACCGTCCGCGCCGTTGGACAGGCGCAGATCGCCGCCGGCAAGTTTTGTCATGTCATAGACCATGGGCAGGCCAAGGCCGGTGCCCTCGGCACCCTTGGTGGTAAAGAACGGATCGCAGGCATGTTCAATTGCCGCCTCGGAAAAGCCGGGACCGGTGTCGGTGACGACGAATTCGATCCAAGTGTCGTGCACGGGCCGCGCGGCAACGGTGATGGTGCCGGTCGCGCCACAAGCATCGCGGGCGTTCAGGATCAGGTTCAGCAAGCTGTCCTGCACCATGCCGGCATCCAGAAGCAGGGTGCCGATACCCGATGCGCACTCCACGCGCAGGCTTTGCCCGTCTGGCAGTGTGGGCGACGCCAGAGTGGCCACATCGGTCAAGAGCCCGGTTACATCCGTAGGTTGCGGGCGCAGAACACGCTGGGCGGTCACACCTGCTATGGCATCCAGCAACCGACCACCCCGGTGCGCTGCCGACAGGGTGCCGTCGATCAGGGCAGGCGCATCGGACGGCAGGTCCGGCATTCGTGCGAGCTTGGATTGCAGGCCAAGGATAATGGTCAGCAGGTTGGAAAAGTCATGGGTCAGCCCGGAGGTCATTTGCGCAGCCAAGGCGCGTTTGCGGGTCTGTTGCAAGGCCTCGCGGGTCTGGGTTTCTGCGGTCACGTCCATCGACAGGATATAGGCGCCGCCACGCGCATCGGGGGTAAAGGCCACGCGGATGCGCCGCGCGCTGCCTTCATCGGTGAATTCGAACACCGAAGGTTGCCCGCCATAGGCGCGTTCCAGATGCGGCTGGATACGCGCATGGGCGGAGGCGCCTAACGCTTCGGCGATGTGCAGGCCCACGATGTCATGGGGCCGGTCGGGGATCACTGCGCCAAGCTGGCGGTTGGAATAAGTATAATGGCCGGTATCATCCACGTGGGCGATATGTGCAGGCATCATTTCGGTGGTCAGACGGGTGCGCGCCTCGATATCGGTCAGTTGGCGCTTGGCCTCCTCAAGGGCGGAAACGGTTGCAGACAGCTGGCGGTTGGTTGCGGCCAGTTCTTCGGAGCGGGCCAGAACCTCCTCCGACAAGGCACCCGCACGGTTACGCAACAGGGCCTCTTGTTCGCGGGTGCGGGTGATGTCCGTATAAACGGTGACCCAGCCCCCCTGCGGCAGCGGCGCGCCCTCGACGGAAATGGTGCGCCCATTGGCGCGGGTGCGCTCCATATAGTGCGGTTCAAACGCGCGGGCCTGATCCACGCGTTCGGCCACAAAGCTGTCGATATCGTCGATGGGGCCGTATTCGCCTTGTGCGGCAAGGTGCCGGATCGTTTTTTCGAAGGTGGCACCGGGGGCCACCAGATGGTCGGGCAAATCGAACATGGATTGGAACGGCGCATTGCAAACGGCCAACCGCAGATCGCTGTCATAGATGGTCAGGGCCTGAGCGATAAGGTTCAGGCCCGCTGCGGTCAGCGAACGGTTGGTGGTGCTGTTCATAGGCCATGGCTATCACCCGGGCGGCGCGCCCTTCAATGGGCAAGACGGGCCAAGGCAGCGCTTGTTACAATTCGTAAGGATTGGGAAAACTTCAGGAAAAAGTTGACCCCGACCAATGATCGGGCATCCTTTGGCGGGGAAAGAATCGCCGAAGCGATCAAGGCTTGCCGCATCCAGCGGCGGGTTCGGGAGGAAGACACATTGTCAAAGACGCTTGAAGCCGCGGAAGGACTGACGTCCGTTCCGGCGCTGTTGGACCGTAATGCAACCAAGTTCGGGTTGGCACCTGCCTACCGCGAAAAGGAATTTGGCATCTGGCAAAGCTGGACTTGGGCCGAAGCGCGCGAAGAAATCGAGGCGCTGGCGCTGGGCCTGATCGACCTTGGTGTGGCCGAGGGCGATTTCGTCGCCGTGATCGGTCGCAACCGGCCTTACCTTTACTGGTCGATGGTCGCGGCCCAGATGTGCGGCGCGATCCCGGTGCCGCTCTATCAGGACGCCAACGCCGAAGAGATGGCTTATGTGCTCAACCATTGCGGTGCGCGGTTCGTGATCGTTGGCGATCAGGAACAAGTGGACAAGGTGATCGAAGTGCAGGCGGACCTGCCGCAATTCGAACAGATGGTGTATCTGGACCCCCGCGGGTTGCGTAAATACGACCATTCCAAGTTGCACCAATACAGCCACATTCAGGACGTGGGCCGCGCCAAGCGCGACGAGCTGACCGGCGAGATGAAGGCGCGGGTGGCCAAGCTGAATTACGACAGCACCTGCGTGATGCTCTACACGTCGGGCACCACGGGCAAGCCCAAGGGCGTGGTTCTGAGCAACCGCAACGTGATCGAGACCAGCCGGACCTCGTCCGAATTCGACGGGCTGCGGCAGAGCGATGACATCCTGGCCTATCTGCCGATGGCATGGGTGGGGGATTTCATCTTTTCCGTGGGGCAGGCGTTTTGGACGGGGTTCTGCACCAACTGCCCCGAAAGCCCCGACACCATGCACACCGATCTGAGAGAGATCGGTCCGACCTATTACTTCGCGCCGCCGCGCGTGTTCGAGACCCAGCTGACGCAGGTCATGATCCGCATGGAGGACGCAAGCCCGCTGAAGAAGCGGATGTTCGATCACTTCATGGCGCACGCGCGCAAGGTCGGCCCCGCACTGCTGGATGGCAAGCCCGTGGGCCTGTTCGACCGGCTGAAATACGGTCTGGGCGAATTGTTGGTTTATGGGCCTTTGAAGAACACGCTTGGCTTTAGCCGGGTGCGCGTGGGGTACACCGCGGGCGAGGCGATCGGGCCGGAAATCTTTGATTTCTATCGCTCGCTGGGGATCAACCTCAAACAGCTTTATGGCCAGACCGAAGCCACCGTTTACATCACCGCGCAGCCGGATGGCGAAGTGCGCAGTGACACCGTGGGTGTGGTCTGTCCGGGCGTGGAATTGAAGATCGAAGACAATGGCGAGGTGTTTTATCGCAGCCCCGGCGTCTTCGTCGAATACTACAAGAACGCGGAAAGCACCGCCGACACAAAGGACCCCGAAGGCTGGGTCGCCACGGGCGACGCGGGCTTTATCGAGGAAGGCACCGGCCACCTGCGCATCATCGACCGAGCCAAGGACGTGGGCAAGATGGCCGATGGATCGCTCTTTGCGCCGAAGTATGTCGAGAACAAGCTGAAATTCTTCCCGAACGTGCTGGAGGCGGTTGTCTTCGGCAACGGGCGTGACCAGTGCACCGCCTTCATCAACATCGACCTCACGGCGGTGGGCAACTGGGCCGAGCGCAACAACATCGGCTATGCGTCCTATCAGGAACTGGCCCAGCATCCGCAGGTTCTGGCCACGATCCAGAGTCACGTGGAAGAGGTGAACCGATCGGTCGCCGCAGACGAGATGCTGTCGGGCTGCCAGGTGCATCGCTTCGTGGTGCTGCACAAGGAACTGGATGCGGATGACGGGGAACTGACCCGCACCCGCAAGGTGCGCCGCCGGATCATCGAAGAGAAATACGCCGACATCATCGCGGCCCTCTACGACGGGTCCAGCAGCATCAGCACGGTAACCGAAGTGACCTACGAAGACGGGCGCAAAGGATCGATCAGTGCGACGCTGGAAATCCGCGATGCGACCGTGAACGCGGTGCCTGCGAAGATGGCGGCGGAATGATGGTACGACGCTCAGCTGCGCTTTCGCCCCGCCCACCATCCCGTGGGCACGCTGCTATTGACGGCAGTGGTTCGGCACGCGCTGGATTGAGTTTATTTTGCAAGATGAAGCAGGGGGTCCTGTGATGCTGGATCAAGCCGAAGGATACACCACCGCCGATGGCCGCAAGATTGGCGGCGTGGTGATGGAGATGAAGAACATCACCCTGCGCTTTGGCGGGGTCGAGGCGATCAAGGATATCTCCTTTGACATCCGCGAGGGTGAAATCCGTGCGATCATCGGGCCGAATGGCGCGGGCAAGTCCTCGATGCTGAACGTGATATCGGGGTTTTACATCCCCCAAGAGGGGCAGGTGTTCTACAAAGGTGCGCCGCGTCCGCAGATGAAACCCTACGAGGTGGCGCGCCAAGGTATCGCGCGCACGTTCCAGAATATCGCCCTTTTCGAAGGCATGAGCGTTCTGGACAACGTGATGACCGGGCGACTGACGCATATGAAGACGGGCCTCTTCCATCAGTCGTTCTGGAAGGGCAAGGCCGAGGCCGAAGAGACCGCCAACCGCGAAGTCGCCGAAAAGATCATCGACTTTCTGGAAATTCAGGCCATCCGCAAGACACCTGTTGCGCGTCTGCCCTATGGTTTGAAAAAACGGGTCGAACTGGCGCGCGCTCTGGCGGCGGAACCTTCGCTTTTGCTGCTGGATGAACCGATGGCCGGGATGAACGTCGAGGAGAAAGAGGACATGAGCCGCTTTATCCTTGATGTGAATGACGAATTCGGCACCACCATCGCCCTGATCGAACACGATATGGGCGTGGTCATGGATCTCAGCGACCGCGTGGTGGTCATGGATTATGGCAAGAAAATCGGTGATGGCACACCAGACGAGGTGCGCGGCAATCAGGCGGTGATCGACGCTTATCTGGGTGTGGCGCATGACTAAGGCCCGGCTGGCATACGCCGCTCTTGGGCTGATGGCTTTGCCGATCGCAGCGCAGGCGGGTGATCTGTGCGATGGGTCGCAACCGGGCATGGCCGCCCTGTGCCGGGTGATCGACACCGAATGCATTTCCTACCTCGATGATCCGACCAGCCTGCGGCCTGACAGCCTGTCGGACGTGCCGCGGGCGTTCCGGCGGTACTTCGAAGGCGAGTTGAACACCTATGTGCTGGGATACCGCGATACCGACCTGCCGCGCACAGTGGTGGTGTTCATGTATGATGAACCGGCCTGCGAACTGCTGATCCAAGGCCTTGAATACGCCGACATCCTGCCCGCTTGGCAGGCATGGCGCGCGGGCGCAGGCGCGGGGTTTGTTGCCTCGTCCGAGATGGAGCCGCTGAGCCGTGTGTCGATGGACCGCGCCTATGCCGCATCGTTTCTGGCGGCGCCGCGCAGCGACGGGCGGGTGACGGAAATCACCGTGAACTGGAATTTGAACTTTGAAGGGCTGACGCGGCTGCGTGTCGCGTACCAGCCGCTGCGCGATCACACGCGCGACATGATGCAAGTGGAGCTGAAGTAATGCCGGACCAGTTGATTTACGCGATGGAGGTGTTCCTGAACGGGCTGATGGCCGGGGTGCTCTATGCGCTCGTGGCGCTTGGGTTCGTGCTGATCTACAAGGCCTCGGGCATCTTCAACTTTGCCCAGGGGGTCATGGCGCTGTTCGCGGCGATGACGCTGGTGGGCTTTCAGAACGGGCAGGTGCCGTTTGCGCATCTGATCAATGCGACCTTCGGGCTGCATGTGACCCACTTTGGCTGGAACATCCATTCGATCATCGCGGTGCTGATGACGGTGGCGGTGATGGTGGTGCTGGCCTGGGCCGTGCAACGCTTTGTCTTCCGTCATCTCGTGGGGCAGGAACCCATCATCCTGTTCATGGCGACCATCGGTCTGGCCTATTTCCTCGAAGGGGTTGCCGACCTGATGTGGGGATCCGAGATCAAGACGCTGAACCTGTGCCTGGCCGAGGGCACCTGTCTGCCGCAGGGCATCAACGTGCCCATCGATGAATTTACCTACGGCATCTTTGGCTACGGGTTCTTTATCGACAACCTTGATATCGTGGCGACATTTGTGGCCATCGTGCTGGTGGCAGCACTGGTCGCATTCTCGCAGTATACCAAGCAAGGCCGCGCCATGCGCGCGGTGGCCGATGATCACCAGGCCGCTCTGTCGGTGGGCGTATCGCTCAACTTCATCTGGATCCTCGTGTGGTCGGTTGCCGGTTTCGTGGCGCTGGTCGCGGGGATCATGTGGGGTGCGAAATCCGGTGTGCAGTTCTCGCTGTCTCTGATCGCACTCAAGGCGCTGCCAGTGCTGATGCTGGGCGGGTTCACGTCGATCCCCGGAGCGATCATCGGTGGGCTGATCATCGGCGTGGGAGAGAAGCTGTTCGAGTTCCTGATCGGCGCACCCTTCCTGGGCGGTGCCACTGAAAACTGGTTTGCCTACATGCTGGCGCTGTTGTTCCTCGTCTTCCGGCCGCAGGGCCTGTTCGGCGAAAAAATCATCGAGAGGGTTTGATCCATGTTCTATCGCGAAGCCGGTGATTTCAGCACCACCTACGAACAGGATAGCCAGACCTTTCCGATCAAGTTCGATCGGTGGCGGTACTACCTTGTGCTGTTCGTGGCGATCTTTGTGGTCCCGTTCTTCATCAATGACTACTGGGCCAATTCCTTCCTGTTGCCGTTCCTGATCTATGCGATCGCGGCCATCGGGTTGAACATCCTTGTGGGCTATTGTGGCCAGGTGTCGCTTGGCACCGGGGGCTTCATGGCTGTGGGGGCCTATGCCTGCTACAAACTGATGACGTCCTTTCCGGATGTGAGCATGTTCTTTCATGTGATCCTGGCTGGGCTGGTTACAGCGGTGGTGGGTGTGCTCTTTGGCCTGCCCAGTCTGAGGATCAAAGGCTTCTACCTTGCCGTGGCGACGCTGGCTGCGCAGTTCTTCCTCGTGTGGCTTTTCAACCGGGTGCCATGGTTCTACAACTACTCGGCTTCTGGCCAGATCTCGGCACCCGAACGCACGATCTTCGGGATCGAAATCACAGGCCCCAACACCGAAGCCTGGGCCACGTATCTCTTTTGCCTCTTCTTCGTGATCATCAGTGCCATCATCGCGCGCAACCTGACGCGCGGGTCGGTGGGCCGAAAGTGGATGGCGATCCGCGACATGGACATCGCCGCCGAAATCATCGGCGTGAACCCCTTGACCTCGAAGCTGACGGCCTTTGCCGTGTCGTCCTTCTTTGTCGGTGTGTCGGGCGCGCTGTTTTTCAGCGTCTATCTGGGCGCGGTCGAAGTGGGCGAAGCCTTTGGCATCAACAAATCGTTCCTTGTGCTGTTCATGATCATCATCGGCGGCCTCGGCAGCATCTTCGGCAGCTTTGCGGGGGCAGCGTTCCTTGTGTTGCTGCCCGTGGCGCTGAAGGTCGTCGGCGTGGACTGGCTGGGCTGGCCCACGGACATCGTGGCGCATTTGCAACTGGTTGTGGTCGGGGCGCTGATCATCATCTTCCTGATCGCGGAACCGCACGGGCTGGCGCAGCTGTGGCGCGTGGCCAAGGAAAAACTGAGATTGTGGCCGTTCCCGCACTGACGGGGCCGGTTGCCAAGAATGGCGGGGTGAACCCCGCCCAATCGTTGGCCCGCAAGGGCCGGACATCGGAATAACCAAGGGAGGAAACCCGATGAAAATGAAGTTTGCAACAATGGCTGTGGCCGCCGTAATGGCAGCAGGCCCCGTGATGGCGGACCTTGTGTTCCCATCGCTGAGCTATCGCACAGGTCCTTATGCTGCGGGTGGTATCCCGTTTGCGGATGGCTATGCCGATTACATGACGCTGCTGAACGAGCGTGATGGCGGCATTGGCGGCGTGCCAGCGCGCATTCTGGAATGCGAGACCGGCTACAACACCGAAAAAGGCGTTGAGTGCTACGAGTCCACCAAGGGCGAAGGCGCTCTGGTGTATCAACCCCTGTCCACCGGCATCACCTACCAGTTGATCCCCAAAGCGACAGCAGACGGGATCCCGATCCACTCGATGGGCTATGGCCGGACATCCGCCGCCAACGGCAAGGTGTTCTCGAACGTGTTCAACTACCCTGCCAACTACTGGAACGGTGCGTCCGGTGCCATCAACTACCTGATGAGCCAAGGCGACATCGCGGGCAAGAAGATCGCGCTCGTCTACCACAACTCCGCCTACGGCAAGGAACCCATCCGCACGCTCGAAGAGCTGTCGAAAAAGCATGGTTTCGAGCTGAGCCTGCTGCCTGTTGACCACCCCGGTCAGGAGCAGAAATCCCAGTGGCTGCAAATCCGCCGTGACCGTCCCGACAACGTCATCATGTATGGCTGGGGCGTGATGAACCAGGTGGCCGTTCAGGAAGCCGCGAACATCCGTTACCCGATGGAAAACTTCATCGGCATCTGGTGGTCGGGTTCGGAAAACGACGTGTTGTCAGCCGGTGACGCGGCCAACGGCTACAAGGCGCTGACGTTCCACGGTGTGGGCAGTGACTTCCCTGTCTTTGCGGACATCCAGAAGTACGTTGTGGATGCAGGCAAGGCAGCGGGTGCTGGCGATCAGATCGGTACGGTGCTTTACAACCGCGGTCTCTATGCCGCGATGCTGGCCGCAGAAGCTGCCAAGACCGCACAGGAAATCCACGGCACGGCAGACATCACACCTGCGATGATGCGTGACGGCATGGAAGCCTTGGAGATCACCGAAGCGAAAATGGCGGCCCTCGGCCTGCCCGGCTTTGGCCCCGAGTTCACCGTGTCGTGTGAAAACCACGGCGGTCCGGGCCTGATCGGCATGACCCAGTGGGATGCATCGTCCAAGACATGGTCGCTGATCTCCGAGTTCGGCGCGACCGACATGGACGTGATCCAGCCGCTGATCGACGCGGATTCGATGGCTTACGCCAGCGAAAACAACATCGAAGCAAGCTGCAACTAAGTACGCTTCAACCCGGTGGCGGCTTCGTGTCGCCACCGGGCCCTTCTGAATATTCTCAAGCTGGATGACCCTGATGCTGGATGCCGGACGCACTGACGAGACCTTGCTCGAGGTCAACAACATCGAAGTGATCTACAACCACGTGATCCTTGTGCTGAAAGGCGTGAGCCTGAGCGTACCCAAGGGCGGGATCACCGCGCTGCTGGGTGGCAACGGCGCGGGCAAGACCACGACGCTCAAGGCGATCTCGGGGCTGTTGGCCAGCGAACGCGGCGAAGTGACCAAAGGGTCAATTACGTACCGCGGCGAAAGCACCGCCGAAGCCGATCCGGCGGATCTGGTGAAAAAGGGTGTGGTGCAGGTGATGGAAGGCCGTCACTGCTTTGAACACCTCACGGTCGAGGAAAACCTGCTGACCGGTGCTTATACGCGCACCGATGGCAAGGCCGCGATCGCAGCTGATCTCGAGATGGTCTATGACTATTTCCCACGTCTCAAGGAACGCCGGAAATCGCAGGCAGGTTACACATCGGGCGGTGAACAGCAGATGACGGCCATTGGCCGGGCGTTGATGTCGCGGCCTGAAACCATCCTTTTGGACGAACCCAGCATGGGACTCGCGCCGCAGTTGGTCGAGCAGATCTTCGAGATCGTGAAATCAATCAACGAAGAGCAGGGCGTTACGATCCTTCTGGCCGAACAGAACACCAACGTCGCACTGCGCTTTGCCCACTACGGGTACATTCTGGAAAGTGGCCGCGTGGTGATGGACGGCCCTGCCGCCGAACTGCGTGAGAACCCGGACGTCAAGGAATTCTACCTCGGCATGTCGGACGAGGGACGCAAATCCTTCCGTGATGTGCGCAGCTATCGCCGGCGCAAGCGCTGGCTCAGCTGATGGACAAGGTGGGCTGCCGCACGCCTGCCGGGCCGGGCCCCACAACAGATCAAACGCGCGGAGTAGTGCGATGCTGAACAAACCCTATTTCGACGATCTGGAAACCCGCAGCGCAGACGCCCGCGCCGCTGACCACGCGGCTGCACTCAAGGCGCGTTTGGCGGGTGTGGCCAATGCGCCCGACGATTGGCGTGTCGCTGCCGCCGAAGTGGACGGGGTCGAAGACCTTCCCAAGTTGCCGGTGCTGCGGAAGTCGGACCTGTCGCATTGGCAAAAGGCGCGGCCACCCTTTGGCGGGATTGCCGTGCAAAACGTGGCGCATGTGTTCCAATCTCCCGGCCCGATCTATGAACCCGGTGGCATCAGCCACGACTGGTGGCGCATGGGGCGGTTTCTGCACGCGGCTGGCGTGGGCGCGGATGACATTGTGCAGAACTGTTTCGGCTATCACCTGACGCCCGCAGGCATGATCTTTGAATCCGGCGCACGGGCGGTCGGCGCGACCGTCTTGCCTGCTGGCACCGGGCAGACGGAATTGCAGGTGACGGCCGCGCGCGACATCGGGTGCACCGCTTATGCAGGCACGCCCGATTACCTCAAGGTGATCCTCGACAAGGCCGAAGAGATGGGCGTGACGCTCAAGTTTTCCAAAGCCTGTGTTGGTGGCGGCGCGCTGTTCCCATCGCTGCGGCAGGAATATGCAGATCGCGGCATCGCCTGCCTGCAATCCTACGCCACCGCCGATCTGGGCAACATCGCCTACGAATCCCCCGCGATGGAAGGCATGATCGTGGACGAGGGCGTAATTGTTGAAATCGTAACCCCCGGCACCGGCGATCCGGTGGCGCCGGGCGACGTGGGCGAAGTCGTTGTTACCTCACTGAACCCCGACTATCCGCTGATCCGTTTCGCCACGGGTGACATGAGCGCAGTGCTGGAGGGGCAAAGCCCCTGTGGCCGCACCAACATGCGCATCAAGGGATGGATGGGCCGCGCCGATCAGACGACCAAGATCAAGGGCATGTTCGTGCGCCCCGAGCAGGTCGCGGCCTTTGTCGCGCGCCATGATGAAGTGACCCGCGCGCGTGTCGTGGCCAGCCGCGAGGGCGAAATGGACGTGCTGACCGTAAAGGTCGAAAGCGCCAACACCGATTCCGCCGCCTATGCCGACAGTGTGGCCGCGACCATGAAGATGAAGGGCACGGTCGAGGTTGTCGCCCCCGGAAGCCTGCCCAAGGACGGTTTGGTGATCGAGGACCAGCGCAGCTATGATTGAGGCGCTGACGGTCCTTGCCGGGGTGTTCCTTGCGCAAGTATCGCCCGGGCCCAACATGGTCGCCGTGGCCAGTGCGGCCTTTGGCAGCGGGCGCAAGGCCAGCATGCTGACTGCCATGGGCATCGCCACAGGCGTCTTTGTCTGGAGCATCCTGTTTCTGTTCGGGATCGGCGCTGTGCTGGCGGCTTATCCTGTCCTACTGACCGCGATGAAGCTGATCGGCGGCAGTTACCTTGTCTATCTTGGCGTGCGGTCCGGCCTGTCGGCCTTGCGCCCGCGCGGTGCGCAGGGGGCGATTGAAGGCACGGACATGCGTGGCCGGCGCGCTTATGGGCGCGGGCTGATGGTGGTGATGACCAACCCCAAGGCGATGATGATGTGGGTTGCAGTGTCGATGTATCTGGCCGCATCCGGATTTGGCACATGGCAGTTTCTGGCGATGGGCTGTGCCGTGGCACTGTCGGCGTTTGCTGTCTATGGCACTTACGCAATGCTGTTTTCGACCGGGGTGGCCGTGCGCGGTTATCGACGTGTGTTTCGTTTGGTTGATGGTGCGTTCGGGGCGGTGTTTGCGGCCCTCGGCGGACGGCTCATCATGGATGCGCTGCGCACAATCCGCGCGGGTGCGACCTGATCATCTGGCAATTCTGACAAAAATGGTCGAAATAGGGGCATGACCGTTCACGCCATGCCTCTTTCCGGGATCAAGACGCGCGCACGCCGTGTACCACGTGTGCTGAGCGTTGCGGCCTTGACCGTTGCGGCGGTGTGCCTGCTGCCGATGCTGGCCGTGGCGCTGGCGGCGCTGGGGGGCGGCTTTGATACGGTGTCTCATTTGGCGCAAACGGTTCTGCCGCGCTATGCCGCGAACACCGGTGCGCTGGTTTTGCTGGTGTCTTTGGGCACCTTCCTTGTGGGGGTGGGGGCCGCGTGGCTGGTCACGATGACCCGCTTCCCAGGCGTCAAATTCTTCGAGATCGCGCTGGTGCTGCCGCTGGCCTTTCCCGCCTATGTGCTGGCCTATGCCTACACTCATGTGCTGGACCATCCGGGCGTCGTGCAATCGACCTTGCGCAGCGTGATGGGATGGGGACCGCGCGACTATTGGTTTCCCGAAATCCGCAGCCTCGGCGGTGCGGCCCTGATGCTGGTGCTGGTGCTTTATCCTTATGTGTACCTACTGGCACGCGCCTCGTTTCTGCAGCAGTCGGGCACGACTTTCCTTGCCGCGCGCGCCTTGGGAAGCAGCGCATGGGCCGCCTTTTTCAAGGTGAGCTTGCCGCTGGCCCGGCCTGCCATCGCCGCAGGCGTGTTGCTGGCCGTGATGGAGACGATCGCGGATTTCGGAACAGTCGCCTATTTCGGAGTGCCGACATTTGCAACGGGCATCTACACCAGCTGGTTTTCCATGGGCGACAGGGTCGGGGCGGCACAGTTGGCCCTGTGCCTTCTGGGCTTTGCGCTATTGCTGGCCATGCTTGAGCGCGCGCAGCGGGGCGAGGCAAAATACCATGATCCGGCGCGGGGTGGGCGCAATGCAAACCCGCCCGCGGAATTGCAGGGCCTGTGGTCCGGGCTGGCGATGATTCTCTGTGGCGTGCCGGTGATACTGGGCGCGCTGTTGCCCATTGTCGTGTTGCTGAGCATGGGCCTGAGTTCCGAGCAGGATTTGCTGAGCCCTCGTTACCTTGGCTTCCTGCGCAATTCGTTGACACTTGCCGGGATTGCAGCGGCGTTGACACTGGCGGCGGCGGTTGCCGTGGGGTTTCATCTGCGGATGCGGCCGGGGCGCATGGCGCGCGGCGCGGCCTATGTCTCGCGTCTGGGATACGCGGTGCCGGGCGGGGTGATCGCCGTGGGTCTGTTGGTGCCGTTTGCGGCCTTTGACAACGCACTGGACGCGTGGATGCGCGCACAATTCGACATCTCGACCGGGCTGCTGATCACCGGGTCGATCTGGTTGCTGATCGTGGCCTACATGGTGCGGTTTCTCGCGGCTGCCTTGGGCGCCTACGAGGGTGGGCAGGCCTTGGTGCATGCCAACATGGATGCGGCCAGCCGGTCACTGGGGCAGGGACCCATGGGCACATTGCGAAGGGTGCACCTGCCGATCCTGACGCCCAGCCTTTTGACGGCGGCACTGATCGTCTTTGTGGATGTGATGAAAGAGCTTCCCGCGACGTTGATCATGCGCCCGTTCAACTACGACACTCTGGCGGTGCAGGCCTACCGCCTGGCCAGTGACGAGCGGTTGGATGGTGCGGCAGTGCCCAGCCTTGTGATCGTCGCGGTTGGTCTGTTGCCGGTGATCCTGATCTGTCGTCAGGTCGGGCGCAGGTAAGGTGCGGTATACCGCACCTTACGTTTCAGGATAGGCAGCCGTCGAGCTTGAGTGTCGCGTTGCCGGAGGCGTCGAAGACGGCGCTCTCTGTTTGCTCGGCGTGCACCACGCGGAGCGTCGCCCCTGCCATCTCGGACCCGTTAACGGTAATCTGGCGGGTGCTTGTGGTGTCGTCCACGTCGATGGTGAACGCGAGGCTGGCCCCCGCCATCATCGGGCCGATGTCCAAGGCGATCTGGGTGTCGCCATCCCTGATCTGGGGAACAGTGCGCAACTGGTCGGCACCCGACACAAGTTCGAAAGGCTGAAATACCTTGACCCCTTGTCCCGATGCCGTGGTGTCAAAAATCAATCCAGCGGGGGCCGTCCCGACGTCAATCGTGACCAGCGCCGTGTCGAGCGCGCAGGTGCCGGTATATTCCAGTACAAAGCGATCTTTTGGAGCGCCGTCGCGGAAGCTGACCGTGAGATCGGCAAGAACGGGTGAAGCGCAAAGCGCAAGTGCAACGCAGGAAGTCAGGAGTTTCATGTGGCCGGGCCCTGTTGTTTGAGATGGGCGACCATTTAGGGCCCGGCCAGTGAAAGGCTAGGCGTCGTCGCCGATCTTGTCCCATGTCTGGGTGTCGAAGTCAGACGCATCATGGCGTTCGCGCAGTTGCTCGGCCGGGTTGCCGAAGGCGCGGTTGACCATACGACCCCGTTTCACCGCCGGGCGCGCGTCGATCTTCTCGGCCCAGGCTTTGACGTGTGTGTAGCTGTCCACGTCGAGGAATTTGGCCGCGTCATAGAGGCGCCCCAGAACAAGCTGTCCATACCAGGGCCAGATCGCCATATCTGCGATTGTATAGTCATCACCCGCGATGAAGGGATGTTCGGCCAATTGCCGTTCGAGCACGTCAAGCTGACGCTTGGTTTCCATGGCAAAGCGGTTGATCGGGTATTCCCACTTTTCCGGCGCATAGGCATAGAAATGGCCAAAGCCACCGCCCAGATAGGGCGCGCTGCCCATCTGCCACATGACCCAGTTCATCACTTCGGCGCGGGCCGGGCCCGACGCAGGCAGGAATTCACCGAACTTTTCGGCCAGATAAAACAGGATCGAGGCGGATTCGAACAGGCGCACAGGCTTGTCCCCTGACCGGTCCATCATCGCAGGGATCTTGGAGTTGGGGTTGATCTCGACAAAGCCCGATCCGAATTGATCACCTTCCCCGATGTTGACCAGATAGGCATCGTACTCTGCACCTTCATGGCCGAGGGCCAACAGCTCTTCGAGCATGACGGTGACCTTGACACCGTTGGGGATCGCGAGGCTGTGCAGCTGCAAGGGGTGCTTGCCCACCGGCAGTTCCTTGTCGTGGGTGGGTCCCGCAATCGGGCGGTTGATGTTGGCGAATCTGCCGCCGCTCTCGCTGTCCCAGGTCCAGACCTCTGGGGGCGTATAGGTGTCAGTCATTGTGTGATGTCTTTCTTGGTGATGTCCATGGACCAACCTATGGCCCTGCCCGGTGGGTGCAAGGGCCACGCGCGATTTTGCCTATCCTGCCTTGCACGTCCCTTGGGACATGCCCTGTTGCAAAACTGCTCAGGTAGCAGGGCAGGCAAGAACGGTATTGGGATACTTTTCGTCTTCTATCTCGAAGAATGTCTCGCCGATCTCGGAAAATCCGTGGGCGCGGTAAAACGCGCGTGCGCCGGTGTTCTCGGCGTTGGTGGTCAACCAGACCGGCCCGGGAAGGGCCGTCTGCAAGAGAGCGGACCCCAAGCCTTTGCCATGGTGGCGCGGTTGAACATAGAGGTGGAGGATCTCGGTATCAGAGCATCCGGCGACGGGGCCGGGTGCGTTCTGAGACACCTGGATAAAGCCGATGAGGCCCTGAAACCCATCTGGTGCAGTTGCGACAAGAAGGTTTTGGTCAGGGGATTCAATGGCTGCGGTGAACTTGGCGGGCGTGTAGTGTGACAGGGCGAAATCCGCAAAGAAGGTGGTAATGCCGGAGCGCAGGTATGTGCCCATCCAAACCTCGATCGACAGCGCCGCCAAGGCGGACGCATCCGAGGCCTGTGCCGGACGCAAGTTGATCATTTGGGTTCCTCTCTACGGCGGCGCAGGATGTGACCGACCCGCAAGGCTGCGGCATTGCCGATCCGCGTGCGTGTCTTGGAGACCGGCGTGTTGGTCGAAGCGCCTGTTGTCTCACGCTTGAGAATATAAAGACCGGACGCGGCGATTATGGCCGTGCCAAGGTAGGTGGTCAGTTCCGGGTATTCGTCGAAAAGGAAGATGCCGAACAGAGTGGCCCAGATGATCTGGGAGTACTGCATCGGGGCCACGATGATCGCATCCGCACGGGTGTAGGCCGCAACCAGCAGGCCCATGGCGGACAGCACCAGCACCGCGTCGACCATCAGCAGGCCCAGATCGGCCAGCGGCACCGGCACATAGACAAAGGGCATCATGCAGGCGGTCAGGATCAGGTTTGTCATGATCGGGTAGAGGATCATCACCACCCCGCGTTCCTCGCGCCCGATCTTGCGCACCACGATGGACACAAGCGCACCGGCAAAGGCCGCGACAAGGGCTGCGATATGGCCGCCGGTCAGCGGCTCGGCGCCCGGTTGCAGAACAACAAGCACACCGACAAGGCCGACGACCACAGCCAGACCCCGGCGCAGTCGTACGGTTTCGCCAAGGATCGGGATGGCCAGCACTGTGATCAGAAGAGGGGCTGCGAAGATGAAGGAATAGACCTGCGCCAACGGGAGTTCCCCCAAGGCATAGAAGACGCACAACCCCGAGCCGACGCTGGCGAGACTGCGCAAGGCCAGCCACCATGGATGACGCGGGCGCAGGGTGTCGGGTTGCGGGTCGCGGATCAGCACCAGCGTGAGCACCGGAAAGCTGAAGAGGGAAGTGAAGAACACGATCTGGAACGGCGTGTAGCTGCCCGAAAGCGATTTGATGATCACGTCATGCAGTGAAAACACGGCAAAGGCCAAAAGGCCAAAAAACGCACCCCGGGTCGATGTCGAGAATGAGGGGCTGCGCATGGCCGGATCCTGCGATGGTGGCAATGGTACAGCCATACAAGCAAGAGACGCAGGGGTGAAGGCATGGTTTGTCAGGCGCCGACCTGGGAGGCAGATGCCGGAATGCAAAAAGCCGCCCCGAGGGGCGGCCTTTCGTAAGCGGTGAGCCTGCGGTTCAGCCTTGGCGGGCTTTGAACCGGCGCTGCGTTTTGTTGATCACGTAAACGCGGCCCTTGCGACGCACAACGCGGCAATCACGGTGCCGGTTTTTCAGCGAACGGAGCGAGTTGCGTACCTTCATGGCGCTTCTTCCTCATGTTTCATGGCGCGAAGCAGCGCCGGGGTTGCGGGTGTCCGGATCGAAATCCGAACAGTGAATTGAGTGGTGGGCGATACAAGGATCGAACTTGTGACCCCTTCGATGTCAACGAAGTGCTCTACCGCTGAGCTAATCGCCCACTCTGGCCGCCTTGAAACCCGTTGCCCCACGAAAAAAGGGGCGCGAGATTCCGCGCCGGTAGGGGGCGTATAAAAGGAGTCGGAGGCAGGATCAAGGGCTTTTGGCTTTGCCTTTTGTTGCGCTATGTTGGTGCGAAAGGAGTGGCCATGCCCAAGCTCGCGTATGATGTTTTGCACCCGGACAAGCACACATCCTGTGTTGTCTTTGCATCGCCGCACAGTGGGCGTGACTATCCGTGGTCCTTTTTGCGGCACACGATGTTGGACGAGCATCAGGTGCGGTCTTCCGAAGATGCATTCGTGGACAAACTGTTTGATTGCGCGCCGCAATTCGGTGCCAGTTTCCTTATGGCGGGTGCGCCGCGTGCCTTTGTCGATCTGAACCGAAGCTGTGACGAACTGGACCCGGCGTTGATCGAAGGCGTGCGCCGCCACGGACACAACCCGCGGATTGCGTCGGGGTTGGGTGTGATCCCGCGCGTGGTTGCGAACGGACGGGCAATCTATCGCGGCAAGCTCAGCCGTGAAGAGGTGGACCGGCGGATTGAGCTTTATTGGCGTCCCTATCACCAGATGATGCAGAAGCTGTTGGACGATGCGAATATGAGGCATGGTCAGGCCGTTTTGATTGATTGTCATTCGATGCCACACGAGGCGATGGACGGGGTTGCGCGTGGTGGCATGCGCAGACCTGACGTGGTGCTGGGTGACCGCTTTGGTGCGGCGGCGGGCGGGGAAGTGATGGACCGGATCGAGGCCGCCTTTGCCGCGGCGGGGTTCGTGGTGACGCGCAATGCGCCCTTTGCCGGGGCCTACATCACCCAGGCCTATGGCCGCCCCAGCCGGGGACAACATGCCGTTCAGGTCGAGATTGACCGCTCGCTTTACATGAACGAGGCGTTGATCCGGCCCAACGGCGATTTCGAAGCCGTGCGCACCGCATTGCGTGCCGTTGTGGCGGAGGTTGCAACCATCGGTCAGGGCCGAATGCCCTTGGCGGCGGAGTGATCGCCGGTTCTGACGTCGGGTTCCTGTTTCATCCGCAAGCCAGATGGGTAGCGTTGGACTGAGCAATCAGGGAGCGGTGGCTATGGACCTCGATCAGGCAATGTTGGAACGGCGCAGTATTCGGGGCTTCAAACCCGATCCGGTGCCGCAGGCGCTTTTGGAAGAGATCATAGCGCTGGCCAACCGGGCACCGTCATCGATGAACACCCAACCCTGGCATCTGCATGTTCTGACGGGCGCTCCGCTGGAAGCGGTTCGCAAGGGCAATTCAGAGCGTATGCTGGCGGGCGTTCCACCGCAGCGCGAAATATCGGATCACGGGCAATACGACGGCGTTCACCGCGAGCGGCAGATCGAGATCGCCATTCAGCTTTTTGAAGCGATGGGGATCAAACGTGATGACAAGGAGATGCGGCAAGATTGGGTCATGCGTGGATTTCGCCAGTTCGACGCGCCGGTTTCGGTGGTGGTCTGTTTCGACAAATCACTGGAAGAACGCGGCACCATCGCGCATTTCGACCTTGGGGCGGTGACCTACGGGCTGGTTCTGGCTGCGTGGAGCCGGGGCTTGGGCGCTGTCATCAACGGACAAGGCATCATGCAAAGCCCGGTGGTGCGGGAACATGCGCAAATTCCCGATGACCAGGTGATCCTGACCTGCGTGGCGCTGGGATGGCCTGATGATGCGTTTTCGGCCAACGGTGTCAAATCGCGGCGCCGGCCAGTGGAAAACGCGGCACGGTTCGTGGGCTTCGAGTAATCTGGCGGAGGCGCGTGCCGCGCCGCGTGATGCTTTAGGGGGCTCTGCCCCCGTCCTGCGGACTCCCCCGAAGTATTTTGACCCAAAGAAGGGGTTAGCGCAGGGCGCGGCCCTTCAGGATCGCGTCGGTGCCGAACTTGTCGCGGATGGCGTCGGTGGCGCGTTCGGCCTTGCTGCGTTTTCCGGCGTCGGGGTCCAGAAGGTCGCCTGAAAGATCGGCGACATCGGCTTCTTTAAGATCAGAGATACCACAGCCCAAAAGGCGGTAGGGTCCTTGATCGCCGACCTGATCGAAAAGGGCGCGGGCGGTACGGTAGATCGTGTCGGCCAGTTGTGTCGGGCTGCGCAGGGACACGCGGCGCGTCAGACTTGAGTGATCCGCGCGCTTGAGCTTGAGCGTCACGACGCGTCCAGCCAGGTCCTTGGCCTTGGCCCGGTCCGATACTTTTTCAGCCATACGCCACAGGTGGCCGTCGAGGATGTCGGGGTTCGAGGTGTCCTCGGAAAAGGTGGTTTCGTTGCTTATGGATTTCATCGGCTCATGGGCGGAGACCCGGCGCGCGTCCTCTCCGCGCGCCAAGTGATAGAGGCGGTCGCCCATACTGCCGAAGCGGGCCACCAGATCCACCTTGTCCCAGCGCAGCAGATCGGAAAAGGTGCGAATGCCCGCCTTGTCCAGGTGCGCCTGAGTGGCCTGACCCACGCCCCAGATCATGCGCACGGGCTTGTCGTGCAGAAACACCGCCGTCTCGGCTTGCCCGATCACCGAGAACCCATGCGGCTTGTCGAGGTCCGAGGCGATCTTGGCCAGGAATTTATTGTGGCTCAGGCCGATGGACCCGGTCAGCCCCAGCTCATCGCGCATCCGTTTGATCAAGCGTGCCAGCATCACCGCTGGTGGCGCCCCGTGCAGGCGTTCGGTGCCGGTGAGGTCCATGAAGGCCTCATCCAGCGACAAGGGTTGGATGGCGGGTGTGAGGTCTTCCATCATCGCGCGGATGGCGCGCGAGGCTTCAACATAGGCGTCCATGCGCGGCCTTATGATCACCGCTTCGGGGCAAAGCTTCAGCGCCTGGAACATCGGCATGGCCGAACGTACGCCACGGATACGCGCCACATAACAAGCGGTCGAGACAACCCCGCGATGCCCGCCCCCGATGATCACGGGCTTGTCCTGAAGACTGGGGTCATCACGCTTTTCCACGGATGCGTAAAAGGCGTCGCAATCCATGTGCGCGATGGACAGTTGCATCAGTTCGGGATGCGCTACGATACGCGGGCTGCCGCAGGCTGGGCACCTTTTGGCAGCTTCGAAATCGGTCAGGCAATCGCGGCAAAGAGCGGGCATGAGGCACAGATTTGTGGTAGGGTGCGCCCAGTCTAGCGGGGAGCAGGGACAATGAACATGCCGTTCCACGGGGCCAAGCTGGCGCTGTTTATCGGCACCCGGTTGGCTGTGATCCGGCGCGACGATATTCAGGGCATCCCTTGGCCCGATTATCTTGATTTTCCGGGCGGTGGCCGCGAGGGTGCCGAAAGCGCGTTGGAATGTGCATTGCGCGAGACGCGTGAGGAGTTGAACGTGCTCGTTCCGCCCGAGGCCGTGGTCTGGGGAAAGCGGTTCGATGAAGACAGCGGCGCCAAATGGTTCTTTGCAGGCCACCTGCCAGACAGCGCTGAACACCTGATCCGGCTTGGGAATGAGGGCCAGTTCTGGCAGCTGATGTCGCCACAGGTGTTCATCGCCCACCCCAAGGCCGTACCGCAGTTTCAGGAGCGTCTTGCGATGTATCTGTCTGGAATTGAGGGGGATTTTTACGAAAGACCCCCCGCCAATTGAGCGGGGGGAGGTGACGAACCTCAGGAAGACGCGGTTCGTCGAGGAGTATCACCTAACGTCAACTTACCACTTCGCGGCGAATTGAGCGAGTAAGGAATTCCTGACCAGATCAATATATAGTGGTCTGTGCCAAAAATCTCACAGGTGCTGGGATTGGCGCAGTCTGATTTCCCGTTAAGAGGGAAGTGATTCCAGGACGTCGCGCGCAGCCTGTGCAGGGTCCGGAGCCTGCCAGATGGGGCGTCCGACCACGATGTGATCAGCCCCATCAGCAATTGCATCATGCGGTGTGGCCACGCGTTTCTGGTCACCCAGAGCGGCACCTGCCGGACGCACACCCGGTGTTACAATCAATCGTCCTGCGCTTTCGGGAAGGCCCCGGATCATCGCCGCCTCTTGTGGCGAAGCGATGACACCGTCTGCGCCTGCATCAAAGGCTCGGCCTGCGCGGTCGAGTACCAGATCAGGCACAGCGCCCTCGCGGATCAGGCAAGCATCCAGATCATCCCGGTCCAGCGATGTCAAAATGGTCACGGCAAGGATTTTCAGGTCCGTGCCAGACGCACCTTCCTTGGCTGCGCGCACCACGTGCGGATCGCCGTGCACCGTCAGAAAATCGAGGTCGAATTGCGCCAGCCCACGGACTGCTGCTTCGACCGTGGCCCCGATATCAAACAGTTTCATGTCCAGAAAAACGCGCTTGCCCTGTTCCTGTTTCAGCTCGTTCGCCAAGGCCAGACCGCCACCCGTCAGCATCCCCAACCCGATCTTGTAGAAGGTCACAGCGTCGCCAAGACGCTCTGCCAGTTCGAGGCCAGCCACCGCGTTTGGTACATCAAGTGCGACGATCAGGCGGTCGTTGGGCGAGGTTTGGGAAGACATGAGCGCAGCTCCGGCTTGGGGGACAGGGAGTAGGTGATGGCGGCCTATCCAAAAACGGCTGAGGCGGCAAGTCGCAGGTGTGGCGGGACCGCACCTTCAAGGGTTTTACCAGTTTGCCAACAGGGGGAACGCGACATTCTTCGCAGCCAGTGGTGCCGTGAACCGCGACACGATGCAGGGATGAAAAAGGCCCGGACGGCCAGTGGCACATCCGGCCTAGTCATCAGAGACGTTTGCAGGCAGGCACGTGTCTCTGGAATGGCAAGTGCACTTCAACGCGCCGGGACAGACGGGCGCAGGTCAGGGCAACCGCAATAAGGTCAGGCGGCAAGTTGGCGCAGCAGCGCAAATGGGTCCAAGCGGCGCTTGGGTTTTTGCGCCTTCCGCCGTGTGCGTGCTTGTGCTGCCACGAGGTTGCGCCAAGATGACAAACCACCCCGACCGGCATGCCGACGCAGCGCCTGCGTGGCGAGGCCCGATGCGGCATCGGCATAGGACATGTTGATGGGGGCGTTGATCGCACACGCGTATTTGCGCGGTCCACGCGGCGCATGCACTGTCACGAGGGCCTCGAAATTCTGCGAGGTTGCGTTGTAGATGACGTCACTCAACTGAACGGGATAGGTTTTCATTTTCCACCTGTTTGTCTGCTCTGACGCACGAAGTGGGGTGTGCCCTTCCCGATTTGAAGATTTTGGCACCCTTTTCGGGAGTCACAGTTTGGTGAGTCCGCTTTCTGCCAAAACATCATCTGGGAGCTCCAGCCGTTCGCCCGTGCTGCGCATTTCTGGCATCCGCTCTTGCTGACGCACCGCATCGCGCAACCATGCCAAACGGTGGTCCGTCGCGGAGGCATCGGGCGGCAAGTTGCTTGTGCAGACTAGGGCGCAACGCCCCATGTCTGTGGTCAAAACAACCAATGCACGTGCAGGAGCGGACTCACATCCGAAATCCTCACTTTCGAACTGCACCGCTCGCACGCGCATTTTCTCGACCTCAAAAAACATAGCGGTGTCTTGGCAGGTGCTTTGATGAAAACCCAAGGGAAACGCGCCGGCCTTTTCCCCCTTGGGAAGACTTATGCTCACAACCTCTTGAACATGGGCAGGAGATTGCCCAAATTCTTTGCAAGGCCCACATATTCGCGTGCTGCAGTCAGGCGCGACACGACAAAGGGCGCTTGGAAAAAGGAGACAGCCATGGACTTGTCGAAGTTCACGGAGCGGTCGCGCGGCTTTGTGCAGGCAGCGCGGACGATCGCCACACGGGAAAGCCATCAGCGTTTGGCCCCCGAGCACATTCTCAAAGCATTGATGGACGACGAACAGGGGCTTGCCAGCAACCTGATCAGCCGCGCGGGCGGTGATCCGGCGCGGGTCATGCAAGCCTTGGGCACCGCTATGGGCAAGATGCCGCAGGTGTCAGGTGACGCACAGGTCTATCTGGATGGAACAACGGCCAAGGTTCTGGCCGAAGCCGAAGCATTGGCCAAGAAGGCCGGGGACAGTTTTGTACCGGTCGAGCGCGTCCTGATGGCGCTGTGTATGGTCAAATCCGGTGCAAAGGATGCTCTGGAGGCCGGCAAGGTGACCGCTCAGGGTCTGAATTCCGCGATCAATGACATCCGCAAGGGGCGCACCGCCGACACAGCCAGCGCCGAGGAGGGCTATGATGCCCTGAAGAAATATGCGCTGGATCTGACCGAGCGCGCCGAACAGGGCAAGATCGACCCGATCATTGGCCGCGACGAGGAAATTCGCCGTGCAATGCAGGTGCTGTCCCGCCGGACCAAGAACAACCCGGTTCTGATCGGTGAACCCGGCGTGGGTAAGACCGCGATTGCCGAGGGTCTTGCCCTGCGCATCATCAACGGCGACGTACCTGAATCCCTGCGCAACAAGAAGCTTTTGGCGTTGGACATGGGTGCGCTGATCGCTGGGGCTAAATACCGCGGTGAGTTCGAAGAGCGCCTCAAGGCGGTTCTGACCGAAGTGACCGATGCCGCGGGCGAGATCATCCTGTTCATCGACGAGATGCACACGCTGGTCGGTGCAGGCAAGACAGATGGTGCGATGGACGCGGCCAACCTGATCAAACCGGCGCTGGCGCGGGGTGAATTGCACTGTGTCGGGGCGACCACCCTGGATGAATATCGCAAGTACGTGGAAAAGGACGCGGCGCTTGCCCGTCGGTTCCAGCCCGTGATGATTGCCGAACCCACCGTCGAAGACACGATTTCGATCCTGCGGGGCATCAAGGAAAAGTACGAGCTCCACCACGGCGTGCGGGTGTCGGACAGTGCCCTGGTCGCGGCGGCCACTCTGAGCCATCGCTATATCACCGACCGTTTCCTGCCGGACAAGGCGATTGACCTTGTGGACGAGGCGGCCAGCCGTTTGCGCATGGAAGTCGACAGCAAGCCCGAGGAACTGGATGCGCTGGACCGTCAGATCCTGCAAATGCAGATCGAGGTCGAGGCGCTGCGCCTTGAGGATGACGCGGCCAGCAAAGACCGGCTGGAGACCCTCGAAAAGGATCTGGCCGACTTGCAGGAGCAGTCGTCGCAGATGACGGCCAAGTGGCAGTCGGAGCGCGATCAGCTTGCCGGTGCGCGCGACATGAAGGAACAGCTGGACCGCGCGCGGGCCGAGTTGGACATTGCCAAGCGCGAGGGCAATCTGGCCAAGGCGGGGGAGCTGTCCTATGGCGTGATCCCGGATCTGGAGCGCAAGATCGGTGAGGCCGAAGGGGCCGACGCCGAAGCCGCGATGGTGGCCGAGGCCGTGCGTCCCGAGCAGATCGCAAGCGTGGTCGAACGCTGGACGGGTATTCCCACTTCGAAAATGCTGGAAGGCGACCGCGAAAAGCTGTTGCGCATGGAAGACCAGTTGCACGCCCGTGTGATCGGTCAGGATAACGCGGTGCGTGCCGTGTCCAACGCGGTGCGTCGTGCGCGCGCGGGCCTTAATGACGAGAACCGCCCGCTTGGGTCGTTCCTCTTCCTTGGGCCAACCGGCGTGGGCAAGACCGAACTGACCAAGGCGGTCGCGGACTTCCTGTTCGACGACGATAGCGCCATGGTGCGGATCGACATGTCCGAGTACATGGAGAAACACTCGGTCGCCCGTCTGATCGGCGCGCCTCCGGGCTATGTCGGCTATGACGAAGGCGGTGCATTGACCGAAGCGGTGCGGCGTCGTCCTTACCAAGTGGTGCTGTTCGACGAAGTCGAAAAGGCGCATCCGGATGTGTTCAACGTGCTGTTGCAGGTGCTGGACGATGGTGTCCTGACCGACGGTCAGGGGCGCACGGTCGATTTCAAGCAGACGCTGATCATCCTGACCAGCAACCTTGGCGCACAGGCGCTGAGCCAGTTGCCCGATGGTGCGGATGCCAGCGATGCCAAGCGCGATGTGATGGACGCGGTGCGGGCGCATTTCCGGCCCGAGTTCCTGAACCGTCTGGATGAAACCATCATCTTTGACCGGCTCAGCCGCGACAACATGGATGGCATCGTGGACATCCAGATGGAGCGGTTGCTGGCCCGTCTGGCGGCGCGCAAGATCACGCTGGAACTGGATCAGGAGGCCCGCACATGGCTGGCCGACGAAGGCTATGACCCGGTGTTCGGCGCGCGTCCCCTGAAGCGGGTCATTCAGAACGCCTTGCAGAACCCGCTGGCAGAAATGCTGTTGGCCGGGGATGTGAAGGACGGCGACGTGATCACCGTGACGGCAGGGCCGGATGGCCTGCGGATCGGGGATCGGGTCAGCGCGTCAAACCGGCCCAAGCCGGACGACGCGGTTCTGCATTAATCCCACCACACACGAAAAAGGGCGCCTCATCGGGCGCCCTTTGTCTTTGGGTGTCAGCCCAGTTCGATGGGCGGGAAGGGATCGACGGGCGTTAGCGCAAAGATGAAGTCGCTGTTGTCCAGATCGGCCAGATTGACGTTCTGCAACAGCAGGCTGTCGCGGGTCGTGAACTGCACGAACACATCCGCGCCTTGCTGCACGAAGGCGATTTGCGAGATGTCGGTGAAGCCCCATGCGGACATGTCCAGCAGGTCTTCGCCATCGGTGAAATCGGTCACCGTGTCGTCGCGCATCCGGTCATCGAAGACGAAGATGTCCGCATCCGCCCCGCCGGTCAGCAGGTCGTGGTGGCCGCCGCCATAGATCGTGTCGTTGCCGTTGCCGCCTTCGATCGTGTCCTTGCCGTCACCGCCATCAATCAGGTCGTCCTTGTTGCCGCCATAGATTTTGTCGGCACCATTGTCGCCGAAGATCGTGTCGTTGCCGCCCTGTCCGAACAAGCGGTCATTCTTGTTGCCGCCGTTGAGGAAGTCATCGCCCGCGCCGCCCATCAGCAGATCGTTGTCGGCCCCGCCCAACAGCGTGTCCTTGCCGTTGCCACCAAAGAGCTTGTCAGCGCCAGACCCGCCATCAATGCTGTCATCTCCGCGACCGGCCGTGATCGAATCCTTGCCAGTACCGCCAAGGATGGTGTCGTTGCCATCCAGCGCCAAAATCTTGTCGCTGCCGCCACCCAGATCAAAGAAATCCGCATCGGATGTCCCGGTCAGGTTGTCGCCGCCCTCGGTGGGCGTCATGTCCGGGGCATCTTTTAGGATGAAGTCTGCGTTGGAGAAGTCGGCCCTGCTCGCATTTGCGATCTGGATCGACCGATCTTCAGAGAAGATGATGCGCACATCGGGCCCGATCTGAATGAAGATCAGCTGGGAGATGTCCCAGATGTTCAGCTTGGAAACGTCCAGAAGGTCCTCGCCAAATGTGAAATCGGTTATCGTGTCGTTGCCAAGGTCCGACGTGAAACGGAACACATCTGCGCCCGCGCCACCGGTCAGGCTGTCGCGACCTGCGCCACCTGAAATTTCGTCGGCACCGTCGCCGCCATCGATCGTGTCATCGCCCTTGTCGCCGATTAGGGTGTCATCACCCAGACCACCGTTCAGAACGTCCTCTTGGTTGCCGCCATTCAAAACGTCGTTGTCGGCCCCACCGTGCAGGGTGTCGCGCCCATTGCCGCCGATCAGAGTGTCGTTGCCATCATCGCCCGACAGCTTGTCGTTGCCGCACCCACCGTCGATCATGTCGTTGCCCGCGCCGCCTTGAACCACGTCAGATCCGCCAAGCGCGCTGTAGGTATCGTTGCCGCCCAGAAGGTCGACCCGGTCGGAGGTCATGTTGCCGACGATGAAATCATCGCCTTCGGTGGGATCGGGATAGATGATGGCGGACAGGGTGACGTTGTAGGCTGTGCTTGTCCCCGAATTGATCGAAAAGGTTTCAAGCCCCGTGGTTGTCGCGGTGAAGGTGAGGGTCAGTGTGCTGGTGCCGGGCGTTCCGATCGGGGTTGCCTGCGTGGTCCCCGCGATGGAGGCGGTGACGGGGCTGTTGCCCGTGTTGTCGAGCGCCACGGTGAAGGTGTAGGTCAGCCCCGCGATCACGGAAATCTGGGCCGAGTCCGAACTGTCCGGGGCGGAAGAATAGGGCACGCCCACGTTGCCCACAAGAGAATCGCCCAAAGCGATGTCTATGGGCAGGCCGCCGTTGAACGAGTCGGTTTGCGGGCCATCGGGCCCAATCGGAAACTCCGTGGTTTCAGTATAAGTTGTCGGCATTAATTCTTCCCCAGGTCAAAACAGCGGCAGCTGATAATCGGGCCACTGGCAGGTGGTCCGAGGGGGATGCTAGCACGGAAGATATTGGAATGTGTGCGAAAATCGTCCGAAACCGGGCAGAAATAAGGCAGTCTCCCGCAGTGCGGGAGGGCGCTGTCACCGGATCAGCAACAGTTCAAATCAAATTCGAAGGATTGTGCGCCGAACGGTCAATCCAGTCCCAGCGCCTCGCGCGCGATGGAGTCCAGCAGGGCCTGAACTTCTTGCATCGGTCCTTCGGGGAAGGTGCGGTAGCCCACGATGGTCACATCGGGGTTTGACGCATCCACCATGACGAAGATGTCATAGGGGCAGAACCGGATGTTCATGGGGTCTGCTTCCATCACCTTGCGCGACAGGGTGGCCGAACAGAACGAAAAGACATCTGCCGCCTCGAACAGGACAACGTCCGATCCGGTGTCGGCGCGGGTGCGCTCCAGCATGGCACCCACGTGGCTGGTGCTGTCGATCACGAGACCCTGATCGAGGATCGCACTTTCGACGCCAAAGATCACGTCGTCGAAGCTGTCTGTGGTTTCGTAAGTGACCATATCATCGGCAGCATGTGCGGCGGTGGCCAGGCAAAGGGCGGCGGCAACGAGGTATTTCATGTGGTTCCTTTCACGGCTTCCGGGGGTGTCGCCGATTGGCGCAACATCCTCCGGGAACGATTATCATTGGAATACCCGTCCTCTGGCAATGTCGCCCAGCGCCGCATGGTCCGTGGCCCCTTGCACATTGAGCGTGGTGTTCACACACTGGCGCAGAAATTTTGAAAGGGATGACCCATGGGCTTTACGATGACCGTGCTGGAGTTTCTGGCCTACGTCTTTGTCGGCGTGGTCGGATTGGCCGCCTTTGTGGCGCTGGTGTTCTTCGTCATCGACCGGTTCCAGACGCATGATGCCATCCGCCGCAACTATCCTGTGATTGGGCGGTTCAGGCACATCTTTTCGACCTTGGGCGAATTCTTTCGGCAGTATTTCTTTGCCATGGACCGTGAAGAGTTGCCCTTTAACCGGGCGCAGCGCGAATGGGTGAAGCGGGCAGGCGAGGGCCATGGCAACACGGTGGCGTTTGGATCAACGCGCAACCTCAACGTGGTGGGCACACCGATCTTCGTGAACGCGGCCTTCCCACCGCTCGACAATCAGTTCGCCAGTTCCGAACCGATGGTGATCGGTGCGGGCGCGCGGATGCCGTTTACGGCCAGGTCGTTCTTCAACATCTCCGGCATGAGCTATGGCGCGATTTCCAAACCCGCTGTGCGCGCGCTGAGCCGAGGCGCGAAACGTGCAGGCATCTGGCTGAACACGGGCGAGGGTGGGCTCAGCCCCTTTCACCTCGAAGGGGGCTGCGATGTGGTGTTCCAGATCGGCACGGCCAAGTTCGGGGTGCGCGACAAGGATGGCCATCTGAGCGATGACAAGCTGCGCGAGGTCGCGGCCCATCAGTCGGTCCGCATGTTCGAATTGAAGCTGGCGCAAGGGGCCAAGCCCGGCAAAGGCGGCATCCTGCCCGGTGAAAAGGTAAACGCAGAAATTGCCGCCATTCGCGGGCTGGAGGTTGGGCAGGACGGCATTTCCCCAAACCGCCATTCGGAAGTGGATGATTGGGACGATTTGTTGGACCTGATCGTTCACATCCGCGAGGTGACGGGCAAGCCCGTCGGCATCAAGACCGTGGTGGGAGCCGAGGAGCCGTTTCAGGACCTGATGGACACGATTGTGCGACGCGGAGCGGACACTGCCCCGGACTTCATCACCGTGGATGGTGGCGAGGGCGGCACAGGTGCCGCACCCATGCCCCTGATTGATCTGGTCGGCATGTCGGTCCGCGAGGCGCTGCCATTGGTCACGGATTTGCGCGATGCCGCCGGGTTGAAGGACCGCATCCGCATCGTTGCCAGCGGCAAGCTGGTCAATCCCGGCGATATCGCCTGGGCCTTGGCGGCGGGCGCGGATTTCGTGACCTCGGCGCGCGGTTTCATGTTCAGCCTTGGCTGCATCCAGGCGCTCAAGTGCAACAAGAACACCTGCCCGACGGGCATCACCACCCATGACCCGAGATTTCAAAAGGGTCTGGTTGTCGGTGACAAGGAAGTGCGCGTGGCCCGCTATGCCGAGGAGATCAAGCACGAGGTTGAAACCATCGCGCATTCGGTTGGCGTGGCAGAACCGAGGCTGTTGCGGCGGCGGCACGTGCGGATCATGCAGGACAACGGCAGGTCCGTTCCGATGAACCGTATCTATCCAAGCGCCCAAACCACCTGAGAAAAGGACAGCGGCAGCCTCAAGCGGTGTCGCCCCAATTCATGCAGGATTGCCGTGGTAAGTAATCGTCTGTCTAAGATATTGGGCGGAAAGTTTCGCATTTCGTCAGGCCCGGCATTGTTACAGATGCCCAAACTTCGCGTGATCTGCATGGGAATTGCATGAAAGCCTCCCAAATCTAAGGCATAAGGCAAAAAAACCGATCAAGGAGCACCAATATGGCCAACCGCTGGAAGAATACGCTGACCGACCGTGACGTGACATCGGAGGCCGCGTTCTTGAACCGGCGTCAGCTTATGGCGGGTGCAGCCGGTCTTGGGCTGGTTGGCATGTCAGGCGCGGTTCAGGCCCAGGAGGCGTTGGAGCCCAACCCTTGGGAAGACATCACGCAATACAACAACTACTATGAGTTCGGCACCGGCAAGGAAGACCCCGCGCGCTATGCCGATGCCCTGACCACCAGCCCCTGGACGGTGAAGATTGACGGCCTTGTCGACAAGCCCGGCGACTACGCCTTCGAGGACATCATGAAAGCGATGACCATCGAAGAGCGGATTTACCGATTCCGCTGTGTTGAAGCGTGGAGCATGGTGATCCCATGGAACGGCTTTGAACTGGCCGACCTTCTGAACATGGCAGGTGTACAGTCGGGCGCAAAATATGTGGCGCTGGAAACGGCCCTGCGTCCGGACGAGATGCCGGGCGTGCGCTACCCGGTGTTGGACTGGCCCTATGTCGAAGGTCTTCGGCTGGACGAGGCCATGCATCCGCTGACGATGATGGCCACAGGCATCTACGGCAAGGACATCCCCAACCAGAACGGCGCACCGCTGCGGTTGGTTGTGCCGTGGAAATACGGGTTCAAGTCAATTAAGTCGGTGGTGCGGATCACCCTGACCGACAAGGAACCGCCAACCAGCTGGAACAAGGCCAACGCGCGCGAGTACGGGTTCTATAGCAATGTGAACCCCGAAGTGAGCCATCCACGCTGGAGCCAGGCCAGCGAGCGCCAGATCGGCGGCGGGCTTTTTGCCAAGCGGATCCCGACATTGATGTTCAATGGCTATGAAGAAGAAGTGGCCGGTCTCTATGCGGGCATGGACCTCAGCAAATCCTTCTGATCCCGGCGTGGAGTTGTTGGGAATAATGCTGGTTCGATTTCCGACATGGAAAACGTCCATTGTGACAATTGCGGAGGCTCCATGATCGATCGGTTGAACACCCTGTTTCGGCGTGTCCCAACATGGGCTGTACATATAGTATACTTATTGCCGGTTCCGTGGTTGCTGTATCTCGCTCTGACCGGTGGGTTGGGGCGCGAACCGATCAAGGCGCTCGAACATGAATTGGGCGAGATCGCCTTGCAGCTTCTTGTCATCGGTTTGGCCGTGACACCTCTGCGCCAGCACATTGGCCTGAACCTTATCAAGTTCCGGCGCGCGATTGGATTGTTGGCCTTTACATATGTGGTTCTGCATCTGTCGGTCTGGCTGTTTCTGGATGTTCAGATCTGGAGCCAGATCTGGGCGGATATCCTCAAGCGTCCGTATATCACCATTGGCATGGCAGCCTTTGCCCTGATGATCCCCCTTGCTGTGACTTCAAACAACTGGTCGGTGCGCAAGCTGGGGCCGGCCTGGCGCAAGCTGCACAAGCTGACCTATGTGGCCGGAATCCTGGGGGCGATTCACTACGTGTGGCTGGCAAAGGGATTTCAGATCGAGCCACTGGCCTATCTGGTCGTGATTCTGGGCCTGCTTTCCCTGCGCGTTCGTGGATCGCGTAGAAAACAGACAGCCTGAGCCCTGAATCGCCCGATACGAGGCGGTTCATTGCCCGCACCACTCAGACACATTGTAGGAATCGGCCCCAAATCCGGAATTTTCGACAGGTGAATCGAGTCGAACAAGCGATTCACAGGCGCAGGTATGCGATTCATCATCCTGAATCGGGGTGAATCCACGCTTGCGATGGGTGAGTCTTGGGGAAAGCTTTGTGGATAACTCAACATATGGGGTTCTTCGGAGCTGATACCGCTAAACCCCTGCGCAATTTTCTTCCGATTTGACCCAGGGTCCGTGAAATATTCGGCAATAAGACACTGTTTTTCATACGAAAAATGGGAAATTCCAAAAAAAACGCAGTTTCCTCAAAAAAGGGGTTGCGGGTACCCGCCACTAACCGTAGAACCCCCCTCACCGGCGGCGCAGAGATGCACCAACGGGGCGCCAAACGGGCCACACGGCAACGAGACGCAAGACTAAAAACAGAGATAATACAGGCGGGGCGCGCCAAGAAGTTACGGCGCATCTCAGTCAATTTTGTCTCTACGCTCTTTGAAATTGATAATATCTGAAGAGATATGTGGGCGGTTTGGTTCATTTCGATGGATCAACGTCTGTATATCGCGCTGGTAGGGTTTCGACCCGATGACCAGTGTCAGCTTCACTGTTTGGACGGTTTCTTGTTTTCTAATGAAAACCTGAAGCACAACAAACAGAGACTGTCCCAGCCTTGCCGGTTGGGACGATGTGCAGAGGTTCGAACGTCAAGGATAAGCTAGCAATAGCTTTTCAACTTGAGAGTTTGATCCTGGCTCAGAACGAACGCTGGCGGCAGGCCTAACACATGCAAGTCGAGCGCACCCTTCGGGGCGAGCGGCGGACGGGTTAGTAACGCGTGGGAACGTGCCCTTCTCTACGGAATAGCCTTTGGAAACGAAGAGTAATACCGTATACGCCCTTCGGGGGAAAGATTTATCGGAGAAGGATCGGCCCGCGTTAGATTAGATAGTTGGTGGGGTAACGGCCTACCAAGTCTACGATCTATAGCTGGTTTTAGAGGATGATCAGCAACACTGGGACTGAGACAC